>NZ_APVL01000072.1 GCF_000565285.1 Cytobacillus firmus DS1 | reverse complement strand
CCCGACGAGCTACCGGACTGCTCCACCCCGCGATAATATTATTTATGTGATTTTTCTATGCTCACATCAAGCATTACATCGCAGTTTAATCAATGAAGTACCGCCCCGATTTCAGAAAGATTATTCAAGCAGCAGCTCAATCGGTGCGCTGAAGTAATTCCTTCGCAGATTATTCGGTCGTGCTCCACCCCGCGATAGTATTATTAAAATATGGAGGAGGAAAGGGGATTCGAACCCCTGCGCGGTTTGACCCGCCTGTCGGTTTTCAAGACCGATCCCTTCAGCCGGACTTGGGTATTCCTCCGATGTTGTAAAAAATAATCATATTGGTAGCGGCGGAGGGGATCGAACCCCCGACCTCACGGGTATGAACCGTACGCTCTAGCCAGCTGAGCTACACCGCCGAAATGATTATATATTTATGGTGGAGCCTAGCGGGATCGAACCGCTGACCTCCTGCGTGCAAAGCAGGCGCTCTCCCAGCTGAGCTAAGGCCCCATGTAAAAGAAGTGTCACTGGTCGGGAAGACAGGATTCGAACCTGCGACCCCTTGGTCC
>NZ_APVL01000071.1 GCF_000565285.1 Cytobacillus firmus DS1 | reverse complement strand
ATGCCTTTGGCAAGACAACTGGTACACCAGCGGTGCGTCCATCCCGGTCCTCTCGTACTAAGGACAGCTCCTCTCAAATTTCCTGCGCCCACGACGGATAGGGACCGAACTGTCTCACGACGTTCTGAACCCAGCTCGCGTACCGCTTTAATGGGCGAACAGCCCAACCCTTGGGACCGACTACAGCCCCAGGATGCGATGAGCCGACATCGAGGTGCCAAACCTCCCCGTCGATGTGGACTCTTGGGGGAGATAAGCCTGTTATCCCCGGGGTAGCTTTTATCCGTTGAGCGATGGCCCTTCCATGCGGAACCACCGGATCACTAAGCCCGACTTTCGTCCCTGCTCGACTTGTAGGTCTCGCAGTCAAGCTCCCTTGTGCCTTTACACTCTGCGAATGATTTCCAACCATTCTGAGGGAACCTTTGGGCGCCTCCGTTACTTTTTAGGAGGCGACCGCCCCAGTCAAACTGCCCACCTGACACTGTCTCCCGCCCCGATCAGGGGCGCGGGTTAGAATTTCAATACAGCCAGGGTAGTATCCCACCGACGCCTCCACCGAAGCTGGCGCTCCGGC
>NZ_APVL01000070.1 GCF_000565285.1 Cytobacillus firmus DS1 | reverse complement strand
TCCACATGCACTTTTCCGATATGCTCAGCAATTTTCTTCGCTTTCTCATTCAGTTCTCAGATGTTGGGTCAGGCACACCTATTTTGTTCTCTGCTTACATAAGTCCCGGCAATCAGGTCATGAATCGCCCTCTTGTCTTCCCTGAATATGATCATAAACATACTGACTAAAGTTGATATACCAAACGTCACATTAGATAATAGAAATTTTCCGACAATCTCTCTTAGAACCATCGTTTTCAACGTTAAGCCTTCTTCACCTATCCGTCTAACCTTGATCTTAAAAATGCGCTTTCCAATGATATAACCGCTCCAGACAAGGGGAACGAGTGTTAAATAGATAGTATAGATAATCGGCCAGGTCCATCCCATCATCCAGGTAAACGGGGAATCTCCCTCTATCAGAAAGAACACCGTTGAAATGGGTATTGTAAGTATTAGAGTATCAATTATATCCGCTGAAAATCTTATGCCAAATCCCGCATGCTGATTCTCCATTCATCTCTCTCCTTCTTTAGTAAAAAAATGCCACAGTTGTATGATAAGCAATCATGACCATAATAGGACTCCAAACCGCAAAAGCAAATGAGCTCAAAAGCATTGCCTCCTGAGCTCATTTGACGTGCCTCTGCTATTCCAGATTATCTTGGCACTCACCTAAAATCTGCTGCGTTAGTTTATTGAGATGAATTTTCCCTGGCCTTTTGTTCAAAGCTATTCTCAACATATACAAGTCTTCCGCTTAATCCCGACCCGGCCTTTCGATTCGACCTTCCCAATATATTCCTTAGCCAAAGGCACT
>NZ_APVL01000069.1 GCF_000565285.1 Cytobacillus firmus DS1 | reverse complement strand
TCAGTTTGTAGACAAAAGGGGTTCGGAATAGTCTCATTCCGAACCCCTTTTTTGGTTTTTTACTGGATTTGAATCATTTTCAGAGGATTATAGACCTCTCCGAGGTCATCTTCTAGGCCATTTCTGGCCCTTGCCAAGTCCAGTTGGCCATTTTTTTCAAATTCATGGCAGCGAAAGTAAGCATCGCCTGCATGGACAATTTTTTAAGTCCCCTTAGGGTTGTCCAACGCATGCCATGCTTTTCTTTTGCATCTGCAAATACACGTTCAATTGTTTCTTTGCGCTTCTCATAGATCGGTTTGACGTCTTGATGGTGACGAAGGTGATCTGCCTCTTCCACATGTTCCTCCCACACATGACGTTGAATTAGTTTTTGGTGCGCTTGACTCTGTGTGCATTGAGACAAGAATGGACATCCAGCACAAATTCGCGGATCTGATTTATATTGACGATACCCTTCCTTGGTAGTCGTAGTATATTTTAAAACCTCACCGGCTGGGCAAATGTAACAGTCAAAATGCTCATCATAAACATACTCATGTTTCCGGAAGTAACCCTCTTTTGTGCGTGGTCGTGTGTAAGGTAAAGCAGGTGTAATATCGTTTCTCAATAAGTAGCTTGTAATGGCAGGTGTTTTATAAGCTGCGTCTGCCGCAACAGCTTCTGGTTTACTAACTTTCTCAATGACTTGTCCTACCAATGGCTCAAAAATATGACTATCATGCGTGTTACCCGGGGTTACAATTGTGCCTAGTACGAAGCCGTTGCGATCTGCTGCTGCGTGGAAAGAATAGGCGAACTGTTTTGTACGCTCATCTTTTACATAGTAGCCACTCT
>NZ_APVL01000068.1 GCF_000565285.1 Cytobacillus firmus DS1 | reverse complement strand
CAAGCAGAGGGTCGGCGGTTCGATCCCGTCATCCTCCACCATAACTTTTGAATGAGCAAAATGCTCTTCATAAGAAATGAGCCAATAGCTCAGTCGGTAGAGCAGATTGCAGCATCAGTGAGATTCTTCATCCGAATAGCAATCTGTGACAAAGCACGCAGGGCTTTGGAACATCTGACCAAGCAGTTTCATGCTTTAGGCAGCAGAATCTTAGTACGAGCCATTAGCTCAGTCGGTAGAGCATCTGACTTTTAATCAGAGGGTCGAAGGTTCGAGTCCTTCATGGCTCACCATTTTTAATTTCATATTGCGGGTGTGGCGGAATTGGCAGACGCACCAGACTTAGGATCTGGCGCCGCAAGGCGTGGGGGTTCGACTCCCTTCACCCGCACCAGATTGACTGTCTCGAGAGACTCAATCTGCTTTAAATGCCAAAGGCATTTAAAGCATTTGTTAAACTCCAAGCTTGATTCAATAAGAAAAATAATATTCTCTATGCGGAAGTAGTTCAGTGGTAGAACATCACCTTGCCAAGGTGGGGGTCGCGGGTTCGAATCCCGTCTTCCGCTCCATTATTTTGCGCCCGTAGCTCAATTGGATAGAGCGTTTGACTACGGATCAAAAGGTTAGGGGTTCGACTCCTCTCGGGCGCGCCATTATACGGGGAGTAGCTCAGCTTGGTAGAGCACTTGGTTTGGGACCAAGGGGTCGCAGGTTCGAATCCTGTCTTCCCGACCAGTGACACTTCTTTTACATGGGGCCTTAGCTCAGCTGGGAGAGCGCCTGCTTTGCACGCAGGAGGTCAGCGGTTCGATCCCGCTAGGCTCCACCATAAATATATAATCATTTCGGCGGTGTAGCTCAGCTGGCTAGAGCGTACGGTTCATACCCGT
>NZ_APVL01000067.1 GCF_000565285.1 Cytobacillus firmus DS1 | reverse complement strand
TTAAGTTTTTATTGAAAAATATTGACAAACTATTAGCTGGTTTAGTTGAATAAGCTCTCCCATGATTTTAACATAATTATCCAAAATCCTACTTATCATTTTCAGAACAATAATTCGCCCAACAATTAGCATACGTATTAACACGTTGACATAAACTTCTGTCACCCAGCTAAAAGGGGTGCGAATTCGAGTGCTATTATACCTCCGAATTTATATAAAACCTTGATATATTAACAAAAAGATGCATCCCAATTCAGTTTCGAATTGGGATGCTAATTTGTGTGCGAATTAAGTTTTTGCACTTGAAAACCGAACCCGTTATTAGAAAGCCCGGGCGTTTATTCAAATTAATTTACTAAGCGAAACTGAATAAATCTACACGCTTTATTTCTTCAAGTTCAATCAAAAATTTTAAATTTTGTTTTATTATATCTCTTGTATTTAACGATTCCGGAGCCTCCGCCCTTTCTCCGGTCGGCAAATACAATTTACGCTGTGAAGGATTCCTTCTGCTGTTAAGAAAAGCGGTACTGTCACTTGAAAAGAACGGGTATTCAAGCAGAAGTTCATTGGCTCCCCCAAGGAAATGGAAATTCGCCTCAGAATATAAATTAAATATTCGATCCAAAGTAGCTCTACAGTGGTTCAACCCTTTCTTCATTAAAGGAATTAACCCACCGAGTGCAATTACCTCATGTTCTTCCTCTACTAGCATTTCCAAGGACTCTAATGAATCAGAAACCTGAAAGACAGGGATGAGTTTTGCTCCTGGAACCAAAGACTTTAATTTAGCATAATTTTCTTTTGTAGCACTCGGATCTCCTATTACATCTAAGGGAAAAAAACCTAAGATTCTTGGATTATGTAAACGCTAAAATAAAAGTTGACCACTTTAGCGCAATTC
>NZ_APVL01000066.1 GCF_000565285.1 Cytobacillus firmus DS1 | reverse complement strand
TCCTTCTGTTTTTGTGTTCTCATTTGTTTCTCTTTAAGTCTATAGCTATCACCCTTTAGGTTAAAAATTCGAGAGTGATGCAGAAGCCGGTCCAACATAGCTGTTGCGATAATTGGATCCCCGACCATTTCTCCCCATTCCCCAAACCCTTTATTAGAAGTAAGAATAATAGAGCCACGCTCATACCTTCTCGATATAACCTGAAATAAGTAGTGAGAACTTTGAGGATCGAGATTCAAATAACCAATTTCGTCAATGATAAGGACAGAAGGTTTTATATAAGCCCTTATCTTCTTCTCCAGTTTATCCTGCTGTTCGGCTTTCTTGAGCTGAGAAACCAGATCACTTAGAGTAATAAAGTAGGTTTTTAAACCTTTTGAAACAGCTTCCATGCCTATAGCTACCGCAAGGTGAGTCTTTCCGATACCTGGTGGTCCCAGAAAAATCAGGTTCTCTTTGGCATCGAGGAATGAAAGATTCATTAACTCTTTAATTCTTCTTGCATCAATGTCAGGCTGAGCTGTAAAGTCAAATTGATCCATTGTTTTACGGTATGGAAATCTTGCAAATTTAAGTAAGGTCTTTTTCATTCTTTCCTGTTTTTCAGTGATTTCCAGCTCCAGAAGGCTGAATAAAAACTGGGAATATGGTACATTATTTTTAGATGCTTGTTCGGCATATTCGGACCACCGGTCCGCAATAACGGGCAAGTTTAATTTATGGCTATACTCCTTTATCTCTTTCCTCATGATGACTCACCTCTGGTGAATTCGTCATAAACGGATAGGGGACGTGTATCCACTTCTACTGAAACAGGCTGAGGGGCGCCAACCACGACAGTCTGTTTCTTTTTTATTTTCTCCGAGAAAGGAATTACCTTTTTCCGTCTCTGCTGCTTACTGATTTCTTCTCCTTGATAAAAAATCTTTATAGACCCCTCAAGTGA
>NZ_APVL01000065.1 GCF_000565285.1 Cytobacillus firmus DS1 | reverse complement strand
AACTTTCACCCTTATAGGAGAAGCTGCTATCCCAATGAACTTTCCTGAAGGAAATATAACTGGTATCATATTCTTTCTTATCCTTGATTGAGTGGAGCTTTTCTTCAGTCCACCTTTCCTGTGGGGAGCAGCCGGTCGTTTCATTTCTCTTTCGGTTACCAACTGAATCCAGCCATCTCATGAGCAGTTGATTCAATTCTTCAATACTCGTAAATTTTGTCCCTACGTAGAAGTTGTTCATAATATACTGAATGGCTCTTTCTACTTTTCCCTTTGTTTGGGCTCTATAAGGCCTGCAGGCTTTGGGTATGAATCCGTAATATGATGCGAATTCAGCGAACCTCTTATTCCATTTGATTACACCCTGATCCCGTCCATCAGTGACTGTTCTCATATTATCAAACAGGATAGTAGACGGTACGCCACCAAGGTACTTAAAGCTGTTGATTAAACAATACATTACATGTTCTTGATCTTGGGATAGAGTAAACGTTGCATACTTCATCCTGGAGTATCCCAAGATGGCCACAAACATGGACAGTTTTACCTTTTCACCATTCAGAAGGATTTCCCCGACTTCTTTCCAATCCACTTGCATTTGTTGACCCGGAAGGGTTTCATAACGGACAGTGTATTTCTTTCTTGCCTGTTCCCGATAAGGCTGCATATAGTCTTTTAATATCGTTTTTCCACCTTCATAGCCAAGTGCCTTAATCTCGAGAAGCAACTTTTCTGCGTTAAATACCTGGTCCTCCATCATCCTCCTATCAATGTAATCCTTAAATTTATCAAGCTTACTGTTTCTGGTTCTTTTCCTGGGAACCGGTAAGGCATCAGAGTTTATGTATTTTTTAACCGTCTTACGGTCCATCTTTAACTCCTTTGCAATATCTGTTATGCTCATTCCCCTTTGATACATATCCTTGATCATAAAAAATTCCCCTCTAGTCTTCATAAACCATAGCTCCTCTCAACGACCTATGGTTCTATTTTAGATGGGGAATTTTATTCCGGCTATATTGAGGATTTTAACATCGGCTTTAACAC
>NZ_APVL01000064.1 GCF_000565285.1 Cytobacillus firmus DS1 | reverse complement strand
AGGAAGATTATACGCAGCAAGGTTTAAAGTTTTAATCATAAAAAATAAAATTGAGTATAAATTTAAATAAAAAAGGGAAATTAAAATAAAAATAGAATTTTATGGAGGTGGTTAAATGAAGAAAATAAGGGAGGAATCAAAATTGGACGAGTTTAAAAATGTGAGCTCAGTGAAGATTATTAATGATGATGTCTATAATGGACAATTGGCAAAAATTATCGATGCAGAGGAACATGCATTAGGAGTAGATTTGAGAATCGCGACAAAAGATGGAGAGCAATATTGGATATCATCTGATTCAGTTGAAGTTTTTAGTAAAGAAGTATGATAATTTTGACGAATATTGTAAAATAGAAATATCTTGCAAAGAAGGGAGGTATTTCTATATGGACTTTAAAGTCTATCAAATATTTGAGGATATTAACTTTGAGGGAAGAGAAACTGAATTAAGGGATTACCTAATTAATTCTGATTTCTTTGAAGGCGATCATGGATTGAACTATGTTATCAACAATGATGTGGAACTTGAAAACGGTGTCCTAACTGGTACACTTAGCGAAGAATTTATACCAAATAGCTATAGTGTTGACGATGATAAAAGTATTAGCGTTATGGATGACATTGAACCATACGAAAGGACTTTTTTTGCATTAGACTTTAACACTAGAGCGTTTTTGGTACAGAACAGAAAATATTCACCAACAAATCTAAAGCCAGGTAAATCCTTGAATAGATTAATAGAGATTTTCGGTGATGCGTTTAATAATGTTTTTAACGCTGGGTTTACCCTTATTCCAGTCTTGTTGCCAGAAGGAAACGATCTATTTCTTACTTTATTCAATAATCATAGAGTTGTAGAAATAAAGGTTTCTAATCTAAATGAAAGAACAGCGTTTAATGATGGACACGAGTTATCTGACGATGAAGAGGAAAATAATTTCATAAAAACGTTATGGAATGAAGATTCATCACTTATGGATAGCATCGTATTGAAAACTACATCTGAAGGAGATTTGAACGATAATATTTTTGCCCATGCTGCGCTTTCATCTCCAAACTGCATCATTGAAAAAATTAAGTATTTTGATCCTGAAGAAGATGGGTTTGTTACAAAAACAAGGTCATCTTTTGATAAATTCCCAATACCTAACTTAGATAGGAATGTGGAATCCATTACTGCATTTCAAACTATAATTAATGCTGTAAATGAAAACAGAGCATTACTTAGAAGAATGAGACAGATAAGGGATTAGGAATTATTAAAATTAGTGAGGAAGAGCAACCGAAATTATTGGTTGCTCTTTTATTTTGCCTTCAAGGGGGG
>NZ_APVL01000063.1 GCF_000565285.1 Cytobacillus firmus DS1 | reverse complement strand
TTACTTGGGGGTTACCTCCGTATAAGAAAAGTGGTGGACCTTGTAGGACTCGAACCTACGACCGGACGGTTATGAGCCGTCTGCTCTAACCAGCTGAGCTAAAGGTCCAGCATCGTCTAGTAAAATGGTAGCGGCGGAGGGGATCGAACCCCCGACCTCACGGGTATGAACCGTACGCTCTAGCCAGCTGAGCTACACCGCCAAAACAGTAAAAATAATTATGGTGGAGCCTAGCGGGATCGAACCGCTGACCTCCTGCGTGCAAAGCAGGCGCTCTCCCAGCTGAGCTAAGGCCCCAAAGACTAATGGTCGGGAAGACAGGATTCGAACCTGCGACCCCTTGGTCCCAAACCAAGTGCTCTACCAAGCTGAGCTACTCCCCGTATAATGGCGCGCCCGAGAGGAGTCGAACCCCTAACCTTTTGATCCGTAGTCAAACGCTCTATCCAATTGAGCTACGGGCGCATTATTAAATTCTACTGGTGCCGAGGACCGGAATCGAACCGGTACGGTAGTCACCTACCGCAGGATTTTAAGTCCTGTGCGTCTGCCAGTTCCGCCACCCCGGCAATAAATGGAGCGGAAGACGGGATTCGAACCCGCGACCCCCACCTTGGCAAGGTGATGTTCTACCACTGAACTACTTCCGCATAAAAAATGGTGCGGGTGAAGGGAGTCGAACCCCCACGCCTTGCGGCGCCAGATCCTAAGTCTGGTGCGTCTGCCAATTCCGCCACACCCGCAATATGAAATTAAAATGGTGAGCCATGAAGGACTCGAACCTTCGACCCTCTGATTAAAAGTCAGATGCTCTACCGACTGAGCTAATGGCTCATAATTTTATGAGACTTCCTAAAGCCTGATAAGTACAGTCAGATGTTCCAAAGCTAAACGCTTTGTCACAGATTGCTATTCAGGTGAAGTAATTCACTGGGGCTGCAATCTGCTCTACCGACTGAGCTAATGGCTCATATTCTATAAAAAGAATTGAAATGGTGCCGGCGAGAGGACTTGAACCCCCAACCTACTGATTACAAGTCAGTTGCTCTACCAATTGAGCTACACCGGCAGCTTGTACATTAAATTAATGGTGGAGGATGACGGGATCGAACCGCCGACCCTCTGCTTGTAAGGCAGATGCTCTCCCAGCTGAGCTAATCCTCCATTATTAATGCCCGGCAGCGTCCTACTCTCACAAGGGGACAGCCCCTAACTACCATCGGCGCTGAGAAGCTTAACTTCCGTGTTCGGTATGGGAACGGGTGTGACCTTCTCGCTATCGCCACCAGACTATTTTTCAAAGACAAGTTTTATTATACCGTCTTTTCAGGATATTTCAAGAGGAAATTTCAATTTTCGTTCCCTC
The DNA here is from genome assembly GCF_000565285.1 of Cytobacillus firmus DS1. GTDB lineage: Bacteria > Bacillota > Bacilli > Bacillales > Cytobacillaceae > Cytobacillus > Cytobacillus firmus_A. Next base: position 32 of record NZ_APVL01000063.1, on the reverse strand, counting down.
AAAACTAGATAATGCATGAAGAAGTGTTTGCC
>NZ_APVL01000062.1 GCF_000565285.1 Cytobacillus firmus DS1 | reverse complement strand
GCAAGTTTCACCTGGCTATTTGCAGGATTTTGAGGTTAGTCTAAAAAGTGGACACTTAAAAATGATAATAAGTTAAACTATAACTATTATTTAGAAGGACGTGTTCACATGGGGAAACATTTTACTAAAGAGTATAAAGAATATGTTGCCAAAATGGTGTTGGAGGAGGGCAGAAAAGGTACCGATTTAGCATATGAGTTAGAGGTTTCTTACTCAACTATAATGCGTTGGGTTAAAAGCTATAAAGAGAAAAAATCTGCTCAACATTCTCCTGAATATATCACTCCATCGGAATTCGAAAAATACAAGAAACAACAGGATAAAGAAATGGAAGCGCTGCGGGAGGAAAATGAAATCCTAAAAAAGGCTATGCACATCTTCACGAAAAAGCCCGAGTGAAATATGAATTTATTGATGCTCATAGTGATGAGCATTCAATCGTGAAGATGTGTCATGTACTTCATACATCCCCAAGTGGTTATTACAAGTGGAAGGGAAAGCAGCTTCAGGGTGAGACGGAGAGAGAAAAGGTAAAGGAAGAAATTAAGCAAAAAATCTGTAAATCCTTTCATGAAAGCATGGGCACCTACGGGAGCCCAAGGATTCATGATGACCTTATTGAATGGGGATATACTATCTCTTTAAAGACCGTAGCCCGTTATATGCAAGAAATAGGTTTAAGGGCGATCCCATTAAACAAGTACGGCGTGACGACAAAGTCTGATCACGATCTAACGATCTATCCCAATTTGGTAAAAAGGAAATTCGATGTAGCTATACCCAATACCATATGGGTAGCTGACATCACTTATTTATGGACTCTCCAGGGCTGGTTATATCTAGCATCTATAATGGATCTGTTTTCAAGGAAGATTATTGGGTGGAGTATTGGGCCGTCGATGAAAAAAGAACTTGTCTTGACTGCACTGGATAGAGCTATTTTAACAAGACGGCCAGGAACAGGGCTTATCCACCATTCCGACCGTGGTTCCCAGTATTGTTCAAGTGACTATATTAAAGAATTAAAAGGACATGAAATCCAAATTAGCATGAGCAGAAAAGGCGATCCTTATGACAATGCCTGCATAGAATCTTTTCATGCGACCATCAAAAAGGAGCTTATTTACCGATATAGATTTGAATCAAAAGAACAAGCTATTGAAGCCGTTAACCATTACATCTCAAACGTCTATAACGAGAGAAGAAAACATTCTAAACTTGGCTATCGTTCACCGAATAATTTTGAAAGAAAGTATCAACTTGCACTGTTGGATTCTATCTCATAATATAGCCATTTGGCGTTAGAAAGGATCAATCGGCTTTTGGATTGATCGTTTCTAATGCCCCACCAAACGCAGTGCGGTAGGATTTCAAATAAAATAATCTTATTTTAAAATGTCCACTTTCTTGACGGAAGACCAATTTC
>NZ_APVL01000061.1 GCF_000565285.1 Cytobacillus firmus DS1 | reverse complement strand
TGAACTATACCCCGGATAGCGGACACTGATAAAAAAGTGCCCCTATCCGGGGTTTTTTGTGTTTCAATAGATTTAACGAATATGGGCGGAGGATTAATATGAGTAAGAATATTTATAATGAATTTCAAATTAAAGAGCTTGAAAAGAATCCTAATGTTTTATGCGCTTCTGAAAGGTCAATCTCCTATAGTCCTGAGTTTAAGCTAAAAGCAGTTACGGAATATAAAAATGGAAAAGCACCGTCGCAAATCTTTATTGAACAGGGCTTCGACCTTGATATGATCGGTAAGAAACAACCCCAGCGTTGTCTTAAGCGTTGGAGGGATTCATATGAAAGGTTTGGAAAGGAAGGTTTCCTTACGGAACGCAGAGGCAAAGGGAGTACCGGGCGTCCTTCTTTAAAGCAACTTTCCGCAGAAGAGAAATTAAAAAAAGCTGAAGCAAGAATTAAATTCCTTGAGGCAGAGAATGACTTCCTAAAAAAGCTGGAAGAGTTAGAAAGGCAGGCGTTGAAGAAGAAACGATATTAACGGCAGCTGAGAAGTTTTCGCTGATCGAGAAAACCATCAGAATTCATCAGTTAAGTAAAGCTGTTTCCTACCTGTGTGAACTGGCAGGTGTCAGTCGAAGTGGCTACTATGATTGGTTGAAGGCTGCACCATTACGGGCACGACGTGACGAGCAGGATGAATTGGACATAGAGTTAATCCGAGAAATTTTCATAAGCAAAAGAGAAAAAGTAGGTGCACTCCAGATAAAAATGATTATGGAGAATGACTATTCAACTGTAATGAACCACAAGAAGATTAGACGTTTAATGGCAAAATATAATCTTGTAGCTAAGATAAGGAAAGCCAATCCATATCGTAAGATGGCTAAGGCAACTCAGGAACATCGAACCTGCCCTAACCTTCTTGACCGTGAATTCAATCAGGCAGTGCCAGGAAAGGTTCTGCTTACTGATATTACTTATCTCTATTATGGAAAGGGCCAAAAAGCATATTTATCCTGCGTAAAGGACGGAGCTACAAAAGAAATTCTTGCCTACTACCTTTCCACGTCTTTAGAGATGGATATTGTTTATAAAACGTTAAAAAAGTTAAAGGCAGCTGTTGGCAACCACTTTCATCCAGAGGCCATATTGCATTCTGACCAAGGAATGCACTACACGCATCCTCTATTCCAAAGCAAAGTAAAAAAGCTTGGCCTAACTCAGTCAATGTCCCGAAAGGGAAACTGTTGGGATAACGCACCAATGGAAAGTTTCTTTGGACATTTTAAAGACTTATCAGAGTATAAATCACTTGAAAATATAAAGGACGTAAAGAAAGAAGTAGATCGTGTAATCGAAGAATATAATCATCATCGTTATCAATGGGGCTTAAATAAAATGACCCCGGTACAATACCGAGGCCACTTATTAGCTGCATAGGCGCTTTTTTATAAACTGTCCGTAA
>NZ_APVL01000060.1 GCF_000565285.1 Cytobacillus firmus DS1 | reverse complement strand
TCGTATTATAAGGTCACCAGATATTTCTGGTTGACCATTTTTTATTTGGTCTTATTATATCAGTAGCCAGGGTAGAACGTAACTGCCCGTGGGGCCATCGACCCCGTCAACTAAACGGTTCACCCCCTACTTGTAGAAACATGATTGAGGCTGGTTGGGACATAGATCTCGTATAACAAGCGAAGCTGTGACACTGCATGGAGGAATTAGGGGTACTGGCAAATTACTAGTTTAGGAGGAGGATTTTTAAATGAATCCAGTCATTGGTCTGGATGTTTCAAAAGGGGAAAGTCAGGTTCAGGCATTTTTGGATAAAGGCAAACCATATCGTAAGAGCTTTAAAGTTTCTCATACTATTGAAGGTCTTGATTTACTTGTAGAGTTTCTGGAGGTCGTAAAGAGAGAAACAGGTAAGAAACCACCTATCGTCCTAGAAGCAACAGGACATTATCATTCCTCTGTTGTTCAATACTTGGAGGACCGTGGATATTTATTGATCATCATTAATCCACTGATTTCTTATAAGGCGAAAAGTTCAAGTCTTCGGAAAGTAAAGACAGATGCGCTCGATGCTTACCATCTCTGCGAGCTGTTTTATAAAGAGGATCTTGAGCCATATAAAAAGCGTGGAGTTCAACTTTTAAACCTTCGAAATCTTACCAGACAGCACGAGAATATAACGGGGGTATTAATCCAAACAAAGCTACAATTTCAAGCCATTCTGGACCAGGTCTTTCCTGAATATAGAGGGGTTTTTGGTGACTTATATTCGGTAGTATCACTGTTAACTCTTTCAGAGTTTCCCTCATCTGAAGATATATTAGAGGCAAGCGTTGAGACCATAGCTGACAAAATCGCTCAATTATGTAAAAGCCGTTCATACAGATGGGCTAATGAAAAAGCTATTCAACTCAAAGCTGCCGCAGACAGAAATCCGTTTGAAAAGACTTTGTATCAGAGTCATATTTTGAGTCTTGGGATGTATATAAACATTATTCTTCAATACAAAGAGCACCTATCCAAGTTAGAGTCAGAGATAGATGCCCTCGCTAAAGAAGTTGAAGAATATAATATTATCAAATCTATCCCTGGTATCGGTGAAAAGATCGCTGCAACGATCATTTCAGAAATTGGGGAGATAGATCGATTTAATGATCCTAAAAAGCTCGTAGCTTTCGCTGGAGTTGATCCTAGTGTATTCGAATCTGGTAAGTTTACAGCCACCAGAAACCGAATCACGAAAAGAGGATCCAGTAGGCTTCGTCACGCCTTATATATGGCTGTTCGTTGTGCGATTCGTGACTGTCGCAAGAGTAAAACAAGCGATGAAATTATTCCTCGAAATAAGAAATTACGAGAGTTCTATGATAAAAAACGTGAAGAAGGAAAACCTTTTAAGGTAGCTGTAATTGCTTGTGTAAATAAGCTCTTACACTGGATATTTGCCCTTTTAAAAAGCAAAACAACTTTCCAAGATATAGCTTAAAACCAAATTAAACTAAATATCACAAAACCTTCCAACAACAGAATAATGGAAGGTTATTTGGCATGCGCATTTTTAGTATAGCATGAGATATTTTAAGTTTTTATTGAAAAATATTGACAAACTATTAGCTGGTTT
>NZ_APVL01000059.1 GCF_000565285.1 Cytobacillus firmus DS1 | reverse complement strand
TTCTCAGGCTCCTACCTATCCTGTACAAGCTGTACCAAAATTCAATATCAGGCTACAGTAAAGCTCCACGGGGTCTTTCCGTCCTGTCGCGGGTAACCTGCATCTTCACAGGTACTATAATTTCACCGAGTCTCTCGTTGAGACAGTGCCCAGATCGTTACGCCTTTCGTGCGGGTCGGAACTTACCCGACAAGGAATTTCGCTACCTTAGGACCGTTATAGTTACGGCCGCCGTTTACTGGGGCTTCGATTCAAAGCTTCGCTTGCGCTAACCTCTCCTCTTAACCTTCCAGCACCGGGCAGGCGTCAGCCCCTATACTTCGCCTTGCGGCTTCGCAGAGACCTGTGTTTTTGCTAAACAGTCGCCTGGGCCTATTCACTGCGGCTCATCAGGGCTATTCACCCTAATGAGCACCCCTTCTCCCGAAGTTACGGGGTCATTTTGCCGAGTTCCTTAACGAGAGTTCTCTCGCTCACCTTAGGATTCTCTCCTCGCCTACCTGTGTCGGTTTGCGGTACGGGCACCTTTTCCCTCGCTAGAGGCTTTTCTTGGCAGTGTGGAATCAGGAACTTCGGTACTATATTTCCCTCGCCGTCACAGCTCAGCCTGTGTGGTAACGGGATTTGCCTCGTTACCGGCCTAACTGCTTGGACGCGCTAATCCAGCAGCGCGCTTACCCTATCCTCCTGCGTCCCCCCATTGCTCAAACGGTAAAGAGGTGGTACAGGAATATCAACCTGTTGTCCATCGCCTACGCTTTTCAGCCTCGGCTTAGGTCCCGACTAACCCTGAGCGGACGAGCCTTCCTCAGGAAACCTTAGGCATTCGGTGGATGGGATTCTCACCCATCTTTCGCTACTCATACCGGCATTCTCACTTCTAAGCGCTCCACGGGTCCTTACGATCCCGCTTCAACGCCCTTAGAACGCTCTCCTACCACTGACATCGGAAGATGTCAATCCACAGCTTCGGTGATACGTTTAGCCCCGGTACATTTTCGGCGCGGAGTCACTCGACCAGTGAGCTATTACGCACTCTTTAAATGGTGGCTGCTTCTAAGCCAACATCCTGGTTGTCTAAGCAACTCCACATCCTTTTCCACTTAACGTATACTTTGGGACCTTAGCTGGTGGTCTGGGCTGTTTCCCTCTTGACTACGGATCTTATCACTCGCAGTCTGACTCCCATGGATAAGTCTTTGGCATTCGGAGTTTGTCTGAATTCGGTAACCCGATGGGGGCCCCTAGTCCAAACAGTGCTCTACCTCCAAGACTCTTACTACATGAGGCTAGCCCTAAAGCTATTTCGGAGAGAACCAGCTATCTCCAAGTTCGATTGGAATTTCTCCGCTACCCACACCTCATCCCCGCACTTTTCAACGTGCGTGGGTTCGGGCCTCCATCCAGTGTTACCTGGACTTCACCCTGGACATGGGTAGATCACCTGGTTTCGGGTCTACGACCACATACTCATTCGCCCTATTCAGACTCGCTTTCGCTGCGGCTCCGTCTTATCAACTTAACCTCGCATGTAATCGTAACTCGCCGGTTCATTCTACAAAAGGCACGCTATCACCCATTAACGGGCTCTAACTACTTGTAG
>NZ_APVL01000058.1 GCF_000565285.1 Cytobacillus firmus DS1 | reverse complement strand
TTGGGGGCTGTCCCCCTGTGAGAGTAGGACGCTGCCGGGCGAAGACAGAGAGTTTTTCTCTTTGTCTTTTTTAATCCTCATATACTGGAATAATTTAACGCCAGTAAAATCTTATATTAGAGAGATATGCAGTAAATAATTTTTCAATAAACTTCAAAAAAGTGTTGACGAATTATTCATAAGATGTTATTCTAATATAGTTGCTTGATTGATCTTTGAAAACTGAACGAACAAAACGTCAACGTTTAAATCATTAGTCTTTTTTGAAAAGACAAATCGAGCTTAATCAACTCTTATATGGAGAGTTTGATCCTGGCTCAGGACGAACGCTGGCGGCGTGCCTAATACATGCACGTCGAGCGGACAGATGGGAGCTTGCTCCCTGAAGTCAGCGGGGGACGGGTGAGTAACACGTGGGCAACCTGCCTGTTAGACTGGGATAACTCCGGGAAACCGGGGCTAATACCGGATAATTCTTTTTCTCACATGAGGAAAAGCTGAAAGATGGTTTCGGCTATCACTTACAGATGGGCCCGCGGCGCATTAGCTAGTTGGTGAGGTAACGGCTCACCAAGGCAACGATGCGTAGCCGACCTGAGAGGGTGATCGGCCACACTGGGACAGAGACACGGCCCAGACTCCTACGGGAGGCAGCAGTAGGGAATCTTCCGCAATCGACGAAAGTCTGACGGAGCAACGCCGCGTGAGTGATGAAGGTTTTCGGATCGTAAAACTCTGTTGTCAGGGAAGAACAAGTACCGGAGTAACTGCCGGTACCTTGACGGTACCTGACCAGAAAGCCACGGCTAACTACGTGCCAGCAGCCGCGGTAATACGTAGGTGGCAAGCGTTGTCCGGAATTATTGGGCGTAAAGCGCGCGCAGGCGGTTCCTTAAGTCTGATGTGAAAGCCCCCGGCTCAACCGGGGAGGGTCATTGGAAACTGGGGAACTTGAGTGCAGAAGAGAAGAGTGGAATTCCACGTGTAGCGGTGAAATGCGTAGAGATGTGGAGGAACACCAGTGGCGAAGGCGACTCTTTGGTCTGTAACTGACGCTGAGGCGCGAAAGCGTGGGGAGCAAACAGGATTAGATACCCTGGTAGTCCACGCCGTAAACGATGAGTGCTAAGTGTTAGAGGGTTTCCGCCCTTTAGTGCTGCAGCAAACGCATTAAGCACTCCGCCTGGGGAGTACGGCCGCAAGGCTGACACTCAAAGGAATTGACGGGGGCCCGCACAAGCGGTGGAGCATGTGGCTTAATTCGAAGCAACGCGAAGAACCTTACCAGGTCTTGACATCTCCTGACAACCCTAGAGATAGGGCGTTCCCCTTCGGGGGACAGGATGACAGGTGGTGCATGGTTGTCGTCAGCTCGTGTCGTGAGATGTTGGGTTAAGTCCCGCAACGAGCGCAACCCTTGATCTTAGTTGCCAGCATTCAGTTGGGCACTCTAAGGTGACTGCCGGTGACAAACCGGAGGAAGGTGGGGATGACGTCAAATCATCATGCCCCTTATGACCTGGGCTACACACGTGCTACAATGGATGGTACAAAGGGCTGCGAGACCGCGAGGTTAAGCGAATCCCATAAAACCATTCTCAGTTCGGATTGCAGGCTGCAACTCGCCTGCATGAAGCCGGAATCGCTAGTAATCGCGGATCAGCATGCCGCGGTGAATACGTTCCCGGGCCTTGTACACACCGCCCGTCACACCACGAGAGTTTGTAACACCCGAAGTCGGTGGGGTAACCTTTTGGAGCCAGCCGCCTAAGGTGGGACAGATGATTGGGGTGAAGTCGTAACAAGGTAGCCGTATCGGAAGG
>NZ_APVL01000057.1 GCF_000565285.1 Cytobacillus firmus DS1 | reverse complement strand
TGTAAACGCTAAAATAAAAGTTGACCACTTTAGCGCAATTCGCTAACCAAAAAGTTGACCACCCTTAACACCCAATCCCTTATCATAGAGTTTGTCGAGAACTTCATGATTCGGGAGGAAAAAAAGGATGTTAAAGATGGCTAATATAGAGCTTATCAGAAAATTGCACTTTAAAGAAGGTCGTTCTATACGACAATTAGCGAAAGATCTTACATTATCAAGACAAACCATTCGAAAAGCTTTACAACAGAATAAAATTCCAACCTATCAACGATCAAAGCCGGTTACCAACCCGGTCATCGACCCCGTTAAACCAATTATTATCCGATGGTTAACGGACGATGAAACAGCCCCCCTAAAACAGCGTCACAGTGCTGCTCAAATCCACAGACGCTTGGTGAAAGAATATGGCTTTAAAGGTGGAGAATCCACTGTACGCCGTTTTGTACGCCAATATAAGCAGCTCAAAGAAACTCCTAATTCCTCTATACCGTTGGAATTCGATCCCGGTGAATTTGCCCAATTTGATTGGGGGGAAATCATTGTGCTTTTAAATGGGATTGAAACGAAGGTAATGCTTTTTTGTATGAGACTTTTGTATAGCCGTAAGATTTTTGTAAAAGTGTTTCAGCATCAACGGCAGGAGGCGTTATTTCAAGGTCACGCAGATGCCTTTGATTATTTCGGTGGTGTCCCGAAAACGATTGTCTATGACAATATGAAAACAGCGGTAAAGAAGGTGTTAGAAGGGACCAAGCGTGAAGAACAGGAGGCCTTTATCCAGTTTCGATCATACTATCTTTTTGATGCCCAATTTTGTGCACCCGCAAAAGGAAATGAAAAAGGACAAGTAGAGAAACTAGTTCAAACAGCACGAGCTCAATTTTTAGTTCCCGTTCCACAGGTAAGTGACTTACAGGTACTTAATCACTATCTTTTAGAACAATGTGATGCCTATGAAGAAACCTATGTTCCAAAAACGAAAGAACAGGTGGGTGAACGATTTTTACTAGAGAAGCAACAGCTTCTGCCGATTATTGGTACTCATCCTTGCGCAAGGAAGGTAAGAGCCTCTGTCAACAGTCTTTCGCTTGTTAATTTTGAAACAAACGCCTACTCGGTACCTACTAGGTATGCCGGTCGGAAAGATGCACAAATAAATGCTTATGTAAATCACATTGAAATAAACATTGACGGAAACTGTGTAGCCAAACATGAGCGTTCATACGAAAAGCTTCAAGAAATTTTTGAAGTGGATCATTACTTGGATGAACTGGAGAGAAAACCAAGGGCCATCCAGCATGCGCGCCCAGTTCGAAGAGCTAATCTTCCACCAAGTTATCAAGAATTTTATAAGAGAAGTCTTTCAAAGTATGGGCATGGAAAAGAGTTTATTCAACTATTAAAACTCCATCGGGAGTTTACGATGGAAACAGTAGAAAGGGCAGTGGCAAGTTGTGTAAAAGAGCAGCTATATACAGCTGATAGTGTAAGGCATTATCTTTACCTCATGACTCAGCCGGAAGCAACAAAGCCAGCCCCAATAAAATATGAAATGGAGCAGTCCGTCACCGTCAAGGCTCCTACATTTAGCCCGTATGACCAACTATTACAGAAAGGGAGGTATATTCACTGAATACACACCATTATCAAATGGATGAATATCTAAAAAGGCTGCGCTTGCCGACTATACGTGAACAAGTTGACGCTTATTTGCGCGAAGCAAATGAGCAACAAATTACCTATGAAGAATTTCTCTTTCAATTATTATCGATTGAAATAGCTGAGCGAGAAATCAAAAAGAAAGAGTTAGCCAGAAAAAAGGCGCAATTCCCTGTACATAAGGACCTCCTCTCTTTTCAATTTGAGGAGGCTCCCCACGTACCAAAAAGACGCATTCTGGACATCTTTCAAGGAGAGTACATTCAGCAGAAAAGGAATGTCATTTTTATTGGGAACTCAGGTACAGGAAAGTCGCATTTATCAATTGCGTTAGGGGAAGAGGCGATTAATCAAGGCTATACTGTCAAATATTATACGGCCGCCCGCCTATCGAATGAACTGATGGAAGCCCAAGACGAAAAAAGGCTCCTCCAGTTGGAGAAACAATGGTTGGCTGCAGATGTCACGATTATTGATGAACTTGGCTATATCCCCTACCACCAGAGAGCAGCCGAATTACTGTTTCAATTTTTTTCTACTCGTTATGAAAGAGGAAGCATGATTATCACTAGCAATCGGGAGTTTAGCCGATGGGTAGAAGTTTTTCACGATGAACAGATGACCGCCGCCTTGTTAGATCGAGTGACTCACAAGGCCCACATTATCCCAATGAACGGAGAGAGTTATCGTCTCAAAGAAACATATTCGAAGTAACAAGAGGGTGGTCAACTTTTACATGAGCGACATGGTCAACTTTTGGGTTGACATTTACA
>NZ_APVL01000056.1 GCF_000565285.1 Cytobacillus firmus DS1 | reverse complement strand
TGTTTATGGCATCATAAAAATGTAGAGTTTGGCATTTAATTTATGCAGGCCCCGAGGGGCCTGCATAAATTAAAAAAACCACTTGTCAACATTCCAAAATACACATACACTTCCTGTTGGGACAATCAAGTGCAGGAGGTATTAAGGAGATGTTGGCAGTGGCCGAAATTAATTATATCAGACATGAGGCTATCAAAAAAGATAGCAGTTATTCAAAAGTAGCGAAAAAAATTGGAAGAGACGCTAGGACTGTTAAAAAGTATGTAGAAATGGAGGATTTCAGTCCGCAGATTAAGAAAAGACAAAATAGACCTTCTCCGGTGTTAGATCCGGTAAAGGAGATTCTAGATGAGTGGATATTGGAGGACTTCAAACAAAAGAAGAAATTTAGAAGAACAGCTAAAAGAATGTGGGAACAACTTAAAGAGGAATTTGACTTTAAGGGTGCAGATCGTACAGTCAGGGAATATGTTTCAAAGCGTAAGAAGGAATTATTAAATGAGGCCAATCAAGCAGCCTTACCGCTAGAAAATAAGCCTGGTTCCGCACAAGTAGACTTCGGGGAAGCACCATTCAAATATCAAGGTGAGGATATTGTATTGCCCTATTTAGTTATGTCATATCCTCACAGTAATAGCTTCTATTTTCAGGTATTCCCTTCTCAAAACAAAGAGTGCTTTCTTGAAGGATTAAAGCGTATTTTTCATCATATGGGCGGAGTTCCAAAAAACATAAGATTTGATAACCTTTCAGCTGCCGTAAAGAAGATACTGCCAAATGGCGAACGGCAATTAACCGAGGAGTTTCAAAACTTCGTTCTTCACTATGGATTTGAGTGTGAATTTTGTAATCCTAATAGCGGTAATGAAAAGGGCCACGTCGAAGCTATGGTGAAATATGTAAGAAATAACTTTTTACTCCCTGGGCTTCATGTGTTTGACTTAGATGAGCTTAATACGACTCTGTGGAGAAAAGCCGAAAACGACCGCGAGAGAAAACACTACGAAAAAGAAACCTTCATTTCACAATTGTTTGAGGAGGACCGGAAAGCATGTTTAGTTCTTCCAAGTAAGGAATTCCAATGTGTTAGGTACGAAACTCTTAAAGCTGATAAGTACGGCTACATAAAATTAGATAAAAATCTATATTCTACATCACCTCGTTTCGCTTTAAGCAAGGTCTTAGTCAGAATATCCTACAACAAGGTTGATATCCTAACAGAAGATCAACAATTGGTTGTAAGTCATTCGAGATTATATGGTCAATATAGAAAATCAATGAAATGGCAGCCATATTTGAATTTAATGGCCAAACGCCCTTTGGCACTCAAATATACTAGTTTTTATGATCAACTTCCCACAGAATGGCAAATGTATTTTGAAGCCTGTACTGTTTCAGAAAAACAAGAAGCACTAAGATTACTGGCAATTGTATTAAAGGACCATGATTTTAACAAAATTACAGAAGCCTTAAACATCGCATCTGAGCATGGACATCCTTCTGTAGAATCTATTAAACAGGTATTCTATCAGCTCATAAACGGTCGAGGCATTCGGCCAGAACTCCATCCAACTAGGTCATTACCAGTCATGCCAGAAGCATCAAGAGGGCTAGACCACTATAACCAGCTTCTTAAAGGAGCTGAATTTAATTGAACACTAACATTGAGGAATACGCAAAAAGGTTGAAATTAAGCTGGATAAGGGAACACTACCATGAGATTGAAGCAGCTTCGAATGAAGAATATATATTAAAGCTTTTTGAACACGAAATCCAGCAACGAGAAGAACGCAAGATGAATCTTTTGCTTAAACAAGCAACGCTTCCAAAAATCGGTACAAATCCATATGACTGGAAGGACATCGTCCTTACTCCGGGGCTGAAAAGAGAAGACTTGTTAGATGGATTATTCATAGAGCAGCAGGAAAATTTAATCTTTTATGGTGGAGTAGGTACTGGTAAAACTTATTTAGCTACCCTAATTGGACTAAATGCCATACAGAAGTATGGCAAGTCCATAAAGTTCTATACGGTGGCATCGTTAGTGAATCGATTATTAGAAGCTAATGAAAAAGGGAATTTAAATAGACTCTTTAAACAGATTGAAAAGCTAGATTTATTGATCCTAGACGAATTAGGCTATATCCCCTTACATAAACAGGGAGCAGAATTATTATTTCAGGTTATTTCTATGTGTTATGAAGCTAAGAGTATCCTTATTACTACTAACCTACAATTCGGTCAGTGGAATCATGTTTTCGGAGATCCAATATTAACCGAGGCAGTCATTGACCGTCTCATCCACCATTCACATTTAATTGTATTTAAAGGCGATAGTCATCGTTATAAAGAGTCAATTATTCAAAGATAATAAACTGTTGGCAAGTGGAACATTTTTAACTGCCGTTTATTACATTTTTTGCTTGCCAAATACAGG
>NZ_APVL01000055.1 GCF_000565285.1 Cytobacillus firmus DS1 | reverse complement strand
TGTAACCGTCAAGTAGTTTTGAACACTTTTTGCTCATTAAGTTTGAACACTTTTTGCTTCAAAAATTGTTCTCCGATTTTTAATTCGATAACTTTCTCCGTTTAAATGAATGACTTCAACTTTATGAAGCAGCCGGTCTAATATGGCCGTTGTTATTCCCTTGTCTCCCATCAATTCTCCCCATTGTTCAGGTCCTTTGTTCGATGTAAGGATGATTGAACTTCGTTCATACAAGTCGTTGATAAGATGAAAGAATAAGTTGGCTTCTCGTTGATCCATAGCCATATACATTAAGTCATCTATGATGATAAGGTCTGCTTCTTTTATAGCCTTGAGCTGAAGCTGGGATTTACGGAGATACTCCTGGGTCTTAAGGATATTAATTAGCTCTCCCATTGTGTAAAAGGAGACTTTATATCCGTTTTGAATGGCTTCCAGCCCTAGCCCAATCGCAATATGGGTTTTCCCCACCCCCGGTGGGCCCAGAAGGATCATATTGTATTGCTGCTCAAGCCAAGTCAGCTCTTTAAGCTGCTCTAATTGACGAGTGCTGAGCGATTGCTGTTCGGCAATCTTAAATTCATCAAGCGTTTTATAATAAGGAAACTTGGCCTTTTTCAGCCTCTTTTCCCTGTTTTTCTCCTCGCGGCGCTTCAGTTCAAATGATAGTGTTGCTTCTAAAAATTCAAGATAAGTCCACGATTGTTTTTCTGCATTTCGAAGCAATGCGGGCAATTCATTTGCTGTTTCCGCCATCCGAAGATGGCGATAGTGTTCCTGAAGCTGCTGTACCGATCCTTTCATTATTTAGGTCCTCCCATAATCTCTACATACGTTGCCAGATCCCTTGATTGTGCAGTGGCTTTTACTGCGGGGGAAGTCTTCTTCATTTCCTGAAATGAAGGGGGAGGGAATGGTTCATTTTCCGTTAATCGGTGAAGGTGCTGAGCGACATCACGAAGATCATTTGCACTCCAAAGATGTTCTTTAACGCATTGGGCAAGGGCTACATCTATGACATGCCTATATTGGTTAATCGTATGTTGAATGATTTGGAGCTGGTCCCTCATATATCTTGGATATCGGTAACTAATCTCTTGGATGAATTGTTTTGCTTGATCAGGATTTGATAATTGCCGTATAACGGTTTCCTTGTAAGCTTCAATTCCTTTGGACCGATCTCTTCCGTGGTTCCTGTTCTTAATCAATTCCCCTTTTCCTACACATAATCGATGACGGGCAAGGATGTCTCCTTGCGGAGTGGCCTTGATAATCAGCTCATTTTCTTTTACTTCAATATAAACTGTATTGTCGCCCTTTGGCCGGAAGGTTCCGAGCGGTAGGGAGTATCGGTTTGATTTGTATTTAATTACATTGTCCTTATGTACAGTCCTTGTTATACTGGTATTTAGGTTGCTCTCAAAAGAGAGCAGAGATGAGACTGGTCTTAAGTGTTGCTTTTCCAGGGCGTGCACTTCTGCCGGTCTCTTTTTTGTCGTATTATGTACGTTTTGGTTGCCTGTTCTTTCAAGCCAGGCAAGGCACTTTTCATTCCAGCTCTCCAAGTTGAAGAAGGTTCGGCTTTTGGCAAAGTTCCCTTTGATGAACTTGACGACATTTTCAATCTTTCCTTTGCTTTGGGGATCTGATTTCCGGCATAGATAAATCCTAAAACCACGTTCCTGCTTATACGCCTGAAAATCTCCAGTAAGAATGATATCCCCGGCATTTTCACTTACTGTAATCAAATGGTCTTGGTCGTAAACCATTTCTTCCGGCATTCCTCCAAAGTACTGAAATGCATTTTCATGACAACGGATTGTGTCTCTTGTGGTGAAGGGTCTATCTTGCCATTCTACATATTTGTATCTGGAATGCGATAGAACAAATGAAATAAAATACAGTTTTACTTCTTTGTTCTCCGTATTTTTAACTTTCATTTCTCCCCAGTCCACCTGAACTTGGATCCCCATTGGAAGTTCTTCTACTGCTTCATGATCACGGATACGAATCACTTTCGGGATATGGTAGGTATCTCTCAAGTCACTGACATAACTTCTTAGTGTGCTGCTTCCAACTGCGATGGCTGGGTTCTTTTCCTTCAGCCAATCTTCAATTTGAGCTGAGGAAAGATCCGGATGTTCCTTTAGCCACGTAAGGATGATATCCCGATAGGGATCCAGCTTTTTGCTTCTTGTATTCAATGTGGAGACCCAATCTGTTGCTTCATCGAATGACATCTCCAAATATTTATAAACGGTGTTTCTTGATATTCCTAATTTCTTGGAGATAGCTGCTATTTTAAAACCTCTTCTCCTTAGTTGATTTACTTCGATATACAAAACTAGTTTTTCCACCTTTCGATTCCTCCAGCTAGCACTAAGTTGAAAATATCATCATAGCCTAACTGAGGTGATAATGGGTGAAAAAGTGTTCATTTCTATCGAGCAAAAACTGTTCACTTTAGTCTAGCAGTTACAA
>NZ_APVL01000054.1 GCF_000565285.1 Cytobacillus firmus DS1 | reverse complement strand
GAATTGCGCTAAAGTGGTCAACTTTTATTTTAGCGTTTACACTCTTGGTATCAATTTTATCCAAGAGGTGTCTATACTCTTGATTTAATAGTAGATTGGGTTTTAAAAAAGGAGTATCGATATTTTGCATACTGATATTTCCCCTGTTTAATTAAATCATTATAGCTTTATTAAAATTAGAATTAATCTTGTCAAAGGTTATCTCTTCTGTAGTTTTAAAAGTTATATCTGCATCTATTAATGATTTACAGTCCCCTATACCTACAGCAAACATATTTGCAGCTTTAATGGATTTTATTCCTGCAACCGAATCTTCAATTCCTATACAACTAAACGGATCTGCATTAAGACCTTGGGCCGCATTGAGGAAAATCTCTGGATGTGGTTTTCCTCTTTTAATGAAATTTGCATCTGCTATATAATCAAAATAATGTGTTATTCTTAACTTTTCTAATAATAAAGGTGCATTTTTACTTGAAGATGCAAGAGCAATTTTTATATTTTGGTCTACTAAAGTTTGAAAAAGAGTGGAAATCCCAGGTAAAACATCACAAGGGGTAACACGCTCTATATATCTTTTATATATTTCATTTTTTTCATTGGCGATGTTAACCAATTGGTTTTCTGAGAATTCTGTTTCCATACCTGCTTCCTCTAAAATTATTTTAATAGAGTTTAGACGTTCTACTCCTTTGAGTTTTTCATTAATTTTCCTATTAAATGGAATACCGTATTTTACCGAGATTTTTTCCCATGCTAAATAATGAAGTTCAGAACTTTTAGTAATTACTCCATCTAAATCAAATATAAATGCTTCTGGGCCTTTCATTTTCTCTCCCCCCCTTTAGTCCCGATTATATCCCAATAAATTCCCAAATTATGCTTTCGTAGAATAAGTTAACACAAAATATTGAAAAAATGCAAAAATATTCCTAGAGGAATATTTTTTTATAAATAATAGAAAAAAAAGTATTTTCCCTGAGTATTTTCCGTTTATTTCAATTTTTTTCAATATAAAAAGGTCTTATTTACTAGTTTTTTGTCGAAAAATTGTAATATTTAATGCTTTTTATCGGTGAAATTTTATAAAGTTCCTTTAATTTCTTTTTACTAAGGAATAAATAAAATTTTAGAGGATTTGGAGGAGTTTAATGAAGAAGAATATTAGTAATACGCAGAATTCAGCTGCCAATAGGCGGCTAATTTAAAAAGCGGGGATGGTTTATTGAAGAAGGACGTTTTTAATGGAGGACATTGATGGACATATTGAAATGGATTCAACAGTGGTATGTTGCCCATTGCGATGGCGATTGGGAACACGAATATGGGATAGCAATTGAAACATTAGATAATCCTGGTCGGAGTGTAAAGATTAGTGTGGACAATACTGATTTAAAGGACAAACCACTTGAAAATATAGTTATTTGGAAGGAAACCAAACTTATTATTTTCCTGAAGGATTTATTTTAAAGACGGGATCTACTGTATTTGTTACTTCTGGTCCTGGGGCTAAAAATCAAGCTCCCACATATTTAAAATGGACTAACGCTAATGTGTTAAATAATGCTGGGGATGTGACACGGCTTTATAACCCTAAAGGAGAGAAGGTCAGCGAAATCAAGTAAGTGGCTTTCCATGTAGATTGTAAACAAAATGAATAAGAAAAGGCCCTTCTTAATGCGAGAGGGGCTTATTTTATTGATATATAAGACACGATAGTTGAAGAAGTTAGGCAGCCTAAAAGCCTTAAAGGCTCCGCAGTCATAACCATCAATTTTACTCTTGATGCAAAGGCGGCTCCATACCGCCTAGATAATGCCATCCCTACTAGTATTGGGTCAAGGATGAAAGCCCCTAGTTCAACTCCATTATCTGTCTTCTTTTTAGGACCATCATCATTTCCATTACCAATTGGCCTGAAATGTCCTCCTTTCAATCCTTTAACCTCATTTTCCTATCTCTTTAAGTCTTTTTTTGAGGGAAGATAGACAATATCTATCTACTTTCCCAAGTCTCAAACAATATATGAGGGCTATAACTTATCCTATGTACACTCAAACCGCTAAAATATTTAGAAATATGTGCTATTTTTTGTCAAAATCCTCCTTAATATATACACTAATAAACAATGGATTTATGATTAAATAAAACAAATCCAAACAGAAAAGAGCATGCCTAATGGAAACCATTTATGAAGTTTCAAGAATCAAGCAAGTCATTATAGAAGTGAAAGATAGAAGATTTGAAAAAAGAGTTTGTAACCCCTGGGATGTGAAAGATGTTGCCCATCACTTTATAGCGGACGATGACAGAGAGGTGTTTCTCGTTATTTGCCTCAACACCAGAAATGACGTAATCGCTGTACATAGAAGTCATATCGGTACTCTTGCCACTGCTGCCGTTTCACCTCGTGAAATCTTCAAAGCGTGCATCCTAAATAACGCAAGGAGCCTTATCGTAGCGCACAACCACCGGAGAAGGGATATGTTTCTTTTTTATTAATCATCTGATA
>NZ_APVL01000053.1 GCF_000565285.1 Cytobacillus firmus DS1 | reverse complement strand
ATTTTTAAGTCATTTAATTTTGCTTCATTATCTTTGAAATAGACTTCTTTTACTTCTTCCTTTGGCTTTTCAGTTTCAGTTGAATTTGATTTTGAATCTGAATCGCTTGAGGCATTATCAGTCCCTCCACACGCTGCCAATAAACCAATCATGATTCCAATTACACTCATTGCTAAAAGCTTTTTAAACAAATTAAACTCCCCCTCTTTTTGGTTTCCTTTACCATATACGATAATATCAAACATTTGTTTCAAAAAATACCCAAACTAAATTTCATTCTTTGTTTTCTCCATAAATTAATTCATCAACCGTAATATGCAGTGCATTAGCAATAAGAGCTGCATACTGAAGATCTGGTTGAGTTTTATTTTGTCTCCACTTTGAAAAAGTTGTTTCAGAAACCCCACAAATCTTTGCAATATATTTGTTTTTCAATCCTTTCTTATCCATCCAATAGTCAATCTTATTATTAAACATACGAATCCTCCCATGCCTTTTACAACCAATTCCACACTCTGCTTTTAATTCCTTCAAATTAAAATTTGATAAAAATTTAATTTTTATTAATGGACAAGATATCTGGCCAGGCTATCGCCCATAGAATGTATCAGACACTAAAGAAAGAGGGTGGAGATACATGATAAATGGCATCTTAAAAAGTATTTTCGATGGTTATAAGGAAAGTGAAGTAACCAAGAGGAGAATGTACGAAAGCAGCTTTAATGATCTGGATGAAACTGAATTTCTCTTTTCGTCTGCCTATCTTAATCAACTGTATTTCAGTGCGAAAACTGCAGATGATTGCTGTACCATCATGAACTACCTGGAAAGGTATCAATGTGTGGATGCCGGAATTGAAAGCTATGATGAAATATATTATCAAACGGCAGCTAAATTAAAAAGAAAATTGAAGGAGGAAGAGAGACGTGGGAGTCGAGGTTATTCCTTTTAAACAGTTTGTTTCTGGTTATTCCTATATGTCTCCAGATCCCGGATTACTATCCATGGTGGACGGGGGACTTACATTCTTTGTGGGCACTGGGGCTGTCCTTATGGCCCTCTTTTTTTTAGAAAAATGTGGCGTGCCGATTAATGAAGCGACTGTTCGGGCAGTTGGGCTGGGAGGTGTTCTGTTTGCTCTCGGGTGGGCTGTATTCAAGAATCCACTCATACGCAGCCTGGTCATCGGGTTTTAGGCAGTCAGTTCTCCCGGCTGTTCGGATAGCGATGTTATCAAGGGTTTAAGCTTGTATTAATTAGTTCGGTTTGAGTGAAACTTCTTTAGCTTTTCGCTAAAGTCCTCATTCACTTGTTTCACAAGTTCATTTCGGAAAGGAGCGCATGTTCAATGATTGAATGGTTAGCTTTTCCCCTGTTGGTTGCTGGAGCTGCGGCCATACCTAAAGGGAGCAATGAAAGGAAAAGCATTCAGACGATATTTGAAAACACAGGGTATGGAATCACCAATAAAAAAGGAGAACCGCAATTCCCTAAGTTCAAAAAGAAATATCCTATTGTAGACGGAGAAGAAAAAATTGGAACAAAGTATGTATTTCAAATCCCCTTAGGCTTGCCGGCCACTAAAATGGCTGAATTGGAAAAGAAGGTGCATTTCTTCTCAGATGGATTAAGCCGACCGGTATTGGTCGAATTTAAAGCCTGGGTGATTCCCAAGGATCCACGGAAGTATTTAGTGATTAAAGTGTTTAAGAAGGACATACCAGACTTATTCCCATATAAATTGGTTCCTGAATGCCCTGTATATCCGGAAAAACATAAGAAGGCAGGGGAAAACAAATGGGTGATTCCATTAGGTAAAGTTTTGGAAGGAATGCTTTGGCACGACTTTGAGCAGATTCCTCATATGACTGTGGCCGGCACAACTCGTTTCGGCAAAACAGTTTTTCTAAAGGTCCTGGTTACTTACTTGATTGAATATCATCCACAAGATGTGGAGCTGTATATCATCGATTTAAAGGGAGGTCTGGAGTTTGGAAGGTATAAGCTTCTGGAACAGGTAAAAGGGGTGGCCAGCAATCCAATGGAAGCTGCTATCATGCTTGATGGCATCCATAATCAGATGAAGGAGGAATATAAGTACTTTCAAGAAAATTTCTATACAAACATTTCTAATACACCCATTAAGAAAAGAAAGTTCATCATTGTGGATGAAGCAGCCCAGCTGGCCCCTGAGAAGTGGATGAAAAAAGAACAAAAAGAAATGTTAGGTATGTGCCAATTCTTCTTAGGTGAGATCACACGCATTGGCGGCGGGTTAGGCTATAGGGAAGTCTTCTGCACGCAATACCCTACATCAGACACTTTGCCACGTTCGATTAAACAAAATTCAGATGGAAAAGTAACCTTCAGGCTGCCGTCCGGCTATGCTTCAGAAGTGGCCATCGATGAAAGGGGAGCAGAGGAGCTTCCATCCGATGTGAAAGGCAGGGGACTCTATAAGACTCACGAGCTTCAGAAAATGCAGGTTCCACTCTTAGAAGATCATGACATGTGGAAGCGACTAGAACGATACCAGGTCCCACAATCATTGAAAGGAGCAACAGAAAATGTTGTCGAGTATCGAGAAAAAGAAAAGCCGGCAGGAGAAGATCTTGTTAAGTTTGGATAAATTGGTCTTTGCTTCACGAGAGCATCTCCAAGTATTGCATGAATTGGGCACCGATCGAAATGCTCTGAAGGTGCTGAACCATATGAAGGATTTTTTGCATATCAAGATGCACAACGGCAAATATGTGTACTATTTAAACACTACTGGTAGGGACCTCATTGGCTCTGATAAGGAAGTGAAGTGGTCAATGTCTGTTGATCATCATCTTTTAAGAAATGATATGTTCCTGTATTTTAACCGCCCACAAGACTGGAGGATTGAACAGAAGATCACATTCAAATATCAAAGTGGGCTGACCTACAAAGAGACCTCAATTATCCCTGATGCCACCTTTACTCACCATAAAGTTTTTCACTTTTTAGAAGTGGATAGAACCCAATCTATGTCTGAGAACAAAAAGAAAATAAAGCAGTATGAATTGCTTTCTCCGGCCATTGAGAAGCAATATAAACATAAGCCTGTCCTTGTCTTTTACACTACAACTGAAAGCAGAAGGGACATATTGAATAATTATTGTACTGATGTCGGAATGCTGTGTATGGTGTTCACTAAAGAGGATTTACGCTGATGCCTAATTGATGCCATGAAAAATACAAAGTGGTATCAATTCGTATATATTTTATAAGAGGGAAAACAAATGAAGTTTCTTTATTATTACAACATTATCAAGAAGTGAAATCTCATACAAACACTGAATGCATGGGCGGCATGATGTA
>NZ_APVL01000052.1 GCF_000565285.1 Cytobacillus firmus DS1 | reverse complement strand
GGGTGGAAAAGGACATGTTTTGTTCAGACATATTCGGTAACTCCTAAATTTATCTTTGTTCACTATCTAACAACCAATTTTTTGAAGTTATTGAACTCCTTAAATTCATAAAATGCTAGTGTCTTGTTATTATCTGAATCGATAGATTGCATTAAATCGATTAATCCATAAAAATTTTGACCATTAGCACTTTGAGCATATAAAGAATCGAAATGATATTACATATCATAATATTCGTTGTGCCTTAGTTTCTTTCGTATTAACAAGTAGATAGCTCCTTTTGGAGCTACTGTCCCTCTCCTAGTCTTACAAGAACCCTATTAATCGTTAAAGATCCGTCTTGCATGGTTAAATGAATCTTTTATTAGTCTAATGGCTATCCCTTTACGTTCGTTACACGCTTCGACGGTACTGTGCCATCACCTTTTACTGATATAAAGAGAAGTAATACAGTCGCTATTCTTGGGACTATTTTCCGTTCCAACGCTTCATTGAGATTAAGCTCTCCACGTTTTCAGCCTTCACCGTTGAGTTACATTTATTATTTATTTACCTCTTTTACAATAGTTCGTTCCACTAATAATTGATAAAAATAAATAACGATTGCTGTTACAACGGACAATATGTAAAAATGTTTAGGTCGCATTTTCTTAAATTCGAATACTCCTACTTTAGTGAAAAATTTTACGATAGGGAATGCAAGAAGATAATCGAGTACAATATTTAATGTTAAGTACTTTATAAAGCTACCGTATGTTAATTTAAACACCCAAATAGTTGTTATGAAAAATAAGCCTAAAAGGTAAGAGAAATCTAAACGATAATTTGGAAATAAAGCATTTTTTACTTTCCACCACTTACGTCTATCAGCTATTTCGCTTAAAAAACTAAAGGTATAACCAATAAAAGTTGCGACTGGAAGAAAGCGAACAAAAGAATTTTTCCCTAACAATGGAGTGGTTAACCAAGGAATAACTAATGTACTAAATGATAAAGCCTTTCTTTTATCAATCATAAGAACCCCCACAAGATACCTAAATTTATCATTTATTATTCCCTTTTGTTCAGAAATTTTATTCCATTAAATTGCCCTTAAACGGAACAACATTATTGTCAATCGACAGTTGCTTAACTCAAATTCGGTTACCTCTACATTTAATTTTTCATGAGACTTCTTACTTCATGTTATCACGCTCTGATTGGATTTGTTCCTCAATAAGATAATCCTCTAATTTCCCATATCTTGAAGCTTGTGTTAGTGACAATCCAAACCCTTCAACGAGTAACTGCGGACCAAAATTACTTGCTATAAAATTAAAACAAGTTATTCTCAAAGACTTAGGAGTAAAGCCACAAAAAGCCTTTACCTTTCTTGCTATGAAGGGATTATTGATTGGACGATCATAATATACTTCTGATGAACTTGAACTTAGAATTAAATAAATCTTATTCTTTGCGTTTCTAATATTCGACCTCTGTTTAACGTACTCATTTATTAAAATAAGTTCGTCATCAGATAAATAAACTGGTGGTCTATCGTTGAGGAAAATTGCTTTTATTTCAACCTTTACATCACTGATTTTTATGTTTCTAATATGTGATGAAGATAACCCATGATAAAAACATAGGGCAGTCAATAAACACTCTAAGGGTTGTTCGTAAAGGCGACTTTTAATTAATTTAGCCACACTTACCTGCTCATCAAAGGTTAATGGCTCGATAGTTGGTGGAAGCTCTCTAGATTTTATATCCAAGATTGGTATATGGGTTATTAGCCTTTTTCTTTTAGCTAACTTAAAGAGAACTAATAAATCTTTCCTCACAATCTCACGATTTTTAGGTGTTAAAGTTAAAAGAAATTCATGAACATCTTCTTGTTGAACGGTATCCCAAGATTCTATATGCTTACAGTTATTTTGAAACCATCGGACTAACCTAACAAATATTTCCACGTCTGACTTTACTGTTAATAGGGATAATGGGTTCCTCGCATTAAACTTTACTTGCCTATTTCTTAGTTCCATTCTCTCGTTAATATATATATCTAGGAGACGCCTAAATCCCGTAGGGATCTGTCCTAAACCCTCTCTAATGCTAGTGAGAATACCCTCATCTGCGTTAAGGCTTAAATAACCTTCCTTAATCAAAAAATTAAATAGGCTTGATCTAACTCCCTTAGGATTAGGAGATTTTTCTAATGTAGATACCAGCCATTCTTCATTAATATCAGATGGCCTTAAAAGCTCATTTTCTGCTGTTTGTAAAACTCGTAACACCTTACTAGTGTTCTTACGAATTGCATCTACACCAATACCTAGTTCTTTTAAATACAGAACATATTTTTTAAATAGTGCTGCACTCCATGTTTTTGTGAAATTTTCTTTAAGAAAATCTTCGGTTTGGATTTTCTCTACACGTGCTTTACTAAAACAATAATGACAGACGGTTGCTTTTTTATTAATTTCTGATTGATTTAGTTTCCTTTCACAATATACGCAAGTAAAATTGATCATCTTTAAATCCTATATTGGTGGAAGCTTATCTTTAGAAATGGATTCATTTACCGCCTTTGCCAACCTATTATTCGTTGATCTTTCAAGTTTTTTCACAGGTGTAGGAGTGTGTTTCCATAAATCATTTGGAGTACATTCTAATGCCGTACAAAGTGCATCCATTGTTTGCGTCTTTACTTGCTTAGGCTCACTAGTTAATAAAGCGCTTATTGAGGGAGGAGATAATTTATAACCTGCAGTATCCTCCATAAGCCTACCTAATTCAGCCCCAGACCATATTCCACGATCAGCCATGACTTTTCTTAATCTCCATTCAATCGCCAATTCATTCACCCTTTTTGTTGAAATTTAATAATTGATTTCGCCACTTTTCTTGCGCCATCCTCACTCTTTTCTCTAAATGATCTGAACCAGGATTTGAATAATTAAAAGTCGTTGCGACATCTGCGTGACCTAACAGTTCCTTTAGCGTTAATAAGTCAACACCAAGTTCTGTCTGACGAGTTGCGAATGAATGACGTAATTGATGAGGACTAAAAATCTCTTCTTTTGTAAAACCCATCTTTTCTTGCCTTCTCGCTAAGCTCTTTCGAGCTGTATGTTTATTTAACCTAACTCCACCTTCTGATAAAAATAAAGGTCCTACAGTTTCAGTAGTGAAAAGAGGTCTAATCCTTTCCAAGTACCAATTCAGAAGTAAATCTACATCATCTAACATCGGTACCCATCTTCGCTTAAATCCTGACCCCTTAGATCCTTTTCCAAAACGAACATGAATTTTACCTTTTTCCCCTAAGTCAAACCTACAGTCTTTTACGTCCATCATAATTATTTCGTGAGTTCTTAAACCTGTTAATTCTAACATCCTAAAAAGGGTATAGTCTCTCGCAACAGTAGAGTATTTTCTAGCTGTTTTCATTTCCTCCTTCATACCATTCCAAAATCTATCAAGCAATTCAGGTTTTGGAGGTATTACCTGACCATTATGATCATCTTTTCTATGATAGTAACGGTTAAATTTATCTAATAAATTTGGAACTTGTACTTTATATCTCTCCCATATTTCATGACCATGCCTAGTTTTTAAATACTCTAAAAAAGTAGAGATAGTGGATTGATATTTCCTCCTAGTGGAATATGCTAGTCCTCTTCCGACCAATCCTAAATAAAACTTATCTGCATCGGACATTGTAACTTCCCATATGAACTTATTTGACACATCTAAGAATTCATTCAAGCATTTTGTTCCAAGAGCTATGGTATGCTCCGTATATCCTAGAACACGCTGTTGCTGTTCCCATAGACCAATTAACTTCGCTTGGTATTCTCTCGATTCTTCATATGTAGGATAGAATATTTCTTGTTTATTACTAATAACAGATAGAAAAGGTTGCTTCCCCATTTAATAACCTCACCTTTTAGGTATTACCTAATATTTTTAGTTAATACCTAATATATCAGATGATTAATAAAAAAGAAACATATCCCTTCTCCGGTG
>NZ_APVL01000051.1 GCF_000565285.1 Cytobacillus firmus DS1 | reverse complement strand
TTACATGAGCGACATGGTCAACTTTTGGGTTGACATTTACAACTGTCCTCCTCTTATCGGAAATGAAGGGATATTTAAAGATTTGATTATGTCAGCAATTATTCATATTGCTGAAAGAGAAAAATTACCTTTATATGCATCATTGTCTAGTCTGAAAAGTAATCATGAAATTAATACTAAAGATATTATAGATTTTTTAGAAAGCCCCAGTTTAATACCCTTAATAGAGACGCATTATAAAGAAATAGAGTACTTGTATAGGAACATTTATGATAATCTAAACAGATTTAAACTTAAGTTTAAAGACTATATAAAAGGAAGTACTTCTATGACCTCTGGGGCAAACTGTTTAATCGCATTAGATATACCCTCAATAAGTGAGAAAGAAGCGGCAATATTATTGTATGAAAGTGGAAAAACAATTACCTATCCACTAGGGTGTTTCTTTATAGATCAGTCATTATCAAGAAGAATTTCAGATAAATTTTGGTTTAGATTGTCAACAGCTATGGAATATGATGATTTTGATAAGATAATATCAAAGTTGGACAATTTTTTAATGAGTGGTGAAATTAGTGAAAACAAACAATTTAATTGAACCATATTCCGAAAATATAAGTGAATCTGAATATATTTTAGAGAAATTTAAAGATCTAAAAATTGTTAGTGCATATGGATCTAAATGGGAAAAATTGAGGGATTTTGAAAAGGATGAATCGATAGATATTCTTAGAAGTTATAGTACATCTGATTGTGATTCTAAATTGATCAGGGATGGATATATTTTAAAACCAAGTTGGATTTTATGGTTGTTAGAGAACAATAAATATAATAGCGATGACGATTATCTAAATTCTCTTCGTAAAAAAGATAGATATGAAATAAAAAAATCGTTAAAATTTCTCCAGGATTCGCATGCATATAAAATTACTATTGAAGACTCGATATCAGAGCGAAACCTAAAAAATTTTTATGAATTATATAAAGGAAATATAAAATCCATAAAAAATGGAGTAGATCTTTTAAAAGAAGATTATAATGAATTCCTTAAGAGAAGAACTGATTTTAAAGGGATATATATTTACTGTGAAAATTCTATTATAGGTGGAATTTTATGTATTAAGAGGGAAAGAATGTTGCGAGCAATATACTTAGCAGTAGACAAAAATAATACTCAGCCTTTTGATGTTACCAGGTTATTATATTTTACTCTCATTAGGGAGGGGATTAGTCAAAACTATGAGTTGACTAGTTTAGGTGCTGATCCAAGTTTATATGGACATATGGTTTCAATTGGTTTATTTCATATAAAGAAAAAAATGGGTTTTAGACCATACCCTGCTAAATATATGGGAGAAGAGAGTTTAGACTTGTATGAAAAATTAATAAATGTCGATAAGTTTAATGGGATAGCGTTGTCACTTGCTTACGAAAATAATGATTGTAATTCCAATAATTTAGATTGTTATGTGTACAGCAACTATGAAATCCCCGACAAGGAAAGAAAAAAAATTATGTCTGAGTTTTTTACTAATATTATTTATAAGGAGCGTTGTTATGAAAAGAGTTCTAATACTTGATTGGAGTGAAGAATGGAGATTTTATATTACAAGAGCATTAGAAGAATTAAATTGTGAAGCTTTTCTTGCTATGGAGCAATTTAGAGCAACACCATCATTTATTAAAGGAATACTTATTATAAAAAACCTTTACAAGAATCCAATTGAGCATTTAAATAAAATCATTCAATATATGGAAGAAAATAATATAGATTCTATTTTTACATGTGAAGATGAATTAGTTGAACTTGCTGCTAAAGTTGCGGAATCTAAAAATTTGATTACTTGCCCTTCCAAAGTTATTAACAAATGTATGAATAAGTTCGAAGTAAGGAGGGAATTAGAATGTAAAGATGTAAAAATGCCTTTTTATAAAAAAATTCAATCAATTAATGATTTATTAAGTATATCAAAATTAATAGACTATCCAATTATTTTAAAACCAATAGATGGTAACTTCTCAAATGGTGCAATTAAAGTAAATTCCCCAAAAGCGATTGAAGCTGCATGGGAGTATGCATATAAGGCCACATTTGATTCTCCAAGTAATTCTAGGGAGATAATTATGGAGGAATATCTATCAGATGAAGACAGAGTAATTAGTTGCGAGGCAGTAATAATTGAAAGGAAAGTTTACATAGTTGGATTAACTGAAGAAAGACAAAGAAAGCATATAGATATATCAAAAAATGAAACATTTATTTATGATATGATGCTTGTTCCGGCTCAGCTAGATAAGGATATACAGTGTAGTATAGAGGAACAAACAAAAAAAATAGTAAGTAATTTGGGCCTAGATAACTGTTTAGTACATGTTGAATATAAGATAAAAGATGGTGTCCCTAAGTTTCTTGAAATTAATCCTAGAATAGCGGGTGGTCTAATTCCTGAATTATTTAAAATAGCATTAGGAATAGACCTTGCGAAGATTGCTATTAAATTAGCCATGAGACAACACATAGAGGAAACTGAATTAAAAAAGTCTATAGATAGAGTGGCGTGTGCAAAATTTATTGTTAGCGAACACAGTGGTACTATAGAAAACATTTCATATGACAATAACTTGAACAGTCTGGATTTAGATTGTTTAAAGATGGTTTTAAAGAAAGGAGATACATTTAGACTTGGAGAGCTTTTTGGAATAGGTTATATTATTTGCTCCTCTAATTTAACAGCAGATGCTATAGAAAAAACAAAAAAAGTTCTCGATGGTATTAAAATAGAAATTAGTTAATGATAATTATCAAGGGATCCCACTTAGAAAGGATTTTCCTATGATACAAAATGATAAAGTTAAAATAATTAAAAAATATTTATCTGATTTACAAATTAATAGTATTTATTTTAATAATCAGGGTTGGGATAACGAGATTGTTATTATAAATGATGATATTGTATTTAGATTCCCTAAGAAAAATGATATCAAAGAAAAGCTCATTAAAGAATCAGCGTTATTAAATACCTTAAGTAAAGAGGTTAAAATTAAAAAAAGTAGCATAAAAGTCCCCAAATATCAAATTATTTATGATGAGAATCGCAGCCTGCAGTTTGTTTATTATTCATACTTAGAAGGATTCCCGATTAGTGAAATAAATGATAAAGAAATTATTAAAACTGAAAAATCAGCTCAGGATATTGGTGAATTTTTGACGGTTTTACATACATTAGATGTTTCTAATATGAGAAAGGTTGGATTAAAAAGGAATCATGAAAAAAAGTATTGGCTAAATTTTTTCAAGTCAGTTCAAATGTATTTATATAAGTACATCTCAGAAAAAGAACAAGAAGATATAAATAATCTGTTTTATAGTTTTCTAAATAACTCTAAGTATTCTTTATATGAGGAAAAGGTGATACATGGTGATTTAACAGATTCTAATATTCTTTATTGTAAAAAAGAAAATAGAATAACAGGTATTATTGATTTTACTGATAGTCAAATAGGTGACCCTGCATTTGATTTCGCTGGTTTTTATTGGGATTTAGGACCCGAATTCACTAAAAAGATTATTTCAAATTATAAGGTTTTGGATAGTGATAAAAAATTAATGTATAACCGAATAACAGAATTCTATGGTTTACAACCAATTTTTCATGAACTCGTTTATTCTATAAAAGAAGGAATTGAAATTGATATTGCAGCTTCAATGAAGAAATTCTATAGTTTAAGGCCTTGTTAACGGATATAGTATTCGGAAAAGGAGAAAGCTAATGGAGGATATTAGACTTAAGACTGCAACAAAAAAAACAAAATGAAGTTGAATTAGATTAAAAACTCAAAAGACTAATACCTTTTGGGTTTTTTAATTCAGAATAATATGATAGTTAGCAAGGGAATTACTGACTAAAATGCTGCAGTTT
This sequence comes from Cytobacillus firmus DS1, assembly GCF_000565285.1. Classification (GTDB taxonomy): domain Bacteria; phylum Bacillota; class Bacilli; order Bacillales; family Cytobacillaceae; genus Cytobacillus; species Cytobacillus firmus_A. The sequence goes on along the minus strand of NZ_APVL01000051.1, from coordinate 370 downwards.
ACTATATTTCCCTAGTTCAATGACCTGGAGGTTCTAATAGAAAGACCTTTATTAACAAATTTTTTCGGCGAAGGATGGCGTTTTCTCTTTCCGGAATGCAAATATGCTTTTTGAACGTTTCGTAGCTATTGATCCTACTACATATTAAATTGGTCTTATCAATGAACTTATCAACGTAACTAAATCCCGAGATGTATGTACTACCATTTTTTGTTCAATCATCGCCTGGACAGTCTTTTAAAAGCTTTATCAAATGTTTTACTGTTCATCTAGAACCTTATTTTATTTGTGCATTTTATAATAAACTTTTTGAGAGGACGGGAGTAGGTGTTAAAGCCGATGTTAAAATCCTCAATATAGCCGGAATAAA
>NZ_APVL01000050.1 GCF_000565285.1 Cytobacillus firmus DS1 | reverse complement strand
AACTTAATGAGCAAAAAGTGTTCAAAACTACTTGACGGTTACACCTGTTCACTTAATTCTTTATAGTAGTGGTTCATTAAGTGATTTCTATGGTAGCTATCCAGTCGACCTAGTGGAGTATCTATAACCATTGGAAGTGATAAATCTGAGGCTTTAGTTAGAGCCCATATTAATGCAGACGATATCATCTGCATCTCACCTGCAGAACGGTCTTGAATACTTACTTCCTGCATTCGATCATTATATAGCCTAATAGTATAAGTGTTAATATCAAATTCAATTTTTCCAAATTCATCTTGTTTCCTAAACAATTGGCTTAACATCTTTGCAAACTCTTCTTTAATATAAGTTGCTTTCAGGGATGTTACTTCTGCTACATATTGCTCCATCGCTCTAATGGTACGTGACACTTGGATGTTTTGCTGCTGCAGGGATTCTAAATCTTCATCTTGTCCTGACATTCTGCTCAGGTTATTTAATAGCCTAGATTTTTCTTCATTAGCAGTATTAAGTTTGCTGGCTATCGATTTAAATCTTAAGTTGATCTCTCCTAATTTTTTAGCTAATAAATCAATCTTATTGCTTTCTTCCTCTACATTTACTGCCTCTGGAGCATTTCGAATTTCAATTTCCAAATTGTCGTAAGCTTGCTGTAGTTTTTCAATTTTGTTTATCATTTCTGTAACTTTTACTTTATCTTTAATTGAAAGGTTTATTAAATATGAATAGTCATTATTAGAAATATCATGTATTATTTTGAAATCTTCAGGAACTATATTTTTTATATCATTTTCTTTAATCCATATCTCTTCTCCTAGCCTTTCAATTTGTGTTAGTTGCTCATTGGTTAGGGGAGGATTAATGCTCTTGCCTAATAATTGGTTCATAAAGTTTCTGTATGGTGTTAGTGAAGCGTTTTGCAATATTTTCTTGTGATTTACCTGGTTTTCCAGTTTAAGCTTCTTTTTTAAGCTAGCAATCTTGTTTCTTAATATAATATTCATCATATTTTGATGTAAGAAAGTATTGAGTTCTTCTTTTGCTAGCTTTAGTTCAGTTTCTACACGTGATTGTTTCTTAACAATAACTTCCCTGGATTTAGAGTTTTGTGAGATTTTATTATTTCTTTCTTGTTTTGCTGTATTAATTAGCGACTCATATTTTTTTATTTCTGATGAAAGTTTCACTTTCTTTGTTTCAAGAGTAGTAATTGTACCATTTATTTCTTCAAGTTCTGTATTAATACTATTGAGCTTCGCTTGGCTAACAGACTTTGCTAACTTATTTTCTATGGAACTTTGAAATGATTTAAGGTCTGCTAATAGAAGTTTATATGCCTCCATACCGGTAATTTTGTGTATAGCTTCTTTCATTTCGTTACTATTTTGCCTTAAAATAATATCTTTAATTTCTTCTCCATCAAAAATAAAGAAAGGAGCTGCATGGTATGGAATAATTCGATCAATAAATTTATTATATACTTCAATATTATCAATTCTCGCATGCTTGGGAATCCTAGATCCTGGTTTCCTTACATCTAGATCTCTTTGTTCGTGAGTCATTCTCTTTAAATGATCAAAATACCATTTAACTTTAAGGGTCCATTCTTCACCTGAATCGGTTTCTAAAGAGAGGGATACTGAGCATTCACGTCCACCTTCATCAAAGAAGGTATTATTAATTACATTGGAAAATAATCTTTTATACTCACTTTCAGACATTCCTCTTTTACCGAACAGAACGTATAAAATTGCTTTTAGAATGGTCGTCTTGCCTGCACCATTTAATCCACCTAAGAGAATAATATTTTTTCCAGTTTCTTCTCGTACTTCCTTTGGAATATATAGGTCTATATCCTGATGTCCGTAATAAGTTTTATAGTTATCGAAAGTTAATTTCTTTAATAACACAGTTTATCACCTAACTACTATTTTTTTGTATGGAAATAAAATAAATCTTTATACTCTTTAATTCTTCCGCCCTGACTAACATTTTCATAGGAAAGTTTTTCAGCTGACTTAATAAGGTCTTTTGCTAATTTTAGAGGAACGTCATTTTGGTTACAAACTTTTGCTAGGAGTTCAAGTTCACGTCTTTTTATTTCTTTCATATAAATCACCTTCGTTTTATTATGGTAAATAGAGGATAATAAAATAAATAACTATTAAAATCTTAACATATTTGCTTATAAATTTTACAATTATGTTACGGTACAAATTTTACCATACCACCTTTTCGAAAAATTGGAGGGGTATAACTAAAAAGATTAAAAGAAGGAGGGGTATTTTGGGCTGGGACCTAAAGGTCGGGGAAATTAAATCAACTTATATAACTGATGAAGATATATGGAAAGTAATCAGCAATTTTTTCTCCAGATCCTATACAACTATGTCGTATAAATATGGTTTTTTTAAAACCCTTATAGAAAATCTTTATAATGTTAATGAAGATCTCGAACTTGATTTTAATAAGTTGTTTTATTCTTTTGCAAAAATAAATTGGAACTTGGTTGTGCATCACCAATTATGGCAATCAAATAATAAAAAACAGGCCTCCAGCATTCAGAAAATACTAGAAGGCTACTGTGATAAATATTCAATTCCTCCTGAATGGACATTTGATAAATTAGATGACAAAGTACAGCTAGAAATTATTAAAGATATAAAAAAGACAGGAAAAAGATATGTTATTGGAGCATTTTATGGTGATACGAAAGGTCTGTTTTATGAATTTGACCGAAACAAAGAGTACTTAAAATTTAATTTGCCAGTATATAGATTTCTGCAAAGACATCAAAAAATGATTACGTATTTAACAAATTATCATTTAGCATTATTTTTAGAAAAGCATAATTCAGTACCAAATATTAATTATCTTTTAACCAAAATAGAAAATGTATCGAAGCGCTCTTCTTTAAACCCGTTTTATCAAATACTATTGAAATATCAAGAAAATGTATGCTTCTACTGTAGAAAATCTCTAGGTAAAAAAAGAAACGCTTCACATGTTGATCATTTTATTCCATGGAGTTTTGTTCAAAGTGATAATTTATGGAATCTTGTGCTTTCATGCCCGTCATGTAATCTTAAGAAAAATGATAATTTAGCAGAGAAGAGCTTTCTTTATCAAATAGTTGAAAGAAATGAACACCTAATTAACTCTTTTAATCCTGTAGATATAGATTTATTTAGCAATTATCAGCATGAAAAACTAGTAAATCTTTATAATTACTCATCATATAACGGCTATATAGATAGTTGGAAACCTAAAGTATAGTAAGAAAAGTTAAAGAGACTAGCATTTTCCAATTTAAAAGAAATGAATTAGAAAATTTTCAGAGATTAGCGAGGATACTCATGCCTACATATAACAAATTAGTCCGTGACTATATTCCAAAAATCATTGCAGAAACAGGGAAAAAATATTCGTCAAAGATTCTTGATCAAACAGAATACATAAAGGAACTCAGGAAAAAGAGTTATGAAGAATTAGATGAGTATATAAATGCGACTAATAGAGAAGAGGCTCTTGAAGAATTGGCCGATTTACTTGAAATAATATATGCACTTGCTGAGTCTCATGGTGAATCAATTGAGAAGGTAGAGGAACTGAGAAGAAAAAAGGCTGAAAAACGCGGAAGGTTTAAAGAGAAGATTCTTTTAATTGACGTTGAAAAATAAAAAATCCACTAAGTTACTGTGCTGGCGGTGAGGCATTATAAATTATCATAAACCTTGCGGCAACAAATGTTTAAAAAAATATTTCGTTTTTACAGCATGCAAAGAAGTATGCTGTTTTTCTTTTCTTACCCACCCGATTATTTGTGCACCCTCAATGTTAAGATTGATATGTGCCAGAAAATTAGTTACAAAAAGGAAGGGAGGAGAGCCCTGAAATAATTTCAGCCAATAAATTCTGCCATTATTGACATTATTTTTACGACTGAGTGCAAAAAAGTGTACCAATGACGACAATACTGTTTACCACTTCATTCTTTCTGGATAATCTACTGTCTATCTTTTTAATCTTTTATTTCTTAAGTGTCTTAGTTATGTTTTTCACTTTTAGTAGTGATTGTGTGAAACGAGCACTTAAGCCAAAGGGCAGTTTAGCAATGTTAATTGGAAACGGTGAATTTATGAAACAATATGATGTTGTAAGGATCATTAAAGATGACTCCATTAATGAGAAGGGCAAGTAGGAACCATCCTAGAGGTTTATGAGGATATCAATTATGAAGAAAATACTTCTATAAGGATGGGATAACGCTATTCTTTTGGTGCAAAAACAGGGTGGAATAATATAGATATTAGAGCGATATCCATACATTAAGGAACATAGATAATAATCAAATGAAAACATTGGGAGGAAAGTAACTAGATGAAAAAATCTTTCATATTAACTTCTGTATTAACACTATCTATAATTGCTGGTTGTGGCAATCAAGACGAAGGAACGAAAAATGTTTCTGAATCTGTAAATAAAGAAGAAACTGCAGAAAATACAAATGAAGAAAAAGAGACAAATAATGAACTCTATTTCAAAGATAATGAAGCAAAATTAAATGACTTAAAAATTAAAATTACTAAAACTAAAGTTATTCAAGTTGGTGAAAAAGGAAATGAATATGGTGAAAAACCTGTATTTGCGATTTGGTATGAAATAACTAATTTAAGTGATAAAGAAATTGACCCTAGTATGGGATGGATGGCAGTATTTGAAGCAGTACAAGACAATAATCCAAATGCAGTCAATACTCTTGAAGTTGGTGGACTTCCAGATGATCAGTTTCTTGATTCTCAATTAGAAACAATTAAAAAAGATGGTACAGTTAAAAATGCAGTAGCTTATGAATTAGATGATTTGGAAACACCTGTAACATTAATTGCTACACAAGGTGTCAAGGCCGGTCAAAACTTCCTCAAAATCGCCGGTTTAAAATTCCCCAGAAGG
>NZ_APVL01000049.1 GCF_000565285.1 Cytobacillus firmus DS1 | reverse complement strand
TGAAATCTCATACAAACACTGAATGCATGGGCGGCATGATGTAATTTAAAGCGTTGAACCCAACGTTTTAAAGCATCATCCACCAGGGCATAGGGGCAGGCAGGTATCTTGTCCCGCAGAATCCCTAAACTGCTTATAAAGCAAACAAAAAGGAATTCCTATTCGGGAATTCCTTTTTTTATTTATTCTTTGTCCGCCCCCCCGCCAAAAGCCTCCGGAATCATCGTAAAGCCTTCAATCACAGTATCTTCTTCCACCTCGATCATCAGGTAACGCTTGCCGTCAAAATTAATTTGTCTTACATATCTAAGATCCTGCGGACAGATGGATATGTTGGCTGCCTTTGTGCTGATTTTGATTGATTTTGAATTATATTTAGGCAGGACGCTGCTTGCCTTTATTTCATATTTGTCATCATCGATGATCTTTTGATAAGCGGATTGGACCTTTTCAGAATCAATGTCTTCGATACCGCTCACCTTTAAAACATGTTCTACGTCTTTGGAATCCAGCTTAGGCGGTTCATCCTCTTCGTTTTCCACGATCATCCGGTTTATCTCTTCATATACGTTGGAAAGTGTTGAAGTGCTAAGCTGATCTCCTGTTACGTCTTTAATAATTTCTTCAAAAACGATTTTATCATCCTGTGCCGTCATTGTTTCTTCCCCGTTTAAAACGTCCTCAATGAACTGGTGGTCGGGCTCATGAACCTTGCCTGCAGAATACAGGACATGATTGACATCAGCAGCGTGATCAGTGAAGCAAGGAAATAGAAACCCTGAAATGGGAGACTTGAGGTTGATAATCGGATCAACGGTAAAATGATATTTAAATTCCTTTTCTACATAGTCAAAAAGCAGTTCCTTCTTCGGTTCCTGCGTGTTATTGATGCTGCAGAGAATAAAGGGATGAGAATATACGGCATCCCGTTCACTTTCCTCGGCTTCTGCATTGCGGCGTTTCATGGGCTTAAGATACTCCCCGCGAATGAACGTAACGACAATATCCTTTTCATATTGCCGGATTCCCAGCATTTTGCCGACAATCTGAAGCATTTGTTCCGTCCAGCCTTCAGCATCATTGGTCAGCAGCCCTTGATGAAGGATGAGCTGACTGCTGTTTTCCGCATCCCTTCGAAACTTTAATTCAAAGAGCTTTTCATCCAATTGGCCGCCCAGCAGCTTTTTGAAGTTGTCCATAAACAGCTCCTGCTGATCCTGATCCAGCATTTCAAAAGGCTGACTCTCATAATGATAAATTTCGCTTGATTCCTTCATAATATAGACATTAAAAATATCTGAGATCTTTAGTAAGTCATTATTTAACTTAAATTGTTTCCGAATCTGTGCAATGTCTTTTTTGTTCACGGTTAAAATCCACTCCTAAGCTGCCCAATATGCATATTTACTAGAATAACAAAATACATCAGCTCTATAAATTATTATTTATTTTCGCTTTTTTGATAAGAGGTTTGTTCATGTTGATTTGCAAGAGGGGAGGTGACTGTGGAATGCTGATATTCTGCCAGCATTGCGGGTATAAAAAAAAGCTTCCCATAAGTTGACCAAAGCTTGTGGGAAGCCTCTTTTATTTTATGAAAAAGGGGTGTTTGCTAAGGGAATTATTTTTTCTGCACCGCATGGATCCCCCTGGAAAGGAGCCGATCTGATTCATCCAAGAACTGTACGGATTGTCGTGTTGTTTCTTCATTTTGAAGCAATACAGATTTATAGGCTTCTGTCACCTGCTGAAGCTGCCTATTTAAAGCGTTCAATTTATTGATGAAATCAAGGACATTATTTTCCCCAATAGGGGATGGAAGGGATGGCTGGAGCCCGTTAGCAGAGGATTGAAGTTTTGAGAGTGCCTGTTCTATTTCACTTATCCTTAGCTTAATCTCAGTATCCATTCTCAGTACCTCCTCATTATTTCTTCGACCTCTCTGCTGCAAGCTGTGCTTCCAGGGAAGCGATTGTTTGTTTGATAGAATCGATTTCCTGCTGGATCTGCTGCAGCTTCCGGCTTATGGCTGAAAACACCTCATGAAATTGATTTGACTCAATGTCAATGTAACTCGTGAGCATTTGATCAAACCGGATATCCTCAAATCCATCTGCCAGCTTTCCCTGCCAGGTAAAAGGGGAAAGATCCGGCTTTGTGACCGTATGCCGATAGTGGTTAAACTCCTGCTGTTTTCCCTGGAGTTCTCCCTCACAGGCCATCAGTCGCTGCAGATCACTTTGTTTCTTCGCCAATAAACTGTAGTAATATCCTAAAGACATGAATATTCACCTCTATATACTGCCATTTTCATATTATTAAACCGAAAAAAGAATCCATTTTACTATATCACAGGGAAATAATGTAATAATGATACATTTTTCTTATTTTAGTCACTATGTCGATGTGTATATATTACTGTTTTATACAAAAGTGTAAAAATAATCCTATTCGTAATAAAATTACTCTAAATTTTAGTGTAAAGTATAGAATATGGAAAATTCTAGTGAGGGGCTTTCTGAAGCACCTCTATTCCAGTTGTCGAATGGCAGGAGGCGATTTATACTGAAGGTATTAGATGCAAGGGAGCTGCATAGCGGATTGAAGGAGCTTCATTCCAGTCTGCACTCCTTAGAAGAGCAGATAAGAAACATTGCGCGTGATGTAGAAGGAATCACCTCGCTTGAGGACTCCTTCCGTGGAGAGGGAGCAGCCGCTATTCAGGCTTTCTTCCAGGAATGCCATTCTCCTTTTCTCTTATTTTTTGAAGGTTTTCTTGCAGACTATCAAAATACTTTAAAAAGAATACGTTCTTCCCTTCAGATGCTCGAGCCGGCAAGTAATGGATTCATCCGTCAGAGCTTTTTGGATGGAGAAGCGGCACAAGGCCTGGTAAAAACAGAATCTATCACCACTAGCCTAACAGAAGAGACCAATGCGGTGATGCAGAAAGTTTCTGATATTGTCAGTCTCCCTCGCCTGCAGGATGGGGAGTTTTCGGCACATGTAAGGAGAGCGGAACTTCACCGGCGAAATACAGTTGATGATCTTATGACCTTTGACAGCCAGCAAACACTGGCACTTGATCCAATTGAGCAGGATCTTCATCTGATGCAGACATACATCGATGAAATTTCCAGCCTCTTTCAAAGTGGAAATCTCAGCATTTCCGGCTATTCCGTCAAGCAGCTTCAATCAAGCCCCATCTACGGAGAGCTTTTAGAAGGCATCAGGCATAAAGCAGGAAATTCCATGCGTTCTCCGGAATTCTTTAGAGAACTCGGCGTAACGACCCTGGGTCAGATTCTGCCGCCCGGTGCTTATTCTATTTGGGCTATCTGGCAGAGTACCTACGAAAGAAAGACCATCCACTATCAATTAAGAGCCTTGAAGGCTTTAGCAGAGCTAAACAGCAGCGAAATCAGCCCGGAGGAATTCGCCTCCCTGAGTGGCCGGGAGATCCTGACTGTTGATGTCATAGATGAGTATGGAATCGGCAGCGAGAATCAAGGCGGAAAGTTTCATCTATATGAGGACGGCCGGATTGTCCGGGAATTCTATGGAGAAAAAGGAAAAGCCTACGAATTTGTCGACTCCATTCCAGAAGACCGAGTGGGGGGAGTGCGGGAACTGGACTCCATAGCTGACGGAACCCCGCTTGAAATACTCGAATACCTGTCGCTCGCGGCTGTTGTCAGAAAGCAAGGAACCAAGGTCATACGGAAAAGCATCAATAAGGCGGACTTTGATGCGCTTGTCAGGATATTGAAAGAGGAAAAGGGTAATGTGGTCTTGCCGGGGAAGAAGGCAGGTAAGGGTACGGGTAATGTAAAGCATTTGGATGATGTACCAAGAATAAAAGAAGTTGAAGTTAATTTTAAAAGAAATGTTAAACATGACTCCGAAGAGTTTGCAAGACAATTAAAAGACCAAGAAAAAGGTATGAATGAATTAACGGTTGACGAGTATCTGAAAAATAGAGACAGATATATTGCTGAAGGTAGAGCAATAGAAGGAAATGCAGCTCAAAAAATGGCTAGACAAGAAGAACTTAAAGATAAAATTGCTGAACTGCGAAAACAAGGACTTTCCAGAGCTGAGGCGACAAAGCAAGCTTCAGAATGGCTGGAAACAAAAGCAGCACTTCATAATCCAGATCAAATAGCTGGAGGAAGAACAGACATTATTGGAGGTATGGGGGATAAAAGAGTAAATTCCTCGATAGGTTCACAATGGAAATATAGAATTGATGTTGTTGATGAGCAAATTAGGGAAATGGCGAAGAATATGTCATCTGAGCAGCTAAAGAATACTTATTTAAATGTGAAATTAACTCAATAATCAAAGGAGGGTATGTTAATTGGAAACTATATTTAGCGATTTTATAAAACATGAAACAGTTGATGATGATATTATTTTAAAATATAAGGATAAACTTCCTGAAGAATTAATAGAAACATGGAAAAAATATGGTTTTGGTACTTTCGTAAATGACTTTTTAAAAGTTATTAATCCAGACGATTATTTAGAAATTTTAGAGAGAAGTTATCTAAGGTATGAGCAGGCCATTCCTATTTTTACAACCGCAATGGGTGATATTATAGTATGGGAAAAAGATAAGTATGTAAATTTATTAAACTTTAGGAAAGGATATGTTAATGTTGTTTCATCCGGATTTGAATTCTTTTTTGATGACTTAAAAGATAATGATTTTATGAACGATGAATTAAGATGGCAGCCTTATCCTGAAGCGATTAGTAAATACAGTGCCCCTAACTATGATGAGTGTTTTGGATACACCCCTCTATTAGGTTTAGGTGGCGCGGAAAAAGTTGAGAACCTAAAGAAAGTAAAATTGAAGGAACATATTCTTATTATTACTGAATTTATGGGACCAGTGCAGTAATGTTCAAGACTATGTTAACTATAAGCACTTGATTGCCTTATTAGGCAACAGGTGCTTTTATTTTTGCGTGCCCAGCAAGCCGTTAATTGCTAATTGGTGAAAG
>NZ_APVL01000048.1 GCF_000565285.1 Cytobacillus firmus DS1 | reverse complement strand
AAGATAATGAAGCAAAATTAAATGACTTAAAAATTAAAATTACAGATACCAAAGTTATTCAACCGGGAGAACCAGGAAATGAATATAGTAAAAAACCTGTTTTTGCAATCTGGTATGAAACAACTAATTTAAGCGATAAAGATATTGATCCTACAACAGCATGGACTGTTGTTTTTACAGCTGTACAAGATAATAATCCTAATGCGGTTAATGAACTAAATGTCGGAGCACTTCCTGATGAAAAATTTCTAGATACCCAATTAGAAACAATAAAAAAAGATGGTACTGTTAAAAATGCTGTAGCATATGAATTAGATGACCTCGAAACACCTGTAACATTAATTGCGACACAAGGTATTTCGGGAGATAAATTAGGTGAACAGGATTATAATATTAAATAGATTGAGTTTAGCCATTTTTAAAGGTGATAAAATGAAAGTAGTAATCCAAACAATCCTTAATGTGGAAGGCAACAGAGGGTTTAGAAACGGCGAATTCCATGTTAAGGACCTCGAATTTAAGGAAGACCCTGATTTCGCTGTGGCTGTTGTCGCATATGAATGGATCCAGCAGCAGAAACGCGAAACTGGCCAAAGAGAAACGATAATTGAAAAGGTAACCTGGAACGAGAAGAATGACATTACACAGATAGTCAGAGAAATTGAGCCGGTTATTCCTGAAGATAATTTGCCTTTTTGATACTAAAATAGAAATAATTTACAGGGATTAAAATATATTTTCTTATAGCATAGTAATAGTTTATATTTGGAGGGGCTTTATGTATAACATTCCTGTAATACCCGACGCTAAAAATTATTGGTTAATAAGAACTCAGGGCGGGAAATATTATCACGAATTCAGAAGAAAAGGATATATTGGTATTAACTGGGAAGAAATCACCCTAGATGATATTACCCGGTTGAATGCTGATGAACTTACATTACTAGTTAAGGAGCATTATCCTGACAAATCGAGGCCTGGTACCACAGCAAATCAACTAAGAACATTCAAAAACGTTATCAAGAAGGGGGATACTGTCGTTATCACTGGCGTGGCATCTAATAAATTTTCCATAGGAGAAGTGGTGGATGACGACTGTTATTCTGAGGAAGTTCCAGAAGAGGCTTTAGAAGCGAACCCAAAGTTGTGTCCTTATAATAAAAGAAGAAAAGTTAGATGGATTAAGGAAGTCCATAAATGGGATGTAGAAATGCCCATGTTTAAACTGTTGCAACATGCACAGCACACAATTACTGATGCTAATGAATACAAGGATGTAATAGAAAGTATGATCCATGATTTCTATATCAGAGGGGATTACGCTCAATTATCCTTAAAAGTTAAAAAGGAAGGTCATATTCCTGCAGTTTCCTTTTTTGCGTTAGGAAAAGACATCTTGGACTTAGCAAACGAATTTATGGAATATTCAAAGGAGAATTTTGCCGATTTAGAAGAAATTGAGACTCAAATTAACGTAAATTCTCCAGGTAAAGTGAAGTTCAAAGGACCGATGAAAGCCATCCTTGTTGTCGGACTTATTATAGTTGTTGGAACAGGTGGAGGGGTAACGGTTACCCCACCTGGTCCTGATGGACCGGGATCTTTTGAAGTGCAAAGCAACGGCTTATTACGAGAGGTTAACGCCTTCCTAAATGATAGGCAGGAAAGGGAACATCGAGAAATGATTATGTCCGAGTATATGGATGATCTAGAAGTAGAAACCCCTGAAGAATTAGAAAAATTAATGAGTGCAATTGAAAATAATACTGAAAACAAGTCTGAAAATTAATCATTTGTGGAATATTAGTAGTCAATACCTTATAATATTTAATTGAAAAGGAGGGGATATAAAATGAATGTTCTGCTAAACGCTTTGTCAATGATAGGTTCGTTTTTCGTTGTGTTTAGTTTACTTTATTTCATTCAATCTTATACTCTGGGATACCTCTCTATTTTCAGGAAAGAAGTTAAAGGGAAAATTTCAATAGGCGATATTGTATTCCCGCTTATTTCACTAACCTTTATAATATTATTTATTGACTTCTATAGACCGTATTAATTAAAGCCCTTCTCGCATGATGAGAAGGGCTTTTTATTATAGTTTCTTCAAAGCCTCCATCTTGGCCTTTGACGGAGTCTCATACTTTACATACCCATCCATCTTTGTGATCCAGTACCCGCTGCCAACAGAATATTGGCCGCCGTGGCGGTCATCATATCCATATACCCGATAAACTTCCCCCGGTTGTAGAATTCTGGCTTTGTTTATATTGTAATGTTCATCCCGTTTCCAAAGGTTTATTGGCTTTAAAATGGTGATTCGGCCAATCTGCCCCTTTTTGAGTTCTGCATCATCCCACATGACTTTATTCTGCAACGAACCAAGTTTCTCAACGATCTTAGGTGAAATAATGGCTATCTTTTTATCGTTGTTGAAGTTGTTTCTTACCGGTAGGGTAACACCGGCCTGGATGTTCCCTCTCAAAGAATCCATATCAAGGGCAGGGCATTGCTTCCAGCTATATGCCGGCAGCTCCTGGTGACCAAGGATACTAGTTACAGGAAAGGAAAGGCCCGTTTCCTTTCTAATAAAAGTTATTAGAGCAGGCAGAGCTTCATATTGTTGGGCTGTTGGCTCTTGTTTTCGGAAATCACCCACCCAGCATATGCCGATATAATGCTTGTTATAATCACCCACATGAGGGGTAACATCAGAATAATCAGCACATCTTTCAACTAAGCCATCTCTGTTAATAACGAACGTGTAGCCCATCTGACTCCAGCCGTTTGTAAGGACGTGATACCGGGCAAAAGCGTCCGCTGACCCACTTTCGGTAAGGGAATGATGTATAATAATGCCTCGGATATCAGATATTTTTCTTTGAGGACTTTTTTTCCATGTATGCCGGAGAATATTTCTCCTACGATCAATTACCCTCATATTAATTCCTCCTCATTAAGAAAAGCCACCCATAAGGGCAGCTTATTTTTTCATCTTTCCTTGCGCAACAAGTGCTTTCTTTTGCAATTTCGCTTTCTTACTTACATATGTGTTTTTCCAAACAGCCAAGGCATTTACAACAATAAAGATACTTAGTAAAACAAAGTTAGCAATATCCCCTGCAAACGGGACTATATTTACATCGAAAATCCCCTTAATCCCCAATCCTAATAATGAAATCCACCCTGTAAGAAGGATGGCCCAGTCTTTCCATGTTTTCGGTTGTTCGTACATTTTAGTTTCCTCCTCTTATTTTAGGCCTAAACCTTTATTGAAAATTAACCAGATTAAACCTGCTAAACCCGCTGCCATGGGTGTGACAAAAAGAAAAAAGACCCTCAATGCGAAGGCCTTGATGCCCTTATAGTTTTCTTCATGTTTTTTATCAGATGACTGAACTAACTCTTTGAAATCCTCAAATTGTTTTTTCTGGGACTCTCTCATCTCATCAATTTCTTCCCTGAATTCTTGTTTAACCTGGTCAATCCTTTTATGAGCAGACTTTGCGCTTTCTGAAGTACGCTCTGCAAGTTCTTTGATGTTCCCCAAATTTTCGAATTTTATGGTGTGATTTGAAACTGTTTTATCAACATCATGTAAAATTTTTTGGAGATCTTTAATACCTTCTTTAAGCTCCTTAACATCCTGCTCTCTCATATCCTCAACCTCCTGGGTAGCTGACAAATCCATTCCCCCCTTAAATGATAATTGGAAAGGTCTATTTGTTTTCTCTATCTAACATATTCAGTAAATCATCCAGCTCATTGTCTTGCTCTTCCATCGATGCAAGTTGATTTTTGAGATTATCCATTTGCTGCTGAATCCCTTGTTTTTGAAACTGAAGGTTTTGCTTTGCCTGGAATAAATCCTGACGCGTAAGGTGCTCTTCCACTGTTTTAGTTACAACAACTTTACTCCCATCCACTTTAGATTTCTTATCTAACACATTTACCTGCGGCATGTTATGCAGCTCCTTTTAATAAATTTAGTTCATAGTTTAATTCTTGAATTGCCTTCCACATGAGAGACCCCATACCATATACATCGATTCCACCCGTAAATTGCATAATTTCCATTGGAGCCTCGTCATAAATCAACCCAACACGTTTTGGTTCTGAATCCAAATCACTGTTGTATCGGTAGGAATATACCGGGGTTTCTGAAATTAACCTTAATGCAGACTGTCCAAATGGCTCGATATCTTTTTTCTCCTCTCTTCTGGAGACATTTGAATAGGCTAGCCCTTCAAAAGTTCCATACGCGTCGTCCCAATAGTTTCTTGCCTGCACAGTTGAGGATCCATATAAAAACTTTATTCCTGCTCCTCCACGCCTTATGTTATAGGTGTTATACCAGGACACAGGATCCGAGGGAAGAAGATTTGCCACCCAATTTTGCGTCGCAACATTTAAACCACCTAATGTAAGTGAACCGGCATTAAGAGAATTAGCATCAACATGGACATTAAAATCTGCTACTCCACCATCTACACGCATACCACTTTCCATAACAAACGGGCCACCACTGGTATAGATGCCGTTACCGCTGTTAGACCTTAACCTCATCGACCCTGATGAAGCGATGAGAAATCCCATTGCCTGATTGCTAATGATTTGATGCACATCAGAATCGGAAGTTGTTAATTTTAAATTTGTGCTGGTTACTCCATTGCCGACATTAAAAACATTTCCATAAAACTTTTCTGCTGCAACTGAATTAGTTTTTAGATTACCTCCATCAATTACCGTCTGACCAGGTGTATCTAAGTTTTCAAAAGTCACAAGACCTTGTAAATTTAATTGCTGGGCCAAAAAGCTAATAGAATAGGCATCCTGAGTAATTAATGAGGTTATCGTGTTACCGGTATAGTCAGAGTAAGAAACTTTGCTCTGTATCTGACCCTCAGTAATTTCTATGCGTGCTTCCGTCTCAGCAAACTTCCCATCGATTGAAGTAACCTCTAGTGTAATGCGCTCATTGGTCTGCTCTATATTTGACCTTACTTGTTTTTGATTCTCGTTTATTTTGATGTTTGTCTCCGTCAGCAAATCCACGAAAGATTGTTTTTTATTAGATAAAGTGACCACAGGTGTCCTATTAGTGAAGGGAAACCATTTTTTCGCCATAACACGCTGCTGAAATTCAATGTCCATTGGTTCATATATTGTCCAAACCTTATCACCGAGATCGGCATCAAATCCCAACTGAGTTACTTCTAAATCAAAAGTTATCTCTGGAACATCTATAAGCTCCTGCCGACATCTTTCAATTAATGATTCCGCAACTGTGAATCGTTCATCACGGACTGGCTCAGCATGACGCTCTCCGTATCTACTGACATTTGGGGAAGTGTAAATAACCTCCAGTCCATTGCCACCGTATCCTTTTATGATGGTAGCTAACTTTGAAGTATCTACGTTCTTTTTTAAAGTCTTAACATTATGCTTATAACGGAATTGTTCATCGTTATCTTTGCCAACCTCTTTGTAAATCTTTAGATGCTTTCCTGGTTCGATTTTTCTTTCGCATTCAAAAACATCGCATATTAATTTAATTAGTGAAACCGCATTGTCCTCACCAAAATTGGGTATTAATTTGGAGCCAAATTGCCCTAAAATTTCAAAAGTCCAACCGGATCCAGCTAATGCAATCTGAAAAAATTCCTGAATGGTTTTTGTGCCACCATTGATCTCATAAATTTGATGGTCAATCAAATCAAAGTATATATGAGGAGCTTTAACCGCTTTTCTAAATCGGTCTTCACTCAGGCCTTTTATTCTGAATTCATGACCTTCAAAATCAACAATAGCTTCTTCTGTTAATAGAGGATAGGAGTGGGCATTATTGTCGGTATAAACTGAAGTGAAGGACATGCTGAAATCCCCATTTACTTCTTCATTAACTTCCGTCCCTTTAATATCAGTCAAAGCCTCTGTTCTTCCACTCAAGTCTGTTACTACAAGCAATATAGATCACCTGCCCTTCTAACATAAAAAGACACTCTCCATTGAGAGTGTCTTACTTATCCTTCAACTTTCTTCAATTCATTCTTCAAATCAATCACTGTATTTAGAATCTGCTTATAATATTCTATATTGTTGCTTTGCTTAGAGATTTTTGGCAACAATTCAAATCGTTCATCCGCGATAATGCCTATATTTGCTTGATTTACTTGTTTAGCCATACCTTCCGGCAATTTTTCTCCAACGGCTCTTAAGACGTTTAAACGGTTTGATAATGATTTACTTTTTTCAGTTAGTTCATCTAATTTTGTTTGAAACTGACTTATAACATCCTTACATAACTCAATCTCCTCATTTATTGCCGTAATTGTTAATAGTGTCTTTTCCAAAATAACACCTCCTCTATATTACTAAAGTTCTACAAAATGAGATGATATTCCTTTTTATACCACAAAAATACACATGGCTAAATGTTGGAATTGTGTCGCTTAATCTTCCCCCCCCCTTGAAGGCAAAATAAAAGAGCAACCAATAATTTCGGT
>NZ_APVL01000047.1 GCF_000565285.1 Cytobacillus firmus DS1 | reverse complement strand
TGAGGATTTGCGGGGGGCAAACTGCCCGTAAAGGCCCGATTGGCTCAACTAACAATCAGCGGGGGGATAACCCCCCGACTGATTGAAGTTTCAATTTATCGCTGTCTAACGGGCAGTAAGACCCCCACTTTAAAACTCAGTTGAATCCATTGAGGATTTGCGGGGGGCAAACTGCCCGTAAGGCCCGATTGGTTCAACTAACAATCAGCGGGGATAACCCCCCCACTGATTGAAGTTTCACTTTATGAAAGCTTGCTTCCTATCGATTTTATTTTCTCACCGACAGTGCACTCTGTAATGCAAAATCGATGGGCATATCTGCGCCCTTTTTCATCTTTATGATGTTTATGAAGGAAGCAGTCTTTGCAGTAACTGGTCATCAGCTCCTCCACTTCATTGATAATTTCCTTTCTGCTCAAAACGGTTCACGCCTTCCCTATTTGCAATTATATGATCTGCATTTTGCTGTTAATAAATTTCCCTTGCAGTGCCTGGCTTGCCAGCTTATCCGCTTCTTTATTTTCAGTGCGCGGAATGGATTTATATCTTGGCAGTAAGCCCAGCTTCTTAATCTTTTCTTCTATACGGTCAAGCCAGCGATTCAGATTTTCTTCATAACAAGGCCATTCACCTTCAAGCTGTTTTAATACTACCTGGGAATCCCCCTTAAATTCACATGTCATATGATGAACGCCCATTTCTTCAAGCAGATTCAGGGTGTAATAAATTGCCGCATATTCTGCCTCATTATTATTATCCATCTCATCAAAAAGCTCATTTGCCCGCACACGGTACTTTTTTTTGCCCTGTTTAAAATAAATGACCGCACCGAGTCCGGCCTGGCCGGTATCTTTATTAAAGCCGCCATCAAAAAATACGGTAATATCATGAGGGTCCTCTTCAACTTCCATAAGAAGCTTTTTCATTTCCTTTGTGCTCCAGGAAGTGCCGGCTTCATCATAATAAATTACCTCTTTGCCCTTACCCGACTTTTCAATATCTTCACCAGCCTGCAAAGCAGTTTCACCATCGATCAGGTCTGAAGTAAACAAAATATCCTCAGTGCCTTTAAGTTTATATTTCCATTCTAATTTATATTTCATTGAGGTCAGCCTTTCTGTACTTTATTAGCTGGTTATCATTATTAGAACTGTTTGCAATAGTTGAACTTATTATACTTTCCTTTGTTTATTACTAAATGAGTATATTTCAAGGTATAATGGTCAATGACATTTTTATATTCTGCGGTTCGAAAACTCCCGCATTAACAAAACTAGGAGGAATTTGATGTTTAATGAATGGTTTGGATTGCTTTTTGCAATAATCAATTTCATTTTAGTATTGGCGATGTACCGCCTGTTTGGAAAGACTGGTCTTTTCGTGTGGATCGGCTTCTCCACTGTCATGGCCAATATTCAAGTCGTAAAAACAATTGAAATGTTCGGACTGACCGCCACTTTAGGCAACGCTATGTATGGTACAGCTTTTCTTGTTACAGATATCTTAAATGAGAAGTACGGAAAAGAAGAAGCGAAAAAAGCTGTATGGCTCGGTTTCTTTACTCTGCTGTCCATGACTCTGATCATGCAGATGGTATTATTGTTCAAACCGCATGAAACTGATTTTGCACAGGAATCTCTCAGCACTCTTTTCTCGGTTCTGCCGCGAATTGCTGCCGGAAGCCTTGCTGCCTATTTAGTCAGCCAATTTACAGATGTTTATATCTTTACCTATTTAAAAAAGAAATTTCCAAAAGACGGCCAGTTTTGGATCAGGAATAATGGAAGCACCATGATCAGCCAGCTATTGGATACCCTTGTATTTACAAGCATTGCCTTCCTTGGTGTATTTCCCCTGGAAGAATGGATTCAAATTTTCATCACAACTTACTTGCTGAAATTTATAGTAGCTGTACTTGATACCCCGTTTGGCTATATTGCTAAACGTTTCCCAGTAAAAGATTAGGATGCCGTTTAGGTATCCTTTTTCTGCAGTATCAACTATTTTTGTGATAAACTACATTTAGTTTACCCTATTATAGTGTTAAAATCAGGAGGCAATTCAATTGATTGAAGTATATATCGATGGAGCAAGTGCGGGAAACCCGGGTCCCAGCGGTGCAGGCATATTCATAAAAAATAATGGCCAGGTTGAACGCTTTTCCATCGCATTGGGCTGCATGGAAAATCACGAAGCAGAATACCGTGCATTTATTCATGCACTGAAACTATGCATTGATAAGGGATATAAAACTGTTTCGTTTCGAACGGATTCACAGCTTGTTAACCGTGCTGTTGAAAAAGAATTTGTAAAAAATAAAAAGTTTGCCCCACTGCTTGAAGAAGCTTTGGAGCTTACAGGAAAATTTGATTTATTTTTTATGAAGTGGGTTCCCAGCTCCGAAAACAAGGCAGCGGATGAATTAGCAAGAGCTGCCATTCACAAAAACAAAGTGAAAGGTCAGGAAGATCATGAATAAATCAGTAATATTTGCAGATGTAAGCCTTTTGCTGGTTGCCTTTGTGTGGGGAACCACCTTTGTGATAGTACAAAACGCCATTGCTTTTCTTGAGCCATTCTCTTTTAATGGTGTCCGTTTTTTCCTGGCTGCTTTAATCCTGGGCGGATGGCTTGTTATTTTTGAAAGAAAACAGGTAAAGAAGATGGATGGAAAGCTTTTAATATCCGGAGTTATTATGGGCTTGTTTTTATTTATAGGCTATGCCTTTCAAACGATCGGCCTGCTTCACACAACTTCTTCAAAAGCCGGCTTTATTACGGGGTTAAGTGTAGTAATGGTTCCAGTCTTTTCTTTAATGCTGCTAAAAATCAAGCCGGGATTCAATGCCATTATCGGCGTTTCAATCGCGACGGCCGGACTATATTTTCTAACCATGACCGATAATGCCCCGCTGAATATTGGTGATGCCTATGTATTAATCTGTGCTGTCGGTTTTGCCCTCCATATTATCTTTACAGGTAAATACAGCAGCAAATACCCTGCCCTGCTATTAACGGTTATCCAAGTAAGTACTGTGGCAGTATTATCAGTCATTTTTGCGCTTTTCACAGAAAATTGGCAGCAGGCATTTGAAACAGGAGTCTTACTTAAGACTAATGTGGTGACTGCTCTGATTGTGACTTCACTTTTTGCTACCGCTATCGCATTCTTTGCGCAGACGGCATTTCAAAAGTACACAACACCAACTAGAGTTGCCCTGATTTTCGCTATGGAGCCAGTGTTTGCAGCAGCTGCAGGATTTATGTGGGCGAATGAAAGACTTTCGTTTAGTGCCCTGGCCGGCTGTCTGCTTATTTTTGCGGGAATGATTTTTGCAGAACTGCCTGCTAAGAAAACGTTTTTAACCTTCAGAAAAAAGACAGCTTCATAATTCAAAAAAGGCGTGTTCTCGAAACAGACACGCCTTTTTAGATGATTGCTTTTTCTTTTACAAATTTTATTGCTTCCCGCCTGCTTGTTATATTCTTTGAAACCAATGTTTCTAGCAAAGATACATAAAAACTTCCGTCAAATGATTTCTGCGCCTTTAATGTAAGTTCTATTGCTGCATTGGTGAGCTCGTCAGAAGCATTGGTATAATGTTTGCCAAAGTAAATGAAGCCAACTGCGTCCTCCTTGAATTGAAAACCTTTACTTTTCAAAAATTGCAAATATTCTTCAACTGTCTTCATTGGACTTACCCTCTTCCCCTGCTCCTCCTGTATTCTTAAATATTAACTGATTTTTCGACAATTATCTACCTTTTTCAACTTGAAGCAGGGGCACTGTAAGCTCAAGTGAGCAGCTATTTTTTCTTTTTAGTTAGAAGGTAGCCAAGTGTTCCGGTTAATACACCGAGGAGAGCTCCTCCTAATACTTCTGCAGGCTGGTGGCCGAGCATTTCCTTCAGTTTCTTTGGACCTTCTTCCTCAAACTTTACTGTTTCATCTTTGTGAATTTTATCAACCAGCTCACCAAGGCTGTTTACCTTTAAGGTTAGCTCACCGGTCTGGCGCCTGATGCCCTGGGCATCATACATAACGATCAGACCATAAACCAGCGATAAAGCAAAGTCAACCGTCGGCACTCCACGCTTTAAAGCAATAAAAGTAGTTAACGAAGAAACACCTGCCGAATGAGAACTTGGCATGCCTCCTGTCTGGAAAAATAAATCCGGACGAAGTTCTCCCTTTTTCACATAATGGATGGGGATTTTCAGGCCCTGTGCCAGCCCTATACTTAAAAGAGCGATATAAACTCCCTTATTCATAACAACTCACCTCTTCTTTATTGTGAAGTATGCAGACTTTTATTATTCCTCCTTCAAATGTTAAATAGGCTTGTATTCATGGAGTAATTACCTAAAACAGAAGGAAAATTCACCGCATCAGTTGCTAAATTGTACCCTGCATGGAGATGATTAAAACCCGAAGACTTTAACAATAATAAGCTTATCAAATGAAGAATTGCTGGCTTTAGGAGGTGAATCAGATGAGTAAAAACGGACATACAAACAGAGGAAAAAAAGCACCTGGCGTAAACCCGCAAGGATACGGGCAGGATGCTGAATTTGCAGAAGAGCCTAAAAGCAAGCTGGAGAATGCAGCGAAGAAGAAGAATACTAAATAATTTTTGGATGGCCGCCCTGGGCGGCTTTTTTGATGTTAAAAAACTCCAGGCTGACGCCTGGAGCTCGTATTATGCATATTCCTTTTTAAAATCAAGAAATCTGTGAAGGCCGCGGAATTCAATTTCAGTGAATTTCTCGATGACCTTTTCCCGGTTCATTGTGAATTGGGCAAGGTCAAGAGGGCATTCAACAGGAACATCGCATTTTATTTCGGCCAGCTGCCTGCTCAAGTGGAGCATTTCAAGATCCTGTTCGATCTTGGCACGCTGTCCCTTTGTTAACTGCTCCAGATTTTCTAATACGCCTTCAATATGCTCAAATTGCTGAAGCAGCTTCAGCGCTGTTTTTTCGCCAATTCCTTTTACCCCCGGGTAATTATCACTCGTATCCCCCATGAAGGCTTTCAGGTCAATCATCTGCTTAGGTGTGATTCCTTTTTCTTCATAAAACGTCTCCGTCGTATGAACAAGGTAATTGCCGTAGCCTTTTTGCAGTAAAATGACAGAAATATTGTCATCCAGAAGCTGCAGCATATCCTGATCACCAGTAAGGATCAGAACTTCCGCTTCCTGGCATGCTTTTTTTGCTATGGTTCCAATGCAATCGTCAGCTTCAAATCCTTCAAGGCCAATATTAGGTACATCGAAGGCTTCCACCACTTCTTTTACCAGATCGAATTGAGGCACAAGTTCAATCGGAGCTTCTGGACGGTTTGCTTTATAGGCACCAAACATTTCCGTTCGGAAGGTTTTGCTGCCCATATCCCAGCATACTGCCACATGTGACGGATTAAAGGAAGAAACAGCTGTTAAAAAATGTTTAACAAAACCATAAACTCCGTTTGTAGGAATTCCTTTAGAATTTATCATAAATTGACCGGACATTGCTGTTGCAAAATAAGCTCTGAACAGCAGCGCCATTCCATCAACAAGCAGCAGTGAAGGTTTATTCTCGTTCATGTCTCCGCCTCCCAATTATAATCATAACAACTATTATAACATGGGAAACTCTTCATTTCTCTTGAAAAGTTTGACAGCCTTATTCTGTTTCCCTTATTAACTCAACTCCATGTTCTTCCAGTTCATAGTAAGTAGCGATTCGCGCCTTACGGATATTATTATTTAATGGGTACGCATATGTAGTTCCATCTTTAAAGATAAAGATTAATTCATCATCAGACATAACACCCATTTTGTTTATGACTGTTTGCCTGGCTTTTTTGATTTCCGGCCAATTATAATGCTTCTCCTTCAAACTGAATAATGTATTAAAATGAACACCATTCTTATCAATATAGTGGTAATAATCAAAACTGAGAATCACAGTAGCCAGTGAAAATAAAAAACATGCTCCTGTTATACATTTCGCAATCCTGCCGAATTTTTCAGCACTGTGCATCCAAACCCCTGCTAAGATAAAAACCCCCATCGATGCCAAAGCTATGCTAAATGTAACATAAGCGTCTTTAGGCGCTTCGAAAACCCAGGTCCCTTCAGGCCTGTAAAATTGCGCCTGGAATGGCGAAAGAAGGAATATAGGAATAAAAATTGCTGACAATATTAGGATGATTGCAGACGTTACCAATATTTGTTTTGTATCAGTCCTTTGTTTTTTTGTGATCGTGTAGCCCGAAGTATTCATTTAACTCCTCCGTTTTCAAAATCTATTTAACCTTTTAAATTATATAATAATTTAAACAGTAAAAAAATCCCTTTTTTAAAAGGGATTCCATTATTTTTCGACAGTTTCTATTGTATTGCTGTCATAAGAGATCCAATCGCTGAAGCTTCCGGCATATAATTTAACATGTTTATAGCCGGCTTCCTTTAAAGCAAGAAAATTAGGTGCCGCGGTTACACCAGAGCCGCAATAAACAATAATGGGTTTGTTTTTATCAATGTCTGCAAATCGATTTTCCTGTTCTTCAGCATCTTTAAATCTGCCATTTTTATATGCTTCAAGCCAAACTTTATTGATTGCTCCTGGAATATGGCCCGCTTTCTTATCAATTGGCTCCTCCAGCCCCAGGTATCTCTTTTCCTCTCTCGAATCAATTAATGCAGCGCAATCCTGATTACCTGCGACGCTTTTAACTTCTTCGTATGTGGCAAGGATGTCAGGCTTCAGTTCAATTTTAAAATCAGCCCGCTCAATGCTGGGAACTTTTTTAGTCAAAGGATACTCGCTTTCAGTCCATTCCTTGTATCCGCCGTTCAATACAAAAACATTCTCATGCCCTAAATACCTGAGCAGCCACCAAAACCTTGCGGCAAAAGCCCCTTCCCCGCCGTCATAGGCAATAACTGTGGTATCTCGGCTGATCCCGGCTTCCTCAAGGGCTTTTTTAAGTTGAGCTGGATCCGGAAGGGGGTGCCGGCCTCCGTGTTCTCCAGCCGGACCTGACAGATCTTTCTCCAGATCAAAATACACAGCATGGGGAATATGGCTGAGATCATATAAGCTGCGCCCTTCATCAGGCGATCCGAGTTTAAAGCGGCAGTCGGCAATTCTGATATTGGGATCATCCAGTTTGGAAAATACCCATTCTTTTTCTGCTAGATACTTCATTTAAGGTTCTCCCCTTTTCTCTTTTCCATCAGGCGTATTATATGCTCCTTTGGTGTCCAGCAATTAAATTGATAGACAGGTTTCGTTTCATAGCCCAGTCTGCTGCAAAAATAAAACATTCCATCTTTACGTTTTTCAGGCTGGAAGTTTATACAGGTTGCACATGCATGAAAAGAATTTTTCTCCATTTCTCTCCCTTTTCTTCTCAGAAATAATTTTATACCTTCAGCAGTTCCCAGAGCCATTCATTCAGTCCGGATACCTTGCCTTTTTCTTTAGGTATTGAGTCAGCTGCTGCATAGAGCATTTCCCTTTTTGACTCCAGTTTCTCAGCCATTTGCTTTGCTAAATCCTTCTCGATTATCCTCCCGCTTTGTTTTGCATGAACCAGGGTCTGATAAAAGCTGGTGATCTCATCCTCTTCCTTTATGAAAAAGAGACCTGTATACTGAACTGTACCCCCATTTACGGACAGTTTATAAAAAAGCGCC
>NZ_APVL01000046.1 GCF_000565285.1 Cytobacillus firmus DS1 | reverse complement strand
CATGCAGACGTTGCCACAGGACGTGGCGCTTTTAGTCTGCGTTACTTCGTGGGCAAGGCGCTTGCGCTTTTCTTACCATAACTTATATCCCTTGGCTCCTGGAGGTGCATTTTGAATTAAATCGATAAATGGAATAGTGTAGGCAAATAGAATAAGAACAACGGTAATTCCGAGCCACAGCTTCCAGTTTTCGAATACCATCGGCGCTTTTTCTGCTTCATCAGCCGCTTCTCCGACAGGGAATTCCTGCTCGCCCTTTGGTGCGAAGAATGCAAGATTGATAAAGATATAGATCATTAAAATAATGCCAATGAAGAGAATAGATCCGCCGATTGCCTGTGCAACCTGGTATGGAATCCATTCTGCTGCTTGTGCTGCTCCGCCATATTCAGAATATGATGAACGGCGCGGTGCTCCGAGCAGACCTGCAGCATGCATGGCACCGGACATGAATGTCATTCCGATTGACCAGATAACTGCCTGGATGATCCCTAATTTATTCATTGCTTTGGTTAATGTTCTTCCAGTCAGATGAGGAATAAGCCAGTAAGAAACCCCAAAGAATGTAAGTACTACAGATGTTGCCACTGTTAAGTGAAAGTGGCCGGTTACCCAAATCGTATTATGAACTACCTGGTTCATCTGGTGGGAGGCGTTGACGATCCCGCCGGCACCCGCAGGGATAAAGGCTACCATTCCAATGAAAGGAACGGCAAATCGCGCATCTCCCCAAGGAAGTTTCTTAACCCAGCCGAATAACCCTGTTGCCCCTTTAGAACGGCCAAAGCTTTCGAAAGTAGCAAATAAAGAAAATGCAGTCATTAAAGATGGAATGACAACCAGGAATGTCAGGATAACCTGCAGAAACTTCCATGCCGGGTCAATTCCCGGCTCCATTAATTGATGGTGAAATCCGACAGGGATTGAGAACAGCAGGAATAATATAAAAGACAAACGTGCCAAGGAATCAGAGAAAATCTTTCCGCCGATGACTTTTGGTATGACGACATACCAGGCCATATAAGCCGGCAATAGCCAGAAGTAAACAAGCGGATGTCCGAAATACCAGAATAAAGTACGGCTGACACCGATATTTACGGTTTCAACAAATCCCAATGACCATGGAAGCAGCTGGAAAAGAACAGTTGAGGCTACACCGATTGTTGCAACAATCCACATCATCGTGTTGACCAGCGACATGAAGGTTAATAATGGACTAGGCTGACCAGGATTTTTCCTTCGCCATTCTGCATATTTCATAATGATTGCTGCCCCGTCAATCCAGCTTCCCACTATAACAAGTGTTAATCCGATATAGTACAAAGCATGTGCTTGAAGAGGAGCATAGAAAGTATATAGAACAGTTGCTTCATTCAGCAGGATCATAACAGCTGCAAGAACAGTTCCCGCTGTCATCAGCCAAAAACCGATCCAGCCGGTAATCCGCTGTTTATTTGTAAGGGTCCCTGATGTTTTGCTTGTTGCAGCTAACTGGAAGCCCATTATGAAAAAGGTAGTAAGTACAAGGCCCAATACAACACCGTGAACCGTGAGAATTTGATAATACCCGATACCTGCCGGAAGCTCGAATTTACCGGAGCGGACCAAGGTCTGCAATAAACCGGCAAGGCCGCCTATTGCTAAAGCTGTAAAGGCAACGAAAAAGTGGGCCATTGCCAATTTTCCGTCACGGCGGTCAACTTTTAATTTTGCTGAAGGATTAAACATTATTCCACCACCTTAATTTTAGACGACATCATGTGGTGACCAACACCGCAATATTCATTACATACAATTAAGTATTCGCCTGTTTTATCAAATGTTGTCACATGTTCACTGATATAGCCGGGTTCAAGCATCATGTTGATATTTGATCCCGCAACTTCGAAACCGTGGACAACGTCTTTGGTTGTAGCGATAATTTTCACTTTAGCGCCATATGGAACCTCCACTTCAGCTGGGCTATAGGAAAACGCAGATGCTACGTATACCAATTCGTAATCCCAATCTTTTCCTTCTACCTTTTTCAATCCAGGCTCATTAAATGGAACGGTAGTATCGACCTTTTCAGGATCAATGGTTGCCAAACAGCTTGGAGGCTGATTTCCCAGGTAAAATGCGCTGACTCCCAGCACTGTTAGAAAAACAAGCAGCGATCCGATTCCAAAAATGAGCCAGGCTTTTTCAAACTTATGCATATGCATGGCTTTTTCCCCTTTCTAACTTTAAAAACGGCTGATAAATAATAGATAAACGCCTACCCATGTAATGATCAGGAAGAATCCCAATAAGAAAACGGAAGCTAACGTTCCCTTTAAGGAAGAGCTATCCTCTATTTCAGTTTTTGTTTTGCGGCTGAGTTCCGTTTTCGCCATTTTCCTTCACTCCTTTCGAAAATTGGAAAAAGTAAATGATTACACTTTCATAATACAAAACATTTAGGAAGATTCTAGATGCTTTTGGTGAGTTCACAAATTGTTCATTCGTAACTTAAACACTATGATAATGGTGAAAAATTGATATTTAAGTGATTTAAATCACAAAATACATCCGTAAATTGTGAAAAAAATGTGAAGGTTTACATTAGGCTACAAATATAGGGAATATTTATAAAAATAATTCATACTGAAGATGACAAACTGTTTGATTCACGAACGATTTTGACTAAAAATATGATTTTGATTCGTATTTAGTTGAAGGTTTTTGTTGAAGAATCAGGAAATGATGTTATAATGTTAATAAATTAATAACATTCACTCATATAATCGCGAGGATATGGCTCGCAAGTTTCTACCGGATTACCGTAAATAATTCGACTATGAGTGAGCAATGACCAGGACTTTTTTTTGTCATCCTCGTTTGCCTGCAGCTTAACTCCAGCCTGAAGGCCATTGCTTCACTCATTTTTATGCTGTGAATGCGATGGGTCTCAGGCTTTTTTATTTGGCCCTGAATTATGAAGGCTTTCTAACACAGAGGAGGATGCAAAATGGATATGCTTATTGAAAAAATAAAATGCGAAGGGATTGTTTTATCACCTTCAGTCTTAAAGGTGGATTCATTTCTGAATCACCAAATAGACCCTCAGCTAATTCATGAAGTCGGAAGAGAATTTGCAGATAGATTCTCAAGCAGCGGGATTACAAAAATATTGACTATCGAATCTTCGGGGATTGCGCCAGCTGTAATGGCGGGGCTTCATCTGAATGTCCCGGTTGTATTTGCGAGAAAAAGAAAATCTCTCACTCTGATAAATGATCTGATTACAGCTTCTGTCTATTCTTTTACTAAGGAAGAAACAAGTGAAATCTCTGTTTCGAAGAAATATCTTTCAGAAGAGGATAATCTACTGATCATTGATGACTTTCTAGCGAATGGACAGGCTGCATTAGGTCTTGCGGAAATAGCCCAAAAAGCGGGATCAGCAGTTGCAGGGATAGGAATTGTTATTGAAAAAGGCTTTCAAAAGGGTGGCCAGCAGCTGAGAGATAAGGGATTCCGGGTCGAATCTTTAGCTATTATTGACTCTCTTGAAAATGGCATGATCAGCTTTGAAGAAACCACAGAGAATATGGGGGAATTGATCCGATGAATCAGAATCCAATTAAAATTGCTTCGCTCGGAATTCAGCATGTCCTTGCCATGTATGCAGGCGCGGTCATTGTACCGCTGATTGTAGGAGGGGCACTGGGATTAACGGGGGAACAGCTTACTTATCTGGTTTCAATTGATATTTTTATGTGCGGAATTGCAACACTGCTTCAAGTATGGCGCAGCAGATTTTTTGGTATTGGGCTTCCGGTCGTCCTTGGCTGCACATTTACGGCTGTTGGACCAATGATTGCGATTGGCGGTCAGTATGGAATACCGGCAATCTATGGTTCTATACTGGTTTCCGGTATTTTTGTGGTAGCTGTTTCAAAGTATTTTGGAAAACTGGTGAAATTTTTCCCGCCTGTTGTGACAGGGTCAGTAGTTACAATTATCGGGATTACGTTAATTCCTGTTGCCATGAATAATATGGCTGGCGGGCAGGGAAGCCCGGATTTTGGTTCGATGATAAACATAGCATTGGCTTTTGGAACTTTGCTGTTCATCATTATTCTCTTCCGTTTTTTTAAAGGCTTTATTCGTGCAATTGCCATTTTGCTTGGGCTGGCTGCTGGCACCATTACAGCGTTTTTTATGGGCATGGTAGATTTCTCTGCAGTTGGAGAAGCTTCCTGGTTTCATATGCCATCACCTTTCTATTTTGGCATGCCGACATTTGAGGTGACAGCGATCCTTACTATGATTCTAGTAGCAATGGTCAGTTTAGTTGAATCTACCGGCGTTTATTTTGCTCTGAGTGATATCTGTGAAGAAAAATTGGAAGAAAAGGATCTGTCAAATGGTTATCGTGCTGAAGGGCTTGCAATCATCCTTGGTGCTGTCTTTAATGCTTTTCCTTATACAACATATTCCCAAAACGTCGGACTTCTTCAGATGTCAGGCGTAAAAACGAAAAATGTCATATATACAGCAGGTGCTTTCCTTGTATTGCTTGGGCTGGTTCCGAAAATCGGCGCATTGACCACTATCATTCCAACTCCGGTATTGGGAGGTGCAATGGTTGCCATGTTCGGTATGGTAGTCGCCTATGGCATTAAAATGCTCAGCAAGGTGGAGTTCTCCTCCCAGGAAAATTTATTGATCATTGCCTGCTCTGTCGGGATGGGACTGGGAGTAACAGCTGTTCCTGAACTATTCGCGCAAATGCCTTCGAGTATACGCATCCTGACTGATAATGGAATAGTGGCAGGCAGTGTGACGGCAATTCTTTTAAACATCGTATTCAATGTTGCTAAAGGTAAAAAAGCAGTTCAGCCTGCATCTTTTGCGGAGCAGAAGGCTTCATAATTCTTCTTTGCGGTAATCACAATAATTCTGGAAATCAATATAATAATCTATCGGTATTTTTACATTTCCTAAGCGATTGTTCCCGCAAGAAAGAGAGTGTAATGTGATGGAGAAATATTATTGTGATAACTGCCGGCTTTTATATAATGAAGAAGAGGTTTGTGCTGCTTGCGGTATCCTGGTTACGAAAAAAATATATATAGAAGTACAAAAGCACCATAAAAAGAATAATGGATTGGATGCATCAGAATAATTTTGTCATGGGCCAGCCAAACTTATTGAATTGGAAAAGATTTAGTAATGCTATTCCTTTAGTTATTCATTTATAATAAAGATGCACAACAACTCCTTCAAAACACATTGCTTCCTCCTAATGGGGGAGCTTTTTTTTGTTCAATTATCCAATTTTGAAACATAAATTGCTTTTATTTGGAAAAATTAACAGAAAGAAAATGAAGGAGAGTCACGTATGCCAGCAATTGTATCAGTAGCGGAGGCAATACCAGAACATATTCTGACACAGGATCAGGTAATGGATTTTGCCAGGGATTTATTTTCGGATTCCTTTAAGGATATTGAACGGCTATTAAAAGCTTTCCATAACGGCCAAATTGAAAAGCGGCACTTTGTAAAGGGAATGGAATGGTTCAAAACAGATAAATCATTTGAAGAACGAAACAATGCATATATTGAACAGTCTATTGAACTGGGAACAAGGGCAATAAAGCACTGTCTGGAAAATGACCTTTTCCTGACCAGAAATCTTCCGTGCGATGAAATCGACGCCATCTTTACTATTTCAAGTTCAGGGATTGCCACTCCGAGTATTGAAGCAAGAATTATGAATAAGCTTCCATTCTCTGAGCATACGAAACGAATCCCGATATGGGGGCTGGGATGTGCAGGCGGCGCCTCGGGGCTTTCAAGAGCTTATGAATACTGTCTGGCTTTCCCTGAAGCAAAGGTGCTGGTTTTAAGTATAGAGTTATGCAGTTTGACCTTTCAGCGCAATGACCGGTCAAAGAGCAATCTTATCGGGACCTCTCTTTTTGCTGACGGTGCAGCATGTGCGCTTATAACGGGTGATGAGGTACAAAGGGATTTTCAAAAGCTGTCATCCATTCCCGGAATTCGGGGAACCCAATCAACAACCATGCGAAATTCTTTGGATGTAATGGGCTGGGAAGTTAAGAATGAGGGGTTATATGTGGTTTTCTCAAAGGACATACCATCCATAATAGAGGACTGGCTAAAGCCTAATGTAACGGAATTTCTAAGGGGAAAAGGCATAGAAATGGAAGAGATAACCCATTTTGTTGCCCATCCAGGCGGTAAAAAAGTCATTGATGCATATCAGAAAGCGCTGCATTTCGCCCCTTGTATGACAGGGATTTCACTTGATGTATTAAAGGAATTCGGTAATATGTCATCTGCAACTATTCTATACGTACTCAAAAGGTTTATGGAGATCGGCAGGCAGGGAGATACCGGGCTTGCAACTGCACTCGGACCGGGATTCAGCTCGGAATTACTGCTGCTGGAATGGGAGTGAATACATGCTGTTCATAATTTTTATTACCTTCATCATTTTGCAGAGGGCAGCAGAGCTTGCTTTAGCCCGGAGTAATGAAAAGTGGATGAAAGGCAGGGGGGCACTGGAGTTTGGCCAGAGGCACTATCCGTGGATCGTTGCGGTTCACTCTTCCTTTTTTGTCTGCTATCTGCTGGAAGTAGTAATCTTTGAAAAAAATCTGTCGCCTTTTTGGCCCATACTGCTGATTCTGTTCTTCCTTACCCAGGCTGGGAGGATATGGGCTCTGTTTTCTTTAGGGAAATACTGGAATACAAAAATTATTGTCCTGCCGGGAGCTAAGATAGTCAGAAGAGGGCCATACCGGTTCATAAAGCATCCTAACTATGCCATTGTAGCTGCTGAATTTCTCGTGATTCCTTTCATGTTTCAGGCTTATCTAACGGCTGCAGTATTAACTTTGCTAAATATAATGGTGCTATCGGTCAGAATACCAGCAGAGGAAAAAGCACTGAAGGAATTGACAGAATACGAAGAAGCCTTTTTACGATTACGGACTGACCTTAATGAAGATATTAAAAAAGTTTGACAATTTTAAAATCCCTATTGAAAATGATTATCGTTCGTGATAAACTTCTAATTGAATTTGAAAATTATTCTCAATATCATTCCAACAGGAAGGTGCTGCTACATATGACAATTCTATTCGTTGCCGGCACAATTGCTGCCTACTCACTTGTTATGAAACATGTTTTAAATAACGTAGCTAGACCACATACAAGATAATAACTACTTATTGAAACCAGGCTATCTATGCCTGGTTTTTGTTTTCATATCGTCTATTTTATTTGGTTTTAGAAGTTTAAATACATTAATGCACTGTTTGATTGGAGCGGAAGGAGCGAGATCCTCGAAAATGCTATCGCATTTTCTTCGTGCGGTGTTTTTTCAAGGAAGCTTATTCAACGTCCAGTGGGAGCAGCGGGACAGGTGAGACCCCGGAGACGCGTACCGTTGAGGAGGCCCAGCGCCCGCCCCACGGAAAGCGAAAGCCTGCAGCGGAAATCAACGGGCCAAATTGAAAGACAAACAATTTATAAGCAGTAATTTGAAAATAGAACATAGAATAACAGCAGAAACCGATTTTACTGATAAAAATTAGAAAAATCAAAGATTAATCCATCCTGTATAGGAAAATAAACAAAAATCATTTAAAATAGGAAGTAAATTAAAGTTACAAGGGGATTATTGGAAATGGCCGACACGATTTTGCAACCAGGATTGCAGCAAACTGAATTAATAAACAGAATAACTGCTATATATACATTTGCCAAGAGAAATGGAGATGCCGAGACAGCCGAAAGAGCAAAGGATCTTGTAATTAAGCTAAGGAACCAGGAATTTGCCATAGCTTTTTGCGGGCACTTTTCTGCCGGAAAATCAAGCATGATCAACAGGCTGGCAGGGGAGGATCTTCTTCCTTCCTCGCCGATTCCAACCAGTGCGAACCTGGTCAAAGTCAAATCTGGTGAGGAAGATTATGCGAAAGTAATTTTTAAAGAAGGAAAGCCAAGGCTTTATCCTGCCCCGTATGATTACGGACAGGTAAAATCCTATTGCAAAGACGGAGATTCTATCCATTCCATTGAAATTAGCCATTCCGCCGCCAGCTTGCCCAAAAAGGCAGTGATTATGGATACACCAGGAATCGATTCTACTGATGATGCGCATAGAATTGCTACTGAATCTGCTCTTCATTTAGCTGACCTCATTTTTTATGTAATGGATTACAACCATGTGCAGTCGGAATTAAATTTTCTTTTTACGAAAGAACTGACGGCAGCAGGAAAAGATGTTTATCTTGTAATCAATCAGATTGATAAACATCGCGATGAAGAACTCAGCTTTGAGCAATTCAAAAAAAGTGTAAAGGATTCATTTGCATCCTGGGGAGTAAAGCCTGCCCGGATTTTTTACACCACGTTAAAAGACGAGAACCATCCTGCAAACGATTTTAAGGAACTTCAGAGCTTTATTAACAGCAGCATCGCTGATCGTGAAGAACTTTTGCCTCAGTCTGTTTTTAATTCTTTGAAGAAATTAACAGAGGATCATCTTGAGTTTTTAAGAGACTCTCATGCAGCTGAAAAAGCTGACTGGGAAGAAAAACTGGCAGAACTTGATCAGGATGACAGGGAGCAGCTTCCCGGCAGACTGGAAGACCTGGAGAAGCAGTTAAATAAGATGAATTCTTCCATACATGAGGCTGATATAGAGGTAACCGGTAAATTAGAAGAGATATTGAAAAATGCCTATTTAATGCCTTTCCAAACGAGGGAACTGGCTGAATCATACCTTGAATCGTGCCAGCCTTCCTTTAAGATTGGACTGTTTTTCAGCAAACAGAAAACGGAGCAGGAAAGGTCTTTGAGGCTTGACCGCTTCTATGAGGATTTATCAGAAAAAGTTAAATCTCAGCTGGAGTGGCATATAAAGGAGCTGTTTTTACAGCAGTTCAAGCAGCATAATATCCATGATTCTGAAAAACTTGCACAAGTTCAGAGCTTCAAGCTTAACTTTGAACCAGCTGTTTTAGCTGAAACAGTAAAAACCGGGGCAATGGTTTCAGGTGACTATGTTCTGCAGTATACAAACGACACAGCTGAGGCTGTAAAGAGAATTGCCAAAAAGAACGCAGCTTCTTTAAAAAATGCACTTCTAGAAGCACTCGAAGAAAATAACAGCCAGGAACAAACTGCGCTGATCAATGAAATTCACACCCTTAATGATCACGCTGAAGCCTTAAGTGCGCTAAAGGCCATCCATGAAAAAATTAATAAGGCATCAGCGGGAATGAAAGTCTATTTGACTGGTGAATTTAATACTCATGAGTTTCAGGAAAAAGCCCAGATGCTTGCAGCAGAAGAAGTTGATGAAGCTGAAGTTGTTTTCCTGAATGAAGATAATGCTGAGAAAGAACAAATAACCCGGAACTCTGAACAGTCACCTGATGAAGAGCCTGAAAAGGAAGCGGTTGCTTCAGCTGTACAGCCTGTTATTGAAAAGCTTCAATATACTGCTAATGCAGTAAAGGAGCTCCCTGGCTTCAGAAAGCTTGCAGCTGATTTGGCAGATAAAGCATCAAGGCTTGAGAGCAAAGAATTCACAGTTGCCCTTTTTGGTGCATTTAGTGCAGGGAAGTCCTCCTTTGCCAACGCTTTGATCGGGAATAAGCTTCTTCCTGTTTCACCGAATCCGACGACAGCTGCTATCAACAAGATTAAGCCTGTTACAGATGAATATAAACATGGAACCGTTCTTGTTAAAGTTAAAGATTCGCATACACTTTTAAATGATATCAATCATTCCTTGAAGGTGTTTGATTATTCAGCAGGAAACTTTGATGATGCTGCCGCCGCAATTAAGAAGATTACTGGTGAAAACCAGGATTTTGATGCGAGTGAAAAGACACACTTTGCATTTCTTAATGCCTTTATGAAAGGGTACAATTTCTTCACTGATAAGCTGGGGAAAATCATTAAAGCTGACTTGGATGAGTTTGGAGATTATGTTGCCAATGAAGAAAAATCATGCTTTGTTGAAACGATTGAAGTTTACTTTGACTGTGAACTGACAAGGCAGGGAATTACCCTGGTTGACACACCCGGGGCAGATTCAATTAATGCGAGGCATACTGGAGTCGCATTCGAATATATAAAAAACTCGGATGCTATCCTTTTTGTCACTTATTATAATCATGCCTTCTCAAAAGCGGATAGAGAGTTCCTTATCCAGCTGGGGAGGGTTAAGGATACGTTCTCCCTTGATAAGATGTTCTTTATCGTCAATGCCATTGACCTTGCCAATAATGAAGAAGAAAAAGATTCGGTGCTCCAGTACGTTGAAGAACAGCTGGTGCAATACGGAATCCGGCGTCCTAATCTGTCTGGCATTTCAAGCCTTCAAGCTCTGGCAGAGAAGCTCGATAGCAGCAAAGAGGAAGTATCTAATATCAGTTCATTTGAAAAAAACTTTTACTCCTTTATTAATCAGGATCTGCTGAATATTTCCGTTTCATCAGCAGAAACAGAGTGGAGACGCCTTTTAGCCCAGTTGAGGTCTTATATTTCTTCCTCACAGGAAAATAAAGAAGTCAGGATTGAAAAGCTCAAACAGCTTGAGAAAGAACACCAGACAATTCATGCGCTTATCAGCGGACAAAAACCTGAACTGCTTTCCCAAAGGCTTGAACAGGAAACGGATGAGCTTCTCTTTTACATCAAGCAAAGAGTATTTCTTCGTTTTTTCGACTTTGTTAAGGAGGCCTTCAATCCTTCAGTTCTGAAAGATGACGGCAGGAATTTAAAGAAAATGCTTAAGGCGGCACTTGATGAATTCCTTGCAAGCTTTGGATTTGATTTTGCCCAGGAGCTTCGCGCAACAACATTAAGGCTTGAATCCTATATATCCAAGCTGATCGGCCAGCAGCAGGAGACTATTTCAAAAAAAGCCTCCAATGTGAACAGTGATTTGTCCTTTAGCTCATATGAGCCGTTAAAAATGGAAAGCATTGAATTTGAATCAGCATTTTCCAATGAAGACCCGAACCAATTTAGAAAAGCTTTGTCCTACTTTAAAAATCCAAAAGCATTTTTTGAAAAAAATGAGCGCAAGCAATTAGCGGATGAACTTGAGAAGAATCTTCAGGAACCTGCAGACCGTTATCTGCAGGCTGAAAGCAGCAGGCTGCAATTCCATTACAGCAGCCTGCTGATGGTTGAATTCGAGCGGATGCTCAATTCGATGATTGAACAGAACAACGAATATTATGAAGGAATTACGGCTGCTTTAAAAGATGATTTCCCAATTGAAGAGCTGAAAGAAATTGAGAGGAATATTGCACAGTACGAAAATTAACTTGGAAAGGTTGCTGCTTTTCACATGGACAATTGGCTGTGCACAGCAGAAGAGAAATATAATATCGATATCCTTTTTGCTTGTGAAGCGGGGAGCAGGGCCTGGGGGACAGATGAAGCGGATTCTGATTATGATATTCGCTTCATCTTCAAACATAGAAATCTGAAAACATATCTTTCCCTTGAGTGCCCAAAAGAGGTTATCAATACAGATACCCCATTTGATGCGCACGGCTGGGATATCTTTAAAGCATTTGACCTTATGCAGAAATCCAATCCCAGTATATTTGAATGGGCATACTCACCTATTATCTACAAGGATTTGAACGGCTTTTCAGAAAGGCTGAGGAGTATTGCGGAAGTAGAGTATTCAAGATTTAAGTTATTCCAGCATTACACTCAGGCTTTTTCCCGCAATCTTGGTGAAGCGGTAAAGAACGAGGATTTTACGTTTAAGAAACAGAAGCTGCTGATTCAGGCAGTAAGGGCCTGCCTCATATCAAGGCAGCTGCTTCAGCAACGTAACGTAAAAGGGGATTTTTTGTATGAACTATACCCCGGATAGCGGACACTGATAAAAAAGTGCCC
>NZ_APVL01000045.1 GCF_000565285.1 Cytobacillus firmus DS1 | reverse complement strand
ATCTCTTCATCCGTGATGCCGATATATCGTAAAGTAATCTCAGGATGTGAGTGATTCAGGATCCTCTGCAAGGAAGCAATGTCCCTCGTTTCTTTGTAGAACCAGTAGCCAAAGGTTTTCCGCATAGTGTGTGTGCCGATTCCATCTGTAATATCAATCATTTTAGAGGCTTTATTGAGCTGTCTATAGGCCTGTATTCTTGAAATAGGTCTATCCCCTTTGCGGCTCGGGAAAAGCCATTCTGTGCCTTCCAGTGTCTTTATGTAGCTATCTATCTCAACATAAATGTTGTTTAAATGAATCGTCCGGGGTTTTTTAGTTTTTCCCTCCTTCACAATCACTTTCTTTTTCTTTTTCAGGTCCTTGATCCTCAGATTCAACAAATCACTGACTCTCAGGCCGGTGTTGATTCCCAAGAGAAAAAGAATGTAATCGCGTTCCCCACAAAATCGCTTCAGTGCCCATTTCATATCGGTAATCTGGTCATAGTCCCGGATTGGCTGCACGTCCTTGATTTCCTCTTTTTTATTCCCAGGCTTAGAAGCTTTCATATTTCCCCCTCCTATCACGAGCTGAATAAACTTAAGACTTTGAATGTAACATATTTTGTTAATAAGATTGTATCACAGAAAAAATATGAAAGTCATTCAATTCCAATTAATCGAATGTAACTTTTTATCCTTTATGTTACATTCGATTTTTGCTCTGACTCCATAAAAAAAAGCTGCCAACGCAGCTAATATTTTGTCCCTTTATCTAACTAAAGCGCCAGTTAAGGAAGGAAACTTGGAATAAATAGTAAATTACTTATCCAAATTTATAACAAATTCAAAACCCGTCGGTTTTTGAAATGGTATCTTACATTGTTTAAAGACTAATTTAAGTTTAGAAAGATCATCGGGTAAGGCTGGCGATACGATGAATGTATAAGATTCATGCCCTCCTGAGCCTCCCCCTCCTTCGTTTCGGCAGTCATAATCAGTCTCTCTACCTTCTATAGAAAGGTCAAAAAATATAGGTTCTCGAAACCTTCTAGGCATTTCATCATCAGAATCTTCTCTATCAATATTAAAATGAACTACACTTGCATTTTCAAATTGACGCACAAAAGTTACCGAATAAAATACATCATCCTTTTCAAATGACTTTAATATTGGGATATTTTTAAGAAATCCCTTTGGCTCTACAACAGGTCTATAAATATCTTCGTTTAAGAAACCTGCGAACACACTGTTTAAAAAATCCTCATAAAAATTATATTTTTTACTCCAAGAAGAAATAAGCTGCTTGGTCGGAAAACCAGGATTATTATTTGAAAGTTCTTTCCGTCGTTCTATTAAATCACAAATTTGTTCATCAATTGCTTCAAGTCTTCTATCGTAGTGTTCTGCTGGTGGTTCGAATGACATTCGTCTCATATTTTTCCTCCAAGATAAAATAATAAATCTATCCATAAAAAAAGCTGCACATGCAGCTGAATCTTGTTAACCTAAAGCTCCCGATAGTTGATTTGAAAATAGTTATACTTCTACTTTCACTGGAACAATTTTTAAAAATTTTCGGTAAAGGTAAAAAGCAATAAATGCAGGGATAATACTTAATCCCATATTTAAGTAAGCGTACTTATTCAACTCTTCTGTCGTTGTCACTTTGACAATATCCCCCATAAACTTTACATACAGCAATTCATTAACCTGTGAATTATAGTATCCGTAACCACTTCCAAAAAGGGCAATAGCCCATACAGCAAGACAAACAGAAACTCCTAAACAAATCCACCCTTTTCTGTTCATTTTTGCACCTCCTTATACTCTTAAATAAGATTATTCTTTAAGACAAAATCATTATCCTGCTAATTAAACAAACCTGCCTACGTTACGTTAGCTTAAGAAACAAATTTGAATTTTAATGTAACAAAACATGTATTATGTTTTGTTTTTTCCTTGGACACAAAAAAACTGCAGAGGCTGCAGCTAATTTTTTAAATAAGAAATGCCCGGTTCATTATTTCTTACGAAGACTTTCATCTTACCTATTATTTTTTCATTTACTAATATTTTTAATTCCCAAATACCTGATTCGAGGAAAAAAAATGAGGTTGAGGCAATTGATGCAGGATTAACTTCATAATTTTTCGGGGAATCAATTGATGATTTGTCGCTTAACGGTAATGGCTTGTAACTTCTGGGGAAATCTTTTATCAAGTTTTCTTTTTTAATTATTTTTCCCTTGGATTCAACTTCTTGTCCAGTAGCAGGGTTTACCCCTTTTATTTTCAGATTTCCTGATAGCAGTTGGTTATCGGCAGGCCAAAATATCCATTCTAATTGATTGTCTTCACCTTTTATTAAAGGTTTATCTAAAAATCCGAATTTACCTTTTTCTCCTCTTACTTCATAGAGCATTAATACACCTTTTACTTTTTCGTTTATTGTAAAAGTGGGTGTTTGTTCTGATGGGTTGTCGGGAGGCGGACTATTAGGAACCGCGTTATCTCTTTTATTTAACTTGTCTTCGGAAATCGGACCTTTTGCTTTTACAACTATGGCATTATTCTGTTCATATGAACAACCAGTCAATAGTATTAAACAAATTAACACAATGGAAATTAGCCTCATAAATTACTCCTTCCATATATTGACTTTAACCAATTGGACGTTTTGAACCCATTCTTTGTTGCTATTTGTATGTAGAAAAATCCAAATAAATCCCATTCTTCTTTATTATTAGGTGCTAGGAAACAAAAATCTTGATTTCAATGTAACAATATCTCTATTATGTTACATTCTTAAATGTCGAAAATGTAAGTGGATATGAAGATAAATCCGGTATAATACAAGTAAGCTTTGCGAAAAAATGAGGAATACTTTTCAAAAGTTTTTGCTAAGTACTATTTTTAGGACAAGATTAGAAAAAGGTCTTAAATGATGGGAAAGTGGCCTAAACTAATATAGGGGCAAGGTATTGGTCACCGAATGTGCTAAAATGAAAAATAGAGAAAAATTAAAGAGGCGCCCTTGGATATTCCTTTCTCTTTAATAAGCAGTTATAATTAACAATACACATCACGAACATGCTTTTGGGGTAGTCCCTGCCTTGAGGAAAGGGGGGGACGCTAATGGAGATTCTGGACACTCTGACTCTAGCTATTGAGTTATTTAATTTCATAACATCAGATGAAGCCACTAACCTATTTATCTTGCCAGTCAGATTAGTTGGAAAATCCGATAAAAAGAAAAAGAACTAACCTAACTGCAATTAGGATAGTTCCGAAGAAAAGATTATACCTGTAGTCTTAACCAAAAACGAGGCAAAGAAACACCCCAAAAACAAGCACCAAAGAATTTTTTTAAAGATCAGACGCTGCAACGTCTGATTTTTTTTATTTCTTTGTAGTTAGTAAACCCTAAGAAAAACAGTTAATAACTAGTGAAAGTTCCTGTTTCGGGTTCCCGATATGGGTAACTCGTTGTTACCCTCATTATAAACTTCTATTCGCTAGATGTGAACAACTTTCCCCTACATATTGTTCATTGTGTGCAGCGAGTACCATGGTTGAAAGCAGGCTGATGACCTTGGTGTATCCAGTTAGCAGACACCGCCCATCAGGTCTCTGTAGGCATATATTGGCACAGCAAGCCCTCCTCCATGCCATGGAAATATATTAGTCAGCTTATATCATGTTCCTGGAATGGGGTATAATAAAAACCACAGGTTTTTAGGCCTGTGGTTTTTATGCAAATTCTAACTCTTTTTCCTGGATGATTCCCCAGTTTGTTGCCAATAATTCTGCCCATTTTGCTGGATCATCATGAAAGATGGTTTCAGGATATGGTTCAAATAAGTTTTCGATTTGTTCCCGTCTCAATGTAAAAAGCTCTAAAACTTGATCGTAGGAGTAATCACTATTGTCTTGAATCCACCTTGCCATGGATCCTACATATTCGGAAATATTTGGATTTCTACTGATGAAGTGGTATTTTTTCATAGCTAACTCCCTCCTTACTTATAAATTCCACAGATTTTATAATACTAATCGCCTTCTTTGTTCCTAGCCAAAGTTGATCATACTCATAATGAGGAAAGTCTTTACTAGGTATAATATGAGGCAATAATGTTTTTAGGTCTGGATTTTCTTGTTCTTTACTGAATTTTTTTTCGAAAACGGGTGTCTTTCCATCTCCGCATCGTCCATAAATCCAGTCGTATTCATTGGCTAAAGGTTCTTCGGGATAAAAACGCCCTTTAATAATTGTTTCCAACCATTTTTCATCAAATTGATCGATGATTAACCCTTTTTTTTGATCTTCTCGCAAATGTCCTAGGGGAATTATACAAGAGATAATCAATGGTTCTGTACTGGTTGCATTGGCTACACGATCGGCATAGTCTTTAGCTTGCCAATAACGAGTTGTTAAATAGAAGCCTTGACCGAAATCTTTCTTTTTATTCAGCTTGACTATACCAATCCCATTACTTGTAAAAGAATGCAACCATTTTGTAGCTGTACCATGAAAAAAAATAAGTTCAGTTTCATCACGATACTTACCATTGGAGATAATCTCTGATAAGCGCATTTCAACAAACCTTTCTTTCTCTACTCCCAAAGAATTAAATTAATCTACCTTTATCTTACAAAAAAATGATTTCATCTCCCTTGAAAAGGAATGTCACAGATCAATTTTGTAAAAATTGATCTGTGACATTCCTTTTCAAGGTTAATATATTAATAAGAATTTATAATAATAAAAGAATGAAAGTTTTTGTTATAATTAAGTAAAATATTTCGATTTTTATACAATATATTTCGAAGGGTGAGAATTAAGTGAAGTTTTTCTCGGAAGAATTGAATAAAAAAAATAAAATATTTGGAGAACAGAGAGAAGAATATGCTGCTTGGAGGAAGGAACTTCAAGAGATTAATAAACCATTTTTTATGATTCCTAGCGACTTTAAACACATCTTTTTAAAGGACATTAGTGGTGGGGCGTTAAAATTGTTTCTTTTTTTAGGGTTTCATTCCAAATATCATACAGGTGAAAGCTGGTATACGATAGAACAAGTGGGTGCTTTTTTTAAAAAGGATCCACGCACAGTAGCAAATTGGTTTAAAGAATTAGAAGATAAGGGACTTATTTTTCGGGGACAAAAAGGCATCATGATGAAGGCAAATACATTCTTAAAGCCTTATGGTTTTCGCTTTGATGAGATAGAAACAGGCGTACATAGTGATTATAAGCACGTGTTATTGGATCTGGAAGAAAGTTTAGAATTAGATTACAAACCAGTTTTGGGGCTGTTTTTAAATTACTCATTAAAAGAGTACACTTTTATTCTTGTTTACCAAGATGGAACTGAATATCCATGTTCATGTTTTTACAATTTTGATGCGGAAACAATTAGAGTTTTAAGAGTGAAATTGAAAAAATATAATATTCCTATCGATAATTACGATATAGACTCACCAATTGAATCTTCTACTAATAAACAACAAGCATTATATAATTGGTTGATTAAATATTTAGATGAACAGAGTATGTAATCACGTTATGAAAAGTTGCCTGTTGATCGGAGTCTCAATTTGAAAACCAATAATGATTGATAGTGAAATTACTTGGAATTGTATAGGGTTTACGGTTTATCGCAAACTTTATTTTGTCGTTGCTTTGATAGATTTGTAGAGTTATAATTAGCACAACTACATAGTTCGGAAAAAGAAAAAGAACCTCAACGTGTTTAAGTGGTGCTACCAACACCCTTAAACCGTTCACCCTACACAGCCTAGGGAAAACACCTGTCGAAGTTCTTGTACTAACATATATATGTACCACTTATTTTAGGACATATTCTTGTTAGTTTCAAGAAAAAAATGTTGCTTTTCATTTATTGGCAAATTTTAAAGACACTGTTTCCCTGTTTATTTTAGGGATCAGTGTCTTTTTCTTTTCCTAAAAAGGGAGAGAAACACAATGAAAACAGTTTTTGTAGAGACAAGCCAATTTAACCAAATGATTTCGTACAAGCCTTATGCAGCAACAAGGACGGAAAAGAAAAAAGTAAAGTACAGTCTCCTGGAAAGAATTAAAGATAAGATAGGGGACAGATGGAGTTTATTTAAAGAAGGGACAAGGCAAACTTTTGATATGATCTGCTTCTTTGGTGCCGAGTTAGGTTTTTTCTATGCAGGTGATGACTATTTAGCAGCAAGGCACAAAATTTCGACCAAGACAATCAGGAATAGATTCAAAGAGTTAGAAGAATTAGGACAGGTTATTAAAGTTTACAGACGGGCTAAACGCAGTAATGGTCGGGGGAAGCCTATTTATCTGTTTGTTAATCATGAATACTTTAATTATTGGGTGGATTTGTTAGGATTAAATTTAAATGATTTCCATACAGATTTCCAAACAGAAAACATCGAAATTCCTTCTGGGAGTAAGGAAGAAGGGCAGAAAAAAGTTCCTACCTATTCTTTACCTAAAAAACAAGAAAGTAATATTAATAATAGCGATACTAATAAAATCGTTCAGTATGTTGTTAATAGAGTTAAAGATACTATAGATAAAGGAACTACGGTAAAATATCTCTCAAGTTACATAAATAAGATTGTCAGTTCATTAGAAAAACAAGCTATCTATGCGGAAAACCATCGTCTGAATGCGAAGAAAAAGCAACTCCAGGAAGAATTGTCAACAAATGCTATGAATTTATTGGGCATTCAAAAAAGAAAGCCTGTTCCACTCTATAATTGGTTGGAACAATAAATTACCCTATTGGGTATTAGGGATTAGTGTTTATTATAAAATTATCCTTTTTTTCTCTACTAGATGTAGGGGGTTCTGAAATAGAACAGGGTTAATTTATTAAAAATAGACCTCTCCTTATTAGGAAAAGTCTATTTTGGTTCTGTTTCATAGGTGTTTCCAGCCACCTATGGGAAAGCTTATTGCTCATGATAGCTTTTTCTACTTTGAATTTTATTCTATCACGTTACATTATAATCTTCAGCATTCACATACTATTATTCATTAA
Organism: Cytobacillus firmus DS1; assembly: GCF_000565285.1. Classification (GTDB taxonomy): domain Bacteria; phylum Bacillota; class Bacilli; order Bacillales; family Cytobacillaceae; genus Cytobacillus; species Cytobacillus firmus_A. Next base: position 8,247 of record NZ_APVL01000045.1, on the reverse strand, counting down.
GTCTTTCTAGAGGTTTCACCTTAGCCTAGGAAGTTGACAAAAAGTTGGAACTTTAATTAGTATCCCGTAAAACTTTAGGGTCCAGGGCATTTTAAGCATCAAAAATAGCAGATAAATTCTAATGTTAATAGATGTATGCCTCTTTTAAAACAAGACTGCTTCAAAATGTTATTGAATAAGTTTTTTATTTTCCTTTGTTTTTAGTGGAGTCTGTAAGTTTTAGAGGAATCGATTTTCTTCTAGTTCGATCTTTAGATTCTAGTATCATTTGAAAAACAGCTTCTCTGTCTGAAGCAGTAAATTTGAGGTTTGCTTTTCTTCTTTTGATAACATATTTTTGATAAACAATAGTGGATCATTCATTTTTAAATACCACCACCTGTTTCAAATTTGAAGATTTCTCACTTTAATGATTATCCTGAAAAAATGGTCAACTGGATATGGTCTAGTCGAGCAAGACTTCAATAAAAGACTCCGAATTGAGCTATTTAGGATGCCTTTTATCTACAAACTAAGTAATAAAAATAAAGCACTACATGTATGTAGTACTTTATTTTTATTAAACTTATTTAATCTTGAATGCTCAGTATCGCATCTGCAGAACAAGGGAAATCTTCATATCCTCCTCTGCCATCCGGAACACTAGCTCCTCCTTCAATTTCTAAATAATAATAACCAACAGGAGCGCCCACTACTCTATTATAATCACCGCTTCCTGAATAAACCTGTTTTCCGTTATTATCTACAACTTTCCAACTAAAATCAGTTTGACAGCTTTTTAAATTAACATAGATTCCTAAGTTTGTCCCATGTTTTAAGTAAAGACCAGTAGTCCTTACATTGTTATCCGTTCTAGAAGGGTAGTAAGGATAATCTAATTTGATCGAATCACTGGCAATTACAGCAGCTGAAGTAGAATTTGTAATTGAAAAAATAGAAAACAATAAAGCGATACTTAAAAATATTTTTCTTTTCATAATTATTCCTCCCAAATCTCTTAATATGTTAAAGCTTAACAAATATACCAAAATAATTCTAGGATTAGAACTGTAAAATAATTACTTTTGGAGCATCACTAGCATTGAGTGTAAAACATAAGCTAAGATTGTTGTCTTAATGTTTACAGTTAGCGCCACTTCAGCCTTTTTTTAAGTCCCTTTTATGTTTAACCTTCATTTCTAACAGGTTCTTTTTTAGGTGCTCTTTCTAACACTTTGACTACCTGTTTATATTTTCTTTGTGTTTCCTCAAATTCTTCTCTAAATACCTTCATCACTAATACTTGTTCTAAACCTCTTGCAGTACGAACTAGAACAATATCTCCTTGATGAACTTTTGTTCTCAAAGGCTTAGGTATGTGCCAATGATACATTTTGTTAGTATTTAGTTTTAAAATTCCACCTTTATTGCTCTTGATATGGAAAGCAGCTATCGTATTATCATTATTCACTGGTACTCCTCCTGAAAAAGGGAATTTATAAAGTTACAAATTAAAAAGTGGTGATGATAGGCTATTAATTAGCTTAAAAGAAAAAATAGAAAGAGAGGAGTATAGATCAATTAAGATTCCCTCTACAACCCTCATACGAGCCGTAAAACGTCTATACTCTTATTCAGCGAAGGTGAAAGTAAAAGTGTGTGAATCTATTTGAACCCGTTCAGGAACCATCTGAACGCTTCTTCCTTTCCTCCCTCATTAAACGAAGAAACACCAACAAATCATATGTATGGAAAATCGTACTGTTCCAGGTAAACAAAGTTTTACAGTAAGAACAAATCATGCTATCAGTCATTCTTTTAGTGATAATCGTTGCCTTTATGGCAACGTCAAAACGCCTTAAAGGCGTTACGGTTGATAGGAGGTCTTTTCCCCCTCCGGCATGATAAGCCGTTCTTCCTGGACTTCATAAATCAACTTGTTTGCTTTTTTAGATGCTTCAACATCAATATTTAAAAGTTTATCTTTGTGTTTCTGAACTGCCTCTTTCATACCATAAGCCACTTTTTCAGCTTGATCTTCTCCAACAATATCAAAGTATTTCTCAAAGATCGCCCCTACCTGGATTAATCGACGGGTGCGTTCTTTTCGTTCTTTCTGTTGAATTCTGCTAGCAACCTGCTGCTTCCTAGCTTTCATTTGTTCAATCTGTTTTTCTAGTTCCTGCAAACGCTCTTCATCAGATTTTCTTGGCATTATGTATCCCCTTCCTTCGTTGCCATTTTTTTCTTTTATTGTAACTTCTTTAGTGCTAAAATACTAGACAGAAACAGGGAATCCCCCAATGAGATAAGGCAGCGATTCCCGAAGATCGGAGAGCAAGGGCGCACTTATACATCGTTCCGATGTGTGCGGTTGCTTCGCAACGAAAGATCCTTCCTTCCGATATGATTCGGAAGAAATAACATTTTCGCGTGGCGACTGTAGAACTTTAAGAATCTCTAATTACATATATCACTAAAAGAAAGGGGGCGAAGTCATGGCAATTTATCACTATTCTGTTCAAGTAATTTCACGTTCACAAGGGCGTTCTGCTGTAGCAGCTGCTGCCTATCGTTCTGGAGAAAATCTTGTTGATGATAGAACAAATGAAACAAAGTATTATCATCGTACAGTACAGCCTGAAACTGCTATTTTCGCTCCCGAAAATTCCCCTGAATGGGTACGTGATCGTGAGCGTCTTTGGAATGAAGTTGAAAAAGCTGAAAAAAGAAAAGATGCCCAGCTGTGCCGTGAAATCAATGTTGCTCTTCCAAATGAATTAACACGAGATCAGCAGCGAGAATTACTTAAGAACTTTGTTCAAGATCAGTTTGTCCAAAAGGGTATGATTGCAGATGTAGCGATCCACCGTGATGATAAAGATAATCCTCATGCTCATATCATGTTAACCATGCGTGAAATTGACGAAGATGGATTTGGAAAAAAGAATCGTGACTGGAATCGAAAAGAAGAACTGGAGAAAGGAAGAGAAGAATGGGCAAACTATGCTAATCGTGCCCTAGAAAAAAATGGCCAGGAAGAACGAATTACTCACCTTTCACATGAAGCAAGAGGATTAGAACAGCTTCCTACCGTTCATTTAGGCCATACTGTAAACGCTATGGAAAAACGAGGAGTTCAGACAGAGCGAGGAAACGTAAACCGTGAACGTGAAGAATATAATCGTGTAGTGGCAGATCTTCAGAAATATCGTGAAGAAAAACAAGCGATCCTGGAGAAACAAAAAGCCGAAAAGCTTATAACTCCTGCCGAAAAAGTTAATCTTCAAAAAGCAGAAAACCTTTTGAAAGCTCCTGTTAATTTACCTAATATTGAACAACGCAGAGAGCAACTGAATAAGTGGGAAAATCGACTTGATGACCAATATAGCAGCATTCAACAAAAAGCTGAAGACTTCCGAACGGTTCAGAATCATTTCGAAGTTTTATCTTCAACTAAAAAAGAAAATGAAAAGCTTCATGCCGAACTGAAGGATATTAAATGGAATCCGTTTAAAGCCAAGGAAAACAAGCAATTAAAGGAACAATATGAACAGGCTATTTCTCGTAATGACAAGGCTATTGAGCACCATGAAAACAAAATTCAGCACTATGGTGAAAAGCTTGGCTTTACTGATGAAAAAGACTTCCTTAACAAGCGAGATCAATTCCAGGATGAACGCCCTGGACTCATTGAGCAAAATCAAAAACAGCGAAAAGCGATTCAAGTTCAACATGACATTTTAAATAAGGCTGAGAATGCCTATAAAAACGCATTTGTTCGTCAAGTGGCTTCTAACTATCCTGAAAGGCCAGAAATGCAGTATATGAAGTATTCTGAAGCTCAAAAGCTTAATAATCTCAATAACCAATATGGCAAGCCTATTCCAGTTGAAACCATTGAAAAGACTCTTCACAGCCGGAAACAAGAGGTTCAAAGGCTCCAGGGTGAAATTAACCGAGTGGAAAGCAATACTTTACGCTTGCAGCGTGCTGGAAATTATCTGAAGGAATATGAGAAGCATGATGCTGTTGTTAAAAAATATGAAAATAATCCATTACTCAAAGGTAAAATGCTAATTTCAAAATCTGCTAAGCATGAATATGATCATGCTGTTACTGCTCGCAGCAACTATCAGGACTTAATGAAAAAAGAAGGCATTACTGGAAGACCTGATTTTGAAAAACAGGTAAATATTTTAGATAAAATGGAATCAAAGGTTCCTGAATTTAAAGGAGCAATTCAATCCCAGGAAAGAGGCACGGGCCTATTAGATGCTGTTATGAAGGGCGTTGAACAAGCTGGAAGAGAAATGCAAAAAGAGCAAGCCCGTCAAGAAAGAGAACGTCAAAGAGCAAATGGAAAAGGGAAAAACCGAACTAACTTTTATGACCGTGAGAGATAATTGGAGGAATGGAAATGACAGTAGATGATCATGCAATTGACAGCTTAAGAACTTGGTTTGATTTAGCTTATGAGGAGTTAAAAAAAGAATGGAAAAGTGGCCAATATGAAAAGCTTTCTGATTGCCCATCATTTAAAGCCGCAGCTGCTTATAATGAGGCTATAAATGTTTTGCATAAAGGGAGCAATTTCCCTGAGGTTGCTGAAGAACAATTGAAAAAAGCACTTGATGAAGAATTAGAAATAGAAAATTTTTGGAAGGAATCTGAACAACAAAAGGGGTTATCATGATGGATCAATGGGATAAGGCAATCAGAAGTGCTAAAGCTTCCCTTGCAGTTGAAGGTCTTCACCTAACCCCTGAAGAAGAATCATTAATAAAGGAGAGGCTGCAAGGAAAGATCTCTGAAGAGGAGTTTCACAAAAGAGCTTTAAACTTAATACATTCTCATAAGCTTTCATAAACTTTTTAACTTTTTATGAAAGCTTATTTCCAGAACTGCCACCATTTCTTTTTTTCCACTTCTGCAGCAATCAGTTTCTTCGTTTCAAGCGTCTCTTTAAGCGCATTTAAAAGCACTTCATCACGTTTCTGAAGGACTTTATCTATGTACTGCTGCTGTTCTTCTAATCGCTTTAATAAAGCCTCATTGAAGGCCTCCTGACGTTTAATAAAATCCTCTAAGGGGTCGTCCTTTTGTAGCGTCATATTGGGTTGCGATATAGACAAATTCGACCGATATAGATTAGCTACATGCTCTATAGCATCTTCTAAAGAAGAGCCATTCATCTTAAGGTATGCTAGATACTCTAAAGCTTTAATATCTTCCTCGATAAACAGTCTCCAGCCTCTATCGTCTTTTTTGAACAAATATCCCTTTTCTTCAAGCATTTGCGTATATTTACGAACAGTTACAGGCTCGATTAAAAGGCGCTTTGCTACCTCCTTGGTAGAGAATGTTTTTATATCCTCTTTCATAACAGATCACCTCTGATATACAATTCGATATACAAGTTGACAATCCTTTTTCAGAATCGATATATGATATATATACCAATATTACAAAAGTAAAATAGAACTTCATGTTCCAAAATAGACCTTGTATAATTAATATGTTAGGCTCAGAAATACCGATTGTTAAAATGTTCAATTAGGAGAGTTAAATAAATGAGTAATTTAAAAATGGTTCTTATTCTAATAGTGAGCTTACTATTACTAAGTTCTTGTATTAAAAAGGATGTAATTCCGGAACAAGAAAGTAACGGGCAAAAAATACCTACTCCAGTTACACAGGGAAAAGAAATGTATAAAGTTAAAACTCCTGTAAAGTTCAATGTTGCACGAGGTAGCATAGTTAATAATGTTGATAACCCTTTAGACATAAATGAAATAGAGCTTGGTCTTATGCTCCTTTCAATGGAACACTTCTCACCTGAAAAATTTTATTTTCAAGAAGGTCAATATTTAAATTCAGAAACGATTAATAAATGGATTGAGAGAGAATCTAGTGAGAAGTCAGAAGGGTTAAATCCACCTATAAATGACTCTAAAGATATTGAGCAGGCTTTGAAGCAGGAAAAAGAAAACCCTAAGTTAGTCTCCCATGTCTTAGAGCAAAATTACGTAGATAAAGACGGAAAAACAAAAGGGATTTCATTGGCTATATCTTTAAACTCTTTTTATTATTTTAATGTAAGTGACAATAATGGACTGATCCATAGTGGTAACGTAAAGGTAGATGAAAATAATAACGGAAAAAATGATGTTAAAATATATGGTGAAAATATCGCTGAAAAGGTAGTAAAAAGAATTAGAAATAACGAAAAAATTCCAAATGTACCAATTTTTTTAACTCTATATCAAGAAGAAAGTAGAGGAAGTGTCGTTCCTGGAAGATTTTTATCTAGTACATTTATCCCTGAAGGTGAAAGTGGAATAAAGAAGTGGGATAATATTGATAAAAAATATATGGAACTTCCATCAAATGCTGCTGAGAAAATTGATAGGTATTCCTCAGAAAGCTTTAAAAACTTTAAAGATGACATAGAAAAGAACTTTCCGAATCTCAATATTAAAGTCCTAGGAAAGGGACTTTATATAGATAAAACATTATCTGAATTAAGCGTTGATATTGAAACGGCTGGGTTATCTCATCCTCAATTGATCGCTCTTACACAATACGTCGGGGCAGAGATACAGGCTCAAGTAATACCTAATACTGTTCCAATAAAAGTGAATATTTCCAGTGTAAAAGAACCAGAGGCTGTTCTTACTTGGGATCCGGCTAGTCAAGAAATAAAAACACATATATATAATAAATAAAGGAGAGAGGAATATTTCCTCTCCCTAATTTGTGTTGTGAATAGATTCAAAAGAGTGAAATACAGTAAATATAAAAAGAAGCAGTTGCCTTATTCGAGGTGGCTGCTTCTTTTTATAGAACAAACCTGGAATGGTTATTTTCAATCCCTTCAAAGTGGGCTTAACGTTGTATATCCGCATTTTCCTGACGGTACCCCTTAAATATAAAAGCAATAATGCGATCTACAGCAAGACCCTATCATCAATCAGATTTTATATCCGTTAAGACGGCGTCTTAAATATAAATATACATAATTTACTAAATTTATTGAATTTTCCTTTATTTTCCTCTAATATATGTTTATACCAAAAAAAGGAGATGAAAGAATGAAAAAAGTTGTATCCGCATTAGCGGTGTTAACGTTAAGTCTAGGGATTTTTGCTCAAACCTCAACGGCTACTAAAAATGAGACCAACGAGACTATTAAATCTGATGTCAAAACTGTAAAATTGACAGAAAAAGAGATTATAAAAAATATTAAAGATCATTATAAGGATGCTGCTGTAGCAAATAGATTAATAGAGAAAAAGAAAAAAGGAGAACTTTTTGATTCGGAGAATCCGAATAAAAAGCACCTTGGCATAAAGAAACAAATAGATAAATATACTACAATTACTACTTTCCCTGATGGATCAATGATTGAAGAAAAGGTGGATTTTAGTGATGCTACCTTTTATGACGAAGATGGGAATGTTATTAGCAATCCATTTACCTCTTTATCGGATTCCAAACTAGAAGAATTAGAGAAAGCTGAAGAACCTGAGTATTCAACCATGGCCAGTGTTATAAGTGGAGGTAGTTGGACATCTGGAAGTGGTTATAGATGTGTTAATGGAATCGATGTTGAAAAAAATGTTTTTGGTACATATGGAGCTTCGTATAGTGCAGATTTCTGTACGTATGATGGTTCTTATGATCATCTTCAAAGAGTGTACGCAGTTAGATTGTGGTCTGATGGTGACTTTGATATTTTAAGCCAGGGTGTTTTTAGAAGCAGAGAAACTGCTGATTATAGCGCTTATGGAGGAGTAAAGTTTAAAGTGAGCACCGGACCAGATAGTGGGACCTCAACTGAATGGCTATATTTGCGTGTCGGAGGAAATAATTATTGGTATACATCCACTTACTAACTTTATAAAAGGTGGTGGACATCTTTGTTTGAAAATATAATTGTACATGAAACGCTTTTGTTTTTTAATCGAATAGAGCCGTTAATGACTTTTATTAGTACGGTTGCGTTAGTATGGATTGCACTAAGCATAAAAAATAAAAGATAAAGAGTGAAAAACCCTGTGTTACTTGTGTATACAGGGTTTTTCACTCTTTATTCTTAGGTAGAGTCAACAAAACGGAAATAATGTACGCTAAGGCTTAAGGGATGTTTTGGGGATACCCCATGCAGGGTACAAAAGTGCACCCTAATGGTCTATAAAACAAACTTGGAAAGGCTATTCTCGATCTCTTCATCCGTGATGCCGATATATCGTAAAGTAATCTCAG
>NZ_APVL01000044.1 GCF_000565285.1 Cytobacillus firmus DS1 | reverse complement strand
CGGAATGAGACTATTCCGAACCCCTTTTGTCTACAAACTGAAAGAATGTTCGGTTATTATTCCGAACATTCTTTTTTTGATTATAAGGTAATCCAGCCACTACCGGAGTGAACTCGTTTAATTACTCCTCTACCTGTCACAAATCGAATTCGTTTACCATCTACTGTATATTCTATAAATGGAAGTTCAACTTCCATTAAATCGTATTTTGGATTATCCTCCATAAATCTTTCCAAGTAACCCATTTCCCAATATCCATTGTAAACCAAGTTTTGGAGTGTATTTTTAGCACTGGGAGCTAAACCAACTACTAGTCCAGTTACACCTGCTACAATTCCTGCAGGAGTACTTGCCACAAATACTAGTCCTAACACAGTGGCTGTTGTACCTAATAGGGATTGTAACTTGCTATAATTATTATTTTTGAAACCTTCAGTCCAGATATCTTGTTGTGCTCGTTGCATGTTTCTTATTTGACTCAAGCTAACTGTAATTTTAGCTGCATATTCACTTCCACCAGTTATAGCCATAATATATTTACCTCCACAATTTTAGTACAAGTAATTTCCCGCGCGGTTATTAACTTGTTACTATATAAAGAGAAATTCAAAAGAAAAAATCAACCCTTTTTAAAAAATTATAATTTAGATTTCATAAATTGCTGCAGCTGGGAAATTGCCTCTGTTAATCCCTCGATTCTCTTTTCGAACCTAATTAAAAGATAAATGGCAACCATAACAGGGAAACCGAAATTAGCCAGAATTCCCACAATTTGAGGAAAATTTATTTCCATTATCAAACACCCCCTTTAGCTATAAAGAGTTGGAACGTAGGTATAAATCAACCTTTAAGTGCTATCTAAATATAAAAAGCAAGCTAACTGTTGTTAGCTTGCTGAATGGCTTTATTGGTGAATACCTCATAGTAATCAGTAAATGTTGGAGGAAAGTCTATTTTACCGCCAAGAACCGCTTCTACAATTTTCAATTTAATTTCTTGTTCCAAATCATCTCGATCATTTAAGTCAACACTTAATAGTGATTTCTTAATCTTTGGATTCATAATCAAAAGTGCTTTGGTTAGTATCTCCTTTTTATCTATATATTTTTCCACTTAAATTATCCCCTTTTTTCATATTGCTTCCTTATTTTCATTAAAGCTTTTTTCTTTGTTTTTGCTATGTTTTGAGGACTTTCGTTGAGTATTCTTGCTATCTCAATCTGTTTCAATTGATCCCCGAGAATAAGCTGGATTACTTCTTTTTCTTTTTTACCAAGTTTCATAAGAATTTTATATAAGGCTTCATCTACGACTAATTCAAATATGTTTGAAGATTCTCCTTCATTTACAATAGTAAGCTGTTCTTGTGTGACTGATAAATAATCCAACATAGTGGAATTACTCTCATTATTTGGTTGGTCTACTAAAAGCGGGAAATTTTCCTTTTGTTTCCTTCTGCGCTTATTAAAATCAATAGAAAAACGAAATGAAAGAGTAGAAATATATTTAATTAAACGGCATAAAAAAAAGTGCTCTACAAACCGTCTATCCAGCTGATTTTGAGCCTCTATATCCCCGTCAACTACAGATAATTCTAAGAGAGAAAGGTTCCTAGAATCATCGAAAAAACTTTGTACAATAGGTTGTGATAAAAATTCGGTATTCTTTTTCTTAAACTCGCTCAAACTACTGTATTTTTCCACTAAGACACACCCCCTATTAAATAAAGAGCAAGTTCAAGAAAAAAAAACAACCAAAACAGAACATTTGTTCCTATATTTTAGCATATTTTTAGAAATACTTGTAATTATTAGGGGGAATTTACCTATACGAAAACTATTACTAATATTTGATTAGGTACTCAGATCAGGACATTTTTTCATTTCGGGTAGATAAAAAGCCCCCCTATCTAAGGGAGGCTTTGATTTATAATCCACTATCTAAAAATGATCCTAATAAAACCACTCCTACCATTACTGCAGAAACTAAGGTCCCAACAATCAAGTTGCCAATCATCCTTTTTATACGTCTTGATTTTTGATTTCTCCTTTTAATCTCCAGTGCTAGTGCTTGTTTTTTCTGTTGTTCCTCTATAATCCTATGTCTTAAAGGACTCATTTCAACTTCGTAAGTGTATTTCATTTAAATTCCTCCTTAAAAAATGAGCAATAATTATTGAATGCAAAGTATGGTTTATGCGATTTTTGCAATAAAGGATTCTAATGCAAGTTCCTTGCTTACCTGACCCGTTTTCATTTGGTAATCTAGCTCAGTAAGCTGAGATAAAATTCCAAGCAGCTCATTACCTTCGTATTGGACAGATAAATTCATATTCATATTGACCAAAAAAGGTGGAAGCTTTATTTTGGAAGCGATTTGACCATTACTAAGTCCCTCTTTTTTCAATTCCTGTAGCTGAAAAAGAATGCGGAATTGGCGAGCGATTAGATTAATAATCTTTATAGAGTCCTCTCCTTGTCTGAACATGTCTTCAAGTAAGAGGAATGCTTCTTCTGCCCTTTTTGAAACAATGGCATTGATCAATTTAAAAATGTCTTGCTCCAATGTGCGTGAAACGAGCTGTTCGATATGCTGCACTTCAAGCTCATTACCTGGACCTATATGTAAGGCCATCTTTATAATTTCATTTTCTAATTGATAAAGGTTAGAACCTATATAAGAGATAAGAAGATTTATTCCTTCTGTGCTCATTGAGACTCCTTGTTCCCTGGTTCTTTTATACACCCAATCAAAGAGTTGGCCGCCTTTTAACGATTTCGCCTCATAGACAGCTGCCAACTTCTTTAGATTTTTAACAACCTTTTTTCGGTTATCCAATTTTTCATAAGGAACCATAATTACTAACACGGCATCTCCACTTGGTTTCTCCATATAGGAAAGGAGAGAATCCAAGTTGTGATCCACTTTCTCGCGAGCTTTTTCAGTTGTGAAAAAATATGCATCTTTGACAATTACGACCCTATTTCCACCTAAGAAAGAAATGGTTTGACAATCATCTAACGCTTCTTGAATAGAGGTCTCTCTAGCGTCATGAATAGTTACACTTAAATCTCTTTCTTCCGGTGGAATAGTATTGTTAATTATTTCTTGTTTCTTCTTTTCCAAAAAATATCTCTCAGGACCAAATAAAACATGTACGTTTTTCATTTTGCCTGCTCCTTCCTCTTCAATTTTTGAATTAATAGGGCAAATAGCAACATTCCAATGCTGTTTGCTGCCATGCTCCCTAAGTCACCCAACATTGAATAAACAGCAACTTGTAAACCGGTATAAGCCCAGTAGGAATAAAATAGAATCCGTAGCAAGACTTCCACTCTCCTTAAAAATTTTTGGCCATAAAAAAAGCGCTCTACTCAAAATGATTAAATCCATTGCTACTAAAATAGTAGATTTAATCACTTTGAATAAAGTGCTTAGTAATTTAAATTGTTAATCCCGCATGGGTTTAACATAAAGTTACAAGATTGGTATATGTTAATTATAAGTAAATTGTGAAACTATTGGAAGAATAAAAACAAAAAGTTTGAATAAAATACTCTTGACCAAATTTGCCCCGATTTAAATAGAAAAAGCAGAGGATATATAAATATATCGGTCTGCCTTGATAACTAGCTGGCTAACCATTTTAGAATTTGTTATAGTATTAACCGGAGTTTAGCTTAATTTCTATGCGACACCATAAATGGAGAATCTGGTCAATAATCTCCAGAATTAGAATCAGAACCCGTATTTGAGCCAGAAGATGTATCCATTATAACCGAGGCTGTAGTTATTAGATTGCTATTGTTTATCGTAGTATTGTAAGTTTTTGTTTTAAGCTGAAGAGCTCCAGTTTCAGAAGAATGTTTCTTATTGGGATATATAGCTTCAATAGCCCTTCGCTCATTTGTTATGTAGTTGCAAATCAAACACCTACCATCCTTAAACATACGGACATTTCGGCACTGTGGGCATTTTAAATAGGACAACCTAGTTATCACTCCTATGTTTCTTAACTAATACTTCTCTGGGTAGTGGACCATTATAGGGGCCAACAACACCTTCTTCTTCCATGCGGTCCATAATCATAACTGCAGAAATGAATCCTATTCTTAATCTCCTTTGTAATAAAGAAATGGAGGCAGTTTGTTCATCGATCACAACTTGCTGACCTTCCACATACCTTTCATTTGCTACGGATTTTGTAATTCTCCTCATTTATTACTACTCCTTATCCTTTTTATTTGATGTTTCATAAAACGACTTAAATTTTTATGTTGGTTTGTAATTATAGGTAACTAATAGCAAGATTAAAATTTATCCATCAAAAAGTGATAAGCTTTATAAATCCATATACCGGTAAAAAATAGGCCCACAACTGTGGCATAAATATTTCTAATAATTTTCAACACGCAATAAATAATGACAACTGCAGCTATTAAAATCCAAGTTGTAGGTGTAATTAGTAATCCAAGCAAAGTGTCCATTGAAATCCCCCTTAGTAGTTCCGAAATCTTCTTATACATATAAGTTTAATAACTTGTAAATATAAGCGCAAAAAAGCACTTTTCCAGTTCTTAAACGACAAAAAAGGCACAAATGCTTTTTATGGCGTTTAAACACTCGAAAAGTGCTTTAATAGTTAGTTGACTCTTACCGCTTGGTATGAGCTGAAAAGTAAAAATCAATATATGAATATCATAGCCTCTTACAATTTATTTAACAAGATGAAAAATATTATTGCTGGGCATGATTGCTTCTATTCATATTGCTTAACATTTAAAACATATGTGATCGAACCTGGTGAAACGTTAAACAGCTTTGCAAGGTCCCTCTGCGAGTATTTTCCCGTTTGGGAAAGGAATTGTATTGTCTTACTTTGTCCAAGCGTTAGTTTATAACCAGCACGTTCCCGTAAATACGTCCAGTCATGTTCAGGAAAAGCGTGCTCGACTGCAGCGCATGCATTGTTATGAAACACTAGCTGTAACATCCCACCTAAATTGTTCCGATGAAAAGTTGATCCTGAGACATGATTTGCAATCTGCTCATTGCTCCAATTTAACTTTTGTGTGAATAACCATCTTGTTGCTTTAGCGGTCTGTTCCTCTGTCCAAAATCCTACCGGTACCCGGCTTTTTTGTAGTTCCCAGGGATTTAACTCCCATTCAGGGAAGCTTTCAGATACATAAGGGAAAATATTGTTTTTATACGCTTTTTGCAGCGCTCTATCTAATTTATATTCCTTCAAAAGTGAGAGGTTGAATGTTTGACAAAGAGTTTTACGGTTCATTGAAAGTTTTTCAAGAATTAGATAGCGGAGTAATTGCTGTGCATTTAATTTTCCTTCAGGTGTTCCGGCCCAGGTGTCTATCGGGAATCTGGATCTTTTTCCTGTTAGTACTTCTAGATAAATAGAAACAATATAATTTTCATGAGTCATATGGAATCTCCTTTATATGGAAGACCTAATGAAATTGTAACTCAAATTCTTGAATGAATATTTGATGAATTTTGTAGATTTTGTTAACCTTTCTTAATCAAAAAAAAGAACCTTGCGGTTCTTTTTTACAGATGCGATCCTCGATTTTACAAATTTAATGAACATTACTCCAATCGACTATATCAAAATCTTCCAGTGCTTTGTCCTGCAAATCCTGTGTGATCCCAATATATTTAAGCGTTATTGATGGAGCAGAATGATTAAATAACTGCTGTAACATAGCAACATCTTTTTTCCTCTGATAAAAATGATAACCAAAGGTCTTTCTTAAGGTATGGGTACCAATTTCCTCTAATCCAGCTTTCTTGGCTGCTTCGTTTAGGATCGCATAGGCTCTCTGCCTTAATATCGGTTGGTTGGAACCTTTTCTCGATTGAAATAGATAATCGTCATCTTTCATTTCTTCAATATAATCATTAATGATAACCCGAACAGAAGGAGATAATAAAAATCGTTTTGGCTTCTTAGTTTTCTTTTCAATAATACTCACATGAGTTCTATTCCTTATATCCCGGACTCTTAGCTTCAACAAATCCGAAATTCTTAAACCTGTCTGTGTTCCCATAACAAACAAAAAATAATCTCGAAAACTTCTTTTTTTCAAGATTGTGGCAACCTCTTGGATCTTTTCAAGGTCCCGTATCGGCTGAACTAAATTCAATTTACCTACCCCCAATCTATAAATCCAATATGTATCATTTAATCATACATTGCACTTCAATATGTCCGATATAAAAATTATACTATATGTAAAATAAGCGGTCTAGGCTTACAGCCACAAGGGGTTACGACCTTATTACCGAATGATACAAAATGACTATTGTGTATCATTCGTTATTTAAGGAAGTTGGCCTACCTGAGTGTAATTATTTTTATCTTGTGGAGTGTAATAAAAATATAGAACAAAAATTATATATACTATTGTCGGAGAATCGCGTTTTAAGCAAATTATCTTTAGTTAATCGATACCTTGGGCATCTAATTTGCTGTATGAAAGATGATAGAATTTTCGGTAATCAGGTATCGCCTCAATAATTAGATAAAACTAGAAAATAAGTAAGCAGCATAATATTTGGGGTACCGCTTTTTTAACTAGGGTAAAAAGCCAGTCCATTCAACTCAGTTTAAAAATTCATATTTATGTACTAATTGAACAATGGAGGAAAATTTATTGAAGGAGAATATGTGCAAGATTGAATACAAGGAAAATTAACATTAATAAATACCCTTTTACTATATTGATTTTTATCAATAGTGACTTGTCATTGTCGTTTACATTCCTGACATTCATAGTTGTCACGTTTCTTTATTTTCTCTCGTAGCTTCTTCCATTCTCCACTATCATAGAACTTACGCTTTTGTTGCTCTGTTTTAAATTCGGCCATTCGGTAACCTCTCGCTTACTTTTTTTGACTTGTTTTTACTATAGAATAAAAGTGTAAAAGAAGGGTGAATAATGTTTTATGTAAATGAGCATGTGAGCATAGAAAATCTTTTCTTATTAATCGTCAGAAAAAGAAGTGAGATGATTAGACTAGCGAATGTAAATGGTCTCTTAAATAAGGAAACAATATAGTGTAGTCAAGAGCTTGATTCGTTATTGAATAAATTTCAATCAAACAAATTACAATTAGTGCCTGTTACTACATCAATGTATTTCTCGAAAGGCACTACTTTTTCTATTAAGTTTCTTCCCCATCCACTGCTTTTTCCAAAATAAAAAGCACCTAAAATAGGTGCTATCTAAGTTTATAACGCTTATGAGCTTGATCCATATTACTAAAACTTAATACTCTTGGTTTATCTGTTATAGGGCAATAAAACACTGGATTATTACGATTATTAAAACCTTCTATTGTTACCCACAATCCATGGAGTTTTTTAGGTACTTTAGAATCTCTAGAGTATTTTATCTTCACTCTATAATCCCTTTTTAGATTCGCCCATAATGATCGCTTATAGCAATCATCACATTTCTCATCTTGATAAGAGTGTTCGTAACTTTCTATCTGCTTATTACATTGCTTGCAATAATATTTCTTTTTTAGGCTTTCTATTTCTTCTTCGATATACTCCATTGATAATCCAGGCCGAATTCCTGGGTCAAAAAACATATTATTACACCCCCACCCCCTATTATGAGCAAGAGGACCTACAGGAACAAACACTATCGTTCGTCAAATAATGACAAAACAAAAAGCACCCAGAAGGATGCTCTATAATGCGCTAAATAATTCCTTAAATTGGTTAAATCCCTTGTCACTTTTACGTTGATTATCTATTCCTTGAATCACTGATTCATAGTTATCGAACTTTTATGTTAGGTCACAATAGGTAGGTGCTCGATATATTTACTACTCTTAATTATCATCTCGGTAGACTTTTTTTCATTGTATTTATTTTTTCTTAAAAATCCGTATGCTATGACTTTATGACCTAGAAGCTGATTCTCTGTATAGGTGAAATGAGGGAAATATTTCTCAAATACTACTAAGCTGAAATTTTTACCTTCTTCAAAGTTTAGGTAGTATACCTTCTCTCTTTTAATAAAATTACTTATTGTCCCATAAACAAAATATGGAGTCTTTTCAAGAGATTTATTCTCCCATAAAAGTTCATGGGTTCGTGCTGGTTTAATGATCAACTGTGATAGAGGAATCTTATTGCCTTTAACATGTATGATAATGGATGCCAGGACATCCGGTTGGTGGTCTTTAATTAACTTTACAACAGACTTAAGTGAAGATATGCTGCTAGGTGTTAAGGAAGAATCATTCTTTACTTTAATAGCCTGTGGCGGTTTATTTTGTTGTTCCCTCTCAACGACCTTAGCTTCAAAATCTGGATCAATTCTATTCAAATTCATCTTGATGACAATCTGCTGCATGTCCTTGGCCAGCAAATCATTTTGATACTGCTCACATTTTTCTATGGTTTCTACAAAACTCAATTTTTTTGACAGTCCACAGTTGTCTGTATGCTTCGACTTCCCTTTTCCACTTGTTTTAAAGTGTGGTGCTACACTGCCTTGAGCTGGAACGAAAATGACAGGAGCTTTGCAAGAGCTATCCAAACAGTAAATGTTGTGGCCATGTTTTACATCTTGGTACTCAAAAGCACTGATTACTTTTCCGTTTGCTAAAACTGCAGCATTCACGTTTATCCTCCTTCCTTTGAAAGGTTGCGGATCTGTTCCTGTAATCCGTGATAACGTCTTGCTAGATCCCTCATTTCCTCCTTAATAGATTGAGGGATTTCATTCAGAGTATCTGCAATTGTAAATCCTATAGACATTTGCTGAGATGCTCTTCCCATAAAAACCAAAGTCTGAAAAATATAGTCATCCTGTTTTCCTAATGCTCTAAATTTCTCTTTTTCAAACAAATCATTTTCCCTTTCCTCAACAAAATCTACAAATCGATGATTGGTACTAATAGCATCTTCAATGTACATGGTTTGTCTCCTTTAACATTTTCATTTAACTTATGATTAGAGCTAAATCATTGAACGGTATTAATTACTGTAAAAAGATGAAAGCTTTTGGATGTCATTCATATTGCCGTGAATCCCCATTTCAATTTTTAGAATGGTACTAGGGAGCAGTCCACATCCATTACTAACTTCAATAAGCAGTAAATTCATAGCTTTTCTTTTTTTCTTAAATCCATTTGCAATTGCGTTCATTTATATTTCCTCCTAATAAAAAACGGAAGAACTGCAAACAAGGTTTCATCCCTGATTGCGGTTCTTCCGCTTTTAGTAATATGTATTTACCATATTTTATCATAGATTAATTAAAAATTTCAATCTTAGAATATACGAAATGGTGCCGCTAAGACCATTCTTTTTCTGTATTGTGAGTATAAGCGTTCATCGTTCTTGGATAAGCAGCTTATCATTGATGAACTAACTCCATAAGCCTTACCATCTCCATAGTAGATCCAATTGAAAAGGATTGGAGTTATATTGTTTAATTCAGAAATTTGATGTATTAATTTTTTTAGCTTTTTATGTGACAGCTCATTTTCTGATAGTTCTAAAAGATGAATGTGGCCGCCTTTAATGTCTGTAAACATTTCGATTCTTTGATGATAGCAAAAAGGGATATTCATACTCTCTCCTTCATTTGGTTTGCATTGTAAAAAGAACTTAAGCTATTGTTGCTTAAGATCATTGTTTGTAATATTAAGCTCGAACTTTGCTTGTTCAAGTGCTGCAAGATTAACAGAATTTAAAATTAATGGTTCAAGCTTTTTAAATTCCATCTTCCCTTTTTCTTTTTGCTCTTTTGTACCGTAGTTAATCATTCCATTAATCACAATCATCTTCTGTAAAAGAACAGCTGTATCTAATTGATCTAACCCCTTCATATCAGGTTTATTGGTATTCATATTACTTCCCCCTTACATGCTATTAAATAGATATTCCATTTTGTTTTATTAGGACAATCATATGCGGAAATCATTTTAATTGCAAAATCCCAAGAAAAAACACCATTTGTCAATATTCATGAACTTTGAGAAATGGTGTTTTCCTTGGTGAGACCTTATTCTAAATAATCTTCAGCATTTAAGTCTTCATTAAACTTTATTTCATTTACATGGACTTCTTTGGTCATCTTTCCATCTTTATCATAAGAAATATATTTGAGTAATACCCCAGATTCGGTATCTACCCACATTTTAAATGTTTCAGATCTGAATTTTTCCTTGCTGTTTTTATCAAATTCCCCTTCAATAACTTTAACCTTCCTTCCAAGGAGTGTCCCTTCCTCTTTTATCTCCCAGTTTTCTAAAACCCTTAAATAATGTGCTGGGGCTTGGGGAAATGTAATAAAACTAGAATAATGAATATAAGAAGGCCTTTCTCTGTAGTTATAGCCTGGTATTCCATCATTCATAATCACAAAAGCATCTTTAAGCGTTTCCCATTTTTCGAATAAATTTTGTGTGAATTTGTCTACAATTGTTCTTTTATCTTCTGATACAATCTCACCTTCTGGCGAATCTTCATATACAATTCGTTTGTTTCCATTGGATTTTTCTTCAATGTAGATATTATCATTGATGTTAATTTGAACAGTTCCTCCAGGAGTGTCCCCTTCACTTATCTTAAATTTCACTTGTTCTTTTTGTTCTCTGAGGTAATCTGTTTCCTGATATTGTCCTTGTACAGTCTCATAATATAGGACGGAATTATACATCTTTAATTGCAATTCCATCTTTTCAGCACTTTGATCTATAGCATAAGTTATTATTTGATTCGCTGTAGAAAATAAAAGCAACCAGATCATAGCTGCACTCGAAAAGATAATCAAAGTTTTTTGCTTGATATTTCTCCTTCTCGATCGCTTAATAGTATCTAAAAGGATTTCTTTGTCTTCATCATCAAATATTATTTCTTCAAATCCATCCTCTATTACTTTTTTTATCTCTTCCATATTAAATACCTCCAGACTTATCAAAAATCTCTTTGAACACTTTTCTAGCTCGAGAAATACGGGTCCTTGCTGTATTTTCGTTTATATTTAAAAGACTTGATATTTCTTTAAGAGAGAGATCCTGATAATAATATAGGATTAGAATTTCTCTGTATTTTTCATCGATGGAAAACAACATGTTTCTAATTTTTGTTCTCTCTAATTGTTTAATAAATTTTTCATCAATATTCAATTCAACAGAAATAAGTGGTTCTTCGTCTGTAATTGTAGTCCTTTTTTTATAAGAGCTTTTAAGATAATCTTTACATTCATTTACTGCAGTTCTTATTAGCCAGTATTTGATGGAATCCTTTTTTTGTATTGTATTAAAATTTTCATATGCCTTTAGAAAGGTGTTTTGAGTAACATCCTTTGCTAATTCTTTGTCCTTTAGATATGAATAAGAAATTCTGGTAATATCATTTGAATAAAGGTGAATGATTTCTTTAAATTTTTGCTCTTTAGATTTAAACATTCTCGCTCTCCTGACTTAGATTCATTAAGAAGACGAACAACTGAAAAAAATGTTTCAAAGATCAAGTAAATATAGCATGTTTATTAATTTTTATCATGGTTGCCTACAAAGTGGTGGTATCCTTTTGATTCTGAATATAGTTAGATTGAAAATAAATTTTATCGGTTAATTAATCTTTTCAATATGCAGAGGATAATGTAATGGAGATAGGAACATTAGGGGGGCTTTCCCTCTGGTGGGAAAGCCAGAAAGGGTATGATGGAGGTAAAATAGTAAGTATATTAAAGGAAAAAGAGTGAATAAAGAATTCACTCTCCTTAAGGTTAATATATCTCAGTTTTCTTGTAATTTTTAGGTACGGCCGGGACAGCGATACGGTCTTTGACATTTTGGTTCAATTTAATAGATTTTGTAATTTGGCTAATTACTACATCACCAGTATCATTGTACTCTTCATAATTTAATAAAATCCCAGTGTCTTTACTAACCCATAATTTAAAGGTCTTAGCTGAATGCTTTTTCTGATAATAATCATTTAAAGTACCTTCTATTACAATAGTATCCAAGTTATGCAAACCACCGTTTTCCTTGCTTAGAACGTCTGTAATTTCCCATTGGTCATAATCCTCAAGGAATCCCATAGCAATACTTTGAGGGTATAAAGAGTCTTGGGCTATCCCCATTTGAGTTGGATCTACATAGTGAACGTAGACTTTTTCTCCGTTTTCCTTTTGATATCTAGCTTTTGGCTTTTTATCTTCTTTTTCTAAATGAGCCCACATTTCCTTACTGAAATTTTCCGGGACGGCTAACTCATTATAGGCTTCTTTTTCATGATCAATGATTAGACTGGACTTTTCATTAAAAGATTGAGTTGATTTCTCACCATGATCATTCATAGTTACAACAGATGAAGGATTATCTTTAGTTTTCACATGATAATCTACCGTGTATTCTATTCCTGTGTTATCACTATAAACAAAGTTTCCTTTAGCGGATTTAAAATAATTAATCGAGTTTAACATTTTTGAATGAATTTCTTCTTTACTAACTTCTATAGGCTGAGTCGTATTTGTTATTGGATTAAATGCTGCTAATATAACTACAAAACAAAGAATAGAAAGTGTTAACGTTAATTTTTTCAAGGGTATCGCCTCCTTAGTCTACTAATTTCATTCCATCAGAACCGGTATTTGTACCACTTGGGCCATTACTTGAAACCCCGAATATAGGAGAAGATGTGTTAATTAATTGCGTACTTATTTTATTCCAACCACCCGGAGCAGTTTTTTGATTAAGTGTCCCAATATTTCTTCTAGTAGAACCAAAATCCCAATAATATGTTGCCTTAGTATTAGTGAAATCATAGTTATTTAGATAGGCATAAACACCCCACCAGCCAGCGTAACTAGAACAACCACCTATGCTAAACTTATAGTAATGAATCATATCACCATGTGCCCCATACTCAATTAAATATGTACCTTGATCGGGACCTGAATCTGGCTCAAGAACCCATTTAGCTGATCCATTATCGTACGAAGCATCAAGAAAGGTATTTCCCCCGCTATGAACTGTATAGTCAGGACAACTTGCTGCTTTTCCTTCAAAAGGGTTTGCAAAAGTTGCTAGTATCGTAAGTAAAGCGATTACGAATAAATTTGTTTTTTTCATCATTATATCCCCCTTCTTTCAAAAAATGATAAACTTCTACAAAATTCTACCAAATTCACCTCCGTTTACTATTTTATACATTTAAGGGATAAAATTACAATAGTACTTTTTAACCACCCTTCAATAAACACAAAAAAACCTATTGAAATAAATTTTCAATAGGGTGATATGAGATCTATAAGGATGATTTATAAGCTAGCTTACTAGAGTAATGGCCTTTGAACTACAAGAATTTTAAAACTGAAATTAAATAGTGTTGTACAGCTTGAACTCTTTCAGCTGCAGAATCAGCAATCTGCTTATAATGATGTTTTCCTTCCTCAGTAATCCTCAATAACCGTTTCGTCCTAGTTACGCCTTCCCACTTTCCAACTAATAGACCGTTTTTTTCCATATCCCTTGCAAGTTTGTAATGATAACCGCTACTGGTCACCCACCCATACCTTTGCATTAATATCTCCTCAATGCCGGCCATATGAATGTGCCCCTGGTTCATGGCTGCTTTTAATGTGACATACCGGACTAGATCCATCACTGAAACCAATTTGGCAAAATAATTTCGATGTTCATCTGGAAGCTCATGCTCAACCGGCGGATTATTACCGGACCTAGTCAAATCGTAGACAAACCGGTCGATGACCATTTTGACTTCATAGAGGCGCTCTTTAAAATTCAGCTGGTACCACTGGTAAAGGGATTCCCCTTTCTTTGTAATGTTGTAGACATTAAAGGAGCCCTCTTTCTCCAGGAGCAAATGCCCGCTCTCGGCCAGCTCTTTTGCCACTTTGCAAAAGTAAGCGTAACTATGTCTTTTACCATTAAACCTCTCGGTTAACTCTTTATAAAGTGCTTTTGGATAATTCGTGCCTTCCATCAGGGTCTTTAGAATAAAGAGCGTATTTAATTCCCTCTGGCTAAGACCGATGATTTCGATGGAAACTGGCTGCCTTTGTTTTTCCTCCATTTAACTTTCCTCCCTTACAGCAAAATCAGATCCCCGCTGTAAAAGTAACCTTTAACGTCTCTGTCAAACCCAACCTCGTAGCATACCTTCCCCTGGGAATTCGTTTTAGCGGAAAGGATAATGCCTTTTTTGTTGCTGAAGTCTTTCAAATAATAAAAGTCCTCCGGATCCAGCGGTTCCTCCTCCTGGACCTTCCGGATCTTCACGTCATCGCCGATTTGAAAAACCATCTCCTCTTCCGCAAGAGGGGAGGCTTCCTCACACTCAAATATCGTCAATTGTTCCATCAATCCATCACCTTCATCATAACTATAAACTATTTTCAAATTCAGTAAACCTCGTTAGAGTATTCTTCTACACTGTATGCCGCTTTTCCTCCCTTCTCCCGCTTTTTTTACCTTGAACAGCCCGTTTTTTCCATTTCATTTATTCCGAACCCATCACATTCATTCGATTCATTTCATCCTTCGAACCCATTAAATCATTCAATTTTTTCGAATCCATTCCATCCCTTCGAATCATCCAATCCTTCGGAACCATTTTCTCGAAAGAAAGGGTGGGGGTTTGTCGCGCGTCGCAAGCGAAGCCTGCAGCAAGTCCGAAAAAACAAACGCTCTCCCACAATTCAAAGTCAAAAGCGAGCGGTTTAAGAGGACCGACGGGCCAACGAACAGGGAAAAACTGGATATAATGAGGGTATAAGCGGGAGAAGAGCGGACTTGGAGCATGCTGAGGGAGGGAATACTCTAGCGAGGTCTGCTGTTAAGTACTCATTGCTTTTTATGTGGCCAGCTGCTGTCCCATCCGATTAGATTCAGGCCGTTTCTTCAGTAGAAACATATAAATGCTCCCATTCTTTTCTTATATCAAGGCAATGGTAATGATAGTCTAGTCGAATAATTTCAGTTTGATGTAAAATTTTTAGAAACGTTAAAAATTCACTAAGGTGGTAATTCAATACATGAGCTTTACCCAACCTTGCTGCAATTAGACTGCCTGGTATATTGTGAGTGGCATCCGACAACTTCCCAATAACAGCAAGGTGAAAATGTAGATTTGACTTGCTCATATTTTCTGTTTTAATTGTTGAGATATTTCTAACGAAGCAACAATATAAATATAAGACATCAGCTGCCAGCCTTTCTATTTCCTCTGGTGTATATGATTCTAAGTTTTCTTGAACTACCTCTTGCAACTGAAAATATTTATTACTTTCATCGTAAAAATATTCCTTAAAATCTATATTAGTTTCTTTAGTTGTTCCTATACTTTTTAATCCATCTTCCTTTGTAAATGTATACTTCCGTTTCCGTAACCACCCTAACATTATTACTTCCCCCTAATCCAATTATGAAAGCTGTTGCTACACTTTTCTCAAATAAGCTTGCAATTAATAAGATATTCTATCTTTTATAAAGGACAATTTTAAAGTGAGTGGAGTGATTTCTTAATTTTTTTTCGAATATCTTCATTACTTTCTCCTTATCTAGGCCACCGGTCCCTGTATTTGGCAAGCAAAAAATGTAATAAACGGCAGTTAAAA
>NZ_APVL01000043.1 GCF_000565285.1 Cytobacillus firmus DS1 | reverse complement strand
GACGTTTTGTTCGTTCAGTTTTCAAAGATCAATCCGCCGCTCATAAGCGACTTTATTAATATATCATTCTCACGATTCAATGTCAACATCTTTTTTGTAAGTTGTTTTTTCATCGCGTCGTGGTGACGACCTTTAATATAATATCACCACCAAAAAGAACTGTCAACATAATTACTAAAAAAGATTTAAAAATAAAAACAGCCGCTACAGAACGGCTGCAAAAATTAAATAATCCATGTCTGTATAGCAACAAGGGCAAACAATCCGGGAATGCCCAGAAATCCGGAAATGGCCGAAGTAGCAAGGTTTATAGGAACATGAATGCCAATCTGATTCCCAAATGCATTTAAGAAGAATAATAAAAGTGCCCCTATGATCAGTTTAATGGCTCCCTGCCCTATGAATCTTACTGGTTTTACCGGGGCTCCTATAAATAGAAGCAATAAAATTAATCCTCCCAGAATGGAGATCACTACAATAGGATCCAAAAGAAAAATCCTCCTCTCAGGAAACTTGTACTACTAATTTATGATTAGTATGTACAAAAAAGACCATAGAGGAGGACAAGTATTTTATTATGGACGATTTTCTTCCAGCAAAATAAATAACTTACATTCTCACTTTAACATTTCTCTTTTTAGCTTCCTTGAATAGAAAAAAGTATTTCGCTTCGGCCAGCTTGGCCTGGCTGATTGCCTCCGGGGATGGATCAAAGCTTTTTTCCACCAGTGATTTCTGGTTGTTCCAATCTGTTTTCAATCTGTTCAGCTGCTCCAGAAGCTTCTCATCAAACTCGCTGCGAAGCCATTTTTTCCTGCGAAAAAACATATATTCCGCCTCCGTGCTTAAACTTCTCTTCTTCCCTCTAACGCTTTTGAGAGTGTTACTTCATCCGCATACTCCAGGTCTCCGCCTACCGGCAGGCCATGAGCGATCCGGGTAGCCTTTATGCCGGACGGCTTGATCAGGCGGGAGATGTACATGGCTGTTGCTTCCCCTTCAATGTTCGGATTGGTGGCAAGAATAATCTCCTGCACCGTTTCATCCTGAAGCCTTTTCAATAAATCAGGAATATTAATATCTTCGGGGCCAATCCCATCCATCGGAGAAATCGCTCCATGGAGCACATGATACAGCCCGTTGTATTCCTTCATTTTTTCCATGGCGATCACGTCTTTCGGATCCTGGACCACACAAATGACGGACCGGTCACGCCTCTGGTCCTCACATATATAACAAGGATCCTGGTCCGTGATATGGCCGCAGACAGAGCAGTAAGATAAATTTCTTTTCGCATTGACCAGTGCTTTCGCAAAATCCAGCACCGTATCTTCTTTCATGCTTAAAACAAAAAACGCCAGACGCGCAGCCGTTTTCGGGCCGATTCCGGGCAACTTCATAAAGCTGTCAATCAGCTTGGATATCGGTTCAGGATAATGCATGTATGTTTCCTCCTATATGAAAAGGAAAAGCGCCGCGAGCATGATGGCCTGATGAAGATTCCATCAGGCTATGTTCGCTGGCGCCCGGCCTGTCCGTGCTTTCAAGCACTCCTTCAGGATGTTTGATTAAAACATTCCCGGCAGGTTCATTCCTTTAGTAAATTGGCCCATCGTATCATTTGTTAAATCTTCCGCTTTTTTCAGTGCATCGTTAGTTGCCGCCAGGACAAGGTCCTGAAGCATTTCGATATCTTCCGGATCCACAACTTCCTCTTTAATGTTTACTTCTAAAACTTGTTTATGACCGGATACAATGACAGTCACCATTCCGCCGCCAGCTGTTCCTTCTATTCTTTTTTCACCAAGCTCTTCCTGTGCCTGAGCCATCTTCTTTTGCATTTTCTGCATTTGCTTCATCATATTTTGCATATTTCCCATTCCACCGCGCATTTTACATACCTCCAGCTAGTTTCTATTCTTTAATTTCAATTAGTTCAGCGCCAAATAACTTGACCGCTTCAGCGACATGAGGCTCTTCCTCATTTCCGCCGAAGCCCCCGCCAGACTCATCTCCGTCACGCTGGCTGCGCAGGAAATCCTCCCTGACACTTTGCCATTGTTCATCCGGAATGCCGACCAGCTGCAATCTCTTTCCTAAAAGCTCAAACAGGACATTCGCCAAAGTATCCAGGAATTTCGCATTATCCATGGCCATCTGACAATGAATTTCATATTTGAATTTTACTATAAGAGCTGTTTCCGAAGCGGCTACAGGCTCTGCTTCATTGAGAAGAGCTGCCTGAGAGCGCATCTGGTTTTGAACAAGCAGATTCAGCATCTCGCCCCAGCGGCTTTTTACAGCCACCAGATCGTTTTTCGTTGCCTGCTTCAGTACTTCATTCACTTTCCCGACTGGCGCCTGGAATCCTTTGCGTGAACTTCTCTGCGGCTTTTTCTGTACAGCAGGAGCTCCTTCTTCTTTCACCGCTATGCCGTTTTTCTTTAATTCCGCCAGTTCGTGCTGAAGCTGTTCGATTTGCTGGATCAGCGGCTTAATGTCTTCAGCCTGTCCTGGTCTCTCCCGCTGTTCAAGCTGGCACAGTTTCACAATCGCCACTTCCAGGAAGATTCGCGGATGGTTGGTCCATCTCATTTCCTGCTGGGCCTTGTTCAGCACTTCAATCAGCTTATAAAGCTCTTCAGGCTCCACTTCCCCGGCAAGCTGCTGGAAGTCATCATCGAGCATAACCCGTTCAAGAGATTCCTCCAGCCTTGGAGCCGCTTTATATAAAAGCATGTCCCGGTAATACAGGATAAAGTCCTCTATAAAGCGGGATGGATCTTTCCCCTGAAAAAGGAGCTCCTCCAGAAATTCCAGCCCGGATGCTGCATCCCTGTCTTTAACCGCTCTTGCCAGTTTATTTAAAAACCCCTGCGACACCGCACCTGTTACAGATAGGGCATCTTCGACTGTAACGCGATCCTGGCTGAAGGAGATCGCCTGATCAAGCAGACTGAGCGCATCACGCATCCCGCCTTCTGCGGCTCTTGCGATGATCTGCAGGGCCTGCTCTTCATAGGCTGCATCTGTTTCATCCGCAATCAGCTTCATTCTTCCTGTTATCGCCTGAGCTGTAATCCGCTTGAAATCGAATCGCTGGCAACGGGAAATAATCGTCAGAGGAATTTTATGAGGCTCGGTTGTGGCTAAAATAAAAATAACATGCTTGGGCGGCTCTTCAAGCGTTTTTAACAGCGCATTGAAGGCTCCAATGGAAAGCATATGCACCTCATCAACGATGTAAACCTTATATTTTACAGCGTTCGGGGCATATTTCACTTTGTCCCGGATATCCCTGATCTCTTCTACACCATTATTGGATGCAGCATCGATTTCAATGACATCAGGAATTGATCCGTCTGTAATCCCTCTGCAGGCCGAACACTCGTTGCATGGTTCAGTGACAGGTGCCTTCTCACAGTTAACAGCCTTTGCAAGTATTTTTGCCGCACTCGTTTTACCTGTTCCACGGGGGCCGGAAAACAAATAGGCGTGTGATATCTTCTCCTGAAGCAGGGCGTTTTGCAAAGTCTTTGTCACATGTTCCTGCCCGACAACATCGATGAACTGCTGCGGGCGCCAAACACGATATAAAGCTTGATAACTCACTGACACGCCCCCTTCCTATGTATAGTCCTTCATCTATTATAACGTATCTAATTTCCTTTTTACAAAACCTAGAGTAAAAAATACAACAAAAAACCCACCCCGCAAAAGGATGAGTTTTAATAACAATATAAACTGCCGTGCACCTTCCGTCGACTGGCGCCCATAGGCGTTACTTAAGCAGTTAGCTCGGCCCAGGCAACCCTGCGGCACATGGGAGCGTCCACTTAATGCTGCTTCCTTCCGGACCTGACATGATTCATGGATTCCCATTGCGCAGGACCCGGGCGTCAACACCACTTACTTAAGGCAGGCCCTACAGGACACCAGCCTCGGGAAGGGATTCAGCCTCGCTAGAGCGGATTGCGAGTACAGGGCACCGCTACCTCCCCGCCTAGCACGGCAAAGTTGAAACCATATTTAGATGCGTCTTTGTCCGACGCATTTATAAGTATACTAACAATCAGAAAAAAAAGCAATGCCTAGCCATTGTCAATTCCTGTATCCTGTTCCATCTGCAGCAATTGCCTTTTCTTTTTCTCTTCTTTCTTGCGCTTTCGCAAGTTACGGAAAAAGCTCGAAAGCATTTCGCCGCATTCTTCTTCAAGCACCCCTGCGATGACTTCACTCTGATGATTGAACCGCTCATCCTGCAATAGGTTCATGAGCGTTCCTGCACAGCCGCCTTTCGGATCCCTGGCTCCATACACCACCTTTTGGATGCGCGACAGAATAATGGATCCCGAACACATCGGACAGGGCTCCAATGTCACATAAAGGACGGCATTCTCCAGCCGCCAGGTCCCGAGTTTTTTGCATGCCTGATCAATGGCCAAGAGTTCCGCATGCGCAATCGCAGTCTGATTCACTTCTCGCAGGTTATGGGCACGGGCAATAATCTCCCCGTCCAGAACAATGACTGCGCCAATCGGAACCTCCTCCAGCCCTTCAGCAAGCTTGGCTTCCTTGATGGCCTCCCGCATATAAAGTTCATCTTCAGTGAATGATTCCTGAATCAAATATCTTCATTCCTTCTCTTATTATCTGTGTAAAAGCTGCCCCTTTTACGAAAAATACTCTTAAAGGAGCGATTCGATGAAAAATCCGCAAGCCTGTAAACCGGCTCTTATCATTATTGACATGATTAACGACTTCCATTTTCACCATGGAAAAACCCTTGCTGAAAAAGCAATGAATATCATAAAACCCATCAATGAGCTAAAGACCGCATTCCATGAACAGAATCTCCCGGTCATTTACGTGAATGATCATTATAATCTCTGGAAAGCTGATCTCGATACGATTATGAATCATTGCCGCAATCCTGTCAGTGTGCATATCCTTGATGAAATGCACCCGTCTCCGGATGATTATTTTTTAATAAAGCCAAAGCACTCCGCTTTTTACGGCACTGCCTTAAATACTCTCCTGCACCAGCTCGGCGTCAATCTGCTTGTTATGACGGGAATCGCAGGCAATATATGTGTCCTGTTTTCAGCCAATGACGCTTATATGAGAGAATACCGTCTGCATATACCGCATGACTGCACCGCTTCCAATGATGACCATGATAACGCAAATGCCTTAAAGATGATGGAAAACGTATTAAAAGCCAATATAACTTCCTTCTCTGAAAACAATTATAACATTTCTTCCCTGTTTCCTTCATAAAATGGCAGTAGTGTTTAAGATGTGCTTTTCAGGGAGGGAGATAGATTGCAGATTCATGTTGTCCAGCAAAATCAGTCTTTGTTCGGCATTGCCCAGGCATATGGAACGACAGTTGAAGATCTCGTTGAAGCAAATGAAATTCCCAATCCAAATAATCTCGTAATCGGCCAGACACTGGTTATTCCGATAATAGGAAGCTTTTATTGGGTGCAGCCCGGTGACAGCCTTTACTCGATTTCAAGAAGGTTCGGCATTTCTTATCAGCAGCTGGCATCAGTCAATGGCATTTCTGTAAGCCAGCCGCTTCAGGTGGGGTTCCGCCTTTATATCCCGCCCCGTCCGAAAACGAAAGCCGAATTCAATGCCTATGTGGAGCCAAGAGGCAATACAGTCGCACCTGAACTGGAGGAAAGCGCAAGAGAGGCTGCGCCTTATCTGACCTATCTGGCGCCTTTCAGCTTCCAGGCTCTCCGCGATGGCTCTTTGAAGGAGCCGCTTCTGAATGATTTCCCAGCTATTGCGAAAGCCAATAATAATGTTTTGATGATGGTGATCACCAATCAGGAAAATGATCAGTTCAGTGACGAACTCGGCAGAATATTGTTAAATGATATGGCGATTCAGAATAAATTCCTGGATAACATTACAGCCACTGCCAAAAAATACGGCTTCAGGGATATTCACTTTGACTTTGAGTTTCTGCGCCCGGAGGACCGGGAAGCGTATAACAATTTTCTCAGAAAAGCAAAGGCAAGATTCAGGCAGGAAGGCTGGCTGATTTCCACAGCATTGGCCCCGAAAACCAGCGCTGAACAGAAAGGGCTCTGGTATGAGGCACATGATTATAAAGCCCATGGGGAGATTGTTGATTTCGTGGTCATCATGACCTATGAATGGGGCTACAGCGGCGGTCCGGCTATGGCCGTTTCCCCGATAGGCCCAGTGAGGCAGGTATTGGAATACGCAATCAGCGAAATGCCATCTTCTAAAATCATGATGGGCCAGAACTTATATGGCTATGACTGGACGCTTCCTTTTGTTCAGGGCACCACCGCAAAAGCGGTCAGTCCTCAGCAGGCCATACAGATCGCAGCGGAAAATAATGTGGCCATTCAATATGACTACAAAGCACAGGCCCCATTTTTCAACTACACAGCACCTGACGGAAAAAGGCATGAAGTCTGGTTTGAGGATGCCCGCTCCATCCAGGCGAAATTCGACTTAATCAAAGAACTGAAGCTGCGGGGAATGAGCTACTGGAAGCTAGGCCTGTCTTTCCCGCAAAATTGGCTTCTGATTACCGAAAACTTCGATGTGACAAAAAGAGCATAATCACTCAGCAGCTGCCGCTTACAGGCAGCTTTTTTATTTTTCAGATTATACGCTCTTATTTTCTTATTTCCAGCTGAAATTCCATATCCCTTCCACTCCATACTGTGATAAAATAAGCTTTGTGTCATTTTGGAACGTACCTATAAATGGTTTCTATAGATAAATAAGCAATGCAGGAGGACGATCACTATGGGGGGAATACCTTTTATTACAGTAGAGGGGCCGATTGGCGTTGGGAAAACATCTCTCGCTAAAGCAATTTCTGAGAAATTTCAATATGCCTTGCTAAAAGAGATTGTTGATGAAAATCCTTTTTTAGGAAAATTCTATGAAAACATCGAAGAATGGAGCTTTCAGACTGAAATGTTTTTCCTCTGCAACCGCTATAAACAGCTGGTTGATATCAACAATCACTACCTGGCTCTAAATAAGCCTGTTGTGGCTGATTATCATATTTTCAAGAATCTGATCTTTGCAAAGCGTTCATTGAATCAGACTGAATATCAGAAGTATTTGAAGATCTACAACATTCTGACGGTTGATATGCCAAAGCCGAATGTCATTATCTATCTTAATGCCAGCCTCGAAACACTCCTCGACCGAATCGAGCTGAGAGGCCGTGAAATTGAAAAGAACATCAGTCCGTTATATCTCGAGCAATTATCCCTTGATTATGAAACGGCTATGAATGAGTTCGAAAGGCAGCACCCGGATATTCCGGTCATCCGCTTTAATGGAGATCAGCTGGATTTTGTTAAAAATGAAGCAGACTTAATGCATATATTCGATACCTTATCGACATCATTAAAAAAGAGGAGCATACACTTATGAATCTAAGGCAGAAATATGAGATTCCTTCGAACGCTGTCATTACCATTGCCGGAACCGTCGGAGTCGGAAAATCAACAATGACCAATGCGCTTGCGGACGCACTGGGGTTCCGAACCTCTTTCGAAAAGGTTGATACAAACCCTTACCTCGATAAATTCTATGCGGACTTCAACCGCTGGAGCTTTCACCTGCAGGTTTACTTCCTGGCTGAACGCTTCAAGGATCAGAAGCGCATTTTCGAATATGGCGGCGGCTTTGTTCAGGACCGATCCATTTATGAAGACACAGGCATCTTTGCGAAAATGCATTATGAAAAAGGGACGATGTCCAAGGTCGATTACGAAACCTACACCAGCTTATTTGATGCGATGGTGATGACACCATACTTCCCGCACCCTGATTTGCTGATTTACCTGGAAGGCTCGCTTGATGACATTCTTTCCCGCATCCAGGAGCGCGGCCGTCCGATGGAGCAGCAGACGCCGATTTCCTACTGGGAAGAAATGCACCAGCGCTATGAAAATTGGATCAACAGCTTTAATGCATGCCCGGTGCTGCGCCTAAATATCAATGATTATGACATCATTCAGAATGAGCAATCCATTGAGCCGATTGTGGAGCGCATTTCTTACTTCTTAAGACAAACGCAGCTATTGAAAAAATAACCGCCATTATCGGCGGTTTTTTCTTTGAAAATAAGGAAGTCTATAATTTTTGAACGTCGGTAAATGTCTAGCTCCAGCTCCTACCCCCTCGAGGTCACAAGCTAAGTCTCCCAAAATGGCAAAGAACGCCTTTCCGGGAGGCTCGTCTTGTGCTTGAGGCCCCCAGGACAAGGAAGGCTTCGTCAGCATAATCATCGCACGACCAAAAGCGGCAGCTTTTGGGAGGATGGGGGTCATGCAGACGTTGCCACAGGACGTGGCGTTCTTAGTCCGCGTTCTTTCGTGAGCAAGGCGCTTGCGCTTTTCTTGAGCACACAAAAAAACCACTGATGCGATCAGCGGTTTTATGTATCTCCAATATTTATGCGCGTGTTAGATGTCAATTAAAATGGAGGAGGAAAGGGGATTCGAACCCCTGCGCGGTTTGACCCGCCTGTCGGTTTTCAAGACCGATCCCTTCAGCCGGACTTGGGTATTCCTCCGCATCGACAAGAAATACTATATCATCTCTTAAAAAAGATGTCAACATTATTTTTATAAAAAAAATAGAGCGGATTAAAAATCCGCTCCGAACTTTCTCATTAAGGCTTAATGACTTCGCGATTGCCCATATAAGGACGCAATACTTCCGGAATGATGACACTTCCGTCAGCCTGCTGGTAATTCTCCAGGATGGCTGCCACCGTGCGGCCGATCGCAAGGCCGGATCCATTCAGTGTGTGCACATGCTCCGGCTTGCCTTTTGCCTCGCGGCGGAAGCGGATATTGGCACGTCGCGCCTGGAATCCTTCGAAGTTACTGCAAGAAGAGATTTCTCTGTACGTGTTATAGCTTGGAATCCAAACCTCGATATCGTATTTCTTAGCAGCTGTGAATCCAAGATCACCTGTGCACATACTCATCACACGGTATGGCAGGCCAAGCAGCTGAAGGACCTTTTCTGCGTGGCCAGTCAGCTTTTCAAGCTCCTCATAAGACTCTTCAGGCTTCACAAACTTCACAAGTTCTACCTTATTGAACTGATGCTGGCGGATCAGCCCGCGAGTATCACGGCCGGCAGACCCTGCTTCAGAACGGAAGCATGCACTGAAAGCCGCATAGTTAATTGGAAGCTCATCTGCATTCAGAATTTCTTCCCTGTGCATATTGGTGACAGGCACCTCGGCAGTTGGGATCAGGAAATAATCCTCGCTTTCAATCAGGAAAGCATCTTCTTCAAATTTCGGAAGCTGTCCTGTCCCTGTCATGCTTGCACGGTTGACCATGTACGGAGGAAGAACTTCCTTATAGCCATGCTCGTCTGTGTGCAAATCAAGCATGAAGTTGAACAGTGCACGCTCAAGGCGGGCTCCAAGACCTTTGTAGAAGACAAAGCGGCTGCCTGTTACTTTGCTGGCGCGCTCGAAATCAAGCAGGTCAAGATCTGTTGCTACTTCCCAGTGCGGCTTTGGTTCGAAATCAAATTCACGGACTTCTCCCCATTTGCGGATTTCCACATTATCGTCTTCTGTTTCACCGACAGGCACACTTTCATGTGGAATGTTCGGGATGCTCAGCAGCAATTGGTCCAATTCTTCCTCGACTGTGCGGAGCTCCTCATCCAATGCTTTAATTTTATCGCCGACTTCTCTCATTTCTGTGATTAAATGGTCTGCATCCTGCTTTTCGCGCTTCAGGGCTGCAACCTGCTGGGATACTTCATTCCTTTTGCTCTTCAGCTGTTCGGCTTCGACAATCAATTCACGTCGTTTCACATCCAGATCCTCGAATTTTCCCAGATCCGTTAAATCCTCACCGCGGTGCTGAAGCTTGTTTTTCACTTCTTCAAAATTAGCTCTCAAAAATTTAATGTCCAGCATTTTTAAGTACCTCCTGAAAAATAATTTAGAACACAAAAAACTCCCGTCCCCAAAAAAGGGACGAGAGTTACCCGCGTTGCCACCCTAGTTGAAAGCATAAGCTTTCCACCTTAAATCCATAACGGTTTTAACCGAAAGCATTTACTTTTCCCGGCCATACCGGGTGTTCCATGCTTTGCTCGAGGATGGATTCACAGGGTTTATTCACCGGTTCACACCAGCCACCGGCTCTCTACAGAACAAAGTTCCTGCTACTAGTTCCTCTCATTGCTTTTCAGCTATAAGAATTTTGTAATTCATAATGTACTACAATTATGATCCATTTGCAACCAAAATATTCAAATTGCTAATTGCTTGGACTCTTTAATCATTTCAACAAAATAGCCTGTCAGGCGATGGTCATCCGTCAGTTCCGGATGGAAGGAGCACCCGAGGAATCTTCCTTCGCGCGCAGCCACAATACGGCCATTGTGCTTGGCGAGGATTTCAACATTCTCCCCGGCCTCAACAATATGCGGCGCACGAATAAAGACTGCCGCAAAGTCTTCTGCCACTCCGGCAATATCAAGATCAGCCTCAAAGCTTTCGCGCTGGCGGCCGAATGAATTTCTTTCCACCCGGACATCCATCACACCAATATGAGGCTCATCATAGCCAATAATATGGTTTGCAAGGAGGATAAGCCCGGCACATGTCCCGAACATCGGCTTTCCTGACTGGGCAAACTCCTTAAGGCTATCCATAAAATCATATTTATCAATGAGGCGTCTCATGGTCGTACTTTCACCGCCAGGCAGGATAAGCCCGTCTACCTCATCAAGCTGTTCTTTGCGTTTGATGACCACAGCTTCGGCGCCGCATGCTTCTACAGATAGAACATGCTCTCTTACCGCACCCTGCAGCCCTAATACTCCAACCTTTATCATGTCAATTCCCCTTACCAGCCGCGCTCCTGCATACGAGCTTCAGGAGCCAATGAAGAAATTTCAATTCCCTTCATCGGTGTGCCTAGTTCTTTTGAAAGTTCAGCAATTAATTTGTAGTCCTGATAATGTGTAGTTGCTTCAACAATGGCACGGGCAAATTTCGCAGGGTTTTCAGATTTGAAGATACCTGATCCTACAAACACACCGTCAGCACCAAGCTCCATCATTAGAGCTGCATCTGCAGGTGTTGCAACGCCGCCTGCTGCGAAGTTAACGACCGGAAGGCGTCCAAGGCTCTTGATTTCCAAAAGAAGCTCATATGGCGCTCCCAGAAGCTTAGCTTCTGTCATTAACTCATCTTCATTCATGCCGACAACCTTGCGCACCTGGGCATTCACCTTGCGGATATGGCGCACAGCTTCAACGATGTTTCCCGTTCCAGGCTCACCCTTTGTGCGAAGCATGGAAGCACCTTCGCCAATGCGGCGTGCTGCTTCGCCTAAATCACGGCATCCGCAAACAAACGGAACAGTGTAATCTCTTTTGTTCAGATGGTATTCCTCATCAGCAGGAGTTAAAACTTCACTCTCATCTATGTAATCGACACCCATCGCTTCAAGTATACGAGCTTCTACAATATGGCCGATACGCGCTTTTGCCATTACCGGGATTGAAACTGCACCCATTACTTCTTCCATAATACGCGGATCTGCCATACGTGCCACACCGCCGGCTGCACGGATATCAGAAGGAACGCGCTCAAGTGCCATAACTGCTACTGCACCAGCTTCTTCTGCGATTTTTGCCTGTTCTGCGTTAACGACGTCCATAATAACGCCGCCTTTTTGCATTTCTGCCATTCCCCGTTTAACACGATCTGTACCTGTCTTCATGTTTATCCCCCTTCGTAAATACCATCTGCTCTGGATGGGTTAAATATTATGATAAAAATAACTTTTCAAAAAAAGGAAAATAGATTACTTTACTCGGAATTTTCCCTATTGAAAATATGCAATGAAAAAGGGCTCCTGTCAAGACAGGAAAGCCCTTTTTCTTAAAACCAACCTTTTACAGTTGAGGAAACACTTCCCCATAGGTCACCGAAGAAACCGCCGATGCTGCGCATAGTCAGCACGAACCAGTTTGCTTTTTCAACACTTTCAGCGGCTACAACATCCACCTGGATATTGCCTTTGCCTTTATCAGACAGGAACTCAAGCTTCCCGTCCTCTTTGGACTCAATTGTTAAGTAACCGACCTTTTCTCCCTTTTTAATAGGAGCAGTCAATTCACCATTTTCATTTAATTTCTTTTTATCCAGAACAAGAACGGGCTTAAAGTTTTCCTTTTCCCCATTTCTCATAACCATTTCGATGGCATCTTTTGAAGAAATCTTCACTTTATCTTCTTTCCCTTTTGTAACAGGCACTGTTTTCTGGCCTTTCACCTGATAATTGGCAGGAACGATTTCTTCTTTCGTGAAGTTGCTGAAACCGAAGTCGAACATTTTCTTGGTTTCATCGAATCTGGATTTATAAGTAGCCTGTCCATTCGCTCCTTTAGCGTTCATGACAACACTGATGTAGCGGTTGCCATCTCTCAGTGCAGTACCTGTGAAGCAGTATCCGGCAAAGTCAGTCGTACCTGTTTTAAGGCCATCTGCCCCTTCATAGCCATATACCAGCTCCGGAAGCATCCAGTTCCAGTTTTCCATTTTAATTTCATCATCTGTACCCTCTCTGAAGGTCTTTCTAGGGGTACTTGCCGTTTCCAGTACTTCCGGGAATCGGTTAATCAATTCTTTGGCCAGCATGGCTGTATCTCTTGCTGACATTACGTTTTCTTCTTCAGGGTCGCCTGCTGGAGGGGATCCCTTTAAATCACGGTTATTCAGACCGCTGGAATTTACAAATTTATAGTCTTTCAGCCCAAGCTCTGCAGCTTTCTCGTTCATCATTTTAACAAAGTTCGTTTCTGAACCGGCAATCGTTTCTGCAATCGCAATCGTTGCCCCATTCGCAGAGTAGATAGCCATGGCTTCATACAATTCACGGATATTGTATTTACCGTCTCTTCTTAACGGAACATTCGATAAAGCACGATCCTGTGAAACTTTCCATACATATTCACTTACTGCGTATTCCTGATCCCACTTCACTTTTCCCTTTTCAATGGCTTCAAGAAGCAGGTATTCTGTCATCATTTTCGTCATACTGGCGATGCCCAGTACTTTATCCGCATTTTTTTGATATAAAATCTTTCCGGTCTCTGCATCTACTAAAATAGCAGCATCAGCATTGATATTTAAAATATCTTCCGCATGTGCTTTATGTATACCAGGTAAAAGACCTAATATCATGACCAAGGCAAGGAATCCAGCGATAGACTTACGGTACAATGTTTTCTTCAATTTTACTGCCCTCCAACGTTTTAATACACTTTTGTTATTTTATCATAACTCTGATTCAAAGAATAGATAGAGTAATTACCTATTCCTGCCTCCCTTGTGGCATGATTGGCCCACTTGCTTGCACTGATATTTTCCTAGTATCAATTACTGGGCATAAAAATAAGCAGAAGAGGTTTCCCTCTTCTGCTCTATTAGCTGTTTTCCGCCAACAATGTTGTCCGTTGATTTCCGCTCCAGGCTGCTCGCTCCAATCAACTCAGTAAATAAGATACAATGAGTGCGAAAAACAGCCATATTTTTTATGGATTACAGCGAGTAGTTTGGCGCCTCTTTTGTGATCTGCACATCATGCGGATGGCTTTCCCTCAGGCCTGCACCAGTCATTTTAATGAATTGGGCATTTTCGCGAAGCTCGTGAAGATCCTTTGTTCCGCAATAGCCCATTCCCGAACGGATACCGCCGATAAGCTGGTAAATGGTATCGGATAAAGGCCCTTTATATGCAATGCGCCCTTCGATTCCCTCTGGAACGAACTTTTTATTATCTTCCTGGAAGTAACGGTCTTTTGAGCCTTTTTCCATGGCTGCAACAGAACCCATTCCTCTGTAAACCTTGAAGCGGCGTCCCTGGAAAATTTCCGTTTCGCCCGGGCTTTCAGATACACCGGCAAGAAGGCTGCCAAGCATAACGGCATGTCCGCCGGCTGCCAATGCTTTCACAATATCCCCTGAATATTTAATTCCGCCATCAGCAATAATGGACTTGCCATGCTTGCGTGCTTCAGTTGCGCAATCATAAACAGCTGTGATCTGCGGTACCCCTACACCTGCAACAACGCGTGTTGTACAAATCGATCCAGGACCGATTCCCACTTTTACAATATCAGCACCCGCTTCAATCAAATCCTTTGTCGCTTCAGCAGTCGCAACGTTTCCGGCAATGATGGCCAGATCCGGATAAGTGCTTCTGATTTCGCGTACGGTATCAAGCACGCCTTTTGAATGTCCATGTGCCGTATCCACTACGATTACATCCACATGTGATTTCACAAGCATTTCAACACGCTTCATCGTATCGCCGGTTACGCCAACCGCTGCACCTGCCAGCAGGCGTCCGCGCTCATCCTTTGCCGAGTTAGGGAACTCAATGACTTTTTCAATATCTTTAATGGTAATTAACCCTTTTAAAACACCTTCATCATCTACCAGCGGCAATTTTTCAATTTTATGCCTCTGGAGAATCTTTTCTGCTTCATCCAATGTGGTTCCAACCGGAGCCGTTACAAGGTTTTCCTTTGTCATTACATCGGAGATTTTTATCGAAAAGTCCTGAATGAATCGGAGGTCACGGTTTGTCAGAATGCCAACAAGCTTCAGTTCTTCTGTATTGTTGACGATAGGCACACCGGAAATCCGGTATTTGCCCATTAAATGTTCTGCGTCAAATACCTGCTGCTCTGGAGTGAGAAAGAATGGGTCTGTAATAACGCCGCTTTCTGAACGTTTTACTTTATCCACCTGATCAGCCTGCTGTTCTATGGACATGTTTTTATGGATAACTCCCAAACCGCCTTGGCGCGCCATAGCAATCGCCATTTCTGCTTCAGTCACCGTATCCATTCCGGCACTGATCACTGGAATGTTGAGTGCAATCTTTTCAGTCAAATTAACTTTGAGGCTTACATCACGAGGAAGCACCTCTGATTTCGATGGAACCAGTAAAACATCATCAAAAGTTAAACCTTCTTTAGCAAACTTAGTTTCCCACATCTTTTTTGACCTCCTGGACTCGAAAATATTATTAGTAGGTTATCAATTGGACAAAATACTGTCAAGGACGGATTAATATGTTGGATTTTTCAAAAGATTCGGAGGACTCTCAGTGATACATCCATTTGATTTTAAAAGCTCCTTTTTATATTTTTTTTCTGCAAACACGTCACAGGAATTTTTAAAGAAATGCTACCAAAAGCAAAACCTGGATCAGGCTGAACAAAAGAGCTATGAAAATAGTTACCCTTTTATATACTATCTAGAACACGGGCAAGTATACTATGAGCAGGCAGAGAAGGCACCATTGGTCATCAAGCCGATTCTCTTTTTTTATGGACTTGTTCACCTCGTGAAGGCCTGCATACTGACTGTGGATCCTAATTATCCGGAGACTACTTCTGTTTTGGCACACGGGGTATCCACCAGGAAAAGAAAGAAGCAGCAATATAATTTTTTTCAGGATGAAGTGAAATTTCAAAAAAGCGGGCTTTTCCCTTATATGGGAGAAAAATTGTTCCACATGAAACATTTGGAAGGCGAAAAAACAACAATGGGAGAGTTATTTGGTCAGATTCCGGAACTTAATGATTTGTACAGCCAGACAGAGGGCCGTACTACTTTTCTCGAAGCAGAGATGGAAAAGGATACATTCATTTTGCCCAAGGTGATCCTTGATCGTTTTCATATGACCGAGTCCCGTTTTATGGAATATCTGCAGTCAAAGGCAGACTTTAATATGAGCTTTCAGGGTTCAGAGGAGTCAGCATTGAAATTCAAGATGGAAAATTTGAATACATATAATTTCAAGCCATTACGATATAGTCCGGATGCCGGAAAGTTCTTCTTCCCGCTGGCTAAAGATGAATTGATTGATTTCCCAGAACTTCTTATTCATTATCTTCTGCTGTATAACTTAAGCATGATTGCCCGCTATGAAACAGAATGGTGGAGTGAACTCATCAAAATGATGCCGAATAAAGACTATCCTTTTATTCAAACATTTCTTCAAATTACGGCTGCAAAGGGGCCGTATTTGATTTATCAGTATTTGGCTGATAAGAAGCAGTAAGGTTTTTGGAGGGAGGGATGCTGGCTGCAGATTTCAAGTGTGAGCAGCATTGTTGTTTTGTTTTTGGCGTTAGGAATAGGCAGAGTGCGGCGATGGTTTAATTTAATCGGTGGCCGGCTGTTTTTCCAGGGAAGGAGCATAACTTGGCGGTATATCTAACAGGCTTTTTGATTTATCTAGCAGGATTTGGAGTTTATCTTACATTTGGCTCAATAAATAGATGAGCCCATTTAAGATGCACAAAAAAGAGCACCCATAAGGTGCTCTTTCATTAGCCCGGCAGC
>NZ_APVL01000042.1 GCF_000565285.1 Cytobacillus firmus DS1 | reverse complement strand
TTCTATCGAGCAAAAACTGTTCACTTTAGTCTAGCAGTTACAACAGGTAATTATCTTGTCAACTGACACAGAAATTACTCAGGAATATGTAAAACTAATGGAAAAAAGTTCTTATAAGCAATATATGCTTGATTATAATCAGGATAAAAAATATACCATTATTAGAGATGGATATTTTAAGTTTGTAAAAGGGTGATTAAATGTCTAACAAACGAATGGCGCTATCTGAAGAGGGTAAATCTATACTCGATACATTAACTGAAGTCTTGGAAGTAGATCGGCCTATGGGTGTTAAAGTGGCACTTTCTAAGGGGCTATCAATTGCAAATGGACCTGTTAAAGAAGAATATTCTACTGGTAAAAACAAATGGACTATTCCCGATGGTATCATAAAAGACAAAGAGTTTCTATTGTTCAAACATTTAATTATAAATGAAGTAAATTCTTTACTAACTGAAGAAGAATTGCACAAGCATATGCTAGCTTTTATCGAAAAAGGTTTGAGAGAAATCAATCAAACAATAATTAATAAAACTTCTATGGAAGATTTGAGGTTAACCTTATTATAAAAAAATCCCACCGCTAATAACTGCGGTGGGATTTTTCTAAATTCTTTCTGATAGTGAAACGATGTCAACAATCGTAACAGTAGGATTAGATAGTTCCCCATTTTCTTTCAATATTGGACCATGAACAATACATTGCCCTTTTTTGAGATTAGCAAGGGTGTTTTCCCAATATTTCTTATCCTGATTATCTTTAGATAAGCTCGCAGCAATATTTGAGAGCTCTTGCTCAGGAGGGGAAAAGTATACTTTTTGGGATGAATTTTGAAGCCTAGCCAATTCATCGGAATCTAGTTGAGACTTTAAGAACTGGGTAGCATACCAGGCGGACCATCCAAACTTACGTCCCTCAGTCAAGATCCGGGCAGAGGGTGATTTTTCAGTATGATCCAGATTTTGTGCTTCGTCCATAATAACTGGCATAGGCTTGTTTTTATTCCCGTTTCTTACTGAGTAATTCCATAAATCCCATAAAATAAACTCAGTAATCATTAGTTGGACATCCCTTGGGAATCCAGTCAACTGGATAATATGCACTTCTCCATTACTTTGTACGATATCTCTCCAATTAAGTGTATTCTTATTACTAAATGGATTACGGTCTATTAATGGCCTTATCTGAGATAAAGCTGTTTTAGCATAATTTGATCCGTCTCCTTCAAGCAGCACTTTAAGTTTTACTAGACTCATTTCATCTCCATATGAATCCAACCCATTTAGTACAGCCTCATAAATTGCGTTTTGCTGCTGAATTCCTAAAGACTTATAAACTGCAGCAAACACACTCTTTATTCTTTCAGCAACATCAGTATTAGATTCCGGCAGCTGTATTCCACCTATATCTCGAATGTTTTTTTGGAAAGGATTAATTGGTAACTGTTCACTATAAACTATTTTTTGCTTTAATTTATCTCCTAAAAATTCCACAAATTCTGGCTCAAGTTGGTTAGGCAAGAATCCCTCCGTATAATCAATTACAATACTCGGGATCCCCATTTTAGACTTTTCGAGCAATAAACATTGCATGAAGTAAGTTTTTCCCTGTCCTGATTTACCGGATATTAATAGATGCCTATTAGCTAGTCCTTTGTTTCCGTATTCCCAAAATATATCGTGATTTGAATTTTCAGCTTTTCCAATTCTTATCCTTACATCTGGCAAGTTATATTGACCTTCCAATTTCTCTGTATCTTTTTCAGTAGGTTTTTCTTCCTCAACTTTATCACTTCGTTCAGTATTAATCTCTGTCTGACTTAAGGAATGTAAACCTATATCCTCTAGTTTTTCTTTTTGACCAGTGTCAATATCCAAAGATACCTTTCTTTCTTTTTCATCAACAATCTGATTCACTACATCTGGTCCTGTAGAGAAGCTTTCCTTCTCTTTAACTTTATACTCTTCTTTTTCGACACCTGTGTGGAGCAGGAGTTCCTTACTCTCAATATTGTCCTGTTCCATATTTGTTCCAGCTTTATATAAAGATGAAAGCATTTTTTCCTTGATAAAATCGTTAGGCTCTTCTTGAATCCAGTGTCTCATTTCTTTTATGGAGGTTACCAGTCCTTCAT
The DNA here is from genome assembly GCF_000565285.1 of Cytobacillus firmus DS1. Taxonomy (GTDB): domain Bacteria; phylum Bacillota; class Bacilli; order Bacillales; family Cytobacillaceae; genus Cytobacillus; species Cytobacillus firmus_A. The sequence continues at coordinate 14,990 of NZ_APVL01000042.1, read as the reverse complement.
AGCCATCTTTTTCCGTGAGATTTAGTAATAAAACATCATCTTCTAATTTTGCACTTCTATGATAGGCATTCTTTTGAAAAGAAAGAATAGCACCATCACCAATATAACTTTTTAGTTGATCAGATATGCAATATTTATCCTTTAATAGCCTTTCTATGATATTGTCTGTCAGGCCGTAATTTTTCTCTTCCCAAAACTCACTTTGCGCAAGCTTCTTTGCATTTGAAATTAACAATTGTGCAAAGAAATTACGATAGAACTTTCCTTTAAAGGTACTGCCTATTTCACCTGTTAAAGCATTAAAGAATAATTTCTTAGTTTGATGTACCTGCTTCCGAGCTTTTTCAAGAACCTCACCCTTATTTATCCCTATTTTCACTTCAACAGGATAAAAATGAAGCGAGACCTTATCCGCGACAGATTCTAAACCGATTAAAAGAAGGTCATCACTGTGACTTCCCTTTACACCTAAATTTTTCGCCGTGAAAATACCATCGGATTTATTAAGGCTAACCGCTCCAGCAACTCTTAATATCTCTTCCAAGGAAATAGGAACCCATAAGATATTTGGATGGTCAAAGTAGGAAACAGAGTATTTAATTGCAGAAATGATACTTAGTTTCTCCCTGTCATAGTGTCCTTTACTTCCTATAATACGCAGCAGCCATTCCCCATTAAATGTATTAAATGCTTTTATAGTGCTAAGAACATTTTCTTCAGTTCCTTCTACTTCCTTATTACTTAAAAATTCTTTAATTACGGCATAATATTGCTGGGATTTATCAGTTACTGTGATAGCATCATATCTGCTAGATGAAGAGTATTGATCGCTATAATGAATAACGACTAGGTTACCATCATATTTGTTAAAAAACTCCAAGTCCATAGATGGATCTACAAAGGTGACCCAATATGATGAATTAAACACCTTTTCCAAAGTTTCTTCATCAGCAGTAGTAGTCCTTGAAAAAATTGCTTCACCTTTTCTATAGCTATCATTGCCACCGTTTCTTAAGTTAGCTGCAAGTTCGTTTACATAGAAAGCAGTAGTTGTTAAATAATTTTTATTACTTAATCCATATGCTTTTGTACCAAACCCGCTCTTATAATTCTCATCATCTTTCATGGAAGGAACACTTGAATAAATGCCCTCTATTGCAAGACCAGAATTCATTTCTTCTATGGGTTGTACTGCATGATGCTCTTGAGCATGCATTTTATAGAATGTAATATGAGCATATCTTAATTCAGCATTTGGCTCTTGCTTGTAAAAGTATAGTTTTTCTCTAATAACTCTCAAAAGGTCTTCAGCATCGAATTCTTTTGTTTTAAGTTTTACACCAAAAAGATTCTCAAATTCTTCAACTGTTTCAGTTCTAGAAAACAAATCAAAATAGCTTTCAACACTCTCATCTTTATAAAGTGTAACTTCAACTGGCTTTAATCTTTCAATACCTTCCCTATCAACTTCTTTTAGCATCCATTGGAAAATACCTCTTATAACTTCTTTATCATTAGCTATATTAAGAATATTTATTTGTAAAGGAGCCATTGACTTTTGCATAAACAAGTATGAGAAATGCTCTTTAAACTGTACAATTTTATCAGTAACTACCCTAGCTAAATAATGATTTGCGTCTGAGACTGATACCTTGTTAACTGGCTTAAATGTAAGCCAATCCAAAGCCGCTTGCTGATGATCAGGTTTATATAAGGTTTCATTTTCATCATAGATAAATGGAATTAGTGCATCAGGACTCAATCGATTTAAGATGCTATTATCAACTTCTTCTGATTGTAATAATTCATATATTTTTAATTTAAATGCAACCATTATTGGGTGGAATGGAGTAAAGTAAACTATTCCATTAGAAAAGATTGTTCCTAATTTAAATAAATCTCTTCCCTTTCTTCCTGCAGGCGCACCATTTTTTATACTATTAATTTCATTATTATAAACTTCTATATATTCTAGAGCTCGCTTTTTATAGTCTTCAGAAACATGTGATAAGCTAGGAATAGTATTACTAATTTTAAAATAAGTAATAAACCTGCTATATACTTCTCTTAACTCATCACTTAAATTGAGTTCTACAGACAATAGTTGATCTGATTCATGTCTAGCACTTCGTAAACCATATTCAATCCAGTTATCTTCCCACTCAAAAAACTCTCGGTATTCAGAATGGAAATAAAACTCCCTATTCTCTAGCACAAGGCGATTATTTTCTTTTATCCACTGGATATCTTTACCTGTTTCCCTTACTAATTTCCATATTCTTTGGCCATTAATAGGCATAGATTCTGGCAGTTCATTTTTTAAAAGCAGAGGAACAATAGTTTCATCAAACTTTATTTTAATTCTTAATTCATCATCGTCGTTAAATGCTTCTGGAAGAGGTCTAATATTCAGTTTTTCATCCTCTGTAATTGAATATGTTGAATTGTTTTCAAGAACTTCTACATTTTTTATATCCATGCCATTCCCAAAAGTTAGTTCATCTTCTTCGTATTGCAGCTCAATACTTTCACCTATAGGATCAACTGAATAAGTAGACTTATATCGATCAAGGTAAAGAGGTTCAATAGGAAGAACAGCAATGTTGAATTCGGCTCCTAAAGTTGCTTTATTATCATGTTTATAGGCAAATTTAACAAACGTAGGCTTATTTTTTTCCGTTTTAATTACTGCTGAAATATTAGTTCCCTTAACTTTTGAATCTAATATTCCTTCATGTTTTTTTTGTACTTTTAGAAAATTAGAGGAAAGGCTTTTTAAGTTTCCACTTAAGCTGAATGCGACATCCAGTTGCACTTCCTCTCTGTTATCAGGATTAAAAACAATAATATATCTTTTTCTTTGGCCAGCAGAAGAATCCTTTTGAGGTTTATCCCAAATCATGAGTTTATCTTGCATTTTAATGCTTTTTAATTCAACTTTCATTTTTCTATTTATTTCTAAATAATCTTCATGTAATTTATGAACTCGGGTATAGAGCGACTCTTTCCACTCTTCCCCCATTAATTCTTTAGCTCCTTCTGGGGTGAATCTTTTTTCTAATTCTCCTTGCTCTAGACCAAAATCATGGACTTTCCTAACAAATTCAAAAAAATCTCGATTGTTTTTTAGTCTTTGACTTTGCTCTTTTCCTTTGAAACTAGCCAGGTCAGGATCTTTAAATAGTCCAAATTTATGATACTCCTTATCGTCTATAAATCCTTTTTGCAAAGTAGTAAAAATATCTTCGAACTCAAAAAAGGTAATATGTTGAAATGCTTGTTCTTTAATCAAGTTTTCAAGATTATCTATAAGAATGATTTGCTCTTCTTTTTCTAATACACTTTTTTCAATTTCATTTTTTAAGTTATTAAAAAGAGAAGAGGGATGTAGAGGCATACCTTCCTTTTGTAAATCACTGCTGCCACCTTGAATTGAATCCAACTGTTCTGCAACAATACTAAGTAAAGATGTCTTTTCCCAGACTCCCTTTTGTTCTCCAACCAGGTTTCTTAGGGTTACAAGAAAATCAGGCTTTACAGATTCTGAAGTATAAGCAACCACTAGTTTCGTACCACCAAAAGGAATGTTAAATGTTTCGTACTCATCGCCAAGTTCATGTTTATATTTAAATGGAGTAATTCCTTCTATATTTTTTAATCCTTGAATAAACGAAGAAACATCTTCTTTACTGTCTAATTGTAAATAAAAACGGTCACCCGGCTTGATTCCAGATGTTGAGAAATATTCAACTAATAAAGAAGCTATATAATTATAGAATTGGTTTGACATATTGAGCATCACCACTATCACTTTTTTTGTCTAATATATTTAAGTTATCAAATAAGCTAATGATTTCCTTTTTGGAATAACGATCAAATGCGATCCCTCTTTTTTCAAACTCACGAAATAATTCGTTTAGAGGGATTCGCTTATCTTTAACAGATACAGCTGTTAAAAGGAGAAGGAAATCATGTTTTATATTAAAGGTTTGCCCAAGGCTTCCTCTTCCTTTAAGAAATTGATTAGCCCCCAGGTCTTCAATATTCTTACCATACTTTATGCATACACCTGTGCTCATTCCTTCTTTTAAGCACTTGAATAAAGTTTTGAAAGCCTCTGGAATATCAACAGATTGATCCTCAACATTAACCTTAGCCCAATCTGAATATTCTCGTATCCACTCTTTTAAATCGTGAAGGAAATTATCTTCAAATTCTTTACCCTGTTTTGATATCTCGTTGTATAGCATGCTATAAGGAATAAAAGAATATTTCCCTTCTTGATTGTTATTAACAAAGCTATGGCTCAAATGAGACATGGTATGAATGTGTGGAAATAGGTTACTAGCATTTTCTTTTATATATTTAAAACCCTCTAGTGGATCTGCTGCTTTTCTTCGTTTACTTAACGATTCCCATTCCAAAGCAAAGTAAAGAGGCTGGACCTTTTCAAAATCAGCTTCAGTAAATTGCTCAAATTTAAATATAAGCTGGCACACATACATAAAAACATAATAATGAGTTAGGACTGGAAATGAAGTTAAAAAATAATCCTTAAATTTACTTAGGTAAATTAAGTCCTCTTGATATAGCTTGATAAGAGGATTAAGAAGCGGCTGATATTGACGAACCACTTTTTCCTTATTTGTTTCCTTTAAAGCTTCCATTTTACTTAAGATTAGTTCTGTTAAAATATCGTCTGCGCTTTTACTTTTGAAAATTGACTGTATTTCTGAATTATTTTGGACAAAAATTTCACTCATAAACTGTGCGTATTTATTGAATTCATTATTATTTTTTTTGTCAATTTTTATATAATTAAATAAGAAGGGATGTACCGGGTTAATATCATCCTGATTAAATAAGTATTGATCTAGAAAACGAACAAAATCATACATATCATCCTCTTCATCATACTCAACATTACTTGCAATTAATTCACTTAGTTCGTTTTCTTCCTCAGATAGATAAAATTCGCGATTCTTTAGTGCTTGTTCATCTAATTTTAGTTTGCATATTTTTCGTACATATTCACCTAGAACTTTATTAAAATCTCTAATAGCTTTTGTCCTTTTTGTTAAAAAAGGTATAACATCAATAACATTACCTGTATCGTGCTTCTTTTTTTCTGTTAAATGCTCTTTTAAATATTCACGATTTATAGTTTCAACCATTTATTTTACTCCCTTTCAAAAACAAACGCTCCAAAATCATCTTTCTTAATTGTGTAGAACTTATTGTCTTTGGGAAAAAACACTAACAATTCTCTTTTCTTTTCTCCGAAAGCCATAACTTTTTCAATAAACTCTACAAACTTAATTGCGTCCTCTTCATCCTTTTTATTTGGACGGTATCCCTCCTGCACCTTTCTAAGTAAGGAATATAAAGGATAATCAATATCGAGAAAGATTTTATTTTCAGCATCTCCATCATGGTAAGCAAGAACAATAGAAGATTTAAAGGAGTCTAGAACTTCCTGTGGGTTCGTCTTTAAATGTTCAATTGTAGGTTTTAAATTCAATTTTTGAGCTATGCGATACTTATCAGAAGGCTTATTTAGGTATATAAAATCTTTCTTAGGGCTGCCCTTCCACTTATAAAGGGCTGTTTTAATTTCATCATAAAAACCTTTAACCTTTCTTTTCTCACCTGTGTTAAAGTAATACAGATTTTTTAAATAATCTAAGTAACTTTCATCAGATACTTTTGATGAGAAATGTTCATTCGTAAGATACGTAACTCGAATAAAAGATTCAAAAAACATGTTGAAAGAATAATCTGTTAAGGATTCCTTTGAATTAAAAGAAGATAACCAGCTAATAGGCGTCTCGTCTTTTATATATTCTTTAATCAGAGCATCCCAGTCATTGAGTGTATTTAATTCTACAATAACCTGATCAATGGAATCAGATCTCCTATGAATTGGGTCGAGCTGACTCACAGCATTCAATATTGTGGACCTGTCTTTTCTATCAAAAAGCAGGTTAGGCAATGAACTATTAAGTACATCAAATTCGGTTAGGAGCTTTGTATTCTTAATTTCCCCTGGGATAATAATATCTGCAATAAAATTTAGAAAAGCTCTAGCTGAGATAACTAATTTTTTTATTACAATAGATTTAATAATAAGTTGAACTACCTGCTCACGCACAAATTCATTTTGCATTAGCTTATAATTTTCGTGTGCCATTGTACGAATTTTACTTTTTTCATCCTGCTTCAAAGCTAAATAAAAAGGATTGTCATCTGTTTTCTTAAATATTTTCTCCAATAATGCAGAGTAAAATGATGACTTAGCTCCTTGTTCATGAATTTCATATGGATGATAATCACCAAAACTAAGTAAATCAAAGCAGTTATCACTATAATGCGTTGTAATATTAGGGGAAAACAAATTGCTTTGTTCAACAAATTTCTTAAGTGCACAATATGTGTATTCATTATGATTTGTATTAATAAAATTATGCAGAACACCCATATTAATAGCTAGAATAACTTTTTGATCATTTTGTTCTATAAATTGGTCTGAGAACCCTTTAAGTACTTCCTCCAAGGTCTCCATTGCATTTTTACTAGGAGAGAAGCTTTCTGTAGCATCATTAAAAATTGTGTACTCATTTATTAAGTCTGCTTTATTTTCTTTTAAGTAAGCTAAAAGATGTGATTTACCATCTCCGACACTTCCACACAGTAGGATTAAATTCCCCTTAACTTCAGTATTTCGTGAACTTAAGATGGACTCTAAATCTAACTGAATTTTCCTATCCACATGCATATAATCCTTAAACCCACTAAACTGGCTGGCATTTTCAATAGCCTCTTGAGAAGAATCTTTTAGCCTTGCGAGCTCTCTTAGAAGATAACTTTCACCATCCTTTAAATCTTTTTTTAATAAAGGCGGAATTGATTCTTCAACTGTATTAGATTTTTCTTTATTGTTGTACTCGTCTTCTTTAGCGTCTTCTTTTGAACCTGATTCAACTTCTTCTTTCTTAGATGATTCAAACTTACCTGTTCCTAAGAGTTCTAATATTTGTTTTTTTACTATATCCTCAATATTTTCTTTAGGTCTTGGCTTTGGCACTTCATAAAATGGGATTTTAACTTGCTCTGATGAATAAACTTCATAAAACCAAACCCCAATTTTGTACATCTCTTTATGCAGCTTGAATGCTGCAGTAATATCGTTGAATTTCCCATCATGTGCAGCCTTATTACCTGATAGTCGAATGGTATCAAATGATTGCTGAATTTCTCTTTTTATATAACCTTCTCTGGATAGAAAAGAAATTTTATCATGTAAGGATGAAAGATATGGTGCCTCAATATCCTCTTGCTTAAAAACTGAATTAAGGATTTCTTCTGCAAATAGTCTAGCTTTAACAATGGAGCTGCTTGGATCTTCAAAGAGCAGCTCTTCCATTTTCTTTGCTAAAAAAGCTGCATCTGAATTAATATTTTCTAAGAAATTTAAGAAATAAATCTCTGTTGTATTCATTCAAAATCATCTCCGAGTGCTTGATCTTTTACTACCAACATCATATCACACTACCCTCCCAATTATTAAGTAAGGTAACTTACTTACAATTTATTTACAGTAATAAAAAACCGAATGAAAGTTCGCTTTTTAATTGTAAATATAATAAACTGCGTATATAATAAATTATAATATTACGTACGTAATAAGGAGGAATGAAAATGGACGCAACATTTAGTTATAATTTCCCTGCTATCAGAGGTATACAGGCTGGCAAAGAATATTTTGTTGCTATGTGCCCTTTAAGAATTATTCCAAAAATATTTCTGTTCGACGAAGAAGAAATTCCACCAGAACATCGGTCACAAAGAATTCTAAATAAATCCCGTATTCCTGAAATGACAAGCTACATAGTTGAAAACCAAGAAGATTATGTTTTTTCGTCTATAACAGCTTCTATTGATGGTGACATTAAATTTATACCTTTTAATAGCGAATCTACTTTAAATGATCTTGGTCAATTAAGGATTGCTTTGGATGCAAGGTTCTTAATAAATGATGGACAGCACCGAAGAGCAGCAATTGAAGAAGCTTTAAAAATCTCTCCAGAGTTAGGAAATGAAACGATTTCTGTAGTCTTCTACCATGATGAAGGATTACGAAAGTCACAGCAAATTTTTTCTGATCTTAATAGACATGCTGTAAATACAACTTCTTCTATTGGGATTCTTTATGACCATCGCGATCGTCTTGCTCTAATTACTAAGGATTTGATTACTTCTATTCCCTTACTTAATAGATATACAGACAAAGAGAGAGTTTCTTTATCTAAAAACTCTCCTAAAATAATGGCATTAAATCACATTTTTAATACAAATCTAAAGTTATTAGGAAAATCCAAAGGCGATGAAATTACACAATCAGAAGAACAATTTCTTAAGCAATTTTGGTCAGTTTTAACTGATTCTATTGTAGAATGGAACTTGGTCTTTCAAAAGGAATTAACTCCAAGAGATCTAAGAGCAAATTACATTGTGGGACATGGAGTATTTATTGAAGCGATGGGACTTGTTGGCAATTATCTTATTAAATACAACGAAAACGACTGGAAAAAATATATAGAGAAACTTAAGAAAGTTGATTGGAATAGAAGCAACACTGCAGACTGGTTAGGTAGAGCTTTTAACCAAAACGGCAGAATTCAGAAAACAAATTATACAATTCAATTAACCTCCAATAAAGTTAAACAATTAATAGGTCTTCCATTAATTGAGGCAGAGCAAGCGTTAGAAGACAAATTTTTTCAAGGAGTAGTTTAATATGACAAACGGCATCATCAGTAATTTACTATCAAAAAATATGCCTTATGTAGAACAAGCTAAAGAGCACATAAAAAAAGCATATAAAGAAGATAACCGTCCGTGGGTAGTAGGTTACAGCGGCGGGAAGGATTCAACAGTAGTTGTACAGCTAGTGTTTGAAGCTTTGTCAGAAATGGACAAAGAAGAATTGCATAAAAAAGTTTATGTAATCTCATCAGATACGTTAGTAGAAACTCCTTTAATTATTAATTCAATTAATCAAACTCTAAGAAGAATTCAAGACGAGGCACTTAAAAGAGATTTGCCAATTGAAACTCATAAAGTAAAGCCAGTTATCAAACAATCATTTTGGGTTAACATTATCGGAAAAGGATACCCATCCCCCAATCAGCAATTCAGATGGTGTACAGATCGTTTAAAGATTGATCCTGCTAACCAGTTCATAATGGACAAAGTCTCATCCTTTGGAGAAGTTATTATGGTATTAGGGGTGCGTGAAGACGAAAGTGCCACTCGCGGAAATGTAATCCGATCTCATACTGTAGAAGGTAAAACATTTATGAGACACTCGACTCTTTCAAATGCATATGTTTACGCTCCAATAAGAAGCTATACACTAGATGATGTTTGGGACTACTTATTAAATCACCCTTCTCCTTGGGGAGACGATAATCATGAGTTACACCGACTTTACCAGGATTCGAATAGCGGAGAATGTCCACTTGTAGTTGATAAATCAGTAAAAGAAAGTGCTGGCTCGTGCGGGAACAGCCGTTTTGGCTGCTGGGTTTGTACAGTTGTTAATGAAGATAAAGCATTAAGTGGCTTTATTCAAAGCGGCCATGATTGGATGAGACCTTTACTTGATTTTCGAAATTGGCTATCGAGTATTAGAGATGACCGAGAAAAGAGAATGAAATATAGAATGAACGGACAAATCTATTATAAAGAAGTTAGGATTGAAGATATTGATGGCGTCCCTCATGTCATGATACCTAAAAAGTCTGGAAGACCTAAACAGCAAATTCCTTTAGACCAATACACTGTTATGGAAAAAGAAAAGCTTAAAAGTTATATAGAGTCTAATAATGTTGATCTGAGTGCTCCAGAAGATCAAAGGATTTTGGTTACCTATGAGGAAGAAATGCTAGACGGAGAGAAAGTGCTCAAATATGCTCAATTAGGTTTAGGACCTTATACAATGGAAGCACGAAAAGAAATATTAGTAAGACTCCTTAAAGTCCAAAAAGACTTAAAGCACCCAGAAGATCCTTATTACGAATTAATTAGTGTAGATGAACTTAAAGCTATAAGAAAGATTTGGTTTAAAAATGGAGAATGGGAAGACCCAATCCCAACAATATATAAGGAAATTATGGACCAATCGATTGATTGGGAAATAGATGACCGTCCACTTTTTGATAATGAACAAATATCCGATCTTGAACTACTGGCTGATCAATTTAAAGTAGATATTAAGGTGCTCAAGAAACTTATATCAATAGAAAAAGAATTCTCTGGATATAAAGTGAGAAGAGGGCTTATAAACGAAATCGGAAAGGCTCTTAAGCAAGATTATTTACACTTATAGAAGAAATTGAGGTTTTAAGATGATTATTAATCAAATTCAGCTAACCAATATTGGAGCTTATAGAGGAACTAATTCCTTTGATTTCAGTCCGGAAATTGAAAAGAATGTTGTGCTCATTGGCGGTGAAAATGGCGCTGGTAAAACTACTTTGCTTAACGCTATTAAACTGGGTTTATTCGGTTCATATGGATATGGATTTAAAACAGAAAGTGCAGAGTATTATAAAAGAGTTCAAAGTATTTTAAATCATAATGCAAAAAAGATTGGAGAAAATAACTTTAGAATAAAATTAGATTTTTCTCTTATTGATGATTTTGAAAAAGTTGATTATGTGCTTTATCGTTATTGGAAATTCACAAACAAAAGTTTAAAAGAAACTTTTGATCTTGTTGCTAATGGCAAACATTTTACAGACTACGAAAAGGAACTTTTCCAGTCAAAACTAAAAGAAATTATGCCACCACAGTTATTGGATTTATGTCTCTTTGACGGCGAAGAAATTGCAAGAATAGTTAATGAAGACCTCCTGTCTGACTACCTAAAAAACCTCTCGCGGGTTGTGTTCAATCTTGACTTATTTGAAACCTTAGAGGAAGATCTTGAATACTATTCTAACCAATCTTTAGACGGCAAAAAAATGGAATCATTGGAACAGGAACTTTTTGAGTTAAATAGTCGTGAAAAAGACCTGAGAGGAAAAATAGCTACTTCCTTATCTAATTTAGAAAACATAAAATCACAAAAGTCAATACTATTAGATGAATATAACCGAGATAAACATGATTTCGAGAAATTTGGCGGATTAGTTAAAAGTGAACGTGAAAAGATCATAAAAGATATGAACCAAATCGACTTAACACGTAAACAGAACTTGGAATCTATAAGAGGTTTTGTCTCAAATCTCCTCCCCTTCTATTTAACCAAAGGACTTCTCAAGGAAAGTAGAGAACAAATTCAGAATGAGGAAGCTTTGCAGCTTTATAAACAATTAGGTGAGAAGCTAACAGATGAAAAAATCCATAATATATTACATTCCGTCAGCGAATCTATAAATAGTTTAGAGAGCAACAAAGTTAAAGAACAATTACTGGATTTAATGAAGCCTGAAAAGTCCATCTCAACTATCCATGGAGCATCTTTTTCAGAAAGCAGTTTAATTGAAAATATGCACTTAAAGATCATGAGTGATGCAGACAAAGAATGTATTAGGATTATTGAAGAAAATAAAGCGAAACTATTTGAATTACAAGAGCTAAGGGAAAAGTTAAGGACAAATGATGATACTAATGAGTTTGCTGATATGCTCCAAAGAATGGAAAAAGCTCAACAAAACTTGTTAAATTTAGAAGATGAATTATCAAAGACAGAAGCTCAAATTCATGATTGGAAAAATGCACTGGAAGGAATCCTTTCAGGCATTGATAAAATCCAGAATACATTGCGTGATGATGATAAGACAAAGAGTTCTTTCCTTGAGTCACAGAAGATTATTGCTTTAAGCCGTCGATTCCGTGAGATTCAATTGAAGAAAAAACTGCAGCAAGTTCAAATTGAAGCTTCTGTTATGCTAAAAAAAATATTTAGAAAGCACAATTATGTTTCTTCTATTATCATAGATTCTGAAACTTATGACGTTAAATTAGTTGATTCACAAAAGGACTATATTGAGAAGACCACCTTATCAGCAGGTGAAAAAGAAATTCTGCTTATATCAATCATATGGGCAATATTTAAATGTTCTGGCCGAAAAGTTCCTTTTATCTTTGATACATTACTTGGTCGATTAGATAAAACACATAAAGCTGCCGTTTTGAAAGAATTCATTCCAAATTGTGGGAAACAAGCTATTATTCTTTCAACTGACACAGAAATTGATCAAGAACATTATGATATTTTGAGGCAGCATATTGCTAAGGAATATATGCTGGACTTTAATGTTGAAAAGAAAGAAACTCGTATATTGAATCAGTATTTTCCTTTTAAACAAATGGAGTTGAGCATATGAATTTCCGATTGAAGACATCAAAACAAACGGGTGAACGGTTAGTGGCCCTTCAAGGTGCTACTGGTCTAACTTGGAACATTTTATCTCGTATTGCAGTTTCATTATCCTTAAACATCCCTACTATGCCTGAACTTGTTGAGAATAAATCAGGAGTAGATATACATCGAAATGCAATGACCGGAGAAAATGATTATATTTATAAGGCGTTAATTAGACAACACGCTAAGAGAAATATTTCTGACGAAGAATTTTTCCCTGACCTTTTCAATGCCCATTTGGAAAGAGGAATTGAACTACTTAATAATGAGTACAAACATGCAGGAAACTATGAGAAACTTCTTTTAAACCTTTTGAAAATGGAAAATTAGGTGATATAAATGCTGTATTTAGACAATAGCGCAACTACTCAAATACATCCAGAAGTAAAAGATGCCATGCTCCCCTACTTAATGGAGGAGTATGGCAATCCATCCAGCAAGTATTACGCTCCTGCTGAGAATGCAAAAAGAGCAGTTAAAGAAGCAAGAAATGCACTCGCTTCTTTAATGGGATGTAAGGAAAATGAAGTTTTATTTACAAGTGGATCTACTGAAAGCAATAATATGATTATTAAAGGTGTCGCTGACCATTATTCAGAAAAAGGAAACCATATTATAACAACTAAAGTTGAACATCCATCGGTATTAGAAACCTGCCAGTATCTTGAAACTAAAGGATATGATGTTACCTATCTGGATGTTGATCGATTTGGAAGAATTGATATTTTGGACTTACAGAAGCAAATTACCGAAAAGACCATTTTAGTATCAGTTATTTGGGGCAATAATGAGTTAGGCTCTTTGAATGATATGGATGCAATTTCTAATATTTGTCTTGAGAATAATGTTTTCCTGCACACAGATGCTACACAAGTTGTGAGTAAAATTGAAATGGACTTGTTCAATTACCCAGGTATTACATTTTTATCATGTTCAGCACATAAGTTTCATGGTCCTAAAGGAATTGGTGCGGCATTTATTAAAAATGATGAATATGAACTACCAACCAAGATAACTCCCCTGCTTCATGGCGGTGGACAAGAAAATGGTTTTAGAAGCGGGACGTTGGCTGTTCATAATATAGTTGGCTTGGGGAAAGCTTCGGAGATTGCAAACAAAAATCTGGCTGAAAACATCAATAATCTAAAAGAATTAGAGGGTCACCTAATTGGGTTATTAAAAGAAAAGTTCAGAGACCAGATTCAAATAAATAGTGACAATACTGAAAAGATCCCAGGCATTGTTAGTGTGCAATTTAAAGGGGTTAATAATGAATTATTAGTTAAAAATCTTGCACCAATTATTGCTGCGTCTACTGGTTCTGCATGCAGCTCAAGTAAACCTTCTCATGTTCTAGCAGCTGTGGGGTTATCGATTGATGAAGTGAGATCAACGATTCGGTTCTCGTTATCCTGTTTTATAAAGAAAGAAGACCTTGATATATTTAAAGAGCTATAAATGAGAGAAATCCTCTCATTTATAGCTCTTGTATTAATGTTAAATATACTGCTATTCACCTACTACTTCTATCCAAATTTTTGCTGTTTTAACTTTCCCTTGTATACCAAATTCTTTCATCTCTTCTAGAAATTTTTCTGCGTCATCTATTGTGTCGAACTGGACTGCTAATTCTAAAATCCCATCAAGAACTTTACCATCGTATATTTCATCTTCAACTACATACAATGCTTCAGATGTTTCTATTACATATACAGTGTTTAATTCTTCCATATTAATATCCTCATTTCACCTATTATTTAATTACTTAAGATTAGTTCTAAAAAGTTACTTCTAGACCTAATTGAATTATCTCACAGAATATAACCTTTTATTCAACAGAAAATTCTTGCCCTTTACATTTTCAAAAATTCCCTCTCCAACTTCACCGTATTATAACAACTCTCCACAACAAGCTTCTCATTACAGATAATTTAACACTCTGTATCCCATGTGCAGCAAAAGTCCTTGTGACTGCTTCCTCCATCTGTGCATTTCAAGTTTGTTAAACCAGCCAAGAAACTGGTATAACTGCAGCGATCAAGGACAACAGCAGCATTACATTCGAGAGGAAATATTCATCAAAATGCTGAGCTCCTACTAGCCCATTTATTCCTCTACAATTAAAATAAAAATAAATGTAAGTAATTTCAAATATGAAATCATCCATTATAATAGAAGTATAGGATTAATTTAGAAGGGGTTATATTACAGTGGATATTATAGGAATACTTAATGACTATATTAAAAATAATAAATCAGACGAACAATTAGCTCATGAATTTGCTTCTTTACTAAATAAGGGCCAGTCTATGTGGAAAGTATCTAAACTATATGATTTTAAAGCTGAAAAGGTCCGTGAAATAATGGATATATATGGTTACGAACTTAATCCATACTATCAAAAGTGGATTCAAAACGAAAAAAAGATGCAACAAGAAAGCAAAGAAACTGATACGATTCAAGATATAGATAATGGCAACAAAATCGACTCTTATACAGAGAATAAAGTTATAGGTGTAAACGCTAAAATAAAAGTTGACCACTTTAGCGCAATTCG
>NZ_APVL01000041.1 GCF_000565285.1 Cytobacillus firmus DS1 | reverse complement strand
CACTTATTAGCTGCATAGGCGCTTTTTTATAAACTGTCCGTAATTGGGGGTACAGTTCATCCCAAAGGTCTTTTTTCTTCTTAGACTAAATAAAATACAAAACCTGAAATGGTGGACATGACAAAAACCGAAAAAACAAAGGTGAACACGAGTTCTTTCTTGAAGATTGATTTTAAAAGAACCACCTCTGGCAAGCTGGCACCCGCGGAACTGATGAGCATTGCCATAACAGGCCCCAATGCCATTCCCTTGGCAATCAGAATTTGAGAAATCGGGATCATACTGGACAGACGGATATATAAAGGAATGCCGACAATTGCTGCTATTGGAATCAGCCACCAATGATCTTTACCAAAGTAACTTGAAATCCATTAACAATCCTTATTCCTCCTAGCATTCGCAAATGCAAACACATTGATTTTGTTTGCTGGGTTCTGCTGTTTCTTTTACCGAAGAGAACTTCCTGACGAGTTTTCTGAAAAAGGAATCTTCGCTTATTTTTGCAAATTTCCATGCCTCATTTGACATCCTTTCAATTTCCTGCTGGTGTGCTTTAATGATCAATTCATAATTGTAGTAATCCATCTTTACTCCTCCTAATTAATCAAAAAAATTTGATATATACTTTAAAAAAAATTAGCAGCAAGTAGGTTTAAACAAGCAGCATAACTCTGGTGACAATAAGTGATTTAATTCATCTTGATTCAGCTCGTAAAAACTCCAGGTGCCTTTTGTTTCTTTTTTGATGATATTTGCATCAAGTAAGATCTTTAAATGATAGGACAGTTTGGATTGGCTCATTTCCATTAGTGGAGCGATGTCACACACACACATGGAGCCATTCTGGGTTAGTATATTCATAATTTGAAGCCGCTTTTTATCTGCAATGGCTTTAAATTTACCCTCATAAAGTTCAAATAGGTGATCCATCGTTGGATTTTGATTTGTCATTTCTGATTTCATTGCATTCACCTTTCTTTAATCAATAATTCTTGATGGATTAATCATATATCCAAAATTTTCATATGTCAACAATTAAAATCAAAAAAAATTGATTAATAAGTAAATTCACATATTGTCATAATTATCTGTTAAATATATGATTGGAATATCAAAAAAAATGGAGGTTAAGGAAGGTGGTTTGTTTGCAGTTTCATATGGGTGGTTGATCAGTAAAGGAAAAGCTGTATAAGGATATGGCATATTTGAAATCTGAAAAAGCAGGCGGGCGGTTACCTGGTTCACTTGAGCAAAGGTAACTGGCCAATTCCTAGCCGAAGAGTTAAGTGTTCTCTGTGCTCTACCCGCTGGGGAAGAGGGGGATTTCCTTTAAGCGCAACCATTAAGGTAGATAGCATTGGATTCGAACCGAGATTACTGAAAAAGAGGGATGGGCATATCACGCCCGGAGATTGGCTCGCCAATTTATCGGCTGAAATCATTGAAAATCATGGAGTAGAAGTTGCCCTGGGTTTCTGGAGGAGAAGATTCCTTGGCTTTTCAACAGGCAGGCATAACAGCCATTGGGCTGGGGCAAAAGCCAACTGACTCCAGTCAAAGAGGCATCCATACAACCGAAGACAACTTAGAAAATTACTTTTGGGAACCAGTAGATACAGCTTATAGAATACTTCATGATTTGGTGCAATCCATCATAGAAAAACCATCACTATTGTCCTCTTGAAAAAATAATCAAATTTTTTTGATTAATTGGTTGCATTTAGAAATAATTGCTAATATACTTTAATTATAAATCAAAAAAAATTGATTTATAATATCATTAACCAATAAGGGAGCTGTTAAAAATGAATTTCATTAAAAAATTTACTGGCCAATCCGCTAAATCGTCTGGTTGCTGTGATATTGAAATCAAAGAGGTCGAAACAACTCAAGAAGAATCCTGCTGCGGCTCAGCTGATGAACAACAGTCCTCATGCTGCTGATATAAAAGAAAAAGACTAAAGGGGCGATCTATTATGAAAGTACATGCAGGAATTAATGTAACGGATTTAAATCAATCAATTGAGTTCTACTCAAAAGTTTTTAATGCTGAACCAGTAAAAGTAAAGGAAGATTATGCTAAGTTTTTATTGGAAGATCCAGGTCTTAACTTCACCCTGAACTTAACGGCAGAAGTTTCAGGAAACCAGGTGGGACATTTTGGTTTTCAAGTTGAAAATCAAGAAGAAGTTTTTCATCATAAAGAAAGATTAGAGAAACTTGGCTTCTTCGCCCGTGAAGAAATGGATGTTACTTGCTGCTATGCTACGCAGGATAAATTTTGGGTGACTGATCCTGACGGAAACGAGTGGGAATTTTTCTATACTAAAGCGGATGTGGAGTCAATGAAAACTGATTCCTCCTGCTGCACACCCCAGAAAGTCGAAATTGAAGTAAAAAACTCTTCGTGCTGTTCATAACAACAAGAAAAACGCTGAGATTCTCAGCGTTTTTCTATGATAGTTAGTACCTGCCTCGTTATCAATAGGACAACATGAGAAGAAATAAAAAAATATTTGATATCATAAAAATAACCATGTCTTTTGATTTTTTGAAGAGTATTTTCCATTAAGCAAACAGGAATTTTGGGCAATCGGATATTAATGACTTCCTTGCCAAAGCTTGTGATCTTTACAGGAGTGTATGGGGTTGACATTTCCTATTTTGCATTTATAAAACAAAAAAGTCCTTTATTAAAGAAAGTTAACAGTTTATTTACAAATCGGTAAAGGTCCAATTGTTCGACATTTTTTTAATAATCACTTGATATAATGACATTATTTTAAGAGGAAGGGAGATGAACATTTGTAGCGGGACTAAACCCATCCAAATTAAAATCCAATCACAGGGGGAGGAACCATGACAGAGATTTTGCTTTATGTCGGTACATATATTTCTCTTACTTTTGCCCTTGGATGGCTGATTACCCTTGCCTTTAATCTGTTTTTAAAATGATCATTCCTGTAAAGACCTTCTTTCGTTGGAGGTCTTTATTTTTTTTGAATGTTTGATCTTCAGATAAACAGCTGCAAATTTTGTTTAGAAATAAGATAACAAAAATAAAACTTGTTTAAGAATTGTTGACTAAAAACAAACAATAATTTATTATGTTTAGTATAAATCAAACAAAATTTTATATTGTTTAGTAAAATAAGGATGTGTTTGAACTGGTGGAATTATTAAATCATTTCTGGGACGCCACTTTGGAGGAACTAAAGCAGGGTTACATGGAAGAAAAAGAGACATACACTTGCCTTTTGTGCGGGGAAAAGACAGAAAAAGGCATTGTCTATCCGTATCAAGATCGATTTTACGAAGCGGAACGGTATATGCGTATTCATATTGAAACAGAGCATATATCGGTTTTTGACTATCTCCTTTCGATGGATAAGAAGCTTACAGGGCTTACCGATCATCAGAAAAGTCTTCTGCAGCTTTTTTATCAGGGAAAAAGCGATAAGGAGATTCAAAAGGAACTGGATATGGGGAGCACTTCGACCATTCGTCATCACCGCTTTGCGTTAAAGGAAAAGGAACGTCAGGCAAAGACCTTCCTTGCGATCATGGAATTGCTAAAGGAAAAGGATGAGCACGCACCAGCGTTCCTGCCGGTCCATAAAACCGCCACGATGGTGGATGACCGCTACAATATCACACAGGAAGAACAGGAGAAAATCCTTAAGAAATACTTTCCTGAAGGAAGTCATAAACCACTTGTCAAGTTTCCGCCTAAAGAGAAGCAAAGGCTGATTGTACTGCGGGAAATTGCCGGCAGGCTGAAGCCTGAACACACATATGGCGAGAAAGAGTTAAACGAGGCACTAAAGGCCATTTATGAGGATTATGCTTTGATCAGAAGGTATTTGATCGATTATGGGTTTTTAGACCGAAAGCCCGATGGCAGCGAGTATTGGCTTAAAAAATAGAAAAACGGGGGATTACCATGGAACGTAAAAGAGAATTAAAGCAGCAGTTTAAAGAAATACCCATTGAAGCAGGGGTATATCAAATTAAAAATCTAGTGAACAATAGAATCTTTATTGGCAGCACAAATAATTTAAAAAGCTTAAATGGAGTAAGATTTTCACTCGAAACAAACGGCTATATGCCTAATCGGGAGCTGCAGGATGAATGGAATCAGTTTGGAAAAGAGGCTTTTGAGATCAGCGTTCTGGAGAAGCTGAAAAAGAAAGATGATCCTTATTTCAATGAGAAGGAAGCGCTGGAGAAGCTGGAGGAAAAGTGGCTGGAGGAGCTGCAGCCTTATGGGGATAAAGGATATAACAAGAAAAAATGACGTGTGGGGATTCTACACGTCATTTCTTTATACTTGTTTAGCCAGTAAGGATTCCTTCAGACAATCTTCCCCTCAACCATTCGTCATGTGTGTGATGGTGTCGCCAAAAGGAGAAGTCTGGTCTAGGAATTTCCATATTTTAGTATCGCTATAGGCGCATACTGTCACTTAAATCTGGATGACTATTATCTTAAATTTACTATAGTCCAAGACTTCTTAAAATATTTTCATATTATGCATTAAAAATGGATATTAAGGAGCAAAAAATGAATAAAAAAAACCGTTTCTATCCAGAAGGATGTTCGTTTTATCCCCAATCAGCAAATTACAGTTGTCCACCCGGACCTCCGGGGCCAAGAGGAGTGAGAGGGCCACAAGGAGAACAAGGGCCTCAGGGACCTCAGGGGCCTCAAGGACCTCAAGGGGAGACTGGGCCTCAGGGACCTTCAGGGCCTATACAAGAACCAGTATATGGATCGCTATATTTGACCCAGGGATTTTTTAATATCCCAGTGGATGGTGTCCCCATCGAATTTGATACTGTAGGGCCGACTTCCGGAATGATTGCAGACCCAGCGAATAACTCAATAACTATATTTAGTGACGGTCTGTATGAGATAAACTTTTCCCTAACAAATAGAATATCAAATTCAACAAGTTATTATTATTATTGCATTGTAATTAATGAGGAATTAAAACTTCATTCATCTATTTACTTTCTTAATCGAGGATCGAATGAAATTTGGTTTAATGGCTCTAAGACA
Source organism: Cytobacillus firmus DS1 (assembly GCF_000565285.1). Classification (GTDB taxonomy): domain Bacteria; phylum Bacillota; class Bacilli; order Bacillales; family Cytobacillaceae; genus Cytobacillus; species Cytobacillus firmus_A. The sequence goes on along the minus strand of NZ_APVL01000041.1, from coordinate 12,325 downwards.
GTTCTTTTAACATTAAGTGAGAATGATAAAATTACTGTTCGGCCATTTGGAGTCTCAGGAAATAACCAGTATGTAGGACAGATGTTAATTGTTAAAAAGATAACCTCTTGATTTGAAGGGTTTTCTTTGGCTGGAAAATAAAACAATCGTTAATCAGAACGCTCACAATGAGCTTTTTTATTAACGATTTGTTTTATTTTATTACTATTTTCCTGATGAATCCTTTGCAGGTTAGCTGGCTTTCTAATGAATTTGGTTAAAAATGTTACAAAATTTTCACAATTCATTCGACAATATTCGCGCGTAACTGGCCGCTGATTTCTATATAGTGAAAAGTGTTAAATGGATGCAACGTTTTTAATAGATTGGGGTGTAATGATGAGAACTTTAAAGATAAAAGACTTAACCCTGGACGCTCTGGAAGAACTGGAGCATGACCTTCATGAAAACGGGGAAAAAAGCGATTACGGCTATTACATGCAGCTGGTGATCCTCTATGAAACGATGTATAAGAAGCTTACAAATCTCTCAAGAAATAATGGCCCCTATTATGATGCCTCCCTTCAGCAAACGAAAAAACTGCTGATATCTTATCTTATTAAATATGGAACCTACTTAAAAATGAATCACTTCAGGGATGACGGTGATGCTGTAGAGTCACTGCTTAAGGCGATTAGAGTGGAACAAAAGCTTCCAATAGCGTATTACCGTCTCGGTTACCTCGCTTATAAACATGGCAAATACGGTTCAGCTGTCCGCTATTTCCAGCAGGCCCTGAGCAAGCAGCTCTCGGGTGACCCAAGCTACAGCCTCAATCAGCAGCAGGAATTGCATGCCAATATATATTTGGCCAACAGTGGGCTGCATGTTGCGGGCGAGACCTATGAAACGATGGGGAAACTCCCATCTCTGGATCAGCTCCCGAACGTAGAGCTGTCCCCGTTATTTGAAGCATTATCAGCAAATGAAGCCTACTTACATAACCATGCCTTTTACAAAATCACAAAAAATAAAAAGGTAACATGCTCTAAGGAAGTTTGCGAAGACTTTTATGAAAACAGTGAAGCAGGTGAACTTGTCCTGTACTTTAACGACCGGGAAAATATTCTCTTGTTTAATGGGGAGGATGCCATTATTACGCCAACCCAGGCGCATATGATCAGACATTTCATGCTTTCCTCTAGCAAAGAAAACCCATGCACGAGAATCACCATGCGGGATTTCTTTGGAAGAACGGGGAGTGACGGGGAGGTAAAAAAGAGCACCTTCATCAAATCGATTGAAAGGCTCAGGGAAAAATTACGGCTTTTTGATATTCCTGAGATGATTGTAGTAACCGAACACAGGGGAGAGACTGCTTATTATTATAATGAATCCTATCCATTTACCGTTCTCTTCAGGGTTGATGAAGCTTTTGCGAATGAGTATGTGAACTGAAAAGCACGGAATGGGGAGCCTGATCACCTGTGCAGATTAGGCTTCTAGATTGAAAGAACAGCCCCTTATTCATTATAAATAGGGGGCTGGGAGTGCTGATGGTTATTTAGTAAATTCTTTAGTGCCAGATCCAGGGTGGAATGATTCTCATGTTCCAGCCAGTTTTCTGGAATGATGAGATAAGAGCAGCTGCCGCTGTGTAAATAACGGTAAATAATATGGGCTGCATCGATTTCATGTCTGCTAATCTCTCCGGCCGCATTTGCTTCATCTTTTTTAAAATAAGCTAAAATGTTCGCTTTTATTTTTTCGCTAATGCTGCCTGCTGCTGCAAAGCTGTGGCTGAACAGAATCTCCGTCCTTTTTATAAGGAAAAGCTTAATCGTTGAATCTGTTAATCTTTCGATCGCGGCGATAGTATGATTTTCTTCAGTGAATTCGATCACTTTTTCTTTTTTTAACAGGGAGTTTACTGCCTGTATATGATCCCGGTAGGCGGAGGCCGCTTCAAAATCAAATGCTTCAGAGGCGTTCAGCATCATCTGATTCATGTCCTCCAGAATACTCATGTCAGTGCCTTTCAGAAAACCAATAAACCTGTCCAGGATGTCATTGTACTGCTGTTCCGCAGGTCCCTCAAGACACCGGCCAAGGCAGGAGCCTAAGGAATAATTCAGGCAGGCGGAGTTCGTTCCGTTAGGATTGCTGCAATTCAGCTTAAAGCATTCCTTTAACCCGCGGAGAGCTTTTTCCACATTTCTTCGGCTTGTGAAAGGGCCAAAATAAACCCTGCCGTCATTTTCAATAGGATTATAGGCAATATCAATCTTCCGGTGATTGCCGGTAAGGCTGATCGAGATATAAATGAATGACTGCGGACTCTTCATCATTCGATTATATAGCGGCTTAATGCTTTTAATTAATTGGCATTCAAGCATAAAAGCCTCGAATTCAGTATCTGTCAGGATATAGTCAAAATCCCTTAAGTGTTTGACCAGCTTTTTAATCTTGGGAGAATGATTGTTGGAGGCCCGGAAATAAGACTGAACCCGATTCTTTAGATTTTTCGCCTTCCCCACATACAGAACTTGACCCTGCGAATCCTTCATCAGATAGACGCCTGGCGTTAAGGGCAGGTTTTTCACCTTGTCAGGGAGATTAATAGGGATTCATTCCTTTACTAGAAAATATATATTTTGTATTTTATCATGGGAGGGGATTTGGGAGCTATTTCTCAAAGCTTCTTTTGGTACCGTAGACCTCCATAAGAAATATCACAGTGACAGGGACCATTTCCTCGAAGCCATTTTGATTCAAACGGTTCAAACCCCCACACAAAATGGCCAACTTGAGTTATACTAATTAATATCAAATATAAAGTAAGTCTGTTTATTTTTATGGAGGATTTATGAAAAAAAACATTCATGTAGTTGGGGCAGTTATTATTGAAAATGGTAATATTCTCTGTGCTCAAAGAGGTCCATCGAAAGCTCTTCCTTACAAATGGGAATTTCCTGGAGGGAAAATTGAGAGTGGAGAAACGCCGCAACAAGCACTAGTTCGGGAAATTAATGAAGAAATGAAATGCAAAATCGAAATAGGTGAACAAGTTGAACATACTGTATATGAATACGATTTCGGTATTGTTCATTTAACTACTTTTTATTGTAAATTGATCGAAGGAAAACCTACATTAACAGAACATGTTTCGATAAAATGGGCGTCACCGTCAGATCTTGAAGCTTTGGACTGGGCTCCTGCTGATATCCCAGCCATCAATAAAATTTCAAAAACTCTATCCTTAAAATAAGTATTTCCAAAAGCTATTTACAAAAAGTAGATAGCTTTTTATATGGGAATTTATTGAAATGGAAATACTCCAAGTTTAAAATGGTAATAATAACTAGTAAGGAATGGAGTAGAAATGAGTAATTTAATTCGAAATTTAGAAGCTTCTTTGAATAGAGGATTTATTAATCAGCAGCATCAGGATTCAGGGAATTATAAACCCAAGTTATTAATTAACAATGCCAAAAAAAGTGAAAATGTTTTAACTACATTAATTGATGAGCTAGAAAGCTGTAAGTCTTTTATTTTTTCAGTGGCGTTTATAACAGAAAGCGGCCTTGCGACTCTGAAATCATATCTTTATGACCTCCACTTAAAAGGCATTAAAGGTCGGATACTTACCTCGACTTTCCTAAACTTTAATCAACCAAAAGTCTTTAGAGAATTAATGAAGTTAACCAATGTGGAAGTAAGGCTAGCAGATCTTAAAGGTTTTCACTCAAAGGGATATATTTTTAATAAAGACACTCATTATTCACTTATAGTAGGGAGTTCAAACTTAACTGCTCAAGCCTTAAAAGTGAATTATGAGTGGAATGTGAAGTTAACATCTCATGAAAACGGAGAATTAGTCCATCATTTCAAAAATCAATTTGAAGAAGTATGGGAGAAGTCTAGGATATTGACTGAAGAATGGATTGCTGAATATGAAAAGAAATATGTTGATGTCAACAACCATGTTATTCAAAACGTTCTAGAAATGCCTAGTCAATATCAAACCAATTCTATTGAAGAAGCAATTAATATTGTACCAAACAAAATGCAACAAGCAGCCTTAGAGCAAATTCAATCTCTCCGTGAAGCAGGAAATGATAAGGGTTTAATTATTTCAGCAACCGGAACTGGAAAAACATATCTATCAGCTTTTGATGTTAGAAGATTTAATCCTAAACGGATGCTATTTATTGTTCACCGCGAGCAAATCTTAAAAAAAGCAAAAGCTGATTTCAAAAAATTATTAGGTGGATTAGAAGAGGATTTTGGAATATTATCAGGGTCTCAAAAACAGACAAATGCAAGGTATCTGTTTGCTACTATTCAAACTATATCTAAGGATGATGTCTTGTCTAGATTTAGTGAAGATGAATTTGACTATATTCTTGTTGATGAAGTACATAAAGCAGGAGCCAGTTCTTACCAGAAGGTAATGAATTATTTTACACCAACATTCTTATTAGGCATGACTGCGACACCTGAGCGGACGGATGACTTTAATATATATGGGCTGTTTGATTACAACATTGCATATGAAATTAGATTACAAGAAGCACTTGAAGAGGACATGCTCTGTCCATTCCATTATTTCGGTGTTACAGACATTGAATATAATGGAAAACTTATCGATGATTCCGCAGTTCTTTCTCATTTGATTACAGAAGAACGGGTAAATCATATTATTGAGAAGATAAATTATTATGGGTTTTCCGGAGAAAGTGTTAAAGGATTAATTTTCTGCAGTCGAAAAGAGGAGGCTGGGAAGCTATCAGCAGCTATAAATGAAAGAGGATTCCGAACAGTAGCTTTAACAGGTGATCATACACAAGAAGAAAGAGAAATGAGAGTTAATCAACTTGAAAATGGAACCTTAGATTACATTTTGACAGTTGATATTTTTAATGAGGGTATAGATATTCCATGTATTAATCAAGTTGTCATGCTAAGACAAACTCAATCCAGTATTATATTTATCCAACAGCTGGGCAGAGGCTTACGTAAACACACATCAAAAGACTATGTCACAATAATAGACTTTATTGGAAACTATAAAAACAATTATTTAATCCCAATTGCTCTTTCAGGTGATAAATCCCAAAATAAGGACAATATCCGCCGCCGTACAAAAGATACAAGTTATATCAAAGGAGTCTCTACAGTTAACTTTGAAGAGATAGCTAAGAAACAAATTTTTAAATCAATAAATAATAGTAGACTTACAGAATTGAGACTAATAAGGGAAGCCTTTGTTGAGTTAGAAAATAAGATTGGAAAAACACCTTACTTGCATGACTTTATTTTAAACCATTCGATTGACCCCGCGGTATTAGTGGATGGCAGTAAACCATACAAACTTAACTATCATCAGTTTTTGTTGAAAATGACAAAAGAAGTTTCTCCATTAACTGATTATGAAAACAAGGTCTTAACTATGGTCACACAAGAAATTTTAGAGGGAAAACGCAAGCATGAAATCATTTTACTAGAAAAACTAATGAATCATAAAAAGGTGAGCTATGAAGATTATATTAGCCAATTACAATTATCAAATTGCAGTACAGATGAAAAGACATTGAATTCTATACAAAGGATCTTTAATTTGTCTTTCTTTAATCAGGTTAGCCGCGAAAAGTATGGTCAAAAACCCATCATAAATCTTAATGCAGGATATTTCACATACAATGAAGATATTGAAAAAAGTTTGCAGAATAATGAATACTTCAAGTTTTTAATAATGGATGTTATAAGGTGTGCAAAAGAAAAGAACAAAGAATATTCTTGTGATAGAGAACTTACATTATACGAAAAATATTCTAGGAAGGATGTATGTAAACTATTAAACTGGGACAATGATGAAACAAGTACAATGTTTGGTTATAAAACCAAGCATCAAACTTGTCCAATCTTTATTACCTACCATAAAAATGATGAAATTGAATCAAGTGTAAAGTACGGTGATGAATTTTTAAGTCAAGAGATCATCAAATGGTTTACTCGAAGCAACCGAACATTAAGCTCACAGGAAGTTAAAACAATTATCCAAGCTAGAAAAAATAACATCGACCTTCATTTCTTTGTTAAAAAAGATGATGATGAAGGTACGGAATTTTATTATTTGGGTAAGGGCTTACCAGATGAAGACTCCGTTAAACAGAGCACAATGGAGGATGGGAAACCTGTTGTTTATATGAACATGATTATGGAAAACGCTATTGATAGTAAATTATATAATTATATTATTAATGAGAATGTAGAATGATGAACCTGTTTTTTAATTATCAACTACCTGTTATTTGGTATAAGATACTTCTTTAATAAGAAAAAAAGAAAAAAGAAAAATGAAGTAGGAGACTAAAGGTTTTTGTTTTGAGTAAAATTAAGAAGGAGAAATAGCAGCCACTAAATTTAGATTTTCGTCTATTTAAATAGGCGAGTTTTTTTTGAATATTTATTGGGAAAATGTGAATCTTTAAGTGACAACTTATTAAAATTATAATTAATAAGATAAGATTAAAACAAGTGAGGTGTTCCCCATTGTTAAGTGATTTAGATTTAAGACATCACTACGAAACAAATGAAAACATAATAAATGAATTCTACTTGCCAACATTATCTAAGGCAAACCGATATAGAAGGGTAATTGGACATTTTTTTACTGAGTCCTTAATCGTTGCAGCAAAAGGTTTAGTGAATTTGATTAGTAATAATGGTGAGATGCTTATGATCACAACTCCACGCTTAACAGATCAGGACATAAATAGAATTAAGGAAAATCCTCATCTAAAAGGGAGTATAATTAGTGCTAGATTAGCAAAAGATTTAAAGCAAATTGATGACCCTTTTGCGAAAGCAAGATTAAATACTATTGCAAGACTAGTAGAAAATGATCAATTAAAAATAAAGATAGTTGTCCCCAAAGATATCTCCTACGGTGGTATTCAATATGAATTGTTTGGAATTGTTGAAGATCAAAATGCAAACAAAATTTCTTTTACATCTCAGGTAAATGATCGAGCAGGAGAATATTATAGGAACTACGAAACAATCGAAGTCTTTTGTTCTTGGAATGCTTATGAGGAGATTAGAGTTAAAAGCAAAGAAGAGTATTTCACACATTTATGGACAGGACAAACTGCAGCTTATGATATCATGGAGTTACCGGTAGAGGTAAAAGATAAATTGTTATCATACAGAATAGAGGATCAAGATCTAATGGAACCAGAAGTCGACTTAGCCCCACATAAATCATGCATAAGTAATTTCCCGATAATCCCCTCTTATATTCAAATAAGAGAGTATCAGCAAGAGGCAATAAAAAATTGGTTTAGAAATAGCTGTCAGGGTCTTTTAGAAATGGCCACAGGAACAGGTAAAACAATTACAGCATTGAGCGCTGCAGCAAAGTTGTGGGAAGTTACAAATCGTTTAGGTGTAATTATTGTTTGTCCATACACTCATCTTGTTGATCAGTGGGTAGAGGATATTAAATTATTTAATATGTCCCCTATATTTGCCTATCAGTCTAGGAATTTGTGGGAGGAGATTTTATTTAATGAGATTAGCGCATTTAGAGCAGGGATTACAAACCATTTTTGTTTAATCACTACAAATGCTACATTCTCTTCCAATAGTATGCAGAATTTATTGACCAATTTAGGAACTGATGTACTTTTTATAGCTGATGAAGCTCATCACCTTGGAGCTAGAAAGAATAGGGAGAGCTTATTACAGTCAATTCCATATCGCCTCGCCCTTTCTGCCACACCAAATCGCTGGCACGATGATGAAGGAACAAAAGAATTAATAAATTACTTTGGAGGTTCAATTGTATTTCAATATGGGTTGGATAAAGCAATTGGAAACTTCTTAACAGAATATTATTATTATCCTCATATCGTATATCTAGATGAAGACGAAAGCGACTATTATTTTGAAATTACAAAAAAGATTGCAAAGCTGTTTTATTTGACTGAATCTGTTGATGAAAATGAATCATTGCAGTCACTTTTAATTGAACGCTCTCGAATACTTAGCAGGGCAAGAAACAAATTGAGTGTACTAAAAGAGTTAATGTCACAAAAAAGGGATTCTCATTTTAATATTGTATATTGCGGTGATAGCCAGGTTGATGGAGAAAAGCAAATTGATGCAGTAGTTAATCTGTTAGGCAATGAATTAGATATGAATGTACATACTTTTACTTCTAGAGAGGATAAAGAGGAGAGAAAACAATTGCTGCAAAGATTTGAAAATGGAGATTTACAAGCATTAGTAGCAATTAAATGCTTAGATGAAGGAGTAGATGTTCCAGCAACTCAAACGGCCTACATCCTTTCGAGTAGTACGAACCCAAGAGAATTTATTCAGCGAAGGGGAAGAGTACTAAGAAAACACAAAAATAAAAAATACTCTTATATTCATGATTTCATCGTTATACCTCGAAGATTAGAGGAGTTAGAGGCTGTCGATTCATCTGTCTTTAACATTGAACGAAATATGATTAAGAGAGAGCTAATTCGATTTTCAGAGTTTGCTGATTTAGCTATAAACGGACCTTTAGCACATGAAAAACTGAACGAAATAAAACATTCCTATCATTTATTAGATATATAAGGAGAGATATTAAGTGAGTATTGAGCAAGAGCAAGTACAGAACATACTTAGCAGACTTCCGGAAGATTATGTATTCATTTTAAAAGAAATATTAGAAGCAGAGAAAGAAATACTGCACAGAAAAAATCTGCAGGGTACAAATATTACTAGCACTATTATGGATATTGTGAAAGAACGGGTGAAATAACATGCTTCTTGAAGAAATAAGATTGAAAAATTTTAGACAGTATTACAACGAACAAATAATAAAGTTTTCAAAGTCAGCCAGTAGAAATGTAACGGTTATTCATGGAGAAAATGGTTCCGGGAAAACGGCATTATTAAATGCTTTTAGCTGGTGTTTTTATGGAAAGTTAGATCTACCTAATTCAAATTTATTAATTAATGAACAGTCACTTAAGGATGCTCACCCCAACGACGAAGTGGAATGTTCAGTTTCGGTAAAATTTAGTGACAATGAAAAAAAATATATATTAAAGAGAAGAATTATAGCTAGAAAAGAACAGCAGGATAAGATTTTTTATGGGGAGCCAGAAGTCCAGTTGGAGTATAAAATTGGAGGTAACTCTGAAATTATTATGAATCCAACTGATGAAATTAACAGAATTCTGCCAGAGAACCTACGAAGCTATTTCTTCTTTGATGGAGAAAGAATAGACAATTTATCTAAAGATAATGGTTCTGATGAAATTAAGAATGCTATTAAAAATATAATGGGCCTAGAAATACTAGAGAGGTCCATTAAGCATACTGGTGATGCAAGTACTAGGTTTAGAAGTGAGTTAAAGAATTATGGCGATTCAAAAACAGTACATTTAATTGAAGAAATAGAACAGCTTGAATCACAGTTGAAAGAGTTTAATACGAGAAGGGAATTGCTTGTTAAGAATTTAGATGTCACAAAAAAACAAATGAAGGAAATTGAAAATAAACTGAAGTTCATTGAAGGTTCTCAAAAGCTGCAACAAGAAAAAGAGCAAAAGGATTATGAACTAGAAAATATAAAAACTGAATTAAAGAAGATAAACAAAGAGCTGCAAGAAGTAGTTAGCAAAAATGGTTATTTAGCGTTTAGTTACACTTCAGTTAATAATTCGGAAGTAATAGTTAAGGATAGTGAATCAGATGGATTTGGGATACCAGGCATTCGATCTGCTTCCCTTATTGATGACTTAATCCAAAAGGGGAAATGTATCTGTGGTACTGAAATCAAAGAAAACTCCGAACACTATCTCCACTTATTAAAGGTAAAGGAATACCTGCCACCGCAAAGTTTGGATAGTGCTATTATAAATTTTAAAACAGGGTTAAATATAGTAAAAGATAATCGCAAAAAATTTTATGAGCAACTTAAAGAGTTGAAACAAAAAGAAGTCAAGCTTCAAAGTGCTGAGCGTAAAATTAGAGAGGAAATTAACGAGATTAAAAGTAAGTTAAATGAAAAAGACTCTGAGGAGATATCCAGCTTAGTAACAAAACTTGAAAAACTTGAAGATTCATATTCTGCTATAAACAGGGAGATAGGTGGGATAGATAACGAAATAAGAAAATTGACGGATGAACTTAATCAGAAAGAAAAAGAACAAAAAAAGATAAACTCAATTGCTGAAAAAGCTCAATTAGCTCAAAGAAGAATTGAAGCATGTCAAACACTAGTCCAAACCATGGAAGATATATATAAAATAAGGGAGAAATTAGTCAGAGTTCAACTTCAAGAAAGAATAACTGAAGTCTACCGGCAATTTTTAAGGAAAGGTTTTGATATTCGTTTATCTGAGCAGTATGAACTTAACGTATATAACCAAAATAATAATAAGGTTGGGATGTCTCAGGGGGAGAGGCAAATTACAAGCTTGGCATTTATAGGTGCAATTGTTGATTTAGCAAGAGAGCAGTATAAGAAAGAAATAAAGGGTGCATTTGAAGAAGGGGGAATATATCCTCTTGTTATGGATTCGCCATTTGGTGCTTTGGATTCGGATCACAGAGAGAGGATTGCAAAAGGAATTCACAAGCTCTCAGACCAAGTTATTGTAATCGTATCTACCTCACAATGGCGTGGGGAAGTAGAGGGACAAATGAAAGAACTGATAGGAAAAGAATATCAATTAAATTACAACGATCCCCGTTTAAACAAAGAGCAGCCATATGAGTATACAGAAGCTGTAGAGGTGATGTGAGATGTATAGAAGAATTAGAAGACCTAAAGATCAGGAAGAGTATTATCTAAGACTAACCGACCAGAGTGAATTTGGAATTTTTTCAACGTTCAAAGATGTATTTATGGCTGCAGGAGTAATTGGCTTTATGGAGAAAAGGAAAAGGGAATTTTCAAGCTCCTTAGAGGGAATTGATTGGCATCGTTTTAACTTAGAAACAGATGAAACTATTATCAATGCAGTTGCTATTAGTGATAGTAAAAATCCTAAATTAGTTAATACAGATGAAGAAACATTTAATGAGAAGGTTCAAATTTTTGAAGAGTATGCTGCAGCTGGGGTAGAAATTCTTTACAAGAAGGTAATGGAAGATCCCAAAAAGGCAATAAATTTATATATAGAATATATTATGTCAATGGAAACTGAGACTACAACCAAAGAGAGAAACTTAAAAGATATTGCTGATTTACTAACATTCTAAAGGGCGGGTAACCCCGCCCTATTTTAGTAAGTAATTTTCTAATGCTTTTGTTATGATAAGGGAACGACTTACTCCTTCTTTTTCAGAGGCAAGAGTTAATTTATTTACAATTTCAGTCTCTAGAATTATGGTTAACTCTGAAGTTGCAGCATTAGTGTTTGTTCTTTCATCCTTTTTCTTTTCCCAGTATTTAATTATCTCCTTAAGATGTGCAATTTCTTTTTTATTAAATATTTCGTCTTTAGATTTTTGGTCAATAGTGAAATAAGAATTGTTAGGGTAGATGGTATCAACTTTGGTATTCATTTCAGTGTTTTCATTTTCAACTGTATGGCTTAATGGTTCTGTTTTTTGATCAAAATTATCCTCTTCTATAGGAAATTGTCCAGAATTGCGAAGTTCGATCTCAAGCACTTCTGTATTAATACCTTTTTCTTTGAGTTCGACTAATGAAATAAGCCCGGCTCTCAATTCTTCTGCAAGTGAGTTAACAAGATCTTTTCTCCTTTTCTTTGTCCATACTTTAAATAATGGATCATAACGATAATCTTCCTTTTTTAGAGCGAGCCGGATGTTAGCTGCAGATGTTTTGAATTGTTCCGCAACTGTTTTCATAGGAATCCCTTTATTTAATTCAATTACTATTAATTGTATATTTACTAGCTTTTCTTTCTTTAGCCACTGATGTTCTTTCGAGATATATTCATAGTCGTTTTCTTTTAGGGTTTGTTCTAATACAGACACAAACTTAATTCTATCTTTATTATTCTTTACATATTTACCTGAAAGGTCATACAAGGTAATTCCTGTGTTAAGTTTATTAACCAGTGAGTCAATTAGTTCCCTTTCTGTCTGTTTTGACCATTTATTCATGAATTGATAGTTTTTATAACCATTTACATGGAGAATATTTAATACTTCCTTATAAGATATATTATACTGCTTTCCAACAGCAGCAATGTCTATTCCATCATTAATGAGATCAACTATTGTATGTACACTAATATTTGGTTTTAATTCATCAATACCTATATGTAAATGTCAACCCAAAAGTTGACCATGTCGCTCATGT
>NZ_APVL01000040.1 GCF_000565285.1 Cytobacillus firmus DS1 | reverse complement strand
ACTTCCATGTTGGAAACTTATACTTCAACCGCGGCTGTACAGGAGCAATCGTTGGATACCAGCCATTCGGCGGATTCAACATGTCAGGAACAGACTCCAAAGCGGGCGGCCCTGACTACATTCTTCTGCACATGCAGGCGAAGACTACTTCTGAAATGTACTAGGACTTGTAATGCATGTACAGGATTTTTCATATCCTGTGCATGCTAAAACCCTAAATAGTTTAAAGAAGAATAGCTTAACGTTACAATAAAAAGGACTATTCTGAAAAAGGAGGAATTTTAATTGACTGAAGCGACAAAATCAAAATCACTAATTGAACAAACTGAAAAATACGGTGCACACAACTATCATCCGCTGCCAATCGTTATTTCCAGAGCGGAAGGTGTTTGGGTGGAAGATCCAGAAGGCAATAAATACATGGATATGCTGAGTGCTTATTCAGCAGTTAACCAGGGGCACCGCCATCCAAAAATCATTCAGGCGCTGAAGGATCAGGCAGATCGTGTAACATTAACTTCACGTGCTTTCCATAACGATCAGCTTGGACCATGGTATGAAATGATTTGTGAACTGACAAATAAGGAAATGGCCCTTCCGATGAACACAGGTGCTGAAGCAGTTGAAACGGCAATCAAAGCTGCACGCCGCTGGGCTTATGACGTAAAAGGGGTTGCAGACAACCAGGCAGAGATCATTGCTTGTGTTGGAAACTTCCATGGCCGTACAATGACAGCGGTTTCCCTTTCTTCTGAAGAAGAATATAAGCGAGGATTCGGACCAATGCTGCCAGGCATTAAGCTGATTCCTTACGGAGATCTTGACGCTCTTAAAGAAGCAATCACTGAGAATACGGCTGCTTTCTTAATTGAGCCAATCCAAGGTGAAGCTGGAATTGTGATTCCTCCAGAAGGCTTCCTGAAAAAAGCATATGAAACTTGTAAGGAGAACAATGTATTATTCATTGCTGATGAAATTCAGGCTGGCCTTGCGCGTTCCGGAAAAATGTTTGCATGTGAATGGGAAGATGTAGACCCTGACATGTTCATTTTAGGGAAAGCGCTTGGAGGGGGGGTATTCCCGATTTCATGTGTAGTTGCGAATAAAGATGTTCTTGGGGTATTTAATCCTGGATCACATGGTTCAACATTTGGAGGAAACCCAATGGCTTGTGCCGTATCTGTTGCTTCCATGAATGTATTGGTTGAAGAAAAGCTGGCAGAACGTTCCCTTAAACTGGGCGAATATTTCATGGGCAAATTAAAAGAAATTAATAATCCTGTCATTAAAGAAGTGCGCGGCCGCGGCTTATTTATTGGTGTAGAGCTGAATGAGCCGGCACGCAAATATTGCGAAGAGCTAAAAGAACAGGGATTGCTCTGCAAGGAAACGCATGACACGGTTATTCGTTTTGCCCCGCCTTTAGTCATTTCTGAAGAAGAGCTTGATTGGGCAATAGAAAGAATCAATAAAGTATTAAGCTAATACAATTATACGGACAGCTGGCCCCTGTGTCTGAATTTGTGATGCAGGGCCTCCGGTGATGGAGTATTGCTGTAATTTTCCTAAATATTAAAATCAAGAGGTGCCATGATGGGAGCTGCAGGAGTAGCTGGGAAAGTATCTGAACAAAAAATGGAAGAGTCTTTAAATTTATTTACTTCTACGCAAGTTGTGATCAAAGAAGCTTTGAGCAAGCTTGGCTATGGGGATGAGATGTATGAGCTTCTGAAAGAGCCGCTGAGAATGCTCACAGTAAGAATTCCGATAAGGATGGATGACGGATCGATAAAAATTTTTACCGGATACAGATCACAGCATAATGATGCGGTGGGACCGACAAAGGGCGGTGTCCGTTTTCATCCTGAAGTAAATGAAGATGAAGTAAAAGCATTATCCATGTGGATGAGTTTAAAGTGCGGAATTGTGGATCTTCCTTATGGAGGAGGTAAAGGCGGCATCATTTGTGATCCCCGTTCAATGTCAATGGGTGAGCTGGAACGCTTAAGCCGAGGGTATGTAAGGGCAATCAGCCAGATAGTTGGCCCTACAAAAGATATACCTGCTCCGGATGTTTATACTAATTCACAAATCATGGCCTGGATGATGGATGAATACAGCCGCCTCCGTGAATATGATTCTCCTGGGTTCATTACAGGCAAGCCGCTTGTTCTCGGCGGGTCGCAGGGAAGGGAAAAGGCAACTGCACAGGGTGTAGTGATCTGCATTGAGGAAGCTGCGAAAAAGCGCGGCATTTCCGTTGAAGGAGCACGTGTAGCTGTTCAGGGATTTGGAAATGCAGGAAGCTTCCTGGCAAAATTCATGCATGATGCAGGCGCTAAAGTGGTCGCCATTTCAGATGCCTATGGTGCTTTATATGATCCAAATGGATTGGATATTGATTACCTTCTTGATAGGCGCGATAGCTTTGGAACGGTAACGACACTTTTCGATAACACTTTGACAAACGAAGAATTGCTTGAACTGGATTGCGATATCCTGGTTCCTGCGGCTGTGTCCAATCAGATTACCGCTGCAAACGCTCATAATATTAAGGCTTCCATCATTGTAGAGGCAGCAAATGGCCCAACCACTCTTGAAGCTACAAAAATTCTTTCAGACCGGGGAATCCTGCTTGTTCCTGATGTGTTAGCAAGTTCAGGCGGTGTAACCGTATCCTATTTCGAATGGGTGCAGAACAACCAGGGGTACTATTGGACTGAAGATGAAGTTACAGAAAAGCTGAAAAAAGTGCTTGTTCAGGCTTTCGATAATGTTTATCAGACTTCACAGCAAAGAAAAGTAAATATGCGCCTCGCTGCTTATATGGTCGGCGCGAGGAAAATGTCTGAAGCATCCCGATTCCGGGGATGGGTTTAAGTAAAAATGACAAATCATTTTTCCTGAAAAATCCTTGCACGCTAAGTGCAAGGATTTTTTTGCATGTATTATCGGGTTGGTCTTGCTTCAGGTTCTCTTTCCAGCTCTTCATTAGGTTTAAAAAGCAGACCCAAATTGATAAGACCTGCGATGCCCACCAGGCCATATATGATTCTTGCGAGGGCTGAATCCTGGCCGCCGAAAATAGCTGCCACAAGATCAAATTGGAAAAATCCGATTAAACCCCAGTTAATAGCGCCAATAATTGTTAGAACCAGTGCAATACGCTGAATGCCACTCATGATGTTTCCTCCTTATAGTATAGGTTCACTATTATGTTGCTGCACGGAAATAAAAAATATTCATCGTAATATTCGTTAAGGGCCATAATGAAAAGGATGGTCTGAGCATACCGAATATCGAATCATTCTTTTTGCATTAGCTGAAAATTTGAAAGATAATGATGGGGAAAAGGAGATGATGATATGCAAAATTTTACCTTTTATAATCCGACTAAATTAATTTTTGGGAAAGATCAGCTGTCCCAATTGCAGACTGAAATCCCTCAGTACGGCAAGAAGGTTCTTGTTGTATACGGCGGAGGAAGCATTAAGCGAAATGGTTTATATGATAAAGTGATGGCTCAGCTAAATGAAATTGGTGCTGAAGTTTTTGAATTGGCAGGGGTTGAGCCTAACCCAAGAATCACTACCGTTCGCAAAGGTGTTGAGATTTGTAAAAATGAAGGCGTCGATTTCCTGCTGGCTGTTGGCGGAGGGAGTGTAATCGACTGCACCAAGGCTATCGCTGCCGGTGCTAAATATGATGGCGATGCCTGGGATCTGGTTATCAAGAAAGCATTTGCTGAAAATGCTCTGCCGTTTGGAACGGTTCTTACACTAGCTGCTACCGGTTCTGAAATGAATGCCGGGTCCGTTATTACAAATTGGGAAACAAACGAAAAATACGGATGGGGCAGTCCCGTGACATTTCCTAAGTTTTCAATTCTTGATCCTGTTAATACTTTTACAGTGCCAAGAAATCAAACGGTGTATGGAATTGTCGATATGATGTCCCATGTGCTGGAGCATTATTTCCATCTTGAAGAAAATACTGATTTTCAGGATCGCATGTGTGAATCCCTGCTGATTACCATAATGGAGGCAGGTCCTAAACTTCTTGAAGACCTTGAAAGCTATGAGCATCGTGCAGCCATTTTATATTCGGGCACGATGGCGTTGAATGGAATTCTGAATATGGGCTATCGTGGAGACTGGGCAACGCATAATATCGAGCATGCCGTATCGGCTGTTTATGATATTCCTCATGGCGGCGGCCTGGCCATTCTGTTCCCGAACTGGATGAAGCATAATCTGAACGTCAAGCCTGAACGCTTTAAGCAGCTGGCTGTCCGTGTATTTAATGTGGATTCGGCAGGGAAAACGGATGAAGAAACAGCACTTGAAGGAATCGAAAAGCTTCGTGAATTCTGGAACAGCATTGGGGCGCCTTCACGCCTGGCTGATTATGATATCGATGACAGCAAGATCGAATTGATGGCAGACAAAGCGACGGTCAACGGAGAATTCGGCAATTTCGCGAAATTGAATCATGCTGACGTGGTTTCAATCTACCGGGCTTCTTTATAATATTCATACTGGACTCTGCCAAGGGGGCGGGGTCCTTTTACATTTTTCGCCGGGAAACGGCTATCATCATTAATGCGTAAAAAATATGTCAAAATTGGACACGCTTACAATATGGGATGATTCTTGATTAACTTTGGGGCTTTAGTTAAAGTGGAATAGATATGACAGCAAATGATAACAGCTGTTTAAATTTAAAAAAATTGGAGGACATTCATGACACACGTTCGTTTTGATTACTCAAAAGCACTTCCTTTTTTTGGCGAACATGAAATTACATATTTGCAGGATGCAGTGAAGGTTGCTCACCACTCCCTTCATGAACAAACTGGAGCTGGCAGCGACTATTTAGGCTGGATCGATCTGCCCACAAACTACGATAAAGAAGAGTTCTCCCGCATTCAAAAAGCGGCTGAGAAAATTAAGAATGATTCCGACGTTCTTATTGTCATTGGAATTGGAGGCTCTTATCTTGGAGCGCGTGCGGCTATTGAAATGCTTCAGCACAGCTTCTATAATGCACTTCCAAAAGAAAAGCGCGAAACTCCGCAGGTCCTTTTTGCCGGCAACAATATCAGCTCTTCATACATGAAGGATTTAATGGATCTGCTTGACGGAAAAGATTGGTCCATCAATGTGATCTCCAAATCAGGCACAACAACTGAGCCGGCGTTGGCTTTCCGTATTTTCCGCAAAATGCTCGAGGAAAAATATGGTGTGGAAGAAGCGCGTAAACGAATCTATGCTACGACCGACAAAGCGAGAGGTGCATTAAAAACTCTTGCGACAGAAGAAGGCTACGAGTCATTTATTATTCCTGATGATGTGGGCGGCCGCTATTCAGTTCTTACAGCAGTAGGTCTTTTGCCGATAGCTGTCAGCGGTGCAAGCATTGAAGATATGATGAGCGGTGCTGCACAGGCGCGCGAAGATTTCAGCAAATCTGAGCTTCAGGAGAACGCAGCCTATCAGTACGCTGCTGTCCGCAATGTTCTCTATAATAAAGGCAAAACGATTGAAATGCTGATTAACTACGAACCAGGACTTCAATACTTTGCAGAGTGGTGGAAGCAGCTATTCGGTGAAAGTGAAGGAAAAGACCAGAAAGGAATTTTTCCTTCTTCAGCAAACTTCTCCACTGATCTTCATTCATTAGGTCAATATGTGCAGGAAGGCCGCCGGGATCTTTTCGAAACGGTTATCAAGGTGGAGGGATCACGCCATGAGCTTACCATTGAAGAAGCAGAGAATGATCTTGATGGCCTGAACTATCTTGCGGGAGAGACTGTCGATTTTGTAAATAACAAAGCCTTTGAAGGGACAATGCTTGCACACACAGACGGCGGAGTGCCAAACCTGATCGTTTCCATTCCAAAAATGGATGCCTACACATTTGGCTATCTGGTTTACTTCTTTGAAAAAGCATGTGCAATGAGCGGCTATCTGCTGGGAGTGAATCCGTTCGACCAGCCTGGTGTTGAAGCATACAAAGTGAACATGTTCGCCCTATTAGGTAAACCAGGATTTGAAGAGAAAAAAGCTGAACTTGAAAAGAGATTGAAGTAATAGCGAAGAGCGTCTGCCTGCGGGCGGGCGTTTTTTATTGGCGAAAAAGATGCCGCTGCTAAATCGCATTCATGATATCCCTTACTTTGGAGAAACTAAGCAAAAAGCGTAAAAGGGGATGGATTCAGTGATTGAGATACCTTCAAAAGTGGAAGGGAAGCATTTTGATTTATATAAGCTGGAGCAGGCTCTAAAGCCGGTTGGCTATTCGATTGGCGGGAACTGGGATTATGATCACGGGTCTTTTGATTATAAAATTGATGATGAGGTGGGGTACCAGTTTTTAAGGGTCCCATTTAAGGCAATTGATGGGCAGCTTGATGATCCAAGCTGTACAGTGGAAATAGGCAGGCCGTTTCTGCTCTCCCATAAGTACCAGCGCGGCCTGGATGACCACGCCTATACAGGGAATTTCAGTGGCTCCTTTGACCAATTCTCGGAGCCTGTGGATAAGGACGCCAGTTTTCCGGAAGAATTCATTGATCTCGGCAAAGCGCTTGTCGAAGAGCTGGAGTCCATATTATTAAGAGATTAACCGAGTATAACAATCAGCTGATCCTGCTGAAGAATCTTAAAAGGCTGGGGAGGATTTACCAGAGTTTCTTCCCCTCTTTTAACACCTAAAAGCAAAATGCCTTCTTTCATCAGCTCGGCACTAAGCTCAGCAAAAGTCTTATTTTCTACATCTTCTGATGCAGGCTGAAAAGTTAATTTGCGTTTATCAAGCTGTCCCAGTAAATCAAGAAATGAAGTAACAAGCTCCTGGGAAGAAATGCTGTTGATCATAACAAAGCTCGTAAGAACGTTCGTCTGAACAATTTCATCAGCTCCTGCTCTTTTGGCGTTAGCTGCCTGTTCTGACGTTAATATTTCAACGATGCATTGAACATCCCGGTTCAATCCTTTGATTGCCAATAGAGTTAAAATGGAATTCATGTCAGCATGCAGTTCATCTTTGTTCTGATCAGCTGTTATGATTACTTTTTTGGCATCAAATATATTTGCCTTCATGAGGACATCATCTCTGTTAGCACGTCCCTGAATGAAATGTACATTATTATGGGGAACAGGATTTGATTTTAATGTTTCATCGATTAAAGCAATAGAATGGTTCATCCCATCGCCCCCGAGTGTATTAACGATCTCCCTTGCGCGTTCATTCCAGCCGATCACAACAATATGATCTTTGCCCCGATATTCAACTTTTCCTTCCAGAAAGTCATTCTGCCGTGTCACCGCGGCTGTTGCAAGTGAAATAAAATATGTAGACAGAAAGCCCGCTCCTGTTAAGATAAGCGCAATTCCTATAATGCGCCCGGCAGTGCTTTTCGGATATAAATCTCCAAATCCGACGGTGGAAGCTGTAACCACAGCCCACCAGATCCCATCAAAAAAGGTCGGAAAAGAGGAGGGCTCAATAATATGTATTAATCCTCCAAAAAGAAAGATCACCAACAGGGCAATCAAGAGAATTCTGATTACTAAAGGCAGACGGATGAAACTGTAATAAATGTGCTGAGGCATAAAACATCACTCCTAATAAAAAACCATGGGTATTTAAGAAAACAGGAAGCTAGAATAAAAAAAAGCCATGCCAGGTATATACTTAATTAAGTATATCGTCTATTGCACGGCTCAGCAGTTGAATATCCTTTGATATTTCATTTTTCACATCGTCAATCTCGCACCTTTCATATTCATCCATGAGAAGGGAGAGTTCTCTCTTTAGTATGACAGCCTCGTGTTCAAAATCCATGATGACTCCCTCCTTTAGGGATATAAAGGACTAACAGGCAGTTAGTTAATTTATTTGTAATGTTACAATTATGTTACCCGAACTCTTTACAATTTAAACGGTAAAAACGTCAATTATTAAACAAGAAATTTACAACGGATATAGTTTACCCTCTTATCGTGCATGTAAACACATTGGCTTTAATGAATAGCTGATAAGTAAAAAACAAAAAAATCCTCGTGGTATTTCCGAGGATTCATATAGACAATTCTATTTTCGAATTAAGCTGTAAACTGAAGCGCCAATTAGATTACCGGCTTCTTTCATCCGCTCGGCACTTATGTGCTCGATGGAGCTCTGCTTCCTTTAATCAAAGGGTAAAACGAATCGATTATCCCAGAGGATTTATTAATAATGGGATAAAAGGAAGATATTAACTTTTTAAATTCGGGGAAATGACAGCTGTAAAGTACTATATCTAAGATTCATACTTTTTTAGTCATGACTTTTGGAGGGTACCGGTGGCTTGTTATCACTTTTTCTTTTGGAAAATACAGGTCTTTCGACTATCGAAACTTAAGCAATTTTAATATATTCTGAAAATTATAAAGTTTTGAACAAGGGAGGATCTTTATGAAAAAAGCTGCATTAAAAGTGTTCATAACGTCAGCTATCGCTTTCCCGCTGATTGCCGGCGGGGCTTTGCCTTCAATTGGTAAGGACAGCCACAGCAGCATTGCCTCAGCTGAAACACAGATTAAAGTCGAAAATGGCATGACTCAGCCCGTTTTTTCCCTGGACGATGCCATTGTCGAAAGGGTTTTTGTTGAAACAGCAACAGACAGTGATCGGGATGGAAAGCTGGATCGGGTGCGTGCAGATATTATTAGGCCAAAAGAAACAGAGGAAGGGTTAAAGGTTCCAGTTATTTATGAAATGAGCCCTTACCGTTCCGGAATTAAAGGTGTCCCGGTTTATGATGTGGATACAGAACTTAACACTGTGCCTAGAAAAGGGAAAGACAAGGGGGAAAAGGGAAAACCGCAGGCAAATCTCCCGGGGTATTATGATGACTATTTTGTGCCCAGAGGCTATGCGGTTGTTCTGGCGGAAAGTGTAGGGACAGGCCTATCTGACGGCTGTCCTACAACCGGGGATGAGCATGAAATCCTTGGAACAAGGGCTGTAATTGATTGGCTGAATGGAAGAACAAAAGCTTTCAATGCAGAGGGACAGGAAATAAAAGCTGATTGGACAACAGGAAACGTAGGGATGACAGGAGTTTCCTATAATGGAACACTGCCTAATGCTGTGGCTGCCACTGGAGTGGAAGGCCTTAAAACAATTGTGCCTATTGCTGCAATCAGCAGCTGGTATGATTACTATCGTTCGAATGGTGCTGTGATTGCACCAGGCGGATATCAGGGTGAAGATGCGGATAATATGGCGGAAGCGATTTTAACCAGGAAAAACCCTGAAGCATGCAGCAATGTCATAAAAGAATTAACAGAAGGCCAGGACAGGGAAACCGGTGATTATAATGAATTTTGGAGTAAAAGAGATTATACCAAGGATGCAGATCAAGTAAAAGCAAGTGTCTTTATTGTCCATGGATTAAATGACTGGAATGTTAAAACAAAGCATTTTTCAGATTGGTGGCAGGCACTTGGCGAGAATGATGTTCCAAGGAAAATGTGGCTTCATCAGGGCGGCCATTCCAGCCCCTACAGCTTTAGACGTGATGTATGGCTTCCGACTTTAAATAAATGGTTTGATTACTGGCTGTATGATATAAAAAATGATGTCATGGATGAACCGATGGTTGATATTCAAAGAGAAGATAAGACATGGCATACAGAGGCAAGCTGGCCGGCTAAAGGAACCTCAGGCGCAAAATTGCATTTTAAACCGGCTTCCGATGGAGGCGGCAGCTTAGAATTGCAGCCTGTACCAAATAAGAACAAGAAAAACCAGCATTTTGTGGACGATGCAGCAATTAAGGCTGAAGAGCTGGCTTTGAATCCGGATTCTGCATTTGCTAATAGGCTTGTCTATTTGACTCCGTCTTTAGAAAACGATATTCGCATGAGCGGAACGCCAGAGGTTCAAATTCGTGCAAGCATAGACCGTAAAACAGCCAACCTAACAGCCCTTCTTGTTAAATATGGGGAAGGAAAGCCGGAAATTGTTACAAGAGGGTGGATGGATCCTCAAAACCTTCACAGCGAAGATAGATCCACCGGGCTTACTCCAAACCGTGAATATACATTTACATGGGATATGCAGCCGGATGATTATGTGTTTAAAAAAGGTGATCGTCTGGGAGTAGTTGTTTTATCAAGCGATTATAACTATACAATCAGGCCAAAGGCAGGCGCGAAAATAACCATCGATCCGGAAAGAAGCCATATATTGCTTCCTGTACAGGGTGGAGTTAAAGCATTTAAGTAGAATATAGAGGGATCATTTCTTGGTCCCTCTTTTCTATTTTAATAGACTAGTTTAGGAAAATAGTAGCATTGCCACAATTGAACTGATTGAATTAAAATAATCTTTATCTTATAAATATACAAATAGTGCATCTGGAGGTACATAATGAATAAAAAGAAAGTTTTTTCAGGAGTTCTGGCAGCAAGTATTTTGGCATCTGTTCCATTAAGTTCCGCTCATGCCGTTAGTCCGAAGTGGGTCAATGTTAATGTGTCAGAGGAAAAGGACGGAAGTTTATTCAATAGCGAAAACTACGACTTTATGAAATTCTCAGTAATAGGGACAAAACTTGCAGAAATTGAAAAACAGTCTAATAGAGTGAAGGTGGAGGTAAAGGGAACTTCCGCTGTTGGAAATCCACTCTATGTTGTCACCATTGCAGACCCTGGTGCGCACGGCAAGTTCGGCAAATTTCAGGCTTTAAGAAAGCAAATGTTCAAAAACCCTGAAAAAGCCCAGGATTGGATTGCAAAAAATCAGGACTTTAAAGTCCCAATCATGATCAATGGATCAATCCATGGCACAGAGTTTGTGGGAAGCGATGCAGTCATGCAGCTGATTGAACGTTTTGCCACGCAGAATGACGAGGAGACAAAGGAGATTCTGGACAATAACATTCTAATTTTTAATGTGGTGCAGAACCCGGATGGCCGTTTGGATGCAACCCGTTTTAACGGTGAAGGAATTGATTTGAACCGTGACTTTATTACGCAATCACAGCCTGAAACGCAGGAGACGGTATCTTTAATTAAAGAGTGGAACCCGATGGTGTTCCTTGATACTCACGGGTATGTGAAAAATTATGCGCCAAACAAACAGGGGTTGATTGAACCTTGTACACCGCCTCATAATCCAAACTATGAGTATGATTTATACCAAAAATGGGCTAATGATCAGGCGGCAGCTATGGAAGCTGAAATTATGGGGGACAAGGCTCTCTACACAGGCGCTCTTTATCAGAAAATGGAAGGCACCTATATTCCTCAGCGGGATGATTCAGCAGGCTGGGATGATTACCCGCCGATTTTCACACCGATGTACGCCATGTACCATGGTGCTTACGGCCATACGCTTGAAGCTCCGACAAATGATGAAGATGGCGTACGCTGGATGTACAATGCCATTATGGGAGCATTAAAATATGCAACAGAAAATAAGGACGAAATGATTACCGATCAAATTGAAATGTTTAAACGCGGTATTAACTTTGATCACCCTTTCCATGAAGAGGGGTATTTCCCAAAAGCGTACGTCCTGCCAGTGAATGAAAATGATCCAACAGTAACAAATAAGGCTGTGAATCATTTAATTAAGAATGATATCGAGGTTGAACAGGCTTCACAAGCCTTTACATCTGACGGAAAGACCTATCCGAAAGGCACTTACATTGTACCGATGGATCAGGCAAAGGCTGGCCTGGCAAACACCATGCTTTGGGATGGTGAGGACATAACTGATGATACACCTGC
This sequence comes from Cytobacillus firmus DS1, assembly GCF_000565285.1. Classification (GTDB taxonomy): domain Bacteria; phylum Bacillota; class Bacilli; order Bacillales; family Cytobacillaceae; genus Cytobacillus; species Cytobacillus firmus_A. The sequence continues at coordinate 8,501 of NZ_APVL01000040.1, read as the reverse complement.
CATGTATGATATTTCTGCCTGAAGTCTTCCTGAGCTATGGGGCTTTGAAGCTATCGCAGTAAAAAGTGATGTAAAGGCAGCGGCTTCGAAAGTAAATAATGTAAAAGAACAGGGCTCAATCAGCGGAAAAGGGCCTTATATTATTCCAAACAGCTCAGTGAAAGCAGTTCAGCTCGTGAACACACTTCTTAAGCAAGGGGTAATGGTTAAACGCGACAGTAAAGGTGACTTCTTCGCTGAGGAATCAGCAAATGCCATTTCAGCAGCTGTTAAGGATTCTGGCCTTAAGATTACTTCCGGGAAGGTTCCTGCTGAAGCTAAGGCAATTAGCGAAATAAGCGTCGCCATCTTAAAAGATGGGGGCATGAACAAGGCACAATCTCATTCAGGAACAAAATTGGCACTTGAAAGATTAGGCTTTAGTGTCACGGAATTAACTCCATCAGAAGTAGCGAATAACGGTCTTGCTTCACATGATGTTTTTGTTTACAGCGGAACGGAAAATTTAATTTCTTTAAATTTAAGCAATGCCAATAAAGAATTTGGCCTTAAAAATCAGGAAGAGCTGGCTGCATTTAAAGCATATGTAGAAAGGTTCGTTTCTGAAGGCGGAAAATATATTGCTGTAGGCGCCGGTGCTTCCCGTGCCACAAAGACTCTTGGCCTGACTGACGATGTTATTAATACTGGAGGATCCAACAGCAATGGAATCATTAAGGTAGAGTATAAAGGCATGGGGGCATCAGCAGGCTACACTGGGGATGACCTTGGATTTGTTTACCGTCCAGTCTGGTATACTGGCACAGAAAATGATGAAGTGCTGGCAGCCATTGCTGATGAAGAAAATTTCTTTGTTGCCGGACACTGGAAAAATCGCAGTGCAGCACAGGGACAGGCTATCATGGTAAAAGAGCAGGATAAGGATGTTACACTAATCGGCCTTGAAGCGGGCTTCCGGGATCACACGGATTATCTCTTCCGATTGCTTTCAAACTCTATTTTTGAGGAGTAATTAGTTTTCCGCGGACGAATCATTTGACTAATATATGAATAAAACATATAATTAAGCTAACAAAATAGTTCGGATTCTTCCTAAAGGGGAGTAGCTTTCAAGTAGAGTCGTCAATACGGGATTTTAAATCTCCGGCTTTACTGGCAACAGATGTTGTTTGCGAGACCTTTACCATTTATTTGGTAAGGTCTCATTTGTTTTTAAGGCGCTGAGACCAATAAATGGCTCAGTGCCTTTTATTTTTTTAGGAGAGTCTGGAACAGGGAGGTTTAATAATGATACTGTATCATCAGCTTGCAGATAGTGTGAAATTTTCCAGAAGCCTTAATTGGACCAGACTTCTTGAAAAGGACGACAGACTGGAATTTATAGGGGCAGGGAGAAGTGCCTTTGCTTTTAGGATTAAAGAAACCAATCTTGTATTAAAAGTCTTTTTTCCGGAATTTAAAAGAATTGCCAGGGAGGAAGCGGAGATTTACAGGGCATTGCCTGACCATCCATACTACCCTTCTTTATATGGCTCTGGAGATAACTATATTGTCATTGATTATGTACAGGGGCTGACTCTGTTTGATTGTCTTGCGCAGGGGGTACCGATAAACGAGGAATCAATAGGACAAATTGATGAAGCCTTAAAACTGGCGAGGGAAAGCGGGCTAAACCCCTCGGATATTCACCTGCGCAACATTATTCTTACAAAGGATGGGCATATTAAAATCATTGATGTTGCCCGATTTAAGCAAACGAAGAATTGTACACAGTGGGATGACTTGAAGCACGCATTCTATAAATTTTACAGAAAAAGATATTTTCCAAAGAAGATCCCTGTATTAATAATGAATACAATTGCGGCTCTTTATAAAAAGCGAATTGTTCGTTTGGGTTCTTAAACAGTTCATTTGATAACGCATTATTCTTTTGAAATAATAAAGGCCATTAAAACTGAAAGGGGCAGGTATCCATGAAGGTTCTTATCGTCGGAGCAAACGGGCAAATTGGGAAGCAGCTGGTCAAGCTGATAAAAGAAGAGGATAAACATACAGCAAGAGCAATGGTCAGAAAAGAAGAGCAGGTCCGCCAGTTTGAAGAAATGGGCGTGGAAACGGCACTAGCAAGCCTTGAAGGAACAGTTGATGAACTGGCTGAAGCAGCCAAAGGCTGTGATGCAATCGTATTTACTGCAGGTTCGGGTGGAAATACCGGCTATGACAAAACGCTGCTTATTGACCTGGACGGAGCGGCAAAAACAATTGACGCTGCGGAGAAGGCTGGAGTGGACCGGTTTATTATGGTGAGTGCTATCCAGGCAAATAATCGTGATAAGTGGAGTGAAACGATCAAGCCATATTACGCTGCGAAGCATTATGCCGACAGAATTCTGGAAAACAGCAGCTTGAACTACACAATCGTACGTCCGGGCGGCCTGACAAATGAACCTGGAACAGGCAAAATTAAAGCAGCGGAAAACCTGGAGCGGGGCTTCATTCCCCGTGAGGATGTAGCGAAAACCCTTTATGCTGTGCTGGATAAGGAAAATACCTATAAGCGGGCATTCGACCTGGTATCAGGCGATGAAGATGCAGAAACTGCAGTGAATAATTTATAACTCTTCCCCGGTGTGAATGCACCGGATTTTTTATTGGCAAAATCAAGTATATATTGTGCTGTTTAGAGAAGAAAACACAGGTGTCTGCCAAAAGGATATGAAAAGGGTAAAATTATATTGCTTATCGCTGCTTATACTCCAAAACACATATAAGTTTAGGGCATTGGAAATTCCAATGTCCTTTTCGTTTTAATTGCTTCTCAAAAGGGAATAGGGAGCTGTAAAAGGAATTACATTGTTTCACATTTTCCTCATATAAATGTGGTTTAAGTGTCACAGCTTTTAGGCTGGAATTGTGGAATAATGTGATGTAGTGAGCATTCAAGAGGAGTGAGTGAATGTATAAAAAACAGGAACGCATATTGATGTGGCTTGCTTTTACAGTGGCTATCATTATGGGGCTTTCTTTTATCGGACGCATTTTTGCAGGATAGGAAAAGGAGAATGTTAAATGGGAAATGAAGAATCAGTTTTTTTCAGCCGTGTCTTAACAGAGCTGACATTATCCTTCCATATCATTTACGCAACCATTGGTGTCGGCATCCCCCTCATGATTATGATTGCGCAGTGGGTGGGAATCAAAAAGCAGGATGAACATTATATTCTGCTCGCTAGAAGATGGACGCGCGGTTTTGTCATCACCGTGGCTGTCGGAGTTGTTACCGGCACTGCCATCGGCCTGCAGCTCTCATTGCTGTGGCCTAACTTTATGGAACTCGCAGGCAATGTCATTGCGCTGCCTCTGTTTATGGAGACATTTGCTTTTTTCTTTGAAGCGATCTTCCTTGGAATCTATCTTTATACTTGGGATCGGTTTGAGAATCAGAAGAAGCATTTGCTTCTATTAATCCCGGTCGCTATTGGGGCATCATTCTCAGCTATTTTCATTACAATTGTAAATGCTTTTATGAACGCACCGCAGGGTTTTGATATTGTGAATGGCCAGCTTGTTAATATTAACCCGGTACTGGCGATGTTCACGCCTGCCATGCCGACAAAGGTAGCGCATGTGCTGTCAACTGCCTATATGACATCAGCATTTGTTCTGGCATCAATAGGTGCTTATCGCCTTTTGAAAGGATCGAATCATATTTACCATAAAAAGGCATTGATGCTTACAATGAAAATCGGATTGATTTTCTCAATTGCTACAGCGGTAATTGGTGACTTCTCGGGAAAATATCTTGCGGAATACCAGCCTGAAAAACTGGCTGCCGCTGAGTGGCATTTTGAAACAGAAGAAGGGGCTCCGTTAATGCTATATGGGGTTCTTGATGACGGAAAAGTGAAATATGCAATTAAGATTCCATATGCACTCAGCATTCTTGCACACAGCAATCCGAATGCAGAAGTGATCGGACTCGATCAATTTCCTAAAGATGAAATTCCGCCGCTTTATATCCATTATTTATTTGACCTTATGGTGACCATCGGCATGTGGATGACGGCACTATCACTCATCTATGTCCTGGGCACCTGGTTTAAAATGCGTTTTGTTGCGGCAAAGTGGTTCCGCTGGCTGATTGTTCTTGGCGGGCCATTATCGATCATTGCGATTGAAGCGGGATGGTGGTTTGCAGAAGTGGGACGGCAGCCGTGGATTCTCCGGGGCATCATGCGTACTGAAGATGCTGCCACTTCAAGCGGCCAGGTAGACCTTATGCTTCTGCTGTTTGCTGGCTTATATCTTGTGCTGGCAATCGGAAGCATCATTGTACTCACCAGGATGTTCCGCAAAAATCCGGTTGAGCAGGAATTGGCCGACCGTGAGCTGGAGAAAGAAGGTGAGCTTCGATGACACTTGAGATCCTCGGAATTTCCGTCTTATGGCTGTTTCTATTCGGCTATGTCATCGTTGCTTCTATTGACTTTGGTGCAGGGTTTTTCAACGCATACAGTCTATTCCGCGGAAAACAGCATATTTTAACGCGAATTATACAGCGCTATTTATCACCGGTTTGGGAAGTTACAAATGTGTTCCTGGTGTTCTTCTTTGTTGGCATTGTCGGGTTCTTCCCGAAAACGGCCTACTATTATGGAACAATCCTGCTGGTGCCGGCAAGTATTGCGGTAGTCCTGCTTGCCATTCGCGGTTCATATTACGCTTTTACCACCTACGGGGGACTTAGACAAAAAGGATGGACCTATCTGTATGGACTTTCAGGTCTTTTCATTCCTGCATCCCTGTCCATAGTCCTGACCATTTCAGAAGGCGGATTCGTTAGTGAAAGTTCAGCGGGACTGGAGCTTGACTATTGGACATTGTTCACCAGCCCGCTTACATGGAGCATTGTTGTGCTGAGTATAACAGCAGTACTATATATATCAGCAGTGTTCCTGACCTGGTATGCCAATAAAGCAAATGATGAACCGGCCACAGAACTGCTGAGAAAATACGCTCTTATTTGGGCGTTGCCTGCTATCGTAACAGCGACAGGCATCATTGTCGAAATGAGGGACCATAACCCTGCGCATTTCAGCAGATTAATGGACCTGTGGTGGCTGTTCGGCATCTCATTCCTTTTGTTTGCAGGAACGGTCTATCTAATATGGAAGAGAAGATACTACGGCCTTGCATTCGGGCTGCTGACAGGGCAATTCTTTGTGGCTTTTTTTGCCTATGGGATCTCGCATTATCCGTATCTTCTTTATTCATACCTGACCATTTATGATGGTTTCACAAACGAAGCTATGGCCATCGCCTTAGTTATTGCCTTCATAGCAGGACTGGGATTGCTGCTGCCGTCCCTTTATCTGCTGCTCAGACTGTTTCTTTTCAATAAAGACTATGTTCAGGGAAAGCGTGACGATCATGCATAGGAGGGAAAAATCATGGCGGAATTTGTGATGTTTTATGCACCGTTTATAGTGGTCTTTGGTTCCATAGCTGCGGCTTTTTGGCTGGCGGGGAAGGATGAAAGAGTGGAGGAATAACAAGTAATTGAGATAAAAAAAGCTGCAAGGCCTATTTGGCCTTGCAGCTTTTTCAAATTATGGAGAATAGGGGGCTCGAACCCCTGACCTCAACGCTGCCAGCGTTGCGCTCTCCCAGCTGAGCTAATCCCCCGAGTGGTGGTACAAGAAAAATTATAACCACATCGGGGCTATCTTGCAAGAGGAATTATTAAAAAATTTACTGCATACTATCGATTTCCATGCACTGTACTCCAGGAATACTTGATACACTGTAATATACATCAGTGGTTCTCCTTTTATAGTCCACGGCAACAATCAGCTGAACGAGATGGAGGTGTTCATCCTCCAGATCTTTGATGCGGATGTGTTTTATAGATATATCAAGATCTTTAATTGCAGGTATGATGTCGGCGATGGTTTCTTTATTCCTAACCTTCAGTTGCAGGTTGATTTCTTTTTCTCTTAAACGGCGGGGGCCAATTAAGCCCATAATAAATGGGATCACTTCCACTGATATGATCAGGAGAGCCACTCCCGCCATGGCTTCGATATAAAACCCGGCCCCCACAGCAATTCCGATTCCTGCTGCCCCCCAAATTAATGCGGCTGTCGTTAGACCCGAAATACTGTCATTTCCCCGCCTTAATATAACGCCTGCACCCAAAAAGCCGATTCCGGAAACAATTTGGGCAGCTAAACGCAGAGGATCCATCGTAATGTTGATGTCATCATTACCGGGAAACATATAAGCCGATTCAATAGACACAATAGTCAGCAGGCAGCTTACTATGGAAATTACTAAACTGGTCTTTAGGCCGACCGGCTTTCTTTTTAATTCTCTCTCCAGGCCGATAACAAGACCCAGTACTGCTGAAATTCCCAGCTTCATTAATATTTCTATCTCTAAACTGCTCATAATATCTCCCGCTTTTTAAAGTATTATATATCCAAAATAGGATCTAATAAAACCGTAGTAAAAGTTTGGCTATACGTTGTAAAATGAAATATACCCTAATTATTAGAAAACCGAAACAAGGAGTATAAAAAATGTCTAATACAAAAATAAACCCTTATGTTGTCCTGGCAATTGGCGTCGTTTCTGTCTCTACTTCGGCAATATTGGTGAAGGTATCCAGCGCTCCATCGGGAGTCATTGCTTTTTACAGATTATTTTTTTCTGTTCTTTTCATGTTGCCTGTATTTCTTATAAAGTATGTTCCCGAACTTCGTCTTATTACAAGGCGGGATTGGATCTATTCCATCATTGCCGGTGTGTTTCTTGCCTTCCATTTTATTCTTTGGTTTGAGTCACTGAACTACACCTCTGTAGCCAGTTCTACAGTTCTTGTGACTCTTCAGCCCCTTTTTGCATTTGCAGGTACATATTTCTTCTTTAAAGAAAAGTTTACTTGGAAAGCAATATTAAGCGGGCTTCTCGCAATTGCAGGCAGTGTAATTATCAGCTGGGGAGATTTTCAAATCAGCGGGTCTGCTTTGTTCGGGGATATACTGGCAATCATTGCATGTGCCCTGGTAACGGCTTACTTAATGTTTGGCCAGACAGTCAGAAAAAGGCTTTCGCTCGTTACTTACACTTTTGTTGTTTACAGTATTAGCGCTATTACCTTGTTCTTTTATGTGTTAATCGCCGAAGAACCTTTACTCCCGTATGGAACCAGTGATTGGGTATATTTTATCCTGCTCGCTCTTGTTCCCACCCTGCTCGGACATACATTATTCAATTGGTCAATAAAGTGGCTAAGCACTTCAACCATTTCTATGGCCATCTTATTCGAGCCTGTTGGTGCTGCTGTTTTAGCTTATTATTTGCTTCATGAGTCTATTATATGGACACAAGTTCTTGGGGGAACAATTGTAATTGGAGGAATAACTCTCTTCTTATTAGATGGGAGAAGGATACGAATGAAAGAATTGAAGAAAAATACAACGGTTTCCAGATAAATGGGAGCTGTCTATAGGTATATTAGTGAAAAAATCTCCCTGAAACGGGGAGATTTTTTCATCTGAATACATAGGTGAGAGCTGAAAAAATAAATGCAGCTGTAACAGAAAAGATGAAGGTGCCTCCATAGACCTCTTCATCTGAGTTTGCAATTTTAATTCCCTCTGCATAAGCATAAGCAAACAAAAATACGGCCATGATTACTGATAGGTATAGTGCTGCGGTTTCCAGTACGATTCACACCTTCCGTTTAAAGTAGAGTTAATAGATATTATGAAAATTAACTCAAACTATTACTATTTCTTCTTTATGCTGGCTATATTTTAATTTTGAGTTTGTATTTCAATAAACAGTCATCAATATTTCTTATAAATTTATTATTCTGTATGGTTGCTTTTAAAACTGTGGAAAAGTGAACAAAATTATCCACAGTCTGTGTGTAACTCTGTTGACAACTGAAATAATAAGCATTTTACAGTGGATAAGTATGTGGGCATGTCTGATAAAGCTTTCGAATAAAATATTATTGATATACCTTATTCTTGGAAGTTCAAGTTGAGTGCGCATTAATTTTATTTGTAGAACATGCACCTATTATGAGATCTGGGTGCAGCTCATTTAGATTATCTGCCGCTTTATTAAAGGTACTCTCTAATAGATTGATTCCAAATCGATCATCTAATAGAGAAGAGATAAATAACAAAATGCATCGAAAATATAAAGACAAATATTTTTTAAAAATTATATTGCAAACATTTAATGAGTCATGGTATATTAATTCTTGTCCTCAACAAGGCAAGTTGAACAGAGAAAAAACATTTTCAAAAAGTTGTTGACTTGTTTATGGGTAACATGTTATATTAATAAAGTCGCTTCTGAGCGATTAGGTAAAATATAACAAAGAGAAATTGTTCTTTGAAAACTGAACGAACAAAAACGTCAACGTTTAATCATTAGTCTATTTTGAAAAGACAACTCGAGCTTAATCAACTCTTATATGGAGA
>NZ_APVL01000039.1 GCF_000565285.1 Cytobacillus firmus DS1 | reverse complement strand
CGGAATGAGACTATTCCGAACCCCTTTTGTCTACAAACTGAAATGAGCCGCCAGTAATGGCGGCTCATTTTAGTTTGATACGCTCCTATCGGAAATATATCCTGTCTGATTTATAAACCTTAACAAATCACCATATATTACTTGATCTGATGCGTTCAATTCCTTTTGTGCCCTTTCAGCATACTGTTTACAGTATTGTCCATCAATTTCAAGTTCAGTCTGCTTATCATAGCATCTATTTTTTGTGTACAAATATTTCTCAGTAATAAAACTTCCGTCTCTGAGAACTGTAAAATTGTCAGGATATTCGGTGAAAAGATCCGAACCAAAAGTAACATCCGTTTTATCTTTTACACCCAAAAGGTTAAGAATAGAGGGTTTGACATCAATTTGGCCTGAAATATTTTTTATAGTCTTTCCATTATTTATACCGGGAATATGAACGATCATAGGGACTTTTTGAAGCTGTGTTTCTTGGAATGGAGTAATCTCCTTTCCCAGAAATTGAGCCATGGCTTCATTATGATTTGATGAAATCCCGTAATGGTCTCCCATTAGTATGAAAATAGAATTCTCATAAAGCCCTTCTTTCTTTATCATCTCAAAGAACTTTTTCAAAGATTCATCTTCGTATCTTACGGTCGTAAAGTATCGATTTACTGTTCCATCCTCCGAATTCCATTCGGAAATAAGCTCATCCTCTTCCTCTAAGGAAAATGGAAAATGATTTGTTAAAGTAATAAATTTAGCGTAGAATGGCTGCTTTAAATCCCTTAAATATTGCATTGACTGTGCAAAAAAGATATCATCTTTAAGGCCCCATCCAATTGAGTTTTCATCAGTAATATCATAGTATTCATCAGAAAAATACTGATGATAGCCTAATGATTTATACATAACATCCCTGTTCCAAAAACTTTCGTTGTTTGCATGAAAAACTGCAGTGGAATAACCTGATTGACTTAACAGCGAAGGCAACCCCTTAAATGTATTTTGAGAATGTGTAAAGAAAACTGCTCCCCTTGGAAGTCCGTAAAGGGAGTTTTCAACCAAAAACTCAGAATCAGAGGTTTTTCCTTGTCCCGTCTGATGATAGAAATTATTAAAATAGTAAGTGTCCTTACTTTTTATCAAACTATTTAAAAAAGGAGTAATATCCTGGCCTTCAATTTTTTCGTTTATTACAAAGTTTTGAGTAGATTCCATAGAAATAACAAATACATTCTTTCCCTTTGCGATTCCTTCAAGGTCCTCATTGTTTGGTTTTTTTATAGCATTTGTATAATTTACGATTTCTCCTATTTGACTGCTATCAGCAAAAGCCCGATTCATACTTGTTTTTGTCTGCAAGTAGGCATCATACAGCTGATAATTGAAGACTCCCAGATTTTTCACAAGCATATTTCTATCAAATGATCTGGTTAGTAATTGGGGTCTTTCAATATTGGCAAGTACTAGATTAGCTGCAATAACTAGTAAGGAATAAAGTAAAATCTTCCTCTTTTTAATTTTAATTTCACCAAATCGCTTTTTTAAGGGGACCAGTAATCCTAAATCTAATACTAAAAGGATATCAAGAGGGTTAAGAAGACTGATTATACTACTCCCCAAATCACTTGCATTGTCAGTTTGGAATAACACGGGTATTGTAATAAAATCATTAAAAAATCGATAGTAAATCAGATTAAAATATAACAATATTGTTAGGAAGAGATTTGTAATAAAAATTCTAGAATTAATCCCCTTTTTATTTCCAAACAAACACAAACACAATAAAAATAAGATTGAACCTCCGCAAGCTAACATCAATATGATTTCTTGCATAAAATTTTCAATCTCTAAGCTGAAAGCAAACCGGGTGACAACATATGTTTTTAAAGTTAAGGTTAACCAAGTCAAAACTAAATACGAATTCTTTAATCTTCTTCCCTTCATAGCTAGTCCCCTTTTTACTTTTAATACATGTACATCCTCTCATATAGTTAACTATCTATCCATATTTTTGTCAATTAATCTAAAATATTAAGTGATGTGACTCGTTATTGCATGATGATTTGTTAATTACTAACTTCTAATTGATTGTTTTAATAGTTAGGTTTTGGGTATTAACCCATTTAAAAGGGGGATTACCTATGAGCGCAAAAAATACCAAAACACAAAGAAATATGGGGTTAGCTTTTTTTTGAACTTAGGCTTTACAATAATTGAGATAATTGGCGGTTTTCTTACTGGCAGCATCGCCATTATATCTGATGCAGTTCATGATTTAGGGGACTCAATTTCTATAGGAGTGTCATGGTATCTTCAAAAGAAGTCAGAAAAAGGTGCAGATTCTCATTTTACTTTTGGTCATAAAAGGCTGTCCTTAATGGGCGCATTATTAAATGCAGCTGTCTTATTAGCCGGTTCCATTTATGTTTTATACGAAGCAGGAAAGAGGTTATTTAACCCTGTAAATCCCAACTCAGAGGGTATGCTTTGGCTAGCCATTTTGGGAATTGCGGTGAATGGGTTTGCAGCTTACCGGTTAAAAAAAGGTGATGACGGATTAAACCAGAAAATTCTTTCCTGGCATTTAATTGAGGATGTATTAGGATGGGTAGCAGTAATAATTGTTAGTATTATTATGTTATTTAAAGATATTCCAATCCTGGATCCACTTTTATCAATAGGGATTACTTTTTACATTCTATACCATGTTATAAAAAACCTAAAAGAAACCTTAGGTATCTTATTAGATTAAGTGCCTAAGGGTATTAATACCAATATTTTAGAAGAAAAAATTCGGGGCATTTCATCGATTGAAGGTCTTCATCACTTGCATATTTGGTCCATAGATGGAAAGGAACACGCATTTTCTGTTCATCTTGAAGTGCCATATGACACGGAAAAAAGAGATTCCATTGTTAATATTAAAAATAAAATAAGGGAGCATCTAAAAGAACTTAAAGTGGCTCATATTACAATACAATTCGATTTTAGTGGAGAGAGTTGTGAAAAAAAAGAATAGCATGTTTCTTATTCAAAGAAATGAGGGGGATTTAATATCCCTCTCATTTTTTTCTATTAGTTATTCAGGGACCTCAAGTTCAACTTGAGGCATATTATGCATTCCTCTTGCTGTCACATGAGCTATAACATAATAAAGGCCAGGCTCATTAAAGGTCTTTTTTACAAAGTAGGTACCTTTCTCTTTATTTAATTCTCCTTTAATTTCTTCATGCTCCTCAGAAGGAACCCCATCTTTCCAAATTTCAAACTTCATATCATCTGCATCAGTTACCGTTTCTTTTCCTTGGGTTATTTTGGCTTGAATCAATATTTCTTCATTTTGTTTTATTTCTTTTGGTACGGTTTCAACCGATACAACTATAATCTCCCGGATAGTTTCTCTGCTTTGTATTTCGTTTTTATTTGAACAACCAGCTAAAGTTAAGCATAAAAAAAGAAACAAAATTGATTTCTTCATTAGGTCTTTTTCCTCCAAATTTTCTATTAGTGTATATGTTGGGTGCCTATAACTACCTTTTTAATAAACACTGCATTCCAAGTTAAGACTTCTTTTTGTTTACATATTATTGATTTCATGATCTGAGGTCTCCTGGTCCTTACGGTACCATTCAAAAAATGATGAAGCCAGAACAAATCCCAGTACTACTTCCTGAATTATTTTCATGAGGACTCCCCCAAGTTGCTGATCCTGAACCAGAGACATTGAATTAAAAATTTCTGGCCCTGCCAATTCCAGTCCCGAGAGCTTATTAGATGGAACACATAACTTTAAAGCTTCTTGCCAGGCAGCTGGGTTTGAGTAAGTAGCATATAAAGCGCTATCTGCAAAAATAATCAAGGCACATGCTGGGGTCAGCAAAACTCCTTCAGCAAAAATATACCCCACCTTTTTTAGTCCACTTAGCGTTTGATGTTCTTCTAGCTGATTGATTAAGGGCCACCACATATTTATTGCTAATAAGAACAGGACTAAGGTATAAGACGCATGTGTTATTTTATCGGTTTTAACCATATCAAAAACCAGGGGGATATGATAGATGGAGAAAAAAACATTAAACAGAATTAATGCTATAAGGGGCTTTGTTAGTAACATAAAAATCGGTTTTATTCCTGTAACATTTATAAAATTCCTCCAAATCCACTGAGGGATTCCAATTATTAATAATGGTGGAATAATCAAATACAAAATTGCCATCTGAGTCATATGCGCAGAGAACATTAGATGACCAAGCAAATCGATAGGTGCCCCTTTAATAATGTATAAGAGCAGTATCCCAAATGAAAAAATGATTCCCTGTTTTGTTGTTAACGGCTCACTCCCATTAAAATTTCTACGGTAGATAACAGTAATAAAAAAATAAACTGTTATTAGCATCAAAAGAAATACCAAAAAATAAGGACTCCAAAGAGCACGAAAACCAAATATATTTAGTGGCGCCAAAGCACAGCCTCCCCTTTATTAGTAAATAATAAGTGCAGATCTTTCATTTTTCGTTAAAATTAAATTTTTTTAGATTTTGGCTCTTCACTATTTAAAAATCTCATGCAAAAGGACATGTCAATATAATATTATCTATAAACTTAGTGAAAAACCCCTATATTTTTATATGTTCATATATTAAATTAATAGATGGACAGTTAAAAGACAATCTTTATATTAAAAGTTCTTTTTTTCTTCACAATTCCTAAACAATTGAATATTTAACCTGTAAACAAAAATTAAAAGGAGGAAGCACTATGATAAAAAAGTTTATTTCCTTATTTCTTATAACTTTTTTTATGCCCCATTGGATTTCAGCTGAAGCTAACGAAGAAAATGAAAGGAAATGGCAAGATGAAACGATCTACTATATAATGGTTGACCGCTTTAATAATGGAGATATTAAAAATGATTTCAATGTAAATGCTAAAAACCCGGAATCCTATCAAGGTGGAGATTTCCAAGGAATAATAGATAAGCTAGACTACCTAAAAGATATGGGATATACAACGTTGATGCTTACACCGATTTTTAACAATGAGGAAAATGGATATCATGGTTATTGGATTAATGATTTTTATAATACCGAAGACCATTTTGGTTCTTTAAAAACATTTAAGAGACTTATTAAGGAAGCTCATAATCGTGATATGAAAATCATCCTAGAGTTTCCATCCAAAAATATAGGTCCTAACCACCCTTGGCTCAAAGATTCCAAAAAACGTGATTGGTTAAGGGGGAGTATGGAACATAAGGGCATAGGGGAAAATACTAAAGAAAATGAGTTTAGTAACTTGCCAGAAATAAATAAGAAGAACCCTGAAGTTCAGAAGTACTTGATTGATGTAGCGAAATGGTGGATTGCAGAGACTGATATAGACGGTTTTCAATTGAACTTGACCCAAAATGAACCAGAAATTTTCTGGGGGGAATTTTCAAAAGAGGTTTATAAGTTAAAAGATGACTTCTACTTAATTGCTGGTACTGTTCCAAGTGATTTAAATGCTGATAAGTATGAAAAAATGGGAATGAAAAGTTTAATAAATGACTCATTCAGCAATGAGCTAAGATCAGCATTTTCAAAACCTGACCAATCGTTTGAAAACTTATTCGTGAATCAAAATCAATCGGAGCTTTCTGAGAAATCCCCTTATTTGATGGGAAAGTATATGGATAATCCCCATACACCGCGTTTTACCAGTGGGGCAGTAAAAAACAACCAACACCCTGGACCAAGGTGGAAACTGGCACTTACTTATTTATACACCACACCTGGTGTTCCTATTGTGTATTATGGGAGTGAAATTGCTTTAAATGGTGAAGAAGAACCTGATAACCGGAAGATAATGGACTTTAGAACTGATAAAGAGTTAATTGATTTTATAACTAAAATAGGTGAGCTTCGCCAACAGCTTCCTTCCTTATCAAAAGGAACAATGGAAGTATTATATAAAGACGATTCTGCAGCAGTATATAAACGAGTCTATAATGATGAAGTTACTGTAACGGTTATCAATAATAGCTCCCAATCAACAGCCATTACTCTATCAGCTGAAGAACTTGGAGGTAAAGACAAAGAGTTGCGTGGGTTGTTAGCGGGAGATCTTGTTCAACCTAAAGATAATAAATACATCTTTGTTCCCGACAGGGAGGAAAGTGAAATATATATACTTAAAGAGAAAACCGGATTAAATATTCCACTTATCTTATCACTGACAGCTGTTTATACTGCATTTATAGTATTTATTATTGCTCTTCGCAAGCGAGCAAAAAAGAAAAGAAGCTAATCTTTTTCTGTTGCAGGAAATCAAAAAAGAAGAACAGTTTTTAATATATAGACTGTTCTTCTTTTTATTTTGACATGTTAAACTTCTTAGTAAATCCCCTTGTAATTTTACTTAATCAATTGGTTGGCGAACTAGCAAACTAATTGAAAGAATGCGCAAGAAAAGTAGATTAGCCTAATATGCATCCGCATACTGCTATCACGGGTAGTAAAAAATATCCTGCTATGATATTGGAAAAATTCTAACCCAATTAATATGTTTGATCTTCTTTTGTAGTACAACTTAACCTATACCGTTACTTTATCTACACCCAATTTAAGATACGAGCTAATTGTGCAATAAGAAAAGTTACAAAAAATGCAATACCTGTAGGGATTATAAAGGACCAAAAAGTCCATTTCGCACTTTTGGTTTCCTTGTATATATTTACTAGTGTTGTGCCGCAAGGATAATGCAGTAAAGAGAACAGCATCATATTTAGAGCAGTAAGCCAAGTCCATCCTTGGTCGATAAAGATTTTCTTCAAATCCTCAATTCCATCTACATCTATTAAGGCACCAGTTGACAGGTAACCCATTAATAGGATGGGCAATACGATTTCATTAGCAGGAAGTCCAATTAAAAATGCCATTAAAATAAATCCGTCTAGACCAATCGCCTGGCCAAGCGGGTCTAAAAATTGAACAATATGAAGCAGTATACTTGAATCTCCTGCCTGAATGTTTGCAAGTATCCAGGTTAATATCCCTGCTGGAGCAGCGACTTTAACTGCACGGACTAATACAGACCAGGATTTATTCAAAGAAGAGCGAATAACTGTATCGAAGAATTTAGGTTTTCTATATGGTGGCAGCTCCAAAGTGTAGTGAGTTGGCACGCCCTTCAAGGCTGTCTTTGATAGGACCCAGGATACCAAGAATGTTATTATAATCCCGAAAAGCACAATTCCCACAATAACAGAAGTCGTAACAATCGTCTTCATTCCTCCAGTAAACCCTGTCGCCATAAAAAGTGAGGCCAAAACAATTAATGTACCCCACCTTCCATTGCACGGGACAAAGTTATTTGTTAATATAGCCAGCATCCTTTCCCGGGGAGATTCGATAATCCTCGATGACATAATTGCTGCAGCGTTGCAGCCGAATCCCATCGCCATTGTCAGTGATTGCTTTCCGTGTGCCCCAACTGTTTTAAAAAGCCGATCCATATTAAATGCTACACGTGGCAAATAACCGTAGTTTTCAAGCAATGCAAAGGTCGGAAAGAAGATGGCCATGGGTGGAAGCATTACGCTGATTACCCAGCTCGTTCCACGGTAGAGACCCAATACCAAAACTCCATGAAGCCAATCTGGAGCATTTAATTCAGTGAAAAATAATGTTAGGTACCCTTCCACCCACCCAAATAATTCAGCAAGCATGGACGATGGAATATTTGCGCCTGCAATTGTTAAATAAAACACAACACCTAGCATCACTAACATGATTGGAAACCCAAAAACAGGAGAGGTGAAAATTGCATCTAATTTTTCAGTTCTGTGATCAAATTTGTTTTTTGTAAACGAGACACCTTCTTTTACCAATTGATGGCTTTTTCTATATAATTGCCCAACTATTTGGTCACGTATTTGTGTCGAGGAAAGAAGATCTGCTTCCTGGAACAGTTCATTTAATGCCTGTTTTTGTTTTGTGGAATGTAGCTCCATTGATCAAAACCTCCCTGTTTCTGGCCTTTCTTTCTTCGATTTGTTCAAACAATTGTCTGTCTCCGTCTAATAACCTTAAAGAAAGCCATCTTGCAGATATATCATGGCCAACAATTCTATCAATCATAGGCTCCAAGATTTTTATTTTTCTTTCAGTTTCCTCGTCATATTCTATCTGAAAAGGAGTGCATTGAATGACTCCCGAAATAACCCGGCTCACAGTATCAAGAAGCATAGGTATTCCCGTTTTATTTCTTGCAGATATTTTTATTACCGGTACACCCAACCTTCTCATTAGTAATTTTTCATTAATATTAATTCCCAATTTCTCTGCCTCATCAATTAAATTAATACAAATGATTACCCGATTAGTCATCTCCAGTACCTGTAAGGCTAAATTTAAATTTCTTTCAAGAGCTGTAGCGTCCAAAATAACAATAGTGATATCGGGATTTCCAAAAACAATAAAATCTCGGGCGATTTCTTCGTCTAAGGAATTTGAATAAAGTGAATATGTGCCGGGTAAATCAACTATTTCATATTGATCATTTTTATAAGTGTATACTCCCTTTTTCATCTCCACAGTTTTTCCAGCCCAATTTCCAGTATGTTGTTTTAGTCCTGTTAGTGCATTGAATAAGGTGCTCTTACCTGTGTTCGGGTTGCCGCAAAGAGCAATTCGAAAGTTACTCATGCTAAACCAACTCCCCTAAAATTTTGTGACTTTCCTCTTTCCTTAAGGCTATGGAAGTGTTGCTTACCCTAAAAGCAACAGGGTCCCCTAATGGGCTTTTTCTTAGCACTTCGACATATGCACCCGGAACAAATCCTAAATCGAGCAGACGTCTCCTCATTATTCCGTCTATGTTTAAATCAGTTATTTTGATAATGTTCCCTTTTTCTCCTTCAAATAAGGAGATTTTTTTAGACAACCCCATGTTTTTTTCCTCCATACTTATTTTTTTCCCCAGTGCAACTTTTTATTATTATAATATGAATATATTTTCATATTGTCAAATTTATTTCAAAAAATAATAAAAAACTGTCATCTCCATGACAGTTTTGATTGGACTGATCTAGTTAATGTCCTACGGGAACTAAAATAAAGAATAAAATTATAAGAAGTGCACCTAATAAAGTTATAGATAGCACTTTAATTTTCGACAGATATAAGGATTGTTTCCAAAGTATCTCATAGAATGTTACATAACTTAATGTGCCTATAGCGGTTCCGTTTAAAATAGTCGTAAACTTAACAGAAGGTGATTGCCACTCTAGCCCCCCTAAAGCATTCAAACTGACCGCAAGCGATAGAATAAAGCAAAAAAACCCAAAAATAAATACCTTCATTTCTGTATATATTAGGGTCCCCATTAGAATAACTCCCTCAGGAATATGATGAAGAAAAACTGCTGCTAATAATACTGAGGGATTGACAACCTGCTGTTGGACATTCATACCTAATGCTAATCCCGTAGGGATGCTATGAAGAAATAATGCAGCAAAAAGAAGGAGAAAAACTCCAGAGTCACGGTTGAAACGACTTTTAGTTTTATGGATTAATCCTTCCATTACAATCATAAAAAAAACACCTAATGAAATTCCGGTAAATACTCCGACATAATCTAAATGTTTAAGTGTTTCTGGAAGAAGTTCAAATCCAATCAGACCAATTAAGATACCGCTGCAGAATATATTAACGTAATGGCTATTCAGCTTTAACATGTGACAGAAAAACCAAGTAAGTCCTCCTCCAACCAGAGTTCCAAAGAAAATAATTAAGAAAACAATTACAACTACTTCTACATCACTGTTCATTAACAAGAACCCCCATGAATATTTGTACAAGTATATTCACATAGTCTTAAATTAAGAATTGAACAAAAGTAAAGTAAATGAACAAAGAAAATTAAAGTTAATTGACAATATCTTCTTTTTTGTTTAACATATATATGAGCATATGTTCATATATGTGAGAAATCAGGTTTTTCTGGGCTAGAGCCCGTATTGTTAAGCTTAAAAGATTTCTAAATCAACTAAAATCCCTTGAAACCTTATCTATAAAGCTGAATCATAGAGGAAGTATTTACTTGGTTTTTCTCACTCTTAGTATTTTAACGGGCATTTATTTTTTACATTTCAAAGGATATTTAATATTTGTATCATTCAATGAGACAAATCACAAAATAATAAAAGGTGGAAATATAATGAAACAACAAGATCATCTGTTTTTATCAGCACAAACTGTTGATGAAGCCTCTAGAATTTTTAAAGCATTGGGAGATCCGACACGAATTAAAATTTTATATTTATTATCACAAGAGGAGTGTTCAGTAAGCCATATAACCGAAGTACTGGATATGACACAATCAGCAGTCTCCCATCAGCTTAGTTTACTCAGAAAGCTTAGGCTTGTTAAATATAGGCGTGAAGGAACCACGCTCTATTATACTTATGATGACGAACATGTCATCACAGTGTTAAATCAAGTTCTAACCCATATTAAATGTTAGTAAAGGAGGATTATTAATGGGACATCATCACGACCATGGACATGGTCACTCTCACGGCCATAACCACTTTGAAGAAACACGAGAAGGAAATAAAAAAGGATTAATCATTGCTCTGGTAATAACTACAGGAATTATGATTTTAGAATTTTTCGGAGGGCTGATTACCAATAGTTTAGCTCTACTCTCAGATTCTGGCCATATGTTGAGTGATGCAAGTTCACTGTTTCTGAGTTTAATTGCTATCTGGTTTGCTTCTAGGCCCCCATCCCCTCGCAAGACGTATGGATTTTATAGATTCGAGATCCTAGCTGCATTGTTTAATGGAGTTACCCTATTTGTCATAGCTGGCTTTATCGTCAAGGAAGCCTACGGCAGATTCTTTGAACCTCCAACTGTTGCAAGCGGAACAATGATGCTGATTGCTTCTGTAGGTCTAATTGCCAATTTGATCAGTGCTTGGTCGTTAATGCGTAAAGGAGATGTGAAAAATAATGTTAATTTAAGAAGTGCCTATTTGCATGTTCTTGGAGACGCTCTAGGTTCTATTGGTGCCATTATTGCAGGAATACTAATGCTACTGTTTGACTGGTATGTAGCAGATCCTATTATCTCTGTATTGGTTGCTTTATTAATATTAAAAAGTGCCTGGGGAATTATTAAACATTCTGTTCATATTTTAATGGAAGGGACACCAATCACTATTGACCAAGAGAAAGTGAGAGCAGCTTTAACTGAAATCGATGGAGTCATTAATATTCATGATCTCCACATTTGGACCATTACTTCGGGACTTGATTCACTCAGCTGCCATATTCTTATCGAAGATAACAGAGACAGCCAGGAAATCCTCCAACAAGCAATTAGCAAAATAAATGAAAAATTTCATATTGAACACACTACTATACAAATAGAAACTTCTTCTATTGCTCATAATGAGTTGAAAATATAGACAATAAAAATACAACTAAAAAGCCAAGATCCTTTCGTCTTGGCTTTTTATAGTGTGTTTAGGTATATAATGAACGCGGTCTTTATTTACTTAAGTTCTTATAAAAAATGCTTGTTCGGCATATCCCCCTTTTTGCACTACAAATAACAATGTATTATCTAACATACCTAAATTCAAGGGGCTATTATTTTTATAAGTACAATTAAATCTGCATAAAATATTCAAATCTAAGGGATATAATTTAACAACTAGCAAGAAACAGGTGATTTCATGAACAAGCTATCAATAAAGCTGGGAATAATTTTCTTTCTAATTATTTTTGGTCTTGTTATCTTAATGTTTTTTTTCTTACATTCGGCACTCGTTGACTCAAGAATAGAAGAAGAATTGCTTTCCTTACAAGCAAGAGGAAATTCTCATAGAGCAATTTTAGAAAAACACTTTGACGCTGATACAATTTCACATGTAACTCTAATGGAATCAGAAGCAAATACCGACGTGGTAATTACGGATGTGAGCGGTAAAATACTTGGATCTTCAGCTAATAGCGAGAGGTTTAAGGGGTACATTCTCAATTCTAGGTTTAATATTCCTAGAAAAGGTGAAGTTTTAGAGGATAATTGGAAACATGGGTCCTTTATATCAACTGTAAGCCCAATAGAGATCGATGGCAGGTCAAAAGGACGCGTTTATATGTTTCAGGATACAGAATCACTTCATACTTTGATAAAACGGCTGAATGGAAACTTTTTATTGGCCGGAATAATTGCTGTTTGCTTGACTCTGATTATTATTGTCTTTCTTTCAAAAGCTCTCGCTAGACCTCTCATAAACATGAAAGAAGCTACCTATCAAATAAGCAGAGGTAATTTTTCTGTATCACTGCCCCAAAATGGCGATGACGAACTTAGTGATTTAGCTCATTCCATTTCTAGGCTGGCGAACGATCTAAAATACTTAAAACAAGAGAGAATTGATTTTTTAGCCAGCATTTCTCATGAGCTAAGAACCCCCCTAACCTATATAAAAGGATATGCTGATATTGTTCATAGACGAAATCTGTCTATTGAAGATCGAGACAAGTATTTAAATATTATCCGTGAAGAAGCAAATCGACTTTCAGACTTAATTAAGGACCTTTTTGATCTTGCAAAAATGGACAAAAATTCATTTATAATTCAGAAGAGGCATTTAGACTTAACTGACTTTATTTTGAAAATAAAGCAAAAGTTCACTCCCGCTTTCCAAGAAAAAGAAATGGAACTTAAAGTAGTTTGTCCGGAAGAGCTATTTATTATGGCGGATCCATCCCGGCTGGAGCAAATCATTTTTAACTTATTAGATAATGCCATTAAATATTCTCCCTCTGGATCAAAGACACTTCTTACTGTAAGCACCAAGAAAAAGGATGTTTATATTAAGATTAAAGATAGCGGTAAAGGTATTCCAGAAGAAGATCTTCCTTACATTCTAAACCGCTTCTACCGTGTAGATAAATCCCGAACAAGATCATTAGGTGGAACAGGTCTCGGGTTGTCCATTGTTAAGGAGCTGGTTCTCGCGCATGGTGGAAAGATCTCGGTTAAAAGTAAGGAAGGCAAAGGTACTGAGTTTGAATTAATCTTTAAAGGAGCAGTTTAAATTGAAAACAATACTACTAGTAGATGATGAAACCAGAATGCTTGACTTATTAGCTCTATATTTAATGCCATTTGGCTATAAATGTGTCAAAAAGTCATCAGCCATAGATGCAATCCTTTATGTAGAATCCCATTCAGTAGACCTTATATTGCTAGATGTTATGATGCCTGAAATGGATGGGTGGACAGCATGCAAGGAAATTAAGAAATTCAGAGATATTCCGATAATCATGCTAACTGCCAGAAGTGAGAAGCCAGATATTGTGAAGGGGCTAAAAATAGGAGCTGATGATTATATTTTAAAGCCATTTGATGAAGAAGAACTCTTAGCAAGGATTGAGGCAGTTCTAAGAAGAACAAAATCATCAGAGGAAGGGATTCTTTCTTTTAAAGGTCTTGTTCTAAAGCAAAATGCTTATGAACTCTTATTTGAAAATAAGGAGATTTTGCTGACTCCAAAAGAGTTTGCAATGATGGGATTATTTTTAAGAAATCGAAACAAAGTTTTTTCTAGGGACCATTTTATTGCGTCCGTGTGGGGGGAAGGCGTTTCAATTGAAGATCGGACTATCGACTCCCATGTAAGGAACCTAAGGGACAAGCTCAGAAAAGCAGGATTTCCAGCAGATGATCATTTGCAAACTGTTTGGGGCGTTGGCTATAAATGGACTGAAAAAAAATAACAAATCAAATGGTTCTAGGTCCATTCAAATATTTATTCTTATTAGATAATTGGCTTTAATAATAAAGTATTTGATTTGAATATTAAAGAATGCGATATACCCTATGAACCCTCGAAAAGCTCAATCTTATATAAATTAGTTCGCTATCAAGAAATCTTGCTCAACTTTAATAATTAAATTTTTTATCCATACTTTCTGCACATTTTTTATTTATAATAGGTTCGACCCTATTCGTCTAATTCATTTCATGTCGTTATTCTGGGTTTCATTTCCGAATTTCTCCGAATTAACTTTGTTAGAGTCATTGAGTTGACATCCTTATAGTTTGGATCTAAAAGTTCGAATATAATTCCATAGCCTACACTTTGATGGACATACTATATATGGATGCCAAGTTCTGTAAGGACAAAGAATAGTAATTTCACTAAAACAGATGAGGAAATTCTATGGAGTATTTGTCTCAAATGTAACAAGGAAGGCAGGAAATTATTCTCGACAGCGATATTAATTTAAAAGAAGGAGGTTTTCCCATGGGTATAGTAATTATATTTGGTTTAGTAGCATTGTTATCAGGCTTTGGGACTCTAAGTGCGATAAAAAATAAAAATCTTCTTGGAGTTCTTTTTGGTGCTGGAAGTTTTCTTGTCTTTGGTTGGTTCTCCATCATGACTTTTATAAACTCTGGATATCCAGCTATGTAACCTTTTTATTGGATTATAAGGTAATGGACCTTTGTTTCAAAAAAAATGTTTAGGACATTATCCTACATACACTAAATTACCATCAACCTTTATCTATTAGTCAAGTCAAGAAAAGGACAAAATCAAAAACTAGGTCTTTTCTTGACTTATTTAATTACCACCACATTATAAGTAATGCTACTAATAATTATTATTTATACTGATCTCTTCTAGCCCTCTTCTAAAAAAGACTATTCTGGTAGATATGTCACCGCTTGACTCCCCATTTGCTTCCAGGCAGCAAGAAATTTTTCCTTTGAAATAAACTTATTTTTCATACCGTCAATTGGGTCGTTGAAATAAACTACCTTGTCATCGTAGCCTGTTATAAGGACAGAATGTTCTTTATAAGTTATTTTCATTTCCCCTTTAGGTGTATACCACTTTTCAAATGCAGAATCTGGCAATTCATCATAGGTCGTATTGGTTATAATCCAAATTGGAATATCGAGCGAAAGATATGTCTGCAGCTCCACAAAATCTCTTCCAGTTAAATCTAATATTTTCCCTGGTAAATATTCTTCGGCGAGCACTTTTATCGGTTTATGATAAACTCCATAGCCGGGATTCTTATAGGAATACATATCACCAACAAATCCCTCATTTGGGTCCCCCCAAAAAATCTTCCCGCCTTCTTTTTTTAGATGAACAGAATTCTTTTTAATTTTATCGGCAAGTGTCATTTTATTTGTATTAATCCCTTTATACTGCAGCAGCATTGCTAGACTAGTAACCTCACATCCTCTTGGCAGTTCAGGAAACTGTTTAATAACAGGTGCATCCAAGAGGACTCGGTCCTTAATCTTTACTATATTATTGTTATACTCTTTTGAATATACAGAAATATAAGGTTTTGGTTCAAGGTTATCTGAAAGTTGTCTTTTACTGTTCTGAGTAAGGTCTCCTCTTCCTAAAAAGAGGAACAGTGATAGGCTTATAAATGTCAAAATTATTAAGGTGATGAATAATTTCATATTTTCTCTTCCCCATTGCAAATTTAAAAATTAAAAATAACAGTTCTTTTCATTAAATTCTTATTAATCTAGAGAATACTTATTTTTAAAATTATTTGGAGCGCGTCAGTATTAGACTTGTTTAAAAGAAGATTTTATTAAAAGTTCTTTAATCCCTATCAGCATATCTAAGAACAGCTTTTCCTAGGCGTTTTCTAAGGACAATGACTAAAACTGCAGCTACAATCAAAGTTAAGGACATAACTTGAGCTATTCTAACTGATTCTGTGAGCATTAAACTATCTGTTCTCAGTCCTTCAACAAAGTACCTACCAACTGAATACCAAATAATATATGATAGAAATACTTCACCACGTTTTATAGGTAATCGTCTGATAAAAATCAAAAGAACAAATCCAAGAATATTCCATAATGATTCATATAAAAAAGTCGGATGATAGTATGCTCCTTCTATATACATTTGATTAATGATTAAGTCGGGAAGTAAGAGGCTTTCGAGGAATGAGCGAGACACTTCTCCCCCATACGCCTCTTGGTTTATGAAATTTCCCCACCGTCCAATTGCCTGGCCTAATATTATGCTCGGTGCAGCAATGTCTGCAAGTCTCCAAAAAGAAATACCTTGTTTTCTAGAAAAAATAACGGCAGTTATCACTGCTCCTAATAATCCTCCATGAATAGCTATACCACCTTCCCATATCGCTAAAATATCCCCTGGATTTTTAATATAGTATTCCCACTTAAAAATTACGTAGTATAATCTTGCGCAAATAATAGATGTGGGGATTGCCCACAACAATAGGTCTGAGAGTAGTTCTTTTTCCATTCCAACTTTTTTCGATTCCTTTGCAGCAAGAATCCATCCTAATAACATGCCGATTCCAATCAGGATTCCGTACCAATAGATCGTTATTGGGCCTATCTCATAAGCAATTCTATCAATCGGTTCAAATTCCCCCATTGTTTTCACCTCATTAACGTTTTTATATCAAAAACATTGTAAGGGATTAATATCAAGAAAGTGTGCAAGATGTGGTACATATTTATGTTGATTGATAAGATTAGAAATTAATTCCATCTATTTGTTTGAAACTCAGGTAGATTTTCATTTTAATTTCGAATTTTAGTGTTTTTTTGGAAGTCTCTCAAACTGCAAAATTTCTTCATACTTTTTTAGTAAGGTAAACCTAGAATACTAAAGAAAAGAGGATAGTAAAATGAAA
Source organism: Cytobacillus firmus DS1 (assembly GCF_000565285.1). Lineage (GTDB taxonomy): Bacteria > Bacillota > Bacilli > Bacillales > Cytobacillaceae > Cytobacillus > Cytobacillus firmus_A. Next base: position 5,812 of record NZ_APVL01000039.1, on the reverse strand, counting down.
AAAATCATGGTGATTGATAATGATCAAACAACACAGAAATTATTATCTACCCTTCTTTCGCCATTTTATCGATGCTTACAGTTCCAATCAGCTACTGATGCAATTGAGTTTCTATTACAGAAGAGTGTATCTCTCGTGATATTAGATGTTGTTATGCCCGGCATGCAAGATTCATCAATTTGCACAGAAATTCGAAAGTTCTCTAATGTTCCAATAATTATACTATCTAGTAAAAGAGAGAAAGAAGATATAGTTAATGGATTTAAACAGGGGGCTGATGATTATTTGACTAAGCCTTTTAACAAAGAAGAACTTTTAGTCCGAGTTGAGGCATTGTTAAAAAGGTCTTCCATAGTAAACAGTGATTCACTTTTTTTTCAAGGATTAACCTGGGATGAAACTTCTTTCAACCTTTCTTTTAACGGAAAATCAATATCTATAACTCCGAAAGAATTTGCACTAGTAGGGCATTTATTAAGAAATCCCAATAGTGTTTTCTCGCGTGGAGCGCTTTTGGAGACCATCTGGAAACACGAATGGCAAACGGAAAGCAGAACTATTGACTCTCATATAAGGAACATAAGAGAGAAGTTAAGACTATCCGGTTTCCCTGTTGATCTTCATCTAAAGACCGTTTGGGGAGTCGGCTATAAATGGGAGACAAATCATTCATAAATTAAGTGAAAGGATGAATGTCCTTTGTATGTAAAAAAGCTAACAAAAAACGGTCAAATTTTACTACCGGCAGCTATATATAGATTGTTGGGCATAAAAGATGGAGAGTTCGTCTTTATTTACGAAGAAGATAACCAGTTAGTAGTAAGCAATCTTCCTGAGGATGACCATTTAAATAAATGTATCTTTAGGAATGGAAAATTGTCTATTCCGATGGAATTAAGAAATATTTTAAAAATCGATACAAACACACTGTTATTATTGCAGGCCTACCCAGAGAAGGGATTTATAAAAATAATGAAATTTATAGAAAATCAAGCACACAACTTAGAGCATGGATTATAGAGGAGCGGGGGGAGTCTAGATCTAACAAGGGGGCGAGGTCAGGCAACAATTCCTAATTGCTTAAAAATAATCCAATATTTTAAGCATAGTAATGGATCAGATTGAAAATCTTGACTAATCTTTGGGAAAGCCCCTTAATTTACATTTTAGTATTCATGTTCTCTTTAAACTTAAGGAACAAGAAGATTCCTTTCGTAATGGTACTGTGCGTTTATATAAGACCTTCTATTAACAATGAGGGTCTAAGTTAGTAAATGAATGATTAATAAAAAGAGTTAGTCAATGCTATGCTAGCATCGATTAACTCTTTTTTATATAATTGACTATTGATTCAATTGTCATTTCCATCATTTTCTCAGTCGACAAGGAAAAATCTTCTTCTAACAAAGGGCCTCTTGCTGCAACTCGGTGAACTACACCCAGTAAATTGTTAAATGTCCAAGCGGTTAGTTCATTTGCTGTATAATCAGTTCGAATGCTTCCTTCATTTTGTCCTTTTTCAAACATCTTAAGGATTGACTCTCCGCTGATTCTAATCAAATCCAGGTAATATACTTGTTCAATTTGTTTTGGATAATAAAGGTCAAATGATGCTTGAAATCGGAGATGATCATCTTTTTCTATTAGATAAGTATTCCATTGTTGAAGCCAAGTTAATATATGTTCATACGCAGGAATTTCAGTTGAAACTCCCTTGAAGAATGGCTTCATTTCAAACAGAAGTTGACGTTTGACTTCAGATGCAATTTCATCAATAGATTTATAATATTTATATAATGTTACGGTAGATACTCCAACTTCTCTTGCAATATCTCGTATCGTTACTTTTGGCAAACCTTTTTTCAAAAATAATTTCCTTGCTGCTTTTATTATCTCATTACGACGTCGTGTCCTAAGTTCATCTAACTCACTATCCCATTTTAAACTCAACAAGATTCACTCCTTAAATTTCAACCCTTAGATTTCTATTATTTCAACTTAGAACAGCCTCTAATTTTAATAATAAGATCTACCATATCTCCATAAATGTCCCTAAGTCTTTAGTTAAATATCTTCACTTTCCTAGAGACTCTAGATGCATAAAACAATACTCTTATTACCACCACCGTATTATAATATAAAAATATGAAGAAAATATGGAGAAGAACTCTCCAGTTCCCGAATATGAAATGAGCTCGAATTAGTTTTTTTAAAAGCGAGAAGGTATAAGCATTAGGGAGATATGAACTTAGTAGGTTTCATCCAAGCAATTTTTCATATGACCATCCATCTATATATAAAGCTGCTGTTTCTTTTATAAAAAAATAAGTCAATTCCATTTGTTATGGAATCGACTAATTATGGTTTTATCTTACTAAAGACACCTTTTAATATTATGCTTTTTAGCTGGTGATAGCTCCGTTTCTTCTACTAACTTATCATTTATTCACTTTTTACCATCGGTAGCGGAATAAAATCCACCCTATTTACAATTGTTAGTTCACCAGAGTCAAATTTCCGTTTCCGTTCATACCCTTATATAGCCTCTATGCCTCAAAATGTATATTGTTAAAGTTCACGTAAAAATATTTCAAAGACTAGGAATTGTTAATATCTTTGTGATCAAATATTTAGCATCCTCTCCAATCCCTTGAAGCAACGCGGAACCCCTTCTATATTGCCAGGGGAGGCCTAAGAAGTATAAGCCTTGTGTATCTGTAACTCCTCTTCTATGAATCGGCATCCCCTTCTCATTAAAGATTTTCGGAATATGTATCCAGCTATAATCTGATTTAAAACCAGTGGACCAGATCAGATTTCTTACTTTCAATATGCTTTGGTCCTCAAAGATGAGCTCATTATCAATTGCGGATATAGCTTTCGGCCTTTGCTGTACTTTTCCGTTCTTGAACTGTGCTTTAAGTTCGTAACCAAAAATCGGATCAGGCTTATTCCTTATTGTCTGACCAATTTTACTGTCTATATTTGCCTTTAAAAATCCCAATTTATCAAACCACCAAAAGATGCTTTTGCCCACAAAGTCCTGAGGCATAAATTTGGGTTTGTGCCCAACCGACAGATACACATCTCGATGATCCGCCAATTCAACTGCAATTTGTGCTCCAGAGTTCCCTCCGCCTACTACAACTGTGGTACCGCTCAGAAGCTGATCAGGATTTTTATATTCTGAAGAGTGCAGCTGAAAGACTTCACCCGAAAGAAATTTTGAGAATTCGGGTATATTTGGTTCCTGGAAAGGACCTGTGGCAACTACCACCTGTTTGCTTCGATATTCACCCTGGCTGGTGGACAAAACAAAACAACCCTCTTCTTCATCCAGTTTTGTAATTACTGTTTTGAGCTTTACTGGGAGCGAAAACGCCTTAACATACTGCGTTAAATAGTCACTGATTTCATCTTTTGTTGGATATCCATTCGGATCCCCACTTAAAGGCATGCCAGGCAGAGAACTATAAGCACGCGGCGTAAACAGCTTTAGAGAATCATATCTTTTTCTCCAACTCTCTCCTATTTCAACACCCTGGTCCAGGAGAAGAAAAGATACATTATTCTTTTTAAGGTAATAGCCTATCGAAAGCCCGGCTTGTCCTGCGCCAATAACCAAAACATCGTATAACAAGAATATCCCCCCTAATAAAAATGAGCTTCCCATGAAAACGGGAAGCTCCTATCTTATTTGTCTTTAATTCTGAGAAGTCGCAAGCCGTTTAATGTGACAATAAGAGTCGCACCCATATCTGCAAAAATCGCAATCCAAAGCGTTAGCCACCCTGGAATGACCAAAAGCAATGCAACAAGCTTTATCCCTAATGAAAACGTAATATTTTGCTTAATAATACTTAGGGCTTTCCTGCTTAACTTGACTGTAAACGGCAGTTTCCCAAGGTCATCTGCCATCAAGGCAATATCCGCTGTTTCAAGAGCCGTATCTGTTCCAGCTCCTCCCATTGCGATCCCAACGGTAGAAGCAGCCAATGCAGGGGCATCATTTACACCGTCACCGACCATTGCCACACGGTCATATTTATTTCTAAGATCTTTAATAAACGTTAATTTATCCTGTGGCAATAATTCAGCTTTAATATCCGATACGCCTACCTGATCACCTATCGCATTTGCAGTTCCTTCGTTATCTCCAGTAAGCATAATAGTCTTTTGAATTCCCAAAGAATGAAGATTTTCAATAACATTTTTACTGTTTTCTCTTAACACATCCGCAACGGCAATCAAACCCAAAGCCCCACCCATTAGTTGAGTAGGACAAGATACCCCAAGCTTATTGTTATTGAGTGGTAATCTTATTGAATCAAAATCCTCGTTAGTTAAAAATAACTTTCACCCTACAAAATTAGATGATACAACCATTAATTCAGTTGTTCCTGTACAGATATTTTTTCGAAAAACGTTATAAATCGACCAAAGAGGAAAATGTACCTTCGTTCATATATTTTTTTCTCAAAGTTTTAGATGCTTACTCTCCTACCATACCATCATTGTCATTATCTCGCATATACGGGTATAACCAATGATCGCTCATTATGGGCATACTATAACCTGCATCTTTTGCTTCTTGAATAGTCACTTGGCCGTTACCATTAGTATCGACACTAGAAATATCACCTTTTTCGTTGGAGCTAGTTGAATTTGAAGGTTTGCTACCTGTTAAACCAAGCGATTCGTTTACTTTATCAGGATTGACATTGTCGAATGAATCAACAATCTTATTCCCTCTTAAAGTATAGGTGTACTGATAATGTGAAGGAATCTGCGTTTCCGTATTAGGATATGTGATAATTGCTTCAAAGTCAGTAGCTCCGCCCGCTTTACGAATTGAGTTTTCGAGATAAGCTTGGTCACCGTGACGATTGAGTGTACTTTCTTGTGGAGTAATATTGTAAGCATTCGATACCCCACCCATAGAATCTGCGATAATGTGTCCTTCATCCATATCGTCTCTTTCAACACCTGGGACTTTTGCCTCGTCAGAGTAGTATCTGCCAGACGATAATACAGGTTCTGTACTGTTATCTTGTAGAATAATTTCATCGGCAATGACACGCACTAGTTGTCCGTGTTCATTTGTGAACGCCAAATATTTACGATCTCCAAAGCCAATATCAACAACTACGTTAGGTTGACGATATCCAGATAAATCTCCACCATCAACTTCAATCAATTTGTATCCTGGGAATCCGTCATTATTTTGTTGGGCTGGAGCTTCCTTTTCTACTGGTTCATCAACAATTGTAGTAGTTTCTTCTTTTTCAGTTTCCTCTTGATCGCTATTTTCGGTTATATCAACTGTGGTTACTTGCGAATCTGTTTTTTCTTCTGTAACAGATACATCTTCTGTGTTCGTACATCCAACCATAAAGATAATCGCTAAAAGTAAGGTTAAATAGTTCATTTTCTTTTTCACTTCAGTACCCCTTATAATAACTTTAATCACATTTAAGTGTATTTTATCATATAATGTTTTTCTCTGAATTATATTAAAATATATGCGAAATGAAATTAAGCAATGAAAGATTTTTTTATTCTACGACATGAGCACAGAGCTGGTTTATCAGCTCTTGATATTAAAGAAAAGCACCCTATAGTGTAAGTACATTTTTCACAATGTTGTTCTTTATTTTAGGAATGCTGCCCCTTCATTTGAAGAAGAATGATAATTTAAGGGTCTGTATCCAAAACTAAAGAAAAAAAAGTATATTACTTACATTAAATACGGGGAAAATCAACTCTCCTCCTGTATTTGGCAAGCAAAAAATGTAATAAACGGCAGTTAAAA
>NZ_APVL01000038.1 GCF_000565285.1 Cytobacillus firmus DS1 | reverse complement strand
CAGTTTTCAAAGATCAATCCGCCGCTCAGAAGCGACTTTATTATCTTATCAGGTTTAAACACCTGAGTCAATAACTTTTTTTAAAATCTTTTTTGTAAGTCGCTGTCTTGCAGCAACGAATATAAATATATCACCTCACAGGACAACATGCAATATGTTTTTATCTTTTTTATACGCAAAAAAGAAAGAAAAAATATTCCCATTATTCAGCCCGGAAAAAGCATTATTTTTGCAGATCCTTAATCCTTTCAATAAAACAAAAAAAGACAGAGCACGCATTGTACTCTGCCTTGTTTTATAGAATTTTAACGATGGCGCATTAACGGGAATAACAGTACATCTCTAATAGAAGGTGAGTTTGTCAGCAGCATTACAACTCGATCGATTCCGATGCCCAGTCCGCCTGTTGGCGGCATGCCGTATTCAAGAGCTTCAATAAAATCATCATCCATCATATGAGCTTCATCATTGCCTTCTTCACGTTCTTTCAGCTGTGCTTCAAAGCGTTCGCGCTGATCAATTGGATCATTCAGCTCAGTGAAGGCATTTGCATGCTCACGGGCTACAATAAATAATTCAAAACGATCAGTAAAGCGCGGATCTTCGTCATTTTTCTTCGCAAGCGGCGAAATCTCTACAGGATGTCCATAGATGAATGTCGGCTGAATTAATTTCTCTTCAACCTTCTGCTCGAAGAATTCATTAACAATATGACCATATTCCATATTGTCTTTGATTTCAACACCATGCTCTTTCGCAAGCTGCTGGGCTTCTTCCTTACTGGTTTCTTTCCAGAAGTCTACCCCTGTGTATTCCTTAATGGCATCTACCATATGAAGCCTTTTCCATTCAGGCTTCAGATCCACTTCGTATTCGCCGTATTGCACAGTAGTTGTTCCGAGCACTTCTTGGGCAATATGGGCAATAAGGTTTTCAGTAAGGCTCATGATATCTCTATAGTCAGCATATGCTTCGTATAATTCAATCATAGTGAATTCAGGATTGTGCCGTGTAGATACACCTTCATTACGGAATACCCGGCCAATTTCATATACCTTTTCAAGGCCGCCCACAATCAGACGCTTCAGATGAAGCTCAATCGCGATACGCATATAGAGCTCCATATCCAGCGCATTATGATGAGTGATAAATGGACGTGCAGATGCTCCCCCTGCAATGGAATGCATCATAGGTGTTTCAACTTCCAGGTAGCCATGGCTGTCAAGGTAGCGGCGCATGGATTGGATAATGCGGCTTCTCGTGACGAAAGTCTTTTTGCTTTCCTCACTCATAATGAGATCCAGGTAACGCTGGCGGTAGCGCTGCTCAACGTCCTTTAGCCCGTGGAACTTATCCGGCAGCGGACGCAGGGATTTTGTCAGAAGGACAAATTCCTCCGCTTTAACAGACAGTTCGCCTACCTTTGTTTTAAAAAGCTTGCCGCTGATCCCAACGATATCTCCCAGATCCGCAGTTTCGAAGATGGCATAGCTTTCTTCTCCAACTGCATCCTTGCGGACATAGATTTGTATTTGCCCTGATAAATCCTGTACATGGGCGAATCCGGCTTTCCCTTTTCCGCGCTTGGTCATAATGCGTCCTGCAAGCGTTACAGAAACGTCCTTTTCCTCAATTTCTTCCTTCTCAAGCTCACCGTATTGCTCGATTAATTCATTGCTTTGGTGTGAACGGTCGAAACGTTTCCCGAAAGGATCCATTCCCTGTTCGCGCAAGCTGTTCATTTTCTCGCGTCTTACTTTCAACTGGTCATTTAATTCTTCATGACTCTGACTCACTGAAATCATCTCCATTTTGTAAATCTTTTTATGTACGCACAATTCTGCGGTCCTTCAAAAATGTATATCTCTATTATTTTACACAAAGCGGGTAAATCAGACATCCTAAATAGTTAAATAGAATAAAAACTGCCAGTTCATGCACTGGCAGTTTCCATTTATCAAAAGTATTATAGGCAAAGAATGTCAGCCTGTCAAACTTTACGCAGCTTATACAGCCTGTATCTGGCTTCTTTCTTTTTCTTCTGCATCAATGACAAGAGCGTTAAGAACGGTCACCAATTCTTCTCTTGTATTGGATTCATTAATTCCATTGCGGACCTTCGCATTGCCGCGGATTCCTTTCAGATACCATGCAGCATGCTTTCGCATTTCGAGTACAGCGATATGTTCACCCTTTAATGAAATCAGGCGGTCCAAATGAAGGATGCACACATCCATCTTCTCTCGTACAGAAGGCTCGCCCATTAATTCACCCGTCTCAAGATATTTGACTGTACGGTAAATCATCCATGGGTTCCCCAGTGCAGCCCGTCCGATCATGACACCGTCACAGCTTGTTTCATCCAGCATGCGCTTGGCATCCTGAGGGGTTTCCACATCACCATTTCCGATTAGCGGAATGTTAATGTTCTGCTTTACTTCGCGGATAATATCCCAGTTCGCTTGTCCTTCATACATCTGGACGCGCGTCCGGCCGTGAAGGGCTATAGCTTTGCCCCCTGCGCTCTCAACCGCCTGGGCGTTTTGAACAGCGTAGATGTGATCTTCATCCCAGCCCATCCGCATTTTTACGGTAACCGGCTTTTCAACAGCGGCTGTTACAGAAGAAACCATTTCATAAATTTTATCCGGATCAAGCAGCCACTTGGCACCCGCATCACATTTGGTGATTTTAGGGACAGGGCAGCCCATGTTAATGTCGATGATATCCGCATTCGTATTTTGATCTACAAATTTCGCCGCTTCTACAAGCGTCTCTTTTTTGCCTCCGAAAATCTGCAGGCTTAGCGGCTTTTCTCTCTCATCAATATAAAGCATGTTCATCGTCTTTTCGTTCTGGAGGACAATGCCTTTGTCGCTGACCATCTCAGCACATACAAGACCGGCACCGAATTCTTTCACAGTCAGACGGAAAGCAGAATTGCATACCCCAGCCATCGGAGCCAGTACCACACGGTTTTTCAGCTCGATATCACCTATTTTGAACATAATTGCACCTCCCTCTTTAACGGTTCAAACCTATATATTAATCCTGCTCCTGTCTGGGAGCCAATTCTTCCTGTGTCACTTTAAGCGCCAGAGCGATCTGCTCGATTAAAGCCGGTGCAGGCATGCGGTTTCCTCTTTCAATTTCACCTAAAATTGAAACCGATACACCCAGCTCTCTTGCAAATCCTTCTTGCGTAAATCCTTTTAGCTTTCGAAAAGCGCGAATACGTCTTCCCCATTTTTCTGCTTCCATATCCGTACTCCCTCTCTGTCAGGTATATCTTCCAGTATTGAAATTAAGGGCCGCTCCATCTTCGGAAGCCTGATGCTGGAATCAATCTCTAAAAGAGGAACAAGGACAAACGCTCTTTCATGCATCCGAGGATGAGGAACTATTAGCTTCTCTGTTTCAATATTTTCGTGACTATACAGTAAAATGTCAAGGTCTATTGTCCGCGGGCCCCAATGTATTTCCCTTTTTCTCCCAAGTTTTAATTCGATATCAAGGCATGCATCCAGCAATTCAAAAGGATTTAAGCCGGTAGTGATTTGGATTGCCATATTTAAAAATTGTTCTTGATCTTCATAACCGACTGGATCAGTTTCATAAACAGATGAAGTATTTACCACTTCTGTTTCCGGAAGCTGATCAATCATCTCAACCGCTTTCTTCAAGTGGTCAAACCGGCTGCCGATATTTGAGCCAAGCGCAATAAAAGCTGTGTTCCTCATGATCTGCCTCTCGTAATCTCGACGGCTACTGATTTATAGTGACCGGGAATAGGCGGATCAGGCTTAATCACTTTGACTGTCAGCTGCAGAATGAGCGGGAACCGGGAAAGTAGTTCTGCTGCCAGCTTTTCCGCTACAGCTTCAACCAGCTTATAGGGCTTCCCTTCCACAACCTCTTTACACACTGCATAAAGCTCACCATAGTTAATGGAGTCATCAAGATTATCCGTTTCCCCGGCCTTTTTCAGGTCTGCTTGGACAGTAAGGTCAACAGCAAATCGCTGGCCAAGGCGTGTTTCTTCCGGAAAAACACCATGGTAGCCGTAAAACTCCATTCGATTCACATAAATTTTATCCATTGTAATCACCCTTTTCCCATTAAAGCGTCCATCATTCTAGCCATTCGGCTCATTTCCTTAACATCATGGATGCGGATCATCTGGCAGCCCTTTTGGATGCCGTAGCAGACCGTCGCTCCCGTTCCTTCTGTTCGCTCCTCAACCGGAAGGTCCAGAATCGTTCCGATCATCCGCTTCTTCGATGTGCCTAGCAGCACAGGATACCCGATTGCCACAAGCTTGTCCAAATCCCTCATCATTTCCAGGTTATAGTTCAAGTCTTTTGCAAAGCCGATGCCCGGGTCAAGGATGATATTCTCGTCCTTAACACCCGCAGACTTAACAAGCGCAATGCTTTCGTATAAATCATTCATGACATCGCGGAAAAAGGATGTGTATTCCATATCCTTGCGGTTATGCATTAAGATAATCGGCGCTCCCGTTTCCGCTGCGGTTGATGCCATTTCAGGATCCGCTTTGGCTCCCCACACATCATTGATCATATGGGCCCCGGCTTCAATGGCCAGCCTGGCGACTTCAGCTTTATAGGTATCAATCGATATCGGAACATCCACTTCCTTTGAAATTGCCTCGATAACAGGAAGAACACGCCTCAGCTCTTCGTCTGCAGGGACCGGATCAAATCCCGGACGGGTTGACTCTCCGCCGACATCGATGATATCTGCTCCGTTTTCGACCATTTGCAGAGCATGCTTGACTGCCAGATCCTGATGACTGTATTTGCCGCCATCCGAAAAGGAGTCAGGGGTTGCATTTAAAATTCCCATTACAATGGTTTTCTTCCCGTAATCTAGCGTATATGGCCCACACTGAATTGTTGTTTTAGACATTATGAATCCTCCTACAGTTCATTCCTGCTCCATAAGTGTTCACAGCGGTTTTCATAGTGCATCTGGAGCTCCGATGTTTTCTTCCCGGATAACCCTGGCATTGAATGGCCGTCAAACGAGGAGATTGGCACAATTTCCTGGATGGAATTTGTGACAAAAACTTCATCCGCATCCAGTACAGCTTCCGGCCTGTACATGCCTTCCTGCACATTCATCCCCAGTTTCCCGGCCAGCCTGATTACAAATTTCCGGGTAATGCCGTTTAGTATGCCGGTATTAAGTGAGGGGGTAAATAAATGGCCATCGCGAATCCAGAATAAGTTCGACGTGATCCCTTCTGCCAGATAGCCTTCCCTGGTCAAAAAGATCCCTTCAGTGCCCGGATCGTCCCCCGCTTCCTTTTTGGCCAGAATGTTATTTAAAAAATGATGGGACTTCAGGCGTTCTGCCCCTTCAGGAGTATTGCGGGGAATCTCAAGCATCACTGCCTGCTTTTCTCCGCTTGCACTTCTTGGCGGAAGCGGTTTGCAGAAAATAATCGTATTCGGGTTTGTGTACGGTGCTGTCTGAAGGCCAATCTCCCCGTTTCCCGCTGACACATTCATACGGATGTAGGCATTAGGGTATCCGTTTTTTCCGAGCAGCTTCTCGAGCACACCGAGCACTTGTTCCCTTGTGTAGCTTACTTCGATATTTATAGCTTCAAGGCTTCGGTTCAGCCTCTCCAGATGATCGTCCAATAAAAAGGGATGTCCATTATACACACGGAACGTCTCAAACAGCCCCATTCCATATAAAAAGCCGTGATCAAAAGGAGAGATCCTGGCCTCCTCTTTCCTGACAATTTCCCCATTCATATAAATATACAAGGTTTACAGCCCCTCTGCCTGCAGTGCGGCTTTGTAATGCTGAATAAAATTCTGAAGAAGTTCCTTTCCGGCCGTAGTCATAATCGACTCCGGATGGAATTGGACACCTTCTACAGGCAATTCCTTATGGCGAATGGCCATAATCTCCCCCTCAGCTGTCCATGCCGAAACCTCAAGACATTCCGGCAGTGTTTCCTTTTTGACAATCAGTGAATGGTAGCGGGTAGCAGGAAAAGGATTGGGCAGGTCTTTAAATATGGTTTTCCCATCATGAAAAATGTCAGAGGTTTTTCCATGCATCAGACGCTCTGCCTGCACCACATCACCTCCGAATACTTGAGCAATCGACTGATGTCCCAGACAAACGCCAAAGACCGGGATTTTGCCTGCAAAAGCTTCAATGGCTTTCAGGCTGATACCTGCTTCATTCGGGCTGCACGGCCCCGGAGAGATCATCAGGAACTTCGGCTGCATACTGCCTATTTCAGAAATCGATGTTTCATCGTTTCTTTTTACAACCAGCTCTTCGCCTAATTCACCGAGATACTGCACGAGATTATATGTAAAAGAATCGTAATTATCGATCATATAAATCATAGCTGATCCCCTTTTGCCTGTTCTGCGAGTTCTTTTGCTTTCCAAAGAGCAATCGCTTTCTTCAGCGACTCTTTGTATTCATTTTTCGGATTGGAGTCAATGACAATGCCTGCACCTGCCTGCACATGGGCCTGTCGATCCTTAACGAGCATGGTGCGGATGATGATATTCAGTTCCAGGTCGCCGCTGAAATTGATCCAGCCAAGAGAGCCGGTGTATGGTCCTCTTGTGACCGGTTCAAGCTCTTCAATGATTTCCATGGTCCTCACCTTAGGGGCACCCGTGATCGTTCCCCCGGGAAATACAGCGTCAATAATATCAACGGCATTCTTGCCGTCTGCCAGCTCACCTTTTACATTGGAAACGATATGCATCACATGTGAGTATTTTTCAATAACCATGAACTCATCCACTTCAACAGTCCCATATTCGCAGACTCTTCCAAGGTCATTTCTCTCCAGGTCAACCAGCATTACGTGCTCTGCACGCTCTTTCTCATTTTCAATCAGTTCACTGGCGAGCTTGAGGTCCTCCTCATGATTCTTTCCCCGGGATCTTGTCCCGGCAATCGGCCGCGTGCTGACGGTGTTTTCTTTTTTCTTAATCAGAAGCTCCGGTGATGCGCTCACAAGCTGGTATGCAGGCGTGTGGAAATATCCCATGTATGGAGACGGGTTTAACACTCTCAGCTGCTCGTATACATCCATAGCCTGAATATGAATCGGGCGGCTTTGGCGTACCGAGAGATTCACCTGAAAAACATCTCCCTGTGAAATATATTCCTGAACACTCCGGACAGCAGACTGGAATTCTTCTTCGTTCATGGATACACCAAGTGTTTGTTCTGTCTGACTGCATCCCGCTGCTTCAGAAGGCTCTCCGCTCTCATTCTTCCATTTCTGCTCCCAATTCTCTGCCCGTTCCTCAATCGAGTGCTCTTCCCCTTTTTCATATAAGAATAGGAGCCAGAGTTCTTCCGTTTTATGATCAAAGACAAAGCAATCTTTATAAATAAAAAAGTGGATATCAGGTATTTGCAGATCATCCTGAGCTTCATTTGGAAGCTTTTCGATATAGCGTGCGTAATCATAGCTGATGAACCCGATTGCACCTCCCTGAAAGTCAGGAAGTTCTTCAAGCTTATCTGCTTTATATTGATTCAGCCATTCCTGCATCAGGTGGAGGGGGTTGCCTTCGAGCACCTGTTTTTCGCCGTCTGCAGTGATTTCAAGCTTTGAATTTTTGCCTGTTAAGATTGCTTCCGGCTCAAGAGCTGCAATACTGTACCTGCCGCCCCGTCCGCTTTCCAGTAAAACATGATGCGGCAATCCCTCAGACAGGCAGCGGTATGTGCGGAAAAAACGGATATATGAATATGGTATTTTTTTTGCATGGATCTGAAGATGCTTCACTAAAAGTCACCCCTATATAGTTCTCTATTTTTCATCATACATGATACGGGGCATGCTTTCATAATTTTTATTACACAAAAAACAGCGGCCATCAGAGACCGCTGTCGTATCAATTATTCAGCTTCAAATTGGTATAAAGGAGTACTTAAATAACGTTCCCCGTTACTTGGGATAATGGCCAGAACTTTTTTGCCCTTGCCAAGCTCTTTTGCCACCTTCAGCGCCGCACTGATCGCCGCACCGGAGGAAATTCCGCCAAGGATACCTTCTTCCTTGGCCGCACGGCGGGCATAATCAAATGCCTCATCGTTCGTTATCTGGATTACTTCATCATAAATCTTTGTATCCAGCGTATCCGGCACAAATCCCGCTCCAATGCCCTGGATTTTATGCGGGCCCGGCTTTCCGCCTGATAGGACAGGTGAATCAGTTGGCTCCACTGCGTAAATTTTGATGTTTTTATATTTTTCTTTGAGCACCTGGCCGGCTCCTGTAATGGTTCCGCCTGTTCCGATTCCGGAAATGAAGGCATCCAGCTGGTCGCCCATTTGCTCTGTGATTTCAGGTCCAGTTGTTAAACGGTGAACTTCAGGGTTCGCAGGGTTTTCAAACTGCTGAGGAACGAAATAGCCATGTTCCTTTGCCAGCTCCTGCGCCTTGCGGATCGCACCGCCCATTCCTTCCGGTCCAGGTGTGAGGACAAGGTCAGCCCCGTAAGCACGCAGCAGATTGCGGCGCTCCATACTCATTGTCTCCGGCATCACAAGAACGGCTTTATAGCCTTTTGCTGCGGCAATCATTGCTAATCCGATTCCTGTATTTCCGCTTGTCGGTTCAATGATGGTATCACCTGGTTTAAGACTTCCATCTTTTTCTGCAGCCGTGATCATTGCCAGGGCAATACGGTCTTTTACGCTGCTCCCCGGATTCATGTATTCCAATTTCAGATAAACATCTGCGCTATTATCATCAACTAAACGGTTTAGTTTCACAATTGGTGTATGGCCAACAAGATCTGCAATTGAATTTGCTACACGTACCATTTTCCCCACTCCTCATTTCCGACTATTTTTATTGGTTTAATATAAATTTACCAATTTCCAATGGGAATGTCAATGAATTTGATCGGCATTTAAAAGAAAATTCATACTTTTGTCATTATAGATAATTACCCATCTCTATTCATGATACTCAATTTTTGCAGAAAAAAACACGGAATTAGCTCCGTGTTTTTTTACTGCTCACCGTAGAACCATTCCACATCCGCCTCTTTCCAAAACGGTTTGGCAGAGACAGGAACATCCATTTGCTCAAGAGCAATCTGGCGGCGAATCATGTTCTTTACTTCTTTAAAGGAATACTGTTCTCCCTTTAAATGCTCATGAAGCATGACAACAGCATAGCCATCTTCTGTTTTAACCGGCTTGGTCCATTTGCCGGGCTTCAGGTTTTTGACCTGTTCCAGGACTTCCGACGGTATGTGCTCATCATCTTTACTGACATACCCTGCATTTCCTCCCAGGTTAGCGGTGAATTCATCAATCGATCGCTCCATCGCAAGCACAGAGAAGCTGGAGCCTTCTTCCAGCTCCTTCACTGTCTGTTCTGCTTCTTCTTTTGTTTTCACAATGATTTGAGAGATATGATAGGTATCAGGAACATGGAATTGGCTGCTGTTCTCTTCATAGTAGCTCTTCATTTCCTCTTCTGAGACAGAGACATCTGCCGTGAGCAGCTCTTCAAGAATAAGATTGTTCTTGATTTGCCTGCGCCATTTGTCTTCACTCATCTCATCGGTGAAATTTCCGCCGTACATAGTCTTGACCATTTTCAGCTCAAGATCCACTGCCTTATCAGAGATCTTCACCCCGTATTTTTTCCCGGCTTCTTCAATGACCTTCTGATCAATTAATTCGCTTAAGGTGCTTTTTCCGTACTTCAATTCCATCTCACTCATCCATTCCTGGCGAGTGATTTTTTCTCCGCCAATTTTGGCTACTGCTTCCCCGCTGCCATCGCCTTTAAAAAGCAAAAAGGCCAATGTGATAAGATTCAGCAATACTAAACCGGCAATGATCATTAAAAGCTGTCTCTTTTCCAAGTGCTCCTCCCCCCAAGAAAAGCGCAAGCACCTTGCCCTGCCCGACACCTCGAGGGAGCAGGCACTGAAGCTTGACATTCTCTAAGTTCAAAAAACAAAAGCGCTTGGCCCCGGCCTAAAGGGCGAACCTTTTGGAGACCGGCAAACGCTTATTTTATCAATTTACTTCGTTTTTTAATTCTTCCAACTCTTCTTTTGTATAATGATATTTCTCGTTGCAGAAGTGGCAGGAAGCTTCAGCCTGGCCGTCTTCATCAATCATCTGCTGGATTTCTCCTTCACCGAGGCTGATAATCGCATTGGCAAAACGCTCTTTTGAACATGTGCAGGTAAAGGATACAGGAAGCTTCTCAAGGAACTTCACATTGTCTTTACCAAGGATTGTTTCCAATAGCTCTTCAGGTGTCAATCCTTGCTGAATCAATTTGGATACAGGCGGAATTTCTTTCAGTCTGTTCTCAATTAAAGTAATCGTCTCTTCATCTGTTCCCGGCATAAGCTGAAGAATGAATCCCCCTGCAGCAAGAATAGAGTTATCAGGATTAACAAGAACCCCCACTCCAACGGATGAAGGAACCTGTTCAGAAGTAACGAAGTAATAAGTGAAATCTTCCCCAAGTTCTCCCGAAACCAGCGGAACCTGTCCTGTGAAGTGTTCTCTCATTCCAATGTCCTTCACAACAGTCAGGGTCCCTTCAGTGCCGACCGCACGGCGCACGTCAAGCTTGCCCTGCTCATTAAGATCGAAGTGCGTCTGCGGGTTTGTTACATATCCGCGCACCTCTCCATTTGCATTGCTGTCTACCAGAATGGCGCCAATTGGACCGCCGCCTTCGATTTTGATCGTCAGTTTGTTATCGCCCTTTAGCATGGCACCCATCATCACGCCTGCCGTCATGGCTCTTCCCAAAGCAGCTGACGCGGTTGGCCATGTATAATGTCTGCGCTGGCCCTCTCCAACTGTTTCGGTGGTGCGGGATGCATAGGCACGGACTTGTCCATCATACGCTAGTGCTTTTACTAGATAATCGCTCATTTCTTGCTCCTTTCCACGAAAAGCGCAAGCGCCTTGCCCACCCCCGACACCCTCGAGGGGGTAGGCTGCTTGCGCTAGACAATTTTCGAATTCCAAAATTTTAATACCTTGTTATCTTCAAGAAAACTGCTGTCATGGCAGCACTTTTTAAGCTTACTATTTTTTTATGGTTTCCATATTTCGTTTATAAATAATCTGCAGGCCCTTTAAAGTTAAAAATGGATCCACAACATCGATGATATCCGACTCTTGCGCGATGAGCCCCGCAAGGCCTCCTGTGGCAATGACAGTCGGCTTTTCGTCTGCCTGGTCTTTCATTCTTTTTACTATACCTTCAACCTGGCCGACGTAACCATATAGAATTCCCGCCTGCATGGCAGATACGGTATTTTTTCCGACAATATGATCAGGACGGGCAATTTCTATTCTTGGAAGCTTCGCTGCACGGGAATATAGAGCCTCTGTCGAAATCCCGATTCCCGGGGCAATGGCGCCGCCCATATATTGCTTATTTTCATTGATATAGCAATAGGTAGTGGCTGTACCGAAATCGACAATGACTAATGGGCTTCCATATTCATGAATGGCAGCGACTGCGTTGACGATGCGGTCTGCCCCCACTTCTCGCGGGTTCTCATACTTGATGTTTAAGCCTGTCTTGATACCAGGACCCACAACAAGAGGCTTCACATGGAAATATTTTTGGCACATTCTTTCAAGCGAAAACATGATTGGCGGCACTACTGAGGAAATGATAATGCCATCTATATCTGAAAAGGAAAGATTCTCATGCTCAAACAGAGACTTTACAATCATTCCATATTCATCTTCTGTTTTATTCCGGTTGGTTTCAATTCGCCAATGATGCTTCAATTCATCTTGGTCATAGACACCCAGAACGATATTCGTATTCCCTACGTCGAAAACAAAGATCAACATTCTCACCACTTTATGATTATTTAAATGAAGATTTATTTTTGGCTCTTTTTTTAAAGATTATTGTTTTTTACCTATGAATTCAGCCCGTTGATCTCCGCTTCAGGCACGCAGCGAACCCGCGGGGAGGAATGCGAGCCTCCTCGGCTTCGCCTGCGGGGTCACACTTCCCTCTCCTCCCGCAGGACATTGAATAGGCTTCCTCGATTGAACACCGCACGAAGGAAATGTTTCAGCATTTTCGAGGATCAAGTGCCTTCTGCTCCAATCAACTCATAGGTCTAATTAAGTTACATGCCCAAATAACAACAAACCTTACGAATACAGCCTTATTTTTTCACTGAAAACATCATATCACAACTGCTGTTGTTTCGTGTAATCGAAAATTCCGGGCGGTCTTGGAATTGATGTTTTCCGGCAAAAAAAAGCGCCCCTGGAGGCGCTTTTCAATTATTTGTCTTTGCGTTCTTCGTCGATGGCAGGTGGCACATCCGCTTCTGCGGGGCTTGAGCCTTCCCTTGTTTCAGGGATTTCGCCTGTTTCAGCAGGGTCCTCTTTCTTGATGCTGATGTTTACTTTCACATCTTCATCCGTTGAAATGGAAGTCACTGAACGGTCAGGCAGTCTGCCATGTTCTGATAAGTGCTTGATTTGTTCCGCATCAAGCGTTTCAACTTCAAGCAATGTATTTGCGATCAGATTCAGCTTATCACGGTTTTCTGTTAAGAGCTTTCTTGCTCTTTCATAGGATTCCTTGATAATGCGCTGGATCTCAAGATCGATTTCATATGCGATTGCATCTGAATAGTTCTGTTCATTATGGAAGTCACGTCCCAGGAATACCTGGCCGCCCTGAGACTGTCCGAACTGCAATGGTCCAAGCTTATCGCTCATTCCGAATTCGGTTACCATGCGCCGGGCAATACCTGTCGCACGCTGGAAGTCATTATGGGCACCTGTGCTTACTTCACCGAAGACGATTTCTTCAGCCACACGTCCGCCAAGCAATCCGACAATTTTGTCGAGAAGCTCAGGTTTCGTCTGGAAGTAACGGTCTTCTTTCGGAAGCATGACTGCATATCCTCCGGCCTGGCCGCGCGGCACGATTGTAACCTTATGAACCATTTCTGCTTCATCAAGCACTAAACCGATGACTGTATGACCCGCTTCGTGGAAAGCAACGATGTTTCTTTCCTTTTGGGAAATCACACGGCTCTTCTTGGCTGGTCCAGCGATAACGCGGTCTGTTGCTTCATCGATATCTTCCATATCCACTTTTTTCTTATTGCGGCGGGCAGCTACAAGAGCTGCTTCATTCAAGAGATTTTCAAGGTCTGCACCTGAGAATCCAGGAGTGCGCATCGCAATGCTCTTTAAGTTGACCGACTCATCTAAAGGCTTGTTGCGTGCATGTACTTTA
Source organism: Cytobacillus firmus DS1 (assembly GCF_000565285.1). GTDB lineage: Bacteria > Bacillota > Bacilli > Bacillales > Cytobacillaceae > Cytobacillus > Cytobacillus firmus_A. Next base: position 9,258 of record NZ_APVL01000038.1, on the reverse strand, counting down.
AGCACTGCTTCACGGCCTTTGACATCCGGGCGGTCAACCGTAATCTGTCTGTCAAAACGTCCCGGACGCAATAATGCCGGGTCAAGAATATCCGGACGGTTAGTGGCAGCAATGATGATAATTCCTTCATTTGCCCCAAATCCATCCATTTCAACTAGAAGCTGGTTAAGGGTCTGCTCGCGTTCATCATGCCCGCCGCCTAGGCCGGCACCACGCTGGCGCCCTACAGCATCAATTTCATCGATAAAAATAATACACGGCGCGTTCTTTTTCGCATTTTCGAATAAGTCGCGGACACGGGAAGCACCCACACCGACGAACATTTCAACGAAATCAGAACCGCTTATAGAGAAGAACGGAACGCCCGCTTCACCGGCAGCTGCCCGTGCAAGCAAGGTTTTACCTGTTCCCGGAGGTCCTACAAGAAGAACCCCTTTAGGAATTCTTGCTCCCAATTCAGCAAACTTGCGCGGGTCTTTAAGGAACTCAACGACCTCAACAAGCTCCTGCTTTTCTTCATCGGCGCCTGCAACATCTTTAAAGCGCACTTTCTTTTTGCTTTCATCATACAGCTTGGCTTTGCTTTTGCCGAAGTTCATCACACGGCTGCCTCCGCCCTGCGCCTGGTTCAGCAGGAAGAAGAATAGTATGAAGATGATGATGAAAGGAATGATTGACGTAAAGAATGTAACCCAGCCGCTTGTTTCCTTAGCCGGCATAACATCGACATCTGATGTCTGGGCTAATTGATCCACACGGTCAAGGATATTATCATTGTTCATGATATAAGTCAGGAAGTATTTGCCTTCCTCATATCCCTCAAGCTGACCCCGTACTTCAAAAACACCTCTCTCAGGCTGAAGGGAAATGGACGTAATATCGCCGCTTTCCAAGTGATCAACAAATTTATTATAAGAGATGTGCTCCGTTGGTTCATTGTTGCCGTTAAAGAAGCTGACAACTCCAATAATGACTAAAAATATTAATAAATAAAAGATGGTATTCCGGAAGATCCGATTCATCCCTTACCTCCTCCCACGGTAAACAAACTATAGTGTATACTATCATAGAAAATCGTGCCAATACAAGGAATTAGACTTCTTAAAACCGGGTGATTCTTGTTTCAGTAAAGGGCTTTAATCCAAGATCATGCTTAGGATTTCCTTAATCGTTATTGCTGTATACTTCCGGCTTAAGCACTCCAATATATGGAAGGTTACGGTACTTTTCCGCATAATCAAGGCCATAGCCGACTACGAACTCATCAGGAACAATAAATCCTACATAATCAGCTTTGATATCAGCCTTTCTTCCGGTTGGCTTGTCAAGCAGTGTTACAATCTTAATGCTTTTCGCTTTTCTGTAGCGGAACAGCTCAACCAGATAGCTGAGTGTCAAGCCGCTGTCGATGATATCCTCAATGATCAGAATATCTCTGCCTTCCACAGAAGTATCAAGGTCTTTCAGAATTTTCACTTCTCCTGAGGAAACCATTGAATTCCCATAGCTTGATACATCCATGAAGTCCATCTCAAGATATGTATCCACACGCTTTAAAAGGTCGCTCATGAAAGGCATTGCCCCTTTTAAAACCCCAATGGCAAGCGGGAATCGGTCCTGGTATTCTTCAGTTAGTTCAGCAGCAAGGGATTTAATTTTATCCTGCAGCTCCTCTTCCGAAATCAGTACTTTTTCAATGTCATTTTTCATCATTTATTGTGCCCCCTAGAAGATCATTGCTTTATGTATTTTAAAATAATATAACTGGTGCAGAATTGCTGCTGCCTATCATCATGCGATTTCTTCAAACCAGGCACCCATAGGATCCTGCCTTGTGCGTCTGTCACGATTGGCCAGGTTTTCCGGTCATGCAGCGGTATTTTATGATCGATGAAAATATCCTTAATCTTTCGGGACCCCTGCATCCCTTTAAGCGTCATGCGGTCTCCCTTTTCTCTTGTCCTGATAATGATTGGAAAAGAAACGCCGTCCCTGTCTAATACCAGGGTTTCATTGTTTAGATTTCCATCAGGACAGTCAGCATATTCAAGAATAATCGATCCGCCGTTTGGGAGTTTAATGCTAGCAGGTTTGAAGACTTCATATCGATAGGATTGTACAGGTTCCTTCGGGAATAAAAAGTGGCATTGCCGGTAGGAGCGTACAATATGTAAACCGCCTGGAAAATCTAAATTTCCCGATGGATGAGGACTTTTCATTAAGGAAAAAACACTCTCTATATGAGATGCCGATAGCGATGCCGGCCTTTCTTTATAAAGATAGTTTAATATTAGTTGAATCCCTCTCCTTTGTAAAGGCATTGGCATTGCCTCAAAAGCATCAATATCCACACTAATTTCCTCATTGGCATTCTTTTTCATTACTGTATTCATTTTATGGACGGTTAATTCCTGCAGATATGCTTCATCACTTTGCAAATCTTCACTGAATTTTTGAAAATGCTCATGCACCAGGGGATTTTCTTTTCTCAGGAATGGGAGCACTTCCTGCCTGAAGCGGTTGCGGCTGTATATGCCTTTTTCATTGCTTGGATCCCGCCGGGGGTTCAGCTGTTCTTTCAGGCAGTAGCTTTCGATTTCCGCTCTATTCAAGCACAAAAACGGGCGGATGATCGTAAAATCGCCAAACGGACGCGTAAAGGGGATTCCTGCTCTTGCTTTGCCGGCGCTTCCCCTTGTGAGGCGCATTAAGATGGTTTCAACCTGATCATCGCCATGATGTCCCAGCGCTATATAGTCCGCCCCATATTTCCCGGCTGTTCTTTCATAAAAGCTGTATCGGCAATACCTGGCAGCTGTCTGCGAACTCTTCCCGGACTTCTCCATATACTCAGGCACATTCACTCTTTCCATTTCAAATGGAATGGCTTTGTCCCTGCAGTAATCCTTCACAAACATGGCGTCCTGAAGGGATTCTTCACCTCTGAACATATGATCGACATGTGCAGCAATCAGTTCTGTCCGATACTGCTGCTGTCTGCTCCAAAAATAATGGAGCAGGGCGATGGAATCGGGCCCTCCTGATACACCGACTACTATTTTCTTATTTTTTAAATTCAATCCCTTTTTCTTAAGGAAAGCACTCACTTTCGCTTCGAGCATAGGCTTCTTCCTTATCCAATTTAAATATATTTATTACTACCCCTGCAAAAGGCAGGATAATCCTTGCTATGGAAAAGCATATCATTTTTAAAGGGTAAATATCAAAAGAGATTAAGCTTATAATACGGATCACCGTAAAGAAAGTTTCATTTCTTTCAAATTCAAAGCAGCTGACCATAAATATATAAGAAATATAGCAGGGTTACAATAAGGGTAATGAGCAGAGTTTCAAAGAAGCTCCCTTTCTGTTTTTTCTGCCTGTGCATTTGCCTGCTGGCCTGCTGAGGGCTGGCTGTTTGTCCGGGATTCCTGCTTACCGTGCTCCTTTGGGCCGGGTTTGCACGTGTGAGCTGGAGCATATCGTTTCTCATTTCACCAGCCGAGCTATACTGGCCCTGCAGAGCATTCAGAATAACATCTTCGTATTTCAGCAGTTCTTTCTTTTGGCGGACCATCAATTTGAGCTGTTTAAGGTCACCGGTTGTCTTGGCAAATCTTTTAGGATAGGCCGTATTGATTAAAATCATGGCTGCAGCAAAGAGATCATAAGCAGGTTCAGCCTTTCTGGTGCCCAATCCCCAATAGCCGCGATCATAAAACTCGGTAAATTCCTTTATTGCCCTGCCCTGAATGGTGGTGCCGCCCACATCAATGGTGCGTATTTTCGATGGAGGGCCTGTTACGATCAGATTATCCGGCTTTAAATCACCGAACACCCAGCCCGCTTTATGCAATGCATCGAGATCGTTCAGAAGCTGTACAATTAAAACACCGGTCCAGGATGGTCCCTTTTGCTGAATGAATGTCAGCAAATCAGGTCCCTGTATATATTCCATTATATAGAATGAAACCTTGCCGCTCCTTCGTTCCCAATCATCGACATCAAGCAAAGAAGGCCCGAGGGCAGAGCCTTGGACCTTTGCAAAGGATTTAAGGACGTTCACTTCGGACGTGATGGACATCCCGTTATCACTCATTTTCAAAGCAACCTGCTGATTTTGGTTTTTGGCGAGATAAACAATCCCATTAGCACCATACCCTAATTCCTTAATAATGGTATATCGGTTTCGATGCCACTTTCCTTCAATTACAGTACCAGGGTTTACTTTACACTGACTCTTCAAAGAATGATTCATCATCACGGGAAAGCAGACTCCTTAATGAACGTTTTTTCTTGAAATGGTTTAGGGCCTCATGAATAGCCGGACCTGTCGGCGTAATCCCTCCTGTTGTCAATTTCGAGAATATGCTGGTGAGCGATTCAAGATTCGGTGTCCAATCCAGCAGTTTTTCGACATCTTTCTTTTTCCCGGGAAATACGAATACAGAAAAACGGTTATCACCAGAGCGGGCATTGAGGCTCAAGGACAGATCCAGCAGGGCTTCCTTAACGGTTGGAAGCTTATGCTTCATACTCGCACTGGTATCCACGAGAACCAGCACTTCCAGTTCGACTGTCTCACCCAGTTCATCCACGACCTCCATTACTTCGCCGCGCTGATCAGGCGGAAGGTCCTCCATTGTTCTTGAGCCGCCCAGGATCTGCTGAAGCTCCTTGTTCACCACTCCCTGAAGTGTCTGGGTCATGGCTTTTCTTGTCACCATCTGTACCGTCTGGGAAAGCTGCTGAGAGTAGACAACCTGACTGACTCCGCCTCCTGACATCGCAATTCCTTCAATTTCATTCATTCCCTGTTCATCAATGACATCCTGCTCCATGACTCCGATTACATTCACAGTTATTCCCTGCTCCTTGGCCAGGGCCGCCATGGCAAAGGGATCTTCACCCTGATTTGAACAGCCATCCGTTATCAGTAAAATTTGCTTCAGTGTTCCAGTTTTCATTGAGACTCCCCTCCACATATGAGTTATTAGCATTTTCGACTGAAAGGAGGGGATTTATACATATAAATATATCTCTATGAGCAAATTAATCAGTTGGCCTTTTGCCTGATGGCATGTACAGGGATACTGGTCCATTTCGGAGTATTGTGTTTGACCTTTGACACAACCACTGTCATATCATCTTCAATATTCCCGGATCTTGACCTGATGACCTCTTCCATAATTAAATCGGCTACTTCTTGAGGGTCGTCCGTCTTCAACTCGGATACCTTGCGCTTCATCCACAAATCAAAGTTCTCCACATGCTTAGGCCCTTCAAAAACGCCATCACTCATCATGATCAGCAAATCTCCCGCTTTAAGCTGCTCACTGACCACATCTACATCAAATTCCTGGATGATTCCCATCGGGAGATTGCTTGCCTGAATTTTTATTACCTTAGGACCTCTTTTTACAAAGCTTGGAGTTGACCCAATTTTCAAAAATTTTGCGTCAGCATTCTGCAGATCTATCATGGCCAGATCCAAGGTCGAGAAAATTTCGTCTGTGGTCCGTAAAGAAAGAACAGAATTGACTGATTTAATGGCAACCTGCTCTTCAATGCCCGATTGAAGAATTTTCTGCAGGAGCTGAAGTGTTTCCTGGCTTTCCGCATGAGCCCGTTCCCCATTGCCCATTCCATCACTGATGGCAATCGCATACTTTCCGCAGCCCAACTCGATGGTGGAATAGCTGTCCCCTGACACTAAGCCTCCGTCCTTGGCAGCATGTGCAACGCTTGTTTCAACCACGAAAGCTTTGGCTGACCGGAATGTAACATGGCAGTATCCATTCGGAAACGTGGCGCATTCCTCTGAATTTACTAATATCGTTTCTCCCAAAATATCAGATAGCATCGGTGCAATGAGCTTTTCGCATTCCCCGTGTCCCTGGCAGTATGGGATGGTCATATCAATATCGACATTTCCCTGCTCCAGGCTGTAGATTTCCACCTGCTCGATATGAATCCCAAACTCCTGAAGTGCTTCAAGGATCTGTTCTTCCTGTTTATGATGATTTTCCCGCTCTCTCTGAATTTCTTTGGCAAAGTCACCCATCACCTCCGAAACACCCCTCAGCTGGTCAGCCACCAGCCTTCTGCTTTCCTGAACCTGCTTCTTCAGCTTTTGGTTCGCTTTATAATAAGTCAGCTCCTGCTGAACGGCTTCTGTCACTTTTTTCGATCTGGTGCAGTACTTTTCCCATTCCCTCGCAAGCTTAGGAGAAAGGGCACCTTCGTTGTTGTCCACATCATGCATAATATCCATCATATAGTCATAGGTTGTATTAAAGTTCTTTGACCAGCAATGATCCTTCTTAAAGCAGGTCTGACAGGTTTTTTCTGTTACATTGCTTAAGAAATAATCCACTTCCCTGTCACTGTCTTCTTCCCATTGGGACGGTTCATCATGGGAGGAAAAGCTTTTGGAAAGAGCCTGAAAGACGCTCGAAAACTGGGCAACGCGCTGTGCCGTCACATCACGCATTTTTCTCATATATTGCTGCTGTTCTGCGGCATATTCAGGTGTTCCCGGGATGTGCTTGGCCAATTTTAACGTTAAAGCCTGCGGGGTTAGTAAAAACAAAAGAATGGCCGCACCTGTTTCTGACAGAGTTTTCATGAGGTTTCCGCTGCCCTCTCCATACATGCCCATCAGGAGTGTCGCAACCAAAAGGCCGAATGCCACACCAAACTTCCTGCCTTCTTTTAAAAGGCCGCCTAAAAGGCCCGCAAAAGCAAGCAGACTCATATGATAAAAGCTCGATATATTCGCAAGGGAGAAGATCAGTCCGGTTACCACCCCTACCGTCGAACCGACTGTAGCTCCTGCCACAAAGGCGAAGAGAAGGACAAGGTAGCGTGACATGATATGCTCCACCGAAAGATCATATACCGTCCAGCCGATCGTTCCCGTCATGACAGAAGCCAGCATAATGATCAGGCAGACGATTTCTTCGGTTTTCAATGATTGTCTGCGTTTATTTATGGATAGCAGCGGCAGTCCCTGCAGGAAAATAAGCGTCAGGATGAAGCCAAGGCTCGACTCGACACCGGCCATCATGCCATCATATAAAGCCAGCTGGCCCTTCATAATGAAGACCTCAAGAAGCTTTCCTGCCAAAAGAGTGAAAAATACATAAAAAGGAAGTGCCCTGATTTCATTATGCAGCCACTTCTTTGAGACCCGGAATGCAAATAAAAAGATGAAGGTGATTCCAAAAGCGGATACAGCATTGGATATAGATAATGTGGCGGCGCCAGCCATTAATCCCACCAGTGCCAGGGGCGCCTTATCTCTTCGAATGAAATAAACCGCTGCAAAAAACGGAAGGCTAAATGGGGTAAGCTTCGCCAATATCAAGGCTCTTCCAAGCAAAAAGCCAATGATCAGCAGAACATAGCCTTTTTTCAGAAAGAAATTCTCCAGCCCTGATTGGAGCTTTTTTAAGCCTTTGGCAATATCCAGTTTCGGTTTGTTGAAGGGCACTTCCCCGATCGGCTCCATTACATTCCTTTCTACCTTTTCCATTAAACTACACTCCCCATATTTTTATCGTTGCTGACAATTATAAATTCAAGCGCTCCAAAAGTTTGTCAAAATAGCAGACAAGCCCCGGCTTTTCGTTCGACGGTTTTCCACTATATATGGGGATAGATAACAAGATTTAAAATTGGACTTGCGGAAGTTGGATTTAATTCTGTAAAAAAAGTAAACAAACCGTTGGAATGACAGCTTTCAGCGGAAAGAGAAGCATGGAAGAAATTGACGAAAGAGGCAAGGGGGATTTACGACATATTTCTTTCAATATCTTATTGACTTCCTTTTTAAAAATTTGTATTATAAATCTTGTGCTTCAGAGCACATCTATTAATCTATTGAAATATGGCGGTGTAGCTCAGCTGGCTAGAGCGTACGGTTCATACCCGTGAGGTCGGGGGTTCGATCCCCTCCGCCGCTATCAAAGAAATGCGGAAGCGCGTTGCCCAGGGGCGACCAGCATAAGACAAGATGGCAAAAAGGTTGCACTTTACCTTTTTGACAGATTGGCTTATGACCTCGAGCCCCTACGCGCTGGAGCTGGACAACAAAGAAATGCGGAAGCGCCTCGGTCACCCCCGACAAGCACAAGACGATCCGCACAGAAAGGTGTTCTTTACCTTTTTGGGAGGAGCGGCTTGTGACCTCGAGGGGGTAGGCGCTGGAGCTGAACAACAAGAAATGCGGAAGCGCGTTGCCCAAAATTATTATTATCCTGGCCCGTTGGTCAAGCGGTTAAGACACCGCCCTTTCACGGCGGTAACACGGGTTCGAATCCCGTACGGGTCATTTCAAAAGAGCGTCAGCCTTAGGCTGGCGTTTTTTTGATGGCTGAACAGCATTAAACAGCATAAAAAAACAAGCCCTATCCGGACTTGTTTTCCATCCTGCTATATAGATCGATCAGCAGCAAGTTAGCCCCGCTTAGCTCCTCTTCCTCCGCGTTTGGATTCAGTATGGCGTTTTAGCGATGACAGACGATCCTCGCTATCCTTCAGGAAACGGGCCATTTTGGATTCAAAGTTTTCTTTAGGGCGATGGTCGTTTGATCGGTTATGGCGAGGGCGGCCAGAATTGGAATTAGGTCTGAATTCTTTTCTGTCTCCTCTTTCAGGTCTTTCAGAACGCTCAGGCCGGTCTTTTGCCTTTTTAATGGATAATCCAATCTTTCCGTCCTTTTCGACATTAATGACTTTCACTTCAACCATGTCACCCACTTTTAGGTGCTCATTAATATCTTTTACATATTTGTCAGCGACTTCACTTATGTGCACCAGACCGGTTGAGCCTTCCGGCAGCTCCACAAATGCTCCGAAATTTGTAATGCCTGTGACCTTTCCTGTTAACTTGCTGCCTGCTTCGATTGACATTAAAAAAACTGCCTCCTTGAAAGATATAAAGTGAAACTTCAATCAGTGGGGGTTTTCCTTATCCCCACTGATTGTTAGTTGAGGCCCACAGGAAGTGGGTCACAAAGACGTTGCCACAGGACGTGGCGTTCTTAGTCTTTGTTCTTCTTTTCGGGCCTTTACGGGCAGTTTGATCCCCACTTATCCTCCTTTGATTCCTCAAAGTCTTGAAGTGGGGGTCTTACTGCCCGTTAGACTGCGATAAAGTGAAACTTTTTATATATTATACAGAAACCAAAAAAAGAGTGTCAATATAGCGTCTGAACTGTACCCCCATTTACGGACAGTTTATAAAAAAGCGCC
>NZ_APVL01000037.1 GCF_000565285.1 Cytobacillus firmus DS1 | reverse complement strand
TTAAGTTTTTATTGAAAAATATTGACAAACTATTAGCTGGTTTTGTTCAATAAGAAAAAACCACCTGGTCGGCAACTGATCTTGAACATAAGCAGCTGTTAGTCTAAGAAGGTTAACTTTTAAAAATCAGGTTATATAAAACAAATCCAACTATTAATACAACGATTAATATTGCTGTCCCTTTCCACCCCAAACCACCAGTTAAGTCAGTTAAGTTCCCATTACTTCCTCTATTTAGTGAGTCGTTTAAAGAAGCAGTTGGATTATTTTTCAATTCGCTTTGTTTTATTCGTTCTCTTTTTTCCTCAGGCGTTTCATTTTGATTATTCAAACTAAACACCCCCTGCAAACAGTTTCTAATGGGAATATATTCTATATTTTAACGTCTATACCTTTTTATTCTAAACATTCCCGTTTAGCTCAATAAAAAAAGCTGCCTGGTTCGGCAGCTGATCTCGAGCATAAGCACCATTTATTTTAAAAACGACTATGCTGGACTTCGACATTCATATTTTTCATTCGGGTCATATTTTCTTACGTTATATTCTTGCATTATCCATTTACCTTCTGTTCCCCAATCTTTTTTTAAGGTTACTGTGAATATGTCCAAAAAATTATGAGCACCTGTAAATATAACGAATTCAATCTTAACTTCGAAACACCAAGATCCAGAATGACGAAGTTTTTTAACTTCTTTAACCTTTTCACAAAATGAACCTATCTTGTAGGTTGTCCCATAGTAATCCTTTACTGCCGCATACATTGGTTGCGTTAAAAGGTCAATCACAGCATCCTCTAATATATTTTCTCTTTTTGATTCACTTCTTATTGATTTAGCATAACTTGTAGTTGTTGTATTCATTAAAACAACAATGATAAGGATGGCAAATAACCTATTCATCAAATCACCTACAAAATGTTTTTGAAGGTATTTTTCCCTGACAAAAAGACTATATTCTTATTCAACAAACCTCCCTCTATAAAAGAAGCGTACACACCCGATTACTCCTGATTTCTTAGATTTTCATTATTTACCTGCCGGTAAATGGGTTTCAATTGGAGGATAGTCACTGAAAAGGATATATTTGGACAAATCGAGAAAAATGAGCTACAACCCACTAACCAATCTATTACAGAAATTGGTGGAGTAGTAAGAATATGACTGCACTGGTAGATGTCCACATATCTCATGGAGGTCAACCCTCCCATGCCTCACAGAGTCTTCGTTCTCAAATTCCTTCGTCCAACCTTTCCATGAGGTGGATGTCGGCCATGCTGCCCCACAGGGTCCATGCCCGTAATTTAGTTGCTTTGCCGACTAATCCGTGCTTCAAATGTCTCCAAAACTATAAGCCAAGAACTATTTCTAATCTAAACGAAACCAGAATTAAGCGGCCAGTTCTGCCTTCTTTAATCCTGCCAAGTGAGGGATATCTTTTAACATCTTTTCTTCACTAAATTCAAATTGCTTTTTACTTATACTAAAGAAAATACGAATCAATTTATTACACAAAGCGATAAGGGACTGCATCTTCTTTAGCGGGTTGTCTGGCCGTTGTGTAAAGTAAGTATGCAGGGTCTTAAAAGCTGAATTTTTGGCAACTAGAATCATGCAAACCCTAAACAACAGAGCCCTTAGCTTCTTCCGTCCTCTCTTGGAGATGGTGGTTTTTCCCTTATGCTTTCCAGACCTATTTTCCTTCAGACTCAAGCCAGCCGGCTTATAATTTGTCGGGGGGGAGTGTACTCACGTAGGTCACCAACTTCCGCAAAGAAACCAGCGACTGTATCTCTTCCAACACCCTTGATCGCTAACATTTGGGCTACACCTGGTATTTCATCAAGCAGGTAATCTATTTTTCCGTCCAATTCTTCGAATTCCTTCTGAATCAAATCATATTTAGCCAGAAGAGTTTTCAGCTCCATTTTTGCCATCTCAGAGCCTTGGCGAAGTCCGATGGACTGACTCGCTGCTTGCTTTAACTCCCGAATCTTATTAGCACCTACACTTCTTTTTACGGATTTTCTTAAATGGAAAAACAATTCATCTTCAGTGAAATTGGCTATTTCATACGGTAGAGCATAAAGCCTTAAGAATTGTAATGCAGCCTTGCCCTCCTACTTCTTAAAGACCTTCAGAAATTCCGGAAAATACCGGTCAATCCAGTTATGCACCTGGCCCTGGACCGTTTGAAGGTCCTCGGTTAAAAGATCGCGTATTTTCTTTGCCAAACGGAGTTCGGCATAAACACCTTGCGGTATGGTAGGTTCGGCGTATCTTCCGTCCGTCCTTGACCAGTTGAGCAATGACCTTGGCATCTTTTACATCATTTTTAGTTGGGGAATTATCATCAAGAGTGTGTCAGTTCATGGAACGTTTGTTTCTAATAACATAATATGCCCCCTAAAATCGTTTTGAATTGAACTATCTTTTTCTTTCGTTTACTACATTTTTTCATTAAGGTACCAAATAATGAAGAGGGTTGCTGCCTGTCTGAAATGCATAAATCCCGTCCCTGGGTAACATAATATCGCAGAGGAAGAGGGAGTCCCTTCCAACTGAATCGTTACTCCTTACTCTCACCTCTTTTTCATAACTACATATACTACAAAGCATGAATCGCTCAATTACCGCAGATATGCGGTTTTTTTATTGGTATGAAATCACATTAATCTGGGTATTTTATATTTACCGAGCAAGGCCACTAACCCACATCCAAACCGCGTTAAGAATCCGGGCCTTGCTCGCAAAAATTAAATTTTCAGAGGTAAAGTTATGAAAATGATTTTTTTATAAACATGCTAATTGTATTGTTTCAGCTCTACTTTCGTCAAAGACTTCTTATGTTAAATATATACCTTATCTAATAACTACTACAAAAGAACATGAGTTGAATATTGGATTCATGCTCTTCTAATAAATCTGCCCCTTTAACACAAAATCCACCTTAACGATACAATTTTGCGGACTCTTCTTATTTAAGAAATATCTCAACCGTCTTTTTTATTTCAAGTAGTTTTATTAACATATTTTCTCCAGGTTATAATCCTTCTGGTACCATGTAATCCTCATTATAATTTTCGAATATTCACCTAATCATTCTATAGATTTATGAGCACACTGGAAGGTGCTCAGGAAGTTTTACTCGTCCATACGATAGTCATGACTATCAATAGTATAATGAAACAAAAGACATGAGACCTTGATAACAAACATGGAGGAGTTATGAAGAATTATAGAGTGATACATAAAGATAAAGTCTACAAGATACTTTTTGTCTACCCATCTGGTTATATGGAGATTAGAGATCCTGAAACAAGAGAAGTCGAGCTTGTAAATGTTACGGATATTCTAATAATATATGATGATGAAGGCCCTCTCAATTGAGGAAAGCTTTTTCATTTATTCATTTTTTATGTTTATTATGTTCAAAATTAATAAGCTGGTACTTAACAGCTGCTTAAATGTCGATATTTTTATCAGCATCTCCATAAGTAGGTGTTATCCGGAAAGTAATGTATCAACCCCTAGCTGTTTCCTTGTTACTCTATGAAGCAAGAGTTTACAAAAAAAGGATTCCAAAGAGAAGGAATCCTTTTTAAACCACTCGCATGGTTATAACTTTACACGTTACATATTTATATGTGTTTCAAGTAAATTAGCATGTTTGAATAGAAAACCTTATCATTTTAAAATAATACAATAACGATTATCCTACCAGCCCCATTAAATATACAACTGTAAAAATGAATACCCATACAACATCAATAAAATGCCAGTATAAACTTGCTATATAAAATTTTGGAGCATTGTATAGGTTTAATCCACGTCTCGCATTTCTAACCATGAGAGTCACAATCCATAGAAGTCCAAAAGCAACGTGTGCACCGTGGAAACCAACTAGTACATAAAATGCAGAGCCGAATGCACTGCTTGTAAAAGTATGTCCCTTATGAAAATACTCTGTAAACTCGTAAATTTCCAAACCTAAAAATGCAACACCTAAAAGAACCGTAAACCCAAGCCATAATTGCATTTTCTTAAAATTAAAATTTTTCATATGATACATTGCACAAACACTTGTAAGTGAGCTAACTAGTAAAAGGATAGTCGCAACAAAAACTATTTCCATGCTGAAAAGCTCATTTGTCAAAGGATGGTCCCCATTTGGAACCTTGTTTTTTAAAGCAAGATACGTTGCAAAGAGGGAGGCAAAAAGAACTGTCTCTCCACCTAAGAAAAACCAGAAACCTAAAAATTTATTTTTTGCTTCAAGCGTAGCTCTTTCAGGCGCAGTTGGCCATGTTTCCAATGTGAATTTCTCTTCAGATTGCATAATATAAATTCCTCCCCTATTACTTTAAATATTTTAATTTTGATTAGTCTACCTTCTTTTAGCTGAGAAATTTTACTTCTTTTATGTCCCAAGCATTTATAATGCATATTAGGCTGTTTGAAAATTACACCTTACGCATATGAGTGTAGACCTGCTATAATTAGATTTACGAAAATCAAATTGAAGATAATAATTCCGAATCCGATAACTCCAAGCCAAGCTGATTTCTGACCGTGCCAGCCCTTAGAGAGACGCAAGTGTAAATACGCTGCATAAAATAACCATGTAATTAATGCCCATACCTCTTTTGGATCCCATCCCCAAAAACGAGTCCACGCAATTTGAGCCCATATCATCGCAAAAACAAGAGCGCCTAGAGTGAATATTGGGAAACCTATTGTAACCGATCTATACCCAATTTCATCGACTAAATCAAGGTTGACATTCTTCGTTAATGTCTGCAGAGCAGCTGAGATTCTTTTTCTTAAAATCAGTCTTAGCGACCCGTATAAAAGGAAACCAGTAACAACTGACCAGATGACTGTATTTAGTCTTCCAGCTGCAATGATTGCTGGCACCTCAACAAACGCTTCCATTTTACCTTTTGTAAGTAATTCACCTTGATTTGGCCCTATAATAGAAGGCAGATTATATATCATTTCAACCTCTTGATCATTTTTATTAACCCATTTGTAGACTGCTTCGTACTCCATCCCTCTGAAAATGCTTGTAATTACTACAAAAGAAAGAGTCGCCATAATTGTGTACATGATAACCTCAAGCCAAAAAGTCTCTTTTGATCGTTGCGTCTGATCAACGGAACGAAGTAAATAAATGACCCCTGCAATGAAACTGCTAGCCAAAATAGCCGAGCCTAGTGCAGTGGTTGTTACGTGGATAGCAAGCCAATCGCTTTGCAGCGCTGGTATTAATGGGGAAATTTCTGACGGAAACATACTCCCATAAGCAATAATCAGTAATGTGATTGGTAAAGTAAATAAACCCAATATAGCTACCTTATATATAAGGTAAAGAATTATGAATGCCAAGACCATCATCATGCTAAAAGCTGTAATAAATTCAAACATATTACTAACAGGAGCTTGTCCAGAAGCGACCCATCGAGTAATAAAATATCCCAAGTGAGAAGCAAAGGCTACTATAGTGACCGTTATTGCAACTTTTGCCCATTGACTTGGGTTTTCGTATTGTTTTCTCTTATCTCTAATGGCTCCTCCAAATAATAGTGTTGCCAGTAGATATAGATAGAATGCTAGGTATAATAAGTTACTGCTAAGAGCTACCATCTTTATCTCCTCTACTACATTTTTTCGATTATTTGATCGGAAGGTTATTGTATGCAATTTTTCTAATAGAAAAAGTAGGTATAAGTGCCTGCCTAAATCTGTATTCAATTAAAAATGCTTTACCACTTTTTCTGGTCTGTCTTCGGAAACTATTAACAAGAGAGTTCTTCTCTACAACACTTGTATGTCCATAATTTAGTGAATAGTTAATATGAAACCTTCATGTTTTCTTCTTGATTCAATATTTTTCTCCTCCTCAAAAAAAAATAATAAAGTGAATAATTTAATTACGGAGAATTTTAGGATTTTCATAAAGCCATTCCTCGAGTTGAAAGCAAATCACTGGGTAAGAGAAAGGACCGGCCTGTATTATTTGTGGAAAAAGTACAAATAGGTGTTTTACTCTTGTGAACTTGCCAAAACTAACCTACAACTAATAGATCTATCAATGCAAAAGAAAATGCTATTTTAATTCTATTGGTTAACACCCTTTCTTTACAGATGAAATAAGTATAGATTATGAATTTGCAAAAACTGTGGAGATTTAAAGATAAACACAAAAAGGAACCTAAAAGGCTCCCTTCTGTTTAGTTTGTTTACCATTTCATTTTATGGTTCAAATATTAATATATCCGAAATGTATGCAGTTTATGTGAAGAGTAAGAAAATAACATTTCTTTTTTTATAGCATGCTTATTTCATACTCATTTTTCAAAATTAGTAAGTCAGACCCTACAATATCTATCGCTGCCCCTTTATGTTATACTTTTATTAATCAGATTACTTAACATTTATCTCTAAGAACCCTCTTTTTGGGTAATTTTTTTCTATATATATTTAAAGGATTTAAAAACACATGATATATTGAAGTAATTTTTTTAGCTTGATTTTTTTACAATTCATGTTTTTGATAAATAGAATTCTTTACCGAAAGGAATGTTTCATCCTGTTTGCTTATTCACATCATGTTATGTCTCTACAGATCCAATCACTTGTTAAGGAAAATTCACAATACAGTGTAGATTCACCCACTTTTTCTTGGGCAAATATGAAACCTGACTTTATACCTAATCTTGCAAAACGGAAACATTATATAGAAGAATCTTTTGACTTTGTTGTAGATAAAATTCTTTCACTCCTTAAGTTACCTTCTTACAACCTATTAGATAAAAACAAGCGAAGAAGAATAGATGTTGAAATGGGTATTATCTGCCATTTCCTCACAGACTTTTTTTGTGTCCCTCATAATCAGAGATGGGAATTTAAGCATCACATGATACCGCATGTGAAATATGAATCTATACTCGACCAAAAAGCAAAATCACTTAATATAGTAGAAAAATTAAAAATGCCGCCAATTTTGAATAATTCAAGAGAGAGTGTTTCAGATTTTTTAAAAGAGCTTCTTGAAGAGTATGAACAGAAAAAAGATTATATGAGAGATATTGTTTTTTCTGTGAATGTAAGTACAGCTATCTGTAGCTATATAATTAAAAGTATTATGTCAAATGATAAAATGTAAAGCTGCTTAAAAAGAACCCCCATGTAAACTTGAACGCTTACAAGGGGGTTTTTTATAATGAGAGAGATATATTAATTACAAGTAGGGAATCGGCCTGGCTGATTAAGTAAATTAATTTATTTTGAAGCACTTGACGTTTCAAGGATTCCTTTCAACTCTTTGTCATTGATCTTCACTTTAGCATCTTCAAATTCTTTTTTCATGACTTCTTCAATTTTAGAATTATCTATCTTAGATACCTTCAATTGATATTCAAGTTCTTTTCTCATAGATTCGAAGGACTCTTTCTCTTTCTTTTCAGTAACTTGTATAATATGGTAACCATTTTGAGTTTTTATCGGATCACTAAATTTATTAACTTCAAGGGCATAAGCAGCCTCTTCAAATTCTGGAACCATTTTTCCTGATCCAAACCAGCCTAGATCTCCACCGTCTTCCGCAGAACCTGGATCCTTTGAAAATTCTTTGGCTAAATCTTCGAACTTCTCTCCATCATTAAGCCTATTTTTGATATCCTTTGCAGTTTTTTCATCCTCTAAAAGGATATGCCGTGCTTTTATTTCAGGCTTATAGTTTTCATAACTCTCCTTTATTTCTTTATCTGTAACTTTTATATCTTGAATTGCCGCTTTTTCTACAAGAAGTTGTTCCTTAAGTATTTCTTTCAGTTCCTTTTCATCTTTAATATTATTTTGCATTAATAGTGCTTCAAAGTTTGAACCTGCCTGGTCCTTAATTTCCTTTACTTTTTTATCTAATTCCTCTTTTTCCACTTTATATTTGTCTTCTAGGACTTTTTTGTATAAAAGTTCCTGAAGGGCTTGCTCACCGTACTTTTCTTTCATAGCGATGTAAAGATCATCGCTGGAGATATTTCCGGCTTTTGTTTCTGCGATCACTTCGTCGTTATCACTTGCTTGTGAACTGCTGCAAGCACTAAGTCCAATAAGCAACCCAGCCGTTGATAAGGATATTAACAGTTTTTTCATATTGTCACCCCTAGTATGGTATTAATTATTTTACGAAGGTAATTCTTAGTATGTAAAGATAATTACCAAATCATAAAAAGTTATATTAAATTTATCTTACTATTAAAATATGACGGATTTGTGAATAAACTAAAATTAAATAAAATATTTTTGAATCTCATTAAAATTAAATCTATGTAATATAATTGTTATGCTTCTTGCATGGTTTCTGCAGATTTTTATACTATATTGTAATTCTAGGACACTTTTCACCCCTTAAAATATTTACAGCGAAGTTTCCTTTTATAGTACTTCGCTGTAAAAAACTAAATTTGTTTTTAAGGAGATTTGGTATTGCTATATACAGTTATAGTTTGTCTGGTGTTATCAATACTTTCTATTGGAGTTATATATTTTTTTAAGAAAAAATCAGATAAAGAGCTGCAGGAACTGAATCTGCACAGCTATAAGGGTGAGAATGAAACCAAAAATTAAGTCGGGCATTTCAGGAATAATAAAACGGGTGGAGCTAAGGATTCCACCCGTTTTATTTGTTCATTGCTTATTACTCTTTTACTTTTAGAAGTCTCATAGAATTTAATACTACTAAAAGCGTTGCACCCATGTCTGCAAAAATAGCCATCCACAGGGTCAGCCAGCCGAGAACGATTAAGACTAACGCAAGAAGTTTTAAACCTAGTGCAAAGGTGATATTTTGTTTAATAATCCCTAGGGTTCTCCTGCTAAGCTCGATGGTATATGGAAGTTTATTTAAATCGTCAGCCATTAATGCAATGTCAGCAGTTTCTAATGCTGTATCTGTACCAGCTCCACCCATTGCAATTCCAACTGTTGAGCTTGCTAAAGCTGGAGCGTCGTTTATTCCATCCCCGACCATAGCGACTTTCCCGTATTGTTCCCTTAATGAATTAATGGTATTTAATTTATCCTGAGGCATTAGTTCAGCTTTTACCTCGCTCAAACTAACCGAATTCCCGATAGCCTCGCCAGTTGCCTTATTGTCACCAGTCAGCATAATGGTTTTCTCTATACCAATATCGTGTAATTTTCGAATCACATTTCGGCTACTGTCCCTCAACTGATCTGCAACGGCAATTAGTCCGATGGCAGTTGTCTCAGTTCCTAAGAGCATCACTGTTTTCCCTTGGGTCTGCAATCTTTGTATCTCTTCTTCAACAGAGGAGGTGAGGATTATTATTTCTTCAAAGAGTTTGGGGCTTCCAATTAAATAGCTTTCTCCATTCACCACCGCTTTCGCACCTTTTCCAGTTATTGATTGAAAATCTTCAGCCTTATATTCATTTGAAGAAATCCCCATCTGTTCCGCTTTCCTGATGATAGCTGATGCTAAAGGATGCTGTGAAAATTTTTCAATTGCCATGGAAATCCCTAGTAATTTTTTCTCATCTATTCCACTTAAGACTTTAAGGTCTGTTACTTCTGGTGTTCCCTTTGTTAAGGTTCCAGTTTTGTCAAATGCAATGACTTTTAGGCGTCCTGCTTCCTCAAGATAAATCCCCCCTTTAATCAATACTCCCTTTTTAGCAGCATTTCCGATTGCTGTTACGATAGCAACCGGTGTTGAAATAACAAGTGCACATGGGCATCCGACAACAAGTACAGCTAACCCTCGATAAATCCATTCGGACCAGTCTCCTCCCATAAGTAACGGTGGAATAATCGCGATTAAAAGAGCAAGTGACATGATGGCCGGTGTATAGTACTTAGCGAACTTTTCCACAAAAGCTTGAGATGGAGCACGCTCTGCCTGTGCTTCTTCTACCAAGTGGATAATTTTTGCAATGGTGGTATCTTCAACTCGTTTTGTCACCTTAACTTCCAGGGATCCCTCTTCGTTTAAACTTCCCGCAAAAACTTCGTCTCCAATAGTCTTTAGAACCGGGATAGATTCGCCCGTAATGGCTGCTTGATTAATGGAGGATTGCCCCTTTACTACTTTTCCATCCATAGCCAGCTTTTGTCCCGGCTTAATGATTAGGATATCACCTACAACAATATCTTCAACATCCATTTCCGTTTCTTGATTGCTCCTGCGGATTAATGCCTTCTTAGGTGTAATGTCCATTAGAGAGCGGATAGATTGACGGGCTTTATCCATTGAATAGCTTTCCAGTGCTTCGCTTACAGCGAATAAAAAGACAACAACAGCACCTTCACTCCATTCCCCTATAAAAGCTGCACCTATGACAGCTATTGTCATAAGAGTTTTCATATCGAATTGAAGCTTAGAGAGGTTTTTCAGACCTTCTTGGATTAATCCAAATCCACCTACTAAAATGGATGCCGCGAAGATTACAATTGTACTTATATGGCCCTCCCCAATGGTGTACAGGGAGAAGTATCCGGCAATTAGTAAAAGCAGTGAGGTCATTGTCTTTTGATTTTCACTTTTCTTCCAAAAAGATACTTTTTCTTGAACCACTATTTGACGTTCGGGATACACCTTGATTCCGTCAAAGGCTCCTGCTTGTTCTAACTCCTGGACGCTTGCATCACCAATAATGGTTATCTTTGATGCTCCGAAGTTTAATTGAACATCATTAACTGTTTTAATTTCTCGAATGTTTTTTTCAAATTTAGCTGCACAACTCGTACAGGAAAGACCTTGTAATCTATAGGTTTCTTTGCTATTTTCCAGTGTTTTTCCCATCATATGCACCTTCCTTTGAGTGTATTAAAGCAATAGAAACTAGTTGATGTACGTGCTCATCTGACAATGAGTAAAATACCATTTTTCCCTCTTTCCGATATTTAGCCAACCCCATATTACGCAGTAAACGCAAATGGTGGGAAGCCGTGGCCGTACTGGATCTGATAATATTAGCCACATCACATACGCACAATTCTTCCTCAAGTGTAAGTGCGTATGCAATCTTGATTCTTGTTGAATCGGATAACGCCTTAAAAAGCTGTTCTACTCCCACTATCTCATCTATCCGCTCGCTAACTCGGCTAACCTTTTCTTCATCATGGCAATACGTCTCACATGTATCTTGAGAAGATTTATTTAGTATATTTGGACTCATATATCTCACCCTTCATTCAAATGTTTGTTTGAATATATTATATCGTTAGTCTATGCTGATTTAACAAATTTGTCAAAAATTTATTCAAATGTACTTTTGAATAATTATATTCACTCTGTTAAAATAAAGTTCGTTAATACTATTAGGAGGTTTCTTATGATTAAAAAGCTATTCTTAATTACCTTTATACTTTTTATCGTTTCTGTAAACAATGCCTTTGGGCATACAGGTTTAGAGAGCTCCAGTCCACAAGATGGAGAAGTCATTACAGCTGGACCAAATGATATAAAAATGACTTTTGAAACAAAGGTAGAACAAGGGAGCACATTTGAAGTTACGAATGCAAATGGTGATCCGATATCAATCGAGAACATCACTTTAAGCAATAACCAAATGACCGGTAGACTTTTAAACGAATTGGCTAACGGTGCTTATAAGGTTAATTGGAAGATAATTGGTGCAGATGGACATCCAATAGAAGGAGAATTCTCATTTTCTGTAAACACGCCAACAACTGTGGATCCTACTGAGGAAAATGAAGATAGCGGGCAAAAGAACACAGAAAAAAATAAAGATGACTCAGATTCACTTAATGAAGAAGAAGTTCAAACCGAACAAGGGCAGACAAAACCAAAAACAAATTGGATTCCTTCCTTAATCGGAATTTTGATTATTGCTGTAATTGGAAGCTTTTTATGGATTATGAGAAAGGGAAAATAACATATGATTATCACAGGTATCTTCACTGAAACCTTTTTATATCTATGTTTTTCCCTTTTAATTGGAGCCTTTCTATTATCTTTAGTGCCATTTCAGTCTAAACCTGATATAAAAGTGCCTAAAGGTGTTTTGATGGCTGCGACAGGTGGAATAGCAGTATTTTCCTTTGTTCCGGTATTGCAATTGATATTATATCTTTACCAAGACGTTGGGTTGGGACAAACCTTTCAATCTGTCATTTTTACTTTTGAAGTGGGCAAAGCGTGGGTTGTAACCTATCTTCTTTCAAATCTATTATTTATTTATATCATCTGGTTTGACTATAGAAGTAAACGCTTCTATGCGTTGGTCGGTGTCTTCATTACATTCATAATGATTTTAGCGCTTGGGTGGTCAAGTCACGCTAGCTCCCTGGACCAGTGGAAAGGTTTTATTGCACATTCAGTTCACTTTACTGCTGTTAGTATCTGGATTGGAGTCCTGATTACAGTCAGCTGGTTTTCAAAAAATTCTCATAACTGGTTAAACTTCTTAAAATGGTTTACACCTGTTGCTCTCATGTGTTTAATGATAACTATAGGCACGGGTCTTGTACTTATGGCGTTTGTAGTTGATTTTAAGGATTATGCAAATTCTTGGATGGTCCCATATGGGCAAGCGTTGTTAATAAAACATTTATTGATTTTACCTTTAGTAGTATACGCGGGCGTTAATAGTGTACTAATCAAAAGAAAATTAAAAACAGATGCAGAGTTTAATCCAGTCCCCTGGACAAGGATAGAAAGTGCAGTGATATTATTGATTTTTGCAGCTACAGCTGCATTGGGTCAGCAATCACCTCCTCATGATATTGAGATGACAGTTAAAAGTGGTGTTTCCAAACTATTTGCCATGTTCTATCAAGGCCAGATTGACTCCGCATTACCTGTCCAAATGACGGTAAACATTACTGGTATATCTCTTGGAGTGGTAGCATTCCTGTTTCTTGCTTTAACTGTCCTTTCCTATATTAAAAGGTCCTCAGCTGCCCTTTCATTTTTAATGAGCATATTGTTTGTTGTATCGACTTATCTATCATTGCTTTTAAGCATTAAATAGAATTCGTTTTGATAGAATAACCAAAGGAAAAAAAGATATTATAAGGAGGTAAAAAAATGTCAAAGAAAAATCAATCCCCTATGAAATTGATTATGATTATAACTTTGATTGTTTTTGCAATGATTGCTGCTTTAGTCGTCATCAATAATATGAAATCTGAACAAAATGTGTCCCCTAGTTTTGAGGAAGGTCCTTCCATCGAAGGTCAGCCAGTATTAGGAAAATCGGATGCTCCTGTAACCGTCGTTGAGTTTGGTGATTTTAAATGCCCCGCTTGCAAGGCTTGGGGACAGAATATCTTTCCAAAGCTTGTCGAAGACTATGTTGATACTGGTAAAGTTAAATTTTCGTACATCAACGTTCTATTTCATGGAGATGAATCAAAGCTAGGTTCGGTAGCCGCTGAAGCAGTTTATAAACAGAATCCTGACAGCTATTGGGATTTTAATAAAGCCTTATTTGATGCACAGCCTGATGAAGACCATGATTCCTTATGGATAACGATGGAAAAAATTAAGGAGGTTGCTAGTGCAATTCCTGGTATTGATACTAACCAGTTAGAAAAAGATATTCAAAGCCAAGAAATAATCGATGAGGTTAATAATGATTCAGCGCTTGTTGAGGAGTATAAAGTACAGCAGACACCAAGTATTATGGTAAATGGCACAATGCTGGAAGATCCATTTGATTATGAGAAAATAAAGAGTCTAATAGACCAATCATTAGAGGATAAATAATGAAAGAACTTAACGTAAACCAAGCAAACATGTATTTGGCATGGATTGTTGCATTAACTGCAACCCTTGGCAGCCTTTACTTTAGTGAAATAAGGGGATTCATCCCCTGTGAGCTATGCTGGTACCAGCGAATTCTAATGTACCCGCTCGCCTTGATTCTGGGGATAGGCACTTTTCAAAATGATCTTTCTGTCAAAAAGTTTGTCCTCCCGATGGCAGTTATTGGCTGGTGTATTTCCCTTTATCATTACCTTGTTCAAAAAGTGCCGGGATTTGCTCCTATCAAGCCATGTGTCAATGGAGTTCCCTGCAGTGCACAATATATTAACTGGTTTGGGGTTATCACGATTCCATTTTTAGCCCTTACAGCTTTTACGATCATTATCTATCTAATGATTTTTATTAAGCCAAAGAAGAACTAGGCAATAAGGACACTCTATCCTGTACAAATTAGCCTTTTACAGTTATAAAACTTTAAGATTAAACTACATTATATTTTTAATTACAAAAAAGCATTGGGTCTTGAACTAGCGGGGTCTCTTAAGAGGGATTTCTAAAAAAAACACTCAAAATGATCCCGATTTTACCAAGAAAAACATCAGAATATAACAGCTAATATCCATTAAAAAAGGGCTCCGTTTTCGGTGCTCTTTTGACATTTATTAAGGTGCTAAGGAGTATCCTACTCCTTATTTGATGGTATTTGTCAGCCACCTTCTGTGCAAGTCGCATTTGAACTGCCTACAGCAGAATTTAATTCCGATAGTAACGCTGTAAGAACAGACACGTTTACCAGTTCCTCCAAAGTTTTTTGGAGATTGGGACGTTGTATTTTTTTCAATTTTATCTAATGTATTTTCCCAAATTTGAATAATGGCTTCTGGGGACATATTTGATTGGATTACCACATCTATCACTCCTTTTTACTAATTGTTCCACTCTATATACCATTAGAAGAAAATTTCCCACGATTATATCATTGAAAAAGTGCCCTTTTTGCTTCAAGGCCGCTATATTTAAGCTGCGTAATCACAACTAAACAGCATATACACAAAGCATTGTATATTCTGACTTAAGTGATTATAAATAGAACTTTCTAAAAAATGACTTTAAATCAGTAACAAAAATTATTCCGGCTGTTACAAAATGATCTACCATTTTTCACTTTGGGTAAACTTACCTTGAAGTTTAACAAATGCGTATTTTACTCCTCAAAACTATCTTCAAAAATTGCTATTGATATTACCATAGGGAATAAGCACTTCTATAATATGGTTTGGACTTAAAGAAATGGAAGCCGTATAAGTTATATGTTCATCTTAATAACCCAAATACAGAATAATAAGTTGTTTAGACTCGAAGTACTAGGTAATCCCCTGATTTCATTTGAACAACATCTGCTTTCATAGCCTTAGCAATATCTACAGTCAGAGATTTGGCATCTTCGGCATCCTTAGCGAGCAGCATCAGTGGTTTCCCTCCCAGTGCCCTTTCTTTATTTGTGGTTATAAATGCTAGTATTTCATAATTAGGCTTTTGTGTTGATTCTCGTCCCAAATTATTCTCTCCCTGCTAAATAAGTTTTCATCACAGTATGACTTTTCTTAGCGCTTTCAAGGAGTGGAGTCTCCTTTACTGTTTCAATTAATTTATTAATATCTCTTACAATAGGAACTAACGTAATTACCACTCTTCCTGCCTCATAGTCTTTCCGAGTAAAGTGGTATCTTTTAACGCCTATTGACCTGGTAGCTTCAAACAACATGGCTTGCCTTTGTCCATAATTGTCGAGTGTAATCCTAAAATGCTCTTCCCGTGGATAAATAACAATCGCAATGCCTTCATTCTGGAACAGTTTTCGGGCATTCTCAGTACCGAGCTGATTCGAAACATAAATATCGTCTACAAATAGTTCAGAACCTCTTATCTCCACTCTTCCTTCCTTAATATCTGCAATATCGCCAACTGTTTTTCCTTTTGAAAAACGCTTCAGAACATAAAATACAATAAACCCGGCAAGCACCCCACCAACTACATTAATCCAAGGCAAATTGCTGTTAATTAGCTGAATCGTGAGCCCGGTTGAAAATGAAACAATTAAAGCAAAGTAGTTCCTTGCCTCAAAGGTCTTGGCGATGCCATCAATATAAGCATCCCCTCTATAAGCCGCTTCCGTATTTTCAAGGTCTTTTAAACTATCCCTTTCCGTCTTCCTAACATCCCTGAACTGCTGTATAGCCAGTGTCAAGAAAGTTACCGCAACAAAGTTTTTTGTCATTAAAGCTGGAATAGCTACAGCTCCTAAAGCTGCTGCAACAAATCCAGTAATAACATGAATTAAATAACCATTTGGATAACTGGGATATTGCCTGTAGTCTTCTTTAATGGTTAATACTCTTGCTAGTGTTCCAACTATAATTGCAGTAGTTATTAATACAATTTGGTCTGTTGAAATGATTCCGTCTTTCATTTTCTCACTCCTTAACAAACCAGTATAACCTTCTTCAAAATCAGGTATTCTTTTGAAACACAAATTGTTGATCGGCTGCACTAACGCGGCCGGATGAATTTCTAAGGATCTAAATATTTGGTGCGAATCATTTACAACATTATTCTAATATGCATTTGAATATTGTATTTATCTTTACTATAATAGTAATTAAAGACAATCTAAGCAAAGTTTGAATATAATTTAAGGAGAATTAAATGAAAAGAAAAAGATTAGTTATTCGTAGTGTGATTTTACTCCTGCTATTTGGTGCTGTCGGATATACTCTTTATGCGAACTTTACAAAAGACAAGAATGTAATTGCAGAAGGAACAGCTGCGCCTGACTTTTCATTAGAGACACTGGATGGAGAGCGGATGAAATTATCTGATTTAAGAGGAAAAGGAGTTTTTTTGAATTTTTGGGGAACTTGGTGTAAACCATGCGAAAAAGAAATGCCTTATATGGAAAATCAGTATAAAAAGTTAAAAGATAAAGGAGTAGAAATTCTGGCTGTTAATATTGATGAAAGTGATTTTTCTGTTTCAACTTTTGTTAAAAGACATAATTTGACGTTTCCGATACTGATGGATCGTGGTAGCATCGTAACAGAATTATATAATATTGGCCCTATTCCCACTACTATTTTAATAGATAAAAATGGGAAAGTCGTTAAAGTATTAACTGGTACAATGACGGAGGATGATATTAACAATTACATGAAGATGATTGCTCCGTAGTGTGTATAATAGCCCTTCTTAGGGCTTTTATACTTTCATGGAGTTATTATGAAACCACAATTGATGGATAGATATACTTAATGAATGGCTGATCCCAAACATTTTAGTTTAGATGGAGGTTGTATTTATGGATTTAAATTTGTTCCTAGCATTTGGAGCTGGTTTGCTGTCCTTTATCTCACCATGCTCTCTTCCCTTATATCCTGCATTTATTTCCTATATAACAGGTATATCCGTTAATGACCTTAAAAGTAATAGAACACTATTCTTTAAAAGTAATGCATTTTTACATACATTATTATTTTTAATCGGCTTTTCGATTATCTTCTTGGCGTTAGGATGGTCAAGTTCCCTAATTGGTGTCTTGTTTATTCAATATAAAGATTTATTAAGACAACTAGGGGCCATCATTATTTTCTTTTTCGGTCTTATTATGATAGGCATATTGAAGTTTGACTTTCTAATGACAGACCGTAAGGTACAATTTAAGCAAAAGCCAGCAGGTTTTTTAGGATCGATTTTAATAGGAATGGGATTTGCAGCTGGATGGACCCCTTGTACTGGGCCAATTTTGGCTGCTGTATTTGCCCTTGGAATCACCAATCCTGGTCAGGGTTTGTTGTACATGTCAGTATATTGTCTAGGTTTTGCCATACCTTTTCTATTTATGTCAATGTTTATAGATAAACTGACATTTTTTAAAAGGCATAGTGATACACTTATGAAGGCTGGTGGGGTAATAATGATACTTATGGGTATCATCTTATATTTCAATTGGCTGACAAAGTTCATTTCCATAATTACAAACAATCTTTTTGGCGGTTTTACTGGTTTTTAATGATGTTATATATAAGCGGGTGTAATAACCCGAAGAAATAAAAAAGTAAAGTAGCTTTAAATAAATGTATAGCAAAAACTATAATTAGCATTTGAAAAGGCATTCGTACTTGGTACAATGCTTTTTTTATATAGTTTCTTACTTACTAAAATGCTATTTTTACTATCAGGCTTTCCTGATGATAGTAATAAAGCAAATGTATTCACATTTATTTTTAATTAAATATTATAGTATTACGTTTGTGTTGTTGCTATTGCGATTCACCTTAGCGTTTTTAGTGCCTTGTTTTCCTGATGATATGTGTCGAAAAGATTAGATAATTTAAGCCTGTCTATGATTAAAGATAAAAAAGTTTGACAATTTTGTGAACAGATTGAATAATATAAAAAAAGGAGGTTAATGAAAGATGGAATCTAAAATAAAAATTTTAAACGCACTAAAGTTCACAAGCGGTTCCATTACGATAATCGGCATCGTTATCTTCATATTAGGATTGTTCGAAAGCGGTTACAGCATATTAACACCTATTGGTGTTGGTACAATTGTAGGAGCAGTTTTTATCTTCTTAATGGGTATGTTCCTGGTTGCATCTGAAGAGATGGTGACAAAGATTGGGAGGCACTAATAAATTTGTGGCAATAAAAAGAGCGCCCTTTCAAGACGCTCCTTTTTTTACATATTAATAATAACCCCAAATTAATGTAAGTAATGTACCGAAAACTGTAACTAAGGCTATGAAAAAACCATAATACAGTGTAGTGTATATTGATTTCTTATCTTTCGATTCACCAGCATGCATAAATACAACTAATTGAACAGCTGCTTGTATAAATGCTGTTATAAGAAGAATAGTCATAGCTAATTCAAATGACATATCCAAAAAGTAAACCGAGAGAGCAATTACTGTTAGCACAATAGAAAATACAAAGCCTAATACCTGTTTTGGAGGAAATAATTCTTTCATTTCTACATCATTCCTTTCAGGAAGACGAAGCTGAAGATGAAAATCCACACTACGTCTAGAAAGTGCCAGTAAAGCGAGAAGATAAATGCTTTATTCGCTGTTTCAGGTGTCAAGCCTCTTTTGATAACTTGAAGGATAATAAATGCTCCCCAGAATAGCCCAAATGTAACGTGTGCTCCATGTGTTCCTAAAGTTAGAAACAATATAGCTGTAAACCCGCTAGTTTGCAGTGTTGCTCCTTCGTGAATATAAACAATAAAATCATATATTTCTACTCCTAAGAAACCAAGTCCAAGTAGTAGAGTAATTGCAAAGAAAGTAATCATGGCTTTTGCCTTGCCTAACCGCATGGCATGTATGCCGAGCCCAATAGTGAAGCTACTTGTCAAAAGTAATATTGTTTCAATCAGAACAGGTGTAATCTCAAAAATTTCAGCTCCTGTTGGTCCACTGCCGGTTCGATCTACCAAGGTAAAATAAGAAGCAAAAAGCGTCCCAAAAAGAGCAATTTCAGCTCCAAGGAAAATCCAAAATCCCAAAATGTTAAGACGATTTTGTTCTGTTCCATATTCTAAAGGGAGCGAGTGATCTACTTTCATTCTTTGGCACCTCCCAAATCTTTTTCTGTTTTTTCGATTTCTTCAACAGAAATATAACGGCCATGGTCTTTCTCGAAGGAGCGATGGGCCAAACAAGCAGCTATGCCGATTGATGCGATTACAGCAAAAATCCACATGCCGAATACAAAGGCAAAGCCCCATACAAAAAAGACTAATCCCATTAAAAACGGTACGCCGCTATTATTAGGCATATGAATCGGTTCATACTTGCCTTTAAATAATTTATATCCTTTTTTCTTGTAATCCCAGAATGCTTCAGTTGAATCAACTTCCGGCACGATTGCAAAATTATATTCAGGAACTGGACTATGTGTAGCCCATTCTAATGAACGTGCATCCCATGGATCTGCAGGGATTTCCCTTGTTGAGTACCGAATGCTGTAATAAATGTTATAAACAATTAACGCAAATCCTATTGCCAATCCAATGGCACCAATAAATGAAATTAGATTCCATATTCCAAATCCGGTTGATTCCGAATAAGTATACATCCTGCGTGCCTGTCCATCCAATCCAGAAATAAACATTGGGAAGAATGTTACGCATACACTGATGGCAATAAACCAGAACGACCATTTACCAAGTCTTTCATTCAGCATAAAGCCGAACATTTTTGGCCACCAGTAGAAAAGACCAGCTATCATGGCAAAAACAACACCAGGAATGATAACCAAGTGGAAATGGGCTACTAGGAACATTGTGTTATGGTATTGGTAGTCAGCGCTTGCCATCCCAAGCATAACACCCGTCACTCCACCGATTGTAAAAATCGGGATAAATCCTAGCGAGTAGAGCATTGGAGTAGTAAAAACGATTTTCCCTTTTCGAAGGGTGAATAGCCAGTTGAAAATCTTAATCCCAGTAGGAACAGCAATAGCCATTGTGGTAATTGAAAAAATACTGTTTACTAAAGCTCCCTGACCCATTGTGAAGAAATGGTGTACCCAGACAAGGAAAGAAAGTACTGAGATAGCAACCATTGATATAACCATAGATTTATAGCCATAAAGATTACGGCGTGAAAAGGTTGAAATAATTTCACTATAAATTCCAAAAGCGGGCAATATTAAAATATAGACTTCGGGATGTCCCCAAACCCAGAACAAGTTTGCCCAAAGCATATCCATCCCGCCATTACTTGTTGTGAAAAAGTTAGTAGCAAATAGGCGATCCATGGTCCCCATTAATAATGCCACTGTCAATACTGGGAAGGCAAAGACAATAATCAGATTTGTTATTAAAGCCGACCATGTGAACATGGGCATTTTCATTAAGGTCATCCCAGGAGCTCTCATTTTAAGGATGGTCGTAATAAAGTTAATTCCAGTAATTAATGTACCAAGTCCAGAGATTTGTAGTGCAAGCATATAGTAGTTCGTACCTACAGATTCACTATATTCAGTGCCAGCCAGCGGGAAGTAAGATGACCATCCTGAATCCGGAGATCCTCCGATAACGAACGAAATGTTGAAGAGCATTGCACCAAAAAAGTACAGCCAAAAACTTAAGGCATTTAACCTTGGGAAAGCTACATCCCGTGCACCAATTTGCAATGGAACAGCAAAGTTCATTAATGCCATAATAAACGCCATTGCCATAAAGATAATCATAACAACACCATGTGTTGTAAAAATTTCATTGTATTCCTGTGCTCCTAGCAGCGTATTTTCTGGAACTGCTGTTTGGGCACGCATCATTATAGCGTCTACTCCTCCACGGAATAGCATTAATAAAGCTGAAATTAGGTACATGATCCCAATCCGTTTGTGGTCCACGGTCGTCAGCCATTCACGCCATAAGTATCCCCATTTTTTGTAATATGTCAGTCCTACAAAAATAGCGACCATAGTAAGGGCTATGGCAACCATCGATGCGTAAATTGTAGGGCCTGGATTCGGTACGGCAAAACGTGCAAAGAAATCCATATTATTTAACTCCTTTCGGAAAGTGTGTTGCTAAAATATAGAATCCAGCAAAATTTATATTAGAAAGAAATATTACTTTAATGGTTCATTTTGCTATGATCCACTTCTTCATCCTGTTCTTTTTTGGAACTACCAGGCTGCACCTCTTCATTCCCAGAATCACCTTTTTCGTGATGGCCTTCAGGTGGTGGTGAGAAAGTTAAGTGGGTCCCTGTATAAGTTGATTGTCCAAGATGTCCTGGCTTTAATAATTCCTCAAATTTATCCTCTGTTAGAGGTTCTGCAGTTGCATTAATTTCCTTTACCCATTCATCGAATTCTTTTTGGGGCATTGCTTTTACATTAAACGTCTGTTGGGCAAAGCCCTCACCAGTAAAATTGGCATTCCTTCCGCTATATTCCCCTGGTACATCAGCTGCAAGATTTAGAGTATTTACCATGTCAGCCATCGCATATTTTTGTCCACCAAGCTGAGGAATCCAAAAACTTGAGATTGGCCCGTAAGAATAAAGTTTGAATTCAATTGGTCGATCTGTAGGAATGAACAGATAGTTTACTGTTTCAATATTCTGTTCAGGATAGCTAAAGTGCCATTTCCAATTAGAAGATGATGCGTAAATAACTAACGGTTCCTCATTGTATCCTTCTGGTGTAGCCTCAACTTTGTATGTAGATACAACAGTCACTACCGATAGAAAAGCAACTATTAATACCGGAATAGCGGTCCAGACAATTTCTAGTTTAAGACTTCCTTCAATGTGTGGAGGCTCATAGTCTTCACTCTGATTAGAAGCACGATACTTTCTAACAATGAAGATATATAAAGCAAATACAACCACTACAACTATAGCCATTGTCCAAATGGAAATCATGATAACATCCGCTGTTGTACGGCCTTGTGGACCTTTAGGATCTAAAACTAATAACGGTTCACACCCTGTTAACACAGTGGCAATAGTGAAAATTAATGTCAGCAAAGCCCATTTTATTTTCATAGGAGTTCCCCTTTCCATATTTGCACAATAAATAAATTAATGTTTATATGTGCATATGTTCACTTAAAGATGTTTAAAATATTAACATAAATTCTGCTGCCAATTGTGACGATTTTGCAAAGGAATTATTTTACTATAATTAGAGAGAACAAACAAAACCCATCCTTCCATATTATATAATTAGTATTTTTTCAGTGTTTAGAAATTATTTATATGCTCACTTAATCACATTATCTCATAAACCACATTTAATAAAAGTGACAATAAAGCAACAAATTTATGTAGAAAATATGCATTATCTCAATACTTAGTAATTTGCAAACCCAAAAACTGGACTATGGCAATGTAATACGAATTATAGTTGCCTATTATTGGTTAAGATAAAACTAAAAGCTAACTAATGTTAAGTGGAGGAACTGTAGATGGAAGCAAATGAAATGAAAAAAGGGGAAAAAGGGGCCTGGATTAGTATATCAGCATATATTCTATTATCCATTTTCAAGCTCACGATGGGTAATATAGGGAATTCCGAAGCTTTAAAAGCGGATGGTCTCAACAATTTAACTGATGTTATTGCTTCTGTGGCTGTATTAATTGGATTAAGGATTTCTCAAAAACCGGCCGATGAGAACCATAAGTATGGGCATCTTAGAGCTGAAACAATCGCTTCTTTAGTTGCCTCATTGATCATGTTTACAGTTGGTTTGCAAGTAGTGATTGATTCTTTTAGAAATTTATATAATCCGGTTGAAGAAAGACCTGATTTATACACTGGCGGGGTTGCTTTAGTTAGTTCTCTTTTTATGTACCTAGTCTACAGATACAATTTGAAGCTATCAAAAAGGATAGGAAGTAAGGCCCTTTTTTCAGCAGCTCAGGATAACCGCTCGGACGCATTGGTAAGCATAGGCGCTGCAATAGGTATAGCTGGTTCACATTTCGGGCTGAATTGGCTGGATTCCCTCACGGCAGCAATCGTGGGAATAATTATATGTTTAACAGCCTGGGGAATTTTTAAAGAAGCGGCTCATGATTTAACTGATGGTTTTGAAGTTAAACTCTTGAAGGAAATTGAAGAAACAATCAATCAAACGGAAGGAGTAAAATTTGTAAAAAATTTAAGAGCAAGACTTCATGGAAACCACCCAATAGTAGATGTTACAATTTTTGTTGATCCTTCACTGACCGTGATTCAAAGTCATGATATTACGGTGAAAATCGAGGATAATTTACGTAAATTCCATAATATACATCATACTCATGTTCATGTAGAGCCTCACTAATTTACAATTTGCTTTTTTTAATCAGCCAGAATGCAAATTCAAAAAAATGAGCCGCCAGTAATGGCGGCTCATTTCAGACTGTCGACAAACTCGATGAAAATCGTGCTTGTCTGC
>NZ_APVL01000036.1 GCF_000565285.1 Cytobacillus firmus DS1 | reverse complement strand
GTGAGCATGCCGAGCACTTCTGTCCGGAGAATCCGAAAGCAGAAGCCACGATTGAAGTAGCTGCCAATTCAAGGTCTGCTTCTTTGTCGACAACAATCGTGTCCTTACCGCCCATTTCAGCAATTACACGCTTCAGCCAGATTTGGCCTTCGTTTAATTTAGAGGCGCGCTCGTTGATGCGAAGACCAACGTCACGTGAACCTGTGAAGGAAATGAAGCGAGTGTCTTTATGGTCAACCAGGTAGTCGCCCACTTCTGCACCGCTGCCCGGAACGAAATTAAGAACGCCCTTCGGAAGGCCAGCTTCTTCCATCACTTCAACAAATTTCGCAGCCACAACAGGTGTAGTGGAAGCTGGTTTTAATAGAACGGTGTTTCCGGCCACGATTGCCGCAACAGTTGTGCCGGCCATGATCGCAAGCGGGAAGTTCCAAGGAGAGATGATGATCCCTACTCCCAATGGAATATAGTCATAACGGTTATATTCGTTCGGACGGCTGTTGACTGGAACACCGTCTTTGATTGTTAAGATTTGGCGTGCATAGTACTCAAGGAAGTCAATCGCTTCCGCAGTATCAGCATCTGCCTCGTTCCAAGGTTTTCCTGCTTCTTTTGTTAAAAGGGCAGAGAACTCATGCTTGCGGCGGCGGATAATCGCAGCAGCTTTGAATAAAACATCTGCGCGTGTTTCCGGCTTCACTTTTCTCCATGTTTTGAATGCTTCCACAGCAGCCTGCATCGCTTTTTCCGCAAGCTCGCGGCTTGCCTTTGAAACACGGCCAACCACTTCTTCTTTATTAGAAGGATTGATTGATACAATTTTATCTTCAGTAGAAATACGCTCTCCGCCAATTAAAAGATCATAATCCTGGCCCAAATAGCTTTCTACAGTTTGTAAACCCTTTAAATATGCTTCACGATTTTCTTCTTCTTTAAAATTCGTGAATGGCTCATGCTTATAAGGTTGTACCATTTTTACCGCCTCCTGAGTGTACAAATATCAAACGTCAGATCTTAGCGCCCCGTCCCGCTCTATAAACATGCTGGAACAAGGTCTGCTATACTCTTAAAACGTTTTCATCCAAAGACTATATTAACACGAAAATAACATTATCTTCAAACATTCTCCGCTGATGTTATATATTAACAACTAAAGGGCGGAGTTGCGGTTTCACTTGGGAGGAGAAGGAGTTGAAGCTATATAGTACAGGGTTGGATAAAACTGTTATATATAATTTTTTAGTGCTGTATTGGGTTTAGATTTTGATTTTCAGTCGTTGACGGCCATTTCTCTTGAACCTCTTTCAATTTGGGCGCCATGAACGCTCTATGGCGACTATTTTCCTTGAACTTCTCCCTTTTTCGTCTTCTTGAACCCTCTATGACAACAAGTTTCTTAAACTGCTTTCAATTTTCTCGCCATGACCGCAACCCTCTATCCTGAAATGAAAAAACCCAGAAGGTGCATCTCATACACTTCTGGGTACCTGGTTCTAATTATAGATATGGACAAAGGGCTCGCTTTGGTCTGCTTTCCGGACCACAAGCGCTTCCGGGCCGTTGACTGATGAGATATTTACCTGGACTGAGATGTATTCAGGGAAGTGTTTGACAACAAGTCCTGTCACATATTGCGTAAATCCAATACCTTCTGCTTTCCCATAGAATTGGATAGGGATATCAATATTGATTTCCTGCAATTGATCCTGGGCATAAAAAGCTTTTCCGATAACTCCATTGAAGTTCGGGAAGTATGTTTCAACATCCTGTTTAAAGTTAAGAAAAGCAGTTAAATCATCACGATGATTTTTTTCAGCCGTGTTTGAAGGGAAAAGGACATATTTCTCGCTGATATCTTCCCATCCGCCTAGCTTATTGCTTCCTTTGTCTGCCTTAGCGTAAGCAAAGAAGCTTCCCGGCACAACCGATGTTCTTGATTGCTGTTCAAACAAAGCAATGGTTACCGGCACATCCTTCAGACCTTTGATTTGCCGTACTCTCTGAAGGACTTCCTCAGCCATCTTTTTGCCTTCCTGTTCAAGAACATCCCGTTTAATTTCTGTTTCAAAAGTCGCTCCATATTGTTCTTTCTGATAATAATGAACAGAGTTCATGGCAAGGCCTATCACAACTCCGCCAAGACCTACTTTTCCATCCTCGTTTTTCAGCAGGTAGTTATGCTCAAGTATATGTGCCAGGTATATCGGGCTTTTTTCATTATTTTTATCAATATCTCCGCCATCTGCAATCATGGGATTTAAGCCAATGTTGTCTTCGGCTTTCATTTTGTGTTCCTTTAGCTGATTTTCAGTAAACTTGCGGTTTAGCCAGGTTTGGACAGTTTCCCTTTTTAAAAATTGACCTTCCTGAAATAAATATTTTTCTGTATCGAATGTGTTTTGAGCAACCCTCATTAGTCCGGTCTCAAATTCATTAATGTCATATTTAGTGCTTATATTATTGACCACAAGACCTCTGGACTCACTTGGTTTAAACGGCAGCAGCGTTCGATAATACTTGTCAGAAATTTTATAGTTTGGAATGATTGCCTTATCCTTTTCGTTCTTGTCTTCCTGAACAACTTCCTCTTGGCTTTTAAAATTAGGCGCACAGCCAGCAAGCAGAAGGGATAGGGATAAAGCAAGCATCATTAGTTTTTTCACGGAGCTTACACCCTCTTACTTATTTAATTCTTCAACCAGTCTCTCCTCGTTCCAAACCTCTACACCCAGCTCCTGGGCCTTCGTCAGTTTAGATCCGGCGTCTTCTCCGGCGATTACAACATCTGTTTTTTTGCTGACGCTTCCGGAAACTTTGCCGCCAAGCGCCTCTATTTTATCTTTCGCTTCATTTCGGCTCATGATTTCAAGCTTTCCTGTCAGAACGACCGTTTTCCCTGCAAAAAAGCTATCTGAGCTTTCGGCTGAAACTGGCTTTGGCCCATTATAAGCCATGTTGACTCCGGCTGCTTTCAGCTCGGCAATCAGTTCATGGGCTTCCTCTTGTTCAAAGAAGGAAACAATGGAGTCCGCCATTTTTTCGCCAATTTCATTAATTGCTGTTAAATCGTCCCGGGATGCTTTTTCAAGTGCCTCCATATGGCTAAACTCCTGGGCAAGCGTTTTGGCTGCCTTTGCTCCCACATGACGAATTCCCAGGCCAAATAACAATTTTTCAAGAGAATTCCCTTTGGAGTTTTGAATTGCCTGAAGAAGATTGTTAACTGATTTTTCACCCATCCGTTCGAGCTGGATGAGCTGTTCATACGTTAATTTGTAGATATCCGCCACATCTTTAATCAGATTTTCGGCAAATAATTGGCTGATCACTTTTTCACCAAGACCATCAATGTTCATAGCGTTGCGGGAAACAAAATGAATAAGGCCTTCCCTGATTTGGGCAGGGCACTTTGGATTGATGCATCGCAAAGCCACTTCACCATCAAGACGGACCAGTTCGCTCTCACATTCCGGACAGTGTGTCGGCATATTAAAATCCTGCTCCTCACCCGTCCTCCTGTCTGCCAGTACATTCACAACTTCGGGAATAATATCGCCCGCTTTTTTCACAACTACCTGATCACCAATTTTAATATCTTTTTCGCGGATCAAATCTTCGTTATGAAGTGAAGCCCTCTGGACAGTCGTCCCGGCAACACGGACAGGCTCCAGAAGCGCAGTTGGCGTAACAACGCCCGTTCGCCCCACGCTTAATTCTATATCCCTTAGTGTGGTAACAACCTCTTCTGCAGGGAATTTATAAGCTATGGCCCAGCGTGGGCTTTTCGCCGTAGCGCCCAGCTGCTCCTGCTCCTCCAGTGAATCGACTTTGATTACAATACCATCAATGTCATAAGACAGATTCGGACGTTTGTCGGTCCATCCCTGTACATATTCAATTACTTCCTCAATGCTTTCACATCTTTTGCGTTCTTTATTTGTTTTAAATCCGAGGCTATCCAGGAAATCCAGACCTTCGCTGTGAGATACAATCCCTGTATTCCCCGCATTTGCAATGCCATAGACAAAAATATCTAGATTGCGCTTTGCTGCAAGGCGCGGATCCAGCTGCCTTAAGGAACCTGCTGCGGCATTTCTTGGATTAGCAAACGGCTCCTCTCCATTCTCTTCTTTTGCTTTATTCAATTTCTCAAAAGAACGTCTGGGCATAAAGGCCTCACCGCGGACTTCCATTGTGACGTTCTCTTTCAGCCGGAGAGGTATCGAACGGATTGTCTTTAGATTAGCAGTAATATTTTCGCCAATGGATCCATCGCCGCGTGTCGCACCGAGAATAAATAAACCATCCTCATAGCGGAGGGAGACAGCCAGCCCATCAATTTTCAATTCACACACGTAAGAAACATTTTCTCCGGCACCCTGGCGGACACGGCGGTCAAAGTCTCTTAAATCCTGTTCATTGAAGGCATTTCCCAAACTGAGCATCTGCGACTGATGCTCCACTTTTTCAAACATATCAAGGATTTCCCCTCCAACCCGCTGCGTGGGAGAGTCCTCTGTTTTCAGTTCGGGGAATTTTTCCTCAAGCTCAATCAATTCCCTCAAGAGCCTATCGTATTCAGCATCGGGAACAGACGGCTGATCAAGAACATGATACTCATAATTATATTGATTCAAAAGGTTATGAAGATCTTTCACCTTTTTTTCGGCCAATTGAAGGTCCATACATTCAGCCCTTTCTATAATCCATTAAAAATAAAGGGGGTTACGCCTTTGTAATCGGTGCAAATTTGGCCAGCAGACGTTTAATGCCCACTGGTTTCGGGAACGCAATATCCAGCTCTGTTCCTTCGCCGGAGCCTTTCACACTGACAACAGTACCTGTTCCCCATTTTCCGTGCTGGGCTTTGTCACCAACCTTCCAGGCAATATCGTCTCCGCCTGTGTTCGATGCAGATGGACGAATCACTGCTTTACGCTGAGGCTGTGCTCCTCTTGAAGCAGAAGGAGAGCCAAACGGTGATGATCCAAACGGTGACGGCTTTTTAGCAGGTTCCAGTCCATCCAGCAAATCAGCAGGTATTTCTTTAATAAACCGGGATGGCGGATTCATATTCGTGCGTCCGAATAAAGTACGCATTTGAGCATTCGTAATGAAAAGCTCCTCTTCTGCCCTGGTGATTCCCACATAAGCAAGGCGACGTTCCTCTTCCATTTCAGACTCTTCCATTAGAGAACGGCTGTGCGGGAATACCCCTTCCTCAAGACCCAGTAAAAAGACAACAGGGAATTCAAGCCCTTTTGCTGAGTGAAGTGTCATAAGAACAACAGATTCAGCTTTTTCGCCATCATCATCCAATTTATCAATATCAGCCACAAGAGCCAAATCAGTCAAAAATGCGATAAGCGATTTATCTTCGCTGGCTTCTTCAAAGTTTTTTGTAACGGACAGGAATTCATCAATGTTTTCCAGACGGCTCTGGGCTTCAATGGACTTCTCGGCAATAAGCATATCGCGGTAGCCTGATTTCTCCAAAAGCTCTTCCACAAGCTCTGTCACAGATAGGTATTCCTGCATTTGTGTATAGTTTTTAACCAAATCCCTGAATTCAATGGCCCCTTTTGTGATTTTCGGGCTCAAGCCAATCAGTTCAATAGACTCAAGAGCTTCAAACATGCTCATTTCATGAAGCTGTGCAAAGTTGGCGATTTTATCAACCGAACCGGAGCCGATTCCGCGCTTTGGCACATTAATTACACGCTGGAGGCTGATATCATCATCCGGATTGGCAATAAGGCGCAGATAAGCAAGGATGTCCTTGATCTCTTTGCGGTCGTAGAACTTGATGCCGCCGACAATGGAATATTCTATGTTCGATTTTAACAGCACTTCCTCCATTACACGGGACTGTGCATTGGTGCGGTACAGGATCGCAATATCCGAAGCGCTTCGCTTGCCGGTGCTGATGTATTCCTTGATTTTACCTGCAACAAACTGCGCTTCTCCCTGTTCACTGTCGGCACGATAGTAGAAGATCTTATTGCCTTCTGCGTTTTCGGTCCAGAGGTTTTTCGGCTTTCTGTTCAGGTTTTTGCTGATGACTTCGTTCGCAGCCAGCAAGATCCTTTTTGTTGAGCGATAATTTTGTTCAAGCATGATGGTTTGTGCATTAGGATAATCCTTTTCAAAGGATAGAATGTTCGCAATGTCCGCACCGCGCCATTTATAAATGGACTGGTCCGAGTCACCGACTACACAAAGATTCTTAAATCGGCTTGCCATTAGCTTTACAAGCATGTACTGCGCTCTGTTCGTATCCTGATACTCATCCACATGAATGTATTGGAATTTTCTCTGATAATATTCCAGCACTTCCGGAACCCGCTGAAACAGCTGAATCGTGATCATAATAAGATCATCAAAATCAAGCGCCTGATTGCGTCTTAATCTCTTTTGGTACTCTGTATATACATCACTGGCAACCTGCTGAATATAATCTCCTGCTGTTTTCGCATACTCTTCAGGGGTGATCAATTCATTTTTTGCCGAGCTGATGGAGCCCAGAATTGCACGGGGATCAAATTTCTTGGGATCCAGATTTTTATCCTTCAGGATCGATTTAATAACCGATTGCTGGTCTGTTGAATCCAAAATCGTGAAATTGCGGTTATAGCCAATCCGGTCAATATCTCTTCTTAAGATCCGCACACACATCGAGTGGAACGTGGAAATCCAGATATCATCTGCAGCTCCGCCCATCATGTTATGAATTCGGTCACGCATTTCACGGGCTGCTTTGTTTGTAAAGGTGATTGCCAGAATATTGTAGGGATTAACACCCTTTTCCACCATTAAGTATGCAATCCTGTGCGTAAGCACTCTAGTCTTTCCGCTTCCTGCCCCTGCCATGATCAGCAGTGGCCCGTCTGTTGCTTTTACCGCATTTTGCTGCTGCGGGTTTAGTCCGTTCAATAATTTATCTGTTAAAAATTGCATTCCTTCTCTTCACCACCATAGAAACATATGTTCTTATATTCTATTTTATCTTGTTTGCTAACCATCAGCAACCTATATTAAGCACGAACGGCTTCGACTGTGGCCAATGCAGCCTGCAGATCATCATAAATAACATTTCCGACCACAATGACGTCCGCATGCTCAGCCATTTCTTTTGCCTGGTCTGCATTCAGGATGCCGCCTCCGTAAAATAATACGGTTTCTTCAAGTGTTTTTTTCACCTCTGCGACCATTTCTGCATCTCCATATTTTCCGCTGTATTCCAGATAGAAGATTGGCAGGCGGAACATTTTCTCAGCCATCATGGCATATGCCCTGACCTCATCAAGAGATAAATCTGTGCGTGAATTGGTGACTTGTGCGGCTTTACATTCTTCATTCAGAATACAATAGCCCTGAACAAGGATTTCTTCCCAATTCATAATATCCCCATATTCTTTTACTGCTTCCTGGTGAAGGCCTGTAATCCATTTCACATCCCGGCTGTTAAGAACTGTCGGGATAAAATATAGGTCAAAGCCCGGTGTAACTGAATCAATCGCTGAAACCTCCAGCACACAGGGCACCGTGTATCTGCGGATTCGTGCCATTAAATCCAGCACCTTCTCCAATGTGATCCCGTCTGTTCCGCCCACAATAATCGCATCAGTCCCTGACTCGCAAATCATCTCAAGGTCTTCATCTGAAATATATTTATCCGGATCGAGCTTGAATACGTGGCTCCATTCGCGAACATCATACATGCAAAATTGCCTCCATTCTATCATTCCATTTCATCATTATATCATTTAAGATTGGGAATAAAAAATAAAAGCAGGATGTAAGAATGAGGTGGAAAAAATTAATAGAAGACAAAAAAAAACCGCGGGAACAGTCCCATCGGTTTAGGCAAAACGAATATTTACGCCTTTTCTGCTTCTTCTTCTTTAATTCTTTCCAATGCCATTTCATAAGCATCATTTCCATAGTTGAGGCAGCGTTTCACACGGGAAATAGTTGCCGTACTGGCACCCGTATCTGTTTCGATTTTATGATACGTTTTACCTTCACGAAGCATTCGTGCCACTTCCAGGCGCTGCGCCAGGGATTGAATTTCATTCACTGTACATAAGTCGTCAAAGAATCGATAGCACTCTTCCAGATCTTTTAAAGATAAAACAGATTTAAATAACTGATCCAGTTCTTTGCCTCTTAGCTTATCAATTTGCATATATTTGCATACCCCTTTGTTGTAATAGTTTTAAATTCTATTTTCCTGCATTAATACTGCCCCGTTGATTTCCGCTGCGGACACTTGCTTTCCGCGGGGAGGAATGAGAGCCTCCTCGGCTTCGCCTGTGGGGTCTCTCACTTCCCTCACTTCCCGCAGGAGTCAAGTGCCCTCCGCTCCAATCAACTCGGAGAATAGATTAAATTAGCGATTTTATAGTTACAGAATCTAATTTTCGGCTTCAAAGGAAACCGTTTGCTCCAGGCCCGGGTTTGATGGAACGATGTTGATCCATGTTTTTCCCGGCACCAGGCCAGCCTGCTGGCCGTTCAAGACAGGAAGAATTCGCCCGTCAATATTTTCCCACTGCACCTCTGTCACCTTTCCTTTTTGAAGGAGATATCCTTTTCCCCCAGAAGTTAAGTTAATATCACGGCGGCCTGCGCTGTCAACCACTTGATGGTCTGCTTCTGCAATGAAAATGTTATCGAGTAATGCAGGTTCCCCCGATTTGTAGTCAGCTGTAAGCTCGCCATTGGAATATCTTTTGTATTTCTCGAGCCCTGCATCATATTCATAGATGACATTGAATAATTCATTGTCCAGGTAGGAGATCATGGCAGAGTCAGCTTTCTCTCCCTGAATTGTCTTTATCTCTTCTTCTGACAGAAATTCAAGAGATCTCGGTTCATTCTCCATTGCATAATTTTTTTCTTTTGCACCCTTCAGCACATTGTCATAAGAAATATAGGAATTATGAGGAGCCTTTCTGAAGCTTTCCCTTTTAAACAATGTACCGTCATACTGCATTCCGTTCAGGTTATCAACATACCCCTGATCCAGCAATTCTTTGGCCTCCGGACTGTAGCCGTGGGCAATGTAGAGGCTGTCATAGCCTTTGGCCAGCTCAATATAATAGTCCCTGGAGCTTCTGACAGGCCCTATCATTTCTGGCCGCTCACTTTGAAAAATAGCAAGAAAACGAGTCACGTCCCCTTCTGCCAGCATTTCATATACGACATCAGCCTGATTAAGCCCTGATTGCGGACGGGCTTTCGGATGATTATTGATCATCACCGCTACAGCCCTTCCATCCACTTCTGTTTCAGACCCGAAGCCTGTGAGCGGATATTGAAATGGAAGCTCTTTTTCGGCGCTGACACCTTTTGTGGCTTCTTCCGCTTTTTCCGGCTCCTGCTTTGCCGGCTCCTCTGCTTTTTCTTTACTGCATCCAGAAACGAGAAGCATTGCCGCTGCTGATACAGCTATCCATCTTTTTAACATTTTTCACCCCGTGTGATTTTTGCTTTTGATGCGGATTCTATATAAGCTCCCTTGAGCAGTTCTGATCTCTATCTATTACACCTCTTTCATATTTTAACGCATTATCGTTGGAAAGAGTACCGTTTTATTCATGACATCATACATTCCCTGCTGGGTAATCCTGATATAAGGCAGGTGGGTTGAAGAGAAAAAGAGCAGCGTGTACATTGGATCTTCATGTCTATAGCCTTGATCACGCAAATAATGCACAAGCTGTTTTTCTTCCTGCATTAATTCCTCCACATTTTTATGGGACATTATTCCTTTTAAGCGGAGCTCCATCTCCTGGACAATCCTTCCCCCTTCAGATATGACAATGCCTCCGCCAATTTCTTTCAGCCGGTTAAAAGC
Source organism: Cytobacillus firmus DS1 (assembly GCF_000565285.1). Lineage (GTDB taxonomy): Bacteria > Bacillota > Bacilli > Bacillales > Cytobacillaceae > Cytobacillus > Cytobacillus firmus_A. The sequence continues at coordinate 16,832 of NZ_APVL01000036.1, read as the reverse complement.
ATTCAGCATTTCCTGTTTGCTTTTTCCGATTAAGATGATGTCACCGGTATTGGAAAAAGAACTTGCCATTCCATCCATGCTTTTCGAGAATCCTTTTAGTATCGTATTTATGCGCCATTGTCCATTCCGGTCAACAAGCATAAAGAAACATTCATCATGGTCTTTCTCCAGTTCTTCAGAGGATACGTCAATCGTGATGGAGTACGGCTTCGTAATAACAGCATTCTCAAGCTTTATCCCAAAAGGCATGGAGAATTGCATATCATCAGCTGTCATCTCCCAATCAATATCCAGCGGTTCAAAGCCGTATTCTTCCCATTCTACAGGCTTATAGGCATGAAGATTTTCTCCGTCTCTCTTCACCCATTCCCCTTTGGCAATAACTGATATTGGAGTTGGTTCGTTTTCATCTGACAGGAAATTGATATTGGCAACCCTTCCTGTCGCAATGGAGCCATGTAAATAATCGATTCCATAATGACGGGCCACATTAATGGTTGCCATATTATACGCATCAATAACAGGCACTCCTTTATCTATGGCAATGCGGATCATATGGTCAATGATTCCCTGCTCATAAAAGGAGGAAAAGGAACCGTCTGTTGTGAAGACCATCCGATCATATTGATCAATGCCGATTTCATGCATTTCTTCCAATAAAACCGGCAGATCCGGACGAATGGAAGAATATCTGAGAGATACGGTATATCCCTGTAAAAGGCGATTATACACATCTTTTCCAGTCATTGACTCATGGTCACAATCAGCACCGAGCAGCATAAGCTTTGCCAGCGTTTTTTCGGATGCCCCCGGAAAATGGCCTTCAATCTTTTTCCTCATCCGCTTTGTTTCCTGAATCCAATGAAGCATCATATCATCGCCATCCAATAGCTTCGGCCAGCCTGTCAGTTCTCCTCCCTGAAGCACTGCATCATGTTCAAGCCACGATTTAACGTTTCCATGGGAAAAAACAGATTCTTCGTGCTGGATCTCTGTTTGAGCATCAAATCGGCACCACCAATAGGTTGTTGCAGGCATGTTTCTCATTTCCTTCAAAAAAGAAAACGCTTTCTTTTTATCCTGCTGTAAAGCAAGCACCATATTGTCATTAATCAGGGTTGTTGTGCCAAACTGCGATGCATAGCTCGCCAGGGAATGGGGATTATATAATTGAAATGGATGGGCATGCGGCTCAATATATCCGGGAACGAGCGTAAGTGCAGTACAATCAATGACCTCACACTGATCTGTTTTTTCCGGCAGCTTTTCGCCCACATAAACAATGCGGTCGCCATAAATCCATATATTTGCTGTTATCCATTTGCGAAGCGCCTGATTCAGATAACGCGCGTTCTTTAGTAATATCGTCGGTGAAAGTTTTCCGTCCAATACGGAAACATGTTCACGCAAGTGCCTGTTTTTCCAACGGTAACGCTGTTCCAGCACCATACTCCCTCCCTTGTTGATATCTATATATAAAGACTCTGTTTTTAGAATGATTACAATGAGTAAAATGGCTTTATATCAATAAAGAAAGCCCTTTCATTTTCTCTTATTTTACTATAGTAACATATTTCATTGTTTAACGCATTAAAGAATCAGTAAAAGATTGTAAAAATTTCGTGAAAGTGGTGGGACCTATGCATGTAAAATCAAATATCGGCATTGTAAATGCCTTAATACGCATAACAGTCGGATTAACGGTACTGGCCTGGAGCACTTCAAAGCTTGTTAAGAGGCCTTGGCGGGACTCTTATCTTGTGATGGCCATGCTGGGAGGAATGAAAGTGGCTGAGGGGATTGTCCGCTTTTGCCCATTGACAGCTCTTTTTGAAAGAGGCCAGGACATGGTGCTGGAAAAGAGAGGCAATCACAATAATAATGATGAGGCTGCTGAGGAGATTTTGCCTTATAATCCGTCTTAAGTTTCAAAAAAATTCAGCCCCCTATTTGGGGGCTGTACTATAGAAAGGAGCTGACATTATGTTCTGGGAATACGTAATGGATATGACGTTCGTCCTGACGGCCATTATTGGAAGCATTGTAGCACTCCTGTTTGTGTATATCCGGAAGACTAAGAAAGGACGTGCGCGATAGCTTTATCAGCAATATCTTTCCGGTAGAATACACCTTCGCACTGAAGGTTCTCCAGTTCGGAATATACCTTTTGCTGCGCTTCTTTCAGTGTATACGCTCTGGCGCCTGCCAGCAGCACGCGGCCTCCATATGTCACATACTCACCTGAGCTGTTTCGATCAGTGCCGGCATGGAAGACTAAGACATCTTTAAGCGAATGCAGCCCATTCAGAACAGCTCCTTTTTCATATGCTTCAGGGTAGCCCTTTGAAGCAGCAACCACTCCAATGATTGCTTCCTCGCTCCACTCGATTTCAGGCTGCTCCCCATTTAGGACTGCCAGCATTACCTCTGCCAGATCAGACTTCATACGGGGTAAAATCACCTGTGTTTCAGGATCTCCAAGGCGGGCATTAAATTCGATTACCTTCGGGCCAGCTGATGTTTTAATCAGACCTGCATATAAAATTCCGGTAAAACTTCGGCCCTCCTGAACCATTGCTTTTGCTGCAGGCTTCAATACTTTTTCAACAGCCTCTGCAACTGTTTCATCACCAATATGCGGTACCGGTGAATAAGCCCCCATTCCGCCTGTATTCGGGCCCTGATCTCCATCAAAAGCACGCTTGTGATCCTGGGCAATTTCAAGCGGAACTACGGTTTCACCGTTCACAAAGGCCATTAAAGAGAATTCTTCCCCTTCAAGGAATTCTTCAATTACAACTGTTGAAGAGGCCCGGCCAAATTTTTCATTTAACAATAGCTCCTCAATCCCGGATAATGCTTCCTGCATAGTCATGGCTACTATTACGCCTTTTCCCGCTGCAAGCCCATCTGCTTTCAGAACAATGGGAGCACCCTTTGCTTCAATATAGGCTTTCGCTTCTTCATAGCCGCTGAATACTCCATATTCAGCTGTCGGAATAGCATATTTCTTCATAAGCTCTTTGGCAAAGGATTTGCTGCCTTCAATTTCAGCTGCAGCTTTTTTCGGTCCAAATACCTTTAACCCTGCTTCTTCAAATCGGTCTGCAAGGCCCTCAAGCAGCGGCACTTCCGGCCCGATTACAGTCAAGTCAATTTCATTTTCCTGAGCAAACTGCACAAGTTTTTCCTGGTCGTTTTCCTGGATGGCAGCCAGCTGTGCTGAATCTTCCATTCCCGGATTTCCCGGAGCTGCAAAAACCAGTTCAACTGAAGGGCTTTGATTCATCTTCCAGCAAATTGCATGCTCACGTCCGCCTCTTCCAATAACCAATACTTTCATTACGCCCACCTCCGTAAAATGTCAGCTTCCTCTTTTCGTATTGTTTAGCTCAGCGCCTACCTGATCGAGGCACTTCCGCTTTTCGTTTAATGCTTAAAATGCCGTACGCCAGTAAAGACCATGGCAATTCCATATTCATCAGCCTTTTTGATGGAATCCTCATCACGGATGGAGCCCCCCGGCTGAATGATGGCTGTGATGCCTGCTTTGGCTGCGACTTCAACGGTATCGTTCATTGGGAAAAAGGCATCCGATGCCATTACGGCTCCGTTTGCTTTTTCTCCTGCCTGTTCAAGCGCGATTTTGGCAGAGCCTACGCGATTCATCTGCCCGGCACCAACTCCAAGTGTCATGTTCGCATCATTGACGACTATCGCATTGGATTTTACATGTTTGACAACTTTCCAGCCAAGTTTCAGTGCTTTCCACTCTTCTTCTGTGGGCTCCCTCTTTGTTGCTACTTTTACTTCGGCATCTTCAAGGGTGAATAGATCATATTCCTGCGTCAGCAAGCCGCCTTCAATAGCAGACAATCTCATTTCCGCTTTCTTTTTGCCTTCAAAAGGAATGGTCAGCAGGCGCAGATTCTTTTTCCCTTTTAAAATTTCAAGCGCTTCCTCTGAGAAGGATGGCGCAATAATGATCTCAAGGAAGATCTCATAAAGCTTTTTAGCTGTTTCTGCATCCACTTCCCTGTTTACGGCAATGATTCCGCCGAAAATTGAAACAGGGTCAGCTGCGAAAGCTTTTGAAAAAGCATCAAATACATTTTCTCCTGTGCCAACTCCACATGGGTTCATATGCTTAACAGCAACTGCGGCAGGCTCAGAGAATTCCTTTACAATCTGAAGAGCTGCATCCGCATCATTGATATTGTTGTAGGATAATTCCTTGCCATGTAGCTGTTCCGCGTTAGCAATCGAAAATTCAGAACCAAGCGGCTTGCGGTAAAAAGCTGCCTTTTGATGCGGATTCTCCCCGTATCTCAATGTTTGCTTCAGTTCATACGTAACCGTTAATTTTTCAGGTGTTTCTTCATTTGCCAGATCTGTCATATATTCAGCGATCATCGCATCATAGGCAGCTGTGTGGCGGAATACCTTCGCAGCAAGCCTGCGGCGTGTTTCCTTTTGAACCTCTCCGGTTTCTTTCAGCTGTGAAAGAACAGTTTCATAATCGGCAGGATCCACCACAACCGTTACATAGTCATGGTTCTTGGCGGAAGCACGCAGCATGGCCGGACCGCCGATATCAATATTCTCAATTGCATCTTCTACTGACACATCCGGTTTAGCGATGGTTTGCTGGAACGGATACAAATTCACGCACACAACCTGGATAGGCTGGATCCCATGCTCCTCAAGCTGCTGCTTGTGGCCTGGTTCGCCATGCTTAGCCAGCAGTCCGCCGTGTATCATCGGATTTAATGTTTTCACACGCCCTTCCAAAATTTCCGGAAAGCCTGTCACATCACTTACGCCGATAACGGGGACTCCACTCTCTTCAAGGGCTTTTTTTGTACCGCCTGTTGAGATAATTTCAAAACCCAGTCCGCTTAACTGCTGGGCAAATTCTGTTATGCCATTTTTGTCGGAAACACTGATTAATGCACGTTTCTTCATGTTCGCTCCCCCTGACTCTGTTGAATAAACTTTAGCTCTCTACCATTTTAGCACAGAAAAGACTTTGCAAAACCTGCGGATAAAGTTTGTGCTCGACTTCATGTATCTTCTTCTGAAGGCTTTCCAGCGTTTCACCCGCATTTATTTCAACTGGCGCCTGCTCAATTATCGGCCCGGTATCCATGCCTTCATCGACAAAATGAACCGTCACACCGGTTTCCTTCACATTGGCAGATAGCGCCTGGCCAATTGCGTCCTTACCCGGAAAAGCTGGAAGAAGAGAAGGATGGATATTAATAATCCTGCCTTCAAACTCTTTCAAAAGCGTCGGTCCAATCAGTCTCATGTAGCCTGCGAGAATAATATACTCGGCGCCGCTCTCCTTCAGCCTTTGCAAAATCGCTCTTTCATACTCTGCTTTGCCGGCATAGTCTTTAGCTGAAAAAACAAACTGCGGAACCTGTTCATTTTGTGCACGTTCAATGCTGTATGCACCTGGCCGGTCACAGACAAACAAGACAATCTCAGCCTGCAAGTCCCCTTTTCTGGCGGCATCAGCAATGGCCTGAAAGTTCGTTCCGCTTCCGGAAGCAAACACTGCGATTTTTTTCATGACTTCCTCCAAGTTACAGAATTTCAATTCCTTCCTGATCTGTTACTGTCCCCATTAGATAGGCTTTTTCTCCAATTCCATTAAAATAGGAGATCAGTTCATCAGCAATTTCTTTATCTGCTGCAATCACCATGCCTGTTCCCATATTAAAAATATTGTACATTTCCTTGCGTTCCAGTTCGCCGATCTTCTCCATCACCGTGAACACAGGCGGTACCTCCCAATTGCTTTCACTAAGCTCGGCACCAAGACCTTCAGGCAGCATGCGCGGGATATTTTCGATAAATCCGCCGCCTGTAATATGTGCCATGCCCTTCAGCTTGAATTGCTTCAAAGCTGACAGAAGCGGCTTTACATAAATTTTTGTAGGGCGAAGCAACTCTTCCCCTAGAGTGCAGCCTAATTCTTCTACATGATCATTTAAGGACATATTCGCTTTTTCAAAAAACAGCTTTCTGACAAGTGAGTAGCCATTACTGTGAATTCCGCTGGATGCAAGGCCAATCAGTACATCTCCAGCTTTAATTTCGGAACCATTAATCAGGCTGGATTTCTCACAGGCACCGACTGCAAAACCGGCAAGATCATATTCTTCCTCACTGTACATGCCTGGCATTTCGGCAGTTTCACCGCCTACAAGTGCACACCCGGCCTGTTCGCAGCCATCCGCAATGCCTGTCACAATCGCTTCAATCCGTTCAGGCGCCGCTTTTCCGCAGGCGATATAATCCAAGAAATAAAGAGGCTCCGCTCCCTGTACGACAATATCATTTACACACATGGCGACGGCATCAATCCCAATCGTGTCATGCTTATCCATCATAAAAGCGAGCATCAGCTTCGTGCCGACACCATCTGTACCTGATACTAAAACCGGTTCCTTCAGGTTAAGTTCAGAAAGATCGAACATGCCGCCAAATCCGCCCAAACCGCCAAGCACACCAGGACGAATCGTCTTCTGTACATGTTTTTTCATGCGGGAAACTGCTTTATAGCCAGCTTCAATATCTACTCCGGCCTGTTTATATGCATTTGCCATCTGTTGTTCACCCCATATTGGAAAAATAAAGGCCGATTCTTCAACTTATCGGCCAAATTAGTACTTTTAACGGCCAAAAATCAATTTTTAACGGCCAATTTCCCATATTTATCGGCCAAACATAGCTGTCTATTGGCCAACTTAAGGTTATACCTTTTCATAAGGATGCAAAGTGCTCGGATAAATCTCCGTCGGGTACTGTCCTGTAAAGCATGCCAGGCATTGTCCATCTTTCCGGCCAATTGCCTTGACCATGCCCTCTGCACTTAAAAAGGTAAGTGTGTCCGCACCAATGATTTCTCTTATTTCTTCAACGGAATGATTGCCGGCGATCAATTCTTCCTTTGTCGATGTATCGATTCCATAGAAGCATGGATTTTTAATCGGAGGTGAACTGATCAGCACATGCACCTCAGTCGCACCAGCTTCCTTCAGCATAGTGACGATCCGTCTGCTTGTTGTCCCGCGAACGATCGAATCGTCCACCATGATGACTCTCTTGCCTTCTACCACTCCGCGTACCGGAGACAGCTTCATCTTCACACCCTGTTCACGCAGCGATTGGGAAGGCTGGATAAATGTACGTCCCACATAGCGGTTTTTAATCAGACCCATCTCGTATGGAATGCCAGACGCTTCAGCATATCCAATCGCAACCGAAATGCTGGAATCCGGCACACCAGTAACAACATCACCTTCAATTGGCACTTCAAGAGCCAGCTGCTTCCCAAGGTTTTTCCGGGCAGTATGCACATTGATCCCATTAATATTGCTGTCAGGACGGGAGAAGTATACATATTCCATCGTGCACATAGCGATGTTAGAGGCCATGGCAAACATTTCAGAACGAAAGCCATTATCATCAATAATCAGCAGCTCTCCCGGCAGAATGTCGCGGATAAACTCTGCCCCGACCACATCAAAAGCACAAGTTTCAGATGCCACCGCATAAGCATCGCCGATTTTTCCGAGTGAGAGCGGCCTCATGCCGTTCGGGTCCAGCGCAACCATCAATTCTGTTTCGGTCATGATCAGAAAAGCATAAGCTCCTTTAATCATGGATAAAGCATTTTTGACACGGTCCTTTAGTGAAGAGAAGCCTGCACGCTTAATTAAGTGCGCCAGCACCTCTGTATCCGAGCTCGTTTGAAAAATGCTTCCCTGTCCTTCAAGCTGATGCTTCAATGCAGTCGCATTCACCAGGTTTCCGTTATGGCAAAGTGCAAGGCTGCCGCTTTGTGAGTTGAACAATAGAGGCTGAACATTTTCATATCCGCCTCCGCCGGCAGTCGCATAGCGGACATGTCCGATTGCTGCTTTTCCTTCCAGGTCCTTCATGGCATCTGCTGTGAAAATTTCCGTTACAAGGCCTTCACCTTTAATGCCTTTCAGCTTTTTGCCATCGGTAACCACCATTCCTGTGCCTTCCTGGCCGCGGTGCTGCAGACTATGAAGCCCGTAATACGTGATCTGGGAAGCATCCTGATGCCCCCAGATTCCAAAAACACCGCACTCTTCATTCAGTCCTCTTATTTCAGCAAGCATGGGATAGCTCCTTTCCAGGCCTGCTTTAGAACGTCAACCTGTTCGGCAAGCAATAGGCCCTCTTCATTGGAGATATAAAGTACAGGTTCTTCTGTTACTTCACCGATTAGTGTCGCGTCGACTAAATTTTCAAATGCTTCCTGGTTTTCTTTTTTTACAGATAGCAAGAAACGGGATTGTGATTCACTGAATAAAGCTGAAGTCGCATTTCCTGTTACCTTGATATCCGCTCCCAGACCCTTTGAACCGATCAGGCTTTCCGCAGCTGCTACAGCTAAACCGCCTTCTGCCACATCATGGGCAGATGCTACAAGTCCAGAACGAATGGCTTTTAAAATTTGTTCCTGTGCCTTTTCTTCTTTTTCGAGATCAAGCTCAGGTGCTTTTCCGAAAATCCTGCCGTACGTCATCTTCTGCAGCTCACTGCCGCCGAACTCATCCTTTGTTTCGCCAACCAGATAAATAAGATCACCAGATGCTTTTAAGGATTGTGTTGTCACATGATCAATGTCATCTACAAGCCCGACCATTCCAATGACAGGCGTTGGGTAAATAGCTGTTCCGTTTGTTTCGTTATATAAAGAGACGTTTCCGCCGATAACTGGCGTATTTAATGTGCGGCATGCTTCACTGATTCCGTCTGCCGCTTTTTCGATCTGCCAGAAGATTTCAGGCTTTTCCGGATTTCCGAAGTTCAGATTATCTGTGATTGCCAAAGGCTGACCGCCGGAGCATATGATATTTCTTGCCGCTTCGGCAACAGCAATTTTTCCGCCTGTTTCAGGATCAAGATACATATAACGTGAATTACAGTCTGTCGTCATGGCCAATCCTTTGCGGGTGCCGCGGATGCGAATGACTGCAGCATCTGATCCAGGTGCCACTACTGTATTCGTGCGGACCATATAGTCGTACTGGTCATAAACCCATTCCTTGCTGGCGATTGTCGGCTGCTGGAGGAGCTTTACCAATGTTTCTTTATAATCTTCAACCTCAGGAATTTCATTTTCCATTGCCTGGAATTCACGGTAATATTCCGGCTCGCTTGATGGCTTATGATAAACCGGTGCATCCTCTGCTAACGCATCTACCGGCAGCTCTGCCACCACTTCTCCCTGATGAGTCAGGCGGAGCATTTTATCATCTGTTACCTTTCCAACAGAAACTGCTTCCAGGCCATATTTGGAAAATAAATCAACGATCTCCTGCTCGCGTCCTTTTTTCACGACAATCAGCATTCTCTCCTGAGACTCGGAAAGCATCATCTCATATGCAGTCATGCCTGTCTCCCTTTGAGGAACAAAGTCAAGATTCATTTCGATTCCGGATCCTGCTTTGCTCGCCATTTCAGCAGAAGAGCTTGTCAAACCGGCAGCTCCCATATCCTGTATGCCGACAAGTGCGTCAGACTGGACAAGTTCAAGACATGCTTCAAGCAGAAGCTTTTCCATGAATGGATCACCCACCTGTACAGCAGGGCGTTTTGATTCTGATTGGTCAGTTAATTCTTCAGATGCAAAAGTAGCACCATGGATACCGTCACGGCCAGTTTTCGCACCCACATACATGACTGTGTTGCCTACTCCGTGGGCCTGGCCTTTTTTAATATCCTTATGGTCGATTAAGCCGACACACATAGCGTTTACAAGCGGATTTCCTTCATAGGAAGAATCAAACTGCACTTCTCCCCCGACTGTTGGAATGCCGATGCAGTTTCCGTAACCTGCAATGCCTGCGACTACCTCTTTAAAAAGGTACCGTACACGAGGAGAATCCAATTCTCCAAAGCGTAAAGAGTTGAGGAGCGCGACCGGTCTTGCGCCCATTGAAAATACATCGCGGATAATCCCGCCGACACCTGTTGCTGCCCCCTGGTAAGGCTCGATTGCAGACGGATGGTTATGGCTTTCAATTTTAAAAACAACTGCTTGCCCGTCGCCGATATCAACAATTCCAGCTCCTTCCCCTGGTCCCTGAAGCACTTTCTCTCCTGTTGTCGGAAATTTGCTTAACACGGGCTTTGAGTTTTTATAGCTGCAATGCTCTGACCACATAACCGAAAACAAACCGATTTCTGTGTAATTTGGCAAACGCCCGATAATCTTTTCAATCATCGCAAATTCGTCATCAGACAAACCCATTTCTTTGTATACCTTCTGTGCCTTTAACTGTTCCGGACTTGGCTTAAAGCTTAACGACATGTGCTTCCCTCCATTGTTTTACGATTGATTGAAAAAGTTTCAGGCCATCTGCTCCCCCTAAAAGCTCATCAACAGCTCTTTCAGGGTGCGGCATCATGCCGAGTACATTTCCTTCTTCATTGACAATGCCTGCGATATTTTCCAGGCTGCCATTTGGATTCGTTCCATTGTAAGTAAAAACGATTTGGTTATTTTTCTTCAATTCAGCTAGAACAGCTTCATCACAATAATAGTTTCCTTCACCATGTGCGATCGGAATATTGATTACTTCGCCTTTTCCGTATGCAGATGAAAACATAGTTTCATTGTTTTCAACCTTCAGCTCAACCGTGCGGCAGATGAATTTCAGGCTGTCATTTCTTCTCATCGCCCCCGGCAGAAGACCGGCTTCCAATAAAATTTGAAATCCGTTGCAGATGCCCAGGATTGGCTTCCCTGCTTCAGCCGCTTTCACGACTTCTTTCATGACATTACTGAAGCGTGCGACAGCACCGGAACGGAGATAATCTCCGTAAGAGAAACCGCCGGGAAGAAGAATTCCGTCATATTCATCTAAGCTTTCCGCGTCATGCCAAACATATTCGGCTTCCGCTCCAAGCTCATCCTTTACTGCATGGTACATATCGATGTCACAATTGGACCCTGGAAATACGATCACAGCGAACTTCACTGGGCAACAGCCTCCTCAATCTCAAAGCGGTAATCTTCAATCACTACATTAGCCAATAAGCGCTCACACATTTCCTTTACAGCTTCTTCAACAGGACGGTCGCTTTTTTCCACTGTCAGTTCCATGTATTTTCCAATGCGCACATCAGACACTTCGCTGTAATTCATGGAATGAAGTGAATTTTTTACAACTGTTCCTTGAGGATCTAGAACACTTTCTCTTAATGTGACGAAAACTTTTACTTTGTACATACTGTTTGGCCTCCCAGTCGCGCTAAAATATTTTCATATGCATCTGTTAAATTTCCAAGGTCTCTGCGGAAAACATCTTTATCCAGCTTTTCATTTGTTTCAATATCCCAAAGCCTGCAAGTATCCGGCGAAATCTCATCGGCCAGCAGAATTTGGCCTGATTCATCTTTACCAAACTCCAGCTTAAAATCTACTAATTTAATGCCGAGGTCTTTGAAAAAATCTCCTAAAATGGCATTAACCTGAAGTGCCTTTTCCTGTAAAAGGGCTGCTTCCTGCTTATCAGCCAGCTGAAGAACTTCGATATGATCTTCTGTCAGCAGCGGATCACCGAGCTCGTCATCTTTGTAGTAGAATTCAACAATCGGCCTCGGTAATTCTTTCCCTTCTACAACTCCCAATCTCTTAGAAAAGCTCCCCGCTGCAACATTGCGGACCACTGTTTCGAGCGGAATGATATCCACCTTTTTAACAAGCTGCTCAGTCTCTGAAAGTCTTTCAATAAAGTGAGATTCAATTCCCAGGTCATGAAGCTTTGAAAAAAGCAAACTCGTAATCTCGTTATTCAAACGGCCCTTGCCGCTGATGCTTGCTTTTTTCTCACCATTAAAGGCTGTTGCAGAATCTTTGTATTCAATCCAGACGATATTTTCATCGTTTGTCTGATAAACTTTTTTGGCTTTGCCTTCGTATAACAATGCTCCTTTTTCCATGCGGAGAGCCTCCCTTATTTGAATAGCTGGACTTAATGATTAAGAAGATTGGGAATTTTCCCGATAATAAAGAGGTAAAGACAGCTCTTTACCTCTTTATTTTTTATAAACCCAGACGGTCAAAAATAGTATCCACATGCTTAATGTGGTAGTTATAGTCAAAGCAGTCATCAATCTCTGCTTCAGAAAGCTTAGAAGTAATCGTTTCATCCTGCTCGATCAGGCTGCGGAACTGAACCTGCTTTTCCCATGCTTCCATGGCCCGCGGCTGGACAGTGTCATATGCCTCTTCGCGGGTCATGCCCTTGTCAATCAAGGCCAGAAGAACACGCTGAGAGTAAATCAGCCCTAACGTACGGTCCATATTGCGCTTCATGTTTTCAGGGAAGACTGTTAGGTTCTTAACAATATTTCCAAAACGATTCAGCATATAGTTCAGCGCAATCGTAGCGTCAGGCAGGATGATTCTTTCAGCTGATGAGTGGGAAATATCACGCTCATGCCATAATGCTACATTTTCATACGCAGTCATCATATAGCCGCGGATCACTCTTGCCATCCCCGTCATATTTTCTGAACCGATTGGATTGCGTTTATGCGGCATCGCTGATGATCCCTTTTGGCCTTTTGCGAAAAACTCTTCCACTTCACGCGTTTCGCTTTTTTGCAGACCGCGGATCTCCGTAGCAAATTTTTCTATTGAAGTGGCCACCAGCGCAAGCGCACCCATATAATGTGCATGACGGTCACGCTGAAGTGTCTGTGTTGAAATTGGCGCTGGCTGGATGCCCAGCTTTTCACACACATATTTTTCAACGAATGGATCGATGTTTGCATATGTTCCAACGGCACCAGAGATTTTACCGAATTCCACACCAGCAGCTGCTTCTTTAAAGCGGTCAAGATTACGCTTCATTTCTTCATACCATAGTGCAAGCTTTAATCCGAATGTAGTCGGCTCAGCATGTACCCCGTGCGTACGGCCCATCATTACTGTATGCTTGTGTTCCTGTGCTTTGATTTTCAGGATTTCCACAAAGCGTTCGATATCTTTTAGAAGAATATCATTCGCCTGTTTGATTAAGTATGAAAGCGCCGTATCAACCACATCTGTGGAAGTAAGCCCGTAATGAACCCATTTGCGTTCCTCGCCAAGCGTTTCAGATACCGCACGAGTAAAAGCGACCACATCATGCCGTGTTTCCTCTTCGATTTCTTTAATACGGTCAATATTAAAAGAAGCATTCTCACGGATTTTCTGAACATCTTCTTTCGGAATATCCCCTAATTCAGCCCAAGCTTCACAGGCAAGAATTTCTACCTCAAGCCAAGCCTGAAAGCGGTTCTCTTCTGTCCAGATAGCTCCCATTTCCGGTCTCGTATAGCGTTCAATCATGTTTTATCCTCCGATCTTTTCCTTCACAGGGGTCCAAATGCCGCTTCTTTCTGCTTCTTCAAGTGCCTCTTCGGCTGAGTTCCGCAAAAGCGTGACATGGCCCATCTTGCGTTTATATTTGGCATCCTTTTTTCCGTACAAGTGAATCTTCCAGTCATCCAATTCAGGTATTTTCTTAATTAAAGGCTCCTGATGCTCTCCTAGTATGTTTACCATAACAGCCGGTTTTAATAGCTCCGTGCTGCCAAGCGGCCAATTGCAAACTGCACGGATGTGCTGTTCAAACTGGGAGGTTTCGCAAGCTTCTATCGAATAATGGCCTGAGTTATGCGGACGAGGCGCAAGCTCGTTAATGTAAATCTGTCCATCTTTTGTCAGAAACATTTCGACTGCCAATGTACCGACAAGGCTTAAAGCTTCTGCCAGCTGGTTTGCTGCATTTATTGCCCTTTCCTCAGCATCGGCTGTGATCATGGCCGGCACAATTGTCTGGTGCAGAATGTTTTCTTTATGGACATTTTCCCCGACTGGAAATACCGCTTTTTCTCCCGAGATATTCCGGCAGATAATAACCGATATTTCTTTTTCGAATGGAATCCATTTTTCAAGGACACACACGCCATTCTCAAGAAGCTGTGCAGCTTTCTTAATATCCTGCCCGCTCTTTATCACAACTTGCCCTTTTCCGTCATATCCGCCTCTGGATGTCTTTAATACTGCTGGATAGCCAAGCTTTTCTATATTATCATAAATATCTTTTTCAGTAGTAATGACCGCATATGGCGCTACCTCGCAGCCGGCTTTTTGGATGGCTGCTTTTTCCTTTGTCCGGTCCTGGGTGATTTCCAGCACCTCGCTCCCCTGTGGGACGTACGCATTTGCACATAGCCACTCAAGAGCTTCCGCACTGATATTTTCAAATTCATATGTCACAACGTCACTGACGTCAGCTAACTCTTTTATAGAATCTAAATGGCCATATTCTCCAATGATTTTAATATCCGCAACCTGGCCGCAAGGAGAGTCTTCTGCCGGATCTAAAACGGCAATCCTGAAGCCATTTGCTTTTGCTGCAAGTGCCATCATTCTGCCAAGCTGTCCCCCGCCAATAATTCCAATTGTTTGTCCAGGTAAAATTGTTTTATTAGACAAGTTCATCACTGCTTTCCAGTACTTCCTGTTTTGTTTTATCTCTTTTTGACTGAAGACGTTCTGCAATGGCTGTATCAAAAGCGCCAAGTATTTGTGCTGCCAGCAATCCGGCGTTAGCGGCTCCTGCTTTTCCAATCGCAACCGTTGCAACCGGGACGCCGCCGGGCATCTGAACAATGGACAGCAATGAATCCAGTCCGTTAAGAGCTTTTGATTGCACTGGCACCCCAATGACAGGAAGTGTCGTTTTCGCTGCAACCATACCTGGCAGATGCGCCGCTCCGCCTGCACCAGCAATAATTACCTTGATTCCTCTCTCTCTTGCCTGCTCAGCATATTCAAACATAAGATCTGGAGTCCGATGCGCTGAAACAACCTTTTTTTCAAAAGGGATTTCAAGCTCTTCCAGAATTCCGCAAGCGTGCTTCATTGTCTCCCAATCTGATTTGCTTCCCATAATGACTGCTGCTTGTACGCTCATTCTTTCTCCTCCAAATCTTCCAATATAAAAAACCCGCACAGATCTTTCTCTTAAATATGAGAGAAAGTAATCTGTCCGGGCTAAAAAGAACCGTAAGGAAGACACCTGCAAACGGCAGGAACCATTCCTTCTACATGCCGGGCATATCAGCTTTCCCTCATAGTCCGGCAATTTACGGTTGCCGGGTAGAAACTTATGGGCCCTATTCCCATTATTATACGAGGGGTTTATTCACGTTTTATTAACTACCACCATATTAACAACATATCTGATACTCTGTCAATTGAAAAATCGAACAATACTAAAAGTCAGACAATTATTGTTCGTGTTTTAATTTTCTATTCGTTTAGCCTCAAAAACAATTTGCCGGCCGGCCGGCTCATAATCCACCAGTCCGGCTTTTTTTACTTCCTTGAAAATAGGCTTTTCCGTCCTTCTTACTGGCATATAGCCTGCCTTTTTGATTCTTTCCAGGCACTGGTCAATCGTTTCGTTTTCCTGGACTTCGAATGCCATTTTATTCTTGCCTTTGCTCATTGAGACAACTTTCCTCTCTTAACTGATTTCACCCAGAAGCCGCCATGAATCGTTTTTGGCTCATAAGCAATGATAAAGGCCTTAGGATCCAGCTCTTTAATCGTCTGATAAAGCTTCAATTCATATTTTCTCGGTGTCAGGATCTGCAGGGCCATCCGATCGCCTTCAAGTCCATTGGCAGCCCAGTTGGTTACGCCATACCCTTTCTCTCTTAAAGCTTTAGGCAGGTCTCTGTCATATTCCTTTGTAATTACATTTACGGTAATATAGCCAAGAGCCAGCTTCTCTTCAATTTTCATGCCGACAATAACGCCGATTCCATAACCGACAGCATAAGCAATCAGATTTTGTATTTCATTCAGGTTATCCAGAACAAGTCCCAGTCCAATGACATAGATAACAACTTCGATGGTGCTTATAAAAGCTGCCAGGTAACGCTGTCCCTTAAGCGTCAGAATCATCCTGATGGTGAAAAATGATACATATACGATATTAATGATCAGAATAATAGCGACCATAATAAAACTGTTTTCCAGCAATGCAAGCGTCCTCCTTTATGGGGGATTTAAAGGCATTATGGCGCCTCTTCCCCATTAAGTCCCTATTGTACAAAAGAAATTGGGATTTGATAACCTTTTTTCGCAAATTGGATTCTTTATGAATATGTTATCCTTTTTTGAGTGGGATGAAACGGCTTATCTGTTTATGGGTTTTGCCTGGTTTTTGTGGCTATGTGCTGGAGAGAGGTTCGTAACAGTTTTATCTAGCAGGTTTTGGAGATTATCTGGCATGTATGGACTTTTATCTAACAAGTTTTTATTTTTATCTAACATATCGTGAAGTTTATCTTACATTTGGGACAATTTTTCTCTGAAGAGAACAGATTTAACTTTTAAAACAGTCGGCGGAATAAGGAGTGGGGCATATTTTGAGCCTGACGCATATATGCATTTTTCAATAAAAAGGAGAGTATAACTGATTCAGATACCTATAATTACACACAAAAAAAGAGCACCCATCAGGTGCTCTTTCATTAGCCCGGCAGCGTCCTACTCTCACAGGGGGACAGCCCCCAACTACCATCGGCGCTGAGAAGCCTAACTTCCGTGTTCGGTATGGGAACGGGTGTGACCTTCTCGCTATCGCCACCGGACTATTTGGTTGAAGAAACTTCGTTCCCTCAAAACTAGATAATGCATGAAGAAGTGTTTGCCGAGTAATTACCAATATGACTTGGTTAAGTCCTCGATCGATTAGTATCAGTCAGCT
>NZ_APVL01000035.1 GCF_000565285.1 Cytobacillus firmus DS1 | reverse complement strand
GCAGACAAGCACGATTTTCATCGAGTTTGTCGACAGTCTGAAAGAATGTTCGGAATAATAACCGAACATTCTTTTTATTTAAATAAGTTTTGAATTTCTAACTTATTTTCATTGATTACTTTAAATTGGCTACTTTCCCTTGTTTCAAAACTATAAATATTTATAAAATTATTATCATAAAAAGTTAATCCATACGTTTGCTTATTATTTTCAAATAGGGATATCCAATAAGATTCGTTGAAACCTTTATCTGACTGTTCATTTTTTCTTAATTCTATCTTAGAAAAGTCATCCATAATTTTTTCTATTTCATTTTTATCAGTCAGAATTATTTCTTCACTGTTTTTTTTGATCTCAATTGAAGTTATCTCTTCTACATTAAATAAAACAATTTCTTCTAATGATGAACTTTTTAAAGTATAAAAATAAATGAATCCGAAAATCCCCAAAACTAATACTAGGGAAAAAATTATGGTTTTTTTCAAGGTTATCCCCCTTTTTTTATAATTCATTACGTATAGAATATTACTATGTCTTCATATAACTAATGTAAGATGTTAATTAAGTGAATGTTTTAATGATATTCATTTTAACATAAAAATACAATTAAATCCTTTAGTTACAAGGTATTTAGAATCTAAAGGTTTCTTGAGCAAATTCTCTTTTACCAATATTTTATCCTGAGTCTAGTCAAAGAGAGCGGGACTTGGCCATTTCATAACCTTTACTTGCCATTCTATATATAGTAAGCTTGAAATATATTACTTTTTTGTATTAACTTCACCCAAGCGGGGAAAGTATTTTGTCTTCTAAACACCCGTTATAGGTTTAATCACTCAAATGCGTATAGTTTATTAGCAATAGCCCATTAGGGAAGTGTTTCTTTAAACATGACCTTAATGGGCTTTTTTTATTTGCGCAAAAACTTTTTTGAGGAGGAAGTTCAATGTCTAAAACGTATGATGATGTATTAATGGATTGGATGTTTTATCGAGAGGAGAAGCTGCAGCTCATTACGGACATTAGGGACCATATGAGAACAGTTTACTTATCCGACAACAAACCAATGATTTTAGCGGTGTCGTTTGGAAAAGATTCATCCTTGGTATTGACACTTTTTCTGGAAATGCTGAATAGCCTTACCCCAGCTGAAAGACAAAAAAAGGTGTATGTAATTTCTGCAGATACATTGGTCGAGACTGAATCAATGTCTTCGTATGTAAGAAAAAACCTTGAAGCTGTCGGAAGGATTGGCAAAGAACTAGGGATTGAAATTTTGCTCAGCGCCCCTAATCCAAAGGAAAAGTTTTTTTTCAATGTGATTGGTAAAGGGCTACCAGCACCAAATGGCAAGTCCCGATTTCGATGGTGCAGTGGAAAGCTCAAGCTCTCACCGATGAATAGAACCATTGAATATATTCTTAAGCAAAGTCCAGTTGATTTTGATATTGTGGATTTTGATGCTACGCTCCTCATCGGCACAAGGTTGGACGAGTCAGTGGCCAGAGCAAATAGTATACGTAAGTTTGAGGTAAGTGATTATTTCTCCAAACACCATACCTATGAGAAATTACGAGTGTATACGCCTATAAAAACGATTACCACGTTTGATCTGTGGATATATCTTGAGAACTTTGTACAGGTATTTCCATGGGGTGAACTTGTTTCGGAACTGAGAGCTATGTATGAGGATGGTAAGGAATGTCCGATTGTTCGTTCTGTTAATGACAAAGCCTGCGGCTCCAATTCCTCTAGAAATGGGTGTTGGGTCTGTCTAATGTCTGGACGCCGCGATGGCATGCTTGAGGCATTAATAGAAAAGGGACATAAGGATGCACCCTATTTAGCAGAATGGAAGGCATTCCTCTTTGATGTAGCAAATGATGTAAGGTACCGGGAGCCGCTTAGAAGGAAGGAATATAGATCCCATCTAAGTGGTGTAGATCAGGGGGAATACACTCCTATAACGATATTCGAAGAGTTGGATCCTTCTTCACACTATTATCATACATTCCAAAGGGCCAAAAAAGGCAATGAGAATGGAGAATTCCGTCCTGGCGGCTTTACTATTACATTACGTAAAATCCTTTTAGAGAAGCTCTTATACACCCAGGAAAAGGTAGGCTATACTCTCATCGAGGAAGAGGAAATCACTTCTATTCTTGAGGCCTGGAATGAGGATGGGTTTGAATTCTCCAGAATAGAGCTCCAACCGGTCAATCATCAATATGATGGATCTATCGTATTTCATCCGGATTGGACCCTTAATACTAAAGAAACTACAAATCCAAATCCCATTTTCTATGTGGAGTACAAGTTTAAATTTGGTTTTGACGATATGATTGCTTATATCAAAGAAAGGCAACAATTCATGAAGGATCAAATTTTTTGCTACTTTGATCATGATGATTTGGTGGATGATGGTTTGGTTTGGAATAAAGCGGTCTTTGTTGTGGCCCGGGAAGACATTCGAACACAAAAAGAGGCAGACGAATATGTTGCTCACTGGCTTTTTATTGATGGATTAGAAGCAATAGGCACTGACGGTAAGCCGTTTAATAAGATGGTCGGGAAAGCAAAAGATGCTGCTATTCATCACTTGCTGCTCGACACCCTTTATGAGGGAATAAAAATGAAAAAAGAAATGGCCAGCTAAGGGCAGAGATTGAGGGAGAGAACTTATATTCTCTCTCTTTATTATTTTTCAGGAGGAATCGAAAGAATGAATTTTATAGCGCTATCCCACACAACCGCTCATACTCGAAAATATACCAATCAGCTTCAAAGAAGCAAAGAACTTTATTGATCAACATCACAGGCATTGTGTGGCCCCTCACGGGCATAAATTCTCGGTTGGTCTATGGGATACAGATGTACTAGTTGGTGTTGCCATAGCTGGTTTACCAATTGCCAGGCACAACAACGATGGATTCCCCCTTGAAATCACCCGCTGCTGTTTAAAAAGCAGTATCTATAAAAACGGAGTATCAAGGTTGATCAGTTCAATCTATCAATGCCATGGGGTACCGGAGGATTGTCACCTATACACTAGATGAGGAATCTGGAGTATCCCTAAGAGCTTGCGGATTTAAACTGGAAGGCCTTAGCAAGGGCGGTTCATGGAATAGCGCATCTCGACCTAGACTTGATAAAGGACCCACAGGGCCAAAGAAAAGATGGGTGAAGCAGATTAGTTAATATGTAATCGCATTTTCTCAAATGAAACTTACCTATGAATATCATATAAGGGAGGAACACAAGATGTTCATTAAAGAGAAACAAGGATTTAAATACCCATTTCAATCTACTAAAAACGGAATTCCTTTAGCTGACCTGGCTGAAAATCAGACTACTTTAGAATTAGTTGCTGAGAATGAAAGCGATAGTTTCTTCTTTCGTGCTATAGAAAAGCAAGGAATCCATTTAAATAACTCACAGCTTCAAGCAGTTAGAACTACAGATGGCCCTGTGTTAATTATTGCGGGAGCCGGTAGCGGTAAGACAAGAGTCTTAACATGTCGGACAGCCTATCTTCTGACCAAAGACGATTTAAAGCCAGAAGAGGTCCTCCTGGTGAGTTTTACAAGAAAGGCAGCCACTGAAATGCTAGAGAGAATTAAACTTTTGCCAGGACTTAGCACCTCCATTGCAAATCGTATAGTTTCAGGAACCTTCCACTCCATTTTCTTGAGATTGTTGAGATCCCATAACTACAGGGCCGATATACTTTCAAATTCCAAATACCAGGAAATCCTTATGACTCAAATACTAAGGGATTTATCGCTGGTTGATAGTTATGAGCCGGAAAGTTTGCTGAGCTTAATTTCACATTTTAAGTCACAAATGATCTTGCCCAGGCACCTAGAAGTAACAACACCAATAGAAAAAGAGATTCAGCATATATACATGGCTTATGAGCAGTTGAAGGAAAAGAAAAACTTAATGGACTTTGATGATATTCTTTTAGAGACCTATTACTTATTAAAATATAATCACGAAGTAAGAGAGCAGTTGCAGAAACGCTTTAAATATATTTGCATTGACGAATATCAAGATACTAACCTAGTTCAGCATCAAATTATGAGACTACTATTAAATAAATCTCAAAATCTACTTGCAGTAGGGGATGAAGATCAAAGCATTTATAATTTTCGTTCCAGCTCCCCGGAATTCATTTTAAACTTGAAACAAGAATTTCCGAACCTAACCCAAATAACGCTTGATACAAACTATCGTTCTACTATCGCGATTGTAGGGCTGGGTAATGATCTCATTAAACATAATACCAAAAGAATTGGGAAAGTATTAAAGGCGACTAAGGAGGCTGAAACAACCCCCATATACCTGAGGCCAAAAGATTCTGATCATGAAGCAAAATTAATTGTTGATAATATTGTTGCTGAAACTCAAAATGGCAACCGACGATTCAAGGATTACACGATTCTCTATAGAATTCACAGTCTGAGCCGGGCAATATGGGATGAATTAGTGCTACAAGAGATTCCTTTTGTTGCACATGGAGTAAAACAAGTATTTTACCAGAATCATATTGTAAAACCCGTTTTAGATCATTTAAGACTATCATTAGACCCAAATAACTTAGACGCAATCTCTGGGGTAGCGCCTTCTATGTATCTAAGTCGTGAGAAAGTGAGTCAACATATAACATCAAACTCTATGGAACAAAAGACGAAAAATAACCTTTTACTTCTCCTAAGGTTTCCCGGGTTAAAACCTTACCACCAAGGAGAAATATTAAATCGTGTGGAGCATATTCGCAACTTAAAAAATATGGCACCCAAAGAAGCCATTAAGTTCATACGAAAGGGCCCCATTAAATATGATGAGTTTCTGAATATGGATGACCGAAAAACTATCACTCTTCATAAAGAATTTTTAATTGAAACATTAGATGAATTAGAGTCAGCTTCTGAAAAATTTACTCGAGTAGAGGATTTCATCCATTTCATTGATACCATTATTGAAAAACATAAAGAAATGGAGCATCTGAAGAAAAATCCAAATGCAGATGCAGTTCAATTAATGACGTTACACTCTGCTAAAGGATTAGAATTTCCTTGTGTGTTCATCATTGGATTCTGTGAAGGAATCATGCCTCACAAAGCTATCGAAAATGCTGAAGACCAAAAAGACAGGGTTAACGCCAATACTTATGCTGAAGCACTAGAAGAAGAAAGGCGCTTAGCCTATGTGGGTGTTACACGTGCTGAAGAAGAATTATTTATCTCCTCTCCTAAAAAATATAGAGGAAAAAATGTAGAAATAAGCAGGTTTTTAAAAGAAAGTTTCCAAGAAAAATAATAAGTAAAAGCGGATCCGTTGGTGGACCGCTTTTATTTATGGAAAGGTTGTCTTCGCATAAATTCTTACTTTATTGAGAGATTTATAAAATTTCATATATTTATAAATTTTGTTAAAATATTACTATAAGTAAAGGGAGGGATTCCATTGGATGATAAAATGAAAGATAAAATAACAACCTGGTTACTGATTGTAATGGTAATTTCACTGGTAGGTTCTTTCGTGTTATTTTTTACAGGTTTTTATATGATTGGGTTTATTGTCGGTGGGGTTTTTATGGTTCTGGCTACCTTTTTAGGGCAATGGTCTTCCGACAAAAATAGAGATTATGTACATAGGAATATACATAATAGCAAAAATAAATGGTAAATGCGTTTGGATAATTTTCCGGGCGTTTTTTTTGTTCATTTTCATGTATCAAATTAGATAACATATTTCAACGCCTCAAAGAACACGTTAAATATGGAATCAATCTATCTTATTTGAAAGCCACAATCTTTACAAAGAGAGCCTATGGAAAAAGAAAAAATACTTAATACACTTTATTTCTCAGCTTATATCCATTAAAATAGGAAGAAAGGTAAGAATTGGAGTTAAATTTTTGGAAAAGGGCTGATAAACATGTCAATTGAAAAAGCCATTGGCAGTGCGAAAGCATCTTTAGCCATATCAGGATTATTTTTAACTCCAGCTGAGGAAATGTTAATTAAGGAACGTTTGGAATGTAAAATAACTGAAGAAGAGTTCCACCAAAGAGTTCTCGGATTATTGGACAATCCAGATAATTAGATATCTCAGATTTTTGATTAAACATCAAAAGTGTTTTATATTATTTTCGTTAAATAAAATTTAATATTTCAAGTGAAGAGAAGCACTCTCCATACCATGGGGAGTGCTTTTTGTTTTAAGGAGGGAAAATGGATGAATATTTTACAACACTCAAGTGCACCTTTCGTACTTCAATATCTAGAAACCTATTCACAAAAAGAACTGATACTACTTGCTGGCAAAATATTAGACAAAGAATGCAGAGGCTGCTTTGTAATGGAGCAAATGAAGTCGGAGAAGAAAGGGGACGAAGAAAGGTCCAGGTATTGTCTTAAACAATGTCAAATTTGTATGGAAATGCAAAAGATAGGAGCACTGCTATCCAAGCCACATCCTAAGAAATAACGATTAAGGGAGTTACTTATGACCACTACTTTATTTATTTGCGAAAAGCCCGACATGGCCAGAAATATTGCGGCTGCGTTATCTAAACAGACTACTGAAAAGAAGGGATATATCGAAGGGGATAACGGACACATTTATACATATGCTATCGGACACTTATTGAGTCTGGCCCCGCCTGAATTCTACAATCCTGAACTAAAGAAATGGGCAATTGAAACCTTACCTATTATTCCGGAACAATTTAAGCTTTTGCCTATCCCGGGAAAAGAAGGACAATTGAAAATAATCGACTCACTTATTAAAAAGGCAGACATCGTAGTCAACTCTTGTGATAGTGCAAGAGAAGGAGAAGTAATAGCGAATTATATATTTATCCACTTGGGCCTGAAAAACAAACCAATTAAACGATTATGGACATCATCCTTAACAGAAGATGCAATCCGACGCTCCTATCAATCCATGAAAGACGGGGAGGAATATAAAGGTTTATTCTTCAGCGGATATGCCAGGGCACAAGCCGATTGGCTAATTGGTATGAACGCTTCCAGGATCTATACATTAAAAAGCAATGGTGAAAAATTTACAATTGGAAGGGTTCAAACACCTACACTGGCCATGATTTATGATCGGTGTGAGGAGCATTTCAATTTTAGTAAAATTAAATATTTCCCCGTAAAAGTATTATTCAGACAGAATGATGAGGAGTACGTAAGGTACTGGGAAGGGGAAAAAATCAAAGATAAAGTGCAGGCAGAAAAAATAGCAGCAAAAGTAAAAAGCAAACCAGGTGTTGTTAAGGATTTCGAGAAAAAGAGTGTAAAGAAATATGCTCTACCATTGTTTAGCCTTTCATTACTTACAAAAGAAGCTAATAAAAAATATCCTCTAGGTGCCAAGGAAATCCTAGCAATAGCTCAATCACTTTATGAAAAGCATAAATGTATTACTTATCCACGAACATCCAGCTCGTATGTTACAAAGGACGATATTCCGGTCATGCACCAAAGTTTAAAAGCATTAGAAAATTCTCCTTTTGAAAATGAAGCTAAGGGAGCCGATCCGACCCTGGTTCATACAGGAAATAAAAGAGTGTGCAATGAAAAAGGCGTGACAGATCACCATGCCATATTACCAACACATAAAATTCCTAACAACCTAAGTCAAAATGAACAGCTGATATACAACATGATTGTTAAAAGATTTCTTTCACAATTTTATCCTCCTGCCCTTTACGATAAATATGCCATACTGACAGAAGTTGAGGGAGAAATTTTTAAAACCACGGTATCGCATTTATTGTCGGCCGGTTGGAAGGCTCTTTTCCTAGAAGAAAAGGAAGAACAGAACATAGATGAGACGATTCTAAAACCTATACAAATAACAAAAGAAGAGCCGGTATTATGTATTGATTCCGAAGTACTCGAAAAAGAAACATCTCCGCCACCTTTATTTACAGACGGAACATTGGTAGATTCGATGAAAAAAGCTGGCAAGAAAGTTGAAAACGATGAATTAAAAGAAGTACTAAATGCGTCTGAAGGTGTAGGAACTGAGGCAACAAGGGCCGATATTATAAAGAAATTAATAGATACCGAGTATATTTCGTATAAAGGGAAGTCATTGCTAATTACCGACAAAGGGAAATTTATTATAGAAACAATTAGGGAGACTGATATTAAATCTCTAACTTCAGTGGAATACACAGCTGAATGGGAAAAACGTCTAAATCTTATTGCTAATAATCAATACTCCCCACAAGAGTTTATGCTGAACGTTAAGAAATTTACAAAAGCCATCATAAACGAAGCGAGTAAAATGGAATCATTATATAGAAAGGAAATTCAAGTTCTCGGTGCCTCTCCTGTTTGCAGGGTAGGAAAAATAGTCTCAGGAAAAAAATCTTATGGGTGTTCAAATTGGAAAGAAGTAGGGTGCGAATTTAAAATCTGGAAGAAGAGTTTTAATAATACTATCTCGGAAAAACAAGCACTCTTACTCCTGACTAAAAGAGAAACCGGGGTATTGTCCTTTACAAGTAAAGAAAAAGGTACTAAATTTAGCGCAAAATTAATCTTGGATGAAAACAATCAGGTGAAACTAAAGTTTGCTAATGAAAGCAAAGGAAAATAATCACAACCCAGTATGGAACCATATGGAATTTGTACTAAATATTTCAATATGGGAAAATAAAAAAAAAGCAGGAGGTTTGAGCTATGAACTTAGATAAATATTCAAAAACAAAAGAGCTTATTATAGATGTTAATCTTGAAGATCAAGTTGACCGCATTAAATGGCTGCAACTTTCCAAGGAAGAAGCTGCAGTAAGTCTTGCAAAGACTTATCTTGTAGCCTTATTAAGTATTAACAGCAATCCATTTTCTCAGAAGAAGGCATCTTCTTTGGCGGATCAACTATATTTCTCAGTAGGGTATAAATTACATGGATTCGCAAAAGCACAGGGGAATGATGAATTAAACTATGATTCTGATGATGTGGCTAATTTGTATAAACACATTTCCTTTAGTGGAATCAAATATAGGCAGCAACCACTACAGTGAATTACTCCAATGAAGAGAGGGCAATTACTATGAAGGAATTACTAATTAAACGAGGATATCTTCCTGTTTTCATTGCAGGAGCGGTAATGGTTTTTGTTGGTGCTGGAGGAACGTATTTTTTACGAAATTTAATACATTTCCTTATGGTCTTGCTCGTGCAGGTAGTTTGCCCAGGATGGATTGCTTTATGCATTCTAGAAACAATATTGCGAAGGAGGAAAAAGATAATGAAAGTTTACGAACTAATTGAGTTATTGAAGGAAATGCCACAATTTAATGTAGTTAAGTTAAATGATGAGGAATATGTAAACGACGTTGAAGAAGTGGAACTAGATGATAGGGATTATATAATTATTCGACCTAGATAATAAACAGTACGAAGATGTTCTGCCGTTAAAAATATGTATCATGTCTAGCCAATTCACAGATAAACTCAATAATTTTCTCCAAACAATTGCCCTCTTTTATTAAAGAGGTTTTTTTAAAAGGGGTATAATATCAACCTATCTCACCAAATATTGTCTTTTAGTCTGATATATACTTTTCCAAAATTTGAAAGAATAATCAACTCATTCCCCTTTACTACTTATCATAAAAGAATATACTTATGATAGAGAGGTTTAAAGGAGAAGATGTATGTATATTGATAAAGTAAAAGTTGGACAAAACATTAGAAAAATTAGAAAAGCAAAAGACATGACTTTGAAAGAATTAAGTTCTAACATTTGCTCCATTACTAAGCTGTCCAACATTGAAAATGGAATTGGGGAAATATCTCTAGATGATTTAGAAAAATTTTGTATAAAATTAAATATTTCTATTCATGACTTATTACCAAAAAGTGAAAAGTTTTTCTTAGATCAATCAAGAGTTGCATTTGCTAAAATAGAAGATTTTATTCGAATGGGTTTTCATGATATAGCGGAAAGCAAAATAGAAAAATTAGTTGATGATGAAATGTTTCTTCCATTGCAAATTAACTACCTTAAAGCATTAAATAACTATGAAACTAGAAATTATCATTCAGCAATGTATTTTCTTTTTGAAATGATAAAGGAAAAGCATTCAATCGAATTAGAAAAAGAGTTAATTTCTAAAGCTTTTAACCTTATTGGGATTATTTATAACAAATTAGGAGACTACACTTCCGCCCAAGAAATGTTTGAAAAAGCCATCAACAGTTCGACTAATAAACAATGGACCAATTTAATTCTATATAATCTAGTTGTGGTTTTTGCAACAAAAGGACAAGTAATTGATGCCAGGTTTAAAATTGGTGAGATTATTTCTAGCCACTTTCCTTACCAACAAAAGATTCGGTATATTTCGACAATACTTGATGTGTTGGAAGGGGATTATAATCAGTCTATAGAAAAAATCTTTGAATTAAGAAATGAGTTTTTTCAATTAAAGGACTTTGATTCTTTCTTAAGAACAATCATATTTTTCATTTATATTTACGACAAGCATCCAAAAATATTTAATAATTATCTAATCGAGGTAGAGTCCTTTATTTTGGATATGTCAGAAATAAAGAGAATACCAGAGAATACTAATCCTATTTTAGTTGCAAATTTACTTCAAACAATGACCTTGCACTTCTTAAAACAAAAGGACCTTAAAAAGGCTGATCAATATCTAAAACTCGCATTTGATCTAGCCGAAAAACATCCTAATGAAAGTATGAATGCCATTACTTTTTATTTAGCAGCAATCATACATAATCAATCAGAATCTGATAAAGAAACTCAATTAGTCTATTTAAAAAAGGCATTAAAGCAAATAGAATTCGGTCAACCTTCAGTCTTAAAAGGGTTAATTCTATATGAATTGGCGAAGATAGAAGAGATAAAAGATAGTTATTGGAAGCAAGCAGCGGATAACTTTTTTGATTCCATGCTCATAAATAACTACTTCAACCATATTAATCTAAGTATGTTAATGCCTCAAATGTTATATTGAATTTAACTGAGAATAAGGGCATTCTTAACCTTATTATTTACTTAGTGCTAAAATGTTTTTAGTGAAAAAAAGACACAAATAGCGACATAGGAAAGGTGTTTAATGATAGTGAAAGTATATACAGTTAAAACACATAAAAACGAAGTTGTAGTAATGACAGCTAGCAAAGCAAAAGCACTTTGGTATCTTGAAAAGGGGTTCATTGTTGAAGTTTTGTAGTTCTCAGTACGCTAATTTAGCGAAAGAAAATGAGAGACGGGTAGTTTGCTGCCACAAGTCTCTAATGTTCGTTAATTAGTATTAAGTTCTTATTCCACTTTGATTTATTCTCATAAAATGGTAAACTTAGATTAATTAAATAAAACTCAAAAGGGAAGAACCCTATAAGCGTGATGCTTGTATGGGTTCTTTTTTTTGTTTTTGAATAAAAATTCAATAAAACAAGGGCGGTATTCCATTGAAAAAACATATTATCATAATTAGCTCAACCATTTTGATTACGTCAATTCTGGTTGGCTACCCTAAGGTAAATGCAGAATCTATAGAATCAATAAAAAATCACAAACAGAAAATTACAGAACAACGCTCCCTTATAAAAAAGGGTATAGAAAATGCTGATAAAGAAATTGCAGAATCAAGAAATATGCAGACGCAGCTGAAAGAACAACTCAACAGAATAGAAAAAGCACTTCAAGATAACCAGAAAAAATACGACCAAACAAAATATCAAATAAATAAGGCCTCTGAGGAAAAAGAGAATCTCACGAATGAATTATTATTGCTTGAGACTAAAATTGTCGAGAGGAATAAGATACTTAAAGAGCGGGCCCGCAACTATCAGCAATCAGGAGCAAGTACATGGTTCTGGGATATGATACTTGATGCTTCCGGAATAGGCGACTTTGTTTCGCGTTTAACAGCTGTCGCAACTATAGCAGAAGCGGATCAAACCATTATTAAAGAGCAAGTGCATGACCAAGAACAGGTAATGTTAAATAGAGTTTTGGTGGAAAAAGCATTGAAGGATTTAAATAGCGCTAAGATAGAGCTTGAAGAAATTTTAAAGGTTGTTAAGGATCAGCAGGTTCAAAAACAGGACGTCCTGGCCCACTTGAAATACAAAGAGGAACAACTTAATCAAAACAAAAAAGATTTAATCAACCAAGATAATAATTTGGCAAATGAAGAAACAAAGCTGCAGCAATCAATTACAAGTGCTCAGAGCGAAAGTCCTTATTTCACTGCTGGAGGAAGTATTTCTGTTTCTGGAATCCCTACAGAATATATGACTTACTATTTAGATGCTGAAAAAAAATATAACATCCCGTGGCACATTCTTTGCGCTATTCACGATATAGAAACAAATTTCTCCACAATTTCTCCAATGGTTTCCTCAAAAGGTGCATTGGGGCACATGCAGTTCATGCCAAAAACGTGGGAAGACTTTGGCATAGACGCGGATCAGGATGGTAAAGCAGATCCTTTTAGCTTAGCAGATGCAATTGCCTCTGCAGCTAACTATCTTTCAGTACATGGCTTTAACAAGGACCCTCGAAAAGCTATTTGGCATTATAATCATGCCGATTGGTATATTAATGAGGTCTTGCAAACATCCGAAAAATACAAAGTCTCCTACTTGGCTTCAACTACAAATAGTGAAAGTGTTGTTACTGTAGGAAATAAATTAATTGGTAACTCTGTGTATGTATTTGGTGGTGGAAGAAATGAAAAGGATATTAACAATGGCCGCTTCGATTGTTCAAGTTTTGTCCATTGGGCCTTTAGTCAAGTAGGGATCTCTCTCGGTCCTCTTACCTCTACCACAACCGATACCCTAAAAAATCAAGGTGTTAGAATTACCTTTAATGAGATACAACCTGGAGATTTAGTCTTCTTTGATACATACAAAAAAGACGGACACGTTGGTATATATGTTGGCGATGGAAAATTCATTGGAGCTCAAAGCACCACGGGAGTAGCCATTGTCAGTATGGAAACAGGATATTGGAAAGAAAATTTTAATGGTAGAGTAATCCGGATTAAGTAAAGAATATCTAATATCAATTTCTTTTGTAAAAACCAAATATAATACCTTTATTTTCCTATAATTAAATGATAGTATTTTCTTATTACCAATATTGTGTAGAGGGAAGAACCCGAGAAGCTATTAGGCTTTTTGGGTTCTCTTTTTTGTGAAAGGAAGTGCTCAATAGTAAGGCTTAAATTCTTACTTCAATGCTATGAAAAATATGGCTATTCCCATTATTACTTCAATGTTTATTTTAACTCTTACGTTATTCACCCTTTATTCCTACGGCATGTGGGACCAACTAGCTGTATCTTATTGTCTTATAAACATGTCCTTCATAGGACTTGCTTGGTTGCTATTTCTAATAAAAAAAGCGAGTGGTAGAAAAACCTTTTATAGGCCTAAAGGAAAGCAGGTGTAGTTAAACTAAATGAATGACCGAGATATCCAAAGAAAAATTGAAGACAAGCGCGCGGAAATGTACCTGGCTGCAAATAATTTAGGTTTAGACAGCTCAAAAGTGGTTAAGATTAGCGAAGATCTTGACCGCTTAATTAATCAATTTTATTCTAATAGGTTTCTAGATAGAGGTTCTATAAATATATCTAAAAATAGTGTATAAAAGGTAGGCTTTATGACGATTATATTAAATGAAAACACCACTAAAATGATTACTGATGAAGAATTTACTTTTTTGGCCTATGAATTTATCCGTTTAGTCGATGATTATATCAAGTGTCAATGCACAGAAACCCAAAAGTCCATAATACAGGATATAAATTTAATAGGTGAGGCAATGGATTTATAATCTAATTTGGAGGAAAATATATGAATAATAGTGAACACTTTAATTTTTTTAGAAAGTCAATGATAGAATCCCTTGAACAAATGACCATTGAAAATTTCCATATTTATAAGCAATTATTAACTAAGCAGCTGCAGATATGTGAAAATATGGTGGATATCCAAAAATTCCAATCGGAACATCAAATATCATTAGTTAGTGATACATTCAAGGATCATGACGTACTCCCAGAGGTTATAGAGCAAACTAAAAACATAGAAACGTCACCACAAAAATATCGATTTGAGCGTAAACTCAGAGGTGGCTATATCCAAGAAATCGATGGGTACGTTCCTGAAGGAGTAGTAAGGAATTTAGAAATACAACATGGGGATTATTTATATGCTGTAGAAGTCGAACCGGGTTATCACCAGAAAAAAAGGTTTGAATACAGCATAGCTGAAAAAGGGTTAGGGATAGAACCTTCAGATCGAATTCAATATAATTATTGTCCTGTAGAGATGGAAAGCGGGAGACTAGTTGTAAAAAAGAACTTAGATAGTGGTGAAGACATTCGGCTAGGTGAAGTAGCTTACACAGTTATCCTCAATGAAGATGATATCCATTCATTAAATATAAAAGAAAATGATATCGTAGATATTGCATTTCCCATAGATAAACCTGAGGCTAATAGAATTTTATGGCGACATAACACAGAAAATTACGATAGCTGGGTTCCTCCGCTGAAATCTGGCCATTATAAAAAGGCAAAGCAGCAGGGCACTACAGAAATTATAAATAAATGTAACCTAGACTTCGATAGTAAAACTATATTAGTTGTAGGATTAGAAGCAAGAAAATCTGTCTTTGAAAAAGAAATTGATGCTAGGGGAGGGACCATGATCTGGGCTTCTGGTAACGAAGAACTATCAAGACTTGAGGCAATGGTAAAGAAGTCAGACTTAGCTGTTATTATCATTAGTCATGTAAGCCATCGAGGAAGTATAGAAACAGTGAAGTATTGCAAGAATCATGGTATACCTTTTACACCTGTTAAAAGCAGAGGTGTGGAATCTTTAATAACTGCCATTAATGAATCTATACAAGAAACTACTCACATAGCTTAACTCTTCTATTATCTACTAAGTCATATTTCTTTTTAATATCTTAACAAATAAGTCCTATAGCGCATTATAATAATATATTTACCGACCGCTTAAAAAAATCTTTAGCGGTCTTTTACATTTTTAGGTACAAGTTTGAATTGTTTAATGCTGGATAAATATTTATAATATTACATAAATAGGCCTAATGGCATAAGGGGACAAAACGATGGAAGAGTATAGCTTTGGAGAAGTGCTGCAAACTCTAAGAAAGAACAAAAAATTTACTATTAGGGAGATTTCAGAAGGGATATGTACAGATAATGAATATAGTTTATTTGAACGAGAAAAAAAATATCCTACTCTAGACCAACTATATTTAATAGCCGAAAAACTAGGTAACAATTTAGCAGATATTATGAAAATGATCACTAAGAGTAATGATAATTATGTGAAACTAATAATAGACCTTATAAACAAATATAAAAGAGAAAGGGAATATGAAAAAGTCTTTCAGATTACACAAAAGGAAAAGAATTCTCATATATTTTCATCAAATAAACTGAAACAATTTTTATTATGGAATGAAGGAATATGTTATTACTATTTACATGACGAACCAGAGAAAGCTGTAGAAACTCTTTATGAAGCCATTGATTTGACTAATCCACAGCGTAAAAGTTTGAACGAAAGTGAAATTGAGATATTAACGAGTATCGCAATGATTATATATGAAACCAAGGATTATCGAAAAGCAATTTCTACCTTCATAATAGCGCTTAGAGATCTTGAAAGTCTCCCGACTCTACTGGAACCAAAAGTCAAATTACGCATCCTATTTGGCCTATCACAAGCCCTGACAGATAATGAACAGTATGAAGAATCCTTAAATTATAGTTTAAGAGGAATCAATCTTTGTATAGAGGAAGAACTTTTATATTTATTTGCAGAGTTTCATTATCAGAGCGGGGAAAACTATCTAAAATTGGGAGAGCGAGATAAAGGAAAGACCTATGTGGAAGAATCTATTCATCTCTGTTATTTAACGAAACAGACTAAGATGGGTCAGATAATCGAAAAAGAGTTGGAAAAAATGCTGGCCAACTGTTAAAATTTTATTAAAGAGGAAAATATAGGAGGATTTTACTATGAAGAAATTAATTATTGGCGCTGCGTTATCCCTAAGTATTGCTGGTGCAGGTTTGTTTGCTATAAATCTTAATGATCAATCCGGAATTCCAACACAACACCAAATTAGCGAAAAATTAGACTATGCGGGCATTCCCACTCAACATAGCATTGGCAAAGAAATTGAATTAGCTGGAATCCCAACTCAACATAGTATCGGTAATGGTTTCACTGTGATGGGAATACCTACACAGCATTAAAAAATTGTACTTTCACCAAACCATCCTTAATGGGTGGTTTTTTTGATATACCAAGCACCAATTTAAATTAGAACAGATGGGGTCAGGTACAGAAGTAAAAAACTATTTTCCCATTAAAAGACATAAATTTTCTTCTTAATTATAACTTGAAAGCATATCTATAATTAAAAAGGAAGTGAGCCCTAATGCTTAAAACCAGGCAGGACTCCTGGACAAAAGAGGAAGATACTCTGTTGGCGGAAATAGTATTGAAACATATAAGAGAAGGCGGCACTCAGCTCCAAGCCTTTGAAGAAGTGGGCAAACAATTAGAACGTACATCCGCAGCTTGTGGCTTTCGCTGGAATGCAAATGTTAGAAAATTATATAGAACTGAAATAGACCATGCTAAAAAGCTAAGAAAGATGGATTCTTCCTCTGACGTAAGCCATCAAAATAATCATAGTAGGTCTAATCAAAATGGAAAGACATTAGTAGAATTCGACAGTCTAATTGATCACCTATGGGCTTTGTACGAATCAAAAAATACTAAAGACAACTCAGAACAAGATCTTCATTCCATCGAAGAATTAAGGGATCAAATAAATGTCCTAAAAGATAAAAATGCTAAGATTTTAGAAAAAAAGAATAAACTAGAAAAGGAATATAATGCATTAAAAGAAATTTTGGAATCAGCGCATCAAATACTAAAATTTAAATGATAAAATGTGTGGTAAAGAAACCTTTAGTCTGGGTTTCTTTTTTTGTTTGACCTTACATTATTTCCTTTTTTTAGTGTGCTAAAGCCGATGTTTGAAGATGATATCAACCCACCTAAACCTTTTCAATAAAGAGGGGATGAGCAGTATGGCCCAATGGAAGGAATTATTAATCGAAATAAAAAAAATTGAAGAAAAGTATAGAAGCTCATTTAGAAATCCAGTTACAGAGCTAGAAATTAAGTATTTTTAGAAGCTGATGCAGGAGAAGATAGGTAACATACAGTTACCAAAGTCTTATATAAACTTTTTAAAAACAGTAAATTTGAAAATTGACATGAAAATGAATCGCATAAGTAATATGTATTTTTGGGGGACTCTGATATAGCCTGGTACTGTTTTGATTTAAAACAAGAACTATTTCTAGAACTTGATAAACCATCAGGAACCTTTATACAATCCTTTGATTGTTTCGACTTCATGTTGGCCGAAGCACTCCAAACAACACTAATATTAAGTTAAGTAGTGCCATTTTGGATATGCTGAAGCAAATCATTCAGAGTAAATCCACATCTATTATTTGATTTTCCAAACCGCTAACATACCAAACTAATGGGTGATTCGAGTAAAGAAATAAAGGAGGGATTTCAGTGATCTATTTAATTACTGGACCGATGGCAAGTGGTAAATTTACTGTTGCAGAATTGATGGCAAAAAAATTCAAGAGGTCAGTACACTTACGTGGGGATGTCTTTCGTAAAATGATTGTTTCTGGAACGAGAAGAAATGAGCGAAAAACCTAGTAAAGAAGCTGAAACTCAGGCAGATTTGCGCTATCAACTAACAGCAGAAGTTGCAAAATGTTACAGCAATGCAGGTTTTACTGTTATTGTACAAGATAATTACTATGGTCAATAACTTCCGTATATTCTTAAATTAATGGGTCATGAGAAAGTGGAGCCAATTGTTTTAACTCCTAATGCTGATGTTATCCGAGAAAGAAAGCATAATAGAGGCAAGTTTGGTTATATCGGCTTTAATGTTGATAGTTTGCGGAAAGAGTTTATAAAAACTACACCGCACCTGCGTATTGGTTTATGGGTTGATAATAGTATAGAACAACCGCATGAAACAGTTGATTATATTATGGCTAAGTTAGGTATTGAATTAAACTAAAAATCTTCTAAGTTATTCCATAAACTGGTGCGATAGTTAAATACACTTCGCTTTTCTACTAACAATAAAAATAAGGAATTGTGGTAACATCATATTATAAATGTTGTAATTAAATGAGCATACAAATAGTTTTATAATTAATATTATTAATAAATATTTAAACAAAAAAATATACACAACTTTATTATATTTTTCCATACTTTCTGCATATAAATTATTTATTATAAAGGTCTAGGACAAATAACTACCCCTATATGAAAACAGTAGGAAGAAGCACTCCCAAGGGGGGTGCTTTTTCTTATTATCATTTCTACAAATCTAGAACTTCACGAATAATATTAGATAATTTGTCCATACTAACAAAAGGGAGGGGTAGACATGAAAAAAGTAATTTTTAGTATATCAATAGCGTTATCATTAATGTTTTTCTACAGTCAAGTAGGACAGAGTAAAGAGGATAACCTTTTATCCATTGTAAATAGTTTAGATGATATGAACGCAAAAATAAGTGAATGGTCTCTATATTATAAGTATGATGTGAATTATTCCGATTCTTTAAGTACTTTTAGAGAGCACGAAGCCAATCTGAAAAGTAAATATCCCAACTTTCAATGGGAGGAAAATAGAATCAGAGATCACCATATCATTATAACCGGAAAGTTAAACGGAAACATCACTAGAGAACAAATTGTTCTTACAGCACTAAAAGAAGGCAACAGGTATAAACTTTTACAAACATATAGTTATACTAGTGAAATATGGTCACAAGATGAGTACGAAAGACTTACTAACATACTAGAAAACAAACATAATCTTTACTTCACTGTAAAGTCTAAATTAAAACCTGATCAGCATCAGAAATTAAGTGATAAGGCCAATAACATTTTAGAGAAACTTTCAGCACAACCAGTTGAACAACTTGTAGAGGAAAACTTTGTTTCCGTCTCAGCTTATAAAAATTCCTGGGAAAATTTCTTACCAACAAGAAATAATGAAAAAATGAATTTACAATTAGGTTTGAGAAATAATCAAGAAGATAAATTGATAAGCATTATAATTGGAAGCCCTATTATTACAATTGAGTATTAAAAGGGGAAAAGGGATCATAATAAAGATAGCTTATTTTTAGTTTATTCTACAAGTTTAAGTGTAGGAGTTCGGTTCTATAAACTGTTAACCCTCTGTTCATATGTGAATAGAGGGTTTTTTATTATAAAAGTAAATAAATTTCTTCCTCCATATTTTCTTCAAAGTTATTTTCTATAATCAGTTTTGATATAGAAAAAGGATTAACTGTTCTGCACAATTCTGGGAGAAAATTCTTATACCATTACCCAAATAGATTAACATCCAACAAAAACTTTATTTATTGGAAACAAATCATTAAAAGTAATTTATTAATTATCAACTTTAAAGGAGAACAAAATGAAAAAGATACTATTCTTTATATTAATTACAACCTTAATAAATTTGTTTCCCCAAAAAACCTATGGTGCAGATAGCCCTAAAGTGTCCAGCGTTTCCGCTATTTTAATAGATATTAAAACGGCGGAAGTTTTATTTGAAAAGAAAGCTGGTGATAGGATGTACCCGGCAAGCCTGACAAAGATAGCTACGGCCATTTATGCTATTGAAAAGGGAAATTTAAATGATAATGTAACTATTGGTAAAAATCCTAGGGAAACAGAAGGTACGAGGGTTTATTTAGAAGAAGGTGAAACTGTCACACTTAGAAAGCTAGTACAAGGTTTGCTTATTAATTCTGGCAATGACGCAGGGGTCGCAATAGCAGAACATTTGGATGGCTCTATTGAGGCATTTTCTAACAACTTAAATGAATATTTAGCTAAATTAGGTTTAAAGAACACAGTCTTTAAGAACCCACATGGTCTATTTGACGCTGAACACGTTACAACCGCTGAAGATTTAGCTTTGTTAACCCGTTACGCTATGGAAAATGAGGAATTCAAGGAAGTTTTCGGGACAAGAGAGCTAAAGTGGAAAGGAGCATCTTGGGATACGACCCTTTACACTCACCATAAACTTATGAGGGAATCACCATATGAAGGTATTATAGGCGGAAAAACTGGATTTGTTGATCAATCCGGACATACATTAGTGACAGTTGCTAACAGAAAAGATTTGAGCTTGATTGTTGTTACATTAAATGCAGCATCTCAAGACATTGCATATGAAGACACTAGAAAGTTACTCGATTTTGGATTTAGCCACTATAAAACGTCAACTATACCTAAAGGGGTCGCATTTAAAGTGAAAGATAGTATTTATACTGCAAAAAAAATCCTTTACTTTACTCAACATATCCAAGAAGATGCACAAAATTCGATAACCGAAGATGGAAGTATTGAAATTTTGAAGCCAAGCGAAAAATTCCTTTCTGATCTCCAGGGTGAAGACTTTATTCAAAAAACTAATGAAAAAAAGGAAACCATTAAGGAATCAAAAGAACAAAATGTTAAAAAGGGGGGTAAAGAAGTTTATTTGTTAGGAATAGTTCTGCTTTCAGCAATCGCTGCTTTTTTAGTAATTAAAAGAAAGATCTCCCCAAAGATATTCAACAAAAAAATTCTTTAATTAGATGACTAAGTTCACATTATCACTAGAAAATTATTACAATCGAGAGGTAGCTGGATAATACCAAATTTAAATCACTATAAATTGTAGGGGGAGAGAAAATGAAGAGTTTTTATAAATTGCTGGAAAAGCGGTGGTTTTTGTGGGTTTTATTTATCATAAATTTTTTGGGAACAGTCTATGGCTACATTTGGTATGGAAATCAGTTGTCGCAAACACCTGCAGGATTTCTGATATTCGTTCCTGATAGCCCTACAGCAAGTTTATTTTTTATCTTCGTTTTAGGAGCTTTTCTGATTAAGAAGAACTGGCCATTAATGGAAGCTTTAGCTGTGGTAACCCTATTTAAATACGGAATTTGGGCCGTGTTCATGAATATTTTTACCTATTTTGCAACTGGTTCTCTCCATTGGACAGGTTATATGCTAATTGCGTCTCATGCTGCAATGGCAATTCAGGGATTACTTTATGCTTCGTATTATCGTATAAGATTATGGCATTTGGTAATTGCAGCTATTTGGATATTACATAACGATGTCATCGACTATGTGTTTTTCATGATGCCGTGGTATGGTCCCTTAAGTAATTACACACCGCAAATAGGATATTTTTCTTTTTGGTTAAGCATAGCCACATTACTAATAACTTATTTCCTTGTCATCAAGAGAAAAGGGAGCTGAACAGCTCCCTGATATTGAACTTATATATTTAGTGAGAGATTTAATTATAATTATTACTAATAATTCCTTAGCTGACCTTGATCTTCAATATAATCTAAATTTGTAATTGAAATAGAACCTTTTTTTGAATGAGCTTCTAAAGATAAAAGGGAATTTGAATATATTTTTAACATTCTTCTCAGTTCAGTTGGAATAGAGAACTTCCCGTTCCTATAAATTACTTTATTTAAATGAACATCTTCGTGGTGTTTACTAATCAATAAGCGCCCGGCCTCCATATATATATATACATATTCTCCATCATTTACACACAATTTTTTCTTTAGTGCTAATGGAACTGAGATTTGGCCATTTTTTGATAACTTTTTAATATACAAGGAATCTTCATCCTTTCTATTCTATAAATTTCCGCTGGTATTCCATTTATATCCTGTCCCCCAAACTGTAACTAAATGATGATCAACGGGATAATCAGACTGCCTTAACTTCTCTCGGATATTTCTTATATGCGAATCAATCGTCCTGTTATCTGTCTGGTCATTATTCTCCCAGATACTTTTTAGCAGTGCTTCACGAGAAAACACATAGTTGGGTTTTTTTAGCATTGTTCCTAAAAGGGCAAATTCCTTCGGGGTTAACGGGATTGAATTACCGTTATAAGTAAGATCAAATCCGCTTTCGTCGTACATTAACCCATGGAAGGAAAGGCCAGTCTTCTTGGGAATAGTAGTTCTTCTTATTAAAGCCTCCACTCTTGCTAACAGTTCTTCCTCATTAAAAGGTTTGATAATATAATCATCCGCTCCTAGCTTAAATCCATTAAGTATATCTTGTTTTTCTTTTTTGGCTGTCAATATTATGATTGGAACATTAGTATTTTTTCGAATCTCTTTGCAGACTGTCCAACCATCTATATCAGATAATGAAATCTCTAATATCACTAGCGATACATTTTCCAAAGCTAGGCATGTCAATACGTGCTTGATAGAGTGAGAATGCACACATTGATAGTACGGTGAGAGAAGATTTCCTAAATAGTTAACTACTCCTTGATCTTCATCAATAATCATGATCTTAGTCATTACAGTTGCTCCTCATTTGGTAATATCCTTAAAGTTACTTTACAAAAAAAATATGAAGAAATTTTGCATTATTATTATCTTCCAAAAAAATTCTTAGGTATTTTCTATACTAGGAAATTGAAATCAGTATGCATTCAATCCATGTCGAAGTAATTGGTAAATTAAAGTCATAGATAACAAAGGAGCAAAACAAGATAAGGAGGAAACTTTTGAAGAGAACTAATGGGTATTAAATAAAACATGGCTTGACGGTATGTATATACCAGAGAAAACAGTTATAAAATTATAGACTCAATCGATAGGTAAAGTCCCAGCTTTGTTCTTTTTCTAATAAATTCTTGTAAACTTATCATTAAATTAGACATGTTAATCGATTATTTTGTATAACAAAGTTTTTTTCAATTTTAAATTTCATCTTTCAGGATTCTCACCTAAGCAATAATTAACTTACGGATTACCTTGTGTCTTTTCTGCACATTAAGTGCATATTTTTGTTGTAAACTTAATGTGATCGTTTGAAGAAGAGTATAGAAAATGAAAAACTTGAGAGGCACGTGGTTTCTATAGAATATTTAGGAGAAATGACTCTGATAGTCCTAGCCAAGTGTCATATTTAGTTTGTTCTCTTCCTGAAATGATCCTATAATTGGAAGCAGGAGTGAGATCTATGAAAAAGTCATTATTATTAGCAGTACTTGGATTAACCTTTAGCCTTGCCGCATGTGGCCAGGCTGAAGAAAAAAATAACAAGGATATCAAACAATCAGAAGCCCAAACTGATGAACAGGGAAGCGGGGAAGAGGCAGTATCCAATAGCTTTTTTGAAGTCTTTGATGGGAAAATTGATCACATCCACGGGGTGGGCTATTCTGGAAATCAAGGCAAGCCCTTTTATGCAGCTCACGATGGATTAAAGGTTTACGATGGAGGGAAATGGTATAAAACTAAGGAAGAAAACAATGACTATATGGGCTTTAATGCAACAAAAGACGGCTTTTATACGAGTGGGCATCCTGGACAGGATTCAAACCTTCCAAATCCATTAGGAATACAAAAGAGTACGGATGATGGAAAAACACTTCAAGAGCTAGCTGTTGAAGGTGAAACAGATTTCCATCTAATGGGAGTAGGGTATGAAAATCAGGTGATTTTCCTAATGAACCCACAGAAAAATTCCATCATGGAAACAGGAAAGTTTTATCTCAGCGAAGATAACGCAAAGACATGGAAGGAAGTATCCGCAAATGGCCTTGATGATACATTGCTCAGTATCGCTGTACATCCCCAAAAAGCTGATTATTTGGCTGCATCCGGTCAGCAAGGAATATACCTGTCAAAGGATAAAGGTAAAACCTTTGAACGAATCTCGAAAAGCGGACAAGGCACATCTGTCTTTTTTACAAATGACAGCTTAATCTACGGGACTTACGATGGTACATCTAAGCTGACAAAGGTTTCTCTGTCTGATGAAACAGAAGAGGAAATAGCATTGCCTAAAATGAATGAAGATGCAGTTATGTATTTTGCTCAAAACCCAAATAATGATCAGGAAATGACGTTTGTTTCATTTAATGGAGACATATATTATACAACTGATGGCGCTAATAACTGGGATGCCATTGTAGAAGCAGGCAAAATTAAATAAATTAATTTTAAAGATCGAAGGGTGCTTCGATCTTTTTTGCTTTTTAAACAGCTATTATTCACCTCGAACTGTCCTTATATCACTGCTTCTTCGTGCTCTACAATTTGCTGTAGAACATAATGAAGTCTCTTAGCTCCATCAGCTATGAATCTCTATTAAGATCTTCTTAAACTCTTCCTCCCCGTTTCATATTTTTTCTTATGCATTTGTAATTTATCTGCATAGTTTTAGATGATGTTTTTTTGTGTAGCCTAAATTATTTTAATGCTATCCAAAAATTTTATTGCTAAATATGCATTTTTTGTGGAGTTTATTAAAAAAATGTAGTGGTAAAACTGTATTGAAGATTAGATAATATAACTATTTTGAGGTGAAATGATGAATCAGGAAACGAATCATGGTACACATGGACATGAATCTCATATCCATGGGGTACCATCTAATATCGTAGAAGAAATACAAACTGAATGGAATGTCAGTCCTGCTACTATTAAACCTAAACAAGAATCCGAAATTTTTTTATCAGTCAAAAAGAACGGAAAGAATATTATTTCCTTCTCAGCTGTACATGAAAAACAGATGCACATACTTATAATAAGTCACGATCTAAGTATTTTTCAGCATCTACATCCCAATTATGATGGGGAAGGTAAGTTTAATTTGAAGACCACCTTTCCAAAAGCAGGGAAATATAAAATATTTGCTGATTTTCTTCCAGAAGGTTCTGCTCAGCAACTTGCCAAGTATGATCTAATAGTAGAAGGCGAGGAGCAGGATGATGCAGTTAATTTTGATAAAGAGTTAAAAAAGCAAGTAGATGATTTAATGTTTGAGTTGAAACTTGATAATTTGGCCGTAAAACAGCATGTACTGATGACATTTACTGTTACGGACAGCAAAGGCAACAAAATTACGGATTTGGAACCTTATCTTGGATCAGCAGGACATGTAGTTATTGTAAGTGAAAAAATGGACGAGTTTCTCCACGTCCACCCAAAAGATGAGGCAGCTAAAGGGCCGGATGTTGAATATATGACTACATTCCCTATTTCAGGCAAATATAAAATTTGGGGACAGTTTAAATATCTTGGCAAGCTTTATACGGTTCCATTTGTAATAAATGTTCCGGGTAAGTAAATAATATAAATAGCCTAATTTATAAATAGGGCGCACTTATTGAGTGTGCCCTATTTATTTAAAGGTAACTCTTTATTATTTACGGCCTTCTCAGAATAGGAGGGAAGATTATTGAAAGAACAAATTGTAGATGCAAAACTGAAAAATATTCAGTCAAATAAAGATAGATTAAAAATTATTACTATCCTGGCCATTCCCGCTGTAATCGAAAATTTCTTTCAAACCATCCTTGGGTTTGTTGACACCTACTTTGTCTCAAAGTTAGGCTTGGTGGAAGTGTCCGCTGTAGGAGTTACCAATGCAGTGCTCGCTATTTATTTTGCTCTGTTCATGGCAATTGGGGTGGCAGCGAACGTTAGGATTGCCAATTTTCTTGGAGCAAACTTGCCGGAAAAGGCAAGGCATATTTCCCAGCAATCTCTAGTTCTAGCCATCCTGTTTGGCTTGTTAACGGGAGTTATTACCCTTTTTTTTGCTGAGCCATTGCTGAAGCTTATGGGAATAGAGTCTAA
This sequence comes from Cytobacillus firmus DS1, assembly GCF_000565285.1. Classification (GTDB taxonomy): domain Bacteria; phylum Bacillota; class Bacilli; order Bacillales; family Cytobacillaceae; genus Cytobacillus; species Cytobacillus firmus_A. The sequence continues at coordinate 2,579 of NZ_APVL01000035.1, read as the reverse complement.
TGTATTAGAAGCTGGTTCTCTTTATTTTCGAATAGTAGGCATTCCATCTATCTTCATGTCCTTAATGTTTGTATTGAGTGCCATACTTAGAGGGGCAGGAGATACAAAAACGCCAATGAAAATCAGCATCATAATTAATATTGTGAATGCGGTATTAGATTACGTCTTGATATTCGGCATTTTATTTATTCCAGAAATGGGAATTGTGGGAGCTGCCCTTTCTACTGTATTTGCCCGTGTTATTGGAAGCATAGCGCTAATTTATTACTTAAACCGGTCCAAGGTTCTCGCTTTTCGCATGGACTATTGGAAGCTAGATAAAGTGCATTTAATGGAGTTGACGACACTTGGGGCTCCAGCAGCAGGTGAACGGTTAGTTATGCGTGCTGGCCAGATCGTCTATTTCGGCTTTGTTGTTGCTCTCGGAACAAATGCCTTTGCAGCCCACCAAATTGCAGGAAATATTGAAGTCTTTTCTTATATGATTGGTTATGGGTTCGCAACGGCAGCTACGATACTGGTTGGACAGCAAATCGGGGCAGGTAACCTTGATGAAGCGAGGAGATATGCCAAACTTACAACCATCTTAACTTTAGCATCAATGTCTGTTCTGGGGGCTATGCTTTTCTTCCTTGGTGAATGGGCAGGAAGGTTCTTTACAGAAGATCAGGAGGTAGTCAGAAACATAGGAACAGCTTTAAAGATATCCGGCGTTTTTCAACCCTTTTTAGCTGTGCTTATGGTATTAACAGGGGCATTCCAAGGTGCAAATAATACAAAATTCCCAATGTATCTCACCGCCATTGGAATGTGGGCGGTGCGTACACTCCTTGTCTTTTTATTAGGCATAAAGCTAGGCTGGGGTTTAGCAGGTGTCTGGATTGCCATCGGAATTGATATTGCGTTTAGGGCAGTTGTACTCGTTATTCAGTTCCAAAGAGGAAAGTGGATGGCTCTCGAAAAAGCACCGGAGGCAGAATCTGAATGCCATCCGCAGACAACAAAGGAAACGATGTCGTCTTGTGTAAACAACTATTAAATTATTGCTGTGTACCAAAGTTAAGAATCAGTTTACTTTTTTAATGAAAAAGGACCAAAAAAGGTCCTTTTTCATTTCTATAATAATTAGGGGGGATCTTTATTATATATTAAAGGTTTGCACGAATTATGGATTAAACATAAAAATTAATAAAAAACAGCAATTCTTTTTCAACAAACGAGTAAAATGCTTATTGCCTCAATTCTCCTGCATTTACATAGCAGGATATCCGGAATTTATAAAAGTCATTACAGCAAACCAGCCAAAAACAAGGAAGCTGCCTAATCCAAATAGCACACCTAGGAAATTTTTGTTTTTCAATGCACTAATTGTCCCAAAACCAGCAAGCAAAGCGACTAGTCCAAATATTATTACAATGCCCATAGAAAACACTCCTTTCTTATGATTTATTAACATCTCAAAAAAAAGCGACCTTTATTAAGGCCGCTTCTCTGTGTCTAGCGGTAGTATTATTACTACTCTGGTTTATTATTAGCATTTGGATCAGGGGTAAAACTTGGCTTAAATCCGTCGTACTTAACCATATTTACCATTCCAGCTGTGGCATGGTGAAGATCATGACAGTGAAACAGCCAATTTCCTGGGTTATCAGCTTTAAACGCAACAACATATACATCACCCGGTTTTAAGTTAATGGTATCCTTTATTATCGGAGAGCCTTCTACAGGTTTTCCATTCTTGCTAAGGACCTGGAAGAAGTGACCATGGAGGTGCATAGGGTGATCATCCATCATAGAATTATTAGTCAATGTCACCTTAACGAGATCACCTTCCTTAACATTTATATTATCTGTTTCAGGAAATATTTCGCCGTTAATCGTATAGGCCATATCACTGCCATTCATGGCAGTATTCAGATCCATTTTATATTCAACATCATATTTCTGATCCAGTGAAAATTCCCCTTGTTTAGAAGGGCCATAATTAACAAACGTGAACTCTGGAAGTTCTTCGGACTGATTAGATTTATCTGTTGAATTAGAAGAGTTTTCATATTGAATTTTTGTCTTCATTCCACTTGTGCCTTCCATGTCACCATGGCACTCTATGAACCATTCGCCAGGGTTGTCCGCAGTAAACTCAATGTCATATCGCTCCCCTGGTGCTATTGAGATAACTTGATCTTTGATTTCTTTTGGTTGCTTTAGTTCTTGCCCGTCGATGGCTGCCACTTTAAAATCATGGCCATGCAGATGGATCTTATGAGACATATACCCTACATTGACAAGGCGAATTCTGACTTTTTCTCCTTCTTTTACTTTTAAAGGCTCAATGCTGTCGCCGCTTTTTCCATTTATTGAAAAGATATCGTAGGCGCTCATGTCATGGCCCATTTCGCCCATTCCATTCATGCTGTCATTGCTATCTGACTCCATACTGCCGTGATCCATGCCGCTCATACTTGAATCCTCTGAATCAGCCTCTTTATCGCTGTCTTCTTCTGAACCCATGTTACTGTGATCCATACCTTCCATGCTTGATTCACCCTCTTCAGGCTTGCTCATCCACTCATCAAGCA
>NZ_APVL01000034.1 GCF_000565285.1 Cytobacillus firmus DS1 | reverse complement strand
AAAAAATGGTCAACCAGAAATATCTGGTGACCTTATAATACGAAAGGGCAGGTTAGTCAAAGAAGGTTGGATATTGGAATAAGACTTACGAATATATATTTTTAAAAAGAATTATAGGGGTGATTACAATACAAAAATGCGATACTTGCAACAATCCTTTTAAGTGGATAATAATTTTTAGGGCTAATTGGTTTTATAGCACAATAAACTGCGACAGATGCGGTACAGAATATAAGATAACATTTCCTTCAAGGTTTATTTGCGTCTCTTTTACAATAATACCAATGTGGATATATGGTTTGTTTGCATCTCCTTTAAATAAAGTTTTTACTACAATTGTTATATTGTTCGCCACGGCGATTATTGGTTCTTTGTTCTCGCCATTTTTAGTAAAATATAAGAAAGGTGCGAAGGGTTCACTGTAAGCTAAAGGGTACTTTTGTTCAAAATTATCTGCTAATCGAGCAGTTTTTCTTTATAAACTAACGGAGCAGCATTCCTGTAATTAAAGAAATAACAAAAAACAAGTTTGTGAAGGAATGTACTTAAACAAACGGGTACTTTTATTTAAGAAGGGAACTAAAAATTTCTAGTTAGAAAAAGGAATGTCTTCAAAATTGAGACATTCCTTTGGTTTTTCTAGAGTGCAACTTACTTTCATTATGACATTATGCCAGGGCTGTGTTCCTTATAGAGTTAGTTGTCATGAAAAAAGAGGATATTAATTGACCGGAACGCATAATAACGATCCCAAAAGGGAAACGTAAAAAAGAGCGAATTATGCTATATCAGCGGATGTAAAATAATGGAATAAATGTTCGTATAATACCTATTTTACGAATTATTATATTAGACTATCGAATGAACGTTTGGTAATATTAAAATATGGTAAAATTACCAAATTAATGGATGGAGATTTAAATGGACAAATACCAATTAGCTCAGTATAACCATCAGAATATTCAAGAACTAATTAGATTTATTGACCAGAAAGCTGGAGCAATACTTGTTATTTATGGATTCATAATAACCGCATACATAGAATTTGCTAAAGATTTGAAATTTATAAATCCATTTGAGTTAAATGGATTTAAAGTTTTTATTTCTTTGCTAACCTTTTTGTCCTCTGCTAGTTTAATATCTCTTTTAATATATCAAATTTATATTATTCTCTTTGAGATTATCAGAGCAAAAAAGGCAGAAAACTATACGCAGGAAGAATCATCAGTGCTTTATTTTGATCATATATCAAAAATAAGCAAGGAATCGTTTATAACATTGTACAAAGACCTACCTATTAATAAATCTGATGAAGAATTATTGGCTCAAGTTTACGAGTGTTCATGCATTATGAGTTCTAAATCGGAGAAATTGAATTCAGCCATTATTTATTTATTTATCTCCATATTATGTCTTCTGTTTTTTATTTTTTTAACAACACTTTTATAGGAGCGTGCTATTAGTGGGTTTGAAAGATGATATTATCAAAAAAGTAGAGGAAATTATAGATACTAAATTTGAAATTGAAGAAGTTGATTATATTCCAGATATAGAAAACAGCAAATTAACTTTCGGGAATAAGGGTTTAAAATTTACAGCCACCGTACTTCATATAGATATGCGGGGTTCGACAAAAATACTTAATGATCATAACAGAAGTACAGTTGCAAAGATTCATATGGCTTATTTTCACACAATAGTAAAAATTGCAAGTAGTCTTGGTGGTGCGGTAAGGAGTTTTAATGGGGATAGTATGTTAGTTTTCTTCCCAGGTAAAACAAATATTACTAACGCTGTCCAAGCTGCTATGGAAATGAAGTATATGATAAGTGATAGCAGCGGGATTAATTCAACTTTAGCAAAATACTCCGCTATTGATTTTGGTATAGGTATAGACTATGGAGAAGTCCTATGCACGAAAATTGGTGTTTCTGGAAATCCGAATAATAAAGGTTTGTTCTGGGCAGGAAATGCTGTAAATAAATCAGTAAAAATAAGTGATTTAGCAAAAAATCCTAACCATGTTTATCTATCAAAAATTGTTTATGACAATATTTCAGATCATTTAAAATTTGTTGAAGAAGAATTCTTTCCTGGTTATACACGTACTAAGGAAATATGGACTCAATCCACATTTACTTATAATGGAACATACGACTATCAAAATTGCTACTATACTACTTATCATGTAGAAGTTTAAATAGACTGCTAGTCATTATTCGTAAAAATTGTATTATACAAACATTGCTCATTTTTTAAGTAGGATTATTAAACCTGACAATTGAGTCAGGTTTTCTTTTTGAGTAAAAAAGACACCAATGGTTGGATTACTTATTTTCATGATTGTGATAAGGAGATGGGAGAGGAGTAGCTAAAAATAAATTATTTCCACTCCAACATATGTTCACATAATACTAATTCGATGAACATATGTTATAATAGAGTATGGGTGAATATATTGAGTGATAAAATCCAATTAAACATGCTAGAAAATGGCTTTGACTTTATCTTAAAATCCTTTGATGATTTAGAAAATGATGAATTAAAATATACAGCAATACATTTGTATTCAGGCGTTCTGCTTATTCTCAAAGAGCGGCTTTATCATATTGACGAAAAACTTATATTTGAGAAACCTAATAAATTTAATAAACAGAGTTTAAAAAATGGAAATTTTCAATCAGTAAATTATACTACGCTCCTAGAGCGGTTAACAGAGCATAATGCCTCTATTTCAGAAGAATTCAAGTCTGAATTAGAATGGTTAAGATCTGAAAGAAATAAAATGGAACATTTTCAAGTCAATGTCCGTGTGGACGCTTTAAAATCACATATTGTTAATATTCTGGTTCATCTAATTCCTTATATTAAATTGGAACTGGTACATAATGATCTCTTAGATGAATACGATGAAAAGCTGCAGCTTATTATTAGTTACCTTCATCAATACGAAGAGTATGTGCAGGTAAAATTGATTACCATTGAAAAAGATGAAGGAATTAAAAAGAAAATTATAGATGGCTTGGAATGCTCTCTCTGCAGTCAGAAAACAGTTTTTATTGATGGCGGTGAAGCTTATTGCTACTTCTGTGAGACAAAATTCAATGATTTTACAGAAACATATATCAATGAAAATTTTAACCTATATGAAATCATAAAGGATGGTGGAACAGACCCTTGTAACGAATGCCCAGATTGCAGCTCTCAATCAATGATATATTTAGATCATAGCCTCTCTTATATTTGTTTATCCTGCGGTGTATTATACAGCCATAAACAATTAGAACCTTGTGCAAGATGTGAAGTCAATCTGGCTTACTCTAATGACCCTCATGAAGCGGCATTTTGTGACTATTGCTTAGACTTTTTCAAAACTAATTAACCATAAAATAATTATGTAAACATGTTCACAGGAAAGCATTTCTGTGAACATTTGTCGATTTTTATCGAATTGATTGGAGGTTTCTTATGTCTGCAAATAAAGATAAGCAGCAACAAGATTTAGACAGGAAAATTGAAGTTCTTCCCTTTTTTGCTATTAAATATTTTGAAACCTATAGAGGAACACTTCAGGAAAACACTGTAAACTCCTATATAAGTGATATTAAAGAGTTTCTTTTCTGGCTTAGCCGTGAGGGTTTTTCCCCTTCTGAAGATATTAGAGATATGGATGTTACGGTTTTAAATGATTTACACCTGGAAGATGTTTCTGACTATAAGAATTACCTTCTATCTCAAAAAAACAAAGATGATCAACCTCTCGCTGTGACAACTGTAAATCGCAAATTATCTGCTTTAAAGTCTTTATTTAATTACTTAATTAAGTCTTCAGATAGGAAAACAAGGAAACCATACATCGAAAGAAATGTTATGGCACAGCTGCCTTTATTAAAGGATGGAAATACTGAAGATACCCGTGTGGAAAGTATTCAGAATAACATTCTAATTGAAGAGGAAATTAGCTTATTTAGGAAGTTTGTTTATGACGGCTTTAGTGAATCAGATGAAGCGAAGGATAATAAAAGAGTATTAAGCAGATGGCGTCAAAATCGGGAACGTGATACTGCTATCATCTCATTACTATTGGGTACTGGATTAAGAATTGCTGAATTAGAGGGTATCACCCTTAAAGACTTGGATATTAAAGCCAGGAAGATTAAAGTCATTCGAAAAGGTGGAGAAAAAAGATCTGTCTCTTACTCCAAAGTTGCCCATAAAGATCTTATGAACTATTTGGAAATTAGATCTCAACGATACGGGGCCACAAAGGATGAAACTGCCCTTTTCCTCGTTTTGTATAGAGACCAGGCTAAATCGATGACAAAGAGGGCTATGCAAAAGATGATCGAGAAATACGCTGAGGCATTTGGAAAACCTCAGGTAACAGCTCACAAACTGCGCCATAGCTTTGCAACGAATCACATTAAAAAGGTTAATAGTATCCCGATCCTTCAAAAAATACTTAATCATAAAGATCCAGCTACAACTATGATATATAGTAAGGTATTTGAGAGTGAGATTCAGGAAAGTATCGACAAAGCGGACAGTTAAGCAATCTATTAGTAAGGAAGAATTATTCTTCCTCTATTCCCCTTTTCTTCCAAAATTAAAGAAAGTAAATTTATGAGTCACTTTTACATCAGGACGGACCCTAAAACTACAATATCAGCTAGAGAGTTAAAGAAATTACCAAATCAGTTAAGGGTGATTATCAGTTCAAACTTTATTAGACAACTATTAACTAAACACAGTGCTTGCAATAATTCATTATAAAAGCTGAAAAACCCTTGCTCGAAAATATTTAGATTAATTCGTCATTTATTTGTGTTTAATGCTTTAAGGCAATATCTAGAGCAGATTTATTACTTTGAATAATTTTCATCTATCTTTCATCTAATCACAAAGTTTCTATAGCCAGGAGGATAAATCTTAAATAATGACAAATCCTATGGCTTTAGAACCCTGAAAATATTATTTCCCCTCTCCTCTAGATAAAACTTATTTCAGACACCTCCGATTATATGACTTTTACACTATACAACCCTCTAAACAAAGGTATAATATACCTAAAAAGTAAAGTATTTCGGAGGTTTATATGTTACAAAGAATGTCTTTTACTATCTCTGGTATTTATTATCTTTCTGTACTTGCAAAGATAAAATTGATATATATAGACGAAGAAGTTAGGATCTTAGCAAGCGGACTTAATTTGGGGACACTTACTGAATCGGACAAAAATCAGTTTCTCCCGCTTTTTAATAATGTAAGAATGATTGAAGGAGTATGCCACCATATAGAGCATATTAAAACCTATAATATTAACACTAAAACAATTCATGTAATCTTTTCGGAAGCTAATCACGAGCATTTAAAGTATATAGCTGCCGGCATGGTACAACATCGTCAGCAACAAGAAGCGGAGTTAAAGAGCCAAGCTGAAGAAAAACGCATACTGGAAGAATCCCGTCTCAGGAGAAAACAAGAAGAAAAAGAGCAGAGGATTAAGGAAATAAAAGAAAGAAATAAAAACCATTTACAAATGATGCTCAACAACAAAAGAAATCCCATTGGTAGCTCTAATAACCTATTGGAAATCTTTCTTCCTAAACAAGTACCTCAATCACACAGATTAACCCATTGTTTCGATTGTAAAAGAGAATTAGATTCCCACCATGACATAAAGTGTACCTCATGTCGTTGGCTGCTTTGTCCCTGCGGTGCTTGTGGCTGCACATATAATTTAATGTATTAAAGACTTTTTACCATATGGAAATAGGCATGTGCCAAAACATACTAAGGAGTCAACCAATGTACACAGATGAAAAATTAAAAATTAATACAGAAGTTGCTCTTAAACAAGCTATTAATTTTACCGTTTGGGAAACCATTAAGTTACTACCATTTTTATGTGGAATAGTATTTTTCATTTATACTTCATATTCTCCAATAATGTTCACATTAAATGAAAAGAAATTTTTATGGACAGGTTTATTTATTTTTATTATTTATAGAACCATAAGCAACTTTAACTTTTTAAAAAAATCCCTAGATCATTATACTTTCGTATCAGAACTAAAAAAAAGCCCTTATCCTAGAAGTGAATTAATTACCGTTATAAACTCATACAAGACCATAGCTGACAAGCTAAAACTTTATATTGATATCTTAAAATCTTTCTCACCTGTTCCTATAATAGTATTTATTCTGGGGCTATTATTAAATAATAAGAACTTTTCCTCATTAACAGCAATACAAAGTTTTATAAAAAAATTGAGTCCCAGCAATTCCCTAGATTCCATATATACAATTTTCACCATCCTAGTTGTAGTTCTATATTTTTGGAGTCTTTTTGCTACATATTTTAAGTACAAAGCAGTTCAAGATAGATTATTAGTTGTCCAAAATGCATATGACGAAATAAAAGAGAAAAACGAAGAAACTAAATTATATCAAGAACTTGAAAGTAGAAAATAGCCAATTTACCTAAATTGATATGAAAAGATTAAGTTATAGTACTAATAAGCAGCCATATTATCAAAATAGCATAACCATATAAAATCGCTTCCTTTACTCTCTATAATGAAAAAACCCCTCCCTTATATTGCAACCGAGGGGTTTCTCTATGTACAATAGTTTAAGGAGGTGAGAAAAAATGGAAAAAAGACCAAGTCAAACACCAATTTCAAGGCCTAGCAGTGTTCCGCCTGATAAGATAAATCATTCTGCTGATAAGCCTTCTAATACCAGTAGCCCATCAAGACCCGTCACTCCTAAGAAGTGATTTCATCAAACTGAAGATGAGTGATCATCGGTGATTACACTAGTAGAGCAATCATCGGTGATTCCATTTGGGAATCTCTCATTAAATAGACTTTGAGCTTCAATAGCTTTTTCCTTTTTATAAATATTAATTATTATTCCGCTTTCTGTGTCAACATATGTAAATTCTATTTCAACGTCATAGTATTCCATTACTTTCCCCCAATGTTCCACTGCTTTTAAACCCATAGCTTTTTTTTCTTCATGCGCCCGCGGTACTTTAATCAATTGGCCAATGATAGATTCTCCATCTTTTTTATATTCTATTACTTGCGCATCATTGCCTAAAAACATGGAATCCCATACAGTTGAATGTAATCCTAAAGGAGCAACATTGTTATTTATTCTTATCTCATTCACCTGATCAATCATTTTTTTGTATCCATATTTAGATATTAGTTTCCCAAGAAAAAAACTAATTATTATTGTGCTTAAAAGGTAGAACAATATAAACCAAATACTACTGGAAAGAACGGTTAAATCTTCCAAACTATCTATGTATCTCCAATTCCTTTTTAATACCGAAACATTAAAACTTGGATGAATTTTCTTCCAATGTGATGCCAACGCTAACAAATTATATATTACTAAGACTACACACAGTATAGGAATCCAGAGTAATATACTTATCGCGGTAACTTCAGTATTATTGCGCTTAGCACTTGAATTAACACCAAATAAATTAATCCAAAAATATGTTAGTAACCCCGGGATGGTAAATAGTATTAGTGAAATTACTTGCTTCATTAAATTAACTCCCTTTAATATATACTTTTCCAATAGTTAAGTTAATCGACCGTTATCCCAATTGTATGTAGTATTTATATATTCACAATCTCTTATATGTGCCCTCGTTCTTCCTAATTTACCGGTTTCCTTTTTAATAACATGGCCATAGACTCCCTCACCCGTGGCAGCAACCTCGGTAACATAAAACAAGACCTCTTTTCTGCTAAATGTTTCCCTTTGTCCCCAGCTGTTCTGGAAGAGCATCTCCTTACATTCATTACTACTGAACCCACAGTGGTGCTATTTTTTATTCTACATACACTACACATTGTTATCCGCTCCCTAATGAATTGGCTGCTTAGTTGTCTAAATCGCGATCAGATCCTCCTGAATCTTGTCCCACATGTTATCATTATCTAAGTCTCTGTCGGAACCTCCGGATTGATAATCCCAAATTTTATTGTTATCTGGGAGAGACTGATGTATTTCCGTCCCTTTTTCTATGAAATATTTATTTGATTTCTTTTTCTCCTAAAGGTTTCGTCTCGCTTCCACGCTTCCGAAAATAACCTCAAGTTAAAGCTCTTTGATTAGTTTTTGCTTGATCATGGTGTATTCCTCATTGGTTATAGCTCCGCTAAGTTTTAATTCATGCAGCTTTTGAATTTGTGTTAAAGGACCTTCGTTCGTATTCGGTCCAGAAAGAGGAGTTGTTGGATGCTTAAAATCATTCATTGCCTGCTGAAGAACACTTGTAACTTTATCACATTTTAAATGCGTAAACTCATGAGTCTTTTCCGTCTTAAGGTGGATTCTGACCAATGATTTAGTAAAGGATTTTTTGTATTCTACACTCCCAATGGTGTCATAGGGGAATGATGAAACTTCTCCACCGGTTAAAGAGGGCTGAACAAACATACATCGTCGGTCAGTTACAAGGAAGTAGCAAACCTTAGCGAAGGATTCAAAATACTGAGTGCAGAGCAGCAGCTGTTCATCATCATACATACTCACTAATTTGAATTGGTGGTTAGAAGTGTCAAAGTCACGAACGTGCGTATTTATATCTGGAATATGTGCCTGATAAACCTCTCTGCATAGTTTTATTATTTCTTCATTTGTTTTCCCCATATCCTCATTTTCTCCCTTCATTGACTTACATATATCATAGTCTTCCGAGGAATCAACCTCTTCATCTCCATAATCTATCTTGTAATCAAATTCTTCTTCAATTGGTTTCAAAATCATCTCCAAGTAGTTCCTCTGTAATTAATCTATCCTCTTCCTGACTCATACTCTTCAAAATAGGAATCTGCTTTTACTCCACCCTCCTCGAAGGAAGGCTCTTCTATATTGTTACTCACATTTTATTGTTCTTTGCTTCACTTGAGTTGCAGCCGGATAAAAGAACAGTAGCAAACTTTCGAATTACCTACTCTTCTTTTTCTAATCATCTAAATCATTTAACATCTTCTGATATGCCTTTGCTTCTTGTTCCGTAGCATTAAAAGAATCTATGTAACCTTCTTTAAATCCATCAATATAAGCAGATATAAATTCTCCCCCTAAATTTTCTTTATAAATATATCCCATTCCTTGATGTTTGTGTTCTGCTATGTATTTATCGGCCTGTTTATCAGAAGGAAACGAATCATAAAAGGCTTGATACAAAGTCATCCCAGCTAAATGGTTAATTATTTCTTCTAAATTATCAGGATTAAGATTTACATCCTTATCCTCTAATAACATTTTAGATGCTTCAAAGTCCTTCCTATCCTGTAACCCATATCTCATTCCATCTCTTAATCCGGTTGCATCTCCTTTTGTTACTAACTCATCTTCACTAAACCTTTCAACTACAGGAACATACGCCACATCTTCACTGCATCCACTTAAGATAAGTATGAGTAAAATAAAAATTGAAAATCCTCTTTTCATTTAATCCCCTCTTCTGCAAGGTGATCCTAGAGCACGTAAAAAATACTAGTTATACACGAACTAACACCTTTTCCCATTTTTACTTTCATTATAACTTTTATAGTAAATAATTAGTAAATACTTTTAATAATTCGTTTCATCTATTTGATTCTGATTTCTTATTAACTCAAATCGGTCATCACATTTTTTTGGTAACTTCATCTTAATTTCACATGTGTAGTATATTATTTTCTTAGAAAGTCTAATATAAATGAAAGGTAGCTGATAACATGATCACACCAATATTTCGTATTTTTGATGTAGAGAAAGCTGAAGCATTTTATATTGATTATTTAGGCTTTAAACTGGATTGGACGCATCAGTTTGAAGAGAACATGCCAAAATACATTCAGATATCCTTAAAGAATGCAGTAATACACTTATCCGAACATCACGGAGATTCCACTCCCGGGAGTGCCATTCGAATAAAAATCAGTAATATAAAAAAATATATCTCTACATTGTTAGAAAAAGAGTATGCAAACGTTAAACCAGATTTGGAAAATACCCCTTGGAACACAACTGAATTTACTATCATTGATCCTTTCTCAAATAAAATTTCTTTTTTTGAGGATATCTAATTAGTCCTGCAGCATTCTACTCGAATACCGACCAAGAGAAAAAAACAATTGAATGTGGCATGTAAAGAGAAACGCCCCGCACTATCTGTAGTGAGTATGGTACTAAGAAGAACCTGGAAACATATTTAAAGCCCCTCTCGAGCGAGAAGGGCTTTTTGTTACTCTGTAATTGAAATACGAAGTCCACCATACGTATCATAATCATATGTGACCTGGACAGTTAATAAAGTATTATGATCATTTGTTATCCAATAAGCACTAAGATTATAACCTCCAGTATCATTCAACCAATCTGTATCTAAACTAACCGGATCTCCATAATAAGGGATTATCTTTTCATACATTGTAACAAAATATGCTTCTAACAAGTTCAAATCATCAACCGATTCCATAATATCATGATATACATTGACGGCTACCAGTGCATTATTTTCAAATACATATATAACCATTCCAGTATAACCAAGAATATTCACGTTCTGGTATACCAATCTATCAGAAGTCTCTTCAGAGAGGATACCCGAAGACTGCTCTTTAACTTGTTGTTTACTCATTCCAAGAGTAACTTTGCCTAAGATTGGAGAATATATTTTTTTGCTTTGTGAAGGATGTTTACCGTTGATACAAGCTACTGCATCCAACTTTGTTTTGCTCGGAGTCTCATATTTCACCTTTTCATTACGATCAACGTAAAACCCCCCACCAACACTAAGCATACCAGGCTTAAAAGCATAGATTCTATATGATTCTCCTGCTTTTAAAGTACGCTCAAAGGTTCTTTTTTCTCCCTCTAATTTAAACAAAGAAGTATTTTTTACGATTGTTAGTCTTCCTATTTGTCCTAATTTTAACTCTGCTCCATCCCACCAAATTCTACTTTGACCAGAATATTTACTGCATGGGCTAGAAGAAGCTTCTGTTTCACTTGTGCCTGTGAAGGTAAATAGACCTAAGAATAACATTACTACGAGCAACTTTTTCATTAAGCATCCCCCTACATTAAAATAGTAACTAAAGACTAGTATAATGGTAAATTCTACTAATAGATAGGTTGTTACATAATTATTTCATAGTTTTATCAATTCTCTAATTTCTTTTGAGCCGACGAATCAAAGCACTCTATACCTAGTTCTGAATACTTCCCGGAAAGGATCTTCATCGCTTATGCTTGGATTTTTTATTTTTTGGATTAAGCACTTTTTCTCCTACCGTTTCTTTCACCTCCATTTATCATTTACCTATTAAAGAATTAGATCTGACACGAATACTTGAATAGGACCTTATGTTTTATGATAGAATACTGAAATACCAAAAAAATAAAAAATGAGTGAGGATTTATGAACGTCGTCATTGAAATAACACTTAATATAGAGGGAAATAGAGGTTCAAGCCGGGGGAGTTTTTTAGTCAAAGATCGTGACTTTAGGGATGATCCAAACTTTGCGGTTGCGGTAGTCTCATATGAATAGATCCAACAGCAAAAAAGGGAAACTGGCCAAAGAGAAACAATTATCGAAAAAGTTACCTGGAATGAAGTGAATGATATTACAGAAATAGTGAGGAACATACAGCCTGTGTTACCTGAGGATAATTTGCCTTTTTAAGCTCCCGGAAGGGAGCTTTTGTTTTTTCACATAATAGACACAAGGACTTTCTCCCTTTACGACAAATTATTACATAAAGGGAGTTGATTTTATGAATGTTAACCAACTTAATGAGAAATTAAGAAATGTGGAATCTGATGATCAGTTGAGCCTGCTTTTTTTTAAAACCAAAAGGAAATTGCGTGGAGTGCTGCATGGAAAGGAAGTAGCAACCATTACAATCAAAAATGGAGATGCTCGATATACATATGTAGATTCTGATATTAAAGGATATTGCAAAACAAAAAAATTGTATCAGTACCTAACTTTTTAGCCCATCTCTTTTGAGAAGGGCTTAAATTTTGCTTATTGGGGTAATACTTGCAACGAAAGATTCTCCCCCCATAGCTAAAGTTCGTTTCACCTCTTAGCTTCTATCAATAAGTAGAAATTACTTAAAGAGCAGAAAAGAAGATAAGATAAACTACTTCCAAAATAACTTTTCGTTTCGATCCCCCTGGGAAATTTAATATATAGCTGAATCTCATGGGGATAAACTCCCTATTGATAAAATATTTAGAAGGGTTTCAATAAGATCCCATAGAAAATATTAATCTAGAAGGGAATAACTCGAAGGCGTTATTCTATTTTTATTAGGAGGGATATGAATGAATGGTGACGAAATGGGCCATGTAAAAAACATCAGTCAGGCAACAGCATTAATACTCAAAGAGCTAAAAACCACATATCGCACCTCCGCAAAACATGAAAAAAATTGGTCGGTCTATAAAGGAAAGGTGTTACCCCCCGAGCTTATGATGAGTAAAAAGTTCCAACTAATCACTGGATATGGATATGAACTGTGCCGGCACATGTTGCTGTACAGAAATGATGAACCTGAAATTAACGAAGAGGTCTTGAAAGAAGCCTCGCATTGGACGAAAATGGGAGCAATGTGTATTCATAACTCAGTTATTCTTTACACATTGCTACTTGAATTGGGAATTTTCACACCAACTTCTTTACATTTTGTTCAAGGCTATTATCACCATAAAACCAGAGAAGATAATGTAATAGAAATGATCGCGAAGAGTCATATCAGTGTTCATGCCTGGCTTGTGGTTAGAGGAAGTGTCATAGATATGACGATCCAGCAGGAAAAGGATGTTTTTGATTTCACTACAGAAGAAGGAAATTATCCTTTTATTTTAGGAAAGGTCAATGATGGGTTATTACTAAAGGGGAAAAATGAACCTAACAAAATCGTAGATGCCTATATAAAAGATTTTGCTAAATATCTAGGGATATCAAAAGAGGAATGGATTGAACGTCAGCTAAAATATTTCGATGGCTATTCCTTGGCTAAAGTAAATTAGCTTATAGTGAATGTTCGAATAATAATATGGTAAGAGTGAAACACTTGAAGGAGCTAATTCTCTTTTTTAGGAGGACGTAAAACTGGCAATCGATGATCACTCATCGATGCTTTAAGGTTTTGGTATGATCAAGAATATGAGGAATTGAAAAAAGAATGGACAAAGCGGCAAGCTCTAATTGAGCTTCCTATAAAGGGGCAGCATGAAATGGACGGTGACTTAAAAGTAAAACTAGAATGCCTAAGCATGGCCTGGGCTGCTGGAAATACAATTGCATGGCCTATAATGTATGTTCTTTCAGGTTATATACCGACAGGAATTTCCTTAGGATGCATAGCTTTTATTTGGTATACTGTTCTGAAATATAACCAGACAGCTAAAGAGCTGTGGCGGAAATGGACAAAAAAATAGGAGCTATCGGTACTACAGTACAGCGCAATATTAAACGTAAAATTTGTGATAGTTCGATTTTAAAAAGTGATTTAATACGTTAAAAATGTGAGACTTAATAGTGAGATTCCTGGTAATAACTGTGATGATTTAAGTAAAAAACGTGATATCAAAACTGATAAGTGAATCCAACGTTAAATTTGTGATAGTTAACATTAAAATAGTGATTTGCTACGTTAAAATATAAGATTTAATGGTGAATCTGAGATAAAAGGTGATAATTGTGATGGTTTTAAGGTCAAAAACGTGTTATTAATACCAATAAGTGATTCAACGTTACATGTGTGATAGTTAGCGTAAAAAAAGTGATCCAACGTTAAATTTGTGAGAATAATAGTAGTGAATTTGAAATAAAGTCTTTTGAATAGTGGGGTATTAGTGTCACCCCTCTTAAATTAAGAAGGGCTCATATTATACAACTCCTAGTAATATTTGCTATCATAGTTACTTTTTTGCCTTCGAGCAGCTTCTTCTTATTAGATAGAAGTTTATCTGGATGACGTCATCTCTTCTTCTATTATTGACGGTCCCTTAAACCATTCCAAAGCATTGGCCGGGAATTTTTCATCTGAGAAATATTGGACGTCTTCATCCGTGAAGTGATAATATCTACCTTCCAAACGGCTTGAAAACTGTGTTTCAATAAACTTATGATAAAACTTCAGTGTGTCGTGAGTTTCTAAAGAGTGGATAATTTGAATGTTATCCCCTTCTTGAACCTTGATATTTTCAATTTTTGCCTGTAATGAAAGCGATGTAGAATAAGTGAATCGATAAAGACTATTTGGATAACGAATGAGTAAAATTAAGCCTGGCTTAGGAATTTCTCTTTGCCTTTTCTCTTCAGCCCGCTGTTTATTTCTTTCTTGTATCCTTTCTAATTCAAATTTTCTCTTTTCTTCTAATTGTAAGTTATAGTTATCTATATAATCCTGTGTTACATCCTCTGCAAATGATTTTATTTCATCTGCTAATTTTAGCATATCATCCTTGTTCCACATCTTTCTGCTCCCCCAACCAGTGTTGCTAAGAACAGAAACACCGGACTCTAAAGGGTATAATTCAACCATCCCCATATGATTATCATCATAAGAACCCATCATCCTCATTTGGTACCGTGATTCTGCAATTCGGCTGCCTATGCTCTTTTCACTTTCTAAGATGCTATTAAGCTTCCTATACAACGCCATGATATCAATGGCTTGACCATCAAAAGAAATTTTTTGATTTTCATAAAGGCTCTTTAGAATTCTTAAAATCTCTGATTTGCCCTTTCCAGTCATTTTTCCCATTTCTTCAAAGTTTGGTTCACCATAATATCCATTGTGCATGCAATATGCATTCAAAACTATAAACTCATCAACATTTAATCCATATTAAACATACGTTTTTGCTAAGAGCTGTGCTACTTCTATATTGTGAATCATTTATTAAATCCCCTATTCTCTAAGTAATAATAAAGAAATTATGATAGACCAATTGAAAATTAAAGAGGGTACCGATATATTTAAGGTAGGATAAAACCCCGTATCAAGGTGCGGTAAATTTATCTAAGGGTGGCAGAGTACTCATACCAAGGTATGATGAAATCCATCCGTTTTTTATTTGTCACCCTTTTATTATAGGGCATCCACACCATCCTTCTCAATTAGGCTTTTCAATGAAGGTCCTTGTGTAATTTGTACTTAATGAAATTCTTTCTTGCACTAATGGATATATTATTTGAAGTCCTTATGGATTAGATAGATTTTTTTGTGCATGACTGTGAAAGCAAGCGTCAATAACATCTGCACATGCACAAATTGTGCACAATAGGAATTTTTCCAGTTTACACCTATTCAATTTTTGGTAATTATATGAAAGATGATAAGGAGGGTAATTACATGTGCGGTCGTTTTTCACTTGCTGAAGATATATCAGCTTTGCAGCAATACTTTGACTTTGAATTCTCAGAGGAAATCTCTCCTCGCTTTAACATTGCCCCAAGCCAAAGAATTCTAACGGTAATCTCTGATGGGCAGAAAAGAAGAGCTGGTACAATGAAATGGGGCCTGGTTCCTTTTTGGGCAAAAGATGAAAAGATAGGCTACAAAATGATTAATGCTAGAGCTGAGGGAATCGATGAAAAGCCCAGTTTTAAGCACGCCTTCAAGCGTAGAAGATGCTTAATTTTAACTGACGGGTTTTATGAGTGGAAAAAGCAAGAAGACGGTAATAAGCAACCATACCGCTTTATTATGAAAGATAAGAAGCCATTTGCCTTCGCTGGGTTATGGGAAACTTGGAAAAAAGGAGAACAACCATTACATAGTTGCACTATAATAACGACCACACCTAATGAGGTCACTGAGGATGTTCACGATCGCATGCCGGTTATCTTGAATCAGGATAGCTATGATATTTGGCTAAATCCTAAAAATGATGATACAGAGCATTTAAGATCGTTACTTGTCCCCTATCCAGCTGAGGAAATGGATTTGTATCCCGTTTCTACTATGGTGAATTCGCCCAAAAATGATTTAGCCGATATTCTTGCCCCATTGAATAGCTTGTAACATCTTCATCATACTAGGCTAAATTAGCCGTTTCAAAAAATCATTAAGGGTACTTTTCTAATATAGGTACTCTCAGCTCCCCTATGATATAATTTTTTTGTACAGCAAACGCGGGGTGGGCAGCGGTCTCCTCCAATCCATTAAGGAAAGGGGGTGCCGCTGATGGTTACGTATGAAGCAATGAACTTGATGGTGAGCTTTGCTACACTTATCGTTGCCGTGATCGCTATAGGTATTTCTTCAAATAAAAAGAAGTAGCCTACCCTGCATCGCCACAATGTGAGTAGGACTACTTCTATTCCGGATTGGCCGCTGCACTTCAGGCAGCTTGCTGTACATTGAGATCCTGGTTCCAGCCAGGGTCTCTTTTTTTAATATATGAACTTTATAGTTAAATTATAAACATAAATATAATTTGAAGTAAAGCAGACTATACCTAATTTGGTATATTTCATAATTGCGTAGTCGATTAGTTCCTATTATAGGCTTGGCTAATAAATTCTTTTATATACTGTAAATCCGATACCCACTCTAACCTAATATATGCTTCATGTGGATATTTAACTTCTTCATATGGTTTCCGATCATATTTCTTACCTAATACGGAGTCGATTTTTTCCTGAAGTTGTAATCCAAGTTTTTCTTCTTTTCTTCCTATATGGAGGATTAAACATCTTTGCCGGGCTGTGGTTAAAGTAGCAAATTTAGTCCTCCCCTTTTTTCTATAACCAATGCCATCTTTTGTTCCGGCATCTTCTATGTAAGGAGCAAATTCACTACAAATATATCGGTCAACATCTCTTGCCAACTTCTGAGCTGCTTCCTTTTCGAAATGAAGAAAAAAGTACTCCTTTGACTTTTGGCGGTCCCCTATACTATTTAACAGGCAGAATTCCTCAAACTGCTTTATTAAAAAACAAGTTATCTGTTCTCCTCTTTCCTCGAACAAGCTAAGATCACCTTGAAAGAAGTTCCGAATATCCATCCAGGTTAAGATAATCGGCTTCTCCTTGATTTGCTGGCCAGGTGCAAAGCTACTTTTATGCCCCTCTAACTGTTGATGAGTTAGGTATGAGTTATACCCTACCTTACTTTCAATTAGAACAGATACATCTTCCGATAAAATTGCTCCATCAGGAATCGTAAACATCTTTTCTTTACTATTACGTACTTCATCACTCTCAGCTATGCCGATAATAGCACCTTTACTTGATACATGACTTAATACATTAGCTACTTGGTATCGATATTCAAAGGACTGAGTAACTATGGGACTCAACCCGGCAAATTTGAGGAACTTTGATGTCATTTCTGGTGAGGAATATTGCAGGACATTAAGAAATGCCTTTGTTAAATTATTCTCTATCTGAAGTTGCTTTGTTTCTAGTGTTGAACCCCTTGACTGGCCGCGATAATATTGAAAGATATTTTGATATCTCGACATGGTACCTCCACTTGTTAATTTTTTCTTTTCCAATAATCATTCCAAGAGTTCGTTACCTTTCTTGGAATTTCTTCTGGCAAGTACAAATTAGGAGCATACTTAAAGGAATTCCATTCTACAAAGATACTTTCTTGGAGATTGCTCGAGGGATGTATGTAATCACTAATGATTTCATGAAACTTTGAATTTTTAATACTACGCCTTTTTGTTACTCCTATTCTACTTAAATAGTCAATAAAATCTCCTGGAGCGAAGATATAATATCCTCCGTATTCATCCTTCATCTTTTCAATCTGGAAATAACCTTGTCTCTTCATCCATTTGAATTTTTCATTAACTGTTGGTACCCATACAGAAGCGATGTCCTTTTTACTTTGTATCCGCTTCTGATTAAAAATAAATTGATCATATATCCATAACTGCCATACAAATGGAGGTGTCTTTATTAAATGAGCATTTTCAATTTCGGAAAAGAAAAACCCCGGCAGTGTTTCAAGAGTAAAGCCATGCTTGTTACATAAATGATGAAATAGCTTTCGTTCTTGGTATGTTAGCATGGTATACTGTTCCTTCCGCCTCTGGACTAAACTTTGATAAAATTCATTATATGCAGTTCTATTTAGTTCTTCTATTTTCCTTCTTTGAATTTCTTCGCTCTCTGCCTTTTCCTGCTCTAAACGTAAAAGATATTTATAAGCCAAAGAGTAAAGTACCGGCTTATCTTCCAATTGAATAATTGTTGAACGGTTTGCGAAATACTCCAGGATCTGTTCATTCCAAAGCTCATCTTCCATAATAGATGTCGAATTTAGAGTCTGCTCTGTAAACTCAGAAGCCCCCTCTAAAATGGTTTTGGTTGCAAGCTTGCCCCCGCGTAGAATATTAAAGCAATAATTATTCTCTTGACCCTTGAATGAAGCGGCTCCAAAATAGTAAACATAACCAAATTCATTAAAAATAGCACGCTCCAAATCTCTTCTCAAATAGAGATTAGGACGTTCAGAATCCTTCCAATCATTCAAATGACTCCCCAATATCCAAAAATCTCTTATTCCTGCAGCTTTATATAGCTGATGCCGCTCCTCCCAAACTTCACCCGGGATGGGACTACATTGATACTCGAAGGCCCACCTTTCACCTGAAGGATGTAAAACAAGTACATCAGAACGTTGATTAGTCTCAGAAATCTTATATTCTAACTCCACTTGTGAAGAAGGATATAACATCTCCAACCAAGTGGCCAACTGTAATTTACCGTTCATATGTTGCTCTGACTCAGCTTCACCATAAGGATAGCTACACTCTTTACTCTTATGGGCAAAGTAAGATCGTTTAATTTTACCAGCGCGGAATTCTACTGGCCCCCGACACTCCGGACATAGCAACTCCCCTTCACTGCACATCTCTTTTATGGTGTCTGTATTTTCCACATCCAAAGAGTTAATTCGAGTTTTTAATCTATCTTCAACGATAAACAAGGTCTTCCCCGCCTCATTCTGAATTTGACATAAAATATCGCTTTAGAGTTTTGGTACCTTTATATTCCATTGCAGCCGTCCAGAATCTCATGTTGCCTTCGTACCCATGCGCATAATAATCGTATTGTACAAAATCTTCATTTACCTTCTTAGGACCAATCACCTTAATTTTCAATTCCCTCATTTGCTTCCTAGCTCTAACTATATCCGCTCTCAGCCTCTTTAGATGCTCATCTATCAAGGACTCATATACTTCTGGAATCTTAAACGGGATGCTTCTGACAGACAGGCGATCTTCCTCTAAGGCTCGTATTAGAAAGTCTAAATAAATATAATCTACAATTAGTTGCTCTTCACTCTCTGGAATAGGAACCTTCATAATATCCCTCTTTTTTATAATAAATAGAAAAAAATTCCTCATCTATTACTTATTTTATCGTTTCCAGGGAAAAAAATTAACTTGTTTAATTACTATTATTGAGGTTATTATAGGAACAAACGTTCTCTTGAGGAGAGATGTGAAGATGGCCATAAACAATCGAGTAATTATGATGGTTAGGATGGTGGGATTTCAGCCTGAATTTTGTCAAAATCGGTTACAGCAACAGGAACTAGAAATCACCCCAAAACCTACTTTAGATGAACAACATCTTGAATATTTGAGTCAAGCAATATGCGAGAGGATGGAGTTTAAAATAAAGAAGTGACTATCACTTATTATTTTGGGACCAAATCGGAGTACTTAAAAGGCTTTATACATTACTTCGATGAGAAGAAATTCACACTGAAGATAGTATGCTGCTCTAATCAAAACCACACGATTCAATGTAGTGATATTATCGACATTGAATACTAGTAAATCTGTGGTTATAAATAATGATTTTTGGATATATATATAAAACACCATGCATGACATCTATGTAGGACCTTCATTTTTGAGGGTCCTCTCTATCTGACTGTTAGTACTAACAGAGCCCCCTAAGGGCTCCGTGTTAACTACTATATTATAAATAACTAGTCCTTCTGATATTATCTTTAAAATATTTGTTTAAACCCGATGATGTAAAATACAAAGAAATTAATAATAACAAATACGCAAGAAGCGGGAAAACAATTATCCACTGAGAGTGATAAAGGAATGAACGGGACTGTCCAATTAATCCTGCCCACTCATGAGTCATAGAAAGATAAATTGTTGGCAAATACTGTTTTTCTGTTCCCCCGAGAAATAAATTAAAAATGCCAAGTTGACCAATTATGTGCATTACTTGAATACATTCATTTAAGAAAATAAGCAGCAAGTTCCCTTTCACAGCTGGGAATATATGTTTAATGGATATGTGTAATTTACTTCCTCCTAAAGTTCTCGCAGCCTCAATATAAGCACTCTTTTTAACTTCTAAAGTCTTATTACAAACTACGTTAAAAACTCCCGGAACACCCAAAATCACCATCAAAGTTCCTTGGATTAATAATAATGAACTGGTGCTAAAAATAGGTTCAATATTGATTCCAAGCATGACAAAATAAATTATGATAAAAGTTGGGATTCCACTAAAAAGGGAAATCTTATTAGGCTTACTTGCAATTTCACGTTTGCCCATAGCTGCCAATATACCTGTAGCTGCACCTATTATGACTCTAACTAACGAAACAGCAAGAACTGTAAAAATCGTATATTTAGCTCCATAAAGCATTAATGTCAAAATATCATATCCCCATTTATCCGTACCGAATAAATGATCCTTTGAGGGAGGGAAGGGAGATGAAATCAACTTCCTTTCACCGTCACTTGTGTAAATGTGATCTATCTTCTTAGAATAATCTAGATCATAAGGAGCTACGTAAGGCCCAATTATAGAGATTACTATAAAAAAGGCTAACAAGACTAAGCCTACTATTAATCTAAAGTTCGCCCTTTTCTTCATCTTGAAATACACCTTTCTACAGTAACAATGAATAACCATATAGTGAAATAGCAGGCTAAGTAAAGAATAAAAAATGAAAGTAGACACATAACAACCAGGTTATATTGATAACCAAAATGCACTTGATATTGAAAAAGAATGGAAGTAAGACCTCTTGTATTATATAAATATTCAACAATAAATAAGTTTCCTATTAAAATACTTGTTACTTTAAAGAGATCGGCTTTTAAATAGGGAAATACATTTAATGAGACGTAGTAAACATATATATATAGTTTGCTTAAGCCTTTGGATTTAGCTGTAAGTACATAGTTTTCAGTTGATACATCAAACGTCACATCCGACAAACTTTTTACTAAGTAAAACAAGGGAACTAAAACCAAAGTGAACAACGGCAAAAATATAGCAGGATCACTAACCGAGGAAGAAGCTACTTTAAAAGTAGAAATACCAAAATTTTTATTTATATATACAACTGATAGTTGCAATAAAAGAACTAGTAAAAAATCAGGTATGACTCCAAGAATACCGAGACTTGCATCCAGCCTCTTACTTGATTTCTTCCAAAAAAATATCCCCAAAATTATTGAAAGAATGACAACTATAAAAGAAGCAACAATCATATATAAGTAAGAAGAGATAAAAAATGAAAACAAATCGGAAATGATAAAACGAACCCTGTCACCTTGATGATAATACCAGGAATCTCCCGAAAACAACCCTTGTAAAAAAGAACTAATGTTTGCAAACATAATGCTTATATCAAAATTAACTCTGCCATCCATATTTGAAAGGCCAAGTGGAATTGCTGCTAATATTAACAGCACTATTATATTAATTGAAATTCTTATTAATGATGTCATGATTCTCCTCATAATATAAAATTTAAAAGGCACCTACATTTTTATTTTATTTTAAACAGGATTTTATATGTGTTTACAGTTTATCTATTAAGAACGACGATAGCCAGTCCAAGGATCAGTGCCTTCTGCTAACTGTGACTGAAGGCTTCCTTTAGTTAAATCAACAGCACTTCCGTACTCTACAAATTTTGGCGTGGAGTATTCAATTTTAACATCTTTTTTTTCTGACATGTGTATTTCCTCCTTATTGTAGGTGCCTTTTAAATTTTATATGATATCCTGTTTATCACTTAGCCAGATTTCTAGAGCCAAAGCCCTCATAATACCTGAGGCATTATATAGGTCATAGCGATAACCCATATACCAGCGCTCACAATACTCTTTTATTTCCTCTCCGTTTACAAATCCAAGTTCAGTCAAAATTTTGAAATCATAATATTCTGTTATTCGATTCCACTCTTCTTTAAATCCCTTTGTTATGAGAAAACTATGATTACCTTTCGTAGTCCGGCCATATATTTCTATTGGAAGATATGCTTTCAAGCTTTCTCTAATAATATATTTATTGTTTGCTGGCCTGATTTTTAAGGTGGGTGGTACTGCAGCCAGAAACTCCATAAGCTTAACATCTAAGAACGGATATCTTCGCTCCACACCTATTGGGTTGGATAAATACTGATCAAACCATTCATGACCGGTTTGTCGTATGATCGTATTAAAATAAGCAGTTATTGTTTTACTGTCCCACTTTAGTTCTTCAAATCGTTTTGTTAAGATTGTAGACAAGTCCATATCTGCAAATCTTTCTTTCTTCAACCATGAAGGATATTCGAGTCTGGTTTTTCTAAATATAGGATCTAATGTATTTTGTTTTAATATTTGATGTAATGGGTACTTATTTTTCCATTGTTTAAGATCCTTAATGTAATTAATTATCTTGCCCTTCTTTAGGAGTTCACCAAGATAATTTAAATCAGCATGTAAAATATGATCCCCGCCATGCCCAGTCAGGACTACAGAAATATTGTCTCTCTTTGCAGCCGATAAAGTTTTTGATGCTAATGCTCTATTAAACAATGGGTAAGGTTCATCTAATTCTTTTAATACATTGAAATCAATTTTAAAGTTCCAGTCTTCATCTCCATATACTACGGTGGATTTTAAATTATATTTTTCTAACATAGATTTAATGTATTTTCTTTCGTCTGCTTCCTTCTCATCAAAAACTATAGAATAGGTAGCAATATTGTATTTCCAATTATCCTTTTTATTAATATTCTCAGCCATTGCGATGATTGAAGAAGAATCAACTCCTCCGCTTAACGGAATACTTACTCTGTTATCTGGAGTTCTTAGACGATTATGAACAGACCTTTCAAATAATTGATTAAAATGTTGGAAATAATCTTCTTCTTTTCGATAGGTGATGCTAGGAATTTTAAATTGATAATAATAATCTTTTTTTATATGCCCATTCTCACACACTAGGAATTCTCCACTTTCAAGTCTATAGATATTCTCGTATGCTGTGCTTTCATTAGCAATTGGGTGATCCAGGAGAAAGCTTTTAATATAAGCTGAATTTACTTTTTGGTTAGGAACTATATGTAAGATATTTCGAATTGCTGATGACCATATTACAGATCCACTATCTACACTATAAAATAAGTTTTTTATCCCTATTGGATCCTTAGCCAAAATTAGGCGATTTTTCTGCTTATCCCAAATAGAAAATGCAAAATCTCCATCTAAAAAATTTACAAATTCTAAATCAAACTTTTGATAAAGCATACCAATTAAATACGTATCAGATACGCTTTTATTGGCATCTAATGAGAGTTTCTGAAAAAGATGTTCTCGGTCATCTATTCGGCCATTAAGTAAAATAAAATATTCACACCCGCCTAATTGGATACGAATCTCCGTTGGGTAAAGATCAAAATCCTTTTTACTCCTTAGGAAGAAATGTTGACCCTCCTGTTCCACTTTTGTTTCCTGATTTACCATGACATTATGCGGATTAATCTCTTGGCTTAGATAAATTGCTCCTAGCAAGAGAATCACCTCCTAGCGTTTGAAATTCTAATTTCCCATGATTCAGCTCATATTTTCGATCAGCATAATTTTCTGCAAGACTACTATGAGAGATTATGATAATTATTCTTTGTTCCTTTATTTCACTTAAGTAATTTAAAATATTTTGTTCATTTTCCATGTCTAAACCGGAGGTTGGCTCATCTAATATCAATACCTGGGACTTACTTAAAATGGTTCTAGCTAACGCTAATCGTTTCTTTTGTCCACCCGATAACCTAATATTTTCATCTAATATGGAATGTATTCCATCTGAATATTGATATATAAATTCACAATTTAGGCAACTCAGTATATGGTGGATTTCTTCTTCTGTTATATTTTCTTTATTAAAGGTCAAATTATCAGCAATAGTTCCTACAAAAAAATCGGGATCTTGGAACATGACTTTCATATGCTTTCTCAATTCTGTATCGGGTATGTCGTCTATTAAGAGATCATCCAAAAATATCTTACCGACAGTAGGGCTAACAAATCCCGCCACTAATTGAACTAATGTCGATTTCCCTTCACCACTAACACCCTTAATTAAAGTGAGCTCTCCCCTAGCTGCAGAAAAATTTATATTATTTAATAACTTCTTTGTTAAACCAGAATGAGCATATGAAACATCTAAAACATTACATGAACTAATTTCTTTAAGAGATTCGTTGATTGTTTTGTTTTTTTCTGGTCTTTCTTTTTGGCTAATCAACTCTCTTACTCTCTTCCAGCCTCCCAAAGCCTTCTTATATTCAATGTTCATCTCAAAAAGTAACAAGACCGGGCTAAGAAGGCTCATAAAGTAAGTAGTAGTTGCGATTAATACTCCAATACTCATTTCGCCTTTCCTTACTAAGCCCAGGCCAAAATAAGTAATCATTGCAAATGAAAGCCAATAAATAAACAGATTGATATTTAAGGAAAGCGCTGATATTTTTGTTAAGGCTAGCGAGGTTGAAATCGGTTTTTTTAGAACGTTTCTATTCTTAGTCTTTTCCCATTCTTCTGCATTTGAGTTTAGTATTTCCTTACTTCCTTTTAATGTGTCCGTTAAAAATCTATGGACTTCAGCATTTTCATGTTGATACCTTGTTGAAAAATCTTTTATTTTGTGACTGAAACTTTTAGTAATTATTACATTCAAACATATAATTAAAATACCCATTAGTAAGATCTTTACGTTGACACTTATAATGATTGTTAGCGAAATGAAAATCTGGAAAAAAATCTGAATTGTTATTGGGAAAATATCTCGATAAATGAGAGCAATTAGTGTAATGTCACTTTGAAAATAGGAGACCAGGTAACCATCACTTTTCTTAACTTGATACTCAAATGGTTTCTTTCTCAAGTGACTTAACAGTTCCTCTTTTAAGTTTTTTTGTATATTTTCAGCCATGTTTGTGATTAGCCATCTTTTAATAACGTCTAAAATACACATAAACAATGCGACTATAATGATTGAAATAATAACAGAATTAATAAGTGAGTAATTTTTATTGGTAACTATGTCATCTACAATAATCTTATTAATATATGGAAAATATGCCTGCAGCAAAACTATAACTAATGTAATCAAGATGGTTGCAGAAAACATTCCTATATACTTTTTTAATGGAGCTAAAATACCCTTATTCACAAAGTCCCTCTTCCGTATTTGTTTGAAAAATAATATTGAAGTTGCTTACATAATTTTCATCATCATTTATTACTTCATTCTCGTACAAGAGCCAGGCATGTGCTTCAAAATCTTTCTTAGCTATGCCTATGCATAAATTTATATCTATCCCTTTTTCTCTTAGAAGCTTATAACCAACTAGTGAGCGGTGAAGACAGAGAGCCTTATCCTTTAGAACATGTTTAGCTCTAACTTCCTCAATTTCCATACATAATTTTTTGATTTCATTAAAAGAAAAATCCATTTCCTTTGCAGGCTTTTGCACTCCAGATAACTTGTTAAAAAGAAATTTGATTCCATGTTTTTTAAGTAGTATATGATAGTAAGTAAATAAGTAATATATTTTAATCTTAGTTAACAATTTTAACCAACTCTTTATTCTTTAATTGAGTAACTAAATTTTCTAAGTCTTTTCTTATAATAGGTTCCCCTACATTAAAATGTTGGATCAGCTGATTAATGATAGCGTTTACGTTTTCGTGTTTTTTAATGTATTCCCAAAAAACGGCCCCAACTGAATCAAGTCCAAAATACATACTTGTATTTAGATTTAGGATAATAAGTTGATTATGATCATTCCGAGAAATATACACATCGTCATTTATTTGAATTTTCGTCTCTTTTCTTAATGACTCCACACGGATTCCCTCCTATTAAAATGTAAAAGATGGTAGTGTCGTTAACTAGTTTTTCAGAATGAATTGCTTACAAGATTCTACATATTACCTTTTTTTTCATAAAAAGTAAAATAATTTCCAATAAATAAAAAATAATATACTTGTTGTAAATTGTCAAATAATAACCAATTTTCGAATGATGAATTTATGATTATTAAAGTAAAAAACAGTGAATGTTATATTCACTGTTAGATATGAGCAAAGAACAGAGCCCCTTAAAGGCTCCGTTATATCGATGTATTTTCTTCCACTTGAACCTCGTTGTCATCTTCTATCTGTTAGGCGATTAGAAAAAGCTTCTTTTAGCAGCAAGATGGATTACCCAAAAGAAGGGACACTGTGACGGAAAATATGAAATTTTAACTCCTGAATAATTTCACATTATAATAAATGATACAAATAAAATACAGACTGCAATATTGCAAAATTTACTGACTTTTTTTAGTCGCCAGATAATATGGAAATCACTCAAGTCATTCCTCAAATTAGTTTTCCAAAGGACATATATAATAGATGGTAACACTCTACTAAATCCATATAACATTCCAAATAAAATTGCTTCATTGGGTAAATAGAAAAATCCTAAATATATATATAATAAGTAGAATGAAACATTTGGTATATATGTGAATATTCCAGCACCTAGAATAACTCCCCATATTATCATGTTTTTTTGTGATTTGTATATTAACCAACTAGAAGGTATTTGCCATTGATTCTGGGGAAGTTTTAACTTTATTATCTTAAGCTCATGCAATAAGAGCAACAAAAAGATTACCAAAATAACCAGTTCTTTAATTTGGTTTGGAACCCAGAAGGTTAATAAGAATATAAAAAGTGTACTTACAAACCCAAATGTTCCTCCAGCAATTACAGCGGATAGTGTATAAGTACTAACACTTTTAAAAAAAGTTGACCATTTACGCCTCTCACCGAGAGACAGTAACTCCAAGGTTACATTTACCCCTCAGTAGGTACAGAATTTCGAACTACCCGCGATAATAGCCAATAAAAAAATTAAAGCTATTTCAAGGTTTCCATTACTTACCCAGCTCATTATCAGCCCTCCTTCATAATTTTATAGAATTCAAGATAGCAATAAATATAATCCTAAAATCACGTTAAAGCGTTAGATTTAAATGATCCCTTGCATCCGCAATCACTTGAGTAAGTTTTTGTAACGTCAGCCCCTTTCGTACAGTCGCAACAAGTCCAATCATATCCTGGCCCTCCAGGAAGACACCAACAACCAGTTGAAGAATATCCCCATGCTTTTGATACCTTATAACCTGATGGACATTTTGTAGAGGTTGTACATCCTGAACAAAATCTACCCCACGGTGGTGTACAGTTACTATCAGATCTCCATTGTTCACACCAGCTTAATGCGCCAGCAGAGGTACGATTGAGATTCACAGAAAACACCGCTATTCCCGCAAATGCACTAGTCAAAATAGTTTTCAAAAATGTTTTTCTATTTACCTCTCTAGCAATATTCTCTGATATTAATTTTGAAAACCGATCAATTGCTTCGATTAACTTAAACATTTGTTACAACTCCCTTTCTCAGATTAGAGTCATTTCCTTTTAATTCAACGTAATCTTCAATAGAAGAAATTAAACCATGGATGTGTTCTTTCCCATTATTTAATCCCTTTTCAGTCACCTCCCCTTTTTGGTTTATCATAAAGGCAAATGGTGTAACTCTAGCTTTGAAATCACGGAATATTTGCATTTCTTCATCAATAAGGACCTCACTCTTGATAACATTGTTTTCTAGCATTCTTTCATTTTCTTCTTTTCTTCCTGTTGAAATTAAAATAAAGTTGATTTTATTTCCTAAAGTGGTAGTTGCATCATTCCATTCAGGTAGCATATCCTTACAGGCCTTACAGTTTGGAGAAATAAATGTTATTAGGGTAGGTTTGGACAAAATGCTTTCATGATTATAAGTTTTGCTGCTATTTACTGAAGCAGCCTTGAATTTCGGGATTGTTTCACCAATGGCTAAACCGTCTCTTTGAATTGCTTTACTCTCTTTCAAATAAACCTCACCAAACTGCCTGAACACCAAAAATATTGCTAGAATAACAACTATCAAAACAATCCATTGCAATATTACTGAATAAAAGATAAATTGGTCCATCTTAATCAACTCCATTTACATTTAATTTACTAATAGTTTCTTGATGAATTGAAAGTAGTTTTTGCATTAATAGAACTCCAATGGTGACCAAAAGGCCAATAAATAGATAAAACACTGAAAATTCAAGGAGAAAAGAGCTTGAATTCATGAGTAAAACAATTGATATCAGCATTAACACGGATATTTGTAACTGCTAGACTAAAGTGAACAGTTTTTGCTCGATAGAA
>NZ_APVL01000033.1 GCF_000565285.1 Cytobacillus firmus DS1 | reverse complement strand
GTTGATTAAGCTCGATTTGTCTTTTCAAAAAAGACTAATGATTAAAACGTTGACGTTTTTGTTCGTTCAGTTTTCAAAGATCAATTTCTCTTTGTTATATTTTACCTAATCGCTCAGAAGCGACTTTATTAATATAACATGTGTTGATTTTATCTGTCAACACTTTTTTAAATTTATCCGTCGTCTGTGAAAATGTTTTTCGTTCATATCGCAGCGACGGATATAAATATAACAAGGATTTAAATAAAGGTCAATAGCTTTTAAAGTTTTTTTACGATAATTTTTTTAAAAGTTTGTAATACCTGTGATAAATCCCTTGACCTTTTGTTTCTATGTTCACCACTTCTATGAAATGCTTATCAATCAAATACTCAAGAAGCATGCTTAAGTCAACCGCATATAGATGAAGTTCATCATGGTTCATAATATCGTGGATGGACCATTCTTCTTTCTCAGCAAGAACATCGGCAAGATGACTGATTCCTTGTTTGGTTCTCGAATGGATTAAAAATTCACTTGCAAGGAACAGCAGCTCCAGCCTTTTTTCAAGAGGCTCCTGGCTATTCACCAATTCTTCATACAGTTTCATTATTTCAGGCTCAATTTGCTTTACCTGATTCCAGACAGTTACTTCCGGATGGAATCCATTTTCAATAACAGCAAGCCTGGCCAGATGATGAAGGGAATGAACAATATGGTTATAGGCATCAAAATAATGGCGATTTTCAAAGAAGGCTTTGCCATCCATATATCGTCTGATCAGCTTGGCAAACTCAAGACCCATTTTTAATTTTCGCCCATAGAACGGAAACTCTCTTAATTCCACCTTCAAGTTATGAATATATTCATTTCGATCAAATAAAACTTTTCCATTATAGAGCCAGTCAAAGATTTTTCGGTTCGTTCCCAGCAGGATCCATTCGCGAAGCTGCTTATCTGTCACGATATGAAGAGCCGCTTTTTTATCTTTATATGTGTAATGTTTAACAAATACAGGTTCATCTGCTTCCTCAACAAGGATCAGCAGTACAGCATCAAATGTATCAGTAGCAGGAATAGCCTTTTGCATTTTTTCGGTCATAATCACGCCTAAAGTGTTTGTCTGGCTTGCCCGTTCCTGGTATATAGGACGGAGAATATCTTCCATCATAATTCCTCCATTTTATTGATAGCGTATATCTTCGACAATTATAAATGAAATCCTTCCTAAAGCTGAGACATTTTTCGACACCATTCTATATTAATATTTATTTCATCAAAAGGAGTGTGGTATAGTTAGTTTTTAGGAGGGAGCAGTATGGCTAAGTACTCAAATAAAATCAATAAAATTCGTACATTTGCCCTTAGTTTAATTTTCATCGGATTTATTGTTATGTATCTCGGAATATTCTTCAGGAATTCCGCTCTTCTCATGACTATATTTATGCTTCTCGGAATGCTCTGCATTCTTGCCAGCACCGGTGTTTATTTTTGGATCGGCATGCTTTCAACAAAAACCGTGCAGGTGGTTTGCCCGAATTGCGGAAAACACACAAAGATGCTTGGCCGCGTTGATATGTGCATGTACTGCAATGAACCTTTGACGCTTGATCCAAATCTTGAGGGCGCTGAATTTGATGAAAAATACAACAAAAAAAATAAGAAGCAGAGCTGATTATCCTCTTGCTTCCATATTCAAGTTCTAAAATGACCGGCTCTCTAAAGCCGGTTTTTTATTGGATTAAAAATAAAAAGCTGACAGCACAGCGCCGGCAGCTTTAAAATTTATTAGTGAGCTTCTTTACTTGCACATTCCGGACATGTTCCGTAAATCTCCATTCTATGATGGCTTATTTTAAAACCTGTAACATGCGAAGCAAGGTGCTCTACTTCATCCAGGCCAGGATAGTGGAAGTCTACGATCTTGCCGCAGCTTTCACAAATGACATGATAATGATGAGTGGTTACAAAATCGAAGCGGCTAGATGCGTCACCATACGTCAGTTCCTTTACCAGGCCAACCTCACGGAATACTCGTAAATTATTGTAAACTGTTGCCACACTCATATTTGGGAATTTCCCCTCTAATGCTTTGTATATATCGTCAGCAGTTGGGTGTGACATGGAGTTTATTAAATATTCAAGTATCGCATGACGCTGCGGAGTGATACGTACTCCAGTGTCTTTTAAAGTATCCAGCGCCTCTTTTAATTCCATATGCGCCACCGCCATGCACCTCTTTTCCAACAAATATTCTTACTTTATAATCTTTATAAATAGTGTACTAATTTTTTACCACATTTGTCAATATTGCAAACTCCTTAATAGAGGGAATCAGCTCTTTTCATCGTGCAGTGATTGCTCACCAGTGCCCAAATGGTGATTCACAAATCGCGCAGCAACGAACAGCAGATCAGACAGCCTGTTGAGATAAATTAAAACGAGCGGATTCACTTCTTCACCTAGTGACACCGCACACCTTTCCGCTCTTCTCACAACGGTTCTCGCTACATGGAATGCCGCTCCTGCAGGATGACCGCCGGGCAAAATAAAGTTATTCAGTGCAGTAAGATTAGCTTCCCACTCATCTATTTGACTTTCCAGGAAAGTGATATCCTCTTCCTTTATCGTCCATTTAACTTCTTTTCCTGCTGGGGTTGCCAGCTCTGCTCCTGCATGGAACAAATCGGTCTGCACTTTATGAAATACCTGTTCCGCTTTTTCTTTACCGCTGAAATACTCGCTTCTTAAATGACTTAAGGCCATTCCAATCATGGAATTCGCCTCATCACATGAACCGTATGCCTCTACGCGAATGTCATTCTTACTGACTCTCTGCCCATATATTAATGATGTTGTCCCCTTATCTCCCGTTTTGGTATAAATTCTCATTTCAATACCCTCTTTCAAAATCGATCACATTCATATAATCTTTGTTATTTTTTATATATGTATGAAGGTTATGCTTAAAAATTTCAAAAGATCTCGGTAAATAGTTTTTTGTTCTGCTTGACAGGTGGGGTGTGACCGTTACATTCTCCATGCTCCAGAAAGGATGCCCTTCAGGCAGAGGCTCTTTTTCAAAAACGTCCAGATACGCATGAGAAATCTGGTGATTTTCAAGTGCAGTCAGCAGCACTTTCTCCTCAACAAG
This sequence comes from Cytobacillus firmus DS1, assembly GCF_000565285.1. GTDB lineage: Bacteria > Bacillota > Bacilli > Bacillales > Cytobacillaceae > Cytobacillus > Cytobacillus firmus_A. The sequence goes on along the minus strand of NZ_APVL01000033.1, from coordinate 25,659 downwards.
ATCTCCTCTTCCTATATTCATAAACACAGCAGAATTCTTCATTGCAGAGAAATGCTTTTCTTTTAACAGATGTTTAGTTTCAGGCGTGCTGGGAAGGACTGAAACGATAAAATCAGCTTCAGGAAGGACCTGTGCGAGCCTGCTGAGTGGAAAAATACGATCCGTCCATGCATTTTCCCGTCCGCTCCTATTCACTCCAGCCACTTTCATTCCGAAGCATTTGGCGAGTCTTGCAATCTCCCCCCCTATTGCACCTACACCGATAATTAATAAAGTTTTTCCATGCAGCTCTTCCATTGGCAGATCACGATTCCAAACTTCTGCCTTTTCATTTTCAGCCAGCAATGCTCTTTGTTTAACATGCCCTAACATAGTTCCAAGCGCAAATTCAGCCATCGGGATTTTATGGATTCCTCTTGCATTTGTAATTAAGATGCCTTTCTCCTTGCAGGTTTTCAAAGGCATTTCATCCATTCCCGCTGACATCACCATAATCCACTTTAGTTTTGTTGTTTTATTAATATGTTCTTCTGTCAGATCTTCTCCATATGTAATAAATACTTCAGCCTTATAAAAGGATTCCCCTGCAGCTTCTATTCCGTTGAAAAACAGGAAATCTCCCTCAGGGAATTCCCGAATTACTTCCTGCCGCAGCTCTTCGGGAGGCAAAATGGAAGACACAATTTTCATAAACTCCACTCCAACATATTTTTATTTCATCATACCACCCATTGTTGAATGGTAAAAACATTAAAAAAAACGAACCTGTTCAGGTCCGTTTCGAAAAAGTATCTGAGGAGGTATGCCCTAATAAAATGATATGCAAAACTTGTTCTTCGGAATGGACAAAAGCCTTGTTCCGATAAAAAATAGGCAACCCATTTAAGGCCGTGTCAAATTTTCCTTAATATACTCCAGCGCTTCCTCGACATGATCCTTAACCTTTACCTTGCGCCATTCTTTCACGAGCTTGCCTTCCTGGTCAATTATAAAGGTTGAACGCTCAATCCCCATATATTCTTTCCCGAAGTTCTTTTTCAATTTCCACACACCGTACGCCTCTGCCGCTTTATGGTCTTCATCTGCAAGCAGCAGGAAAGGCAATCCATGCTTTTCAATAAATTTCTCATGTCTGCTGAGCGGATCAGGGCTTACTCCTAAAACGACTGCATTCACATCTGCAAAATTCTGATGCTGGTCCCTGAAATCACATGCCTGGGTCGTGCAGCCAGGTGTCATGTCCTTCGGGTAAAAATACAGAACAACATTCTTCCCGCGGTAATCTCCTAATTTTACCTTTTCACCATTACTGGCCTCAAGCTCAAAATCTGGAGCCGGTTTACCGATTTCAATTGCCATTTTCATTCCTCCTGTTGAATAGGTTTATTACTCTAAGCCTATCCAACTTTGCGGTCAAAAACAACTGATACACTATAAAGCACGGTCACCTGCATCAAATACTACCCTGGCTACAAATGCGGCCGGGATGACATATCCGATTAACGCTTCCAATACGGCAATAAGCCTGCCTATTCCAACAGGACTGACATCTCCATACCCAACAGAAAAAAGGGTTACCGCACTAAAATAAAAACCCGTCTCCAGCCTCTCGAGGAAACCGGTTTCCATATACTCAGTGCCGTCCATCAAAACCACCAGCCCATGTAAATCAAGCCAAATATATATCAGCCCAAACCCAATCAGAATAGTTGCATATAAACTTATGAGATAAAGGAAATTCTCAGCAGACACCCATCTTCCCTTAATCTTGGCGGATGAAAAAAGAGTCTGCAGACTCATGATCATGCACAGCACGATTAAAATCAGCGATAAATAAAAAGCCATACTGCACCTCATTTCGAAATGCCTTCCAATTCATTTATACGCTTGTAGCCTTTCCCATATGACAGCCTGTCTCGGAAACCTTTCTGCATTGGGAAGGGTTCGCTCAATAAAAAAACCGGGATTTTATCCCAGTTCTAATTGCCCGCTCCCCGATATCGCTTAACACCTGAATTCCAGGTCAGGATCGAGATGCCGAAAAATACGATTCCGATTACAGGTGTTAAAAAGGAGTATAAAAACCATTCTTCTTTCCCCAGAAAGTAGGAAGCCGGATATACACCGACAAAGGCAAACGGAAGAACCCAGGTGAGGACAAAGCGTATAACACTATTGTAAATATCAACCGGATACCTTCCATAATTACCGATGTTATACATCATCGGCATGATTGATGTTCTTGCATCTGCCCAAAAGCTGATGCAGGCAATCAGTACAAAGATGCCTCCATACACAAGCATTCCGCCTATCACAAATAAGAAAAACAAGAACGGGTCAGTCCAGGTAATTCCTAAACCAAGGCTGTTTCCTGCGTAGATCATAACAGCAATGCCTGTTACGGCCCCAAACAGGGATTCAAGCTCCATCCGTTCCAATACGATTTGAAACAAACTATGGATCGGCCTGGTTAAAATCCTGTCGAGTTCACCTTTTACTATATACCTCTCATTAAAATCCCAAATATTAAAGAACGATGAAAACAGCGCATATGGCACAAGGAAAAAACCGTAAATAAAGATGATTTCATCCCTCGTCCAGCCGCCAAGCAGTTCAGTATGGCCAAAAACGACCAGGATAAAAATTAAATTGACTGCCTGAAATAGAAGATCTGAAAAGATCTCAACAAATAAGTCTGCACGGTACTGCATTCTTGTTTTCATATATTGGGCGACATATTGAAAGAAAATGGCTATATAAAACATGCGTCACCCTCCTTGAATAATGAGCTGTTTTTTCGCTATAATCCACAGAACCTGAATGGGTATGATCAGAATAAGAACCCAGATCCCCTGCATAATAATCGCCTGGATGGCTTCATTATTCGAAAAACTATTCGTAAAAATCATGCTCGGCACATAACTGATACCCTGAAAGGGCAGAAATTTCAGTACATCCTGTGCCCATAAAGGAAAAAAGCTGATAGGAATCAGAAGGCCGGAAAAGAGATCAATCACAACTCTTTTTGCCCGGATAAGCCCTGTGTTATTAAATAAGAAGAAAGTGGTAATGCCTGTCAGCAAATTAATCTGCGTATTAATAAAAAAACTTAATATAATCGATACCGCAAAGAAAATCCAGGTCGTCCAATCCGCAGAAAATTGGAGCGGAAAAATGAACGAGACGATTACCATGCCCGGAACGGAGAAAAAGAAGAGACGGAATATTCCTTCCCCCAGTCCCTGCATCGTTTTCATACCCAGATAATTATATGGGCGGATCAGCTCCACCGCTACTTTTCCTTCTTTAATTTCAGCAGCCATTTCCCGGTCTATATTATTAAAGTAAAACGCCCTTGCCATCCAGGCTACAGCCACATATGTCGACATCTGGATCACAGACATGCCCTCAATCGCATCTTTTTCTCCATAAATGGCACTCCACAAAAAATAGTAAGCGCCAATATTAATGCTGTAAATCAGAATACCTGTATAATAATTTGTTCTGTAGGCAAGCATCATCAAAAAACGGATCCGAATCATTTCGATATACTTATCCACAGGAACACCCCCGGGTAAAAACAAATTCTTTCATTAAGATATCCCCCGGTCATAAATATTTCTTATGATTTCCTCTGTTGAAGTTTCTTTAATATTGATGTCTTTCACTTTCAAATCCGCAACCACCTTGGCAATCAGCAGGGAAATCAGTTCATCATTATCCTCTGCAAAGGCTGTAAAGATCGCTTCTTTCTCATCCTTTTCCCATTTCACTTCCGATGAAGCCGTTATTCGGTTTAAGTCGTTCAGGGTCACGTCTTCAAGGAACTGGAATTCTATTTCCTTCCCTTCTCCCCATTTTTCCTTCAGGCTTTTTAATGCTCCATCATAAATGATTTTGCCCTCGTCCAGCATCACTACGCGTTCGCACAGCGCCTCTATATCCGACAGATCATGAGTAGTCAGCAGAATGGTTGTATTATATTTTTCATTAATTTCTTTTAAAAACTCTCTGATCTTTAATTTAACAAGCACATCAAGCCCGATAGTCGGCTCATCCAGGAACAAGAGCGGCGGATTGTGGATGAGTGCCGCTGCCAGTTCACACCTCATTCTCTGCCCGAGTGAGAGCTTCCGGACCGGCTTATCGAGCAGAGGTTCAATATCCAGGGTTCTGATAACATGTGCCATATGACTGTCGTATTGTTCATCAGATACTTTGTACACCTTCTTGAGAAGCCTGAAGGATTCCTGAACAGCAATATCCCACCAAAGCTGAGATCTCTGGCCGAAGACAACTCCAATCGTGCTGACGAATTTTTCACGGTCTTTATGAGGGTTCATTCCATTCACGATCACTTCACCGGTTGTTGGGGTCAGTATCCCTGTCAGCATTTTTATGGTAGTTGACTTCCCGGCTCCATTTTCACCAATATACCCAACCATCTCGCCCTGTTTTACTTGAAAACTGATATTGTTAACTGCCGGTACAATTTTATAATTCCTTGTAAGCAAGTCTCGGAAAGCACCCTTTAATCCGGAGCGGCTTGAATAAGCTTTAAACTCCTTTTTTAAGTTCCGGACTGTTATTGCATCATTCATCTTTACTCCTCCTGCCAATTAATGCCCTAATGAAATAGTTTAGACAAACAGCGCCTTCTGCACAACTAGATTGCTTCAATTCATATTATTAAAATACAGAATAATCCGCCTTCACTTAGATTGGACGAAGCCCCTTCCAAACATGTTAAAATAATGACGGACATATAAATGGATTTTATCAGGAGGATTAACATGCAATTTACTAATTCTGAACGGCTGCATAAACAAGCATTAGAACATATTGTCGGAGGGGTAAACAGTCCTTCCCGCTCCTATAAAGCAGTTGGCGGCGGCTCGCCGGTTGCGATGGAACGGGCACAGGGTGCTTATTTCTGGGATGTGGACGGCAATCAATATATTGATTATCTGGCTGCATACGGTCCCATCATTACCGGTCATGCCCATCCGCATATTACAGAAGCCATAAAAACAGCTGCTGAGCGCGGAGTACTATATGGAACTCCGACACCTCATGAAGTGAAATTCGCCGAGATGCTTAAGGAAGCAATGCCTAACTTGGAAAAGGTCCGTTTTGTCAACTCGGGAACTGAAGCCGTTATGACAACGATCCGTGTGGCAAGGGCCTATACGGGAAGGGACAAAATCATTAAGTTTGCCGGCTGCTATCACGGCCATTCCGATCTTGTACTGGTTGCTGCAGGCTCAGGTCCTTCAACACTCGGAACGCCTGACTCTGCCGGAGTTCCAAAAAGCATTGCCCAAGAAGTGATCACGGTTCCTTTCAATGAAATCGAACCATATAAGGAAGCGCTGGAAAAATGGGGTGACCAGATCGCCGCTGTGCTGGTGGAACCGATTGTCGGCAACTTCGGAATTGTTGAACCAAAACCGGGGTTCCTGGAACAGGTTAACGAATTAACACATGCAGCCGGTGCGCTTGTCATTTATGATGAAGTCATCACAGCTTTCCGTTTTATGTATGGCGGCGCTCAGGACATGCTTGGTGTAAAACCGGACTTGACAGCCATGGGGAAAATCATTGGTGGCGGCCTTCCAATCGGTGCTTATGGCGGAAAGAAAGAGATTATGGAAACAGTAGCTCCTTTAGGTCCAGCTTATCAAGCTGGTACAATGGCTGGAAATCCGGCGTCGATTCTATCAGGAATTGCCTGTCTCGAAGTTTTGAAGCAGCCTGGTGTATATGAACATCTGGACAGACTGGGAGAACTGCTTGAAAAAGGGATAAGCGAGGCAGCTGAAGAACATAACATCCCCATTACCATTAATCGATTAAAAGGTGCCCTGACAATCTACTTTACGGAAGAAAAAGTGGTGAATTACGAGCAGGCGGAAAATACAGATGGAGAAATGTTTGCAAGGTTCTTCAAGCTGATGCTCAATCAAGGAATAAACCTTGCTCCATCAAAATATGAAGCCTGGTTTATCACTATCGCGCATACAGAGGATGATATTCAAGCCACCATTCATGCGGTGCAAAACGCATTTCAGCAATTAAAAGACGAATAAATATTCATTATTTTATACATCAGCGGGAGCAGGAATGCTTCCGTTTTCTTTATTTACAGCAATGAAAACGTTTACAAACATGGAGTTTTTTTATACAAAATCCTTTATCCTCCCTCAAACCTTATCCAACTTTTTGTATAAATAATTGATTTCTGAAAATTCATATGATATGATAGGAGAAATCTTTTGTGTAAGAGCGGATTACGCTGACATAAAGAACATTATGTCCTGCAGTATATCCCGAATTATCCAACTATTCATTCAATAAATGCTCCATGCATTTACCTTTCAAATCAATGATAACTTTGCAATACCCTCATTTAAAACCCGTAAACAAAAAAAAACTTATAGATTACTATTTTTCAGGAGGTGAACGGCTTTAAGGCGCAGCCTTATTTTCAGCCGAATTTTATGACATTACAGCAATGGAGTCCTTCACTTTTTAAAGAGTTTCACCGCCAGGAGCACGATGCTTGCGGCATCGTATCTGCAATGGAGAAAAAGAAAGTCCCAACCCGCGAAAATATTTTCAGCTGCATCAATGCACTTGTTACGATGAATCACCGTGCCGGTTTTATTAATGGAGAAGGCGACGGTGTAGGGATCCATATTGATATCCCCAGAGAGCTATGGAAAGAGAAGTTAAAGGAAGCGGGAGCCGATTCTAAAGCAGCGGAAAAAGAAGGATTTGTGGTTGGACATGTATTTATGTCCAGAAAGCAGGATACTGAATCACTGAAAGCTATCTTGCTGCAAAAACTCACTGACGCAAATCTAACGGTTATTTATGCATCTGACGAAGTAACTGAATCTTCAGCTTTAGGGCCGATTGCCATACAGGAAAATCCAGTATTCTGGCAGTTTGCCTGTTTAGCAGAATCGAATGGTGCAGAGCTTTCCAAAAAGCTGTTTGAATTAATCGTTGATTTTGAAGAAGACGAGCATGTCCATGTCGCCTCCCTTAGCCAGCATCATGCTGTTTACAAAGTTATGGGAGCCGGAGATATTCTTCCGAAATACTATCACGACCTGGCAAGCCCTCTTGTTGCTTCAACTATGACGCTTGGGCATAATCGCTATTCAACTAACACATTATCAAGCTTTTTTCGCGTGCAGCCTTTTAGCGTGCTGGGACACAATGGGGAAATCAACACCATTGCCAAGCTTAGGGATGAAGCCAAAATGGTCGGAGTTCCGCTGGTAAAAGACGGCAGTGACTCTCAGGATCTGAGCAGAACGCTCGAAACGTTTATTTGCCGTGACGGCTATACTCTCTTTGAAGCAATGGACGTCATGTTCCCTCCTATCGTGAATGAAATCAAGTCATACCCTGATCATCTACAGGATATGTACGCCTATATTCGTGAAGCATGGGGACATTTTGCCCAGGGGCCAGCAGGAATTATTTCCCGATTTGCCGATGAGGCAGTGTTCAGTGTCGATGCATTGGGCCTTCGCCCACTGTGGATGCTGGAAACCGAAAGCTCCTACCTGTTCTCATCAGAACCCGGAATCATCCCATCCAGCGAATATGTTAATGAGCCTAAACCGTTATCACCAGGTGAAAAGGTGGGACTGAAATGGGACGGTGATACACTGGCTGTTTACGAGCACAGCCATTATCAGGCTGAAGTTTTTAACAGATTTTCAAAGAGAGTAAACGCTGAAAACTTCAGGATTCGCCTGCAGTCTCCAAAATTGGAAAAAACCATTTCTGTGAATTACCCGGATAAGGTTCATAACGGGCAGTATAAAGCGTTCGGCTGGGAGAGAGACCATGTCCAGCTTGTCGAGCAAATGGCAGAAAAAGGAGCGGAGCCAATTCGTTCTCTTGGACACGATTCACCTTTAGCTGCACTGAATCCTCAGCGGAAAAACATCGCAGATTTTATTAAGGAAAGTGTTGCTGTCGTTACAAACCCTGCCATTGACCGTGACCGGGAAACTGAGCACTTCTCAACCCGCACAATTATCGGCCAGCGTCCTTCTTTATTTGAAAAACAGGAGCAAGGAGCCGTAATTGAATTGCAGACTCCTATTTTAATAGAAGGCAAAGCAGGCTTTGAATGTTCCGATGAACTCAATCAGCCGAGCTACGACCAGGTAACCGGCTTCTATCAGGAACAAAAGCTGATATCTTATTTATCTTCCACATTTACGAAAGATGAAACGGTAAAAGAAGCTTTAGACCGTTTAGCAGCAGAAGCAGTTGATGCTGTCAAAAATGGCAAAACCCTGCTTGTACTCGACGATGCCAATGCTCATCAGGAGGATGCTTACTGGATTGATCCGCACCTGGCAGTCTCTGCTATCGATCAGGCTCTTGTCAAAGAGGCATTGCGCCGTGAATGTTCCCTGCTGCTCCGGTCAGCTTCAATCAGATCGCTTCATGATATCATTACCGCATTCGGTTTAGGCGCTGATATTATAAGCCCTTACTATATGTTTATGACGGTTCTAGGCGAATCTGATACACCGCTGAAGAATTTATATTCAGCTCTGACTAAAGGACTTGAAAAAGTCATTTCAACAATCGGCATTCATGAATTAAGAGGCTATGGACGTTTATTCTCTGCCATTGGTCTTCACGAAGAATTAGCCGAATACCTGAATATAGTAAATTTCTTCGGATCTAAAGAGCTTTCATTTAGCTTTAGCGCTTTAAAGGAAGACGCTTTTGCCAGAGCGGAAGATTACCAGAATGAAAAGGAACGGATCGGAAAAACGTTCAGCCTTTTCCCGCGTATCTGGAAAGCGATCGGCGAAGTGGCATCGACTGGTGACTATAGTGTTTACAAGGAAAAAATCACTGAACAGGAAGACCAGAACCCGACAACAATCCGCCATTTAACCGGATTTAAGGAAACGGCTTCCCATCTAAAGCCAGAAGATATCAGCTTGCATGTGGGCGATCATGACCTGCCATTTGTTATCTCCTCCATGTCCTTTGGTTCTCAGAATGAAACGGCCTTTAGAGCCTATGCAGAAGGTGCTGACAGGCTGAACATGGTCAGCCTGAATGGAGAAGGCGGAGAGATCAAGGATATGCTTGGAAAATATCCGAGGACCCGCGGACAGCAGGTAGCATCAGGACGATTTGGCGTTAATGCCGAGCTCCTGAATTCATCCAACCTGCTGGAAATAAAAATTGGGCAGGGTGCAAAACCTGGTGAAGGCGGTCACCTTCCGGGATCCAAGGTTACTGCAAAAATTGCAGAAGCGCGTAATGCTACAATTGGTTCGGATTTGATTTCGCCTTCAAACAATCATGATATTTACTCGATTGAAGATTTGGCACAGATGATTCACGAACTTAAGACAGCCAATGACAAAGCCAAAGTTGCTGTTAAAGTGCCGGTTGTACCGAATATCGGAACCATTGCAGTCGGGATTGCAAAGGCTGGTGCTGATATAATCACACTGAGCGGCTTTGACGGAGGTACAGGGGCAGCGAGAATTCACGCACTGCAGCACGTAGGCCTTCCAGTTGAAATTGGTGTAAAAGCAGCTCACAACGCCCTGCTTGAAGCAGGCATCCGCGATAATGTGGAGCTTTGGGCTGACGGCGGCATCAAGAGTGCTGCAGACGTATTGAAGGTTATGCTTCTGGGTGCTAACCGTGTAGGCTTTGGTACACTTTCCATGCTGGCCATCGGCTGTACGACATGCCGCGGCTGCCATCTTGATACTTGCCATGTTGGGATTGCAACACAAATAGATTCAGAAGCACAGGCGAAGGAACATGGTTTAAGAAGATTTGTTCCGCGCCAATTCGACCTTGCTGTTAAAGGCATCATGAACCTGTTTACTGCTTTTGGCGAAGAACTGAAAGCATTGGCAGCTTCTATTGGCATAAAAAATCTGCAGGATGCAGTAGGCCGTTCTGATCTGCTTGTACAGATTAAGGGACAGGATCAGCTTGACCTGACACACCTGCTGAAAACACTTGAAATCGGTCAATTCTCAGCCCAGGAAGCACCTGAAGCCGTGCAGGAAGCCCAGCTGCAGGTAGCTGTTGGAGCAGAGTATCTTGATGCAAGTGTAGAAGAGCTGGATCAATCACGTGAATTCCATAGCGTCACTTCCGAGCAGCGGGTACTGGGTAGCCGGGTTTCCTGCCACCGTGTAAGAAACAGACTCGACGGTTCTTACAAAACTCTTCCGGAAGTTGATTTGAAATACAAAGGCGGATCCATCCCGGGCAATGGGCTTGGAGCTTACAACAGCTTCGGCATCAACATAGAAGTTGCCGGAGGAGCTCAGGATGGCATCGGAAAAACTTCGTTCGGCGGACAAATTAAAATCTTTAAAGCTAAAGGCAAGAATGGCAAGTTCTATAATGGCTCTGTTGGCAAAGGTTTTGGCTATGGAGCACAGGAAGGCTTGCTTGTTGCTCAAGGAAATGCTGACGCCCGTGCCGGAATCAGATTATCCGGAGCGGATATGATTATCGGCGGCCAGCTGCAAAAGCCGCTGCCTGAAAAAGAATACGGCAATATCGGTTCCAATGCCAATATTAAAGGGTTTGCCTTTGAGTATATGACGAATGGCCGAGGCCTTGTGCTGGGCGATGCCGGTCCATGGATCTGTGCAGGAATGACAGGCGGTGTTGTTTACTTAAGACACCAGCCGGAAATGGGCTTAACAAAAGAAGCCATCCAGCGCAGAATTGCCAAGGGAGCTAAAGTCTCCGTTACTTCTCTTTCCGATAAAGGAAAGGAAGATGTTAAAGAACTGCTTGGCCAATACATTGCCATGCTGAATGATCAGGGACAGACAGAAGAAGCTTCAGAGCTTGCTTCCCTTCTTAATCATCCGGAAGACCACTTTGTTCAAGTTATTCCGGTCAAAGAGCAGGCAGACCCGTCTGTTTCCACAGAGTGATTATCTGCACCAATCAAGCCCCATCCGTTTCTGTGGATGGGGCTTTTTCTCTTCTATATGGCACCCTTAACTTTTTTACTAACTTTTAATAATAATTTCATCAAAATGCCCCTTGAACTTCTTTCCATATCCCTGTATAGTACAATATTGTTTAACAATGAGCAAAATCGTTTAAAGTAGGTATAATTACTGCTTTTACGGTTTAATCGCATTTTAATGAACCCAATTTTTATGAAAGAAAGGACATACATTGTATGAAACTTGGCGCCCGCATACTTAAGACGGGAATCGCAATCATTCTAGCTCTATTATTATCAGAACTCTTTCAGCTTCCTGCTCCTATCTTTGCAGGAATTGCCGCTATTTTTGCCGTTCAGCCGACCATTTACAGATCTTATCTTTCTATTGTGGAACAGATCCAGGGGAACGCAATCGGTGCATTAATCGCCGTGATTTTTGTGCTTTTATTCGGCAACCATGTCTTTATCATAGGTCTGGCAGCTATTATTGTCATCACGATTAATCTTAAGCTAAAAATAGAGAACACAATTGGCCTGTCACTTGTAACCCTGATTGTCATTATGGAGACACCGGGCGATACCTTTCTGCAATTTGCTCTTATTCGATTCTCAACCGTTATGCTTGGGGTACTATCAGCTTTTATCGTTAACCTTGTATTTCTTCCGCCTAAGTACGAAAACAAGCTTTATTTTAAAATATCCAATAACACAGAGGAAATTACCAAATGGATCAGACTTACCATACGCCATGCATCTGAACACAGACTGCTGAAAAACGATATTGATAAAATGAAAGACAGCAATGTTAAGCTTGAACAGCTGTACTTAATGTATAAAGAGGAAAGAAATTATTTTAAACGAAACGATCTGGTTAAATCCAGGAAACTCGTTATTTACCGCCAAATGATTTCCACTGTAAAACGCTCGCTGGAAACATTAAAGAAGCTTCATCGATTTGAAAATGATCTGCAGCAAATGCCTGAAGAATTCCAGCATGCTGTGCAGCAGCAGCTTGATATTCTTATCCATTATCATGAACACGTCATGCTAAAATTTATCGGGAAAGTTCGTCCGAATGTAGTATTTGAGGAAGGCGACTTCAGCCTGAGCAGAAAGGAACTGGTGAACCTTTTCCTGGCTCAGCAAAAAGAACATGAACATGATGAAGAATCCATTCTCCCGCATATCATGCAAGTGGTATCATCTATTGTTGATTACGATGAACATGTGGAGCACCTGGATAAACTTATATCCAGTTTTCAGGCATATCATAAAGAGGAAAATGAGGTTTCCATACCGGAGAACGCCGAATAGACTGTGGTATCTTTCATTCATAGGAAAAAGCAGCTGATGTCAGCTGCTTTTTTTGTTAGTTCTTCATTCTTGGATCAAGTGCATCCCTTAATCCGTCACCCATTAAGTTAAAACCCAGAACTGTAAGCATGATCGCAAGCCCGGGGAAGATCATCGTCCATGGGGCCTGTATTAGATATGCCTTAGCATCAGAGAGCATTTTTCCCCATTCAGGATTTGGCGCTTCTGCACCGAGGCCAAGGAATCCCAGGGCAGCACATTCAATAATGGCAGTTGCAATCGCAAGTGTTCCCTGTACAATTATTGGCGCCATACTATTTGGCAGAACATGCCTGAATAGAATACGGCTGTTGCTCATCCCAATCGCTTTTGCAGCCATAATATATTCCTCCTGTTTGACACTCAGCACCCTTGAACGGATCAGTCTGCCAAAGTTGGGAATATTGATCACCGCAATGGCAATCAGCGCATTTCTCAATGATGGGCCAAGCACAGCCACAATCGCAATGGCCAGCAATATGCTTGGGAAAGCAAGCATGATGTCAAAAATGCGGGAGATGATGGTATCAACCCATTTGCCATAATATCCTGCTACTACACCTAAAAGGCACCCAACTACAATAGATCCGATTACGGCCAGAAAACCTACCCATAATGAGATCCTTGCCCCGTAAACAACCCTTGAAAAGATATCCCGGCCGAAGTCATCTGTTCCAAACCAATGCTCGCCTGATGGCGCCTGAAGCCTTTTTGAAAGCACCTGTTCATTAATTCCCTGCGGCGCAATAAGCGGTGCAAATACTGCAAGCAGAACAAAAAATAATACAATAATGGTGCCAATTAAAGCCAGTTTATTTTTTCTAAAGCTCCTCCATGCTTCCACCCAGGGGGAAACCGCTTTTTCTTCAGCTGGCATAATAGGCGGCTGAAGATCTTTTTGTGTTGAAAGTTCCAAGTCCGTTCCCCCTCCTTAATTATATTTAATCCGCGGATCAATTGCTGCATACAGCAAGTCCACCACTAGATTAATCATGACAAAGATAAATGCAATGATAAGTATGCCTGACTGGATAACAGGATAGTCACGATAGTTGATAGCCTCATAAATATATCGTCCGATTCCCGGCCAGCTGAAAATTGTTTCAGTTAAAATGGCGCCTCCAAGCAATAATCCCATTTGAAGGCCGATAATCGTAAGAACTGGAATGATGGCATTCTTTAATGAGTGCTTATAAACAACCCAGAACATTCTTAAGCCTTTTGCCCTCGCTGTCCTGACAAAATCAGATCTCATTACTTCAAGCATCGTAGAACGGGTAATTCTCGCAATGATCGCCATTGGAATTGTTGCCAGGGCAAATGCCGGCAGAATCAAGTGTCTGATGACATCCCAGAATTGATCCATCCTTCCCTGCAGAAGAGTATCAATCATATATATGTTCGTAATGGCCTCAATCGGATTTCTTACTTCTTCCCTTCCCGATGTAGGAAGCCAGTCCAGCTTAATGGCAAATGCCCACTGCTCCATTAAGCCGAGCCAGAAGATTGGCATGGAAACGCCAATAAGCGCCAGCACCATTGCCACATAATCAAACCATGAATTCTGATACCAGGCACTGATGATACCGGCATTCACACCGATAAACACAGCAATTAACATGGCAACGAATGTAAGTTCAATTGTTGCAGCCAGATAAGGCCAGATTTCCTGGCTTATTTCCGTTTTAGTCCGGAGTGATTCTCCAAGATCCCCCGTAATAAGCCCACCCAGATATGTAAAATATTGAAGGTACCAAGGCTGGTCCAGCCCCAGCTGCTTCGTTAATTCCTCTACCGCTTCTTTTGTCGCCAATTGTCCTAAAATAATCTGTGCAGGATTACCGGGTATTGCCCGGATCATAAAAAAGACGATTAAGGAAAGCCCCAGCAGAACGGGAATTAGAGAAAACAGACGTTTAAGTGTGTAGGACAGCATTGCCATCTCACCTCTCTTGAAGGTTATTAAGAAAAGCGCAAGCGCCTTGGTCACCCCCGACAAGCACAAGACGAGCCTCACAGAATGGCGTTCTTTGCCTTTTTGGGAGGATTGGCTTGTGACCTCGAGGGGGTAGGCGCTGGAGCTAGACAGTAATCGAAATTCAAAGTTTCTAATTTTATAATATTTCTATATAGAAAAGGGAGCTACAGAACTGTACTCCCTTTTCCTTGAATATAAGAAGTATACTTATCTCACTTGTAAAGCGCCTTATTTAAATTCTACAGTTGCCAGTAAATCAGATCCTGTTGGATGCGGCTTGAAGCCTGTGATATCAGCTTTACCCGCAAGGATTGGTCTTGAGTGAACAAGCGGAATCCATGGAGCATCTTCTTTGATCAGAACCTGAGCCTCTTTGTAAAGTTTTTCACGCTCTGCCTGGTCTGCACTAGCCTGAGCCTTTACAAGCAGTTCATGCACTTCAGGGTTTTCATAGTAAGTGTAGTTGTTGGAGCCGATGCTGTCCTGGTCAAGGAGCACATATAGGAAGTTATCAGCATCCCCATTGTCGCCAGTCCATCCTAATAAGAATGTATCAGCTTCACCATTTTTTGCTTTATCCAGGTAAGTACCCCACTCATAAGTAACGATTTTTGCTTTTACACCGATTGCATCAAAGTTGGCTTGAAGTGCCTCAGCCACTTTTTGCCCATCAGGCATATATGGTCTAGGAACCGGCATTGCCCAAAGTTCCATTTCGAATCCATCTTCATATCCTGCTTCTTTTAAAAGTTCTTTAGCCTTTTCAGGATCGTATTCATAATCTACAACATCATCGTTGTAACCTGCTACTACTGAAGGCATTGGGTTTTTCGCAGGCTCAGCTGCACCGGCATAGAATGCATCAATTAAAGCTTGCTTATCGACTGCATGGTTTAATGCCTGGCGGACTTTTTTATCTTTTAATGGTCCGCGAGTACTTGTTAACCCAAGATAAGCTACGTTTAAGGATGGACGTTCAAATGTTTGAAGATCCGGATTTCCTTCAATTTGGCCAATATCACTGAAGTTAACACCATCGATTAAGTCTACTTCACCTGTAGCCAATGCATTTAGACGCGCAGAGTTTTCAGGGATAACACGGAAGATAACCTCATCAAGCTTTGGAAGGCCTTCCTGCCAGTATTCTTCATTTTTTACAAGAGTGATGCGATCGTTTGCTTTGTATTCCTTAAATACAAATGGTCCTGTCCCAACCGGGTTGTGAAGGAATTTTTCACCGTGCTTTTCAATAGCAGCCGGGCTTGCAATTCCAAATGGAGACATTGCAAGGTTCTTTAAGAATGGTGCAATTGGCTTGTTTAAAGTAAATTCAACTGTGTAATCATCTACAGCTTTCACTTCAGAGATTTTGTCTCCAAACTGAGAGTTATAGTAATAGAACTGCTCCGCGTTTCCAGCTTTCCATCTTTCAAAGTTGAAAACAACCGCTTCGGCATTAAAATCAGTTCCATCGTGGAACTTTACGCCTTCACGAAGCTTTAACGTATGCTTTAGCCCGTCTTCACTTGTTTCCCATTCAGTAGCAAGTCCAGGCTGAATTTCCGTATCCTGCTCACCAAATTCAATCAGAGTTTCATAGATGTTCTTTGTAACTTTAAAAGACTCACCTTCTGTTGTGATAGCGGGATCAAGCGAAGTAGAGTCACCGCCGCGGCCAAATACTAATGTGCCGCCTGAAGACGTTTCTTCTGTATCTGTACCTTTCTCATTATCCTTTTCGTCATTCGTTCCGCTGCTTGAGTTGCTGCTGCAGCCGGCTAGAGCCAGTGACAGAAGCAAAGCTGCAACAAGGAACCAAATACCATTGCGCTTCTTCATTGTTTTCCCCCTTTTTTCTTTTGCCGATATCGGCTATTTGCATATTTATCATCCATGCAGTTCTGCCCTTTATATAGCTCAGCTATATAGATGGCAGGCTGCAAAGTGACCCGGTTCAATTTCCTTCAGCTGCGGCCTATCTGTTTTGCAGATATCCATGCATTCTTTACATCTTGTATGGAAGGCACATCCAGCTGGCGGATTCTGCGGACTTGGAATGTCCCCAGTTAATAGCTCCCTGTCTTTCTTTAAAGTCGGGTCAGGGATGGGAACTGCACCAAGCAATGCCTTTGTGTATGGATGCAGCGGCTTATCGTATAACTGGTCAGATGTTGTGATCTCTACTAATCTTCCAAGATACATAACACCAACTCTATCACTGATATGTTTAACTACCCCCAGATCATGGGCAATGAATATATATGTCAGCTGAAATTCTTTTTGAAGATCTTCCAGCAGGTTGAGCACCTGTGATTGAATGGATACATCAAGTGCTGAAACAGGCTCATCTGCAATGATCAGCTTAGGCTTGGTCATCAATGCTCTTGCGATTCCAATCCTCTGCCTTTGGCCTCCGCTGAATTGATGCGGATAGCGTTTGGCATGGTAGCTGCTGAGGCCGACAACCTCAAGCATCTCTTTTACCCGCTGTTTACGCTCTTCTTTGTTCCCGATGCCGTGGACAATGAGAGGCTCCTCCAAAATCTGTTCAACAGTATGGCGGGGATTTAACGACGCAAACGGATCCTGGAATACCATCTGCATTTCCTTTCTCATCTTGCGCATTTCCGCTGAGTTTAGGGCAGTCAGTTCCTTGCCTTCAAAAACTACTTTCCCTTCTGTCGGCTCAATCAGGCGCATCAGCATTCTCCCTGTGGTTGATTTGCCGCAGCCTGATTCACCTACAAGGCCAAGCGTTTCCCCTTTGTTAACGAAGAAGCTGATATCATCAACCGCTTTCACATCGCCCTGTTTTCTTCCAAACAGACCGCCTGTTACGGGAAAATATTTCTTTAACTGATTAACTTCCAACAGCACTTCGGTCATTAATGACACCCCCAGACTCATGCAGGAAACAGCGCACTGTATGCTGTTCTGCACTATTGGCA
Organism: Cytobacillus firmus DS1; assembly: GCF_000565285.1. GTDB lineage: Bacteria > Bacillota > Bacilli > Bacillales > Cytobacillaceae > Cytobacillus > Cytobacillus firmus_A. The sequence continues at coordinate 8,387 of NZ_APVL01000033.1, read as the reverse complement.
TTATAAAGCGGAGGACTTTCCGTCATGCATCGGTCATGGACAAATTCACAGCGCGCTGCAAAACGGCATCCAGTCTTGATGGAGCCCGGTTTAGGCACATTTCCCGGAATCGAATATAATCGCTCCTTTTTTTCTCTTACATCAGGCACTGATTGAAGAAGTCCCTGGGTATAAGGATGCTTTGGATTTTTGAATATCTCTTCTACTGGAGCTTCCTCCACTATTTTCCCGGCATACATGACAATTACCCTTTCACATACTTCCGCTACTACCCCGAGATCATGCGTAATCATGACTATGGCTGTGTCCAGCTTTTCATTAAGATCCTTCATAAGGGATAATATCTGTGCCTGGATTGTCACGTCCAAAGCTGTTGTCGGCTCATCTGCAATCAGAAGGCGAGGATGGCAGGACAATGCCATGGCAATCATTACCCTCTGCCTCATTCCCCCTGACAGCTGGTGGGGATATTCCTTTACAATCTGCTCTGCCCTTGGCAGACCAACAAGCTTAAGCATTTCAACAGCCTGCTGGATTGCAGCCTTCTTATTTAACTTTTTATGTAATTTAATTCCTTCTATCAGCTGATCTCCTATTGTAAATAACGGGTTCAATGAAGTCATCGGCTCCTGAAAAATCATAGCCACTTCATTTCCCCTTATTTCACGCATTCTTTTTTCTGATGCTTTTACGAGATCTTCTCCATCCAAAAGAATTTCACCGCCAACAATTTTTCCCGGGGGCTGTGGAATCAGCTTCATAATGGATAGAGATGTAACACTCTTCCCGCAGCCTGATTCTCCTACTATCCCCAGAATTTCACCCTTGTTGACCGAGAAGCTGATATCATCCACAGCCGGAACTTCTCCATCTGAAGAGAAAAAGGAAGTCCTTAGCTGTTTTACATCTAAAACTGGAGCTTGAGTCACACGGATACTCCTTTCCTGATCGTCCGTTTCTATGAAATAGGACATTTTTAACAATTTTGGACCTTAGGTCACTATCTTTTTTTCATTCTATAAAAAAAGATTGGTTAAGTCTACTCATTTTTCTAAATTATTTAAATATAGTAAACATTATATATTTTTTAACCCGTTTTTAGAAGTAAAATAAACATATCCTACTAATAATTATGAGATAGATGGACATTCATGACGTTTTTTTACTGACAGCTGCTTTGACGCTATAACAATTTGACGCATTGCCCTAAAAAAGCAACAACAAAGCCGGCCCTGTAAATAGAGCCGGCTTTTAGCCTAATTTTCAAGCTGCTGAACCTGAAAAAGCTTATAATAATTCCCCTGTTTTTTCATTAATTCGTCATGGCTTCCCGCTTCAGAAATTTCACCATGCTCTATCAGAATAATTCTATCTGCATGTGTGATGGTGGAAAGGCGATGAGCCACGATAAAAGTCGTGCGGTCTTTAGCCAGCTTTTCCAATGCTTCCTGTATCAGATGTTCACTCTCCAGATCAAGGGCTGAAGTGGCTTCATCAAGCACAAGGATCGGCGGATTTCTCAAAAAGATTCTCGCAATGGCAATTCGCTGCTTCTGCCCTCCCGACAGTTTCACACCGCGCTCGCCAACCTTGGTATCATAGCCTTCAGGCAAGTTCATAATAAATTCGTGGGCATTTGCAGCCTTGGCAGCATCAATTACTTCCTCTTCAGAGGCATCGGGTTTGCCGAGAAGAATGTTAGTTTTGACCGATTCACTGAACAAAATATTATCCTGAAGCACCATCCCGATTTTATCGCGAAGGCTCCTTACTTTAAACGAACGGATATCAGTGCCGTCAAGCAGTATTCTGCCCTCATTCACATCGTAAAAACGCGGAATCAGCCCTACCAAAGAGGACTTCCCTCCTCCGCTCATACCTACAAGGGCAATCGTTTCCCCTGCTGATACATCGAGATTGATTTCCTTTAATACCGGAGGCTCATTCTCATTGTAAGAAAAGCTCACTTCCTCAAATTGGATATGCCCTTTAACATCCCGGCATTGGATGGCATCAGGTGAATCGTCAATATCATATTTCTCATCAATTAACTCAAATACCCGATCCATGGATGCGATTGATTGGGTTAAGGTGGTCGAAGAGTTAACAAGCCTTCTTAGCGGGCCGTACAATCTATCTATATAAGCGACAAATGCCATCATGACACCGAGGGAAATATCTCCCTGGATAACCTGATATCCTGAATACCCAATGACTAAAAGCGGTGAAATATCTGTAATGGTGTTAACCACTGCAAATGCTTTTGCATTCCACTTCGTGTGGTCGATCGCTTTTGTCAGGAAATTCTTATTTTGCGCATCAAATTGGGTTTGCTCATAATCCTCAATGGCAAAGCTTTTAACAACTGCCATCCCCTGAACACGTTCATGAAGATAGCCCTGTACCTCTGCAAGAGCCTGTGAACGGGCCCTTGTCAGCTTTCTGAGGTTCCCAAAAAAGTATTTAACTGAAAAAGCATAAAATGGAAATAACAGCAGTGACACAATCGTCAGCGTAACATCCATATTCAGCATAATGACAACTGCAATTAAAATGGTTGCCACATCAAGCCATAAATTCATTAAACCGGTTACGACAAATGTTTTGGTTTGCTCAACATCATTTATGACCCTGGAGATCACTTCCCCTGTTCTGGTATTTGCATAGAATCGGAAGCTTAACTTTTGAATGTGGGTAAAAAGCTTATCCCGGATATCATATAGAATTTTGCTTGCCACCCACTGGGCAAAATATTGGCGGTAATACTCAATTGGCGGGCGGGCGATGACAAATAAAGCAATCATCACAGCCATAACCATTAACAGTGTGCTGTTCTTATCGCTCTGGCTCAATGCATCATTGCCAATAATATCATCTATTACATACTTAATCAGAAGCGGAATCAATAGCGGAATGGCAAATTTAATGATGCCTATGATAATGGTTCCGATAATCTGAAGCCGATACGGCTTAACGAATTTCAAATATCTTTTTATACTGTCCAACCGGATCGCTCCCCCTCTCTGTCTCATTCCCTGTTATTTTCTTAAACTTACCCCTAAACCCCGCAATCATGCAGATTCTGGGCAAAATAAAAACCTGCTGACTCAAGGTCCAACAGGCGTTTTTTTCGGCATTCAGCCCTTTTTTAGCGTCTGTAAGTAAGATAGCGTTCATACCATATATCAATAAAGTCGGGTGCAAAAGGACCTTTTCTCTGACGGATCCAATGGATGAGGTTGTCCACATTTGATTTAAGGATGCTGTCAATCACATCGGGATAATTCATTTCCTGACGGTGCCGTTCATATTCGTCTTCGTCAAGCAAATTGAATGTCATGTCCGGATATACTTTAATATCGAGATCATAATCAATATACTTTAACGCTTCTCCATCAAAAATAAATGGTGAACTAATATTACAGTAATAATAAACACCATCTTCCCGAATCATTCCAATCACATTAAACCAGTGCTGAGAATGAAAATAACAAATGGCTGGCTCTCTTGTCACCCATGTTCTTCCGTCAGATTCTGTTACGATTGTCCGGTCATTTCCGCCAATCACTAAATTCTGTGTCCCTTTTAATACGGTTGTTTCCTCCCAGACGCGGTGGATATGCCCATTATGTTTATAGCTGTGTATTTGCATTGGTTCGCCTTCGATGGGTACCGCCATTCTTTTTCCCCTACTTTCCTTCCGGAAGCTTTGCAACCTGATAATACTTTTTTGGCGCCTTTAATAGGCTTCCTCCCCTTCATGGCCGTGCAAACTGCACAGCATGACTCAATAATATCCAAAAGAAAAAGGCAACAAAGTACGATTCCTGTTTTCTACTATTATAACGGTAAAAGGAAATTTTTAAAACAAAGAGCCATTGAAATGTATCAACGGCTGTAAAAAAAGGATATTATAGCTTATTTTATAGGTATAGAAGACAACGAAAGAGGATAGAAAATTTATCTTTAAACGGTTACATTTACTTTCTGATAGGAGCGGATGACCTCTTCGGTCTGTTCCTCAAATATACGATGAATTTGTTTGAGCTCTTCTTTCATTCTGGCAATTTCATACTGTACACTTTCAAGCTCCGTTTCCTGCTGAATTGCTTTTAATTCCTCTTCAATCTCCTGGCAGCGCTCCAGCTCGCTCTGCAGATAAAGAAGCTTTTCCATCGTTTTCATCTGTTCTGACACTAAACTGTTAAAGTTCTCCATATTTGCTCCACCGTCCCCATTATTTTTCCTATTTCTATAATTTCGCTGTACCTTTTTTTAACCCTTTGACTAGTTATGTTGACTTTATGGAAGTTTTGTCGAAGGTGGAGAGCATGATGACAATCAGCACAAATAAAAGAAGCCGCCCTTTCCATTTAAAAGGCGGCTTCTTTCTTAGATGTAATTAGCGGCTTTGTTTGCCGGCATTTTGACCTTTGCGAGCTTCAGCTTGCTGGTTTTGCTGTCTTACTTCAGCAGCGTTTGTTTCGCTGGCAAATTCAGTACCGAATTGGCCTTGGCCAGCAGATTGTGCGTTTTGCTGTCTCACTTCTTGAACGTTAGTTCCAGCTTGAGATTGGTTTGGTTGTTTAGCCATTATAATCACCTCCACGCTCATTAATTTAACCGGGAGCGGAGGAAACTATCCAACTTTTTTAAAAACCAAAAATATCCATATTTTATTAAACAAGCAGGGAAATGCCGCCATCCACAATAATCGTCTGTCCGCGAATCATGCTGGATTCCTCACCTAATAGAAACATAACAGTATTTACCATATCTTCAATTTCAACCATACGTCCTGCAGGTGTTTTGGTTTTTGCTTCTTCGAGAAGCTCTGCACGGTTAGGGAAATGTTTTAAAGCTTCAGTATCTACTGCACCGCCTGAAACAGCGTTTACGACGATATTTTTAGGAGCCAGTTCAACAGCCAGGTAACGTGTCAATGCTTCCAATGCGGCCTTGGAAACTCCTACAGTCGTATAGTTTTCCAGATAGCGGATCGATCCCAGCGAGCTGATGCTTACAATTTTTCCGCCGCCGCTTTTCTCCATAAGCTTTGCAGCTTCCTGACCGCAGAATAGCAGGGCTTTGCTGTTAATATTCATCGTCCAGTCCCAATGAGATTCTTCCAGTTCCATTGCCGGACGCAGAACCCCGGAAGCTGCATTGTTGACAAACACATCGAGCCTTCCAAATTCACGGTCAATCTCTGCGAAAAGTCCTTTAATTTTTTCTACATCCCCCACGTTTGCTTTTACAACCAGGGCTTTTCTGCCGAGCGCCTCAATTTCGGCTGCTGTTTCATTTGCAGCCGACTTGCTGCGTGCGTAATTGATGACAATATCATAGCCTTCTTTGGCAAGCCTGATGGCTGTTGCCTTTCCAATTCCTCTGCTGCTTCCTGTTACCAGTGCTACTTTTTGTGTCATGGTTCGATTTCCTTTCTGTTATGTAATTCTGTTGTTTAGGGATTTTTATCCCGGGAATTTATAAACAAAACACCTTACCGATTTCATTTTAGCTTTTTCCATGTATATATGGCAATTCGAATTAAAACACTATCTGTAATCCAATTGAGGAAAGGAAGATGGCATATGTTTGTGGGACGTGATATGACAGAGCTTTCTATGATGTCAAAATCGGACTGGAAGGACAGCGAGCTTGCTTTTTACCATCATTCATTTCAGCAGATCATGCCTTATTTAAATGCTGAGGGCCAGACGATTCATAGGGAGATTGTTGAAGAAATAGAAAACCGCGGCGGCCTGAAGAGACAGGAAGCCGATTATACTCATGGGACCAGGGTTAGCTTTGATTAATAGTGAAGGAAAAAGGGGAAGTTCCCCTTTTTCTATCCTCTGCTTTCCAAATATTGCTTCCAGATTTTCTGATGGGAAACCGGAAAAGGAAATTCCTTCATTTCTTCAAGGGTGACTAATTTCAAGTCATTTTTTTCCTCTTTAAGATCTAATAATTTTCCTTTATAAACATTTATGTTCCATGTCAAATGGGAAAAAACGTGTTCGATCTGACCCGTCATTTCCTGTATATCCACATTGGCGCCATATTGTGTGCTGAACGCGTCCTTCATCTGTTCTTTGTCGCTTACATATGCAATATTGATTTCTGTCATGGGAAATTCCCAGAGATTAGCAAGCAGGCCTTTGCCGGGTCTTTTGTGGATGACAACCCGGTCCTGATCATCTATAAGGACCGCTGCTGCTAATTGCACATTTCTTTGTTTTTTGGTTTTCGTTTTTACGGGCAGCTCCTGCTGAGTCCCTTCATAAAACGCAGTACAATGTTCTCTCACCGGGCATAATAGGCAGGAAGGCGAAGTTGGTGTACATATTAATGCGCCAAGCTCCATAAGGGCCTGGTTGAAGTGGGACGGATTTTCATGTGAAATTAATGTTCGGACGGAAGACTCAAAGATTTTCCTGGATGAAGGCTTGGCGATATCTTCCCAAATGGATAGGATTCGCGAAAGGACACGCATTACATTGCCGTCCACAGCCGGTTCGGGTATTCCGTACGCTATACTGAGAATGGCCCCTGCAGTATAGGGTCCTACTCCTTTTAAGGAGGAGATCTCTTTTGGCGTATCCGGAACTTTGCCGCCATATTTTTCATGAACCTCCCTAACGGCAGCCTGAAGATTTCTTGCCCGTGAATAATAGCCCAGACCCTCCCAGGCTTTTAATACCTTTTCTTCGTCTGCTTCAGAAAGATCCCTGATGGTCGGAAACTGTTCAATAAAACGGTGAAAATAAGGGATTACCGTATCCACCCGCGTCTGCTGAAGCATAATCTCAGAAACCCAGACTTTGTACGGATCCTGATCCTTTCTCCAGGGCAAATCCCTTTGCTCGGCTTCAAACCAGCTGATCAAATCATCCTGAAAACCTTTTATATCCGTTGATTCAATTGTATTTTGGCTAACTTCTTTCAATTTTTTAATCCTCCTGATGTTAAACAATCGGAAAATATGGGAATATATTAGTACAGTCGCTTATTAATTAATTGAACATTTTGCTCCAACTTTTGCGACACCTTTAAAGGTACCCATATTCAGCTGTTAATACAAGAATTTTGCTGGTACACTTTAAGTAAGAGTAATCAGGTGCGCTGATATTATTAGCCCACATAAGATTTGTTACCAGGGAAGGAGGTATTTTCCTCTTGGATACCGGCACACATGTAGTGATGGGGCTGGCGCTTGGCGGCATAGCCACTCTTGATCCCGTAGTTGCAGAGAGTTCTGCTACAGCAACGAGTGTCATGATTGGAGCCATCGTCGGTTCACAAATACCTGATATAGACACTGTCTTAAAACTAAGAAATAATGCTGTTTATATTCGCAATCACAGGGGAATTACCCACTCCATACCGGCCGTCCTGCTTTGGCCGCTTGTCATACTTGCTGTGGTTTACCCGTTTTTTCCGTCAGCGGATCTTCTGCACTTATGGCTATGGACTTTTTTGGCTGTATTCCTGCATGTTTTTGTAGACATATTCAATGCATATGGCACACAGGCACTCCGGCCCTTTTCATCCAAATGGGTAGCACTGGGGATTATTAACACATTTGACCCATTCATTTTCGGGATTCATGTCGCCGGATTATTCATATGGGCATTTGGGGCTCATCCCGGTTATACATTTCTAATCATTTATGGCATTATTTTCGTTTATTATCTTCTGCGGTTTGCAGCGCAGAGAAGTGTATTAAATGCCGTAAAGGTTATAATACCGGATGCAACTGAAATCATCATTGCCCCAACGATGAGGTTTAATCAGTGGCGTGTGGCGGTTATGAGCAGGCAGCAATTTTTTGTCGGGCGTGCTGTTAAAAACCATGTGCGGATTCTCGACCAATTTAATCGCGTTCCCGTTCCCGAAACACCTGTTATTGAAGCCGCGAAGAAAGATAAAAATCTATCTGCATTCTTGTCCTTCTCACCAGTTTACCGCTGGGAAGTGGATGAATACGATGATTATTATGAAGTTCGCTTCATTGACCTTCGCTACCGGAGCAATGGACATTACCCATTTGTAGCCGTGGTTCAGCTCGATCGGGAGCTTAACATTCAATCATCCTATACAGGCTGGATTTTCAGCGAGGAAAAACTTCGAAAAAAACTGGATATTCTTCCCGGATAAGAAAAGCGCAAGCGCCTTGCCCACCCCCGACAAGCACAAGACGAGCCTCCCGGAAAGGCGCTCTTTGCCTTTTTGGGAGGATTGGCTTGTGACCTCGAGGGGGTAGGCGCTGGAGCTAGACAGTTATCGACGTTCAAAAATTATATAATTTCTTATCTTTCAAAAAAACAGGCTGCTGATAATGAACTATACCCCGGATAGCGGACACTGATAAAAAAGTGCCC
>NZ_APVL01000032.1 GCF_000565285.1 Cytobacillus firmus DS1 | reverse complement strand
TCCACATGCACTTTTCCGATATGCTCAGCAATTTTCTTCGCTTCCTCATTCAGTTCTGGTACATAAGAGCCCACTGAGATAACAAAGCCGTTCATTACATACCTTACTCTGTTTTTTTCTCCATGGATGTTATTTTTAACTTGTGACAATAATGCTCGTATTTCACTGACATTAAGCTCGTCATCAGGTGTGATCGATACATAATTAGAATACGTGCTCCAGCCACAGACCGAAACCATTTCATCCCCTGATTTGATCCACTCCCGGGCCAGTTCAAGAGCATATTCACTTTCCGCTGCCACCTGGGCAACTGTATACTCTGCAGCCATGTACCAATATGCCTTTTCAGCCCATTTCTGTAAAGTCTCCTTTGTCATAAGCCTCGGATCGACAGATAGCCCTGCCAAATACATCGCATCATGATTTCCTGATTCATATAATTGAAGTGCCAGTTCATGATCCTTCTTTACAAACTTCACAAGCTTTTTCAAATCTCCAACCTTCACGCCAAAAAAGGGCTCCTTCGCCCCGTGATTCATAAAGATCCGCTTCGTCTGCTCTGTGCCAAGCTCCTCAAGCTTTTGCATGATTTCTTCGTAAGTCATATTCTCTCTCCCTTTCAACCAAAACCAACCCCTCCTGATAAAATATTTCTAAATCCATTTTACCATAATATGGACATCAACTAAGTGACTCTCATAAAAAACATGCTCCCATTTACCGAGGCAGGGTGTATAATCCCTAGACTTTTTCCTTCTGAATTTAAGTGAATTTTCATTGAACTACCGAAAATAGTAAAAACACTTAGAATATTTGTTGCATTTTTTTACAAAAAAGGATAATTTTAAGTCATAAAGAATAATATGTTACATCTGCTGAATTGGCAGACCTTACAGCGAGAAAATATGTTATGGAAAAAGGGGAATAAAACACATGCAAAAATATAGAAGGAGAAACACGCCAGCTTTTACATTTTTAGCATACTTTACACTGATTGCCGGTGTTGGGCTGTTTCTGATCGGACTTTACAATGCTGATATGGAGCTTAATGAAAAAGGATACTACATTGCCGTCATGCTTCTGGTGGCGGTCGGGTCCATTTTGACTCAGAAAGTGACACGGGACAATGCCGAAGATGCGGAAATCATGGCAGAGCAGGAGCGCAGATCAGCTAAAATTGAGCAATAATACACAAACTCAGAAAGGCTTCTGTTTTTTATTGAAATAAATAATGATTGACTTTAACACTTAAAAGCGTTTAAGATATAAAGCATCCTAATACTTAAATGCTTTGAAGGAATTGAAGTAGTGGTATCCTCCCTGTTACAGAGAGCTGGTGGTGCTGAAAACCAGTACAAAGGAAATCACGAATTACGTTTCTGGAGCTTCTTATTTCTATTCTGAAATAAGACGGTTTAGCCGTTATTCTGTGAAGTGGTAAGTTCTATACTTACAATCAGGGTGGTACCGCGAATAAATTCGTCCCTGCTGAATGAAAATTCAGCAGGGATTTTTTATACTCAAATACTTTCGCACTTAAAAGCGTTTAAGCATAAAAACTAATAAAAGGAGACATACCAAATGAAAAAACCGATCCCCCTGCACTTACGTCCATTTACAGCCCAGCAGCATTACAATGCTTACAGCCCCATTGATCATGCGGTTTGGAGATATGTGATGAGGCAAAATCATCATTTCCTTGAGGACATAGCCCATGATGCATTCACTTCAGGTCTGAAGTCATCCGGTATTTCCATCGACAGCATTCCAAGGGTAAGTGAAATGAACGATCATTTAGATAAAATCGGCTGGGGTGCTGTCATTGTCGACGGATTGATCCCCGGCACAGCGTTTTTTGATTTTCAAGCGCATGGCATCCTTCCAATTGCAACGGATATACGCCAGAAGACTAATATCGAATACACCCCTGCTCCTGACATTCTCCATGAAGCGGCGGGGCATGCGCCGATTCTATTTGATGAAACATACTCAGAGTTTGTTAAATTAATAGGGCATTTCGGAGCTAACGCTTTTGCGACAAAAGAAGAACATGAGGTGTTTGAGGCAACCAGGCATTTATCGATCGTCATGGAAAGTCCAGCTTCGACTGAAGAAGAAATTGAAGCAGCCAAACAGCGATTAAAGGAAAAACAACAGCACGTAAAAGGATTTTCTGAAGCTGAGCAAATCTCCAGGATTTTCTGGTGGACGGTCGAATTTGGCCTGATTGGCGAACTGCAGAAACCCAAGATCTTTGGTGCAGGACTGCTGTCATCTGTGGGCGAAAGCAAGCATTGCCTGTCCGATCAGGTGAAGAAACGCCGGTTCACAATTGAAGATGCTATTAACACCAGCTATGACGTTACATCTATGCAGACCCAGCTATTTGTTTGCGAAAGCTTTGAACAATTGATAAAAGAAGTGACGAGATTCGGCGAGTCGATGGCCTTCAGGCAAGGCGGAACAGCGGCTATCGAAAAAGCGATCGCTTCAAGCCAGGTTGCGCACATCGAACTCAATTCAGGCATTCAAATTACTGGTCTTTTCACTGATATCATGAAGGATGCAGAAGGTGAAGCCATCTATGTCAAAACGACAGGTCCGAGTGCCCTTTCGATTCAAAATGAACAAATTAATCATCATGGTCCTGATATTCACCATGACGGCTTTGGAGCGCCGATCGGAAAATTGGCTGGAGGCATTAAGCTTGAGAATCAAACGGAACAGAGCCTGAAAAAACTTGGCATTGAGATGAATAAAATGATGCAAATCACCTTCGAAAGCGGAGTAGAAATATCCGGCCATGTGACGAATCTTTTATTTAATCATGATTCCCTTGTTTTGATATCACTTGAAGAATGTCTCGTCAAAAAGGGAGATGAAATCTTGTTCCACCCCACTTGGGGCACCTATGATTTAGCTGTGGGCAGCCAGATTGTTTCTGCACGGCCGATCGCAGCAGATTACGCTGCATTCCACGGAGAATCTGTTATGAATGAAGAAAGCCCAAAAGAAGGAACAGCCCTAACCCCTCTGGAAGAACTATATGCGGAAGTAAGGCAAATCCGGGAAACAAATTTCCCTCAGGATGTCCTTCTTCACAGTGTTATCGGAAAAATTCTCGATGAGTTCCCGGAAGAATGGCTGCTTCAGCTGGAAGTTCTGGAACTGCTTGAAAAGCATGACAAAGAATCGCCTTTGAAAAAACTGCTCCTGGACCAGCTTGAAAAGTTAAGTAGGGAAGAACGCTATGTCCGCCTGATCCAAAACGGACTCGATGTCATCTTTGATCGGAGGCATGTCACAGTATGACAAAAATAAGTGAAGAAGAAATAGCCCGGAAATTATCCACTCTGCCGGACTGGAAAAGAAAAGACAGCAAATGGATAGAACGGCGCTATCGCTTCAAAGAATATTTAGACGGTATCGCCTTCGTAAATAAAATTGCATCCCTTGCCGAAAACGAAAATCATCATCCTTTTATCGCCATTCAATACAAAATGGTGATCGTCTCCCTCACTTCCTGGAGTGAAAATGGGCTGACAGGTCTGGATTTTAATCTAGCCCGGCAGATAGAAGATGTTTACCTTGCAGACCATAATTAAGAAAATAAGTGCCTGTTGAGATGGCAGGCACTTAATTTTCCATTGTATCAAGAGGAATCTCATATTCCCGAAGCACTTCGTAAAACGCCCTTCTCTTTGCATACCAGTCTGCATGGATATTCAGCAAAATCTTTTTGTCATCCTCTAAAGTAAATTCAAGCTGAGCCGGCAGCCCTCTTTTGTTTAGCTGAGTGACCGACTCCACCTCTTCCCACTGATAGCTTTCAACTGCCTTTATAGTGGATGCCCTATTAATATGAATTCCCTTCTCATTCAAATAGGAATACACATCAAAAGACAGATAGAATATGAAAAGAGACAGGCCGAACAAGAAAACAGCTGTTAAAGTCAGCCAATATGAAGAATTCATTTCCCTGGAATACAGAAAAAGCCCAGCAACAGCGAACAAAAGAAAAAATCCTGCACTAAAAATCACATATGATAGTTTATAGGTGCTAAATGCCAAGAAGAATTGAGGATGAAAGTAGAATTTATGAATGAAATTGACGCAAATGATGCTGATGGGAATTACGCTTAACATGTAAATCAGGCCTAGACTGAATATCTTAGGTATTAAACCTTTTTCATGGGCAAGCTGAATAGGTCATCACCCCTTTACAATTACCTTATATTACAATATTCATATATAAAGGTAGATAAATTTATAAATAAAAACGAAAAAATATCCGCAGATGAGCGCAACGGTTGATTTATAAAAATTTTTGGAGTATATTAATTGACGTGTCAACTATTGACCTATCAATTACCTTTAAAGGCGGGAATGCTGTGTTCAAATGTTCAAAGGAAGAAGAATTAATTGCTGCCCGGCTGTTTGAACTCAGTAAGCAGACAATGCCGAAGTTTGAACGCTGTACAGGCATCAGCCAGTCGCGGCTTGAGATTCTTCGGGAGCTTTTTGAAGCGGAAGAAATTACACAGCGTGAGCTTCAGAAAAAAGTGAATATTGATCATGCTGCTGTCACAAGACACCTTAAGCAGCTCGAAGAAAAAGCTATGGTAATCCGCAGGAAAAATCCTGATGATAACCGGTTTACTTACGTCAGCCTGACAGAGGGAGGCAAAACGAAGATAGCTGCATACTGCGAAGAAAAGCAGCAGTTTATTTCCAAAATCCTGAACGGCTTTTCGGAACTTGAGCGAAGCACACTATTAAATATGCTCACTCGCATCCAGGAAAATGTAGATAATATGTAATTTTTTCATCGAGAAAAAACATAAAGGAGAGTTCATCATGAATAAAACCATTATCAATGACTTTAAAGAAATCGTTACAGGCCGCCGTTCCATCCGTAATTATGATCCAACTGTGAAAATCAGCAGGGAAGAAATGGCTGAAATCCTGGAAGAAGCCTCTTTAGCTCCTTCATCTGTAAACCTGCAGCCATGGAGATTTGTGGTAATTGATTCAAAAGAAGGCAAAGAAACACTGGCACCACTTGCAAAATTCAATCAAAGGCAGGTAGAGACATCAGCAGCTGTCGTTGCCGTCTTTGTTGATATGAAAAGTGAAGCATTCATTGAAAAAATTTATGATACAGCTGTTGAAAAAGGATACATGCCTTCAGATGTAAGAGACAAGCAGGTGCCAGCCATCAAAGGTTTAGTAGAAAATATGACATTCGAGCAAAAGAAAGAAATGAACCTGATTGATGCCGGTCTTGTATCCATGCAGCTAATGCTTGCAGCACGTGCACATGGCTATGATACAAATCCAATTGGCGGTTATGAAAAAGACCGCATTGCCGAAGCTTTTGATTTAGACAAGGAACGCTATTATCCTGTAATGCTAATTTCCATCGGGAAAGCCGCTGATCAAGGCTACAAATCAGTCCGCCTGCCTGTTGAAGATATCACGGAGTGGAAATAACTCATAAAGGAGAAATATAATATGATCATTATTCATGCTGGATTCCAAGTACAAACTGATAAAGAAGATGATTTTCTTGCTGAAATCCGTCCGCTGATCGAGGCGTCCAGAGCAGAAGAAGGCAATATCTCTTATGACCTTGTAAAAGATACAGAAAAAACGGGTGCCTATACCATGGTGGAATTGTGGAAGGATTTGGACGCTGTGAAGTTCCACAACCAGACTGATCACTTTACATCCTTTACGGCAAATGCGCCTCAATATTTTGCTGCACCTCCTCATGTGGAAGTATATGATGCGAAACCTGTAGATAAAAAATAAATTATAGACAAAAAGACGCTTGGGATAGGAGATGCCCAAGCGTTTCTTCGTCTTTATTGCTTTTTATTCTCATTCTGATCATGATAAGCAATGAGAATGACTTCTTCTCCCTTATCGTCACTTAACTGCTTCTCCAGATTATGCACCTGCTGCAAGTCCTCGCTGGACAAATTTGCAAATTGATATTCTTTATCCATTTTTCATCACCTTTTCGCTGTAAGATACCTAAAGTTTGTGTTTACCAAGCATTTTTATACACATAAAAAGCCCGGGAATCTTCCACGGACTTCATTCTTCTTATTTAATCCCCAAAATGGCAATTGATATGACAGCTAACACCAGGCTCAGCAGCAATGACATGCCCCAATGTTTCTTATCAGTCATCTTGAATAACACATTCATTACGGAACTGATTGCCAAAAAAATAAAGAAAACAAATAAAAAAATCATAAATTCCATTATTTCTTAACCTGCCTTCTGCCCTGTTTTCGCAAGGAAATAAGAAGAGCTTCCCATTATCATCCCTCCGAATATCCCCATGAAACTGCCGGCTATTGCCCAATAGGCAGACAGAAAGATGCCGGACATAAGCAAAATCAGCCCTCCTATAAACAGGGCCATTCCCACTTTCATTCTGCATCTCCCCTCTGTTACTCAGTCTAAATCTTTAACAACCGCCATTTCCTTCCCAAATCGGTGGCCATGATCTGCAAATCCCAAACTTGCATAAAGATGGTGTGCCCCAAGATTCTCTGGATGGTAGCCTACTGCAATTTTTTTCGCATTCGGCAGTTTCGCCATCTCCGAAATCATCAGTTCTGTGGCTTTTTTGCCTATTCCCCTGCCTTGGTGCGCCTTATCAATCATAATCCGGTAAATCCAGTAAGCATCCAATTCTTCTATACATGTATTAAACATTAAGAAGCCGACAGCTTCCTCTTCCAAGTAAATCACATACGGTCTCAGCGCTGTTTCAAATCTGGATTGCGCTATGGATACAGCATTCGGCTCCATATAAGCTTTCTGTTCATCTGAAAGCTCCAATAAACAGCAGTCATACCAATTGTCTGCTGTTACTTCTTCAATTTTCACTTTACCTGTATTCATACTAAATTTCCCCTTTTCACATTTTGGGGAAACGCTGTTTTCAATTAGGCGTTCTCCCCTTATTTTTCTCCATAATAACTAAAGTTTTATTTAGCATTTTTGAACGCCTCCTTTTACTAAATTGTCAGAAAAAACAAGACACACTCATTATACTATATTATTTCAGTAAATGAGCACATCGGATTTCAGTTATTTTTTCTTAGGAAAGGCCATATATAATATATTGATTCAGCAAAAAAGGGGAGGATGCGATCATATGCCAGCGAAGCAAATTCGTTTACGGAGAATTCAAAGCCTTGCTCACGACATTATGTTAGAAATGAACTCAAAGGAAGACCATAAGAAGAATGAATCATACAGAACAGTCATTGATCACTTATCACGTGCGATTGGGGAACTTTCTGATCCATCGGGTGATTATTCATTGGATTATGTAGAAGAAAAAGTAGCTACTGCCCATTATAAGATCTTTAAAAACATGAAAAAACTGACTCCGCTTCGAAAAACAAAAGAATCTGCATGGTAAATTTTTTTGAATGAAACTGATAATTATTATCAATAATAAATAGCAGGGAGGTAACCAGATCGGTTACCCTTTTGGCTTACATTTCCGGCTCAAACGTTTTACAGTCTGTTTCTTTGCTGTTGGACGCCTGTTTGCCTTTATGGCTGACAACATAAATAGCTTCTGCAGCGCACTTATTTCCCTGTTCCCAATAAGTGCAGTTATTTACTTCACAAAGAACATCTTTAGCCATGTATATCACCTCCTGTTTTATTTTTACCTTTCAGGATGGTGATATACAGCTAGATTATTTTTCTATATCCTTTAGCAGTTTAAAGTGCTCTTTGTTCGGATTATCCCACCTTGCTTCAGTTCTAAACAAAAATAAAAACCTACCTCTGAAATACTTATGGCTAAGCAAATCCTTTCCCTTCGCCAAAAAAACAATGGTAAAATAGACCCATCCTTACTGGTTCAAAATTTTTAAAATAGTATAATACCATGAGTAAAAGGGCGGTAATAAAATGTCAGTATTTGATTTTAAAGTGAAAACTGCAAGTGGACTAACCACCAGCTTAGAAAAATATCGCGGAAAAGTACTTTTAATAGTCAACACAGCAACTAAATGCGGCTTTACGCCACAGCTGACTGACCTACAAAAGCTGCAGGAACGATATGGAGACCAAGGTTTGCAGATAGTAGCATTCCCTTCTAACCAATTTGCGGAGCAAGAGCCGTTAAAGGACGGAGAAATTACTGAATTTTGTGCATTAAACCATGGCGTAAACTTCCCTATTTTAAAAAAGGTTGATGTCCGGGACGAGAATGCTCATCCTTTATTTACATACCTGGCAAGCCAAAAACCTTTCGAGGGCTTTAATATGAGTCACCCAGTCTCCAAGCTGCTGATGTCGATTCTAAACGAACGCCATCCTCATTATTTACAGGGAGATTCAATCAAGTGGAATTTTACAAAATTTTTAATAGATAGAGAAGGAAATGTCGTTGGAAGATTTGAATCAACGACAGAACCATTCGAACTGGAGCCTCATATTGAAGCTTTAATTTAATGAAAAATGCCGATTTCCTCCCAATGGAAATCGGCATTTTATTATTTTTCCCGGTCTAAACTGCCTTCTTCTTCTTAACCGGAGCCGGCTTTCCAAAAAGATAACCCTGAAACAGCTGATAGCCCATCTTCTTCAGCCAATCAAAGTCCTCCCTTGTTTCAATGCCCTCTGCGAGAGGAACCGAACCCATTTTCATAGCCTGGTGCAAAAGTGCTTCCGCCGTCTTCTGCTTCTCTGGATTTGTTGACACGCCCTGAACATATTTCATATCCAGCTTCATATAATGCGGCTGCAGCTCGCTCAATAACTCGACCGTGCTGAATCCGGCTCCCACATCATCCAGTGCATAGCGGAATCCTTTTTCCCTATAATAAGCGAGGATTCTTTTCAAATGATCCGTATCCTCCACTTTATCTGTTTCCACTAC
Source organism: Cytobacillus firmus DS1 (assembly GCF_000565285.1). Lineage (GTDB taxonomy): Bacteria > Bacillota > Bacilli > Bacillales > Cytobacillaceae > Cytobacillus > Cytobacillus firmus_A. The sequence continues at coordinate 22,053 of NZ_APVL01000032.1, read as the reverse complement.
CTCAAATACGAGCCGATTCGGATCCACACCTAAGCGGTTCGCAAGCTGTACCGTTGATTTCAGGCAGAACTCCGGCGAGTAAATGCTTGTAGGAATAAAATTAATGAATGCCTTTTTATCGATAAACGAAGCAAACCTGACCGCCGTCATGCGGCATAAGCGATCGAGCGCATACAACCTCCCGCGTTTTCTGGCTGCACCAAATATTTCTCCCGGTAAAATCACCGACCCATCCTCCCGGTAAAATCTTGCCAGCATTTCATAGGCAAACACTTCTTCATCTCTATTGAGAATCGGCTGTGCATGACAGGTAACCAGCCCATTGGCAATCACTTCATCAATCCACTGGCTATCCAGGATCTCGGCAGCCTCCGAAATGGGGTGCCACGCCGCATCGGCCAACCTGAAGCTGACACATTCAGCCTCCATATGGTCCCAGCAAAAATCAAGAAAATCCCGCATGCCATCTTCCTTCAGCACGAACCGGTCTGAATTAGCTTCCACCAAAACGCCTTTTCTCTCCAAATGCTCAATCACGCTTGAAAGCATCCGGCAATTTTGTTCTCCATCTGCCTTTACCTCAAAGCGCAAATCCTGCACCATACAAGCATTACAGCTCATTCTAAGCACACCCTTATTATGTAATAGTTCCATTTTACTATATTACCGGATTGCTTATAGGTAAAACGCATTGAATCAGTTTTTAAAATAAAAAGAATGAATGATTAATGCAACAAGATAGTCGTGATTGTTGTCTTCCACATTGATTTCCTGAACACCGCTAATAATGTGACTCCGCTTTAATCTGCCAAGCACGTCTGTTTCTCTGGATAAAGAAATGGCTGAAATAAGAGATGACGCAGAGGATATATAAGAAACGTCATGGAATCTGTATTCGATAGCTTCTTTTAATTTTGCTGCATTCTTTAAAGTGATTACTGTATGAGCTTCTCCTATTTGCGTTCCGTTCTTATAGATCCTCCATTGATCCTGTTGGCTTATCCACTTTTTACGATACCAGCGTACATCATACAAATCCTGGTCAATGCGCACTTCAAAAGACAAATACCAATTTAACCCGAAACTATCACCTAAGGCATACTGCCATCTCTGAGGAAAATAACGTTTTACGTATCCTCTCAGATTTTGTCCCTTAAAGAGCGGCTTTTCAATCATTAACGATTTTTGGATGTGATAAAATGACCAGTCATCATTGGATTTCGGCTGATAAGCCCTCTCCCTGTCTGCAAGTCTCTTACTAATGAAAAAAATCACGACAGATGCAGCAGGAAACAAAAAGGCAGCAGCAAACATAGCGGGTTCAAATGCGTCAAATACCAAGTACCGCGCAAGCAAGGTTAATATAAACAAAACAAAAATAATATTTAATTGAATCATTATGTTCACCTCAAATAAAAGACTACCCCCAGCCACAGCCGAAGATAGCCTCTTTAATAATCACTCATACCGCAAAGATTCAATTGGACTCAGCCTTGAAGCTTTATTGGCCGGAAGCAGTCCGAAGATGATGCCGATCGCCATTGAAAAGAAAAGGGCTCCGGCGACGACCTGCCATGAAATGAGAGATGGCCATCCGGCAAAGAATGAAATGAGAGATGCCGAACCCCAGCCCAGCAGGATCCCCAGCACTCCGCCGATCAAGGTCAGGGTGACAGATTCGATTAAAAACTGTCCCATGATCTGTCCCCTGGTCGCTCCGAGTGCTTTACGGATGCCGATTTCCCTCGTTCTTTCCGTTACAGATACGAGCATGATATTCATGACGCCAATTCCCCCGACAAACAGCGAGATGCCGGCGATGCTGCCGATGATTAACGTCATGACCTTTGTAATCTGGCCGATTCCTTCTGCCATTTCTTCCATGTTGATGACCATATAAGATTCTTCTGTATTATGCATCTTGTTAAGTAAGCTGGCAGCCTTCTTTCCAGCCGTCTGAAGCTGATCAGCGGATTCTGCCTGAAGCGTCACCTGGGTAAAGTCACTCTTCCCATAAATAGTCTGCCATGTTTTGGTAGGCACATAGACCTCCAGAACACCGAATGAAAAGAGCCCAGTCGGCTTTTCCATGACGCCAATAATCTCAATCGGCTGGTTCCCAATCCGGATCACGTCGCCAACCGGCGACTTGCCGTCAAAGAGCTCCTCCTGCATGGAAAAGCTGACAAGCCCTACCCTGCGTCCGCCAAGGAAATCGGCAGCCGTGAAGGATCGCCCTTTTTCCAGGTCCACATTGTTCAGCTCAAAATAGGCAGGACCTACTCCTGTCGTTGAAGTCTCTGCTGTCTGTTCTCCATATGAAGCCTGTGAAAACTGTGAGCTTGAAGCAACTACCCGTTTAATCTCTGGAATCTGCTCCAGTGCTTTGATATCTTCCCCGTCAAAAGGAGCTTCATTAAATATGTTCGGGTTTGCCTGAATTTCCTCCTCAGAAGGCTGATAAAATAATTCCACTGTATTGCCCGGGCCTGTCAGCTGCGTTTTCAGCATCGCTTCTCCGCCCTGGCCGATGGCAACCACAATGATGACCGCTCCAACACCAATAATGATTCCGATCATGGTTAAAATCGATCTCATTTTATGCGCCTTCAATGAGCTGAGTGCCATTTTGATATTTTCTAAAAAACTCATACAGGCGCCCCCCTCCGTGAAGGTTCAGCGTTCACAATCAGCCCGTCCCTCACCATAATCGTGTGATGAGCATATTCTGCTATCTCAGGTTCATGTGTCACCATTACAATTGTTGATCCTTCATGGTTCAGCTCACTGAACAGTTCCATAATGGAGGCACTTGTTTTCGTATCTAGTGCACCTGTCGGTTCATCCGCCAAGATGATTTTCGGCTCGTTCACAATCGCCCGGGCGATGGCAACCCGCTGCTTCTGCCCTCCTGATAAGGCATTCGGCAGATGCTCCATCCGATCGCTCAGGCCCACTTTAACCAGCGCTGCTTCCGCCCGTTCCAATCGTTCCTTTTTGGCAAGGCCGCTATAAATCATCGGCAGCTCGACATTTTGAATAGCCGTCAGCCTCGGAAGCAGATGAAACTGCTGAAACACAAACCCGATCGACTGATTTCTGACCCTGGCCAGCTCTGCTTCCGAGTAATGGGATATATTCTCTCCATCCAGTTCGTATATTCCTTCTGTCGGCAGATCAAGGCATCCAATAATATTCATAAGTGTGGATTTGCCCGATCCGGATGGGCCCATAATGGCTACAGAATCACCTTGCTCAATGCTTAGGTTAATTCCTTTTAATACTTCAATGCTTTCTTTTCCCGCTTGATAGGACTTGGTTATGTCACTGAGATTGATCATTTTGCATCCACTTCCACGCCGTCTTTCAGCTGATCTGATGGATTCGTAATGATCAAATCCTTCTCTTTTAGTCCTTCTTTTATCTCGATTTTATTCCCGGAAGCAACACCAGTCTCTACTTCCTGTTTAAAGCTTTTCTGATCCCTGACCACGAATACATATACACTGCTGTCACCCGTTACGACTGCGTTTGCAGGAACAGTGAGCGCCTTCTTTTTATCCGTTTCGATTTCCATTATGAGCTGAAAACCCGGTTTCAGAGGCATCTCCTTTACTGAAATCTCCACCCGATACTCCGGCGCACTATTTTCCGCAGGGTTTATTACCTGGTTCTCTTCAGGCATGTCAGCCACCTCGCTGACTTCACCTTTCCATTCCTTGTCAGGAATCGCATCGGAGCGGAGGGTCACTTTCTGCCCTTCTTTGACCTTCAATGAGTCGAATTCTGAAAGCAGGCCCGATGCTCCGATTGCTTTAAGATCTCCAATATAAATGACTGGCTTTCCTGCCGAAGATGGGTCGGATGACGTTGCTTTGTTCACCTGGAGCACCACTCCATCCATCGTGCTCTTAATCTCTAATTCTTCCAGGCGTTTTTCAATATCCTTCTTCTGCAGAAGCACCTGGCTTAATTCCAGATTCGCCAATCGCTTTTCCAGCTTAAGCTGATCCCTTTCAGGCTGTATCTGTTTTTCAGCTTCTTTTTTTCCAGTCTGATTGCGCAGCTCTTTTTCCTTATCACCCAGCTCATCTTCCTGTTTTTCCAGCTGATTGATCTTTAAATAACCTGATTCAGCCTGGAGTTTAACTTTTTCCAGTTCGAGGGCTAATGCCTGCTCATCAAACCTGGCCAGAACCTCTCCTTTTTTGACTGAATCCCCATCTTCCACAAGGAACTCCTTTATTTCTCCTTTTTCGGGAGAGGCATATATCTTCTGTTCATTTACCAGCTTCACTGTACCGGGAATCATTATCTGTTCTGTTATTTCCTCTTGCACCGGATGGGCGGTTTTTACTTCAGGCCCTTTCGCGAACGCCTGTCTGTAGATGCTCACGCCAGCCATCAGCAAAACCACAGCCGTCACTCCGATGGCAATCCAAACTTTCTTTTTCATTTAAACACCAGTCATTCCTGAGACGGTACTGCTGAGTAAAGCAAACAGAATGCCAATAATGAAGAACGCAATCGCAATGCCCCAAGCCCAGCCTTTTGATAATCCTGCCACCCGCTGCAGCCCCAACGCCGTGATAACTGACTGCCAAATGCTGAATAATTCAATAGAACCTAAGATTCCCGGCTTCTCACTATTCATCAGCCCTGCTAAACTAGTAATAAAAATTTCCGGATTTCCGCCGATCGCGGCTCTCAATGCCATGTTAAGGATAAGACCAAAACCGCCAATCACAATAATATAGACATTCATAGAGAATAGCTGTTTAAACGTCGCATCAGATCCGGCAATCTTCGTGAAAATCATATAGATAGCACTTGAAATCAGCGCCACAAATACCGGAGTGAAAATACCTGTAATGGCAACTCCGCCCCTTGCAAACATCATCACCATTTCCGCTTCCGCGTCACTCATCCCTTCGAGGCCCAGATAAGAAGCATCCATCGACATTGCCATTAAAAACATGCCGATCGAATAAATAATACTCACCAATATGAGCGGCACCCAAATCCTCGGATTCTGGCGGATCCGGTCAAACTGCTCCACCGGACTCCATATCATCCCTAGCAAACTCGGTTTTGCACTGCTCGTTTTTACTTCCTGTTCCATATAGAACACTCCTATTCCAGTTAAAAATAATTCCACTATGCATTACGGAATCATATAGAAAAGGTTTCAAAAAATTACATTTTTATCCTAAAGAACTTCATACTTAAACTGCCTTCCGCTGAAAATAAAAATAGCCTCCGAGATAAAACAGTAAAAAGAATCCCCCGATCACAGTCATAAGCTGCTCCCATGGAATAAAGAAAATGTCACCATTCTCTGTCGCTGGGTACATCATGGCAAACGGCTGTGCCCACGGATAATAAGGGCCCACTTTCTCGGAATTCATAGCCAGAATGGATGGCAGCGTAAAAACAACATTGACCGCAAAAGGTGCCGCAAAGCTTTTGAACCAGACGGACATCCACAGCTGCATCGCGACTAATGGAAATGCTGCGACCCAGCCTCCCAGTATGCTCTTCCAGATAATCGCCGCGGGAAACGGATCAGCCACACCTTTATACAATCCTGCTCCGACAATAGCGGCTAAATAAAATAACTGGATAAACAAAACCAATAACAGGATCAAAACATATTTAGCCGCAAACACCTTCCCCCTTGTGACTGGCAGCGCCAAAAGCTGCTTCCAGCCCCCGGCCTGATGCTCATACCTGCAGACAAGGCTTGCCAGGACCCCTGTCACTAACGGCAAAAAGAGAACCGCATAAGGCAAATTCATATAAATCAAAAGCATATACCATTCGTTCATCATCCCCGCTGCTTCAGCTATATCTGCCCCAATACCGGCACCCAGCCCAATCAGCGGCCCCACTAAAAGGATGCCGATAATGTTTGATTTGCGCAGTTTAAACCATTCCGATTTCAAAATAGTAAGCATCTATTTCACATCCCTTCTCACAAAATCAATCATGCCGGCTGCGTATAAAAATAAGCCCGTTCCGGCACCAAGCAGGACGTTGATGATCGGTTCCTCCCACTCATTAAGCAGCAGCGGCCATTTCCAGATCAGCCAATCCGGTAAAGCATAGCCGGCATAGGTCAAAATCACGCCCACAATCCCCAGAGTGATTGGCACACCCTGGTTCACACTCACGGCCGCTGCCCATAGCTGCAGCGCCAAAACAGGCAATGCCGCAAAAAACGGATAAAAGCTATATTTCAGCAGTCCGTCATACGGAATCTCACCGCCCAAATCCAGAGAGATTCCAAAAGCAAGCGTGAACAGCAGCAAAAGCACAGAAGAAATCAGGAGCAGAAGTGACAGCACCGTGAATTTTGATAAATACACGCTCATTTTCGAAACCGGCAGTGCCATCAGCTGTTTCCAGGCATTCGTTTCATTTTCAATGCTCGACATAAAAGACGTCAGGATGACGATGCCCAGCACAATCGCCAGCGGTGTGAACGAATGGATATTGTCCAGATAATACCCCCAGCGGTCATCATTCTGTCCGAACAAATAATCCTTGCGCACCCCGTAATTGACCATCTGCATGGCTACTACCCCAATTGGACCCAGGACGGTCAGGAACCAGATTCCTTTTCGCTTGATTTTCATAAATTCGGCTGACAGCAGTTTTCCCATCATCCGGCCTGCTCCTCTCTTGTCATTTGCAGGAATATGTCTTCCAATGACCGTCTTTCTTCTTCCACCCGATACACGGAAAACCCATCTGCCACAAGTCCGCGTACAGTCTCAGCCACATTTTCATCCGACTGCTCGGGCAGCGAAATGATGCCATTATCCAAACCAGCCTTCATTCCTCTTCCAAGCAGGGTACGCCAGGCTTTATCGCTCTCGCTGACCTTTAATAGAACAGATTGCTGTGCAAACATCCGCATCGCTTCAATAGAATCCTGGAAAATCATTTTCCCTTTTGTCACAATGCCTACTGTTGTCGCCATCTGGTCAATCTCCGATAGTAGATGGCTTGAGATCAGCACGGTCATGCCGCATTCAGATGGCAGGCTTTTTATTAAATTGCGAATCTCAATAATTCCTGAAGGATCCAAACCGTTTGTCGGCTCATCCAAAATCAGCAGTTCCGGGTTATTTAAAAGTGAAGCAGCAATCCCAAGCCTCTGCTTCATCCCGAGCGAGAAGCCTTTTACTTTTTTATCACCAGCAGCTGTCAGCCGGACAATTTCCAGCACTTCATCGATTCTCTGTTTCGGCACACCCACTATTTTTCTCAAGGCTTCCAGATTTTCTTTTGCCGTTAAATGGGGATAGTAGGATGGTGACTCCACAAGCGAACCCACACGTCTCAATATATTTAACCTTTCTTGCTTTAAATCATTTTGAAAAATTTCAATTCTTCCGGAAGTAGGCTTCATTAGCCCCAACAGCATCCGGATTGTAGTCGTTTTCCCTGCCCCATTCGGTCCCAGAAATCCATAGATCTCCCCTTTGGGTATTTTCATTTCCAGTCCTGACACAGCTTTCTCCTGGCCAAAATGCTTTGATAAATTCTCTGTTTTTACGATATACTCCATTCCTTCTCACCTCACTTTCCATCTTAGCCATTGAAGGTTAAAACAAAGGTAAGGGGAAGTTTAAAATTCGTTTAAAAATGACACTTTTTACCTCCTCATACGTTTAATACAGAGAGAGGAGAAATCATTATGACGTATAAAAAACTTTTTAACATTGGGTACGCGGTATTCCTGCTTGCCGGCTTACTCGTATATTTCTTTATTCCTCACACTTATGGCTGGGTTGTCCTGGTTACTCTGGCTGTTCTTTTTGGCGCCTATCAATTGATTATCTTATGGAAACTGAAGCAAAAAAGGAGCACCTCCTGAGGCTGCTCCTAATGTCTTCTAATAATTTTAATCACTGTACCACTGTCACCGGACTCAATATCCCACTCAAGCTTCATACCCTTTACCATCATATCCACTATGGATAAGCCTATCCCCGCTCCTTTTTCATTGGAACTGTTTTTCAGCCCTTTTCCATGATCGATAAAAACAATGGCATCACACTCTTCGGTGGATACTGCCGCCACTTCAAGGTATAGCCCATCCTTCGCATGCCGCAGCACATTTTGCAGAATGTTATCAAAAATACGGCCCAGCCACATTGGATCGGCCTTCCATTTCTTCTCAAATGGCTCTAACTCGATGTTCACTTCAAAGCTTTCCTTCTCAAAGACCGGATACCAGGACGCCATATTTTCACGAACAAACCGGACGGCATCCAGCTCGATCAACTCCTGCTTATGCTTGCTCGCCATTAAAAGCGTGTAGCTCATTAAATTTTCTATCAGTCTATCAATATTGACGATGGAGGTTTCCAGTGCTTTGACAGCCTGTTTCCCTTCAGGAGAAAGATCCTCCTTTCCGATTGAGTAGGTGTGCGCATTGATTTTCGTCAAAGGTGTACGCAGATCATGTGACAGATTAGCAATCAGCTCTCTCCTCAGCTGCTCTTCTTCCTGCTCGCGCCGCTTGCTTTCTTTAAGCTCCTCGACCATCTCATTAAAGGTCTTCTCCAGCTGGCCAATTTCATCATTCTTTTGCACATCAATTCCGATCGGCAGGCTGTCAATATCCCGTCTTTCCATTGCCTCCTGGAGATGAAGCAGCCTTTTGCGAATGCCCCGGAAAAATAAAAAGGAGACGATGATAAACAGGGTAATGATCAAAAGCAGACCCGCTCCTAAAAAGATTCCGTATTTTTCTGCTACCTTCACCATCGGTGGTAGAAACAAATTCCTCGGTATTTCCAGAACGATAAAACCGTTCTTTTCATCCCCGCCAATAAAGCTAATGACTGTAAAAGGGTCTCCGCCATACCTCTCCTTAATAAACTTCGCTGTATAGGCAGGCGTCCACTGCGCAGGCAGATTCCCCTTCACATCCAGCTCCTCCATCAGATTGCCCATTTCATCTACCCAAAACATCGAAGCATCAGGATACGTCTTTTTCCATTCAGCAAATAGACTGCTTATGGATTCACTTGAGCTATTTTTCAGTGCTTTTGCATCCGCATGCCATTTATCTTCAATCTGCTTAGGATCCGTTTCATTTTGGTTCTGTTCCCCTGAAATGTCTTCCTGAAGACCCATAGCCAGCATAGCCACGAGTAAGTAAGCTGCCTGAAACAGAAATAGAGCAACCAGAATAATCGCCATATACTTCGTCTGCAGCGATTGAGAGAATCTTTTCATATCTTCACCCTGTAGCCGATTCCGCGAATGGTCTCAATGATTTCAGGACGTGATGGGTTTTTCTCGAGCTTTTCACGAAGATAGCGGATATGAACCATCAGGGTTTTATCGCCCTCCATGTATTGTTCTCCCCAAACGCCTTCATAAAGCTGCTCTTTTGTCAGAATCTGATTCAGATGGCGAATGAAGAACTGAAAGAGCTGGTACTGCTTGCCTGTCAATTGAATTTCACCGTCTGCCTCCCGGTCGATAATCCGCAGATCCTTTGTATGTATCTGCAGGTGGTGAAGCTCCAGCACCTGATCATTCTTCTGAAATCGCCTTAACAATACTTCAATCCTTGCAGCAAGCTCATCCGGCTGGAAAGGCTTTGTCAAATAATCATCCGCAAAGCTCAGGCCCTCCAGCTTATCCTCCACCGCCGTCCTTGCCGAAAGCATCAATACTGGCATGTCATTACTTACTTTCTTTATCCGCTTCCCTATCGAGAACCCGTCAAGCCCGGGAAGCATCACATCCAAAATCGCAATATCTGCTTCCAAAAGATAACCTTCCATCCCTTCCCCGGACTGCAGCCAGATCACCTCATGGCCTCTTTCCCCTAAATCGTTTTTCAGCCAGCTGCCAATATCGCTTTCATCTTCTATGTATAAGATTCGCGCCATACTCTCCACCCTTAAACTTATCTTTTTTACTTATCTTTTATCAATCTGCTATTTTACGGGGATTTTGCTATTCAAAAAACATCCGTCCTTACATACGAATGCTTCTTCTATACTCTTAATGCAGCTTCTCTTTTACAGATTTCCGGAACTCGCTGTTTGTCATAAATTCAAGCTGAAAACTGTTCATATTATTTGAGAGCTTCTTGAATTCGAGATTGCTCAGATCATTTGCCAGGAATGCCATTTCAATACGATTGCCCTCTTTATCGGTTGCATACATGCTGATAGTAAAAACAAAGGCTGTTGAGCCGCCCTTTTGCCCTGCATGCTGAAGCCACTCCCGGTTACTCGGATTTTTCATCAGCTGTTCCATCACTGGATCAAAATAGGAATGGACTTCCTTGGAAAAATAACTTTTACTGTTTAACAGCTTCATAAGCTCTGCATAATCACCAGCAGCAGCACGCGGAAGCCTGTCAGACCATACCTTTTGAAATTCCGTATCCAGAACCTTCACAACTTCTTGCTTATCCTTTTCTTGCGGCGGGCTGGTTTCCCATTTTTGATGAATGTTTATAGCTCTCTTTCGATACTCTTCAAGACTCATGATCTTCAATTCATTAAGTGCTTCCTCTTTTGTGAATCCCTTATCCTCCATCAGCTCCATCGGGATAAACAGGGCACTGACAATCGGGTACATCTCTTCATGACTGGAAAGCTGCAGAACATCAGAGAGCTTATTCACATTTTCAATCCCCAGAACTTTTATCAGGTAATCGGTATTGGCATTTGAACTGTAAGCGATCATCCCATTTGCCACTTCGCTTAAAGGCACATTTTCCGCATCATCTGCAAGGCTTTTAACCCAAGCCTCATGGGCCCCGCCATCTGTTTTAGGAACATAGTACTTTTCCAGTGTCTTTAGATCGACTTTTTGCTGCGGGTCTATCTTTCCATCTGCTGCCTGGCGCGCATATTCAATTGCCACTATGATTTTAACCGTGCTTGCCAAAGGAAGCGGCACGTCCTTATTGATGCTGACCCAGTCCTCATCGTTATAGCGAATAACCATAGCCATATTTTCTGTTTCCCTGTGTTCTTGCACATAATCAATAATTGATTCAGGGTCCCCGATACTCTTACTCTTGAGATACAGGAACCCTGCTAAAACTGCTGCTGTCAAAATCAGAATGACTCCAGTAATGACCCAAACCATCTTCAAAAAGGAAACCTCCTGATTATCTTTTATTTATTACATACGAAAGCTAATCCCAGAGGTTTCATTGATATGGAAAAAACTATTTAATTTTCACTTCATCTGTCCAGCTCTTATACGAACCGTCCTGGGCATGGCCATCGCCAAGCAGCTGGTCCATCTCCCCGGAGGCAGTATCAATGTCCATAGTGAGCCGCAAAACAGCACAATCATCCGGATCATACTGCCGGTCAGCTAATGTAATGAAAAGAGTGCTAAAGTGCACTCTTTTGCTGTATTTTTCTATTCAATCAAACGTTTGATTGAAATTTCCGGGTTATCCGCTGGCCTATTTTAAATGTTTTGACAGTCCGAAAAACTTAAAGCATAGCCTCATAAAAAAAATGCAAACTAAGAACGCAAATGCATTATTCGTGAAAAGGGGGTGCAAACATGGCAAAGAATCAAAAAAACAAATCAAACCATAAAAACAATGCTCTGCCAAAGGATACAGAATTTGCTGACGACAGAGAAAATGGACTCGAAAGAATCGCTTTAAAGGCCCAGAGGGACAACACAAAATAATATAAAAGGGACAGTCTGCCTGTCCCTTATCTACCTCCTGGAATTACGGCCAAAGTGAACATGATATACTTTTTGTGCTTTCACTTCTGATTCTATATTGTTTATAAAACGTTCCTTAACCTTCTCAATCAGCAGCCGCTCCAGCTTTTCAAGCCTTTTCGGCCCGAATCCGGTCATTTTTCCGGTAAGCTGCACCTTGTACTGCCCACTTTGCTTATACTTTCGAATGGTTCCATGTCCCTTCCTTTTTGTTTTTCCTATTGTAAATTCAAATTCATATTTCTGTTCGATGAAGGAAGATACCTCAGGAAGCCCCAGGTTCTCATATAATGACGGAAATTGATGATGGACAGGAGGATCGGTGAACCTTATGGAATCAATGTTCATGTTTCTCTCCCCTCACAAATTTGGATTAATAACATTATTATATCCAGTAAACACAGCAGCCAAAGTGCTGAAAATGAAAAAACGCCTGCCATTAGCAGCCGTTTTTCCACATGATATAGATGTGTATCGACAATTAGTTCTCTTCAGAACCCTCATCATTCATATCCATATCATTTTCATCCATGTTCTCTTCATCCTGTGGAGATTCTTCATTCATGCCGGGTTCCTCCATATCAGACTCCTCTGATGTGCCGGGATCCTGCATTTCACTATCTTCATTATTGTTTTCTTCCATTTGATTATCTTCCAATTCCACATCTTCCGTTTCCGGCGGCGGCTCCTGTTCATCTGTTCCGCACCCTGTCAACAATAATCCTGCACCCAATGGGACTGAAAGTAAAAGCTTCTTATAATTCATGTGCTGTCATCTCCTTTGGCAGTATTATGTTTCTATTATGACCTTACCCTTTATTAAATCGGATAAACTGTTCCTGCGATTAAATCCCGCAGATCTGCAAATACTATCCCTGCCACAATTACTGGAGGTTGATTGATGAAAGTACTTATCTCCCTTATATTATTCAGCTTCCTGGGAATGCCTCTGGGTGAAAACGAACAATGGGATCAGCAAGGCCTCTCAGAGGATTATCATGGCCATATTGAACATCGCTCAGAAGGGCCATACAAGAAAGTGCAGTTGCTGGGAATCAATGATTTCCATGGCCAGCTGAATGTGACCAGGCAGATTAACGGCAGACCAGCAGGACGTGCGGATTATCTCGCAGCGTATTTACGCCAGCGTGCCGCAGAAAATGAAAATACCCTCCTGCTTCATACTGGAGACATTATAGGAGCCAGTCCTCCAGTATCCGCCCTCCTGAAGGATGAACCAACCATTGAATTCCTGAATAAGATGGGATTTGACATTGGCACCATAGGCAATCATGAATTCGACCGGGGGCTGGAAGAACTGCTTCGGTTGCTAAATGGCGGAAGCCCTTCAGCTGCAAAGAGTTACCCTGGTTCCCGCTTTCCATGGATTGCATCCAATGTTATCAGCCAATCGTCAGGCAAGTCCATCCTTCCCCCCTATAAGGTTTTAAATGTCAGCGGGGTCCCAATAGGGTTTATCGGTGTAATCATGAAACAAACACCAAGCTTATCCGCACCAAATAGTGTGAAGGGTCTTACCTTCACTGATGAAGCGGAAGCAATCAATACGTATACCCGGGAACTTAAAAAGCAGGGAGTAAGAGCCATTGTAGTACTGGCCCATGTTCCCGGCAAATCAAAACCAAATGGAGAACTGGCCACAGGACAGCTAATAGAATTGGCCCATCAAGTGGATGAAGAAGTAGATATTATGTTCGGTGGCCACAGTCATGCTTATCTGAACAGCGTGGTGGATGGGAAGCTCCTGGTGCAGGCCTATTCATACGGCACTGCCTTTTCTGATGTGGATATCGAAATAGATCCTGAGACAAAAGATATTATCCGCAAGCACGCTGAAATTGTGAATGTTTTTCAAGAGAATATCCAGCCCGCCAGTGACATAACCAGGATGATCAATCACTATGAAAGAAAAGTACAACCTGCTGTGAACAGGTATATTGGCACTGCTGCCATCCCCATCACAGCTGAACGAAACAGAAGCGGTGAATCCGCTCTGGGCAATCTTATTGCTGATTCCGAGCGGGCAGCGATGAACACAGATTTCGCTTTCATCAATCCAGGAGGCATCCGGGCAGACATTGACGCAGGCCCTGTTACATGGGGTAACTTATATGTCGTCCTTCCATTCAGCAATCAATTGGTTAAAATAAACCTGACAGGAAGCCAGATCCGTGAAATTCTCAATCAGCAATGGCAGCCTGATACTACCCGAATCCTTCAGATCTCGGGCTTCACTTACAGCTGGGATGACCGACAGCCTGCCGGCAGTAAAATACAAGAAATCTATTTGCCCAACGGAAAAAAGCTTGATCCGGATAAAATCTATTCAGTCACTGTAAATACCTATCTTGCAGATGGCGGAGACAATTTTACTGTTTTTGGAAATGGGGTAAATAAAGTAACTGGACCAATGGATATTGATGCGCTGGAGAAATATATCAAGCAACTCCCGCAGCCGTTTAGTTCGGCAATTGATGGACGCATAAAGAGAATAGACTAAAAAGGACAGCCCCGGCGACTGTCCTTTTTTCTTGTCTATTTGATACTAATAACAGAATCTGACTCATATCATTCCAGTAGGATTAAACAGAAAGGAATAGGATAATGAAAAAATATATTTATTTTCTCATGCTGTTCGGTATCTTTTTTCCATTTTTTCATAAGGCATCCATTGTTTATGAAAACTGGAGATTGTGCACCACTGCTTCTAAATTAATCGGGATCCGGCTCTATGGACTGGATTCGATGAGAAACCTCCTTATATCAGCATTGGCGGCCCTCGTTGCTTTCTATTTCACGCAGCTATTTATTAGATGGGACAGCAAATATAAAAGCTAGTATAACCGCTATTCATAAACCGTAAATTGCGGTTTACTCGGATGGTCAATGACAAGAGCATCATTTGGAAATTTTAAGAGTTTCTTATACAAAACAAGATCTCCAAAGCACCCAACAGTCAATATCGCCCCTAATATCGATAATCCAGGCATATTCAATACAATTCCAAGAACAAGAGGCAATATGCCAGTCGGAATGAATGGCAGCATTAAAACCTTTTTCATCTGCTGAACCGTCACTGGCTGTTTGGCATGAGCATAAGCCACACCCAATTTCAAATTAACTCCCCAGGACATTTCCTTCCAGGGAACACCGCCAATATAGCGAAAACCTGCCAAATGGATGGCTTCATGGAAAATAACAATAAAAACCATACCAGCAAAAAACAATAGCATACCTGTGAGGTCAAAATAGATTTCCCCACCGCCATAAGCCACAGCATGTAAACAGAGGACCCCAAATATAAGCACTAATGTTGCAAAGAATAAATAAATCTGCAGCTTCATCATTGAAATAGAAACAACTGTTGCTTTTTTATTTTCCAATTTTCTCACCCCATCAGAATTGGTCAATACCCATACCTACGAATCATGCAACAGCGAAGTTTCATATTTCTCTATTTCGCCATTCAATTCTCCTTCTTTTGCCTCAGCCTCATTTTTTCATAATTTACAGTTTCTGACCAAATGGACCTAAAGTAACTGAAAACACTGTTACCGTCACTGATAGACTTGTATAATCAAGGAAGAAAACTGTGAAAGGACTGTGATAGGGAAAGTGCTGTATATCTGGGATATTGAAAAAATCATTTTACATACATTAAATGAACAGCGTCTCAATATAAATTACGAGTTCAGCAATACACTCGCTTCACCTATGAGCTGCAATGTCACAACGAATACAATCAAATTTAACTACCTGAAGGTGAACGGCTACATAGCCAAAATCAATTTTAAAATAAAAGAGACAGATGAGAACCTGGTTAAATTAATGCTTTATCATGAAATAGGCTATTATCTGGATTTCAAGAAAAACAAACATGACATCAGAACGCTTATGTACGGAGAAGATGATGAGAAAGAACAGCTCATGGCTGAAATAGAAAAGAACTCCTGGGATTATGGGAGAGAGATTGTACCTGAACATCTGGTCAATGCCTATGACCAGTTTAGGGAATTGGATAAGGTGTTCAGCCAATAAAGGAAAATGCGCCTCGTCAGGAGACGCATTTTTCTTTTCAATTTGGCTCAACATGCACATGCACATCATAAACACCGTGATCCTGCATCATCACTTTTTCCACATGTGTCGCAATATCATGGGCTTCCTTGATATCAAGCGTGGAATTAACCAAAATAACCACATCGATCACTTCATTATTGCCGTAGCTTCTTCCTTTAATGTCTTTTATGCCTTTAACCCCGTTTACTTTTTTGATGACATCCTGATATTCATTAATCTTTTCTTCATCAAATCCATCTGAGAGCTCATGGGAAGCTTGTACAAAAATATCCCAAGCCGTTTTACATATTAAAAGTCCGACAATAATGGCTGTTAACGGATCAAGCCATGGCATGTTCAGCTGCGACCCAAATATCCCGATGGCTGTGCCTATACTCACCCAGGCGTCTGAAATATTATCCTTTGCCGCTGCAATTACGGCCTTACTATTAATTTTAATGGCTAATTTTTTGTTGTAGCGGTACACAAAGTACATTGCCGCTCCAGAAAAAACTCCCGTATATGCCGCCACAATATCAGGAGATTCATTAACACCTTCAAACATGGATGAAACAGCATTCAGCAGAACTTGAATACCTACACCAGCCATAATAAAGGAAGCTACCATAGAAGCAATGGTTTCACTCTTCCAATGGCCATACCCATGATTTTTATCAGGCGGACGCTGAGATATCCTGAGCCCAATCAGCACTGCTATTGAAGCAACTATATCAGTTGTATTATTCAATCCATCCGCTTTCAAAGCCGCAGAATCACTCATATATCCAATGGTTAACTTTAATACTGAAAGACATATGTAAGCTGCGATGCTAATAAACGCAGCTCGTTCACCCAACTTAAGGTTTCGATATTTTTCTTCTTCCATGCCCTAGCCTCCTGTATTACCCTTGCTTATATTACCAAGCGGCATTCGGGTGGGTCTAGAGCAATCTTTTTGACTATTATTAACTAAATAAGCAAAGTGCAATTAAGTTGTACCAATGAAAATTCAAGCCAGCCCGTAAAAGGCTGGCTTGATTTGTATCATCTTAATGTGGGAAACAGAATATGAACAGCCTTCCAATCAAATCTAAGCCCTCTTAAGACTCGCCTCAAACATATCGATAATTCTAAGAATCTCTCTGCTTCTCTAAATGTATGGTCAGCCAGAAGAGGGTGAATATTGCTTTTGATCCGGCATGCTTCTATTAATTCTCTGGCTGTTTTCTTAAAATCCCTTAATGAAGAAACTGAAACTTTATTCTGGTTTAAGAATTAACTCTGAATCGGTTTTGTTTCTGATTGAGGCTGCATCGATCCAGGTCCACAGCCTGGAATAGCAATTGATCGAAATCATGGCTGAACTCATTTGCCTGTTCAACCAGCTTTCTTTCTACTCATATTTTGAAAAATCCATAAAATAGCTATAAATCAAGTAAACAACCATTGCAAACGCGGTTGAGATGAAACCCCAGCCGAGCGTAATCTGCTCAATAACCAAATAGTTATTGCAAAGCTGCACAGGAGACCAGATATATAGCCATCCCAGAGCTAGAAAAAGAATAGTAAAAAAAATAATGAGAGCATGCTTCCAAAATGAACTTAGCTTTGGCCAGCTGTCCCGCAATGGCACCCCTGCCAAAAATGGCAGTGAGATAAATTTAAAGACTTCTACACTTGTAAGCGTCAAAGCTTCATCCATCGTCCTTGGCAGAGACCAATATACCATAATGATTGAAAACAGCAATAGACCCGGCACTCCGTTTTCATTCCATTTTGAGAAAAACCCCGGAAAGCGATTCTGAAAGAACTTAGCCATGAATAATCCAGAGATCACCAGCAGGGGCATTTGCATATGCATATGGGTAATCATAATGGACTCCAGCAGATTAGCTGCAGGCGGGAGTATCAATGCAAGGAGCAGAAGCAATCCGTAAACTGGTGACTTCATCATTCTTCCCTCCCGCTTAGCAGAATCTCGGTTACTCGATCAGCCGCTTCTTCAGTCAGGGTGTAGTCCATGACTTCGATTAACTGTCCTTTTGGATTCACCAGATAAAAAGCCGAATTATGGGCAAAGTTGCCGTATTCATCCGGTATGACAATGACACCAAACCGGTCCAGCAAAGACTTAAGTTCCTGCTTATCTGGAATTCTGGCCATTCTCCACGTTTCTCCGTCACTGCCGAAAGCTTTACGGTAAGTGTCCAATGTTTTCGGATCATCCCTCTCCGGATCAAAGCTGATGCTCAAGAACTGAATATCATGGCCAATATAATCTTCCGGAATCTGTTTATATACTTCAGACATATTAACCTCCAACTCGGGGCAAACAGTACCACATGAAGTATATAAAAACGTAATAAAAACATACTTCCCTTCAAATTCGGAGAAAGAGTAGGTCCTTCCATTATTATCTTCAAGCGTTACGTCCGGGAACTGAGGCTTTTCATCCATTAACTGATTAACCCTGGCTGATTCAGCAGTAAAAGCCTGAAACCCATCTGTGCCAATGTAAAAAAGGACTGCACCAAACATCAGTACAAGCAAGCTTGATAAAATCGTTCTATTTTTTGGAAACATGATTCTTCACTTCCTTTTAAAAGAAAGAGACAGCCCAGCAGCCGAGCTATCTCTCTTTCCTTACCAGGTTTTATATGGAGGTGAACCTGGAGGAGCATTGACAATGAAATCAACTAATGGAATGACATATGCCATGCCGACAAGGACAATCATACACACGACCCACAATCCCCAGCGTTCTGTCCATCTAGGTGTTGGCGCTTCATCTTCTTCCACTTCTGCAATAGGGAACTCTGTGTTTCCTTTTGGTGCAAAGAACATGAGGTAGAAAACTGCGTATACCTGCATAAGTACACCAATCATCAGAAGCGTACCACCGATTGCCAGGAAGAACAGATAAGGATCCCAGCTTAAAGCAGTTGCATTATCAAAATATGTTGAATAGGAAGTTCTTCTCGGAGATCCAAGCAGCCCTACCCAGTGCATCGCACCAGACATGATGATCATACCGAGCGTCCATATAATCGTTTGAATAACCCCAAGTTTATTGATCTGCGGAGTCAATACTCTTTTAGATACATAAGGAATGAGCCAATAGCTTAGGCCGAAGAACGTCATAACCACCGACATGCCAAGTGTTAAATGGAAATGGCCAACGATCCACATTGTGTTATGGACTACCTGGTTCAATTGGTTTGTGCTTTGTACAATTCCGCCCGCTCCTGCAGGAATAAAAGCAGCCATTGCGATAAATGGTGCGAGGAATCGAACATCTCCCCAAGGAAGTTTCTTATACCAGCCAACAAGACCTCTTCCGCCTTTCTTTCTCGCTGTGCGCTCAAATACTGCAAACATAGCATAAGCAGTCATTAAAGAAGGAAAACCAATTGCCAGACTCATAAACACGTGCATGTATTTAACTGGCTCTGAAATACCAGGATCAATGATTTGATGGTGGAAACCTCCGGTAATATTCATAATGACGAGTGCAATTACTACAATTCTTGTTAATAGATCATTCCATCTTCGGCCGCCAATAACCTTCGGCACGATTACATACCAGGCAGAGACTGCCGTTAAATACCAGATGTTAACCAGCGTATGCCCGAAAGCCCAGAACAAAGTGCGTGCGACCATAACATTTATTGTCTCCACCCATCCAAAAGCCCACGGGATAATGGTAAAGACTTCAATGGCTACAGGTATGCTTCCGAAGAATAAGAGAACAAAAACGCCGGTTGCAAAGAAAGAAAGAATCGGGATATGCTGGCCGGGATTCTTCTTACGCCAGCTGGCCACATTGATAAAGGAGCCAAAAGCGCACATCCATACACCCAATACGATAAATACTAAGCCGATATAGAAAACGGGTGAAGCTGCCATCGGCGGATAGAAAGTATACATAACTGATGCTTCATTCATTAAAATTGGGATCACCGCTAAGACAAATCCAAAAACCTTCATCCAAAAGCCAATCCATGCCATCTTTCTGACCTTAGGAAGCAGGCCGCCAAGTGTGTGGGATAACCCGGCATAGAAGTACCCAATTGTAAAGAACGCCGACAGTACAACTACCAGCAGAAGGCCATGAGCTGTAAGGACCTGATAATAATTCAGCCATGCCGGCAATTCAAGCATTCCAGCCCGGTTCAGGCCTTGCAGCAATCCAAGTATTCCGCCCAGAAGGATGGCTAAGAAGGCAACAGATAAATATGATTTCGTTAATTTTGCATCCTCGAGGCTAATCCCCATAACTTTATTTGCTTTATCCTTAAAAACTTGTGTTTTTCCTGATTGCTTAATAACTGTTTCCACTGTCTATCCCCCCTTTATTTCACTGTAATGGTCGTGCTCATCATTTGATGGCCCGCACCGCAGTACTCATTGCAAAGAACCAAATATTCGCCTGGCTTATCAAACTTCTGGGTGATTTTTTGTACATAACCAGGCACAACCATTGCATTTAAGTTAGTTTCGGCAACCTGAAACCCGTGAACGACATCTTTTGATGTCAGAGTAAAATGAACCGTTGATCCTGCAGGCACTTCAATCTCATTTGGCGTAAAACTGAATACCTGAAGGGTCATAACAACTTCATACTCTTTCTCGCCAATCTTCTTTATGCCAGGATTATCAAATGGGGCTGTTTCATCCACTTTTTGTGGATCGATTCGCTCCCCATAGCTTGGAGGCCCTAACTCTAAAGCAAATGTTTGATATCCCGTGATCAGCATAAATCCAATTATCATTCCAAAGCTTAAAATGAGCCATATCTTTTCCGAACGATGCATCATCTTTTATCCCCCCTATAATCTGGCCATATATAGGCCATACACTATTAAATAAGTAACAAAGATCCCAAGCCCTACAACTGTAACTGAAAAGAACGTACCCTTTAGAGAGTTATGTTCTTTTGAACTGCTCTGGTCCACTTTTCGTGCTTCCACCTTCCATCAGCTCCTTAACTTTGTTACCTACATCATAGTTGAGAAGGGTTTTCATAATAGTGAAGTGAATCACACTTTCTTCATATTTCCTCAAAGGGCAAAAGGGTTGTAATTCTTGCTAAATACCGCAGTATCAAGGGTTTTCTCCACCAAATGGTGATCTGAGAAGCATAACGGTTCACAAATAGTTCACAAAAAGGCAATTTACCCCATTTATAATCATGTAATGCTCATATGGAATCTCCAGCATTAAAAGAATTAAGGAAGTATACAAAAAGATGGTTGGAATTTTATGTTAAAATAATAGTAAAAATTGTAAATTATTGTTTTAACTTAACCGGCAGATTAAAAAAATAAAAATTGGGGGGACTATTTTGGATGTTTTTGTAATTTTAGCTTTTTCATTAGCAGCTGGTGCGTTCTCTTTTGCATTCTTTTCAGATGATAAAGTGAAGAAACTTGAGAAGAGAGTGAAAGACTTAGAAGATAAAATAAATGAAAATTAGGATGGCTTTACTGAACTCAAAAAGTTTCACATAAATAAAAAAAACTAATCCCTATTGGAATTAGTTTGATAATGGTATGTATTATGGTGGGCCTAAATGGACTCGAACCATCGACCTCACGCTTATCAGGCGTGCGCTCTAACCAGCTGAGCTATAGGCCCATATGTGTTGGAGCGGGTGAAGGGAATCGAACCCTCATCATCAGCTTGGAAGGCTGAGGTTTTACCACTAAACTACACCCGCATTTAAATTAATTTTTTTGTTTGGAGGCAACACCCGGATTTGAACCGGGGATGGAGGTTTTGCAGACCTCTGCCTTACCACTTGGCTATGCTGCCTTAAAAATGGCTGGGCTAGCAGGATTCGAACCTGCGAGTGACGGAGTCAAAGTCCGGTGCCTTACCGCTTGGCTATAGCCCAATAAAATGCAGTTAAAAAGAATAATGGGGCGATTGATGGGAATCGAACCCACGAGTGTCGGAGCCACAATCCGATGCGTTAACCACTTCGCCACAACCGCCACTATCCTACTGGCAGGGGTAGCAGGAATCGAACCCACATCAAAGGTTTTGGAGACCTTCGTTTTACCATTAAACTATACCCCTATATAAATGGTGGAGGGGGGCAGATTCGAACTGCCGAACCCGAAGGAGCGGATTTACAGTCCGCCGCGTTTAGCCACTTCGCTACCCCTCCAAGTCTGTAAAGACTAAGAAAATGGTGGCTCAGGACGGAATCGAACCGCCGACACAAGGATT
>NZ_APVL01000031.1 GCF_000565285.1 Cytobacillus firmus DS1 | reverse complement strand
TTTTACATGAGCGACATGGTCAACTTTTGGGTTGACATTTACAGATTATTCTTGTTAGCATTAATAAAATCAGCATACCCTTTCAATATCATATCCTGTTCAGTTTGTTCATCAAATAGGGATAGATTTTGTAAGCCTTTCCTGTATTTTTGATTATGAAGAGAATAGCTTTCACTATCAATATAAGCATACAAGTTATATCTATCTAATTGCTTTAGACAGCTAGTTCCTGACTGCAGAATTTGAAAAAAATTAAAGAGCACGAAATGCCCTCCTATTCTTTTAAGCAGCTGCAGCCCATTTTTTTCTCTTTCAAGTCCACTTGCCCAAAAACGAAGTGTCTTAAGGGATAAACGGTATCCTTCTCGTAACTTCAATAACCTGGCAATATGATGAAAAATTCTATTTATCATTCCAAAAAGTGCTGAGGAGTAGCTAGAGAAACCCTCCATATCCTTTCTTATGATGGTTCTTTTAAATAATGTAAAAGAAATAGCACGTCTTAGTTGCCCTCTGGTTATTGAAATTGAGCTCCCCTTTTGCGTGTTAATAGTAATAGCATTTTTACCATATTGAATAATATAGTTAGTTAGGCCACTGGCCGTATTAAAATAGCCTGCTTTCTTCATCTCCCGCTTAAACATGCGTTCATAACTTCTAGCACTTGTTTCGTACTTTACAATCATTTTACATCCCTGCCTTTACTGTTAGTATTTTTTCTAAGCTAAGCCGAATTAATTGCACTCTAACAACATTCCTTAAGGTCATGCAGTGCATCCTTTTCATTGGAATACACAGTCACTTCCTCGGCCGGTATTCCATAATTTACTCCCTCGGCTATCAATTCGATCTTTGATTCCTCAAGAACTGCATACTGAACATATAGTTTTTCTTTATGTTCCCAGCCGCTTAGAATAGCTTCAGCATCCTCTCTGCTGAAAAATAAATTATCAAACACTCGGAAAACCTTTTTGATGATCATTGTAATCCTCCTTAAAAGTAATGGAAATGCAAAAAACGCACTTTACCCAAAGGATTAAATTAACTACGATAGTAGTTTTAATCACTTGGATAAAGTGCGTTCAAAGATTAAAGATAATAACGCCCGCCTGGGTGTTAGTAAAAAGAAAAGAAGAAGTATAAGTCTAGTATATCATCACCATTAGTTGTAAAAAAGGAAAGTTTGCAGTCATTTGTTTTCCGCTTCCTTTCCTTTTAGGACTTCTATTATCTTTTCATTTTCCTTAGCTACTTTAAATCCCATATCTTTAACAATGGTCTTCTTTCGAGGCTTCAGATTCTTATCTTCTCCCATAGCTATCCCCCTTATATAAGAAGTATATCCATGGACCTTTTGCAATATGACCATAAAAAAAGCAAAGGCGTTTTGCCTTTGCTTCTACACTCTATTGGTTATTTAACAGCTCTAACACCTTTTTATTCATTTCATTTACACCACTAAATGAGTCTCCGGGTGCAACTTTGGTTAATTTCCTTCCGCGTGGGGTTTCTGCAGCGGGATTAACCATTCTGCCTGCCCGGCCTCTATACTTCTTAACCTTTTTTCTTGAATGAGCAATTCTGCTAGCAATCATAGTTAATCATCCTCCATTGGATTGATTATATTTAATTATACCACTAATACGCGTATTAACACATCTCCCATTCAAAAATACTGATGAGATTTACAATGTTAAGAGCATCAATTCCTGTTACCTCAACATCTTTGCTGCTAACTAAAGCTAAGTAGGTATGCTGTCCATAAAATGGAACAATAAATAATTCTTCTATGACCAATGGCAAACTTTCTGCATCAGCAAGTCGGTTTGAGACATCTTGCATATCTTCAATGTTTACATTATATCTTCTCTCAACCTGCTCTAGTGAATCCATTATGGCATTAATTAATTCTTCCTGATTTTGATAATCGGGTATCAGGAATAATTTAAGTTTGAAATCAAAAAAACCAGTATATTTACTTACGTATTCACAAAGCTCTTTTTCATATTCTGTCCAACTTGAAACCTGCTGCTTTCCCATAAAATAGTCTTCCGATTCTTGGATCACTGCTGTAAAGGTATTTGCTTTTTGAGTAACAAAGCCTAATGTCCTTTGGTTTTTTTCTAATGTCTCACGAATTAAGTCTTCATGCTGAAGTTCAGCATTAAATATTTTTAATATATTGGGTGTTTGAAACACTGCAAGATCCACAAAGACAATGAAAGCTGTCATTTGGAGCAACAGCTGCCAGTTCTTATAATCCATTTCTTGAAGGATAAATCCCAGACAAAGGACCGTTAAGAACATGACATATAAGCTTTTCCGAAGTCTTCCTATGTGTAAGATAAAACCTTCACGGTTCCTAAAATAGTAAATTAAGCTGCCCACTAAGTACAATATGCAAACGCCAAAAAATATTTTTAAGTACATGTAAGTACTCCTTTCATCCAGGTAAAGAAACCAAAACCTAACAATCTATGTGTGTATTTATTCCAATAGATTAATTATATGAAAAGAACCTTATTGGAGTATACCAAAAAGGCCTCTCATTAATCTTTTGCAACAAATTCAGCAAATGTTTTATTAGAAGAAGACAGCGTTTTATCATCAAACTCTGCATTTTGATATTTCTCAAACAACATACGGGTTTGGGGATTCACATGACCATTATTAGGAGTAGAGAGAAACACATAAGGAATGTGCTGCAGCTTATCCAGTGAATCTATCTTATATTCTCCATAGCTCCAACAAACTCTGTGATCTCCAAATACATTCGAATATGGATAATGGTACAGACGAGTATCTTCTTTCAAAATCTTATCCTTTACACAGGCAATTTTGATTTTACTAATCCGTTGATTCTGAATATGAAAATAAAATAGCATTTCAGGATGGCCTACCTGTTTGTACTCAACATCATGATACCGGACTTTCCTTCTCTCTTTTGGCACCTTAATCACAACGGTTTCACTTATCAAGTCTTTTTGATAATACACAATATCTTTAGGCATAAAGCTATTACAAAGTACTCGATTCGGTACGGCTGTACTTATGGCTTTTTCTAGCCAATCGTTTTGAGCTTTTGTAACAATGGAGAAAAATAGCTCCTTAAGTTCTTCTTGATTCTCTGTCATGGCCACTTTTTTAGCTGTGACATCCAAAATCATTGAAAGGGCAGGAATAGATAACTCTTTGTTTACCTCAGCTTTGTTTAATAATGTAAGAAGTAATGACTGAAACTCAACAGAATCAGATTCCATCTTATTAACATTTTTCAAAGCCGATCCGAGGATTCTTCTCAGACCCTTCCTATCAATCTTCTGAATGTCTACTTTATCTAGTAGAAGTATCAATAAATCTATATAGTATTGGTTTTTTTCTAGAGGATCTATTTCATTATTTATTTTTTGAATTAGGTTCTCCAACACCGTTCCTACATAGCGTACATCAGCCTCTTCATCAATGAATTTCTGAATAACTTCTAAGTATTCCTTTTCAAATAAGTAATTTAGTAATTCCTGTTCATCAATAGCGCTGAGCATGCTTCTAATAAAATCGTCAGTCAGTGCTTTTCTTCTGCCAATTTGGATATCTCCATCGAATTTCTTTATTTCTACATGTTTTGACCCATCTAACACAATTTCCATTCGCATTAAGCTACACTCTCCTTCGATAATTCTTGTCTTATTTCCACCAATAAGGCTTGTAATCGATCCTTTAACAGCAACATGTTTTCAAAAAAACTGTACATAGGACCGTAACAAAAATCAAAATAGAGACCAATATTTCCATCCTCGCAAAACAGCAGCTTTACAATAAACTCTCCAAAATCTCCATCCGAAAACTCATGGTAAGATTTAATGATTTGTTGGAACTTTAATTGTATCGACTCTCGTACTGTTCCAATTTCTTTATAAATTTGTTTCAATTCGGGGCTATTCATTATCACTATTTCTACACCATTTCCATTGGTATTAGAATCAATATGTGCCCATTCATTTCCGAGACAAATCATACTAAGTAGGAATTCTACTCCCTCTTCACTACTTGCATAATATTCATAGTGATCAGGTGGGTAAATCCCTCTCATTTCAAATAAAATTTTTGCTTGTATGACGCGATCAATTGCATCCTGAAATTCGCTTTTATCCATTTCTGATAAACCAGGCAGCATCATTATTCCTCCTTAAAAAAAGCGTTTCCTTTTAGGTTTCGATTCCCTCCAAATGGTGGAGATAATTTCACCAATATAGCAAATCTCCCTAAAGTCATTTGCATATAAATGGTATCTTTCCTGAATCTCATGTTCTTCATAATCCCCTTCTTCCATACTGGGAATAAAGTAAATATCACCTAAAGCCATTTCTAATGTTCTTCTATCAGTCTTCTCTATAAATTCCTTTATCTCACCAAAAGTATTTCCAGGTGAAAAAATAAGAGTATTAAAGACGTTCATGGTACTTTCACTGTAAATTCCTGGCTCTCCGTTACTAGCAAGTTCATTCCAGACTTTTTCAAGATTCATATCAATTCCTCCAAAATATAAAAACACCCAACCAATTATGGTTGAGTGTTTCTTTCTTCTTCACATATACAATTGTGTTTGTTAACCTACTTGTGGAAGACCTTCGTAAAAAGTTGGTCTTGTATCTAATCCTGGACCACCATGTATCACAATGTACTTAGGAAATTTCTGTTCGAATTTATATTTCATATCTTCGAAGGTATCTGCCTCATTTTTCGAGGCCATTTGTGCATTGTGGAAATAACCAGTTTGTTGATCGACAACAATTAACCAAAATATTCTTATCATAGCCTTATCTCTCTCCAGTTTCGATCTTTCTCTATATCTATATTTTTCCTTATTTTAGCATGATAAAGTATAATTTTACAATGCTATCGCAAAACTAGACATAAATTGAGATAAACTGACACTAGATGAAATAATAGGTTATATTTTATATTTCCCTTGATTCAAGTCTCGTAAGAAAGATTGAAACCCCAGTTCTGAACAGGTTTCCTCTAAATACTCATTATGCTCTTTCCTACTTTGATATAGAATATCATCCTTATGTTCTATTGGACAAATATCGCTTTTTAGAGTTGTTAAGGTCTTAGACAGTACTCCGCTTGCCTTCCCTTCCTCTAGCTTCTTCTTATACCGATTAAATTCTTTAGGTAGATGTTCTATTGACTCAAAAAGAGATTCAATCGTTTTAAAAGCTTTTATTAACCCCATAGCACCTTTTTCTCCTATACCTGGGACCCCGGGAATATTATCAGAGGAATCTCCCATAAGAGCTTTAATGTCGATGATTTGAATAGGTTCCAACCCTTGGTATTTAGACTTAAATTCTTCACTGTCATAATAAATATCCGTTTTCTTATCGCGAACGATTTGAACAACTTGATTACTAACAATTTGAAGTAAATCCTTATCGTTTGATAACGTAAAAACTTTCATATCTCTCTCCAGCATACGGGCCAGCGAAGCAATAAATAGTGATAGGTAAGCCTTTGGATTCGGTATCCTCCGTAAACAACTTTTCAATAATACTAAATTTTAGTAGGTATAATTTTACTCGGTTGAACTTTTCCCCCACTCCACACCGTACGTGCAACTTTCATCGCATACGGCGTTCCATCTTGTGATGTTATTGATTAACTAATAGGTTCTAAGTTACACATTTTACGATAGTTATCGATTTTGTTGATTACTTCGCTACTAGGGCGTAGTTTATCTATATATTTTTTTATCGTTTGTACATCCACTGCATGGACTAGGATATGAATATCTTTCTTTAAGATTCGCAGATTATTAAATTCATCTGTTCCTCCTAAGCCGGTGGGTACTAGATGGTGACAGTGTACTAATTCAGCAGGTAGGAATTCTCCTGTGATTTCGCATTTACCGTTTTTCATACTGTACCTACTAATTCGATTATCCATGTATTCGATGCTTCTATTCGGGATGTTTGACATCATGAGACGTCGTATTTCAATCAACACATCGCCTCTAAGTTCCTTGTGAATATCGTCTCTCCCTTTTTTAGTGTAAGTAGTCAAATGTTGTGAAAAGTTCATAACATTTTTATGGCTTACATCCGTGATGGGATAAAGATATATTCGTCCTATTTTGTGTGTCTTATAGGTGGTTTTATAGAACTTAGAATAAGACGGCGGAGGTTTCTTAGGACGTTCATACTTGCCGACTTTTTTCAAACGATTGAATAGGGTTTTACTAAGCGCGTATGCTAGTTTATTAAACTCTGGAAAGACGTGTGTTGCAGCACGGCTATAGTTGTGAATGCCTAGCACCCAGCTATTGTAGAGTAAAGCATTTTGGGCTGTTGGACTTTTTTGAATTTGAATAATTCGTTTTCGTCCGTCTTCCTTGTATTGCTCCATCTTTTTCTTGCTAGGTCGAGTGAATGCTACACATTTCTTTCCTTTTTTTTCAGCTTTGATTGAAAATCCTAAGAACTCGGATTTTCTTTTTCGTAAGTTTATCACTTGTGATTTTTCAGGTGATATGTCGAGTTTAAGTCTATCCTTTAGGTATAGCTTTACAGCATGGAACCATCTCTCAGCAGTTTGTCGAGTACGACAAAGAATTTTGAAGTCATCCGCATATCTCACAATATAACCTTCTTTGAGATTAGAGAATTTCTTCAGACTTACATATTTGTTGTACCCTTTATTGAATGTATGTTGGGTTTGGAAACCTTCCCATTGACCATATATCCACATATCCAAGTCATGTAAAACTACATTGGATAATAAAGGTGAGAGGATTCCTCCTTGTGGAGTTCCTTTTGTAGGGATACCTTCTCCATCTATCTCTGCTTTCAGCATTTTACTTATTAACCTTAAGACTTTCCTATCTTGTATTCCTAAATTCCAAAGTTGTTTAAGTAGTAGTGTGTGATTTACATTATCGAAGAAACCCTTAATATCCACGTCCACTACATAATGTAATTGTGAGAGATTAATTAAGCTGTTTACTCTTGATAAGGCGTGGTGTGTTGACCGAAGTGGTCTAAAACCATATGAGTGATTATAGAATCGTGCTTCGCAAATTGGTTCGAGAACCTGTTTGAAAGCTTGTTGAATAATTCTGTCACTCATACTTGGTATGCCTAAAGGTCGTTTATCTCCATTGGGTTTAGGTACAAGAACTCTTCTTACTTTCATTGGCTGATAGTTTTCGAGTCGTTTTTGAATAAAGCGGACAAATTTATCTTCATTCCAGTCTTGGAAGTCTTTAATTGTGCGCCCATCTGAACCAGCAGTTTTAGAACCCTTGTTATTTTTAATTGTACGATAAGCTAGTAGGATATTTTCCCTTGTTACGATGGTATCGTATAGGTGTTTATGTGATGTACCCTGTTTACTTATTTCATACAATTCATCGAACTTTTCGGTCATACCGTAGTATTCCCGATATCGTAATTGTGCTTGCATAATGGATCACTCCCTTCTTGGAATGATATTCCCATCTTCATACAAGACCCTTGCAATTCACTGTTTAGAATATTAGTTATAACTATCACCAGACTTGAGGCTATTCCTCCATTACCATTACGGTAATTTCAATGGTCATGCCTCTACTCTCACAAAGGTAAATGTATTTCGACTATAATAAAGCCTTATAACAACCGTTTGGGCTGACAGTCCCATTGCAACGTCCTTTGCTTTCCTTGTTCCTCTAATTCTATCTGTTCATATATCCTTAGGTGGCATCCTTTGAGCCTGTAAGTCTTTCATTCCCATAGTTGAATGGACGAATTTCATAACGATCAGTCTTACTTTTCGTCAACTTACGTAAACATATATTTACGAAATACCGATTAGATATCTTAGCTGTATAGACCCTTACATTCGGAGCTTCGTCAGACCAGTTGGTCATTCTCACCATAGATATTTTATAGACACCCGACTTATCAGTTACACCCCTTACCTCTAAGGAGCTTTCGTGAGATATTGTAAAAATATCTTTTAACGGTAACTTTCAGCCGACTTCACCTAGCTTCATACTTTTGGATGTCTGTCACACCAAAGCATGTAGGAGTATTAGTGTGGTCGCTTCGGAAAACTTGGATTCCTCATTTCAACCATCGAATTAGAAGTTAAATCTAAAGTACTTAGATTCAAACATTTCCCGTATGGAGAATACGGTTATTGTTTAACAAGTCGCACGATCGTCAGCTTCATATTGTTTGTGAGAGAAAACTGGAATTCCAATTCCCTTTAAAAGGGACCTTAACAAAGGAAATTGTTCTTTTAGTTCATCCGGCTGCTTCCCCCTTGTCCCTTTATATTCTTGGAACAAGTCTTGCCTAAACCCTCTTCCCTCATCAAAAACCACTGCTAAATGAGTGGCCTTTAATTCATCCTTGTATTTAAGTATCATTTTCAAGAACCCTAAAACACCGTTAGTATATCTTCCATCAGGAGATTTCATGATATTATTGGGGTTTAATGCTGATACATAATAGGCTCTATTTAATACGTTGTTTCCATCAACAATGAGAGCTACTTGCTCACCTACTGATTCCCTTTTTTCTTCCTCAATGTCGTTAAACAAAGATAATTGCAGCATTTCGTATTCCTCCCTCTATAAATGTTGATTTATCAACGGTTTGACCCGTTGGTGAGGTGTCAAAAAAATATTTTTCGACACGATTTCTAACAATATTTTTATAATATGTGAATCAATTCCAATATGTGGGTACGCTACGCGGTCACTACAGGATAATTACGGTAAGTAGTGATAGGAAATTATGCGATGCACAATGGATCTCTGCATAACTTATGATGACGTACCCTCCCATGTCTCTGGGCATCTGTGTGCCTACATTCCTTCGTTCGGTCTAGTCATAAGGCAGAGGCTAGCGAAGCTCCTTTAGGGACTCGAGGTCGAATGGAAAAAATAGTGCCAGCTTCTCCGTGTCATCCTGTTGTCTAGGTCTATTTAAGGGGATGTAGGGTCTTATGCAGCCTCTGCGAGACTGGGAATATCCCTCATCATTCGCTGTGCGTCAAACGCTTTGTGCTTAGTGCTAATCCCATTTAATACTTTTAATAGTTTTCCGCATAGAACCACGATTGATTGCTTCTTGCGTAACGGATTAACCTGACGATTTGTGTAATACTCGTGTAGCTTTCTAAAGGCTTCATTGTGGCGAATCATTGGCATCATCACTCGGAATAGGAGGGCGCGAAGCTTTCTTCTGCCCCGTTTGGAGATGCGTTTTTGCCCTTTATGCAAGCCGGAGGAATTTTCACGTAACGTTAATCCCGCGAGTTTGATTAGTTGGCGTGGATCTTCGTAGTGTGAAAAGCTTCCGATTTCAGCTAATAGGTCGACAATCGTCGAATCTCCAAGTCCCTGGACCGTTGAGAGCGATTGGTATTCTACAGACGTTTGCACAAGCTCAATTAAGTGCTGCGTAATGCTTTCGATTTCTTGTTCCAACTGATGGTAACGACGAACGAGCGTGGCGATTTCAATACGGGCCATCTCACATCCCTCTGTTACTCCGATGGAGTTAGCAGCGACTTCAATAAGACGCATCGCTTTCGGTCTTTGGGGAGATTTGAGCCCTTCGACCTCACGATATTGTACTAAAAGTTCATCAGCCTGTTTCTGGTAAAGATCACTTGGTAATGGGGTACATTCCAGTACCGCCATGGCCATCTTTCCGAATGACGGGAAGACCTGAGTAAACTCAGGAAAATAGCGATCTAACCAGCGAATCATCATGTTTTTGACAGCACCTAGTTCCTCTGTTAACTTGCTTTTAAACGTTGACCCCACGCGAAGTTCGGCCTCCATGTCTTTCAAGATACGAGGATAACTGAATCGCCCATTTTTTATGAGGCGAGCGATTACTAGCGCATCTTTGCGGTCATGTTTGGTTGGCAAATTATCATCCAACTCCTTTGACCGTTTGACGTGCATAGGGTTAGCCATAACCAGGGGAATTCCCCGTTCTTCAAGGAAGTAGGCTAAATTGAGCCAATAATGACCAGTAGGTTCAATCCCGACAAGGACTTCTGTTTTTTCGTTTACTTTCATTGCGTCCAAAATACGTTGATAGAAGAGCTCGAAGCCCTCTCTGGATTGAGATAAAGAGAATGATTTTTGGAGCACTCGTCCGCGATCATCTACAAAGCAAGCAAAATGTTTTCGCTTCGCAATGTCGATTCCAATTACGAGTGTTTTTTCGGTGACTTGATTTATTTTCTGATTTTGTTTAAAATCCATTTTGGAGTCCTCCTTGGTAAACTAAGTTAGGGGTCAATTCGTCCAGATTTGACACCCCGTATCATACCAAGAGGGCTCTTTTTTGTTCAAGTCCCCGAAAATCCTTCTAACAGGAATGCTCCTTAAAAAAGTTTCTAAAATAAAGTCAGCTGTTCAGGATCCGATAATACCTTCTCAGCTTCGGTAGCAACTGAGGGAAAGACTTCCTGGTCAGTTGGAAGATCTGATGCTTGTTCAACTTTATAAGCTGATGCATCATCTTCTAGACATCTAGAGTGCTTTCGTTGATAACAGCGACAAAAATCCTTTGCTTCCGGGTCCTCCATTTCATAAGAACAGGTTTCTCCCATATTGCAGCTTTTCCAGCGACTACAACAACTGAAACCCGCTTTACTAAAGCCGGTTACAGTAGTGGACCCTGTAGTTGTTTTCATTATTTCTTCCTCCTAAATAAAAGTAATTAAAGCAAAAAAAAGCCCAATTTGAATCACCAATAAAAAGCGAATTTCTTTCATCGGTAACTCAAATTGAGCTTTTCAATTAAATTATCCCTTTCCTGCATAGGTAAGGTGAAAATTACAAAAAATAATATATGAATAGTATACCATTTTTTCTTTATTTTGGTATATATTAAATGCTATGATTATCCTATACTATTTCCTTTGCTACCTAGTCTACCCACGCGGGCAGATTATTCTTTACTACAATGCATTCATTTGAATGGTACTTTATGTCCTTGTGACAAATGCCATTGAATGAATGCTTTTTTATTACTTTTTAAGGAGTGAAGTTTATGTTATCGAAAATGAAAATGGTGATCTTTTGGGCTGTCATTGCCTATCCAGCAACATGGTTCCTTCAAGTTGTATTTAAGATTCCTATCTTTAATGAGTACAAAGAAATTTTAGGGCTTTTTTATACTGCCTTCTACTCATGGTGGGATTGGATGTTAATTGCTTTGTTCTCCTATTTGGTCACAAGAGATATTATAAATATCAAATATGAAACAATGGAAAAAATCCGGTCTACCCGATTAGTAACAGAAATGGAAAGATGGATTGAAACACCATATATTCCACCAATCATGGCGTATTATCTAATCAACCCGCCACAGGCAGTGAGTACAGATATCCGAATAGTAGTTGATAACCGGTTCTATCAGAGAGTCATTACTTTTTTCAGAGACAGAATTTATATCAATGCAAGCTTTAGCAGTCTGGACCCATTAGAAAGGGACTCGAATATCAAGAATATTGGATATAAGGATCTTGCAACACTTATTGCAGCCTTTAGTTTTGTCTTAGGTTGGTTTGGTGCAATAACCCTAACCGATCCTTCTAAGTGGGTTTATGGCTGGGAAAGGTTTTCCATTCCACTTGTCCTATATCTTAGCTTGTATACATCCATGAAGCTGCAGGCTATTATGGAAATGCGCTATAGTAAATTAGATAAGGTTCTCACAAAACATTTCGGTGAAGCAGAACCACACTATCGTTGGAGAGAATTTTTCCCTGATCAGCCTAAAGGAGAAATTCTTCTGCTTGCCTGGAGAGCGGAATGTGAAAAGAGACAGCGGTATACGAATATGCTTCATGGAGGACATATGGAAGTGCAGCAATATACAAATCCTGCACTTGCCCCTTACCCTTACCCATCTCAGGAATTACCTCATTGGATAGATGAATTAGATAACTATTATGCAGATAAAATGGATTTAATGGCCAATTCTGAGCCAAAAACAATCCCATTAAAAAAGAAAAATAAACAACAAAACAACGTGGTTAATTTTAAACGTAAATAATCGTAAGAGAAGCGTATTTATGCTTCTCTTTCTTTAAATCAAGCATTTGACATATGGTAAAATACGAATAGGAAAATTGTTGTATGAAATAACAATGAAAAAAGCTATTAACTAAATTAAAACTTGGCATAAGCAAAAACGGATGGCTTTACAGTAACTAACAAAAATGCTATTAAAGGAGAAAAAAATGGTATCCGAAGAACAAATTTACCAAATAGAGTCACAAGAAACTTTCGGGAAATTCACTGTAAAAAGAGTTAACATTTCAGACTTTGAAGTGATTCATAAAGGTGTAATCGTCTTTAAAGGTGAGGATTACGAAGTGGCTGATTTTATGAGCGAAAACAACAAATAAGTATTCTTAATTAAATAATATTTTAGATAAAAATGGAGTGTTAAACATGAAGAAATCAGAAATTGTAGTTAACGGCATTTATAGCAATGGAAAAGGAAGAATCCGTAAAGTTGTTGCGGAAGGACCTGAATATATATTGTATGAAGGACAATTGAGTTTCATCTAAATACTGTTCAAATACCCTAACATTTTCAAACAATGTATTCATGATGCCCTCCCTTTCTCTTAATAAACCGGATGAAATTGACAGTTCCGTAGATTCATGTTAATTTTTTAATACTCCTTAAAAAGTTTTTGGGCTTAGAGCACGAAAATTTTTTACAAAAAGGCCTCTGTAGCGGAAACTATGGAGGCCTTTTTCGTTCTTATCGGATATTTACTTTTTACTGTTTAGCCACTTTGCCATTTTCTCATCATTCTTTTTATTTGGCCGCTTATTTTCTCTCCGTATGTACCGTGATAGAGTTGTATGAGCAATCCCTATTTCCTCAGCAGCCTGCCTGATACTTAACTTACATCTTTCTAATGTTTCCTTCATGGCTTCAGGAGTTAATGATATTTCCGGTTCAGCAAATTCAAAGGTTTGCTGAACATATTGTACACTGTTGGTTGATGGTACGGTTAAAGGCATCTCTAAAGTTGAAGCAATTTCTTTTGAAGTCCCTGGTAGTCCTGTTGGAATGTCAGTATTTGCAAGAGTGTTCATCTTATCAAAAATCTCTTGCTGCTGATAAGTAGTAAATGGAATTGAAAAATTTCGTTGATTCTCTTTGATAATAAATTCCGGAGGCGTTAATAAGATATTTAACTTTGACCAATAATTCTTGACCCAATTAACCCGACCGACTCTGTTTTCATCAATTTCCTCTACATAGGACCACTCTTTAATTACTCCATCATCTTTCAAATCGTCGAGCGTATTTTCGAATATATCCCGTATTTCTACTCCGCTATATCGAGATGAAAAATCCATTTCTTTCAACAAGGTACCAACTTTAAACGGCTGATTTAAATTCCTTTTGACTGTCCGAATTCTCCACTGAAGATTAAGATAGCGTGTTAATCTTTTATGCGCTCTCTGGGTGTAATGATTGTATTGGAACACTTTTATGTCTAAAATTCCCAAGGTGCGATTCGGTCCTTCTAAATATGGCGTTAGCAATGAGGTTGGCCTCACCTGAACTGCAAAGATACCTTTGGCTTCATTTGTATTTCTATCGTATGCCACCCTAATGGCACCAATTTCGAACATCCGTTGGAAATCTTTAAATTTATAGAGTTCATTTTCTTGTATGTTTTCACTGTTTAAAAAATGTACTTTTCTTTCCCCTAAGGATACCCAGATGCTTGAGAGAGCAGCTACCCGCTTCATGATATTGAAGCGATCCTCCTCCCTATAATCATATTCCTGGCCCTTAACGGTACGTTTTTTAATGTTCCTGAGCTGAAGAGCGTCATTGCTGTGAAATTCAATATAACCGTCAGCTGTTTTAGGAGATGTTAACCACAAGTAAGAAATGAGATCAAACAGATCCGCGGTTAAATCGTCCAAAGAGTTTAATGTCTCTCCCAGCATTTCTAACCACATTTGCTGCTGATCTGCTGTAAATGTAGCTTGTATCTCATTTGGCCGCAGCTCCGCTACTCCTTTAACCTTCCCCTTGTTGTCAATAATCTCGGTTGCCAATTTTCCCGTTTCCCCTGCTTTAAAATCTTTCTTTTTTGTGACGATGTTTCTCATTAAATGAAAATCAATGTCCGTACTAGATAATATGTAGTCTTGCTGCATGGCCTCGTCAATCTGAGGTTTATTCATACTATGTCTTTTCACATCGTCCGGAAACTCCTGATAAAAATTACCGGCTAGTATAGCTTTTATAGTATCCCCATAAACATTCACTACTT
Source organism: Cytobacillus firmus DS1 (assembly GCF_000565285.1). Classification (GTDB taxonomy): domain Bacteria; phylum Bacillota; class Bacilli; order Bacillales; family Cytobacillaceae; genus Cytobacillus; species Cytobacillus firmus_A. The sequence goes on along the minus strand of NZ_APVL01000031.1, from coordinate 17,656 downwards.
CACGTATCATAGCCTTTGTAATGGGCTTTTGGTGATAAAATGCCTCAGTAAACAACAAATAAAGTGCACCAAAAGATAACATATCCTCAGTAGGCTTATTGTTTTTAACTTCTTCAGCTGTCATGGAATAAGCTTGTTTCTTCCATTTTTCAAGGATATACGGTCTATCCTGGAACAGATGCTTAGTTTCCTCGAATAGAACTATTTTTAAAGTTTCATAGTTCAGTATTAAATGATCCAATATCTCATCATACTTCATCATGATCCCCCTGCTAGGCACTTTATTACAGTGATAATAACAGATTATGCACCAGTCTGTAAGTGTTAAAAATTCATTTTGCACCACTTGGACATTATGCACCATAGATTAGCGGAATGTGTGGGGTAAAAAACCTACAAATGCACCAGATTAATTAGGTAAAAATGTAAAATTAGCAGGATGTGTGTACAGTTTTGGTGCAAATATATTTTCAAAAAATTTTTTTTGCACCAAGTTTAGCGGAATGTGTGGAACAAAAGTATGAGAATGCACCAATTTGGTCCATTAGCGGAATGTGTATACATAAAACTAGCCTAAATCAAACCATTTATGCACCAGTATTAGCGAAATATGTGAGCATAGATAAACCTTCTTCTCCCAACGGTTTAAGAGAAACCGCTTTCGAATGGGATAGTATGAAATCTCGACGAAATAATAGGTTTCTAGCGGTACCTGTACAATAAAAATGCACCACTAACTCAATTTATTAGCGAGAAGTGTATATAAAACGAACCCTTAATCCGTTTAGTGAACTCTTGATACTAAAGGGTTTGGTGCAAAAGTTTCGGGTGGTGCATTAATTTAAATTGGTGCAAAACTATAGCGGAGGATGTGGAACAAAAAATTTGTCATTTTTTTTTTATCCATTGGTATCACGCTAACTAACCTGTTTTTCTTTGTGGTGCATTTTCTCTTAGAGAGAGGCATTTTACAAATTTCGATTTTGATAAACTAATTTCCAATAAGAATTTGTCTATCAAAAGGAGTTCTAATCATGTGCTATATACCAAAACTGGCCAGGGAGTTGCAGTCATTTAATTCTGTAGAGGAATTAAATTATCATATGGATCTTCATTACGGTGTTTTAAGAAATATTTTGACGAAAAGCAACGATGCCGTTTTTCATCTGTTAAAGAAATACGCTTGTAAGGTTGCTGGTGTATGTTGGCTAAAGCAGGACTCATTAGCTTCATTAGCTGGAGTCTCTACCAAGACAGTAGAGCGCACCATTAAACTATTAAAAGATCATGGTGTTATTAAAATTTTTCACACCAAACGGTCCAATGGGTTAAATGGGAACTGCTATTATGTTTTGCAGCCTTTTAGTGGAGAAGCACTCGTTGATGATGAAGAAATCGTACAGATTGAAGAAGCTGAAAATGTCGGAGCAGGTGAAGTGCCAGAGATTATTGAAAATACTGGTGAAGTCACTCCTGAAAAGAAAGACAAACTCTCTTTAAACTCCCAAACTCCTAAAAACTTTGAAGAAGAAAATAATATAAAAGCGCGTGCGCGCGTAACAAAAAATTCACTTAATGACTCAGAAATTGAAAATCATTACAAACCAGTAATTGATCATTTAGTGGAAAATCACTTTTCAGAAAAAGCAGCTAAAAACATTGTTGGACAAGCAATAAATATATTACAAGTTGAGCCATTTAAATTACTAAAAGCATGCTCTAAAGCCATTATGAAACTACATAAGAGATTAGCCTATCCAGAACCAATATACAGTATGTCGGCTTACTTTCTTACCTTAATCCAAGATGAAGTACAGCCTGGTTTCTCTAAGAGAAAAGCAAAAAATATTAACAAGTCTTCAAAGCCGGCGTCCCCTGTTTTTTATAACTGGTTGGAGCAGTTTTAGAGTAGTAGCAATGATGTTTTAAATACCTTTTAAAAAAAGAAACCCTCTTTGAGTTAGTCTCAAAAAGGATTCCTTGATTGTTAATAGAAATATATAAACATGCTTTAAAAACAGATTAATCCCATATTGGTGCAAGACCATTAATAAAGCACCATTCCTTATACTCCTCTTCTAGGGATTTTATAGAATCTTGGTTAAGATCCAAATGATCACAATACGTGTCATGTCATTCTTTAAACTTCATTGTTCTCATCCTTTCTTTTGGACATTAGGGGAACAGTAATTGTAGCTGTCCATTGTTGGTAACAGACAAACTTTGAGATTCATTTTTACCTAAAGAAATTTCAGCTCTCGATTTTAACTTCATAAAAGTATGGGCAATACGATTTGCAATGGCCTTTATTACCCTGCAATCTACACTTTGCCCCAGGAGCTCATATTTTCTTAAGTCCGAAATATGGTCTGTGAATTCAAACCATTCCGGAACACCTAAGATTTTTCTGATTTCATTTACAGATAAGAAGCGCCAGCTTTTCTTATTTTCTTCATTTAAAACATAGCTTGAAGAAGCAGAGTGGCCGGCATAACGCTTTGGTATGCATTGTATTTTAGTCGCATCTTTTGTTACGAACGTTAAATCTAAGCTGCGATCTTTCCATGCTTCTCTGCTATTAAATGAATCCATCCATTTCTCAAGGCTTTTCCATTCATGTTTCACATTAGCTGGATCCATTATGTCCTTAAGTTTGCGTCTGCGCATCTTCTTTGGAACTGGAAATTGAAAAGACTTAAAAGCTCTTTCTTGTTTAAATGCACAGCAATAAATGCGTTTCCTGGAGGCTATGCTGCCGAACTCCCAAGCTTCTAATTCTTTTTCAGTCCAATAAAGATAATCATCCGCTAAGAGATCTCTTAGATTAAACCATGTTTCACTTTTAAAAAAGGACGGAACATTCTCAAAGAATAACATCTCAGCCTTGGAACTCTTAATGATTTTGGCAGTTGCAATCATAAGGTTATTCATAAGGTTACCCTCTTGAAAACCTAAACTTGAAAATTCATTGCATGGAAGACTAGCAAATACGACATCTGCTTCATGTACTTCATGAACATCTCTAATATCACCATTAAAAATATAGGAATGGGGAAAATTTTTCATGAGTACTTCTGCACTGTCATCTTCCAACTCAACCTCTTGAATTGCAGAGAAAAGCTGGGTATCACACATTGCGGCAGTTCCAACGCCAGCTCCTGCTGCGATACTTAAAAGACGAATTCTCTCATCCTTTTGAGAGGGTAGCGTTTTATTTGTAAACAAGCTATATCTAAGGGGCTGAATCACAATACGGCTATTCTCACCTTTTCGATAAACGCTTATTTCTACTTTCTGTTTCACATCGATAATTGATGAGTACTTTTCACCTGCAGTATCAACTAATGGCCGGCGCTTGCCGCTTACTTTGCTTAATCTGGATGCTACATGAATTTTATGTTCTGTATCCATAGGATAATTTTGAATCTGAATCTCTTCATTCTCTTCATTGATAGAAATATATAATTCTTGGCCAGGCGTTAATCCCGCTGCTTCGCATACTAAGTGTTGGAGAAACAAGCGAGGTTTTTCAGCTTTTTTAGATACCATATAGACTTTCTTCAATTTTAGATTCATATTTTTACTCCTTAAAAAGTTTTTATATTTTCACTGTTTAATAACTCATCTGCTGACTAGGCAACAGATGAATAATTTTGAAAGTATCGTATTATTTCCTGCCCTACCCAGCGGCCCATTTCAACTGGGACGGCGTTGCCGATCTGTCTGTATGCTTCATTATCCGTTACAGGAAACTCAAACCAATCAGGGAATCCTTGGAGGCGCCCGTATTCTCTCACTGAATACGGACGAATAGACTTACCATCATTAATTAATCTTGTTGATCGGTCCTTAGCATAGTGAGCTACGCATGTTGGAGCTATTCCATCCAAGTCAGTAATAATGGGTTTGTCTCTATATGCTCCATTTAGGCGTCTTAATACATAATCAGGAGAATATACCTCGGTTCCCACATCGATGATGTCTCTCATTCTTATAGGGTTACTATGAGTAGGATAGCGCAAGCTGTTAAACGGTCTCTTTGAGCCTATAATTATTAATCTCTTGCGCTCCTGAGGGAGCCAAAGGTTAGCGTTAACAGGGCATTCTACCCGAACATAATAATTGGGCAGCTTCGTTAAACACTCCATAACAACCTGAAATTTCCTCATCCCCGGGACATTTTCAACAACATACACTTCAGGTTGTGCTAAAGCAACATGCCGGAAAAAATGAAGAAATAGCTCATCCCCGGTCCGAGTTCCACGGATGTCAGCGATCGAACTATACTTTGTGCACGGAAAAGTCCCGATAAACACGTCAGCAGATTGCTGGTCCAATACTTTAATCTTGGCAATGTCACACTGGTTTACTTTGTGTTTAAAATTCTGCTCTAAGGTTTTGCATGCGGCCAGGTCTATCTCAAAGGACTCCACCACATTAATACCGGCCTCTTGCATTCCTAAATCCATTCCACCGCAACCGCTAAAATAACTCTTGGCTGTAATCATAATTTGTATGCCTCCTGAAAAATGGTATAAGTTTTTAATCATTAAAAGTGCATGGAAAAAGGCTGCTGCCATGGCAACAACCTTTCTTTCAAACTGATTTATCTATCAGCAATTCATATATTCCTCTTCCATAATGGAATCATTAAGGACATATCCATTGAAGATGATTTGATACACCTCTCTTTCATCTTTAAAGCCTTTTCGACTCATAAGATCTTTGAAGACCAAAGACAACAATCGGTCTTTGTTTGTTAATCTCATCATTTTTTTAAAATCAAAAACAGGTTCATCCATTTAGCAGCACCAACTCTCCCCCTATTAATGCAAGGATTGTATCCAAGGAGTTGTCTTGTGTGATACCTAAATGTTCTAGCTTTGACAATTCTTCAATGGACAGCTCTTCTTCATTTTCAGAATGTAAGAAAACCTCTAACTCTCCATCATCATCACTTGATTCAAGCGCAACCGAAATACCAATTACTTGTTCCAGCTGCACTTCAAACCATTCTCTTACTGTGATATGGTCACCTTTTATAAAGTTCGGCCCTTTTACAACAGTATAGATATTCTTGCTAAATTCGAGGATTCCCTCAGAGTTTAATGAGGATTCAAATCCTAAGCTGACAGCATATTCGACCACAAGAGTTGAATTAATACACCCTTCTGAATCCAATATTTGAAAGCCTCTAGCTTGAAGCATCTTTTCCATTTCATTTCCCTTTATGGTTTCTTTCATTAATTTTCCCCTCCAGCAAGAACTGTTGCTCCTTTTTGGGTAATAGTATTTAACCGGTAATTCTTACTTTCTGCTCCAAAGACCCATATGCTGATAAACGAAGGTTCTATTTCTGGGTAATTTTCGAATATGAAGTCATGTAATTCGTCTAAACTCGTAAACTCTCGCTCATTTGCTGAAGCGCGATAATCATGAACATTCACTTGCAGCATATCCTCTCCTTCCCAAACATGAGGAAGAAACGCAGCAAAAATTTTATTCGTATTTTTACTTTCATCAGACCACTTAAAGCAATAATGATGATTCTGGACATACGTAGTATTTCCTTTAAGATGGAGGTTCTCAATGTTTTGGTCCATTGGCAGTCCGAGCCAGCTGCAAACAAGCTGCCCGTCCTCGAAAAGGTCTGCTTCCTGATTTAAACTAATATGCACAGCTGTTAAGAGGTCCTCTGCAGAAATCTCTTTCCTACCTTGATATGCTGGTGCGATCTCAAATTTCATTATTTATTCCTCCAATTAATTTGTAATAAAAGACGAACGACCATAATAAGCCGCTCGCCATCCTCATTTAACATATTTAAAGCTTTTACGCCCATTCGAGTAAGAAATGAGTTGTTCTAACTCCCCTGTTTCATCCTCTAGGAGCCACTCTGCTAAAATAGCGGGTTTAGGATTTAATGCCTTCTTAATATCCAATCCATTTCGCTGAGCAAAATCAATTAGTGCATCCACATCCTCACATTTAGCACTGGACTTTTGTTCAATCATCCAAATACCACTGCCAACGTTAACTGACTGGTTATCCTCTACCCATTTCTTAAACCCACTCTTCATATTTTTTAGAGCAAGTTCCTGAGATAAGAGGTACTCTCCGATTTTTTCAGCTTCCTGAAGGTTCCGGGGCTCACCAGTGCTAGGTAGTCCCGCTAACAAGCCTCCTGCACATCGGGCTGCATACGGGCAATAATCGCATTTTGAACGGTCCTTAGCCATCTTCCAGTCCTCTTGGTTATCCGGATCTTTGGATTCAATAAGAGTTATTGTCTGGATTAACCATAATTTCGCTTTCTCTAGTTTTTCATCTGTAAGAAGTACTTCATTGTCCTCACTCATATCCAACCGGGGAAAAACCAGTTTTCCTTTAAAGGTGCTGCCAACATATCCTCTATACTGTTTATAGAGCCAACCATAGAATGGCAATTGCATATGGGTCTCTGCAGAAAAAGAACTCCAACTAGTTTTAAAATCCCACAAATAGGTAACATCATTGGCCGGATCATCAATGACCAGATCAATGATAAGCTTGATGACTCCTTTAGTCGTTTTTATGCTTAAATCTAATTCACTCGATATTTCAAGATGATCCATTCTAGGAATACGATCAAAAGCCTTATTAAGCATTCCTAGTAAATAGTAAGTTTTTTCTCCCTCAGGTAAGCCTTCTTGTTCTCCAATGGAGAAATATAATGCTTCTGAAGAAGAATAACCCTCTCTGATCATAAGCTCGATGGCCCTATGAAAAATCTTCCCTACCCTGATACTGTGGTTGGACGGATAAGGGAGCCCTAAAACGTACTTATAATAAAATTGGCGTTCACAGTCGCGAAACATTGAAAGTCTAGAATAGCTCCAATACTTTGAATTTACACTCGTGACAGTTTTAGCACATTCAGTTTTTTTAGGAACCGCGGTCATGAAAACATCACAACCGGCTCAACTTCTTCCACGTCCATGGATGGATCCCAGACTAAACCTAGCTCATCATGCTGGAACCCGAAATCTACTAAGAGTGGATACTTAATATCAGCGAGAATGGGAGATTTAGCCCTCTTTGTTACCCAATCTAATAAGAATAACAAGCCGGCCTGGCTGCCCTGCATATCCATGATCAACGGAACTATACTGAAACCAGAATATTTTCCATCCTTCATAGAGATTTGCGCAGCAATCCTCCCCTTCTCATTTGCAAAATACGTTGCGAATCCATTGTTAAAGTGCGTTTGAATAACCAATGGATACTCCTCCTTAAAAAGTATTTGGTCGAAAAGCAAAAAAAAACGCTTTTCAGAAAAGGACCAATTAATAGCTGTTTTGCAGCATTAATAGATTGGTCACTTTCTGAAAAGCGCATTGCGTAAAAAAGTTCCTCCTGCGTAGGTGAAACATGAATAAAATAGAAGAATTATATGCTATATCATACCATAAATGGACAATAATTGTAATGTTTATAAGGGAGAATCATAGAGAATTTGCTTATATGGAAAAAGATATGATAAAAATGAGATACAATCTGACAGATTGAATTAATAATATGGAGTGTGCTTATTATGTTAAATAAAACAGACCTTACAAACCAGGTAGCTGAAACAGCGGAACTATCAAAAAAGGATGCAGCCAGAGCGGTGGATGCTGTTTTTGATTCCATTCAAACAGCACTAAAGAATGGAGACAAGGTTCAACTTATCGGATTTGGTAATTTTGAAGTTCGTGAGAGAGCGGCTAGAAAAGGAAGAAACCCTCAAACAGGAGAAGAAATTGAAATAGCAGCGTCTAAACTGCCTGTATTCAAGCCAGGCAAAGCGTTAAAAGATGCTGTCAAAGCATAAAAATTGTACATACTTACCACTTCAGAATAATAGGGAATCTTACTGGAGTAACAAAAAGCTCATCCACTAATGGAGTGGTTGAGCTTTTGGTATTATACAGGTAGGTTTTCCCCTATTTGTTATTTGCAATTCCATGTGACATATCCAGATGTTCTAGCACGCAATTTTTTGTATCAAAACGCCCGTTACAATGATTGCATTTAAAATATGATGTCTTCCTCTTAGAAGTCACATGTGTTTGGCAAACTGGACATGTAAATTCCTCGTCGAACCTGCTTTCCCGAGTTTCAATTAATGCCCTAAAGTCTTGTAATGCTCCTTTTCTTATATAATTTATATCTTCCTCTAAGAGATTAAACCAGGACTCAGGAAGTCTTCTAATGCTGAACTTTTCTTCAAGGAATTCTTTAAATTCCTCAATATTTTCCATATTAATCTCAATGATAAAATCCAGTGCAACTGGTGATGCATTGATTAATGAGCGTTTTCTTATTTCTAGATCTTTGGTAAATCCGAATCTATAATTGTTATATGCCAGTTCCTTATAAACGAATACGTATCCTTCTTTCCACTTGTTTCTTCGGTCAGTTCTTATAAATAATGGATTCCGGTAATCAGGTTCTCTATCAAAATCTTTATTTACTTGCTCTATCTCCGCATCAGTAACTTGTTCAAGGAAATTCATTAACGCAGTAATTACTTCTAGATGCTCGTCTTTAGTCAAAATATATCCTCGATTTGTATATAGATAAGCGCTGTTATTTTCTTCATCATAATTTATAGCTAGTCCAAAGCGACTTAAATAATTCAGCAGGCGTTTATTAGTGATTTCCATTTCCTCTCCCCAAACCACAGACATATTTTATAGAATTCATTTTAGTATCTTAATTTTCTTATTCCATTGTAAATTATTTTATTTTCTAGAACGAGTGAGAATCTTGATAAGAGTACATTAGAAAGATAAATATGATAAGTGAGGGGCTGATTTTAAGGCACAACACAGAGAAAAAACCTTCAATAATTTTGAAGGTTTTTTTGTGAATATTTGAGTTAAAAATCTAAGCAGGATCCTTTTTTCTAAGAAACTCATCGATTAAGAAATATAAAGCAGCAACGATGAAGGCATAGAGTACATACACCAGATTAGGTGAGAAATAGGAAAACACAGCTAAAGAAACTAAAAAGGTCACAGCTTTTATTATTTTCCGATTTTTACTACTCGCCCGCAAACTAAGAAGTTCTGCTATTAATGATGAAGATACTCCATATAATAAAATAAATAAAATTGCATAAAAGAATACAACCACAAACGATAGTACTAATGGCGAATTTTCTTGTGATAAGCTAGGTAATAACATAATCGTTAGTACTATAGAAACTATTATTAAGGTCAGAATATTTCTTGAGATGAATTTCTTCAATCTATCCCACCTTCCTTACTGTTTTTAATAAAGTTCAAACGTAAATACCAATATTATTGAGTATATAAGTTTATCATGGATAAACACTCTGAGTAAGAGAAATAAGGGCTATGAAATTTCTAAGGGCGATGACATGTCGTCATCACCCCAAGTTTTTGAGATATTTCTACTAGTTATAAATACTAAATTCAATATCTGCATTTGGATATGGTGGAGCAAGGTATAATAATCCCTTATTTTGATGTTGGAAAATAGGCAACATTGCATCAGAGTTAGGGATATACGCATACATTTCATGGGCAGGTGCCTGATCGTGTTCACCAAAAACCTGGATGTCTCCATCATAACTTACGTTAGCAGTATATGTGTAATCAATAACTGGTGGAGCAATATTGATAATATCAAATGGATCGCCTACTGCGTGAACAACTCTCCATGAAACAAATTGAGAAGTAGCTTCTAGATTTGTTTTGGACATTGTATAGCTCGTCTGAGTTTTATAATCAGTTGTGCCATCACAATTATATCTTGCACTTTGACCCACATCTCTTGTTACCCAACTAGCAGTTCCAGTAGTTGTCCCGCTTAAATATGCAGAGACTTCCGTTTGTGTACGATACCTGCTATGATCAAATGCGAAACCTCTATTATCTCCACGGAAAGTTGGACAAGAAGCTGGATTTCCTGGGATGCCAACTTTAGCTTCTGGAATAAAAGTTGTATACCTAAAGTTGTATCTTTGCGGAATCGCAGCAGCAATTGCGTAAGATTGAGCTTGCTCAACGCTTTTATTCATTACTTGCTCTTCAGAGAAAGTTTGAACGATTTTCCCTAAATCAAAAGTCTCATAAGATAACTCTTTTAGAACATCCTCAGTAATAGTCCAACCGTCTTTCTTAGCTTGCTTAACAGCTTGGTTTATTTCTTCTTCACTTTTCTTTTTCTCACCTTGTACACGATATGTATAATACTTACCTGGTTCTATGTCAGTATCCACATAGGAGTTACCTTTTATTTGGCCGAGGTATTCATCATTTCTATATAGATCAATAGCTCCATCTTCATCCGGTAATTTTTCATCCCATTTAACAATGACCTTGTTATTTTTAATGATGGCATCAATGGTAACACCATCTAATAATCGTTCATCATTTTTTACTTTTTGTAATAGCAGGCTTTTTTTCGCTTTCTCACTTTTTGTAATAACTCTTAATTCTGCCTGATCTACAACTTTATCATTTGAATCCAAAGCAACTAATAGATATTTATATTGCTTTTTTGATTTAAGATTTTCAGCTGTATATTCTTTTGCAGAACCTGACCAAATTAATTTCTTACCTGAGTATAATTTAAATGATGCAGCATCAGACTCCCATTCAATATGTACACTGTTTGAAGTAGTTTGGTAATCTACTTCAAATTGTGAAGAAGCGCTTACAGTAGTGAAAGAAAAGATTAATCCTACGATAAGCATGATGCTAGTAACAAACAGCTTTTTCATTTCTACCCCTCCGATTGGTATTTTTGGAATATTTTTATAAAAAATTCCATATAATTTACAAAATTCATGGTATCATACCATTTTTTTAGCTTCTATGGTCAATAAGTACCCACTTTCCAGATTTTAAAATTTCTAATCCCGATATATTTAATAACAAATTGGATATATTTCCCCATTAAATATATTGCATAATGCATTCTTCCTTTTAAAATGTGTATTTATTTTATTCCCAATTACTGTAGGGACAGGCTCTTGGTTACAGATATCCAAATTGTATAGGACTTACCTGCCAAGTCGTGTTTCAATATAAAAATGAGTCCAAAACCCTGAAATGTTATTTGGGTATATCAATCTATACAAATTTGAAAAATTTTACTTGAATGATAATATTTTTATTTTTTATCTGAGAGAAAAGAGGTAGGAGAAAAGAAGAGAAGTGAACTAAAGAAATATAAAAAAAAAGCGGCCTATCCACTTAAAAAGTGTGAACCGCTTTTTTTCATTACACTAATATACTTGCTTGATTAATCGTATACATACTGAGTGCTAAAACCCCAATTCCTACTTTGGAGAACCAGGGTTTGTCAAAGTAACATCCTAAAATATACATTACCCCACCACCAATTAGAAAAATAGCAGTCAAAACTAAATACAAATAAATCATCATGACCATATTTGGTTTCCTCCTAAAATTTTTATAAAAAAAGCACCCCTACTACAATTATTATTGTTAGTAGGGGTGCTCCCTTTTCATCTTATATATAGAAATTCTATCAAGGTTTATTGGATATTTCTACAATTTTCTTAAAAAATTTAATTAAAAAGCGAACATAAGCTGCTCTTTACTTACACCTTTATAATCAGTAGTTATTAGCTCCATTTTTTGTTCAATATCTTCCTCAATTTGTTGGAACATGCTGAGGCGTTCCCTGCTTTTCCGTTTCTCTATAAATGCCTGGTTCCTCTTAATAATCTCATTCATACGCTCTTTTTCATGCTTTGGTATTTTCGCATTGAAAGGAGGGTTTGTCATAGTTCTATCAGGTTGAATCTCCCTGGCCATTGCAGCGACAATCTTTTTTTGCATCTCCAATGATAATGACTGCCACGGCTTTCTAAGTTCCTCTTCGTACAAGTAAATTTCATGTTTTTCCAAATCAAGTGGATGGAAAAACACATCAACAAACTCACTGCCCTCTACAAAGATGTTCTTAGGGCAGCTAAACTCCCCTAGGAGTGAATCTCCCCAGTAAATTCTAGAGTCAACTTCAAGCTCAAAGTACTTGTTGATTCTGAGCTCTTGTGGATCCGCGTGAAGGCCAATAACCGGTCTAGGCACATATAGCATAGAAGGATTATATAGGAAAGCCTGGATTGCCGCAGCGCGCACCATTAGATGTGATAGATCACTTGCTACCACGTTTAAACTTCGGGATGGTAACACCATCGCTCCCGTTCCGACACAAGGTTCATAGACTAAATCTGTAATCGATTTAACTTCATCCTCACATTCTAGCATTCTATTCATTGCGATTGTAATTTGAAGCGGTGTAGGGAAATAATCTAAATGCCCAGAAGATCCATTTTCCGCTAAAAATAGGCTTAAATAATCTGATGGATACTGTAAAAATAAATCAAAGTTAAAGTTCTCATAAAGATGCTTCCAGGACTGATCATCAATATTTGGTTTTTCAAACCATGAAATTCCCAAAGCATAACCTATCCAACTAAGAAACTCGTAACTTCGAATCCCTTTGTATTGAAGCGGCTCAAATGATTTCTTTAACATTTTCCTGACCTCATCACTACCGCTTGGGGAAAGTTCAATTTGCGGGTAAGGATCATTGGAATCCCATTCGCCTTTATCTAAAATCTTCAACCACTAGTACCAATTGCCATGAAGTATTGTCTCTACATGCATGACAAGCCCTCTCGCCCACCCGAATTTTTCCGAGCATTTAATTGACTGGGGTAACGGGGTAAAAAGGGGATGTAAAGTGATTTCTGCCAGTTGTTTAATCTTTTCTTCTGTTAATTCAATTTTATCATGTTTCATTCTTTTTCCTCCTAAAAAAATACGCACAAAGTTTATAAAGACGATGTGCGTATCAATCCTAATTTAGTTATTATTATCTCTTTAAAGGAATATACAAAAATGTCTATATTGCCTATTAATAGCTTCTTTTACGATCAAATCTACTTCTATTAAAGCTTCCATATAGGCTGCTTCTTTTCCAATCCAATTACTATGCTCTATGTTACTAGGATGAATATGTCGTTGAAATAAAAGGACACCTTCTAAATATCCAATCCCCTCACAGAAAGATTTAATTGCTTTTTCTTGGGCATATTGATCTCTTTCTTTTAAAGAACCTGCAAGGAGTATATTTACTTTGCTCTCTAAATACTCTTGTGAACTCGAATTTTTTAACCTGTTTTTACACCAATCCATTTCAATCATCCCTTATTCAAAAAATAAAAAGACCGACTACATAAAAGTAATCGGTCTATCTCTGTTAAAAACATTTTAAGTTCTAACTGGTAACACCAGTTGTGTTACTGAATCGCATTTCTCTCCTTTAATAATAAAAGGTCTAAGAGCTTCAACAAATTGAAACTGGACTTTTTCATCTTCAAAGGCACTTAAAGCATCTTGAGTGAATTTATAGGAAAAGGCAATCTTGATATCCTTACCTTCAATCTCAAAGTCTTCAAGATATTCTTCTATTTGCCCAACCTCTGGAGAAGAGACCGTTAAAACAGCCTGCTTGTCCTTTACTTCTAGAACAACTACCTTGTTCTTTGATTCAATTAAAGCACAACGATTTAATGCTGCACTTAAACCCTTTCTGTCAACTTTCAATGTAGTATTGAATGTTGTTGGCAATAACTTAGATACTTGTGGGAAGTTGCCATCCAGCAGGCGAGAATAGAACAGTAGGTTGTGAGACTTAAATAATGCTTGTGTATCTTTAAGAATCACTTCTACTTGCTCCTCTTGGTCCTCAAACACTTTTGATAGCTCGATTAATGCTTTGGCAGGTATAGTAACATTCCGATCTTCACCGGCTAATTTGAGTTCCTTGATGGCCAGACGATGCGAATCTGTCACTATGGCTTTCAATCCATCTTTCAAATTAAGGTTAATTCCTGTAAGAATCGGCCTTAATTCAGATGTAGCAGCTGCGAATGCAGTTTGCTTTACGATTGAGTTTAAATCACCTGCAGATAAAGTGAAATCTGCCTCTCCTTCAATTTCAGGTAATTTAGGATATTCCTCAGCTGGAAAACCATTTAAGGAGAATACCGACTTACCTGACTTAATCTTTGTGACATTATTCTTTTCTACAGTGAAAGTTATGTCATCCTTTGGCACTTTCCTAACTAGTTCGTTAAGGAATTTTGCGTTTAAGACCACGCTTCCCTCTTCATGAACCTTTGCTTTTTCATCCCCATTTTTTTCTAATGGGACAGTCTTTTGAATGGATATATCATTATTGCTGCCGACAAAGATAATCTCTTTACTTGTAGCTGTTATTTTAAGACCAGACAAAATTGGTACAGAAACCTTAGGTGAAATGGCTTTAATGACCACTCCTACTGCATGTATTAATACTTCCTTTTGAATTTCAAATTTCATTATACTTCCTCCTCAAAAAGTTAATAGGTTTATTTTGATTTACTAGAGTTTTTTATAAAAAAGAGAGGAAATATGACTTCCCTCTCTTAACTCATTTATCACTTTCCTAAAATGGCAGGTCGTCATCTGAGATGTCGATTTGTCCATCATTAGCAAATGGATCTTTGTCCACTCGAGTATAGCCACCTTGATTTTGGTTATCCGGGCCATGACTTTTATTATTTCCGAACGGGAAATCCTGACCTCCAGAAGAACTGTTATCTACTCTGCTGCCGGAATTTTTCGGTTCAAGGAATTGCACACTTTCAGCTTGGACTTCCGTTACAAACACACGTTTCCCATCCTGACCCTCATAGCTGCGACTCTGGATACGTCCGTCAACACCCGCAAGACTTCCTTTTTTTAGGAAATTCGCTACGTTTTCTGCAGGCTTTCTCCAAACTACACAATTAATAAAGTCTGCTTCCCGCTCCCCTTGCTGATTTGTAAAGGTACGATTTACAGCAAGTGTGAAGCTTGCAACCGGCACCCCATTTGGTGTATAACGCAAATCCGGATCCTTCGTTAAACGTCCAACAAGTACAACTCGATTCATCATCAGAATCAACTCTCCTTTTTATTTACCTCGCCTTAGGCGCCTGTAAGAATTTAATAGATTCTATTTCCACTTCCAGCCTGGTCATAGGCTGTCCGTTCTTCGTATAATTCGATGATCGCCATTTTCCGATAATCGCCACTTCTTGTCCTTTTACAAGATAGTTGGCACAGTTAACGGCTTGCTGATGCCAAGCAACTGCAGGAAAAAAATCTGTCCGATTTCTTTCTCTATCTTCCACGGCTAACACCATTTCACATCGAGCTTTATCCCCTGAATATACTAGGTTTGGCTCCTTTGTAAGTCTTCCAACGGCAGTAAAGCTTTGCATGACTCTTCCTCCTATTAAGAAACTAAATGTAGTTCCTTTAAGTTTACCAATTTTCTTGCCTTCGTTTTGAAGTCAATTTCCATTGGCAACTTTCCATTTTGAAGAAGATCATCCAGGCCTTTGCCGTCTTTGATATCCCATGTCCAAAGATAACAATCAATGCCTAAATTCTTTACCTCAGTAGCCAACTGGGCTACTTTATCGAATAATAATTGCTGCTTCTTCTGGGCTTTAATTGAGTCATCCTCACGTTTGAGAGTGTCCATATCGTACGCTAAGATAAACTTTTTGGTTCCCCAATCCTTCAGCAATGGAATGAGCGGGGCAAAGTTACCTACGCCTGGAATCCCCACAATCGTTGATTTTAGAATGTTTGCTGCAAGCTGAGACTTGTGCTCCCCTTCTGTTCCGATAATAACTTTGACATTATAGACCTCGGAAAGATCATTCCCGACTTCCCAAATCTTAACCTGAGAGACGGGAGGAGCTATATGAAGCGGGGCTCCACTTGCAGCACCATTACGGCGAATTTGGTATTTCTCTTTTTCCGTTGCAGTATTGTCAGTAGAAGAGAACCAAATATACTTGGGATTCCCAACATCGCGACGAATACGCATTCGCGCTATTCTTCCCTGGCGGTCCCGAACAGGAATGAAGTATCCGCCTTTCCCGGCAGAGATCGTCCAAACCCAATATCCTCTACCTTCCTTATCAGGCTCCACTAGCTCCTTCGGATACTGGCTGCCAACTGATTCAGGAATTAACCGCTGAACGAAGCCTGGGACCCGGGCTAATGGATATCCTTTTAAAATCAACTTATGCAAAATTGGCATCAATTCTTCACCAGAGGGAATAGAACGAAAACCCAAGGCTATGATATCTTCCTTTGTATATTTTCGTTTCTGCATCCACTCAATCGCATGTTCCTTTCTGATCGGACATAAGGATAAAAAGGCACGATATACCTTATCGCAAATGTCATCATTTAAAGGTTCCAGCTCTTTTGTTTGAGGGCGAACGTATGGCTTTCTCTTGGTTTGAACGGTACTTC
Organism: Cytobacillus firmus DS1; assembly: GCF_000565285.1. Taxonomy (GTDB): domain Bacteria; phylum Bacillota; class Bacilli; order Bacillales; family Cytobacillaceae; genus Cytobacillus; species Cytobacillus firmus_A. Next base: position 1,265 of record NZ_APVL01000031.1, on the reverse strand, counting down.
CATCGTCATAGACAATGGGAATTCCTAGTAGACCAGCGATTGCCTCAATCACTTTCGGAAATGTCTTCTTGTCTTCCTTATTATTCTTGTCATATGCTCTACCGTACTCATTCCAAAAATAATAATTGAATGCACTCGAACCGCTTGCCTCACAAGCAAAACACTTAAATAAATTCTTGTTTGGCTCAATGTACGTGTTGTCACTGACTCTTGCTAAGTGGCCAGGGTTAGGGCAAGGAATTTGGTATTGCTTCCCTATACGTTTAGGGTTATTCCCAAGCGCATAAGCTAAATCCAAAATCCCTGCTGAATTTACTGCTTCGATTGTTTCGCTGCTGATTCTAGCCATAAACAATCTCCTCCTCCTTAAAAAGTTCCTCCTCTACACAGGGCTTGAGCACAAAAAAAAGAGCACTCCTTCAAGTCATCAATTAGTATCACAACAAAACAGATACTTTTGATCACTTCAAGGAGTGCTTTTTGTCAACCCGTAGATTCCTTCCGCATGGATGGAAAAAGAAGAAATAAATAGAAATATATAGATATTATAGCATAAGTTTCAAAATAGAGTATCATTTTTTTAACCAAGATAAAGTTTACCCTAAGAATTGCTGAATCGCTGCGGTTAATCCATTAAATGGACCTGATTTATTCTCCCCATCATTAATAAACCAGTGGACATTTTTCAATACCTGATTTTCTTCTATACCTGTGTACTCAGTGTATACCTCAGCTTTTAGTTCATCCGCCCGTTCCACAACATATCCAAATATTTGCTTGTCCTGATAATAATCTTCAAAAACCTCAACCTCCTTCACATTTGAATTCTTCACAATGTTATTTATGTTTGATTTAAATTCTGACAGTATTTGTTCTTTTTTCTGAAAATCGAGTTCCATTTTTGAACCACCTCAACTTAATTTCCTATAGTATGTACAGCTCCCTTATTTCTAGTACAATTTTCCATGTAACCATCTAAGAGCCTTCTTCGGAACCCCGATATTGCTTGAACTCCACTAATGAAAATAATAAAAGTCAATCCATTAATTCAAAAATAAGCCGGCCCTTTTACGAACCGGCCAGAAAGCTTATTAGAGTAGATTATTTATTTCTGAATTTTTCCACTAAAGTCCAAGCTATATATATTAGTAACGTACACAGTAATATGATTAAAAAAGAATTTGTAAGTAAATCAAAATCCAGTTCATTTGTGGTCTTGACTGTTGTAAATGTCAACCCAAAAGTTGACCATGTCGCTCATGTAA
>NZ_APVL01000030.1 GCF_000565285.1 Cytobacillus firmus DS1 | reverse complement strand
GGGCACTTTTTTATCAGTGTCCGCTATCCGGGGTATAGTTCAGTCAGTCGGCCTTTTTTTCTTTTTTCTTTTCTTTTTCCGTCTCTTCTTCAGGGAGGTTAAAAATGATTTCGTTATTGTCAGATAGGTAATAATCCTTGCGGGCAAGCTTCGCGATATACTCATCATCATTCAGCTTAACAATTTCTTCTTCGAGCATAGCTTCTTTCTTCTTCAGGTCAGAAAGCTCCTGATCCAGCCTGGTTTTCTCTTCCACTTTTTCTTCCAGAGCAGCAGACTGCGAAACGAGTGTGGAGATCATGAAAAATGAAACGACGGCTGCCAGTGTGAAAAACGCTGCTAATCTGCGAAATAAAAGCTTTTTCCTCCGGCCAGCACTGATCTCTGCTGCTTCCTGCTGTTTGACATAGCTGGTTTCCATTTTGGCTACATTTTTCTTCTTGGTGGCACTCACTTCCGCATTCCCTCCCTACTCTTTAGGTTTTTTCCACTTTGCTGTCCATTTTAAAACATAATTCTTTATCCGCTGTAAATATCCTGCCAATTTATTATATAACTTCTCGACTGTTTTTTTAATCTTTTTCGGCATAAGATTCCATAAAAGTGACAAAATCCATTTGACGGGCAGAAAAACCGCCTTAAAGGTGAACCAAAAGACTCGAAGTATGACCTTTAAAAGGGAATAAAGTCCCTTTCCAAGCATGACGGCAATCGCAATTAACGCCATAATCAGACCCTGGACGGGCTTATAGATGAGCAAAGTTAAGGTTTTCACGAAAAAGCGGTATATGGAGATCGCCATCCTGATGGATATCTCCAATACCCGCAGATACATTTTCTTAAATAAACTTTGATAAGCGGCAAATCCGCACAGCAAAGCAATGAAAATATAAAATCTCACTTCACCCTTATTCACCAGGAATAAAATATAGAAGATTGCCAGTCCCTGAACGACCCAAAAAAGAATATCATTAATAAAGACAAGCCAGCTTTTACGCTTAGTCCTTTGCAGGAAACGATTATACGTATCAAGGGCAGCCCCAAATACACTTCCCATGCCAATCATCGCCAGCATGGTCACGAATTGAGTGGTCAGTGTCATCGGAACAACTTGCTAAAGAAACCTTTAGCTTTATCTCCATTCTGATCGTCAATATAAACAAGGTCAAATACCTTCCCTTTGATGGAAACAATCCCCTTGTCCACATCCAGATTCTTCATCTGCAGATTCTGTCCTCTAATCGCCAGGAAGCCCATCACCGTCTCCAGCAAAAACTCTTCATTATCAAAGCTTTCCACCTGTTTAACACCCGTAATATCAAGCAGCCTTCTGCCTCTCATAATGACATCATGTTCCTGAGCATTGGTTTTGTTTGAATTTGACTCATAATATTGACTCATTATTCATCCCCCGCAATCACATAGTACAACCTTTTTGTACATGTTTATGAATGGGGGGATTAAAATAGAACAAGCCATCAGGAAAAGCGCAAGGCGCCCGCCTATCGGCGACAAGCATAAGACGAGCCGGCTGAAAGGTTGTTCTTTAACCTTTTAGACGGATTGAAAGAAATGTTGAGGCGACTGCCCGGACGACTAGCATAAGACGATCCCTGTAAGAAGGTGTTTTTTCCTTCTGGAAGGGAGCGGCTTATGACCTCGAGCCGATGGCGCCTGGAGCTAGACAGTTATCGAAGTTCAATGATATAAATTCTGATAATATAACAAAAGCGGGATCTCATACGTCTTATGCTTCCGATTCCACTTTTTCTTCCTTCACAATCGAATACATGCCGGCCGCATCTTCCTTGCGGGTTGTTTCCTGGAGGCGTTCCACCTTGACTGTTACCAGCTTCTGGCCGAAGCGGACTTGAAGCTCATCTCCCACTTTAACAGTGGAGCTTGCTTTCGCCTGCTGTCCGTTTATCGTGATCCTTCCCTGATCAGAGACCTCTTTTGCCAGTGTCCTTCTTTTGATAAGCCTTGATACTTTTAAAAATTTATCTAATCTCATTTAACGCCACTCCTCTATTAATAGCCTTTGGATTTTGCCTCATTCCAGAATTCATCGAGCTGTTCGAGCGTAAAGTCTTCAAATTTTCTGCCGCTCATCATTACCCGTTCTTCCACATACTTAAAACGGCGGATGAATTTTTCATTTGTTTTTCTCACAGCTTCTTCGGCATCCATTTTATAAAAACGTGCAATATTCACAAGAGCAAACAGGATATCGCCAAATTCCGGCTCCATCTCCGGGCTGAAGTCCGCGGCTTCCTTCTCGAATTCGGCAATCTCTTCTTTTACCTTCTCCCAGGCAGGCTCAACTTCCTTCCAGTCAAAGCCTGCTTTTGCTGCTTTTTTCTGAATTTCGGCAGCTCTCATTAAGCTCGGGAATGATTTCGGGATAGAATCCATCATGGATTCCTGTTTGTCACCCTTTTCCTCCTGCTTAATGCTCTGCCAATTTTTCAGGACATCTTCTTCATTTTCAGCGTGCACATCGCCAAAGACATGGGGATGGCGGCGGACCATTTTTTCGGAAAGGCCTTCTATCACATCATCGATGGCAAAATAGCCTTCATCCTCGCCGATTTGAGCATGAAGCATCACCTGGAGAAGGACATCTCCCAGTTCTTCCGCCATATGCCCGGTATCTTCATTATCAATCGCTTCAATCAGTTCATAGGCTTCTTCGATTAAATATTTCTTTAATGATTCATGGGTCTGCTTTTTATCCCATGGGCAGCCGTTTGGTCCGCGCAATTCAGCGATAATGCTCCGCAGCTTTGAAAAATCCTTATAAAGGACAGCCTCATCTTTTACAGGGGGCACATATACCGAAGTTAAGTTATTCAGCTCCATATTATGATCCAGTTCATGTAGCTGCACTTTTTTAATAACCTCTTCACTGCTGCCGGCAGCTGTTACAATATAAACCTCGTAATCGTAAGGCAGCCTTTCCATCAATGTCAGCTTGACGTCACTCGCAATAAACTGATCATACACCTGTCCAATGATGACGTGCTGGGCCACCTGGACCTCATCTCTTTTCAGATCCGTCCCATCCAGCAGCTGAAACCCTTCAATCGGATCGATCTTCAAAGCCTGAAATAAAGGATCCAGGAAGCTTTGTCCGCCTCCAATCGTAACCTCAATGCCTCTCTCGGGAGCACGCTCTATGAGAAGCTGCACCGTACGCTCCGCAACGAGCGGATGCCCCGGAACTCCATATGTAATCTCTTTGGCAGGGGCTTCGTTCAGGAGAAATTCACAAATCTCCTCATATACTTCTTCAAACTGCTCATGCTTTTCGTAAATATAATCAAAAGACTTATACGCCAGCCCTTCCTGTTCGAGATCACGAAGAACCGGATGCTCCTTAGTCCGCAGGTAAAGAGCCTCTGTATTTTTAAGCTGTCGATATACACCAAAAGGAAGCTGATCCAAATCTCCTGCTCCAAGTCCGAGAATGGTTATTTTTTTCATAAAGCGATTCATCTCCTAGTCTTTTTGGGAAGCAAAAACATGAGTTTGCTTCCAAGCGGCAGTAAAGCAAGCTCTTCCTCTTTAAAAGTATTGCCTTTAAACATGATATACAAATACGTAAAGCCTCCCAGTGCTACGCCGCTTAATGCCTGGAATCCGGCAAACGTTCTGCCCGGTTCCGGGATTGGCAGCAGTGCTGTGGCGTGCAGGTACAGCTGCAGAACAGCTGACATTGTTAGTGCTGCGAATCCAGCCGCAAAAAGAAAGCGCAGTGAAATCAATGAAATTTTCAAGTATACCTGAAGCTTTACTATAAGAAGCATGAGGACGGCCGCAAGGGCTATGCATGATGCCACAGCTGCGCCGATTGTGCCGTATGATGGCACCAATTGCGTATTCAGGGCAAGTTTTGCCGCAAATCCAAGCAGTATGGCTCCTGCCGGGAAAAAGATGAATCCCAGTCCCTGTAAAATGCCGGTAATGGTGATGATCAGGCTGCTCAGCAAAATCAGCAGACTGAGAATCGCCAGGACATCCGACCCTGATGAGTTTTCAAACAGCATAATATTTGCAGGCTTTATGATATTCCAGAGCCCAACGGTTGCGGCAGCTCCAACCAGAATGCCGATTTGAAGGGCAAGTCTGATTTTACTATGAAGGAATGCGGGCTGATTCCTCATTTTTTCTTTGGAAATGAGGGGCACCAGTGACAGGGACATGGATGTTGCCACGACAATGCCTAGCTGGACAATCGGCTGTCCTCGGTCATACACGCCTTTTAGCGCCTTCGCCTCTTCTCCTTCCATTCCGGATGCCAGGAGAAGCGAGTATAAATTAAACGAATCTGCCAGCTGAATGAAAATAAGCACCAGGCTGCTGATGCAGATGGCAAATCCCTGTATGATAATCGTTTTCGCCAGCTTGCCGCCTTGTTTAAAATCAATTGAAATGGCGGACGGCAGGCTTTTTCTTTCTTTTATATAAAAGAAGGTGAATAAAATAAGGATGGCGACGATTCCGCCGGTAATGGCCCCGAACAGGGCCCCGCCTCCTACCATGTAGAGGGAATTCCCTCCTTTAACCAGCACATAAGCGGCAAGCAGGATCGTGATGACCCTGATAAGCTGTTCTCCTACCTGGGAAACAGCGGTTGGAACCATGTCCCCTTTGCCTTGAAAATATCCCCGGAAGAGAGACAGAATTGGAAAAATAAGAAACACGGCTGCCACCACTCTCAGCAGAATTGCCAGCTGCGGATCGCCCATCCTGACAGCCAGCCAGTCCGAGCCCCAATACAGGATGGAAAACCCGATAAAACCTATTATGGACAGAACCACGGCTGAAACGGCAAATAAATTTTGAATATCCTGCTCTTTCTTTAAATCAGCCATCTCGGCATAAAGCTTAGAAATAATGACCGGAAACCCGTATGTAGATAACACAATGATGATTCCATAGAATGGATAAACCTGCTGATATATATAAAACCCTACATCCCCGACAATATTTTGAAAGGGGACCCGGTAAATTGCGCTTAAGATTTTTGTAATCAGGGCAGCGATCGTCAGGATAAACGCACCTCTAAACAAATCTCCGGATGTCTGAACGGGCCTCAGGTTGCCCATCTCCTTCCAATTGAATTCGAAAGTATTATAGCATATTGGGGCTTTGTGCGGGATTTTTCGGTTATGCGCGGGATTATGATGGTTGCGTGCGCTTTTTTGGTTTTCGCGCGGATTTCCCGTTTTTGCGCACGGATTTTATGCCTTTTTGCGCGCTTCCCTGGTTTGTGTGCGAATGCTTCTTTGTGCACTGAATCCTGAGTTTACACACCAAAGAAAAAAGGCAGCATTCCGCTACCCCTTTCATTAAGTATTCATTTTTATGATTCCATTTGTCTGGCCAGGAAGCCTGCTGCCGTTTCAACTGCTTTTTGTTCCACGTCGCCAAGTGTATCTTCTTTTGCAAAAATGATAACTGCACCAATTGGGTCGCCGTTTGCAATGATTGGGCCAATTGTATAAGCGGAGGAGGATTCAGTGTTCCCGTCCACAAGCGAAATATCGCCTGACTGGTTAACCAGGACTGAACTGCGTTCTTCCATTGTTTTTTCAACAAGATCGCTTATATTCTTGTTTAAGTAATCCTTTTTAGAACCGCCTGCAACAGCAATGTAAGTATCTCTGTCACAGATTAACACTGGATTTCCCAGGCTGTCATATAAGGCTTCTGCATATTCTTTTGCAAAATCGCTCAGTTCACTGATAGGTGAATATTTCTTTAAGATGACTTCTCCATCACGATCCACGAAAATCTCCAGCGGGTCCCCCTCACGAATACGCAATGTTCTGCGGATTTCTTTAGGAATGACTACACGACCCAAATCATCGATACGACGAACTATACCTGTTGCTTTCATCCAACGTTGCCTCACTTTCATCTGATGATTTTTTAGAAAAGCGGAAGCGCCCATCAAGATGTATGAACATCTGCTAAAAACCGCCACGTCCTGTGGCGAACGCAGATGCCAGCACTTGCTCTTTCCTCTTCTGGCTATGATCCATAATTGGGAGAAAATGAATGCATCGCCATGTTTGAACTTAGTATCTTTCATATGGAAAGTTATATACGTGCACAAAAACTTTTTCTCATAGATGTTATTCATTCCATTTACGGATAAACATTCCAAATGCTCCTTACTTAAAAATACCCTTGTCAGAATGAGATAAACATTTCTAATATTTCATTTTATTGACAGGACTGTGTCCATGAATTACGCAGTTGGATGTTCTTGTTCCTTTTTAGCTTCCTGCATTCCCTTAATCACTTCGTAGGCAATGTTAAGCCATTCATTTGTTTTGATGCCTTTGATATGGAGGACTGCTTTCAGCTTCTTTCCATCCATGCCCAGGCCGATCATACGGCCGTATTTGCTGGTAATCTGGAAAATCTTCTGTCCGTCTATATGTTCGCTCGCCTTTTCAGATAAAAGAATCAGCACTTCCTGTTTGGATTGCTTAACTGTCTCGACTCCTGCCAGTTCACCATAAGCCTTCATTTCGGCAATCTGGAATAAATACCCTACCTCATCCGGATATTCGCCAAAACGGTCGATCATTTCATCCTGAAGCTCTTCTACTTCTTCAAGAGATGAAATACCGCGGAATCGCTTATACATTTCAATTTTCTGATGGCCATCAGACAAGTAGAAATCAGGAATATAGGCATCAACATCCAGATCGATCTCAATTTTAGCCGGCTTTTCCTCGATGCCATCCAGCTTATCTTTTCGTTCTTCAATCGCTTCTTTAAGCATTTGGGAATACAGATCAAAACCGACGGAGTCGATAAATCCATGCTGTTCGGCTCCAAGCAGATTGCCGGCGCCCCTGATGGATAAATCACGCATGGCAATTTTGAAGCCTGAACCAAGCTCCGTAAATTCCTTTATGGCCTGAAGCCGCTTTTCAGCTACTTCTGTTAATACTTTATCTTTTCGATAAGTAAAATACGCGTAGGCAACCCTGTTGGAGCGGCCAACCCGGCCCCTAAGCTGATAAAGCTGGGACAGACCCATCTTGTCTGCATCATGGACAATCAGCGTGTTGACATTTGGAATATCTACGCCTGTTTCAATAATCGTTGTGCTGACGAGAACATCGGACTCGCCTTCAAGGAAGCTTAACATAACAGATTCTAACTCATTTTCCGTCATTTTCCCATGGGCATATGTTACCCTTGCATCTGGAACCAGCATGGATATTTCCTCGGCTTTTCGTTCTATATCCTCCACCCGGTTATATAGAAAATAGACCTGTCCATCCCTCGCCAGTTCCCTTTCAATGGCTTCACGAACCAGTGCACCATTGTATTCCATCACATAAGTCTGAACCGGGAATCGGTTTTCAGGCGGTGTTTCAATAACGGAAAGATCCCGAACGCCAAGCATTGACATATGAAGGGTTCTCGGGATTGGCGTGGCTGTCAGAGTAAGGACATCCACATTGGTCTTAAGCTGCTTGATCTTTTCTTTATGTGTCACACCAAAGCGCTGCTCTTCATCAATAATGAGCAGGCCTAAATCTCTATACTGGATATCCTTTGATAAAATCCGATGTGTGCCGACAACTACGTCAATAGTCCCTGCCTTTAAGCCCTTAAGCGTTTCGGTCTGCTGCTTTTTTGTTCTGAATCGGCTTAATAGCCCGATTTCGATCGGGTAATCCTGGAATCGTTCTCTCATTGTTTCATAGTGCTGCTGAGCCAGGATGGTCGTCGGTACGAGGATGGCAACCTGCTTTCCATCTGCAATTGCCTTAAAGGCTGCACGGATGGCCACTTCGGTTTTCCCATAGCCCACATCTCCGCATAATAAGCGGTCCATCGGGCGCTCCCTCTCCATATCCTTTTTAATTTCATGGATGGAGCGGATCTGGTCCTCTGTTTCCTGGTAAGGGAAGGCCGCTTCAAACTCTCTTTGCATATCGCCATCCGGATTGAAGGCAAAGCCTTTTGATGCCTCGCGCTCTGCATAAAGCTTGATTAGATCATCCGCAATATCCTGAACAGATGATTGAACCTTCTTCTTAACCCGCTTCCAGTCGTTTCCGCCCAGCTTATAAATTTTAGGCTCTTTTGCTTCAGAGCCGACATATTTCTGGACAAGATCAATCTGCTCAACCGGCACATACAGCTTGTCGCTGCCCTGGTAGCGGATATGAAGATAATCTTTATGGACTCCGTTAATTTCAAGGGTTTCAATCCCCAGGTATTTTCCGATCCCGTGATTGACGTGAACGACATAGTCCCCAACCTTCAGTTCAGAATAGCTTTTGATTCTTTCCGCATTTGAAAGCTTTTGTCTGCGTGCTTTCTTTTTGGTGCGTTTGTTAAAAAGCTCTTCTTCCGTAATAACGGCCAGCTTTTGGCCTGGAAGCTCAAATCCGGTTTGCAGGCTTCCCTCTGTAATTTGGATTTTCCCTGTTAAAACCGGGTCATCCTCACTCACAAATGCAGCTTCAATCTCGTAGTCTTCAAGTACTCTTTGCAATTTTTTGATCCGCTCTTCATCCGGGCCCAGGAATACGACCGAATATTTGCCTTTTTTCCATCTGTCCAGCTCGCTTTTAAGCACATGCATTTGTCCATGGAAATTCTGCATCTGTTTGCAGGTGACATTAATGATGTTTTGCGGGTTGGTATTCGGTACATGTCTCAGGAACAGCGACATATACGTAATCGGATGCTTAGAGCGGTGCAAAAACTCTTTTAACGTGTGTGACACCTTCACATCATGAATGATCTGGCCTTCACCTAAAAGGCTTGTATACCACTCAGCCTCTTCCTTATCAAGGGAGTCGTTCATTTCCTGAACACGGCTGATTTCATCAATGAAAATTAAGCCATTGGCAGGGAGATAGTCTACTAAACTACTTCCTTCTTCAAAGGCAAACGATAGGTATTTGAAAAGCTGTTCAGGCTTGTTCCCCATGCGCAGCTGTTCTAATTCGTAGCCAACATTCTGGGCCAGCTGTGTTTTTGCTTTATCGTCTTTCAGTTTTTTCAGGCTTGATCCCAAACCTTTTTCCAGTTTTTCAATTATGGTCTGGAATTGCTCTGAATCAAGAGGGATTTCGGTTGCTGGTCCAATCGAAATCTCGGTTAATTTTTCTTTTGATCTCTGATCCTCCAAAGAAAAAGTCCGGATCGAATCCACTTCCGTATCAAACAGCTCAATCCTTACCGGATCTGCTTCAGTCAATGGATAGATATCAATGATTCCGCCCCTGACACTGAATTCTCCAGGCGAAGAAACCATCTCAGAACGGACATATCCCATCTGAACAAATCTTTTTAATTGATCTTCAGTCAAATCATCGCCTATTTTTAAAGACAGCTGGTATTTTTGCCAGTGGCTTGGAGGCGGAAGAATTTTTCTTAGCCCGGCCATCGGGACAATCATGATTCCTGTCTTATTTGTACTCCAATAATTTAAAGCCTCAATCCGCTGGGCCTTTAACTCGGGGCTTGCAATCCCCATTTCAGCTGCGATCAATTCATTGGCAGGATACAAAAACACTTCCGAATCTCCTGCCAGATTGACGATATCGTCATAAAGCTTCTGTGCCTGCAAAAGGTTGTGCGTTACAACAAGCATCGGCCTTCCCGATTGCTCATATATGGAAGACAAAAACAAGGTGCGTGCCGACCCTGATAAACCGGCAAGCATCTGCTCCCTCAATCCTTCCTCTATGCCAGACAAGATGGAACTAACATCATCCTGACGGCTAATAATCTCTTTAAGACCAAACATGAAAGCCCCTCCTATAAGAAAAGCGCAAGCGCCTTGCCCACTCCCGACAAGCCCCTCGAGGGGGCAGGCGCTGGAGCTGGACGTTCTCAAAGTTCAAAATTTCATTTATTTTATAAAAGCGCTCCGGCAGTTCAACCGCCAAAAAGCAGATGTCATTCCAGGCCCCATTGAGCCGGAAAACTGACAGTCTGCAAAAACCCATTTTTCCTATCATTAATCTTACTAAAAAAAATAAGGAGGCAACAAGAAACAATAGAACGGTTTCTATCAAATATAATAATGCCTCAAAACAGAAATAGAAAAACGCTTTGGATTGCCTCCAAAGCTTGTTAATGAATAATAAAGTCCTGCTGATGATAATCCGGATTGCGTTCAAGTGATTCCTGGCAATCCTCACAGATCGCTCTTACATGCATATCTCCTGATTGATCATAAGAGATCATCTCCCGGCGTTCCTGATCGTTTAGCTTATGGAAGCCAAGCTGCTCTGAGTAAACAGAGCTGTTCTCTATTGAACCAATCTTTGTTCCGCAATGACGGCAATGATAATGAATAGCCATGCCTGTCCCTCCCGTTAATCTGTCCATGATTCTAGTATGGACCCCGGACAGGGAACTTATTCACGCATCCAGCGCTGCCGCCAATGCTGAGATACATTATTCTATGATAAGATTAATAAAATATGAAGATTATTGATTAAAATCATTCATAACCTGTAAAAATGGTTTTCTGAACCACTCCTCACAGGCATCTGCGCACTTTTTAGCTGTTTCGTCCATTATGGCCTGTTCCTCTTTCGTGAAGCGGCCGAGCACATAGTCCGGCACCTTCATGCCGCTTGGCGGACGGTCGATTCCGACTCGGATTCTGTTGAATTCCTGTGTCCCCAGGTGTGCGATTGTCGACTTGATCCCATTATGGCCGCCTGCGCTCCCTTTTTGGCGGAGCCTAATCTTGCCCACAGGAAGATCCAGATCATCATAGATGACCACAAGTTCATCATCATTTATCTCGAAATAATCCATAACTGCCCGGATGGACTCTCCGGACAAATTCATATATGTAAGAGGCTTAAGCAGAAATACTTTTTCTCCGTTCACATAACCTGCGCCAAATACACCTTTCAGCTTAGCCTGATTCAGAGGAATATTCAGCCGGTCCGATAAAACATCAATCACATCAAAGCCAATATTGTGTCTCGTTTTATCATATTGCTTGCCGGGATTCCCCAGCCCTACAATTAATTTCATTTTCTCACCCCATATTAGAAAAGCGCAGGTTCGCCCGCGAATTACCTGGCGTGTGCGCTGACTTCATCTATTCTCTTTTTTCATTATAGTAGAAAGTGTGTTGTTCGGTAAGGAAATTCTGTTTGGAGGTTGCCGGTTCGGACTTCTGCGGGCTCTTTTTTCGGTCTATCTGTCCGAAGGTGGGTCCGGTTCAGACTCTGAATCCTCTTTTCCCTCTGCCTCTGTCTGAAGCTGGGCAGGGTTCGGACTCTGAATCCTCTTTTTCCGCTGCCTCTGTCTGAAACTGCCCCTGGCTGTCCTAAGGCGGACCAATTCAAGCTCATTTCATTCACAATCAAACAGGGGCTTGCCATATTGCAAAGCCCCTGTAAGAATAGCTTCACCCGAGCTTATTCTTCGCCTGTTTTATCTTCATCTGCTGTTGTTTCTCTGCCTTCTTCATTTTCAGGTGTGCCTGCTTCCTGTTCTTCACCGCTGTTGATTTCTTCTTCCTGTCTTGGAGGAAGAATAGAAGCGATAACCTCGTCATCTTCATTGTTTATTTCATAGCTGCGATTTGCTTTGATATCGGCGACTGTCAAGGTCTCGTTTACCTGAAGATTCGTTACATCCACTTCAACAGAGGATGGAATATTATTCGGTGTCGCTGTGACTGAGACTTCGTGCATGGATTGCTGCATAACGCCTCCATCTTTCACACCTGCTGCATCTCCAGTTAAGACGACGCGTACATCTGCCGTCATTTCCTTATTCATATCTACCGCAAGAAAATCCGCATGGACAATTGCATTTTTAATTGGATTGGATTGGTAGTCACTAAGCACCACTTCATGCTTGCTGCCATCCACATCTAATGAAAAGACACCGTTTCTGCCTACTTCCTTTATTGTCTTCAGAAAATCGGCTTCGCTTAAGTAGATCGATTTGCTTTGCAGCTTTGAACCATACACAACGGCCGGAATATTCCCTTCATTGCGCAGTGAAGTTAAGTTAGAGTTGCGTGAACCTTTTCTTTCTTTTGCCTGCAATACAGCTGTCATAAAAACGTCCCCTTCCTCATTAAAAAAATTAGTCTTGTCTATATAAAAAAATGCCCTAAAATGAGGAAGTCTAAACGTTTTTGTTTTTGCAGCCTATCACTTTTTTCAAGAAACGCAGATCAGGCTTGCTTTGCAGCAAGCCTGGATAGTTACTTTATTACCGATCAATCAAACAGAGTGCTGACAGATTGCTCTTCATGAACCCGGATGATGGCTTCACCGATTAGCGGTGCTACAGAAAGTTCAACAATCTTGTCTGTTTTCTTCTCTTCCGGAAGAGTGATTGAGTTTGTTACAACCAATTCTTTGATGGTTGAGTTTTCAATTCTTTCGATGGCAGGTCCGGATAGAACCGGGTGTGTACAGCATGCATAAACTTCTGATGCACCGTTTTCAATCAGGGCATTTGCTGCTAATGTAATTGTTCCGGCAGTATCAATGATATCGTCGATTAAGATGGCCGTTTTTCCATCGATGTTCCCTACAATGTTCATGACTTCAGCCACATTTGGTCTTGGACGGCGCTTGTCAATGATGGCAATCGGCGCTTTTAAGCGGTCAGCCATTTTACGCGCACGTGTTACGCCGCCGTGGTCTGGTGACACGATTACGATGTCGCCATCCATCATTTTGTTCTTAAAGTAATCAGAAAGGATTGGCACACCCATTAAATGGTCGATAGGAATATCGAAGAATCCTTGAATTTGCGGCGCATGCAGGTCAAGTGTAATCACACGGGTTGCACCAGCAGTTTCCAAAAGGTTTGCTGCAAGCTTTGCTGTAATCGGCTCACGCGCTCTTGCCTTGCGGTCCTGGCGGGCATAGCCATAGTAAGGCATTACGATGTTGATGGTCTTGGCAGATGCACGCTTAAGAGCATCGATCATGATCAAAAGCTCCATTAAATGCTCATTGACAGGAGAGCTTGTAGACTGGATCACATACACATCGCACCCGCGGATGCTTTCTTCAATGTTAATTTGGATTTCGCCGTCGCTGAAGCGCGTTACGGAACATTTACCAAGCTCCACACCAATCACATTGGCGATTTCTGCAGCTAGCTTGCGGTTTGAATTTAAACTGAACACCTTTAAATTTGGATCTAAATACTGGTTTGACATTTTGGGCCTCCATCGATTTATTTCTTACAAATAGAAAGTTCGGTTTATTTCTTAATGTTTAAGTTTTGCGTGTAGTTTTCCTTGTTAACCTGGCGTGCGCGGGCAATGGAAAGGGCTTCTCCCGGCACATCTTCAGTAATCGTCGAGCCTGCTGCCACATATGCACCTTCCCCAATCGTTACCGGTGCCACGAGATTGGAGTTGCATCCAATGAATACACCATCTTCGATTTTGGTCAAGTACTTATTTTTGCCGTCATAATTAACAGTGATTGAGCCGCAGCCCAGGTTAACATCCTTGCCTACCTCTGCATCGCCAATATAGCTCAGGTGAGAGGCTTTGCTTCCTTTTCCGAAAACAGACTTCTTCACTTCAACAAAATTGCCGATTTTCACCTCATCGTGAATATCTGATTGCGGACGAATGTGAGCAAACGGCCCAATATTCACTTGTGAACCGATATGGCTGTCATGTGCTGCAGACTGGCGGATCACTGTACCTTCCCCAATATGGCAATCAGAAATCTCCGTATGAGGTCCGATCACACATTCAGACCCGATGATGGTCTTGCCGGAAATAATGGTTCCAGGGTAAAGAACAGTATCTGAACCAATTTTCACATCCGCACCAATATACGTGTTTGACGGATCGATAATCGTCACGCCGTTACGCATATGTTCTTCATTGATCCGCTGTTTCATGAATGATTCTGCCTGGGATAAGGCTACACGGTCATTGACACCCAGAGTTTCGCTAAAATCAGCTGTCTGGTAAGCCGTAACGACCTCTCCTTCATTTTTCAGGATCTCAATTACATCCGGAAGGTAATATTCGCCCTGCACATTATCATTTGTTACTTTGTTCAAGGCTTCAAACAAAGCCTTATTATCAAAGCAATAGGTTCCAGTATTGATTTCTTTTATCTTGCGTTCTTCCTCGGAAGCATCTTTCTGTTCAACGATTTTTTCAACCATCCCCATGTCATTGCGAATCACACGTCCATATCCGAATGGGTTTTCCGCATGAGCGGTTAAAATAGTCGCTTTGGCAGAAAGCTCTTCATGATGTTTGAAAAGCGCTTCCATCGTTTCATGCCTGATGAGCGGTGTATCTCCGCAGACTACGATGGTCACACCCTCTTTGCCTTCCAGCATTTCGCGGGCCTGCATAACCGCATGAGCGGTGCCAAGCTGCTCCTCCTGAAGAGCATATTTGCTGCTTGAGCCAAGCTGCTGCTCCACCATTTCCGCTCCGTGTCCAGTAATCGTGACAATTTCTTTTATGTTAAGCTTTGTAACTTGATCAACAACATGTTGAACCATCGGTTTGCCGCATACAGGGTGAAGGACTTTGTAAAGCTTTGACTTCATTCTTGTCCCCTGGCCTGCGGCTAAAATCACCGCGTATCGATTAGACATTTACAGGCCTCCATTATAACCTTTTTATCCATAACGAATATATCTTAAATGGGCTCTTATTTCAAGAATTGATGACAAAGTACATATATTTAATCATTACCATAAGCGGTATTTTCTGAAGAAATGGTTTATATTTTTAAAGAAAGGGTAATGGACAGAAAGAAAAAAGCCCTAAGCACCTCCAATAATCGGAGGTCTTAGAGCATTGAAATAAAAAAGGTTCTTTTCGTTAAAATGTTGTTTAGCCTATCAATGGTTGCCCGTTGATTTCCGCTCCAGGATGCTCAGCAAACGCGGGGCAGGCGGTGAGCATCCTCGACGCTGTTCGTCTGCGGGGTCTCACCTGTCCAGCTGCTCCCGCAGGAGAGTATCGCACCTTCCGCTACAATCAACTTCGTAAATAATACACAAAATTGCAACAAACCTTGCAAAAACAACCAATAAAAAAGAGCCTTACTTATGAAGTAGGCCCTTGTTGATTTATTTTCTTAGGAAGCACCGGCTTCTTCAAATTCCACTTCTAATTCACCTAAACGGTGGTACTCGGCTAATACAGCCTCCTGGATTTTACCGCGCGTTCCTGAATTGATTGGGTGCGCGATATCTCTAAACTCCCCATCCGGAGTACGTTTGCTGGGCATGGCTACAAATAAGCCATTATTTCCATCAATCACACGAATATCATGAACAACAAATTCATGATCCAGCGTAATAGATGCGATTGCCCTCATTCGTCCATCCGTGTTAACGCGGCGTAATCTTACGTCTGTCACTTCCATTCTGTTCACCACCTTTTCGAGAAGATATAATCCTAATTGTATAAATTCAACAAATTTCCTGAATCTCCTTCTTTAATAAAAAATATTTTTTGAATATTTCGTTCAAATCTTTTCCCAATAAAAAACGCCCGTCACATGAACGAGCGAGTGAATTGCGGTTATTATTTATTTTACAAGGGCTACAACTTCAATTTCAACCAGGGCATCCTTTGGCAGGCGTGCC
The DNA here is from genome assembly GCF_000565285.1 of Cytobacillus firmus DS1. Lineage (GTDB taxonomy): Bacteria > Bacillota > Bacilli > Bacillales > Cytobacillaceae > Cytobacillus > Cytobacillus firmus_A. The sequence goes on along the minus strand of NZ_APVL01000030.1, from coordinate 20,574 downwards.
ACTTCCACACAGGAGCGTGCAGGCTTGTGTGTGCTGAAATATTCTCCATACACTTCATTGATGGCTGCAAATTCGTTCATGTCCTTGATAAATACTGTCGCTTTTACCACGGTATTTAATGACGCGCCAGCTTCTTCAAGCACTGCCTGAAGGTTTTTAAATACCTGATGTGTCTGTTCTTTTACATCCCCATCCACCATAACACCTTCTGCCGTAAGCGGAATTTGCCCCGAGCTGTAGAATAGGTTATTTACGGTGATCCCCTGAGAATAGGGTCCAATCGCTGCCGGTGCCTGATTCGTTTGAATGACTTTCATGAATTCTCCCCCTAAAAAATATGATTATTTTTTAAAATAGTTGCCTTCACTTACATTGATTTTCTTTTCCCTCACATCAACATCAGATAGACGCACAAGAGAAAGGTATTCATCAACCAGCCGTTCTTCTGCTTTTTCTGCCTCGACCAGGACAGCAATGCCCGCAAGGTTTGCTTTGAATTCTTCCAGCATGCTGACCATGCCATTAACCGTTCCGCCTGCTTTCATAAAATCGTCAATGATTAAGACATTGGATCCCTCTGCCAGGCTTCTTTTTGAAAGAACCATGGTCTGAATCCTTTTGGCTGAGCCTGACACATAGTTAATACTTACCGTGGATCCTTCTGTCACCTTGCTGTCCCGTCTGACGATGACAACAGGCACATTGAGATAATTAGCGGCAGCATAAGCAAGCGGAATTCCTTTTGTAGCTACCGTCATGACCACATCAACAGGCTTATCCGCAAAGGCTGAGGCAAAAAGCCTGCCTGCACGCTGGACAATTAAAGGATCTCCTAGAATGTCAGTCATATAAAGATAGCCCCCTGGAAGAAGCCTTTCGGGGCTTGCAATTAAGCTGCAAAGTTCATCTACAAATGGCCGGGCTTCATCATCGGTTACTTTAACATGGAACTTGACGCCGCCTGCTGCTCCGGAAACGGTCTGCAGTGTGCCTATTCCTCTTTGCTCAAATGTTTCTTTGATGATGGCGAGATCTTCACTAATCGAAGACTTGGCAGAACCATACCTTTCTGAAAAGAAAGTTAAGGATACCAGCTGACGCGGATGGTTCAATAAATAATTGGTCATATCTATCAACCGTTCGCTTCTGCGAAATTTCATTGTGGAACCCCCATTTAAATCCGAATATTTTAACGATAATATACCACTAATATACGGATTTAATCAAGCTTATGTCTTTCTCCGAGCATTCTGACCGCAAAAACCTGATCGCAAAAACCTCTTAGGCCATTATAAATCCGATGCATTCTTGAATCATGATGCACAAGACCAAACACGGTTGGCCCGCTGCCGCTCATCAGGACAGCATCCGCACCAAATCGCTTCATCTGGTCTTTTATCAGCAGGACCTCGGGGTGCATATTCAGTGTGACATCCTCAAGAACATTTCCCATGTTCCGGCATACGTCATCATAGCAGCCCGAATGGATCGCTTCGATCATTCCTTCCGTATTTGGATGCTGCACATGCTCTACATCCAGTCTCCTGTATACATCCGCTGTCGATACCCCGATGAACGGCTTGGCAAGTATGACCCAGCAGGTTGGAGGAGCAGGAAGCTCCCGAATTTTCTCTCCTCGCCCTGTAGCTAATGCGGTGCCTCCGTATACGCAAAAAGAAACATCAGAACCGATTTCAGTCCCTATTTCAGCAAGCTCATCCAAAGAAAGGCCCAGACCCCACAGCTTGTTAAGTCCTCTTAGAGCAGCTGCTGCATCACTGCTGCCGCCTGCAAGTCCAGCCGCAACCGGAATCATTTTTTCTATTGTAATGGACACACCTTTTTTTACTTGAAACCGTTCTTTAAGAAGGTGTGCAGCCTGATATGCCAAATTACGCTGATCATCCGGAACAAAACGGTTATGTGAGATAATCCTGATCTCATCTTTATCTAAAAGTGTTAATTCCAGGCGGTCTGCCAAATCAATCGTTGTCATTATCATTTCCACTTCATGATAGCCATCTTCCCTTTTATGTAAAACATCCAATGACAAGTTGATTTTAGCAGGCGCCTTAACCATGACCTTCAACATTTCCACCTACTTCTTTCCTTTGAATCGGACTCCTGTCCAGCTCCACAAGCGAAGCGCTTTGCCCTGCCGGTTCATTTCGAAGGGAAAGCCATACCTTCACTCAGTATTGACTTTATTTTAATCGGCAATAAGCGGCAGCGTAATGCTTTTCTCATAGAGCGTCTCCATTTTTTGTCCTATTTTACCACAAAATAAACATAAAAGCTCAGGTGTCCCGGAATATAGAGGCTATTGCTTTTAGACAGAAGAAATGCCGAGGCATAAGCCTCGGCAGACGCAGTGCATATTAATGCTTTAACATATTCTGTGCGCATGCTATTTGTTAAGAAGGTTCTGCTGTGCGATTTCGATGGCCCGCTTAACCATATTGCCGGCATCTTTCGCACGGATGCCGCCCCAGCCTTCCTTTTGGACCACATCATAAAAGCCAAGCTCTTTCGCAATTTCTTCTTTTAAACCATCTGACATAACGCCGCGTCTTCTGCCCAACATTAACATCCCCTTTCGCACTGCGGTAGGTATAGTATGTGAAAAGGCTCTGCTAATCATTAAGAAAAGTGCAAGCGCCTTGCTCACCCCCAACAAGCACAAGCCAATCCTCCCGGAAAGGCGTCCTTTGCCTTTTTGGGAGGATTGGCTTGTGACCTCGAGGGGATAGGCGCTGGAACTAGACAACTCTAAAAAAGGGCAAACAAAAAGCAGTAAACAATTTGTTCACCGCCCGCTGTCATATATATTATTAGCTTAAAGCAACCTGTCCTGATGTATCTTCATAGAATGTAATTTGAACCGTTTCTGTTAAAACATCCGCATAGCTGTAAGATACCCGTTCAAATGCATTTTCATCCTGATCTAACTCAATCACAAATACTGAAGGATACGTTTCGGCCAGAACTCCTGAGCGTTCAATGGTCTTTCTGCGCCCGCCATTTGCTTTCAGCAGGAGCCTTTTCCCAAGATTTGAATCAAGAGCTTTTTTAATATCTGATAATGTTTTTGCCATTCGGTCCACCTCACTATGTTAAGTATATCACACTGACACAAGACTGTCAAACAAAAATATAAATTATAACAGTGTTTAAATTTAAATGTCAATATGTTTTGTTCTACTTTTTCTTCAAATTTTCAACAATTTTAGGATTGCCTTAATTGGAAAAGATTATGTATATTTTTTAGAAAGCTTATTATCTTGGGGTTCATTACCTGGGAAATAGAAATGCACCCATGCGAAATTTCTCGAAAAATGCTAAATATTTTATTATAAATAACCATAAAAAAACAAGCCGCTATATCATACAAACGGCCCGCACATTAGGATTCGTTTAATTCATCGTCATTATATGGCATTCCTGTTCTCAATACTCCCCTGGTTTCAATTCCTCCAAGTCCCTTTTCACCTGTTAGTGTATTTCTTAAAATATCCCACAAATTGATTCTCTCCATAAATGGAGTAAGGCTGACTTTTGCAACAATGTATACAGGGTCAAGGGCATGAATATTCACTCTGGAAGGAGAACTGGCAAAGTTGGCACCCGCATGGATCAGTGATTCGAAATGTGACTGGCATGCTCCGGCAAAAATGACAAGCTGATCAAGATGCGGTACTTTTTTGCGTGCTTCCCTAACCGCCTGCACAAATTCTCTGGAGTGCCTGTAAGCATTGATATCGGATTTTTTCCCCTTTGCCTTTGAATAAGCATCATGGCCTGTTACAACGAGGATATCCGGCCTGTAATGATCGATGAGCTGTCCGATTTTCATCGGCATTTCCTTTTCATTGCAATGGATCCCTGTTACGGGTATGCCTATTTTTTCATACACACTCAAGCATTTTTTTAAATAAGAAGGATCACCATCCAGATGAAGCACCCTGCCTGGTATCTGAAAATAGTTTAGCGTCTTGCTGTAGCCGTCTGTCACTTCATACTCCTGCTTCTCCCTTAAGAGAGCCACATCCTGCCGGAATAGCTGGAAGGACTGTTCCTCAAGTGACCTGAACTCCTCTTCGAACTTCATCCGCTGCGCCTGGTTAATGACGATTAAATCCTCACAGGGCGCATCCGCAACAAGACGGATATCCTCTCCGAATAATATGGCAATTTTTTTGCCGCCATGTTCTTTAATATCAATCACGCGGAATAAAATATCACAATGATACGAAATTCTTCCGACGATATCCATCGTATTTATAGTCAATGTCGTCACTCCAATTTCCCGAGGGTAAACACGGGCTGCATCTAAGCTCTTGTTTGTGATTTATTATTTATGTCATAAATTATGCATTTGACTATGAACATGTGCGTAGAAATGGCGGATGGAGAAGATGGCTTTTGGGCGAAAAAAAGCCCGCTGTTTATTCAGCAGGCTTGGTCTTTTATGAAAAGTGGGACAGCAGGGCATCGCTCAAACGGGCAAATTCTTCGATGGATAGAGTTTCCCCTCTTCTGCCCGGCTCGATATTGGCTTGTTCGAGAGCGGAGAGGATTTGTTCCTTTTTCTGTTTTCCTGCGGGAAGCTGGCTTGTTAAGTTATTCAGCAGCGTCTTGCGCCTTTGGGCAAAGCTTGCTTTTGTCACCTGGAAAAAGAAGGATTCACTTTTAACCGCCACTGCAGGCTCTTTGCGCTTTGTGAGTTTAATGACGGCAGAATCCACATTCGGCTGCGGCACAAAAACTGTCTTTGGCACGATCATAGCCGTTTCAGCCTCTGTATAGTACTGGACAGCAATGGAAAGGGAACCGTACTCTTTCGTGCCTGGACGGGCCGAAATTCTGTCTGCCACCTCTTTTTGGAGCATACAGACGATGCCCCTGATCGGGAGCTTGTCCTCGAGCAGCTTCATGATGATCGGGGTTGTCACATAATACGGAAGGTTAGCGACAACCATTATATCGTCAAAGCCTTCAAATTCTCTTTCAATCGCCGTCTTTACATCTGCCTTTAATACATCTTCATTAATGATGGATACATGGGGATATGGCGATAGAGTTTCCTTTAAAATGGGAAGCAGCCGCTGGTCGATTTCAAAAGCCAGCACCTTTTTGCTTCTCCGGGCCAGCTGTTCAGTCAGCGCCCCAATTCCCGGGCCTATTTCGATGGCGCCCGACTCCTCCGTTAAATCTGCATGATCGACAATTCTCCGGAGAATATTCGTATCGATCAAAAAGTTCTGTCCCAGGCTTTTCTTAAAAGAAAATCCGTATTTATCCAAAATCGCCCGTGTTCTAGCTGGTGTTGCAATATCTTTATGCATTTTGTTCCTCCTTGCGAATAGCTTCGATTGCCTCAGCAAAATCCTTCTGGCTAATCTGAAACATCATTAAGCGCTTATGAAGCTGCTTGCCGTTTGTGTAGCCGATTTTAAGAAGTCTTCCAAGCTTCTCTCTTCTTTCCTTGGCACCTTCTCCGCCAATCAAGCCTGCAGTGACCAGGTCTTCCTGGGTAATGGTTTCTTCATACGTTTCCTGCATAACCTGGGCGTCCTTTAGAGCCTGGCGGATCATTTCCGGCGATGCATGCTCAACTCCTACTCCTCTGCCATGCTTGTGGAGCGCATCCGCTTTTTCTATAAAAGCATGCTTGCATCCGGGAACTTCATTGGTGATCGTATTCCGGATTTTTTGTCCGGGAAAATCCGGATCTGTGAACACGATGACCCCTCTGGTCTTCTGGGCAAGCTTTATTTTTTCAATGGTTACCCCGTTAATGGCAGATCCATTCGTTTCAATTGTATCGGCATCCAGCGCCCTCTTGATCGCCGCTGTATCATCCTTGCCTTCTACAACAATAATTTCCTTTATTTTCATGGTTCCTCCTAAGAAAAGCGCAAGCGCCTTGCCCACGAATGAACGCAGACTAAGAACGCCACGTCCTGTGGCAACGTCTGCATAACCCGCATCCTCCCAAAAGCTGTCGCTTTTGGTCATGCGATGATTATGCTGACGAAGCCTTCCTTGTCCTGCGGGCCTCAGGCATAAGACAGTTCCTGTAATAAGGCGTACTTCCTTCTGAAAGGAAATGGCTTATGACCCCGAGTCCCTAGGAGCCGCAACTAGACAGGCTTGTGACCTCGAGGGGGTAGGCTGCTTGCGCTAGACAGTTATCGATGTTCAAAATTAAAGACTTCTCATTCCGTAAAAAAATATAAAAAATTGAAAAAAAAATGAAACATTTCTGTAATGTAATTCGTCTAAATAGATGTAAGAAGAATATATTTATAAAGAATAGTTCTTATTATATATGAACCGGCTTGAAAATGAAAAATGTTATCCATTAACCTTCTCTGCAATGAAATAAAAAATGCAGGGGAAGCCCCTGCATCATAAAATTTAATTCAGTATCTTAATTTTCACCGTTTTTCTTCCCCACTTGTATGCTTCTGATTTGGAGGAGAAGAATACATCGATTTTGTTTCCTTTAATCGCGCCGCCTGTATCAGCTGCAATGGCATAGCCATAGCCTTCCACATAGACTTTCGTTCCAAGGGGAATGACACTTGGATCAACCGCTATGACCTTAGCACCCGGATTGGCACGCAGGTCCAAACCGGTAGCCGTTCTGCCTGAGCATCCGCTGCAATTAGCCGTATAGGCAGTTGACGATACATATATTTCTTTACCGCTTGCCTTGCTGGTTGTTCCGCGGGAAACGACTTGTGTTGCTGCAGCCACCTTTGTTCCGACAGCAACGACTTTATCCTGCTTTTCCTTCACTTGCTTTTCACTGATCAGCTTTCTGGAAATTTCTTTGCCATTCTCCAGGACGACTTCAAACTCTTTCGTCTTAAGGCCCTTTTTTCCAGCATTCATCACTTTTTCAGTGCCCTTAGTTAAGCTATTATCCTTCTTTGTCACAACTGCGAAATTAATTGGTTCTTCCACTACATCGGTGACTTTTTCAACTCGAATGACTTTTATTTTGTCATTGGCTTTGACTGTCTCTTCCAACTTTGGTTCAACGCGGTCTAAATCATTGATCTTGATTCCCTGCTGTGATAAAAAGTCAGCGACCGTAGTCGAAGTTGACCAAACCTGCTTCTCTTTACCGCCATTATTCAGCGTTAAAGCGAAAGCCTTCTCTACTTGAATTTCCAGGTTGTTTTTAATTGTATCCTCTGTCTTTGGCTGAACCTTATCATGTTCAGTCAGCGTAATATTCTGTTCTTTTAAAACGTCCCCGACCGTCTTTGCAGCCGTCCAAATCGTTTTCTTCTCGTTACCTGTTACAACTTTCACCTGTTTAGCCGGTTCATAGACAATTTCTGTATTGTCCTTAACCTCTGTGTTTACCGAGGGAAACACATAATCTTCTGAGCGGAGTGAAATATCTAGATCATCGAATATATCCTGAATCGTTGCTGCATGTGTTTTGATGACTTTCTCTTGGCCGTCTATCGTCAGTGCTACTGTTTTCTTTGTCGTTTCATATGCAATGAAACCGCACGCAGCAGCAAAAACTACTAAACTAGCAGAAAAAATGGCCAATTTCTTTTTACTCAAAGACTTGGATAACAGGTTTTTCATGTTTTGAATCACGATGAAAAACGCCTCCTTTTCTCTCGGAGTGATTATATAGAGTATCTTGCCGACTGTCAACTCTTTCAATTTTCCAGCTTCCGAAAGGCTGGAAGAATGCAGGCATTGAGCTTTTTTGCCTGTATTCTTAGAACTGCACTCTATCTCTATGTATGAATGATAGTTCCCTTCTATGCATGCCTTCTTGCAAATGCCCTGTTTTCAGTCATGCTTGCCTTTGGATTTATACTTTTCCACATCCATGTGAAAATTCCTCTTTTTTCTGATTTAGGAAATTTTCACGTATCTGGAAATCCTTTGTTTCCGGCTGACCAGACGCTCAGCAATCGGGAGCGATTTTCAGAATTACCTTCAAGACTTCAGGTTTCCGGCCCTCATCTTTCACTCTCCCCAATCAGCAGCAAACGCCCTCCGCTCGATCAGCAGGGGTGCTAAAACAGCACCTGTTTCTAATTGTCCCGCTAACTATTTTCTAGTAATTGGCAAGCACTTCCGTAAACGTATTTCCTATTATGCAAAAAAACCGGATGAAAGGAAAGAGAGACTTATCGACATGGTTATCCTATGAGAAGACGGAGACATGTAGAACTTTTTAGAATTAGAAAAAATTTGGACAAGCTCCCACAGGCTTCGACAAAATGAGCTATCAGTTTATGCCGAATAATTTTTTTGCATTTTCAGTGGTTGCCTGTGCAACTTCTTCTGTTGATAGTCCTTTTATTTCTGCAATCTGCTCTGCTACCAATTTGACATAGCTGGGTTCATTCCGTTTTCCTCTGTGTGGATGAGGGGTCAGATATGGGCAGTCTGTTTCAATCAATAGCTTTTCAAGCGGAATAATATCGGCTACTTCCTTTGGTTTTTTTGCGTTTTTGAAGGTCACCGGACCGCCAAGGGAAATGTAAAAATTCATATCCACACACTCTTGGGCAATTTCCGGGCTGCCGCTGAAGCAATGCATGATCCCACCTACTTCTCCGGCGCCTTCTTCCTTGAGGATTTTGACTATATCGGCTGTGGCATCACGGTTATGGATGACGATAGGAAGCTTGACTTTTTTCGCCAGACGGATCTGCTTTCGGAAGACTTCCTTTTGAATATCCTTTGGGGACTTGTCCCAATAATAATCCAGGCCCATCTCTCCCAGTGCCACCACTTTCGGATGGCTGGAAAGCTCTTCAATCCATAGCAAATCTTCCTCTGTCATATCGATGGCATCTACCGGGTGCCAGCCCACACTGGCGTAGATGAAATCGTATTTCTCAGTCAGCTCCATCGCTTTTTCAATGGTTGGACGGTCAAACCCGACGACCACAATGTTGGAAATTCCTTCACTCAAGGCCCGATCAATCACCTCTTGTAAATCTTCGTTATATTGTTCGGCATTTAGATGTGCGTGTGTGTCGAAAAACATCAAAAAACTCCTTTTCCTTCATATTATTTTTCCGTTACTATTATGTCAGGAATGTAACAAAATCACTTACTGTCAAAATGGCTCCGATTGCATAAACCTGCCAAAAATTACTTTCCAAGAATAGTTTTTTTCAAAAATAAAAAACATAGAAATGCTCACGGTATACGCTTAACACTTCTATGTTTTTATGTTTAACAGGAAAAATAAATAATATTATTTTACCCTTGCACCTAGTGGAAGAGATTCAGCAATTGTGGCAAGTGAAAGTTCGCCGTCCTTTCCTCCTGCTAAAATCATTCCTTCTGAAAGCTCGCCGCGAAGTTTTACAGGCTTTAGATTGGTGACACAGATGACTTTTCTGCCGATCAGTTCTTCCGGCTTATAGAATTTAGCAATTCCGGAAACGACCTGGCGCTTTTCATAGCCAAGATCCAGCTGTAATTTCAGGAGCTTATCAGCTTTTTTAACCGGTTCTGCCCCAATGACCTGGGCCACTCTTAAATCGACCTTCATAAAGTCATCGATTGAGATTTCCTCGCTATCCGGCTTTTCCTCTGCTTTTGCTTCGGGCTTCGGTTCTTCTTTAGGAGCAGCAGATCCCTGCATTTTTGTTTTAATGAACTCAACTTCTTCAGTAATATCCAGGCGAGGGAAAATCGGTTCTCCCTTTAATACCTTTGTGCCTTCAGGAATCAGGCCGAACGTGTCTAGGCTTTCCCAGGATGTTAATGCTTCTTCATTTACATTAAGCTGTGTGAAGATTTCCTTCGGCGTACGTGTCAGGAATGGCTGCAGAAGCACCGCGATTCTGCGCAGGGATTCCGCCAGATGGGCCATTACACTTGCAAGCTCTTCCCTCTTCTCTTCCTCTTTGGCCAGAGTCCAAGGCTGTGTTTCATCTATATACTTATTCGTTCTGCTGACAAGCTGCCACACGGAAGATAAGGCAACAGAGAACTCCATTTTTTCCATTGCTTCCTCATATTTGGAAACCGTCTCACGGTTCATTTGCAGCAGTTGCTGGTCGAACTCTCCGTCTGAATCTTTATATGCCGGAATGACACCGTCAAAATATTTATTAACCATCGCAATCGTACGGTTTAAAAGGTTGCCTAAATCGTTGGCAAGATCAAAGTTGATTCTTTCCACAAATCCTTCCGGTGTGAATACTCCGTCTGCGCCAAATGGCACTTCGCGAAGCAGGTAATAGCGCAGTGCATCCAGGCCATAACGGTCAATAAGGGTAACAGGGTCCACTACATTTCCTTTGGATTTGGACATTTTGCCGTCCTTCATCAAAAGCCAGCCATGAGCAAACACCTTTTTAGGAAGAGGCACATCCAACGCCATCAGCATGATTGGCCAGTAAATCGTATGGAAGCGCACAATTTCTTTTCCAACCAGGTGTACATCTGCTGGCCAATAGTTCAGATATTTGGAATCATCGTCGGTTCCATAGCCAAGCGCTGTGATGTAATTCGATAGTGCATCGATCCATACATACACCACATGCTTTGGATTATTCGGCACTTTTACTCCCCAGTCAAAAGTTGTCCTGGATACCGCCAAATCCTCAAGGCCTGGTTTAATAAAGTTATTGATCATTTCATTTTTGCGTGATTCAGGCTGTATGAAAGATGGATTTTCTTCATAATACTGCAGAAGCCTGTCAGCGTATTTACTTACCTTAAAGAAATAGGATTCCTCTTTTACTTTATGAACGGGACGTCCGCAGTCAGGGCAGTTGCCGTCCGCAAGCTGGCGCTCTGTGTAATATGACTCGCAAGGCGTACAATACCAGCCTTCATATTCGCCAAGATAGATATCTCCCTGTTCTACAAGCTGGGCGAAGATTTTTTCGACGATCTGCTTATGTCTGTCCTGTGTCGTGCGGATAAAGTCATCATAGGAAATATCAAGCTTTTTCCAGAGATCCTGGATGCCGGCAACAATTTCATCTACGTACTGCTGAGGTGTTACTCCCTTTTCTTCTGCCTTCTCCTGGATCTTCTGTCCATGTTCATCCGTTCCTGTCAGGTACATAACGTCAAAGCCTCGCATGCGCTTGTAGCGCGCCATCGCATCGCCCGCCACTGTTGTATAGGCATGCCCTATATGTAAATTTCCGCTAGGATAATAAATTGGAGTGGTTAAATAAAACGTCTTTAATTTGTCCTCCATAAGATTCCCTCCTTTATTTTTGAAAACATCGGTGCATATTAATATGCATCTATGCTTTTGGCTGACTCAATGGAAAAGCGCACGCGCCTTGGTCACCCCCGACAAGCACAAGGCGAGCCTCACGGAAAGGTGTTCTTTACCTTTTTAGGAGGCTTAGCTTGTGACCTTGAGGGGGTAGGCTGCTTGCGCTAGACTGTTATCGAAGTTCAAAGTTATACTTTCTTATCTCTGTAAAAAAATCTCGCCCAACTAGGACGAGAGGATTAATCAGAAAATCGTGCCGTTATTGGGCCTGCTATATCAATATTTTACAAGAAGTTATATTCGTCAGGATAACCTCTTATACCATCAAAATATACCTAAAAACTTGAAATTGTGCAACCAATAGGCAGAAAGGAATAGCAGGATTTTTCCCTAATAAAATTTTTTTATTATCTATCCCTAAAAAAGGAAACTGCCTTTCGAATATTATTATAGTAATAGCAAAGATTTTTGTAGAATTTTGTCGAAATGTCGAAAATAGTCATATGTTTGATTTTTGGAATTCCCTTTCCAACTTTTCATTTTAAATGGCTTCTATTTCAATAACCGCAGTACTACCAACCCTTCAGTCAACTTCCTAAAATTTTCTATTCTATTCCAAAATAAAGTAATTGACGAATATGGGAATGGCTGGTATTATAAATATAACAAAGATTTTGTCGAATAATGACGAAACGATATAGATAGAGAAAAATATTATTGGAGATTTGAGAGGAGACTTTTATTATGAAATCTACAGGTATTGTTCGTAAAGTTGATGAGCTTGGCCGCGTAGTAATCCCTATTGAATTAAGACGTACACTTGGAATCGCTGAAAAGGATGCTTTGGAAATCTACGTAGATGACGAAAGAATCATCCTTAAAAAGTACAAGCCAAATATGACTTGCCAGGTTACCGGGGAAGTATCTGATGATAATATCTCACTGGCTAACGGCAAACTAATTTTAAGCCGTGACGGTGCAGAACAGCTGTTAAAAGAAATTCAAAACACTTTTGAATTAGCAAAATAAGAATGCAGAAAAGCTTCTCACGCGTGTGAGAAGCTTTTTTTATTCCTCAATATGATAAGCATGGTAAACATCCCGCTTATTTAATCCCCGGTCTTTTGCTGTTTGCTTAATGGCTTCTTTGCTCGCGAGTCCAGTTTCTTCTATATAATGTGTGACATGATCCTCAATTGAAAGATTCTCCCACCAGGCAGCTTCTTCTGCATGCTGCACAGTCTCGGAAGTCCCTTCAATAATAATTACAAATTCTCCTCTCACTTCGCCGCCGCTTGAAGCCCATTCCCTCACTTCTTCTACAGTTCCCCGGATAAATTCTTCATATCTCTTCGTCAATTCACGGCATAACGCAATATTTCTGTTGCCCAAGATCACAGACATCAGTGAGAGGGTTTCCTTCAGGCGGTGGGGAGCTTCATATAAAATGATGGTTGCCGACAGCCTGGAGAGGTCCTCGAGCTCCTGTTTCTTGAGTTTCTTCTGCCTGTTCAGAAACCCATAGAAATAAAAGGGCTGGGTGTTGATGCCGGAAGCAATGAGGCCGGTTAAAGCAGCATTCGCACCGGGAAGGGGCACCACTGTCAGCTTTTCTTCAGCAGCCGCTGTTACAAGGTCATAGCCCGGATCTGAAATCGCAGGCATCCCTGCATCACTGACAAGGGCAATTTTTGCGCCATTGGCCACTTTTTCAATCAGCTTCTGTCCGCTGATTTCCTTATTATGTTCATGATAGCTGATGATGGGTGTGGCAATCTCAAAATGATTGCATAGCTTCTTTGTATTGCGCGTATCCTCCGCTGCAATAAAGTCCACTTCTTTCAGGATTCTAACCGCCCTGAAGCTCATGTCTTCCAGGTTGCCGATCGGAGTCGGGACCAAATACAGAATTCCTTTTGTCTCTTCATGCTCAAAGCTTTTTTGCTGCCACATATGTACCACCCGTCTCTTTCTTGAAAAGCGCAGAGCGCCCGCTTATCGGCTTAAGACCTCGAGCCGATGACGCTCGGAGCTAGACTGTTTTCAAATTATTAAAATGAAATATTGTGTTGTTTTAAAAACTCGTCCTTCTTTTTCCGGGACCATTGCTTAAATTCATATTCCGCTCTCATCGCTTCGCCTTTTTCCGAAAAAGAACGGGAGAAGACCAGCTCAACCGGTCCTCTTCCCCTGGTATACTTGGCCCCTTTTCCTTCATTATGGGCCTTCACCCGTTTTTCAAGATCATTGGTGTAGCCAGCATATAAGCTGCCATCACGGCAATGGAGAACGTAAAAAAAATGGCTATTCTCCATATAAAATCTCTCTCATTTCGGGTGTGTATTCATTCTCTTCATTATATACAAATAAAGGGGGCAGGATTTTCAAGTCCGGATTGCCATTTTTAACTGCCTCAATCAGCAGGGTATTTGCTTCTTTTCCGGCCTTTGGATAGACGAATTGCACCCTTTTCGGCTCCAGCTTATACTTGCGCATGAGCGTGACAATGTCCAGGAACCTGCCGGGCCTGTGCACAAATGCCACCTTGCCTCCCTGTCTCGCAAGCCCGCTTGACGCTTTAACTGCATCCTCGAGTGTACAGAGAATTTCATGGCGGGCAATCGCCAAATGCTCATTCTCATTGATTTCATCCTTTGATGGAGTAGGAAAATAAGGCGGGTTGCAGGTCACAACATCAAATTTCCCATAACCTAATACCTGATGAATCTCTTTAATATCCCCGTGTATCATCTTAATCCGGTCTTGAAGCTTATTGTATTCAATGCTTCTGACCGCCATATCATGCAGACGCTCCTGAATTTCAACGCCTGTAATGGCCCCCTTTGTCCTTGTGCTTAAAAAAAGCGGAATCACGCCATTTCCGCTGCACAAATCAATGAGATTGCCTTTTTGAATCGGCACATACACAAACCGGGCCAGCAGGACAGCATCCAGTGAAAAAGAAAAAACGGCCGGGCTCTGAATAATCCTCATATCTTCAGCCAGCAAATAGTCCAGCCGCTCCCCTTCTTTTAAAAAATCCATTCTTGATCCTCCATACTTCTCTGATTCTTTGCTTTTATGGAAAAATAGCCTTCCTATCAAAGGAAGGCTAAAAGTTTACTTCTTATTCAGGAAAGACAGGCAAAACAGACAGTCTCCCTCTTTACGCGGACTGCCGAAATGAAGATTGCAAATGTGAAAGCCTTCCTGATAGAGGCGGGCCAGGTTATCATAGCCTTCGCCAATATCAATCACCTTATCATCAGCTGCAGCATCGGCCGACTGCTCTGATTTGCCTTTTTTCGCCGATGTGCTTTCCTTTTCCGCAGATATGTCTAAATGACGTCTTAAATGTTCATTTTCCAGCTTCAAAGAGTTATTCTCTTCAAGTATTTCTGCCAAATGCTGCTTTAACTCACCAAGCTGCTGATATAATTCTCCAATTTGGGTTTCCATATTACTCACTGAGTCAAAGATTTCTTTTTTATCCACGACTTCCACCTCTTAATCTGTGGACTGAACTGATACAGCACCTTGTTTTAAAATTTCATCCAGTGTATATTCGAGGACGCGCTCGGCTTCTTTCACATCAACCTGCAGCACACGCTCCAATATATTCAAGCCTACCACTTTTCCGGCTCCATCCGGGGTCTGAATCCATTCCCCAAGGTCCGGAAGCATTTCTTTTGCTGCTTCATACTCATCATTTTCATATTTCAGGCAGCACATTAAGCGGCCGCATAAACCAGATATTTTCGTTGGGTTCAGCGATAGATTCTGGTCCTTTGCCATCTTAATGGATACAGGATCAAAGTCACCCAGGAAGGTGGAACAGCACAGCATTCTTCCGCATGGGCCAATTCCGCCCAGCATTTTTGCTTCATCCCTCACACCAATCTGGCGAAGTTCAATCCTTGTCCGGAAGATGGCTGCGAGATCTTTGACAAGCTCGCGGAAGTCAACCCGGCCATCAGCCGTAAAGTAGAATATGACCTTATTTCGGTCAAATGTATATTCAACATCGACCAGCTTCATATCAAGCTGATGTGTTTGTACCTTTTCACAGCATACCTCGTATGCTTCCTTGGCGGCCTGCTTGTTCTCCTCAACAATCATGCGATCCTTTTGATCTGCAATACGAAGAACCTTTTTTAATGGAAGGACAACATCATGCTCATCGACCTGCTTCGGGGCAATTACCACTTTTCCGTATTCAACGCCTCGGACAGTTTCGACAATGACAAAGTCATCCTTTTGTATTGAGAGATCTCCGGGATCAAAATAATAAATCTTGCCCGCTTTTTTAAAGCGCACTCCTACTACATCATACAAAGGAAGATCCCTCCTGCAATTTTAGCACAAGCTGTTCCATCAACAGCTGCGGATTCATATTTGCCTGCAATTTTCTTTTGGCTTCCAAAACAGCCGTCATCTGTTCCGTCAGGCGCTTAGCAGAAGACTGCAGAGCAAACTGCTCTAAACGATTTCGTTCGTTCAGATGGACAACCTGGTCTTGTTTCCCAAGCTGAATATATAGTAAATCTTTAAAAATAAGAAGTAATAGATCCAAGCCGCGATCAATCTGCTCTTTTTCTTTAAAGTGCAAGAACCAATCCTCCTGAAGGGCAACCATTGCCTCAAGCGGATTCTTCTTTACCACTTCATATAATTTTAACACTATTTTTTGTGCTTGTACAAACCAATCATCAGAACTATATTGTAAAGCTTCATCCAAATTATTGGTAATTTGTGCAAGTAATGGTGCCTGGGCAGGATCGACTCCATTATTTTTTAATTGCTGAATCATTTCAGCAGGAGATAATGGTTTAAAAGAAATGGACTGACAGCGGGATAGAATAGTAGGAAGCATCTGCTGTGACTGCTCGGTAATCAGCACAGCGGTCGTCTCTGAATGAGGTTCCTCCAGAAATTTAAGCAGACTGTTGGCAGCGTTCACTGTCATTTTGTCAGCATGAACAATCACATAAAGTTTCCGCCTGGATTCTACCCCGGTCTTTGAAAACTCTTCCTGCAGGCTTTGAATCTGATTTTTTTTGATAGAAAGCCCGTCCGGCTCCAGAATATGAACATCCGGATGATTTCCGCTGTTTATCCTTTTGCAGTTTGAACATGTTTCACATGGAACATACCCTTCAAGCGGCTCATGGCAGAATCGGCTTTTCGCCAAAAGCATGCTTGCTTCCCGCTTTCCTGTTCCTTTCATCCCTTCAAATAAGTAGGCGTGGGCCAGCCGATCCTTCACTATGCTATTTTTAAACATTTTTAATACAACTGGCTGTATGGCCTCCAGCTGTTCCCACGTTTTTCCCACAAGTATCACTCACTTACATATATAAATTTAAATTTATTAAAAGTCCCTTAACCTTTCCGACTTTCCCTGATATATCATATAGAAGATTCTTTTTTTTATTAATTCATCTGTCAGCTCTGAAAGCTTTTCATCAACCGTTTCCACCACTTACAGAGACCGGCCATGTCTATGCTGGTTCCAGCTGTGAGATTGCTTCAGTTCCATTCCAAAGTCAACCGACCTGAACCTCCGCAAAGGGCTCTAAGCTCCCTCTGTAATGATTAAAAATGATGGAATTGCTCGACTGGCAGAACAAACACTGTCGCACCGCCAACCTCAACTTCAACAGGGTATGGCACATAAGAATCAGCATTTCCGCCCATCGGCGATACCGGAGCAACCAGCTGGTCTCTTGCTCTGCAATTTTCCTTAATAATCTGCAGGGCTCTCTCCACACGGATATCCTCTGTTCCGATCATGAACGTTGTATTGCCTGATTTCAAGAATCCGCCCGTGCTGGCCAATTTTGTTGCACGAAAATTATTGTCAACCAGCGCATTCATTAGCTTATTGCTGTCCTGATCCTGAATGACTGCGAGAATTAATTTCATAAGCCCATCCCCTTTACAAGTTTTCATCCGTTTTGTCTTACTTTTATTATATCAATTATTTTATCTTCAAGCAGAAATTAAGGAAATACAGAAAAAATAATTTAAAGCCTGTAAAAAAACCTTAAAGATATCCCATCTTTAAGGCGAGTTTTTATATTCGTTCTTTCAGCTTGCTCTCCGCCTGCTGATAGACTTCCTCCAATGGCTTTGAAGCATCAATCTTAAAGATGCGCTCCGGGTAAAGCTCCATTAGTTTCAGATAGCCCTCCCGCACTTTATGGTGAAAATCAAGCTGTTCAAGGTCCAGGCGGTTCACTTCCCGTCCTTTATGCTGATTGATTCTATTCAGACCTGCCTCAGGATCAATATCAAAATACAAAGTCAGTTCAGGCATCATGCCTTCAATGGCAAAGCTGTTGATGGAGTAGACCTCCTCAATGCCAAGTCCTCTTGCATAGCCCTGATAGGCAAGAGAGCTATCAATAAACCGGTCACATAAAATGATATATCCCTCATCCAGTGCCGGCTTTACTTTCTCAGCCAGGTGCTGCCTTCTGGCTGCCGCATACAACAGAGCCTCTGTTCTAGGGTCCATTTTTGTATTCTTTTTATCGAGTATGACACTTCGGATTTGCTCAGCGATCTCAATTCCGCCAGGCTCTCTTGTCTGAAGCACCTGATAGCCTTCCTCTGCCAGATTGCTTGCCAGCATATCAATTATCGTTGTCTTTCCGGCACCCTCAGGTCCTTCGATTGTAATAAACTTACCTTTTTTCATTTTACTTCCTCCAGCTGCTGTTTTAGAGATCCTGATAAACGTTAATGCTGCCTTTTTTTATATTGTCCCCATTTTGAAACCGTGCTCCGGCCTGAAGTTGAAATCTGATGTTTGTAATATCTTCGCCCTCAATGATTTCACCCGGGTATAAAAGCGGAATGCCTGGCGGATAAGGAATTACCTGCTGAGCACATATTTTGCCGGCCGCCTCTTCCAGTGCCACCGTAATAATGGTGTGCTGACTCTGTTCCTTTTGCTCAAGGGCAAGGCCGGAAACAGGCTTTTTACTGAAAGTGATTTTTTCCTGGCTGTCTGCCGGTCCGAATGATTTCAATTCCTCTTTCAAACATTCAATCACCCGGTCAAATGGATAATCCATATCGCTCTTCAAAAGAGGCAAAACAAATAGGACATTATAGGGATCCGCCATTTCCGTAAAGATCCCGTGCTTCTCCAGTAGAGTCTGCAGTTCAAAGCCGCTTAGAGAGGTTTCCGACTGGATGGTTACCTTTAAAGGGTCACCGATGTGATGTTGAAATGGCAAAACCTTAATACCCTTAACCCTGTTTAGATTCTTCCTGAAATGCCCGATCTTTTCAAGCAGTACTTCCTCATCCTTTTTCGAAAATGAAGCTAAATAAGCCCTTGCCAAATCGAGAGAAGCCATAATCGGATAGGAAGGGCTGCTTGATTGGAGTATCCCCAGATAGTTGGAAACTTTCTCTTCCTTTATAAAACGGCTGTTAAAATGCAGATAAGCACCCATTGTCATAGCAGGCAGTGTTTTATGTGCCGATTGTACAGTGAGATCTGCCTGAAACTGAACGGCCGAAGCGGGAAAATGGCTCCCGCCTATTAAATGCGCTCCATGAGCCTCATCCACCAGCACCGGAATACCATGATCGTGAGCGTACTGAATAATATTTTTAAGGTCGTATACCATTCCATAATAATTCGGATAGGTTAAGATGATTGCTTTTGCATCCGGATATTGCCTGATCGCCTCTTTAACCGTTTCTAAAGCCACTCCCCCGGCAACGCCCCACTCTTCATTAAACTCCGGCGCTAAAAAGACCGGCTTCGCCTTAGCCAGAGTAATGCCATTAAGGATGGACTTATGGCAGTTCCGCTGGACCAGTACAGTCTCATTTTCCTCTGCGGCTGACAGGACCATGGCAAGATTCCCTGCAGTCGATCCGTTCACAAGGAAAAAGCTTTTTGAAACCCCATACAGGCCGGCAAGCAGCTCTTGTGCCTCCAGGATGACTCCCTCAGGAGAATGCAAATCATCCAGTCCGCTGAGCTCCGTAGCATCGAGCTTTAAAATATGTTTAAAATAATCTGCCCCCTCACCGCCTGCAAGATAACCGTTCTTATGGCCCGGCACATGAAAGGACAACGGCTGGTGTGAAGCATGTTTTTGTAATTGGTTCCATACTGGAGTGTTTTTCTGATTCATAATTTCATCACTTTCCTATGATTCTTCTCCTATTTTAACAAAACAAGTATGTAACTGCTACATAAGGGCGATATCTGCACCAGTCCCTGAAGCATCAGGCAAAATAATAAAAGAAATCCTTTATAGACATACACCCAAATTAGATTTCCATCATACAATATTAATCAAGTAACCTCAGAAAACCCGCCAACGAATATTCGAAAAATTGTATACAATAGTGTTAATCTGGGCAGACTAAGTGTATGGAGGTGGAGTGATTGGGTTCGCTATTAGCAAAGAAACAGGCAGGGGAAGAATGTGTCATATGCGAGCAGGCAAAAACCAGGGGAATACATCTATACACTTCTTTTATCTGCACAGATTGTGAGAATGATTTAATCACCACGGATACAAGTCATCCAAAATATAATTATTACTTAAAGAAACTGCGGAAAATAACTATGCCGGAGATATTTTCTTGAAATGTAAGCCCTTTGATAGGGGCTTTTTATTTTTTGTTCTGCCGGGGCAGCTGGGATGGCGCGGGATTCCAGGCTTGCTGGGAATTTATTTGGGCACGTGCCTGGGCTTGGCGGTATATCTAACAGGTTTTGGAATTTATCTAGCACGTTTTGAAGTTTATCTTACATTTGGCACAATTCTTCTTACGGAGAACGAAAATGACTATGAAGACAGGGAACGGCTCATATAATTTAATTCTGGCGCTTAAATGCGAGAAGTGACACATATGTGCGTTTTCAATAAAAAGAAGAGTCCAGCGAAGATAATTACACACAAAAAAAGAGCACCCATAAGGTGCTCTTTCATTAGCCCGGCAGCGTCCTACTCTCACAGGGGGACAGCCCCCAACTACCATCGGCGCTGAGAAGCTTAACTTCCGTGTTCGGTATGGGAACGGGTGTGACCTTCTCGCTATCGCCACCGGACTATTTGGTTGAAGAAACTTCGTTCCCTCAAAACTAGATAATGTATGAAGAAGTGTTTGCCGAGTATTCACCAATCATTGTCCAGCTCCGGCGGCTAGCCCCTCGAGGTCATAAGCCAATCACTTCCGGAAGGATAACCCCTTCCTGCAGCGCTTGTCTTATGCTTGTCGGGGCTGATCAAGCCGCCTCCGCTTTTCGTTTTTGGTTAAGTCCTCGATCGATTAGTATCAGTCAGCTCCAC
>NZ_APVL01000029.1 GCF_000565285.1 Cytobacillus firmus DS1 | reverse complement strand
AAAAAATGGTCAACCAGAAATATCTGGTGACCTTATAATACGATCGAGGTAGGTTAGCATTACACGACATAAAAAAAATATATGGAGGTGTAGTTATGTGGGTAATATTTGGGGTTATTGCAATAGTAACAACTTTTATAAATCTTTATATGTATAAATCAGGAAAAGATTATAAGTTCGCTATGGCGATGGCATTATCATTTACAGCATTAACAATTTGTGCAGATTACAGTTATCTAACTCGGTGGGTAAAAGCAGAAGATTGGGCGGCTTTATCGGATGTAATACCTGGTATGGCAAGGGCATTTTGGTTTTTGACGATTGTTTCTATCTTACTAAATATAGCACCTATATTTTTAGAACGAAAACGTAAGAAATAATGACTTATTGTGTAAGTCTTTATGTATAACTAACGGAGTGCTATCTTCAACAAAATGCTACTATAAAAAAAGCTCAAAGCATTATGGCTCCGGCTTTTTTGCGTCTAATTTTACTGCTGAAGCGTCGGCTAATCCAACTGCGAATTACCTTGCGAAAAGCATCACTAAATCGAATTTTGTCCTTCAAAACCGAACCCGTTAGCTTTCTAAAGGGCGTTAATTTTTTGGTCCTTAAATAAAGGGCAAAATAACTTATTTTTTTAATAAGCTTAAGGCAATGGTGCCAATAAGAGGCCTAATATCTGCGGATCTTTTCTGTGCAATTCGGAGCATAGTGCTAACCTTTTGTATTTCATCGTTACTTAATTTCTCCAATATCCATTCCACTAATTCTTCTGCTTCAATTGAATATTTTAAGGTAGGAACATTAATTTTTTTTAGTGGCTTTATTTGATTGATAAGAAATTGCCTTTGTAATTTATCTAAACAAAAAGTTCTAGCTGATTTCTCTGTGTTCGAGATACGATTAGAAATTGCTTGTTGGTTCAGCAATCCTTTTCCTCCTCACTTCGATTTCGAATTTTTTCCATTGTACTACTATGATTTGATTTCCGCGAATTCACAAGAATTAATGATAACAATTTTGGGACAATTGGTATATAATAGAATTATATTTTCTTAAATTTTTTTACTTAACCCATGCGGGATAAGTATTTCTGAATGAATGCACTTTATTAAAAGTGATTGACTTTAAAAACTGCTCAAGTAGCAGCTATGTCGATTGTTTTTAATAGAGTGTATTTTTTTATGCTCTTAAAACAACCATTACTTTTTAAGGAGGAAAAAAGTATGACTAACGAATTATCTATTTTTGATTTAGGGGTGGAACCAGTGGAAGAAAAAAAGGTTGAAGAGAAGAAGAACACTTCAGCCAGTAAAGGATTAGCTACTGCTAAAACACCTGTTCAACCAAAGGAAGAAATAAAGGTAACTGAGGAATGGTCTATTCATTTTGCAACGGAACATTTTGTTGTTTCTGATTTTGTGGAGGAAATCCCAGAGGAAGGGATTTCTTTAGAAGAGCTTCGAGTGGAGCTGGAGAAAAACTATTTTCAATTTACAGCCACTAGAACGAAGTGGGATGTCGGTGCGACACGTTGCCTTATAAGCTTTTAATTAAGCGAAATAGGCGATCCTTGTCAGCAACTTTAAAGGATTAACTTGCATTTCGAAGTTGGGAATGAAAGTCGTCATGTTGAACTGAAACCAACTGCCTAATACTCCTACATGCAATATAATCGGTAAATTATATTGTGTGAAGCTAGGTAAAGTCGGCTGAATCTAACCTAAACCTTATAGGCATGGTTAGGGATAGGTCGGGGCTCTATAAAATACTCATGGTGAGAATGTTTCTTTGATAGGAAACTGACGAATCTGCGAATGTACACGTCTAGACCCATAACGACTAGAAATAGTCGTCATGCTTAATGGCATGGTGAAATACCGAAAAGTAAGATTCGACGTTATGAAATTCGGAATAACCAACAATGAGGTTATAATTTCACAGGCGTATAGCCAGACACCTAAAAGTATATGTACAGATAGAAATGCAGGAACGTGGAAAGTAATGGACTTCATTTAAAGTATTTACCGATACGAAGGTTGCTATAAGGTTTCGGCCGAAGTGCATTTACCATTGCGAGAGCGGGGACACAGTACCGTTGAAATCATAGAAATATGATGGAGGGATAGTCCCTAGTCTATATTACTTTATGGTAGGAAATTACAAAGTAAATCCCACCTTTCAGGTAAGAAGGTGAGTTGGTATTAGTCCTAATAAGTAATAAGGAGTGATACTGCACCAGTGGGAACAAAGAGACCAGTAACTTATTACGACTTTGGGAATACTCAGAACGAGTTGTTCCGAAAAAGTTGTGATGGGAAAAAGTTTGAAAATCTGTACGAAATCATAATCTCAGAGGAAAATATACTACTGGCTTATAGATTGGTCAAATCCAATTCAGGTGCTAGGACCTCCGGAGCGGATAAAAAGACCATCGAGGACATAGCTAAAATGGATAAAGAGCATTTTGTCAATCATATAAGAGCAAACCTAGAAAATTACAAACCTAAAGCGGTCAAACGAGTCTGGATACCCAAAGCTGATGGAAATAGCAAAAGACCACTAGGAATACCAAGTATTATCGATAGGATAATTCAACAAATGTTCCTAAATGTGCTTGAGCCTATCTGTGAAGCGAGGTTCCATAAACACTCTTACGGTTTTAGACCCAACCGTTCCACACATCACGCTGTAGCTAGGGTGCAACACCTTATCAATAGAGGCAAACAATATTACACAGTTGATATTGATATTAAAGGCTTCTTTGATAATGTGAACCACTCACTCTTACTAAAACAAATGTGGCAAATCGGTATAAAGGACAAAAGAGTAATCGCCATCGTAAGTAAAATGCTGAAAGCCCCTATAAAAGGTGAAGGTATTCCTACCAAAGGAGTACCACAAGGAGGTATATTATCTCCTTTGCTTGCTAACATTGTACTTAATGAGCTAGATTGGTGGATCTCTGACCAATGGGAAACCTTTCAAACTCGTCACAGCTACACACAAAGGCATCATTATTATGCCCTAAAAACCAGCTCTAATCTTAAACCAGGTTATCTCATTAGATATGCTGATGACTTTAGGATAATGACCGACAGTTATGAACATGCTGTCAGATGGTTCCATGCTGTGAGCGATTTTCTTAAACATAGATTGAAACTGGATATTTCCGAAGAAAAATCCAAGATTATCAATCTTAAAAAGAAATTTACTAGGTTTCTAGGTTTTAAACTTAAAGCCGCTGCCAAAGGTAGTAAATGGGTTTGCCATTCTTACATTGACGATAAGAAGAAAGAACAAATCATCAACACATTAAGAGAAAGAATTTACAAAATACAGAGATATTCGAACGCTCAAAGTGCTACTGCATATAATTCAGTGGTACTTGGGGTTCAAAATTACTTCCGTTATGCAACACATGTAAGCAAAAGCCTAAAAGAAATACACCATAAAATTAGAATTACGATGAATAACAGGTTACAAAGATGTGCCCAGTATGATTATCCGACGGGTTTATCCAAGTCAGATACCTACACTAAATTTTATTCCACATCTTACAAAACCTACAAAGTAATGGGAGTCTATCTATACCCCATAAGTCTAGGTAGGACGAAGAATAACCGCTGTTATTCACAAAACGTAAATATCTATGAAGATGGAATAGGCTATTCTTGGGACACTGAATTAGTCAAACTTATGAAATCTAAGTTGCCAAACCGCTCTGTTGAATACACGGACAATAGGCTGTCCAAGTTTTCAATGCAGAAAGGTCTATGTGCAGTATCGGGTTTACCCCTTACACACGGCTTAGTACACTGTCATCACAAAACTCCGGCTAGTTTAGGCGGTACTGATAGGTTTGATAATTTAGTGGTTATCCATAAAGACATACACAAGCTCATACATGCTGTTAATGAGGAAGTCATCAATAAAACTCTAAGTAAATTCAATCTCTCTGAGAAGCAGATTATTAAACTAAACCAACTAAGGACACTTTGTAAACTCGAAGTAATCCCTATGTAAAGGTATAGATGGAACGCCGTATGCGGTGAAAGTCGCACGTACGGTGTGAAGTGGGGGAAAAGATGGCGATAACTTCAAAATCTTACCTATCACTATATAAGGAAAATAAAAGACTTTTTCCAGATGCATTAGGAGCTGCAAAGGGGGCATTTTAATGTCCCTTGTTTCTTATTTTTGGAGAGTGACTGAATATTTTAGCCAGAGTGATAAAAGAGGAATTTCCTATATTGGTGCAGCTGATGGACAGATATATGAAGTGAGAGAGTCAATGATAGGAAAAATGGTGGCAAAGCCTCCTGCAATTCCTTCATTAGATAACTTAACGGAAAGTTTTTCATTCAGGCTTCCTAAGATTCCAGGTCATATCTTTAATCAGATGTATTCTTTTTTCAAAGACTTCTGCTTAAGATCCGACGTGGAGGTTATGCTGCAGTTATATTTTGATACTGAAACGAAACGATATTTTTTAGAATGTCCGGTTCAGCATGTATCAAAGGTAAAAGTTCATGCTGAACTCGATCCTAAATATTTGGGGAGGAATTCGCTTCGCTTTATTCAAGTGGCCCAAGTACATTCACACAATTCCATGAGTGCTTATTTTAGTGCCACTGATAATCAGGATGAGAAAGCCTTTATGCTTTATGGGGTGTTTGGATTGCTAAATACAGATACGCCACAAGCTAAGTTTCGAGTGAAAGGCAATGACACTGAGCTTGCTATCCCAATTGATCAGATTTTTGAATCTGGCGCTTTAGTGGAGGTACCATATCCTGCTGAATGGGAAACAAGAGTGAAATATCAATGATGGAAGAAGGGAGGAACTCTCTTCTTCTTTTTTAAGGAGGAATTATCATAATGGGTTTAAAGTTGTTTAAAGAGAGTAATGTAAAGCCTCACTATTTCATCGTACAGGTGGGTGCAGGAGCAAATGGCAGCCACTTTATTCGTTCTCTCTGCCAAGATATTGCTACATATGGTGTCCAACATACGTTCTCTTATCATCAAGTTGGTCCTTTCGAATATACCATGTATGTTTGTGATGCTGATGAAGTTGAAAAGAAAAATCTTAAGAATCAGCTTTTTGATGAGGAGGATGTAGGTTCATTTAAAGTAGATGCTTTAAGAGAAAGATATTCGGAACATTATAATGTCCCGTTTTCTTCAGTCCCTCAGTATGTGACGGACTTGGAGTTCTTTCAAAAGTTATTTACTTTCCCTAAAGAAAATAAGCGGATTATTCCAGTATTAATAGGGATGGTTGATAATAATCGAAGCCGGCAGCTGATGGATGAGTTCTTTCACAGCAATTATTTAGATGATCTTATCTATATTGACGCGGGAGTAGAGGGTGTATATGTTGTTCCAGGAAAAGAGGAACGCCAATATAGTCAATTGGAAAAACAAATTGCGGCCAACTCAGGTTTTAGCGGTCAGATCGTGGTGGGTTACAAAAGGAACGGCCAAGTATTCTTACCGCCAGTTGGAAGGGTTTTTGAGGATATCTTGACGGATGAAGAAACGGCTTTTCCTGGTCAATCATGCGGGGAAGCAATCATCAATAATCCTCAAAGATGTGCGACAAATAAATTTGCCGCTCAAATTGCAAATAATATCATGAACACGCTGTTTCATACCAATGAAATTGGGATTCATGCTGTAGATTTCAATGCAAAAATGTGTGGGGCCAACCCTACTTATGTCTCAAAGGACATTCAGAGAGAATATAACGCTTTAATTCAAAAATAAAAACTTTTTAAGGAGAGATTAGAATGGCACATTTAGCTTTATATCGAAAGTATCGTCCAAAAGGTTTTGATCACCTAATTGGTCAGGACCATATCAAGAAGACTTTACTAAACGCATTAAATCAGGACTCAATTTCACATGCTTATGTTTTCTCTGGTCCCCGAGGTACTGGTAAAACCAGCTCAGCTAAGTTATTTGCGAAAGCGGTTAACTGTACCAGTGGAGTAAATGGAGAGCCTTGTGGTGCATGTGATATATGCTCTGATAATAATCCCGATATTATTGAAATTGATGCCGCTTCAAACAATGGAGTGGATGAAATTCGAGAACTAAGGGATAAAATCGGCTATACACCTGTATATGGAAAATACAAGGTTTATATTATTGATGAAGTACACATGCTTACGATTGGAGCTTTTAATGCATTATTGAAGACTCTTGAAGAACCTCCAAAGCATGCTATCTTCATTCTTGCTACAACAGAACCTCATAAAATCCCATTAACTATTCTTTCACGATGTCAGCGTTTTGACTTTAAACGGATCACGGATAAAGCGATAATGGACAGAATGAAATATATAGTGAAAGAAGAAAACGTTGAGGTTGATGAACAGGCTCTGGAAATCCTAGCAAGAGTTGCTCAAGGTGGGATGCGGGATGCGTTAAGTATGCTTGACCAAGCAATCTCCCATTCTGATGGAAAGGTAACTGCAGCTGATGTGATTGACTTAACTGGGTCTGTCGATATAGGAATGATTGGAGAAATGGTTAATGCAATTGAACAAAAGAATATTTCAGTTGTATTGGATCTATTAGATAAAACCATCGAAACGGGTAAGGAGCCCAAGTTTTTGTTAGAAGATCTATTAGCCTATTACCGGGACATCCTTGTATATCGCAGGGTGGGGGAAAAGGCGAACTTAACAAAAGCGTTGACAGACCAATCGTTCAAAGGAATTGCACGCTCGGTTAATGTAGGAAGGGTATATGGCATTATTGAAATCCTTTCGAAATGCCAGTCTCAAATAAAGTTCAGCGGCCAAGATAAAGTTATTCTCGAGGTAGCGTTAATTAAGGCAGCTGCAGATAATCCACTTGATGAGTTGGAATCCTTGAAACAGGAAGTAGAAAATCTAATGAGGATGCTGGCAAGTGGTCAATTCTCAGTAATGGCTGAAGAAGTAGCAGTTGCTAATGCAGTGGACAACAAACCAGAACAAAAAATTGAGTCTCAGAAAATGACTGCTAAATTGGATGAACCAATCCCAGTTGAGGATGAAGTTGAAGCTTTTGTCCGGCAAATGGACGGGGAAAGCGTTAGCTGCCCATCCAAAGAAGAGTTCAAGCCGTCAAATCTTGAGAAAGAAATCATGGAACTTTCTGGTGAATTAGAAGTTCAAGGGGAACAGGAGAATCAAGTGGAAGAAACCACTGTTTCTGACACTGCAGATGAAACTATTGAAGCAGATATAGATCCATTGGATCTACTTTCAATAATTGAAAATGATTTGAACGGTATGGATGAAAAATCCTCCATGGAGCAAGATTCTGTACTTCTGCAGGAGAATTCAAAACAGGAAGAAGACAATTTTAACCTGAATACTAATGAGGGACCAGCTCCATTCTTTGACCAATTTAAAAAAGATATGGAAGAAGGTGCTGAATATATTCAGGTGATTGATGACGATAACTTAACATCTGACGAATTAGTTCCTCCTGAAGATCTAATTGACTTACCAGAGACACAACCGGAGGAAAGAACCGTTACAGAATCTCCAAAGCTAAAAAAGGTTTTAGGTATCTGTTCAGTTGCAAAGAAAGAGTATAGAGAACAGTATAACCAAAATCACGAAGAGATCCTGTCAACATTGAAGGCAGAGCGTATGCAGGTAATGGCTCTATATAGAGAGGCCACTGTGCGTGCAATTAGTGCACAACACATAGTAGTCACAATGCCCACAAAGGCAAAAGTAAAACTGCTTGAAAAAGTAATGAACAGAAGTATTGTTCAAAGTGTTATAGAAGAAGTGTTAGGATTATCATTAGAGCTTATCGTAATTGATGAAGAAGAATGGAATCTTATTAAAAAAGAGTTTAAGAAGTAGCACAATAAATTTCATCTAAATCGATTAAGGAATGATTCATAATGGGGCAATTAAGCCAGGAAGATATTAATACAGATCTCTTTAATGAAGTTGTAAGATTGAAAAGTGAGCTGGCAGAATCGAAAAAAAATATTGATAGACTTGAAAAGGCATTAATGAAAATTCATTCATGCTCAAGCTCATTGAATGGAAGCGATATTCATTGGTTAACTCTTGAAGCATTGAAGGATAAAAATAGTTATTACGAGGAGAGGTACAGGCTCATTGAGGCGGATGTTCAATTTAGCAGTATTCCTCGTCCTGACTATTCCAAAATGACTAATGAACAGATTGCCAAGAGAACTGAAATGATAGACCAAACATTTGAATGGTTATTCTCTACAGAAGAGAATCACCAATAAGTTTAAAAGCGAAGCCTTGGAAAAATCCAAGGCTTTTTGGCATTTTTGGTGTTTTCTGTAAGTTGAATATGATAGAATATATTTATAAAACTTGTTAATGATTTATTAGACCCATGCGGGACTAATTATGTATTTTTAGAAACACTCTAGTAGTGATCGACTGTGCTCTTTTCCAGCACAAATTCAGTCGAACGTTACTAGAGTGTTTTTTTTTGTTTCAGCACTCATTAACTTTTTAAGGAGGAAGTTATTATGTTTGAAAAAACTACAAATTATTTTAAAAGGTATATTGCTGCAGCAAGAAGAAACAGGCTTTGCTCTAGACAGCAAGCAAAACTAGCCTGGGAAAAGACCGATCAGTTATTAGCTATTGGTAATTATGATGAAGGCGTATTTTATCTTATTCAAGACATCTCAAAATTTGGTAAAGCACTTCCTTATGATGTCATAGTTAAAGGATTTGAAATCGCACTAGGTGAGGGGGCAGCAGCATAATGGATATTAAAGCTATTCAACCAAAGGTGACCACACTCATTCAAAAGGCCTTTTCAAACCAAAAACTTACTCATGCCTATTTATTTAGCGGTGAACCTGGGGCTGGTAAAAAGGATGTCGCGTTTTGGATGGCCAAAAGATTTTTTTGTTTAAATCCTATTCACAATGAACCATGTATGAAGTGTACAGAGTGTAAAAGAATTGACTCGACCAACCATCCAGATTTACATTTCATAGAACCTGATGGACAAAGTATAAAAATTGAGCAGATCCGCTCCTTGCAAAGAGAGTTTCACTTTAAAGGAGTTGAGTCTGATAAGAAATGCTATATCATTGAGCATGTTGATAGGATGACTGTTCAGGCAGCTAATAGCTTGTTAAAGTTTTTGGAAGAGCCCAATGGAACTTCCTTGGCAATTCTTTTAACAGAAAACAAGAATCGTATGCTTGATACGATTATATCTCGTGTACAAGTGTATAAATTTCAACAAGTTTCAAGTGAAGTTTTATATAAAAATTTATTGAATGAAGGATTAGACCCTGATGCAGCATATCTGTTATCTAATATCACTAAGAGTGTGACAAGAGGAAAAGAGTTGCTGGAAGAGGCTTGGTTCTTAAATGCTAAAAATCTATTTTTCAATACTCTAGAAGAGTTTGCTAATAACCCCTTCGGAGCTGTAGTGAAAATACAGACTGAATGGCCGGAGGTTTTTTCCGATAAGAAGAAGCAACAAGTAAGCATGCAGCTCTTTGCTATATGGTTCCAGGAGGTCCTATACTCCCAATTAGGAAGAAGGGTTTCTTTAAATGAGCATGCTCAATTGATTGAACATTTTCGAAACCATTTCCTGATTAATGACTTGGTGTCTATATTAGAAGAGGTTGTAACTGCCAAAGAGAAGTTAAGGTCTAATACTAACTATATCCTAGTATTAGAACAACTTTTGCAAAAAGCTTCATTAGCTGCCTAATTACAAACTTTTAATGATAAACATTTGAAACATATTACTGAGGAGTGCTGTTTAGTGAATTTCATAGAAAAAATGACAAATGAAGAACTAGTAAAAGAGTTTGAACGGATAATCAACAGGATTCAATACTATAGTGCGTCAGGAGAATACTCTTATAAAGATAATCTAGAAGCAGAAATTTTAAAAAGACTTAATGCGTAGTTGGAGATTGATGTGAAAACGCAAATACGCGACTTTAGAGGTGAGTTAATGAGTAATTGGAATGTCTATTTTTGCGGTCTATGTGAGGTAGACTTTGCTGTTAGTAAGAAGACTGATATGGGCGAAAGTTCTTGTCCTAAATGTGAGAGTGGAGAGGAAGTTGTTCGTATAAGTGAAGACTCTAAATAGCAAATGCGTATGTAGATGTGGTATTAGAAAAAGCCTAATTTACAAATAGGAGATGTTACTTTCTTACAAAAATGAATGGAATATGTTAAAAAACTCCCTTACTTTTTTAAGTGTAAAGGGAGTTTTTCTCTTTATAACCATAAGGGGTTTATCTTTTTAAAATGACCTCAGCTGCCTTTAAGCGAATTTCTGGAACTGCGCTATCTAACAATTCTTCAATAACCGATAGTGCCTTTTGTTCCAATGTTTCATGGATTTCATTTTTCACCTTATCCCCATGAATAACATTCATTATTATTTCATAATGCTTAGTTAAATCGGCAATTGTACCAGGGTAGCGCATAGAGCCCTTCAGCTCTTCTGGTAACTCAGAACGCAATAGTGGTTTTTTGTTAAAGAACCACTTCACACTTCTTTGATGTGGGTATCCACTTCCAGCTTTATTTTTGTCTAATAAAGGCTCATAAATATAATCACTATCAATTTCTCCGAAATAGACATCTTTTTTATTATCATCTGGTACCACTACGATATCCCCGTCATTCATAACATTTACCAATGTATTAACATTTCCAATGCCTTCTTCCCAACTATGTTGTTCTAGGAGCTGACGAATTTGACTGTAATCTAAGTTAGTTAAATTTTTTCCTACAGGATAACCTACAGCGATTCGATTGTGTTTTAAGAAATCCTGCATGTGGTTCGTTCCATGTGGAAGAGGGCGTACTAACCAAACATTAACTTTCATTTTACATATCACCTTTTTCGGAAGAATTTGTGTTCACATGTGATTACAAATTTATAATATCACATGTGAATACATGTGTAAACAAATTAATACGATAAATTTTTTAGATCAAGACCAAAAAGAAAAAATATCTGAATATAGGCCTTTGTGAATAATTAAGTTTGCTTAAATCATTTATGAAAGAAAGGATGAGTATTAAGGTAGCGTCTCTATTCAAAGTAACTCGAGAGGAAAAGTTTTATTGGATAATTATTGAATTAAATAGGGATTAAAGGTAATATTAACCTATAAACTTTCTTTTTTTACTATCCGCTCATGCGAGAGGATAACTTATCTTTTAAAAAATACGCCTCAGATGGTGATTGTTTTAATTCAATCGCGATCTGAGGCGTTTTTTATTTTTTTATAAACTTTTTAAGGAGGAATTTTGAATGTTTAAAGTTAATGGAGAGGTGCTGCAAAATACCGTCACATCATTAGTGAAAGGTGCAAAGAAAGCAAGATTGGGAGAAAAGGCTTGTTTTATTAAAACAGAAGGCAGTTTTGTTTCTTTTTATTTCAACGGAGATGATCTTCAGGTTGGTGCGACACGTTCCTAATTAAGATTGGGTGGCATGCGCTACCACAGTCGTAAAGATTAGGGGCTTCTGCATTTCAGGGGAAGCTAAGGAATATACCGAGATTTCAAATGAGGGAGTAACGCCCCGAAGGGAATCCGCGAGGTCGATGGGCACGAACTAATTTGTAAGAATTAGCGTGTCACTAAGCTCGATGTCAAGGTGGAAGAAACCGCCCAGATTGTTGGAAAGCCAGCCCGAGGGGGTCGGTGCGGTTCATGCTGCTTGTGTCTGCCTGTCATGGTGAGAATGTACCTCTAAACTTGGAAAGGTAATGAGGCACTGACGAACTTCCGAATGTACGAATCTATAGTAGAACACCATCTAAGCGGTGGTGGGTAGCATTTTAGCTACGATGGTTGAGGATGAGTAAGAATCTACTTTATGAAAATCCTTACAAAGTTACAGGCTTTGGATGACCATCAGGTTCATAGGAAGCACCTAAAATAGGCACTGAACAATGATGAATTTCTCATTATTGTTCAGTAAAAGATAGGTATATTTCAACGTGGGAAGCGGATAACGTGGAGGACTTACATCCTGTGAAGCGGTACTGAGAAATACTTAAGGTGAGATTAGCCGATAAAGGATAACTCAGTTTCATATTCCGTGATCGTGATGGCATGACCAGTGAACTCGTGATAATAAGCGAGGGAGGAATAGCCATTAGTCTTTCAGAAGGATACACACTTTCTAAAGATTTCTAAAACGGCTCAAGGTTCGAATAAGACTAAGAAAGGTTTATCTGAGCAAACAAATACGTTTGCAAGGAGGTACCGACTTGAATTCGAAGAAGAAATTGAGGCATAACGAATACTATGGGGTTCAGGAATTACTTGATAACCTATATTCGCAAAGTCAAGAAGGGGAAAAATTCTATAATTTAATTGAATTAATGGCAACAAAGGAAAACATTAGACTTGCTTACCGTAATATCAAAAGAAATACTGGTAGCAAAACGAAGGGAACTGATGGTATTACCATTAAGGACCTGGAGAAGTTGAATGTTGAAGAAGTAGTCACGAAAATTAGGAACATGTTTCAATTCTACAGGCCACAGCCTGTTAGGAGGAAAATGATTCCGAAACCCAATGGCAAGGAAAGACCTCTAGGTATTCCTACAATGTGGGACAGACTGTTTCAGCAATGTATCTTACAAATCTTAGAACCTATCTGTGAGGCAAAATTTCACCCTCATTCATATGGTTTCCGACCTAACCGTAGTACTAAACATGCTATTGCTAGGGTAACACAACTGATAAATATTACAGGGACTCATTTCTGTGTAGACGTTGATATAAAGGGTTTCTTTGACAACGTTAACCATGGCAAACTACTTAAACAAATGTGGGCTATTGGGATAAGAGATAAAAGATTATTATCTATTATCTCTGCTATGTTAAAAGCAGAAATCTCTGGAGAAGGAAAGCCGACCAAGGGTACTCCTCAAGGTGGAATTCTATCTCCGCTGCTATCCAATATAGTTCTAAACGAACTGGATTGGTGGGTTAGTAGCCAGTGGGAAAGCTTTCCCGCAAAATGTATCAGAGGAGTTAACAAAGGAAAACCATATAGCGTAAATGATAAGAAATATAGGGCACTAAGAACCAATTCCAAACTAAAGGAATTATTCATTGTAAGATATGCAGATGACTTCAAAATACTATGTCGAACTGCTAGCCAGGCCAAATTGATCCAACTCGCTGTTAAAGACTTTCTTAAGACTCGGCTCAAGCTCGATTGTTCTGAGGAGAAGTCAAAGATTGTCAACCTTAAAAAGCGATACTCAGAATTCTTAGGAATTAAACTGAGGGTCAAGCTGAAGAGTAAAAGAACAGTAGCCAAAAAGGTCAAGGTATCAGATACGGCAGTCGACAATCCTAAAAGAGTCAAAACAACTGGGAGATGTCGAAAACTAACTCGACTCAGCACCGAGTATGACCAAAAATGGGTTGTAACCAGTAATATGACGGAAAAGGCTAAGAATAATGCAGTACTTAAAATTAAAGATGCCATTAAGATAATTCAAAGGAATCCTAATAGGCAGAAAGTAAGTAACTATAATTCGGTTATCTATGGTATACAAAACTATTACAACATGGCAACAAACATAACCGAAGATTTACAAGATATTGACTTTCTTTGTCGTCAAACCTTGAAAAATCGCCTTAAAGATAGGTGGTCTTCCCAAAACGATTTGAAATACGACAAATATCTAGCCGAAAGGTATAAGGGATACAATTGGAAGAAGAAAGCGATCCAAAACAAAATTTTGGCTCCAATTTTCGCCCAGAGACATGTAAGCCCTATGAACATCGGAAAAGATATCTGTGATTTCACAGTCAAAGGAAGAAAGGCTATACACGAACGGTTAATAAAAATTGACCCTAATATTCTTCATTATGTTATGTCAAAGTACAATCCGGAGAAATCCATTGAATATAACGACAATCGGATTTCAAAGTTTATTTCACAGAACGGAAAATGTGCAATCACTAAAGAGGTATTAGGTAAGCAAGGATGGGAATGTCATCACATCATCCCTTTCAGGGAAACGGGAGATGACCGATACCAAAACCTAATTATCTTAGTGGATGAGATACACAAAATGATAAGAATAAAAAGTGAGGCAAAACTCATGCAGGTCATACAAAAATACTCACTGAATAAGGAACAAATCGATAAGATAAACTTCCTTAGAAAGTTCGAAGGTATGCCACTTATCGGTAAGGTTGCCATTTAGGAAACAACAAATCATACATTAACTTATAGAAAAAGTGTATTTGGAGAAAGATGGAACGCCGTGTGAGTTCGAAAGTCTCATGCACGGTGTGAGGCGGGGGAAAACCTGGAGATAATATCAAAAGGTTACCTATCGCGCAGAGAAAAAAATTGAAGCAGAGATCACAGGAAATTTAGATATTGCTACTTCTATGTTGGAACTAGATCTAAAAGTATCAGCCCTGCCTTCGGATGAAGAAATCATTGTGGAGTTAGAAGGTAGCCTTCTAAATTTACGCTGGGGCCGATCTTCAAAAATTGCTTGTGAAACCATAGCTGAGACAGCACCGCTAATTGATATTCCGAATACAATTGAGACTGTTACCTGGGAACCTGGAATATTACATTCCTTCTCCCGTTCAATGCCACCCTTTGCTGCATTAAGCAATTCCCAAATGGCGAAAGCAAACCCTTGTCTTCAAGGTTTATATTTTGCTATGGATGATACGGGGGAAGTATTGATAAGAGCCAGCAATGGTGCTAGAGCAGTCACATTACGCTCAGAAAAAGTTAAGTGGTTTGAGGGTATGCAATTCTCAATTCCTACAGAAAGCATTTGCGGATTAGCTGATTTGTTGCCTTCAGATAGTGAAATATCTATTGGTATTAATGAGGCCAGGACGCTTTTAGTATTTCAAGCTGGATTGACAACCGCTGTGAGCAGATTATTGGCAGGGAAGTTTCCTGATATTGATCGATCTTACAGTGATAAAGATGCGGCAGGTACGAAATGGACGTTTGATCGGATGGAATTAATTGAATTATGTAGGAGGGCCAGACGTTTGGCACCAAGTCGCCCGGTCATTACTTTTAGAACAGAAGGAGCTAAAACAAAAATTGATTTAGAGAGTATTCTGACTCAGCAGCTCGGAGCAATGTGTGAGGGTGAACAGTTTGAGTTCGCGGTTAACGCTGAATATGTTGAGTTAGCAGCAAGTTTATTCCGAACAGAGGAAATTTTAATTCTGTTTAAGGATAAAACTTCTCCGCTTACCATTGCCTGTGAACAAACGGATCACATTCGAGCACTTGTTGGGCAAATGCAGAAATAATCTGAAGGGGGTGAAAAGCACTGCGCTATTTTGCGTGGTGCTTTTTCTATTATGACAAAAATGTTCTATACCAATAAGGGAATCGATTTTAAAACCAATTCACTGAAAGCTGAGCTTACGAAAAATGAATGTTTATCTTGTTCAAATAATCATGAACTTCGGTTTAGTTTTACCGTAACAAATAGAAATGGGGAAGAAAAGACTCATTATAGAACCACAAATCCACTTTCTTGGCACCATCAGGTAAAGTATGCAAATAAAGAGCTCGTGGATAATCCCGCTGTAAGTGCTTTAAATGAGTGGGGTTTTAATATAGATGGTGGTTCAATTGGGCGCGTGCAAAAAGTCTTAAATGCTAAATTGAAAAAATTCCATTGGAATAGTAAATCCTTAGAGGATGTTAAGGATTCAGAAAGGTATAAAAGAGCCTTAGGTTTAGTGGAAAGTCAATATGGTGGCATCTTATCAGATGGAAAGCAATTAGCCCCATATCAAAAAGAAGGGGCCGCCCTTATGATTGCGAATCAAAGACTTTTCCTGTGCTTTGACATGGGGCTGGGTAAAACTTTGACATCATTAGTTGGAGCAACTGCTAATCCGGATAATGACAAGATATTAATTATCAGCATGAGTCGTAACTTAAATGACTGGATCCGTGAAATAAAGGTACTCGGTTTGGAAGAAGAGTATATACAACTTAAAAACCCTGCAGATCTTCACTCATCAAAGAGGATTCATATCGTCAGTTATGAAAAATGGTCTCAGGGAAGAATTGTGTTTGCACCAATAAAGCATGAATCCTGTCCGACTTGTACAAGTGCTTTGAACTTTAATAAAAGCATGCAATATTGCCATATTTGCAAAGAAAAAGCGTTACAGCAAAGTGAGCGCTATTCGATGGATAGACTCCCGGTAAAATGCCCTTGCTGCCATAATGAGTGGAAGAATAAAACACTCTTTTGTGAATGTGGATTTACAGTTATCAAAGAGCGAAAAAAGCCTTTATCCTCCTACTTTCATAGAGGATATGATGCCGCTATTGTAGACGAGGGCCACTATCTAAAAAATGGAGATTCTCAAAGGAGCAAGTCAGTCGTTCGTAGAGTGAAAACTAAACGGAGGACAATATTGACAGGCACTCCAGCAGAAAATGGATCTTCAGATCTTTTTTGGCAGTTAGTTTGGTTAACAGGTTGTGGTTCTCATTTTGAGGATCCTCTCTTCCGTGAACCTTTTCAAGGACATGGGAAAGTAGGGGAAGAACACTTTGGGGTTTATTACGGTGGGGGCCATGCCAAGACTTTGCTTGAGACAGATTCTATTCAATCACGTGTTTCTCATCAAGAGGAATTATGGAATCTATTAGATACCTTAATGCTAAGAAAGACCAAACAAGACAAAGACGTTAATTCTTATATAAAGGTCCCTAAGCCAAAACATATTCGTAGGCATCTGGACATGATTAAAGCAGATAAAGATCTATATGATAATATCCTCAATCAATTCAAAGAGTGGTATAAACAGGAGCTTGCAAAAAGGGAAGCCGCGGAATTTAGAGGCGAAAAATATAAAATCAATGCCATACAGGTCTGTTCGTGGTTAACAAAGCTTCGTCAAGCAGCGAGCTGTCCATGGACATTCGAGGAATACAAGCCTTCTAAGACAGAGCAGCCTACCAAAATTAGATATCTAATCGATAAAGCAAAAAACTATCTAAGAACAGGGAAGAAAATGCTGGTCTTTACTTCTCATAAAGCAACGGCCGAACAATTAGGTGTCCTCTTAGATGAAATACTGCCTGGTAAGTCTGCAGGATATATTCATGGCTCTGTTGATATGAAGTACCGGTTTGAACTGATGAATCGATTTCAAGATCCAAATGATAATCTATCAATTTTAATCATGACGACCAAAACTGGAGCCGAGTCCTACACGTTAACTGAAGCGCGTGCTGTCTTCTTGTATGATTTAGAATTTAACTCAAAGAAGATCGAGCAATGTTATTCACGTGCTGTCAGATGGGGGCAGCATTTTGAAGTAGATATTCATTGGCTAATTTCTGTCGGGACAATAGATGCCAATATGCACGGGCTGGTTTTGTCCAAGCAATCAGGTGTTGACCTGGCCATTGATCGTAAAGAATTAGATTTTAAAGAAATCGCTAAGGAATTTGAAGGTGACGAGGGTATAGAGCC
This sequence comes from Cytobacillus firmus DS1, assembly GCF_000565285.1. GTDB lineage: Bacteria > Bacillota > Bacilli > Bacillales > Cytobacillaceae > Cytobacillus > Cytobacillus firmus_A. The sequence continues at coordinate 22,800 of NZ_APVL01000029.1, read as the reverse complement.
AGATGAAATTGACTATGAGGCTTTTGCTGCTGACATGTTATCTTCAGGCACCAAAAGAGAAGAAATCTTTGTTTCATAATAACATAATTTTTAGGAGGAAGTATAATGGAACCCATTTTTAATCCAGCTTCAGAAAAACTAATTATTGAGTGGATTGAGAGTAAAAAGGGGGAATCACCCAAGCGTCATTATTACGAAAAAAAACCTCTAAAACTTCAATTTCATCCTAAGGAGAGGAGTAAGTTAGTGCGTGCATACTTTACAGGCGAGATGCCTGCCTGGCTAAAACGCTATGCTGATCATCATACCTTTAAAGTGCAAGCACTGTCACATGAGGGAAAGTCTGGTTGGTGGATTGCAAGATGGGGTGGTTTTTTAGAGAATCCTTTATCATCGCCAACCATAAAGGGGGCCATCGGACAACTGTTGGAACAAGTTCCAAATGTTTGTGCAGACTTAAAAGAAAAAATTAATGATAATCTTCAAGTTATTGAAAATAACCTGTTGACTGATCCTGCTGCTTTTCAATCTTTTGGTTTATACTTTGAACCTGAAACCTGTGAAAAGGAAGGTGGATGTCTTCTGATAGAAGAGGACGTCATACCCATAAGACAAGAAAGTGATACGGATGAAGACTATAAGAATCGAATTGAAGCAGAGGGTAAATTAGCGGAGTTGGTGTGGGAAATTACATTGCCATTGCCAGATTCTTTATCTTTAGCGGATAACATAGAGCACTTAGAAGAAATTGATATAGAACTAGATGAAAATGAGGAAGTTATTGAAATAACAGAGAACGAAGAAGTGATTGACTTAGATTCCCTTGATGTTGAATCTATAGAATTTCCTATTTTAGAGGAAGTTGTAGAAGACTTTTATCAGGGAGATATTGAATTGTTGGATGATGAGGACATTATTTTGTTGGAAGATGTTGAGACAGAGATACCTACTACTGCTGAAAATGAACAGACGAACGCAACAGAGGAAGCCAGTGATTATTCCGATGAAGTGGATAAAGTAGATATCATTCAAGAAGATGTATCTTCACCAATAGAAGAGCCTATCGGATCTACTGAGAGTACTCCATCTTTCAGTGGAAAAGTGATAGAGCGAGATGACAAAAAATCAAAAGTCTTGGCTGGACAAACGTTACTATTTTAGTTGTAAAGTTATATTTACCCGCTCATTTATTGATAAACTTGGATAACTTTGCTAATATAAGGGTATATATTTCTTTTGATTTTTTTATCTTTTTCCATGCGGAAGGAGAGTTTGTCGTTTTACTTATAAGCTCCAATTCGGGAGATACGTATATACTTAATTACTGTAGACAGTTTAAATAATATTCAAGCCCATTAGGGAAGTGATGCAATTTGCGTTCATTCCTTAATGGGCTTTTTTATATATAAGCTTAACTTTTTTAAGGAGGAAGAAAAATGATTAATGGTGTACATGCAATTCTGATCTTTGTCGGGGTTATTGTCGCAATTGGGATGCTTCCTGTATTTACCGAAGCAGCCTACGAAAGAAAAGCGAGGAAATGGAACACGCCGCAGCAATTTACTTGGGATGTGAATATGCAACCAGTTTCCATTCAAACCCCAACCGTTCAAACTTCTTTATTTGAAGATGATAGTGATTATGGGGATTTGATCCGAGAAGCAGCTATATCTACCATTGGGCCTGAAAAACCGGAAACAACATCGGATATCCCGGTATTCTCAGCTGATAGCCTTAACCCAGAGGTAGAATACAGTATTCCTACAGAGGATACTTTAGCGAATGTTGATAAGCTTATTGCGCTGACATCTGAAGATGAAAGCGAGGACCTTGCAGAGATTTATGAAAGCATGCACAATCTGGTTAATTTTGAACAAGTAAACGTCTTTACAGATGAACATCCAGCTCAGGAGAGTGTTCTACCTGACAATCAGTTTAGGTCTATTTCTAGAAAATACGGAGATAAAGTAGCCAGGATGATCACAGCTACTCCCTCTAACACCATGATTGAAGGGATACATACCATGATTGGGAAAGTAGATGAAAACGATAATGGGTTTACCTTAAAGTACGGAGACCATTCAGTTGAGATGGTAGGTCCTAAGGTCCCTAGATATTACGGGGATGTCGTATTAGTATCAGGACATTTTATTACGGCGGACAAGTTTCATGTTGAAGAATACTTGGACCCAGAATTAGAGGCACTTGGTTATCGCCAGGATAGTGAGGATAATGCAACAACAGCTGCAGTGATGTAATGAGAAAGGGAAAAGATACTTTGTATCTGTTTCCCTCTCTATGTTTTTATAGCGATGAAAATATAGAGAGGGGTGCAGGTAGCCTTATTTGAAGGGGATTGTCGATTTTTTAAAAATTTATGGAAATTTTACTAAAACATAGTGCAAAAGGAATATTTTGTATTATAATGTTGATAGTTTCATAAAAAAATAGAGAAAATTTTTTTAAAAAATGGAGATTAATAAGGATAATCCGTTCGGGTAGGCAATAAGCACTAATAAATCATAAGGAGGATTTTTAAATTGTCTAATATTAACACCTTTTTGCTAGAGAATGCCGCTTTAGCAAACAAGTTATCGAACGAGCTATTATCTGATCACGATTTACAAAGCTTTTTTTATTTCAACTCAGAAGGTACAGTTCACCTTCATACCCGTAATTACAAGTTAATCAAAATTAATATCGAGACTTGCGATGGAATAAAGAGTTTCAAAATCCGTCAATCCGAAAAATATCCAAAAGTTAAAAAAGGTATTGAAAAGAACGTTAATGGGAAATCGTTTTATAATTTTGTAAAACTATTAGCCCATCTTATTAAATACAGTAATGACGACTTTCAGGATAAAGTAGCTAGCTTTTCGTACAAAAGGGACGAAGATAGTGGTTTGTTAACCTCACTTCGCAAGACATTGATTCCTAACTAAAAGCGAATTATAGGATTTTACAGGAGGACGTTATGGATAATAAAACTAATATTAAATCGTATCAAAAAGAGAACATCGCATTGGCTCACCAAATTAAGTTAGAACTAACGAATGATTTGGAGTATAAAAGAAAGTTCACACAAACGTTAGAAGGTACTTTCAGTTTTCATACTCGAAATTATTCATTACAGAGAATGAATTACGAGGTTCCCGATAAGGAAATTATGGTGGATGGGCAAGGGATTGACCCGAAGGAGCAGAACGATAAAGCTCTGCTGGATGAATCACAATATAAATTATTTATTACCCTTGTGATCCAAAACCTAAGGTATAACCATGAGTTTCTTGGGAATACAACTCTTTACTATACCTATAAGGCAGATAATGAACTGGGGAAAGTATTTACTGTTCATTTCAATCGCGATATGACACGCCATTTTGGAAACAGGTAATATAAGAATATATTGACATAAATGTCAAATTCTTATAGAATCATAGTAGAAATTAAATATTGCAATAAAAGCGGAAGAACCGCATTCAGGCTTGAAACCTGTTTGTGTGTTCTTCCGTTTTTTTTTGTTTAAAGGAGGTGAGGGGAATGAGCCTTTATAGTTTATTTAATAATATTGCGTATTTAGGTACGGGTACTACTACTAAACTAAATTCCATTTACACAACAAATACAAATAATAACCTATACAATGCTGTAAAGAAAATTGTTGAGTTAGTAGGCGGTGTTGGCGGTTTATTGTTTACTTTAGCCATATTAATTATTACGTTGTTCATTATTTTTGGATCAATTAGTGCTGCGAAGATGCGTACTGTTTGGATCTCATTAATTAGCTGTTGCTGTGGCGCCTTTGTTTTTTACGCGGCCTATTATCTATCAGATACTATTGCAGCTATAGCAGCAAAGTAAGGGAGGGGTGGAGTTATCCACTCTTCTTTTTTAAAGGAGGTATGAACACTTGGAAATTATCGTACCCATAGACCTGACAGAAGAGGAGAAAGAAATTTTAGCCATCTTTTCCAAAAGGCAGTTCATGATTGTATTTCCCACTATATTTTTGGCTTTAGCTAACTTCGTATTTGGTAATATCCCCTTTGTGGTAGGAATTCTAGATGGGATTTTACGTTTTTCCTTTTCTGTCTTTATGCTCGGAACAGCCATTGCCCTTGCTTATGTAAAACTTGATAAATATGAGATGTATTTATCAGAATTTATCCTTGTCAAAATTAAATATCATCGATCTCAAAAAATCTATCATCCCTAAAAAAGGAGGGGTAAAATGTTTAATATTTTCATAATGATTTCCACTGTTTTTACTCTTTCTGTTTTAGGTTTCTTGGTTGTTGCAAAAAAGAGGATGGATAATAATGAGCCGATTGCTGGATGGAAGAGAAAACAATATCTAAAAGAACAACAGGAAGCGGAAAGTGGTTACGCAGAGGTTGTTGAGAAAAAAACTAAACCAGATAAACCAAGTGGAGAGTCGCTTAAAGATCTAATTGGATTAAAGGACATTAAGTATGGAATCTTCGAAAAGTCGAAAAATGAGTATTCTTTAATCATTGCAACAGACTTTGTTAACTTTGACCTTCTTAATGCAAGCGAACGCCAGAGTATTATCTTAGGATATCAGTCATTATTTCGAGTCATCAATTTCCCAGTCCAAATATTAGGTCAAGCTGTAAGGCAAGATCTAAGAAAAGAGGAAGTTCGATTTAAGGAAAATTTAGAAGCCGTCAATCCACAAACCAGAGAATACAACGAGCGGGTTATTAGCCATATAAAATCTCGTACGATCAATGACTTTCGTTTAACCAGAAACGTCTTTTACGTTGTGAGCTACATATATGAACCGTCTAAAATGGGGAAATTAACCGCCGCCCAAAAAGAAAAGAAAATCGCTGAAACCCTTTATCAACAGGCGGTTATTGTTCAGAAAATGTTAGCCCGGGCAAAAATTGAAAGTGATATTTTGAATTCTTTGGAAGCGATGGAAGTCTTGAAGAGAGCCTTAAACCGCGACCGTATGTTGGTTCATCCAATTGAATCTGTGGTCCAAAGTGGTAAAGAAAAGATCACCAGCTTTATTACTGCAGATCCTACTACTTTACCGGGGTTTGATGAATTAGTTCAAGATATAGGGGAGGTTATGGATAATAATGAAACTGTTCAAGAAGAAACAGCTGGAGTCTCCGAAGCCAGTTAATAACGATAAAGAATTATCGTTTCCTTCCTTAATAGATAATGCTTTAAATGATGGAGTAACTTTTTTAGATGACTATTTCACCATTCAATCAGGATTAGGGAATATCAAATATGGCAGAACCATCTTTGTGAAACCAAGTGGTTACCCCAGAACAGTTCGTATTAATTGGCTAGAAGGATTATTTATGGGAAATGACATTGATGTATCGGTGCTTGTTGAACCATTCCATCGTACTGAGGCCGTAAGGAAATTGAAAAATAAGATAGACCAGCTTGAAACGGTATTCCACTCTGCCGCTAAAAATGAGAATGGTGCAAGAATGGAAGAATCAATGCAAAAACTTCAAGATAGTAAGTTTTTAAGGGATCAAATCCGTAACAATCAAAACGGACTATACTATGCAAGTATTACAGCTACGGTTTATGCAGATTCACTTACTGAGTTGAACCAAAAATGTGTTGATGTCGAAACCACATTGGGTGGTGAATCCATTGAGTTAATTAATGCTTATGGCCGGCAAAGGGAAGGATTTCTTTGTACGTTGCCTCTTGGAAATAATTTTTTAGCTAACACCTCTAGAAATCTAGATCAAACTGCTTTAACCGCCATCTTCCCACACACCTCTTCTAAACTGAACCACACCGGTGGGATGCCAATTGGTGTGTATGGGAACGAATACGTTTATTACAACAACTTTGATAAGAAACTTAACAATTATAATGTGGGCATTTTTGGGGAGTCTGGAGCCGGTAAGGGTGTTTTTGTTAAGCAAATTATTGGTCGTGGCTTCAGTGATGGAATAAACAGAGTTGTGATTTTTGATGTTGAGCCCGAATACACAGGATTGACTCGTGCCTTAGGTGGGTGTGTCATCGAATTAAGATCGGACACCTATAAAGGAAAAAGCAGCAGAATCAACCCATTAGATATATATGTTGAAAAAGAAGTAATAAACAAAAATACAGAAGACGAATACATCCTGGAAAAAGTAAACATTAATGAAAAGGTTAAAGAAGCCATCGAGTTTTTTAAAGTCATGAAAGAAGCTGCCACTGGGGTAGCAGGTGCAAGCTTAACTCCTACAGAGTTAGGAATTCTAGATGAAATACTAAATTTACTCTATCACGACAAGGGAATTACAGAAGACCCAGAATCCCTGTTTATACAGCAACAAGAAGTCGATGAGCAAGGAAACATTATCTGGCTTAAAAGATATGTTGAGATGCCAACCATTTCCGACGTCCTACATGAAATTGAAAAGAGGATGAAGGAAGGAACACCTAACTTAGAGGAGTTAAAAAGCGTAATTACCCTCTTTACAGCTGGGCGGGCATTTGGAATGTTTGATGGCCAAACGGAATTAATTACGGAGCAAGATGTTGATTTAGATACTGCGCCAATTATCTGCTTTGATATCTCAAGGCTTTCCTCGAATGGAATTGAGAGGCCCTTAGCGCAACATGTTCTAAATATTTGGACCTGGAATCGTTTTATCAAAAACGATCCTAAAACAAAAAAGCGGGTTGTGGCCGATGAGTTCTGGATGCAGCTTAAGTATCCTAGTATGTTGGAGTTCTTTAAGCTTTTGTCTGCGAGGGGACGGAAATGGAATGTAAGCATGACCATCGTTTCTCAGCGATATGAAATGTTTCATCGAAGCCAAGAAGCACAGGATATTATCGCTCAATTAAATACGGTGGCCTTTCTAAAACAATCAGATCAAGACATTGAGCCGATTCTTGAGACCTTCCGCTTTTCAGAAGAAGTTGGCCAAATGATACGTACTGCTGATACAGGGGATGTGCTTTTAAAAGCGGGTAAGGAGATCGTTTATTTTCGGAGTGAACCCACTCCTGATGAATGGGTATACCTTAACACGAATCAGAATATCAGTGTGGGAAGTTAAGTGAGGTAGGAAATGAAAAAGACTATCCTATTATCTCTCCTGATATTTTGCATTCTAAGTTCGGTTTTTCCTGCTTCTGCTTTTGCTGAATCAAAGACAAGTGAGAATTCTGAGTTTGTTCCTTCATACACTTGGTCATGCGGAAATCCCTTGATTGATAAGAAAGTAAATGAAAAGATTAAAGACTTTAAAGAAAATGATGCCAATATGGCGGAAAAGTTCATGGTAAGTCAGGTAGAAAACATGTTTAATATCGGAGGAATTGCCGGACTTAACACTCTGGTCTTTGGTAATCCCTACTGCGTTTGGATGGATAAAAATGACACTCTTTCAAATGATGGTATTTTTACGGTCAAGGAAAGAGAGAAAATTATTGATCCTATGCTTAAATTGTTTGCCGGTGCGTATGTTGCGATATTGACACTTGCGATTCTGCTTTCTGCCTTAAAGTTAGGTTTTAATTCCATGAATCCGCAATCGAGAGCTGACTTCTGGCAGGACTCTAAGATGTGGATTGTATCTGCATTATTCATGGTGTTTTTTACTCAGTTTACCAATATCATTTTCGGCTTAAATACAGCTGTCATTATAGGGATCAGGGATGTTCTAACCAAAAGTGGCGTTGAAATCGACGGAGTTTCTATAATTTCTGGATTTGAGGATATGAAAAATGTATTTGGTGTAATGTCCTTGATCATAACTTTTTTAGCAGAATGGACTTTGTCTGCAATCCTGAACTTTGTCTATATATCTAGAAAAATCATTATCCTTGTCCTTTTGGTTATGGGACCAATTGCCGCTTATTCACTGATGTTCAATAAGTCCAGAGGATTTTTCGGGGTATGGACTAAAGAGTTGATTGGAAATACATTCCTCCAATCAATCCATGCCATTGTGTTATTCGCTTTTGCTTCCTTTTCAGCTCTAGGAGCAGGAGTAATCATGAAGTTAGGATTAATGATGATGTTTATCCCTGTCAGTGGAATGATTTCTAGATGGTTAAACATTGGAGATTCTTCTACTAAACTTGGACAAGCGCTAACCATGACAGGATTAGGCGGTATTATGACTACCATGATGGTAGCAAACCAGGCCGGGAACATCATTCGAGGGGGAAACCTTTCAACTTTTGGATCGAATTCAACGCTTGCTTCATCCGCAGAAAACAGTTTAATTAATGCGGGTGGAGGTAGTGATTCCCAGTCCACAAGGATTTCGGCTTTAGCTACGGGGTCAAACTCTTCAACTTGGCAAGCAGTAAAGAAAGGTACCGGAGCTGTCGGTGCATTCATTGGTGGTGCCGCTGGAGCAGTGACGATGAATCCTTTAGGAATTATGGCTGGCGCAAAAGCTGGACAGAAAGTTGCTGAAGGTGTGTTACAGGGTTCCAGAGGGACAGCTGCAGGATTGATGAATACGTTTAGCACTGTAAAAGAAGCGGCTGCTTACAGTGGTGCTGATGGATCTGGTTTCAGAGCCTTTATGGGTAACCTTGACCGAAGAAGAGAATTTGCAGGAAATCTTGGTGAGTCAATAGGGAGTATGACAGGATCACAAGCGTTAAGCCAGATGGGAAGAAGAATTGGCCATGGGCTAAGCGGTGTCTCCCGAAATGATCTAACACATGCTTCTCCAGCTATAGGTGGGGCAGGTGGCCAGACATGGGAACAGCTTTCTAAGCTAAATCCTGGGGCAGAGGTAATGAATGTCCAAACAAATCGCTCATCAGCCTTTTATATGAAGGATCAAAGTGGGCAATGGTCTCAAGTAGGGATAAAGGGAGCAGCAGATTCATCTCTGAAAAACGGTTCAGTCAGAGCTACTTCTTTTAGATTGGGACATGCACAACAAGGGGTTCCCCAACTGCAACCTAACGGGAGTTATCGCCTATCGAATGATACACAAGGTTTCAATAGTGGGCTAAATACGCAAAGCAGTGGTACTGCGACTACCTCTATGGCTTCTAATATAACAGCTAATGCATTAGGTGCAGCTATGGGGCCAGGAATTATGAGAACTTCGTTACAAGCTCCAGGAGGCACTTTACCGGTTCATACAGGAAGTAACTTCATTCCTGGTTCAAGTGCAAATACAGGCAGTTCACTCAGTTCCGTTCCAGGTGCAGGTATGCAAGAGAGTCCGAATCATGCTGTAAGTACTCCAACAGCTGGTGGCTTTGAGGGACATCCTCAAAATACAACTGTAGGTCTGCCAGGATCAACTCCTTATCTTATGAGAACTGGCAACTCCTATATTGTAGGAGGAGGAAACCGGGACGGCATAATTGACCAATCTACTTTAGTGGCGGCGCAATCCCCTAATCGGATTGTCGATTCTACATTTGACGCTTCGAAAATAAATCCTGATGCGTATGTTGCCTATTCAGCGCTTAATCATAATGCGAATACAGGCAGTGATCGGATGGCAGAGACATTAAATAGAACTCAGAGCACTATGAAGAGCGCGACTGGTTGGGTCATGAGTGGTACTAGAGGAAAAAAAGTGAACGAGAGAAGAAGAGAAATCGTATAACACATACGATTTTCTCTTCCTTTAATGATGGGAGGTGAATCCATGAAGAAAATCATAATCCTTTTAATATTTATGCTCCTTTTTGTGAATACACCAGCTCTGGCCAACTCAATAGAGTCGCATAGCTGCGGGAAAGAAATATATAACGATTCCACACAAAAAAAAATAGAAAAGTATAAAGAGGAGGATGCATCCCTTGTTGAGTCGTATACGATTGATTTTATTAATTCAGCCTTAGGAGTTGCTGGGATTAATTCATTATCGACTTTAGTATTTGGTAATCCTCATTGTATCTGGAATGACACCAGTGACTCTACTCTTGTGTATGGAATTTTTACTCAGAAGGAATTTGACAAAATTATTACCCCTCTCACTGATTATATCAAAAGTGTTTTTTCAATCATTTTACTATTATCCATGCTTATATCATCTCTGAAACTTGCATTCAGTGGAGTAGGGGGAGCTCAAAGAGCAGAGTTCTGGGAGAAGGTAAAAATGTGGTTGGTTGTTACCGTTTTTATTTATTCTTTTGATCTCATAATCGAAACTCTTTTCTCCCTGAATGCAGGTATTTTAAGCGGTTTTAAAGGATTAATGGATTCTCATGGATTAAAATTTGATTCCCTTAGCATGATGACAAGCAATTCGAAATTCACCTTTACCGATATAGTAGTTTTTTTCGCTGAATGGATATTAGCTCTATTTATGAATTTCATTTATATCTTTAGAAAGATTATGATTCTTATGCTGCTAGTGTTGGGCCCGGTTGCCGGAATGTCATTAATGTTTAGTTCTACGAGTAAAATGTTTAATTCCTGGGTGAGAGATCTAATTGGCATTGTCTTTCTTCAAAGTTTTCATGGACTATTACTAACTATTTTCCTGTTATTTTCCACGCTGTTAAGCGGAGTAAATGGAACCGTCTTTAAAATGGTCATGTTAATAATGTTCATCCCATTAACGGGTATGATTACTTCTTGGCTTCATCTTTCAGATGCTAACTCTGCGATGGAAAAGACGGGAATGATGGGTGTTAAAACATTAGCCACAGCAGCTTCTCTTTCTAAATATATGAAGAAAGCGCCATCCCTTCAACAAAATAATATTAGTCATCAAGGCCGTACAAAAATTAGTGCTCTAGCGGATGGGAAGAATTCGAGACTATGGAGCGGGATGAAAAAAGGGGTTGGAGGTTTAGGTGGAGTGATTGGGGGGACCGCAGGTTTGGTGTTAGGCCCATCGGGAGCCGTACTAGGAATGAAAGCAGGGAGTGGATTAGCCGGGGGTCTTCTTCAGGGTTCACGAAATGTTGCAGCTTTTGGGGTGAATTCTAAAGGATTGATTGGTGACCTAAAAGATAATGGCGGAATTAAAAACACCTTTAACGATATTGGGAAGCGGAAAGAGTTTTTCGGCAATCTTGGTGAAACAGCTGGAGCATTGGTTGGAAAAGGGGAAGCAGGAAGAAATATAGGACATGCTTTAAGCGGGGTTTCTAGAAGTCGCTTACTTAATTCTCAAGAATTAGGAGGATTTGGTGGGCTTAGTCTGGACCGATTAAAAGATATGTATCCTGGGGCCGATTTAAAATGGATCCAAGATAACAAAGGCAGTGGCCTATATATGGATAAAGGTAACGATAACTTTGAAAGAATTAGTCCATTAGGAGAAGCAGATCCTTCACTGAAAAATGGGTCCTTTAGGGAAATCGGTTACCGCTTTAATTCACCTGAAGGACTAAAAGCCAATGGAGCTGGAGGGTATTCTCTACCTCAAAACCCGCTAAACAATCCGACCGGATATTTACAACAAACCACCGGTGCCATGTTAGGCGGTCCAAATAATTATAGATTAGTTGATTCATCTTTCGATACATCCCGGGTCAATCCGGATAGCTACTTCCAGGCAGGTTTAATGGATAGAAATAATCATCCTATTAGTCAATCAACTGGTGATAGAGTAGCAGACGGTATACAAAAAATGGGAGGATGGGTTCCTGCTAATCAAAACCGGCATAGAGGATTCTCTTAAGAAAGGAGGGATAGTTTGAACGATCAAAATAGTAATGATATAGGAAAACAAACCGCTGGCCAGATGGCTAATATCGGGAAGAGTGCTCTTAAGAACAAGAGGGTAAGAAACATGTTTGTTAAGGGCTTAAAGGCGCAATACAAGCTTTTAAAGATGGTTCTTCAAAAACTCATCCCTGCTATCATTAAGTCGGTTGTTGGTTTTATCGGTCCATACGCCTTCCTCATCATCTTACTGATTATCCTATTGTTGATTATTATGGAGAGCGTGGTTCAGTTTGATACGTTTGGCCGGGGAGGCGAAAGGAATGAAGCAGAAAAGCTGTTTGATCAAACCATAAAAGAAGTCATTGACGATCGCTCTGAAGAAGTCGGAAGTGACTTATATAGCGTATTGAGCTCTGGTCAAAGCCAGTCTCCTTATCAACCTGTTAATCAATCATACATAGCTCAAGTTTTAGATATGATCAGACCGAGTGATGCTATTCCTCCAGCATTATATTCCTATAAGTCTCTTAAATCTAAAACATATGTGCCTTGGCATAAAAAATATAAGAATCAGCCTATGAAAACAAAGGCGGATAGGCAGAAGGCCCATACCTATTTTTACAATGTAATCAATCAAGAAATCGATTATTACTTCAAGGATCCTACTATGCAAGTGGAATACGAGTATGGAACTTCTTCAGGGGAAAAGGTAATGACAAAGACCGTCACTACCTGTAAGCGGCCAGTGAATACGAATACAGATGGCATAAATGCTAAACCAGAAGATAAGGATGAGATTGAATACAAAATTGAAAGCAGCACGGCTTTTACAACGAAAGATTTGCCTAGTAGACAGGTTGTAACTGAAGCTAGTGCTATGTATGCAACCGCTTTTTTCTCCTATTCGTTAAGTACCGGTGATTGGGTAAAAGAAGGAACCCAATTAACTGAAGAATGTACTGTAGATACGTTTAAAAAATACACATTATATCAACTTGATGACTCAGGATCTCCAAACGTTTCATACAACGGAGAAGCTCTTCTCTCTTTTCTTATTGTCGATAATCCGGAAGGTATACTTGCCAGATTGGTGAAACCTAAAGACCTGGAATATGTGTTAGAACAGCTAAAAGAAATAGATGACACCTTCCCAAAATTCACAATCGATTTTGAAGGATTAATTGAGTGTTACTATAAAAATTTGATGAATGCCGCTTCGTGTATTGGGCCAAATTTAAAAGGATCAGCATTTAGCGGACTTGTCGGATCCGGCGGTGGTGGATGGTATCCGGAGGAATATAAAGAGCTATATGAACGAGCGGCTGCAGCATATAACGTGGATTGGTGGATATTAGCATCAATACATGCCCAAGAAACTGAGTTCAGTACAAACCCGGCCGCAACAGACCCAAGTAAGGGGTCAAGCGTTGGGGCTAAAGGCCACTTTCAGTTCATGGGATTAACCTGGCTCGGCTGGTCATACAAAGGCGGAAATGGACTTTCGGTTACTAGATTAGGAAATATAGAAGGGCCACTTAATCTAGTAGTTGATCTATTATCAAGTGTTCAGCAAATAAAGAAGCATGGTGGGTATGGGATTGATGCTAATAACAATGGTAAGGCCTCTCCCTGGGAACTAGAAGATGCCGCTTTTACTGCAGCGAATTACTTAGCTGCCAGCGGCTATAAAAAAGAAGATGAAGCTAAAATCAAGAAAGCTATTCGGAGCTATAACCATTCCAATTCCTATGTGAATGAAGTTTATAACCGAGGAATTATGTTTAAGAATGGTCTTCCAAGTGGCGGTTCCATTCCAGTTGCTGAAGGTAGTTTTACTTTCCCTACAACCGGCCGAATAACATCAGGATTCGGAAATCGATCAGGAGGAACTCATTATGGAGTGGATATTGGTGGCGGCGGAAGGCCTACGGTGCCTGTAGTTGCTGCTGCTGATGGTGTGGTGAGTAGATCTTATCTTTCTAGCTCCTACGGCAATGTTGTTTATATAAAACATAAAATAGACGGTGTTGAATTTGAAACGGTTTATGCTCATTTAGCCCAACGTGGATTAGCGCAAGGGAAAACCGTAAAAAAAGGTGATTTCATAGGTTATATGGGAAATACAGGTGAGTCCTATGGGAAGCATTTGCACTTTGAGATTCATCAGCCTAGTTGGAATGCAGGGAAATCGAACGCTAAGAATCCCTTATTATATATTCCAACTCCGCCTGAAAAATAATTTGAAGGGGATAGAAAACTATCCCCTTATGGAGGGAAATCTATGAAAAAGTTTGCATTCATAATCCTTTGTTTTTTAATGATCGGCACTCTATCAGCTTGTTCATTTGGGAAAGATGATGAAGCAAAGGTCAAGGTAACAGAAGAGAATAGGGCGTATCTTGAGGAGTACAATAAATCTCTGCAAGGAACAATTGAAGATATGAATAGCATTCTAGGAGTCTATAATAATGGACTTGATGGCATCTATACACAAGAGTATAGCAATGAGCAGTTTGCAAAAGTATTAAAAGAGCAAATTAAGGAATCTAATGCTCTTATAAAAAGTGTTGAAAGCTTGAACGTTAAACCAGAGCTATTTCAAGTCCACCAACAGTTGTTAGCTCTCGTCAATCGTTCTCATCAATTGCTCTTAAACACCATTGATGAAGCCAATAATCCTGATCAAGAAATTGCGAAGGATCCTTTTAGAGTAGAGTTCTTGGCTATCAAACAAGAACAAGCAGTAATAGCGAACGATTGGAAGGTCCTGGCGCAACAGCTGGTAGCAGCGGGAGAGAATCCTGAAGAATAACTTGAATTAAATGATAGATTGGGTATTTCACTAGAATCATAATTTACTATTAAATTTTTCTTTTACTTTTATGGGAAAGTAAGGGGTCTATATGAAAAAAATTGCTATAGTGTTCATCATTCTATTAGTAGTCTTTTTGGGGCTATTTATTTATAAAAAGATCACTACACCTGATATTTCAAATGTAGTTAAGGAAATGGATGAATCACTAAACATTGTCAAAGAGGAACAAGACACCGTAAACAGGAAATGGTCTGATTCGCCGGTAAGTAAAGAGTTTGTTGAATACTTAAATGACAGGTATTCAAAACCAGAGTCAGCTGTTGAATATTTATTTGCTGTGGCCATGTTAAATCAGGAAGACTTCTATCCTGATGCTTTTACACTCGAGCAATACAATGAGGATATCTTTGAAAATGAAGAACCCAATAAAATAAAACTTGTTAAAGAAATTATGAACCGTATTTCCAGAAATCGGAAACTGGAGTCAGTCGAAATGATTAAGAGTATGATGGTTTTTGAGAAGGATAGCCTCAGGGTGGTAGCGGATTTGAATTATTCTGATTTAGAAGAGCCCATAAGAATCAATGTGAAATTAAAAAAGCTGGAACAGCACTCTGATGATGAACACATCCATGAACATGAATCAAATTACTATTATATCGACTCTTCCGTTTGGGATCTCTTAGGAAGTATTGAAGGAGGGGAGTAAATGACAGGCGTTAATGAAGCAGTATGGACTGGAATAAGGTTACTTCAATTAGTATTTGTTCCTACTTTTGGGTTCCTATTTTTGTTTGCTTTATTCTATTTGCTGTACGCAGGAAAAAATCCTTTTAGGAAGAGGGCGGCTTACCTATTTTCTATTGGGGGAGCATTAGGAATGCTGCTAATCCTTTATCTTCCTCTAATCATTGCTTATATGAATGGCGATAGTTTGTTAAAAGGGAATGATAATAATCAGGATATTAGGTTTTTAATGGATTCTACAAGCTCCCAAGGCCATGAAGTTCACCATCTATTTAAAATATTTTTTGAACCTATGATCTTTATTGGAGCACTATTAGGAATAATATTCTGGCTAACAGCTGCCAAAAACCCTCCAAGAAAACGCATTGGAATGGCTATGGTATTTGGAGCACCAGTCTTTTGGGTAATTATGCAGTACTCGTTAGATATCTATCACTTTTTTGTCCCGCAAAGTTAGTAGAATGAGAGGTTTCTTTACTCAAAGTGAAGAAGCCTTTTTGTATTTTATTAATTTTAGTAAATGTTCCATAATATTCCTTGATTTGAAAAAAATTATAATATATAATCGAATCAATCAAGATACTAAATATCCAAGTTTTTTGTTGCGAAATTCCTACATATAGGGGTGAGCTCATGTCACCGGAAGAAAGAGACATATTATATAAATCCATTAGTCAAAAACTTACTCTGCCTTTCCCTAAGGGTTCGGTTGAAAATACGGAAACTCCTGGAAGAGCTTCTATACCTGTTCAAGCATATATTCAGAGATTAGAAGAAGCTGCAGGACCCTATTGGTCTTGGAGGTTATCTGGAGAACCAGTCATTTATCATCAAGATGAACAAATACTTGTAAAAGGTATTCTAAAAATACTTGATGTTGAGAGAGAGGGTATTGGATTTTCTAATTTTAAGACTTACCAAGATACGGGGAAGATCCAAAACCTTAAGAGTGCCATTTTATCGGCTGAAAGCGATGCACTTCGAAAAGCGTGTGATAAATATATGATGGGTTGGAAGGATTTAGCTCCATATAGAAAGTGGGCGAATAACCCGGCTGTAGGATTAACTGCTGATAAGGGAAATACTGCAGCTGTAGTTGTGGAGTCATCCGAGAAGTGTGTTAAATGTGGAAACCTTCTAACTTTAGAGGAACTAAAATTCTTGGAAGAGAACAATATTAGAATTAAATACTGTCGAAAAGATATACCGGCTCAATTATTAAAGAAGAGAGGGGATTAGAAATGAAAAAAATATATGCTACCTGCAATTTATGCCAACATTTTGATCCAAATAGAAGTACATGTAAATTAAATGGAGAAAGAGTCAATTCGATGGAATATGATATAGCAGCGGACTGTCAAAAGAGCGGCCGCTTTACGAGAGATCTAAATGTTATTCCAGATAGCTATCATATATTCCCATTGGGCGAAAATATCCCAAGAGGCTGGCAGCCAGATTTTAGCCGGCTACCTAAGGATAAAAACGGGGACCCACTTTTCGTAATGACAAAGAGAGGATATGAAAGGGCAGTACCGGCCGATCCAAACGTTAACTTGGTCAGCGATATGCTGGTTGGCGTTTCTCCAAAAATACTAACTTATCAGGGGCAGCGTGAAATGATCTTTGATCTGGGTATAGAAATCGCGTTGGAAGAAGCAAAAAAGGTGGGCGTGAAATTATCCATCTTACCTGAAGAAGAGAATTGGCCAGGGGTTCCTAAGCTAAAGCAGGCATACCTACACAAGCAAGGGAGATATCGAAACCCTCAGAATCAATGGCTTAGCGATGAGCCAATCGAAAGCTGGACCTGAAATGAATGAAGAAGTAAATAATACCAGGTCTAATCTTATTTATTTATTTTATAAGCTATTTACCTTCCATAAGAATAATGTGTGCATAGCTAAAAAATATAAGTTTGAAAAAAACATACTTACCTGGGACGGGGAGAATACATTAGAGTTCCATGGGAATTCTCATCGTATTATTGTTCAGGACCATAAGGTATTGTTAGATGATGACATCCAAGATTATTACCAAATCCCTTATGATTGGCTGCAGACATTAAAAATCAATTTAACTAATGACTCACATGATAAAAGTATTAACAGGTAGAGAGTTAAGCAGCCAAAACTAGATACTTAAGGTATAGGGCGTGATTGCGTTTGCATAAAAAAGGAGTTCTTCTTCCTCTAAAGATTCCAAAAAACTTTTACCAAGATTTAAATAAGATTAAGGGGAATGTATCCTTATCCCAAGCTCTATTAATAGGATTTTCCCAATATAAATGTGCTCCATTTGAAATAAGCGTCGATCGAACAATTGATAAAAGTGCGTCTGAATATAAGCGTCTATATCCAATGCAAAGTACTTCTCTTAGCATTCCCATAACAGAATATAGTGAGATTGGAGATATCGTTAATAATGAGAAGGACGTTAACTATAAGCTTCTTACTTTCCTATACCTGTTTAGTCAACACATTCAACCAGGCTATTATCATTCCTTTTTTGATCAGGAAAAGTTTGAACAGAAGTTTAAGTTTTGTGACCGAGATTATTATGCTGCATATCAATATTGTAAAGTGCAGGCTGGAAAGGATTCATTTGGCCAAAGGGAATATCAGCACTATCGATTAGGTAACCAGCCATCTTTATATAAAGTTCAGAAGAAATATGGAAGTTTTAAAGAATTTATTAAAAAAATGGAAATGTTTATTGAGGGAAAATATACAACATGATAATATTAATGTATAAGAAATTCATATAAAACCTATTGAGCTGGAAGAACCGCCAATACCCTGTCTAGGGGTTTGGCGTTTTTTATTATCTGGATATCCGATGTTGTTTTCATATAGAAAATCTATAAAGGGGAGAAGTGCAAATGAATGAAAAGGTGAAACGATTTTTATTAGCCAGTCCATCTAATTTTAAGATTGTTGGATTTATGGTGGGAATCCCAGAGGTAAATGTCCTTACAGGAGAACAGGGATTAGCAATAAATTGCCGAATCGCAAATAATGATGGCCAGGTAAATATTACGCCATTTCTCGAACAGGTTGAAGTAGTTAGATAAGAAGGGAGAGTCCTGAAGTGTATATGTATTTTCGTTCAGTTTGGATAAGCTTTATCATGCTTTCTTTGCTATTTATGTTTAAAGGATTCATCGAAAGCAATATCATTGCTTATGGGTTAGCTTGTATGATTATGGCTACATATATCTTTCACATATTTAGCACCAAAAGACAGTATGCATCTGCCAACTTGAAAGGCTATCTAGACTTTTCCGAGCTGCCTAAAACGGCTAGGATTGAAAATACATTATATGCTGCATTAGAGACTCTGATTGTTGTGGCTTTGTTAATAATCAACACTCATATTGAACTCTTATCAATAGTCCTATTCTTTATAGGTGGATCTTATTTGGTATTTATTCACTTAAGAAGAAATAAAGAAGAATACGACTTTTATAATGTAGGTGTAGTTAATTAGATTTATGATTCACATAGAAGGTGGTATGATGGAATATCATACCATATTTTTTGTTTATATTAATTGAAGGGAGATTTCTTCCAAGTTAGGAGCGCCAGCAGAATGAACAAGATACATTTTCGAGATCAGCAGCAAGTTATTATGGATTCCTTAAAGCAAGCTCAAAAGGAAGTTCTAATAGCTGTTGCTTGGTTAAACTTTGAGTTATATAGTGATATTTTTATTAGCCTTGCTGCCAGGAATGTGAAGGTAAAAATTGTAGTGAATGGTGATAAAAAGAATAGTCAACATGATTCCTGGATTAAGCAGTTAAAAGAAGCAGGCATCAAAATAAAACAATTACGTATGTGGTCCCCTAAGAATTATATGCATCATAAATTCTGTATTATTGATAAAAGGAAGCTGCTTATTGGTTCATTTAACTGGAGCAAAAATGCTAATAATAACTTCGAAAATTTAATGGAACTTTATGATGAGTCAATTATTAACCCTACTCGTGATGAATTTTCTTATCTATGGGGTTTGAATAAAAAAACTATTGAATTACAAAAACAATTGAAATGTCCGGCATGCAGAGAGAGAACCTTTAAACTTTTAATCGTTCACCTTAAGGCAGAAGATGATCATGAATACACTGAATGTAAAATTGTAAGTGTTTGTGGCTGTGAAGATAAATACGAAGATTTAGACAGGGAATATATAAATCCTTCTTTTTATCATTCTATCGTAAGCATTGCTGAATATTATAATGAGCAAACCGATCATCTTAGTGACTTTCCAGAACAATTAGCAATCCTTGAGGAAGAATATGACTATGATATAAAGAAATTTCTCCAACAGCTGCAAAGTCAATTTAGTATTCATGCAGTTGCTCTATTAGAATACAATAGTATCTCCATGGATGGAGAAGGAGAATGGAGCACTGAGGTAATCTGGAAGGACCGTTTTGCTTTTGGTATTAAAAGATCATTTGAAGGTTCTTTTGATCTAATCTAAATAAAGAGTAAGAGGACTTTCCTGTTTTTGGGAGAGTCCTTTGTTTTAAGTAAGTCATGGTGTTTTACGATCAATCATTTCCAAAAAATTTTAATTATATTCGTCCTTAATGAATACCAATTATAAAGCAGTTTTAAATAGTGTAACTTTGATTAGTACAACCTAGAGTAAACTTCTTATCTGAGTAATTGTATTTAGCCTCATGTGGTTTTAAGTAATTAAAAGGGTCAATGTGTGCATGGATAACATAAATATTTTAAATATTTCGGTAAATAGTCATATAGAATCTGGTTATTTTTGTATAAATCTAGGATTATATAGAAGAAGTTATAATATTTGTAAATTATTAATTTTATGAAAGGGGGATGTTTATTGTAAGAAAAAAAGGGATGTTAAATGTCATAAAATAAGGTAGATCAAACTCACTTCTTTTTAGAATTTAATCTAAAATTTAATAGGGATAATAGAAGATCAGTAAAAGTGCCAAGTCATTACTGTAACAGGTTTGTTAATGTAAAGGTACTAGAACTAATCCATTGAATTTTGTACATCATCTAATGTGAAGAAAGCTAATTAAGCTGGTTTAAACATAAAATGATGGTTTAATCAGTTATAGCATCAAACACTGTCGCATTCGTATAATTATTGAATTTTTTTGTTTGAGTTTGATAATAAAAAGGAGGTATTTTTTTATGGTAAAAAGAAGTTTCGTATTAATTATTTCAATTATTATAAGCATTACCACCGTGGGTTGTAGTAATGTCGCAAACAAAAATGATGAAATTAAATCAGAAACAGAACACCAGGTAAATAAATGGAAAGAGAGCCCTCTATTTGAATATGGAGGTTACACTATGATTGGAGAAGAAGGACGTTTAGGTTTTATCTACGATGACAGCGAGAATCTTAGGTTTTATCCAAATAAAACACAAAAGTATATGTGGCATTTTTGGGGAGATGACGAAGAGTTTAATGGAAACCTAAAAGTAATTGCTACTTATGAGAAAGAAGAAGAGAAAATAACAGTGGTAGAAGGTGGACTAGGTGGTGCTCATAACGGAGCAGACCGACATGCCCCCTCTAATATGTCATTACCAAAGAGTGGAATGTGGAAATTAGATGCCTATATTGGAGATAAACTTTTCGGAACGGTATTCGTTAAAGTTCATTAGGAATAATACGGCTCCCTAGGTGGGTTGTTCTTAATCATTTCTTCAACACTATTTATTTTTTGGTAGCGCTACTTAGCAATTTTTGTTAATAAATATTGTGGTGCCTGAGAACCAGAAAAGAAGAGTCCAAATGAAATCGTTTTTTTTTTTTTTGGTATTTATTCCTGCGTATATTTGTGAATTGTACTTTCTTGCTGTTTCTTTATTCTAGTCAATTAATACGTACGATCAGAAATACTTCCTTTCACATTTATTATAAGTGAAAAATAAGTAAAACCAAATATTACTTTAATATACCTTTAAGACCATTGATTACAAGAAAATTTCTTGAAGCAATGGTCTTTATCATATATTTATATATTCGTATATTATTATTATTTGTTCGATGTATATTAGGCATATCTATTTTGGAATTTATCTTGTTAATAAAAAAAGAACTTCTTTGCAAACAAATAATTGGAACAATCTAAATATTCACTTAAATAGTCATTTTGTATCAGGTAATTTTTGTATAAATATGGGATTATATATAAGAAATGATAATATATGTAAAATTTGAAGAAGGGGTGACTTAATGTCAGTTAACCAAAATAAAGTTGATCAAACACGGCCCTTTCTAGACCATTTAATAGAATTCAGAACAAGAATATTATTTACTGTAATTTCATTTTTTCTCATTTTTCTGATTTCTTATTTTACTGCCCCTTATTTTATAGATTTAATAAAGCAATCTGCAAAAACCTATCACATAAACCTAAATATTTTTAAAGTTACTGAATCAGTGAGTATTTATATGAAAGTTATGTTTTTCCAGTCTTTATGCGTCACTATTCCGATTTTAGTCTTTCAAATATATCTTTTTATAAAGCCAGCCTTGGAAAAAAGTATAAATAAAATTGTTCTTTATACACTTCCCGTAGTCTCTTTGCTATTTATGGTAGGAGCTCTAATCGGGTTAAAAATTTTTGTTCCTTTATTATTATCATTTTTTCTGAATGTTTCTGAAAACCTTTCCGTAGAAACTGTTTATAGTTTTACTGATTTTTTTACTTTTGTTTTTACTGTCTGTCTAATCTTTGGTTTTATTTTAGAATTACCAGCTATTTTAAGTTTTTTAACGTTACTCAATGTAATAACACCGCAAAAGTTGAAACAATATAGAAAATTTGCATATCCTCTATTATGTTTTTTTTCTGTTATAGTAACCCCTCCTGATGTTGTAACTGATCTCATTGTTATGATGATTTTGTTTATGATATATGAGATTAGTATTTACATATGCGATATTTTTTCAAGAATAAGAACTAGAAATATGGAGAAATTGATACCTAATGAAAAGGAGGTGACATAATGCTAGGTCAAATAGGGGTTCCAGGCATTATTATTTTACTTGTGGTTTGTTTAATTGCTTTTGGAACAAAAAACTTGCCTTCTGTTGGTCGAACACTCGGAGAGTCACTTAAAGAGTTTAAAGGAGCAGTGAGCGGGGATGAAAAACATCATAATAATATAGAAAAAAAAGAATCAATAATTGATGAACATATACTTAATAACAAAGAAAGGAAAGGTTAGATGGAGGCAATATACAATATTGGAATTTACTTTCTGTTAATGTACTTCATGATATCCTCTATTTCTAAAATATTAAACTTATCCCAGTTTTCAAATACTGTAATGGAATACAATGTGTTACCTGATAAATCTGCTAAATTATTTGGGATTCTATTACCGTTTATAGAGTTACTAGCATCAATTAGTCTTTTGTTAGACAGCACAAAGATATACGGATTGATGGCGTTAATATTCTTATTGTTTTGTTTTGGTTTTTCTGTAATAAGAGTAATAAAAAGTGGCAAAAAAATCACATGCGGTTGTTATGGTAAATTAATGGATTCAAAAGTTGATAATTTAACCCTTATCAAAATATTGTAACCGTCAAGTAGTTTTGAACACTTTTTGCTCATTAAGTT
>NZ_APVL01000028.1 GCF_000565285.1 Cytobacillus firmus DS1 | reverse complement strand
CAGTTTTCAAAGATCAATCCGCCGCTCAGAAGCGACTTTATTAATATATCATTTCTCAATCACTTCGTCAACAACTTTTTTTAAAATCTTTCAAATGCTGTTAGCGTCTCAAGCGACTGTTTTTCTATAATAACACCTGTTGCCCAGAAGGTCAACAAGTTATTCAAGAAAAATACAAAGATTTTTTTATCCTATCAAATAAAAGAAACCAGCTGTTTGAACCGCAGCTGGTTTCTTCTATATTATATATCATTGTTTTGAGATAGCGATGATATCTTTTTCTTTAAGATCAACAGCGCCAGGCTTATTAATTTTAATTGCCTCACCCTGCTGAAGGTTCGTGAAGACGATCGGTGTAATAATAGAAGTGGCGTTTTCCCCGATATAATCAAGGTCCACTTTCAATAGCGGCTGTCCCGCTTCTACACGGTCATTCTCAGCAATTAACGCTTCAAATCCCTGACCTTTCAGATTAACCGTATCAATACCCACATGAATCAGGATTTCGCGGCCTGAATCAGAAAGGATGCCGATTGCATGCTTTGTCGGGAACATGTTAACAATTTTCCCGTCTACCGGTGAAACTACAGTTCCTTCTGAAGGCACAATCGCAAAACCATCACCCATCATTTTACCTGAGAATACAGCGTCAGGCACTTCTGTAATTGGTTTGATTTCACCTTTTAATGGTGCAATGAATGCATCTTCTTTATGTTCAGTCTGAAGAGCCTCAGGATTTACTTCTTCAATTTGCTGTTCAACTCCGCCTTCAGGAGCTTTTTCAACTGCGCGCGGTCTTTTGCCGCTCATGATATCTTTCATTTGGCCTTTGATTGTTTCAGATCTCGGGCCAAAGATAGCCTGAATGTTGTTTCCAACTTCCAGTACTCCAGATGCGCCAAGTTTCTTCAAGCGTTCTTTGTCTACATTTTTAATATCGTTTACTGATACACGAAGTCGAGTTATACAAGCATCAAGATGAGCGATGTTTTCTTGTCCGCCCATAGCATCAAGAACTTCGTATGGAAGATCTCCGCCTTTGCCTGAAGCAGCTGATTCTTCATCTTCTACTTCTTCACGGCCCGGAGTCATTAAATTAAATTTGCGAATGGCAAATCGGAAGCCAAAGTAATAAATCACAGCAAATACTAATCCAACAGGAATGACAATCCAGGCATTTGTCTGAGGGTTGATTAAACCGAATAGAATATAGTCAATCAAACCACCTGAGAAAGTCATGCCGATTTTTACATCCAGGAGATGCATGGTCATGAACGAAAGACCTGCAAACACTGCGTGTACAGCAAACAGGACCGGAGCTACGAATAAGAATGAGAATTCTAGCGGCTCTGTAATACCAGTTAAAAAAGAAGTTAACGCCGCAGATGCCATAAGGCCACCTACTACCACTTTCTTTTCCGGACGTGCCTCATGATAAATTGCTAAAGCAGCGGCAGGAAGACCGAACATCATGAACGGGAATTTACCAGTCATGAATGTACCTGCAGTAAGGTTTTGTACATTGTCACTGATTTGCGCCATGAAAATCCGCTGGTCACCGCGTACAGTTTCACCTGCATTCGTTACATACTGTCCAAATTCATACCAGAACGGAGAGTAGAAAATATGATGCAGTCCAAAAGGAATCAGCGATCGTTCAATTAAGCCAAATATAAATGCCGATAAAGTCAGGTTCGCATGAACCATGTTTTGCGAGAAGGCATTTAACCCTTCCTGAATTGGCGGCCAGATAACCAGCATCAGCAAACCAAGAACTACTGATGTTGCAGCCGTAATAATGGGAACGAAACGTTTCCCGGCAAAGAATCCTAAGTATGAAGGAAGTTCGATTTCATAGAATTTGTTGTATAATGCAGCAGCGATAATTCCAACTATGATACCGCCGAATACACCTGTCTGCAGAGTTGGAATTCCTAAGATATTCGCATAATTAAGCCCATTTACATCCTCTGCCGTTATTCCGGCAGCCGTACCCATTGTCACGTTCATAATCAAATAACCAATAATGGCAGCAAGCGCAGCTACACCTTCACCGCCAGCCAAACCAACTGCTACACCAACTGCAAATAGCACCGGAAGGTTGGCAAAGACGATATCCCCTGCTTTTTGCATAACCTGGGCAACGATCTCAACCCCGCTATTATCCAGGAACGGAGCCAGCTCAAGAAGCGCCGGATTCTGCAGAGCCGCACCAAGAGCCAGCAGGATCCCCGCTGCAGGCAGCAATGCTACAGGAAGCATCAAGGCTTTCCCGACTTTTTGCAGGACGCCAAATACTTTTTTAAACATATGTTAACCCCCTAAAATTTTTACTCATTAAGCGTTTTCATTTAATAGCGGCAACCATTAAAAAATAAAAAAGGCATGAGGAAAAAAAGATAGAATTCAGGTGCATACAAGGGTATCATACCCTATTTACCTAAATTCAATTACCTTTCTTCACTCATGCCTGATCGAATCAGTAACACGTAAAGACTTGCCATTTCTGGACAAGATACTATCGTAATTAATTTATTTTCTTTTGAAGCCTCTGCAGATGCATTGTCAGATAAACAGCTTCTGCATTAAAGACTGGTTTTTTTAATGTTTGCTGCATTACTTTAATGAGCTTCCAAGAGAGATTGTAGCACACCGGATATTCTTCTTTCAAGAGTGAAGTTATTTTTTCCGGTTCTTCAACGACCTCACCTTTGTTGACCCTTTCAATGGTGAAGCGGATATGGCGGACAAGCCTCATATAATCAATGCTATCTTTATCAATTTGAATGTCCAGCTGGTCTTCAATCATGTTAACGAGATGAGTCACCAGTTGAGAATGCTGATTCACTTCGGATAAATCACGGTTCATTACAGCACTGTGAACGTGCAAGGCAATAAACCCAACCTCTCCTTCCGGCAAATAAATACCGGTGCGATGCCCTATAAGATTTACAACTTCCTGGGCTATTTCGAATTCGAATGGGTAAAGGGTCTTCGTTTCGATAAGAAAAGGATTTCTCATTTCCATCCCTTTCTTCATGCGTGTTATCGCAAACATCAAGTGGTCAGTCAGCGCAACATGGATATGTTCATTAAGCATGGAGTTTGCCTTTTGCTTAATCAATTGGATCGAGGAGATAATCGCTTCATGCAATTCATTCTCCACATAAGGCATGAGCTTCAGATAATTCTCCTGCTCTTTTTCATTTTTAAGCACAAAGAGCTTTTCAGCCAAAGCAGAATCGATTGGCTGGCCCGATTTCCGGTTGAAGCCAATCCCTTTTCCAATCATGACAACTTCTCCTAATGACTCATGGCTGCCAATAAGGACGTTATTATTCAGCACTTTTTTAACCTTATACTCACCCATTCTCTTCTCCCCGCCCATTAAACAAATGTACTCTCATGGTATTAAAGCCTGTCCGGGAAGTCAACGGATTGAGTTTAATAAAATAAAAAGAGACCCGCATTGAAGCGGGCCTAATTCATAATATTACTTCAGGAAAATGAAATACATAACAAATATGACGAACAGCACATACATGATTGGGTGAATTTCTTTGATTCTTCCTTTTACGATCATCGTGATTGGATAGAAGATAAATCCGATTGCGATTCCTGTTGCGATACTGTAAGTCAATGGCATTGCAATAATTGTCAGGAATGCCGGAACAGCGATTTCAAACTTTGTCCAGTCAATATTGCCTAATGATGCAACCATCAATACACCGACAATGATAAGTGCCGGAGCCGTCACCGCAGAAGTAATGACTTCTAAAAGCGGGAAGAAGAATAGTGATAACAGGAAGAATCCTGCTGTGACTATCGATGCAAATCCTGTTCTCGCACCTGCCGCAACCCCTGAGGAAGATTCAATAAAGGAAGTTGTTGTGGATGTTCCGAATATCGCACCAACGACTGTTGCTGTTGAGTCCGCCAGAAGCGCTTTACCTGCGCGCGGCAACTTATTTTCCTTCATTAGTCCCGCCTGGTTGGCAACACCCACTAAAGTACCCGCTGTATCAAAGAAGTCAACGAAAAGGAATGTCAGGACAACGACCAGCATGCTTGTTGAGAAGAATGAAGGGTCGCTGTATGCCCCGAATGCCGCCCCAAACGTTGGAGCCACACTTGGCACGGAATCAACAACCTTTCCTGGAACATCAATTAATCCGGCAATCATCCCAACAACCGTCGTGATTACCATACCTATAAAGATTCCGCCTTTAATTCCTTTTGTCATCAGGATCACTGTTATAACGATGCCGAAAATGGCCAGGAGCACATTCCCGTCAGTAAAATCCCCTAATCCTACAAGGACCGCATCATTGTTGACAATCAGCCCTGCGCTTTGAGCGCCTACAAATGTAATAAACAAGCCGATTCCTGCACTGACCGCATACTTTAATTCAGCAGGAATCGAGTTAATGATTTTTTCACGCAGACCTGAAAGGGATAAAAAGATAAAGATAATCCCTGAGATCAGAACCCCGCCTAATGCATGTTGCCAAGGAATTCCCATCGTTAAAACGACAGTATAAGCAAAAAATGCATTTAATCCCATACCCGGAGCAAGTGCAATCGGATATCTGGCCAGTACACCCATCAACAGGGATCCAATTGCCGCAGCCACTGCTGTTGCTACAAATACTGCTCCATAGTCCATTCTCATGGCATCCGGCAAATCCGGTATATCCATTAACGATAAAGTAATCGGATTAACGACTAAAATATACGCCATTGCTAAAAATGTTGTGAGTCCGCCGATGAATTCACGGCGATAGTTAGTACCAAGTTCTTCAAACTGGAAGTACTTCTTCATTTCTTTTCCCCCTATTGGCTGTCTTTATTTTTTCAATAAAAAAACTCCGGTTTGACTACCGGAGCATTGACAACTGGGCTCGTGCTTGCAATAGGGGAAACTAAAAAATAATGGCAAAAACATCCCTATCTGCACTTACCTCGTAGTCAAGCTATTTACGGTAGCTCGGTAGAAACTTTTGGGCCATATCCCCAATATTATACGACGTAAAACGACATATTTAATTCTTCTTTATCATAGCACCTCAAAAAGTCCCAGTCAATAGAAAAAGCGAACATTTTCATGTCCGCATTTTAACAATGTTCGTATTTTATTCCCACTCGATTGTTGCAGGCGGCTTGCTTGTAATATCGTAAACCACTCTGTTGACATGCGATACTTCATTAACGATTCTAGTTGAAATAATCTCCAGTACATCCCATGGAATACGTGCCCAGTCAGATGTCATGCCATCTATGGAAGTAACCGCACGGATTCCAATAGTATAATCATAAGTCCGGGCATCTCCCATTACACCGACACTGCGGATATCAGGCAGAACCGTGAAGTATTGCCAAATGTCGCGATCAAGCCCTGCCTTTAGGATTTCCTCACGCAATATAGCATCAGACTCGCGCACAATTTCAAGCTTATCTTCTGAGATTTCCCCCAGTACACGGATCCCTAATCCCGGGCCAGGGAATGGCTGTCTCCACACGATTTCATCCGGAATGCCAAGCTCTGTTCCCAATGCACGCACTTCATCTTTAAACAGAGTGTTAAGCGGCTCAATCAGCTTAAATTGCATATCTTCAGGAAGCCCGCCTACATTGTGATGAGATTTAATCGTCTGGGCAGTAGCTGTTCCACTTTCAATAATATCGGTATAAAGTGTTCCTTGTGCAAGGAACTCAATGCCTTCAAGCTTAGCAGCTTCATCATCGAATACATAGATGAATTCATTGCCAATGATTTTACGTTTTTGTTCAGGATCGCTCACACCTTTAAGCTTATTCAAAAAGCGTTCCTGGGCATCCACTTTGATTACATTCATATTAAAGCCATCAGCAAATGTCTTCATGACGCCTTCTGCTTCATCTTTTCTCAGCAGGCCGTGATCGACGAAAATACAAGTCAGCTGGTCTCCGATTGCTTTATGGATAAGGACGGCAACAACAGAAGAATCAACCCCGCCGCTCAATGCGCAAAGAACCTTTTTATCTCCAACTTCCTGGCGGATCTTTTCCATTTCAATTTCAATGAAGTTCTCCATTGACCAATCGCCAGTACAGCCGCAAACGCCGAACACAAAGTTTTTCAGCATATCATTTCCATGAACGGAGTGGCGCACCTCAGGGTGGAATTGAACTGCGTATAAACCGCGCTCTTCATTGCTCATAGCCGCAATCGGGCAAGACGGATTGGTTCCATCCACTGTAAAACCAGCCGGAGCCTCTACAACAAGATCGCCATGGCTCATCCAGACTGTCTGTTCCCGAGGAAGATCTGTAAACAATTTAGATTCATTTTCAATTTTCATGATTGCCTTTCCGTATTCACGGTGCTTGGCAGGTTCTACTTTTCCATCAAAATGCATGGTCATCAGCTGCATGCCATAGCAGATACCAAAAATCGGCAATCCCAGTTCAAATATTTCTTCATCGCATCTGAAGGCATTTTCGCCATACACACTGTTAGGGCCGCCGGAGAAAATAATCCCTTTTGGATTCATTTCCTTGATTTCTGCAGCTGTAATCGTATGCGGATGCAGCTCACTGTAAACACCAAATTCACGAATTCTGCGTGTGATTAACTGATTGTACTGACTTCCAAAGTCCAGCACTACGATCATTTCCTGATTTTGAAGTTCTGTTTTCCCCGTCACACTGTTCACCCCATTAATTTTGTTATATTGCCTTTAGTCTTCTCTCCTGCAGATAAAATATCTAGTAAAAATATAATTTCTCAAGCATTTCATATATTTCAGCGGGAAGCTGGACAATAAAAAAAACCGGAACTCTTTCTCCACAAAAAAAGTGAAGGCAGAATTCCGGTTTTCACGTATAGCAAAAACTTCTTCTGCCTTCATAGTCAGATCATTTACGGCGATCCGGTAGAGACTTTCGAACCATATTATCGAGGATATATGAAGGTGCATGATTTAATTGTATAAAACGGCAAAACCCGAACAATATGCCGCTGTCTTATTTGCCTATTGTAACAACAGCGGCAAATCCCGGTCAAGCTATTGTTCTTTTAATTAAATTTTCCCACAATTCCTTCGTATCATTCCAGCTTCCTTCTCTCAGGACCCCCCTGTAGACAAGCTCTTCGTAGTATGCTGTCAGCCTGCTCATTTCCCTTGTGGAGAAAAAGCTGTCGATATATTTGGCATACTCCCTCAAGGTTTGTCCGTTTTTCCGCTTTAGCCCGTAGCGGTCCAATTCCTTTAAGAGAATCAGATAAGCCTTGGAGAAATGCTCATCATTCCTTGTTCTTTTAAATCTCCAGATGAAGTAATGAGGCAGCCATTTACCCCGTTTCTGGAAAATCACAATAACAAGCAAAGCCGCTGCCAAAACGGCTGCTCCGATGACTTTCCAATGTTCTTTAAAGAAAGACTCAATATTGCTCCAAAGCTTTTCTAAAGTAAACGGCGATTCTTCCGATGATGTTACTTCAGGCTTGTCCGGCTTGATGGGAGTCTCAGTCTCTTTTGGCTTATCTGCTTCCGGCTGGCTCGTATTTTGGCCGGCAGTGTCGAAGTTGAACTGTACGTTATTATTAAAGCCCTGAGTTGGTTCAAATGGAACCCAGCCCATTTCAGGAAAATAAATTTCCACCCATGAATGGGCATTGTTATTTGTTACCTCAAACAAGCGAAGTCCAGACCCTAATGACTGCTTGAATTCTCCTTCTGTATAGCCCTTCACCCATCTTGCCGGCAATCCAATAGACCTCGCCATAACCACCATGGAGGAAGAGAAGTTGTCGCAATACCCCACTTTGGTATCAAATAAGAATTGGTCAACATAATCCTCATTCTCATCCGGAACTGCTGCGTCTGTCTGGCTGTAGGTATATTCCGCTCTTCGGAAATACCTCTCAAGCTCCCTGGCTTTTTCAAACCAATCCGGCTGATCCTGAGTGATTTCCTGCGCCAGCTCCCTGACTCTTTCAGGCAGTTCTTCAGGCAGCTGTGTATATCGGGACAAAAATTCCTCAGGAAGTGATTCCGCTTTTGCTCCCGATGCCTTCATGGCAGTCACACTGTATTCAGGCACCTCAAAACCCAATTTGTAATCTTCCAATGCAAATGGCCGCCCACTATCCAATGTCCGGATCTTTTCTGTGGCCGTTTCCAGCTCAAAGGTAATGAAAGGCGAAGCTTCAATATTTTTTAACCCTAATGGATACACTACATGAGGGTAATTCATAAAAGTATAAACAGAGCTTACTTCTTCAGTGGTTTCAATTGCATCGTTATCGATGAACGATGTAACCGGGATTTCTTCTCCCATTCCAAACGGAAGGTATTCCCCTTCAGGCTGGGAGGTTACCCATCCCTTGCCTGTATACGTATCCTTCGTTTCCACCTTCCAGTAATGGCGGGACTCCACTTCCGCCCTGAAAACCACAGCATTATCTCCTATAAAAGGGCCGCCAAGGCGGGAATCGTCTTCACCATAGCCGATTTTCTGAATACCCGGGCCATCACTGCCGCTGTTTTGCCCATAGGATTTAATAAAAGGAACAGGATCGGGCCAAATCGGTTCTGCCTTAGGGGCAGCAAATCCCAAGCCGGTGCTTAGCGCGATCAGAGCAGTCAGCGGAATCATCCATTTGCGCGACAGGGAGGCTTCTTTTTTCAGCCCTTCCTGCTCCAGAAGACGGTTAAACGTTAAGATGCCCATAACCGTAAAGCCCGCAATAACCGCCCTGACAATCGCTGCGTCTGCCGTGTAAGGTGTAAAGGTGTCCAGAACTGTTATATAAATGAGTGTCATGAAAAAGAAAATGAAAATCTGTCTGCGATTAATCAGCCAGTACTGAATCAAATAGGTCATCAGCCACAGCAGTATGAAAAAAAGCAGACTTCTGAAAAGATTGGTTATGGCAGGCCAGTCTCTCTCAGCAAGCAAACCAAAGTTATGCCACATATCCGATGCAAACACGGCTATCCATGAAAACTGAAAAAAGGAGCCTTCAAAATATAAATAATGCAGCTCATATAAAATATAAAGCACCTTAATAATACTGCTCATTACTGGACTTACGCCAAAGAAAGCCAGCAGGAGTGACAATACAAGGAACACAAGGAAAACGATAATATTCGACGTATCTGTCAGCTCTTCAACCGGGCGCAGCCATTCCCATAATAAGAAAAAGCCAAGAACATAAAGAAGAAAGGTGGCAAAATCCTTTTGTACCCGCTGATATCCCATTACATGCCCACCCCCGAAAACACATCTGCAAAATGTCCGTTATGAACTAATATAACCCGGATTCCCCTGGCATTCGCAGAGGCTTTAAGCAGCAGTTCATCACCAGAAGGAGATTCATGCTCATTTTTGATTAAAAATATAGTCATAGCCCCATTTTTGGATATAAAAAATCCGGCTTTCTCTATAAGTGCTTTTGTTAATTGTGCTGTAACAATCATCAGCTGACTGTTCTGCTGCAGGAGAAAATGCTCTGCTTCAAGAACCCGGTCCACTGATGCTGCCGAATCATCTTTTATTTTTGCCAAATGATAGAACAGCTGGAGCTGGTGTGCTTCTCCGCCTCTGATCGGAAAAGCTGTACGGGCAGCTGCAGAGGTCAAAAACCCAACCTGTGCTCCTTTTCGGAGAATGGCCCTCAAAATGGAGGCAGTAAACGAAACGATGGCCTCAAATCGGCTATCCGCTGCACAATCCATCAGGATATAGACATCATGGGATTGCCTTTGTTCGAATTCCTTGGTCATGATATCATTTCGCTTTGCGGTAGCTTTCCAGTTAATCCAGGAAAATCTGTCTCCCGGCTGATACTCCCTGATGCCGATTGCCATGGAAGTATCCCTTTGCACCCGCTCTTTTGAAGCAGTCATCCCCTGGTCGTAATGATGGGCCACAGGCTTATAGATCATTTCCTCATACGCCGGGTAGACAATCATCCTGCTCTCAGCGGGAGCTTGCCGTTCTTTTTCTATTAAACCAAGCAGATCACCCGTTTTAAAACGGACAGAGGCAAAAAAATGCTCTCCCCTGGGCAGACTATTAATCTTGTATTGAATGGACATTTCCTTCTGGAACCCCGGAAATAAAAACCGCTTTGCCTCATTTGACTTCCTGGCACGCAGGAGCTGTTCACTCATTTCATCCTCAATGACGAGGTACAATAAAGGAAAAGCTGATCCCCTGCTTATCTTCAGAGTAATCACAGCCTGCTCACCCGCATTGTATTCTGTTTTCGGCAGGATCCGCTCCACTTTAACGCTGTTTAATGAATAAAACGACAGACCAAGGGCATATAAAGCAAACGGCACAAAGCTGTAGAACAAAAACCAGCTGACAAAGCCGCCCTGAAACATGGCATACGAAAAGGTGAATAAAATAAGCAGAAATAGTACAATCAGCTTCCAGACACCTTTCAGTGTATTTAACAGCTGTTTCATGTTACTTCACTAGCCTTTGTACAGGAACAGACACCCTGGCAATAACCCGTTCCACCACTTCTTCAGCGGTAATGCCTTCAAATTTCGCCTCGGACCTTAAGATAATTCTGTGAACAAAAACAGCAGGCGCCAAATACTGAATGTCATCCGGAAGAACGTAATCGCGGCCATACATGAATGCATAAGCCTGGGCTGCTTTCATTAAAGCAATCGATCCGCGCGGACTGGCTCCTAAATACACACTGCTGTGGTTACGGGTTCCACCCGCAATTTCAACAATATAGCGTTTAATCGTTTGATCCACATGCACTTCTTTAATTTCTGTCTGCAGTGAACGCAATTCAGCCAGATCCATTACCGTTTCCAGATCTTCTATCGGCGGAATGCGCTGCGCCCGATTCAAGACCTCCATCTCATCCGCGATTTCCGGATAACCCATTTTCATTTTTAACAGGAATCTGTCCAGCTGCGCTTCCGGAAGCGGATAGGTTCCCTCATACTCGATGGGATTTTGCGTTGCCATAACGAAGAAGGGTCTTTCAAGACGATGCGTCACTCCGTCAATGGTCACACTGCTTTCTTCCATCCCTTCAAGAAGAGCAGATTGCGTCTTTGGAGAGGTTCGGTTGATTTCGTCTGCTAAAATAATATTGCCCATAATGGGACCAGGCCTGAACTGAAACTCCATTTCCTTCGGATTATAGATGGATACACCTGTCACATCCGAAGGCAGCAAATCAGGCGTGAATTGGATGCGTTTAAATGCAGCTCCAACTGACTTAGCCAGCGCACGAACCATCATCGTTTTCCCGACACCTGGAACATCTTCGAGCAAAACATGTCCTTCCGCTAAAAGCGCCACTAGGCTTAACTCTGCGACATCCCGTTTGCCGATCATGACTTTTTCAATATTCCCTAATACCCTCTCAATTGCAGGATGCATCTGATTTCGATCCATGTGAAATCTCTCCCCTTTATCTATATCTATAATCCCACTAATTTACAATTACCTGAATTTAATTCTAACCTATTATATATTCGCTGTCGCGCTGGAAACTCCTGTGTTTTTCTGGGATGGTTCTATCTTCTACATGGTCTTAGAACAAGGCTTTTTTCGTATAATTTATTGTTTTTCGCTTATCTATGTTGTCCGTTGATTTCCGCTCCAGGACGCTCGCTTTCCGCGGGGCGGGCGGTAAGCCTCCTCGACGCTACGCGTCTGCGGGGTCTCACCTGTCCCGCTACTCCCGCAGGACTTTGAATAAGCATCCTCGAATAAGCACCGCACGAAGGAAATGCGCCAGCATTTTCGAGGATCTCGCACCTTCCGCTCCGATCAACTCAGCAAATATAATACAAAAAGCAACAAACCTTGCGAAAACAGCCTAAAACAAAAGCAAAGGCTGCTTCTCAGCAGCCGGAGACCAGTTAATTATGTCGTTTTCCATTCTGATCTATATAAAAAGATTCGATAAGTGTTCTTTCATATGGCTTTCCATTTTCAGTAAGACCTATTATTTCCGTTGTCATATTGTATACGCCTTCCTGTGAAAAATCGCTTTTGGTCATGGGGCCAGACTTTTCTCCTTTCGCTTTTTGCTGCAGCTTTTTCCCTGAAGAATCAAACCCGAAGCGGATCCATTTTGTTTTAAAGGCGTTATGACTTTTCGCAGACTTGCCCTGAATTTTATCATTTAACGGGCTGTTTAGTGTAACGGTGTATAGGTACGATGCATTTGCCGGAGCCTTTAACAGCCAGCTTCCTGCTTCGGGATACCCGATTTCAAACTGGTGAATCCACGCTCCTTTGAAAAAATTGGATTCTTCCTTATACGCTTTTCCCGTTTTATATTCTTTTCCGTCCGGACTGATTAATTTTAGGGCAGACAAATTCTTTTCACTTAAAAAAGAAACGGTTATGGAGTCTACATTATCCTCTACCGAAAAAACCTCACTTATTGCACTGACAGCTTTCCCTCCTTTTACAATGGAATGGATGCGAGGCTTGCTGGCAGCGGCTTCTGAGGCTGAAGCTGAGAGAACTGCAGCAGGCTGAGTAATAGTGGTATAGGGCCTGAACACCGGGAATGTATGGGATCCTTCCCGAATGGATGTATGGTTCCAGCTCCCTTCCTGAACAATGGAAGCTCCAGGCAGCCGGGAATTAACTGCTGTCACAACACCATCATTTTTTCCGTACTGACTCAGGTATAAACCTCCCCAATAGGAAGCACTGCCAAATGAACCCCATTTGGTTCCGCCAAGTGTATAATAACGATTTTTTCCAGCATTCTGATGGGAATCTGTAAGGCTTCGAAAGTATTGCATATTGCCTGTCTGCAGGGATTCAGTTGCTTCATTATTGTTTCCGAGAAGGGCAGCAAGCCACCAGGCGGCGCTGCTGTGGGCAAGATCTGCAAGCTGGGTGCCATGTTGAGGAGAGGATAAAGAGATGACGTTTGATACATATGGGTGGGCATTGTAATGCACAAGCGCTGTCTGAATATCCACACCGCCTTTGCTGTAGCCAATGACCACCAGCTTTTTTCCTCCGAAATGATGGTACATTTCCTGAAGCTTTTCAGCCAGAATGGTACCATTCGTCCACATATCACGGTCATGATGAAGATCAATGAAGGCTGTTTCATATCCATTTGCCAAAGCCACTTCATACATATCATTACCTTCATGCCAGACTGCTGACGAATTATTATAGCCGTGCACAAACACAAGAGGTGATTTGGAAGGATCAATGCTTGAAGGTGTTTCTCCAGCATACCAGTTACCCGGAGTGCCGCTGTCATCACCGCCAAAGCCGCCAGCCTTCACCATACGAGGGAAAATCAGCATCATACAAAAGATCACTCCTGCCAATTGTTTTATCAAAGCTATCCCCTCCTTAAAGGAGATCCGGACGGAAGCCCAGTCAATTTGATTTTATAATTTTCAGATTATTTATTGAAGGGTAATTCGGATTAAATTCCCATTACTTTGGAAAATAATAAAAGCCACAGGAACAAGCCCCATGACTTTTTGCAGTTTAGTATGATACACCTGTGCGGCTATGTGTTTTTTCAAACTCCGCTTGATTCGGATCAAAGTATTTTTCATTGAAAGCTGCCACGAATTTATCATCCTTAATGTAGCCTGCTCCCCATGTCGGATCCATCGTGAGCCAGCTTCCATCCACCTTCACTTCCACCCATGCATGCTTCTGCGGCCAGAATCCGCCAAAAGCAGTTCCTTCAATAAAGCGGGCTTCCATGTTGCTGGCCCGAAGCAGAGCAATGGCCAGATACGAATAATCCTGGCAGACGCCCGTTTTGGAATCAAGTGTCTTGAGCGCACTATCATCCCAGCTGAAGTCATCTGTTTCGAGCTTATTCACATCATATGAAACGTTCTTCGCGACATAATCATAGACGGCCTTCGCTTTTTCCCTTTCCCCGCTAATGCCTTCTGTCAGCTCCTGCGCCAATTCAGTAATTTGCGGCGCATCTGACTGAACGCCTCTGGAAGGAAGCAGGTCCCGCTTATCCTCACCTGTTGACTCCACCTCAAATTTGGCAAATCCATAAAAGCGGAAATAATCACTATTCTCTTCCTTAATTTCCGGTACACTTAGTGTGACTTCATATGTGCCAGGACCAAACCTTAAATGAAATGAATCATCAAACGTGAAGTCTTTTACAGGGATAACATCCAGTGCTTCGTCTTCACCTTTTTTAGTGGTAATGTAAATATGATCTGTTTCAGGACCGAATTCTGCCTGCGGATCGATTTTTCCTTTTACAGAAAAGACACCGTCAGACTTCTCACCGCCATATTGCGGGTATTCAAGCGCCACTCCCCGCTCCTCATATGTTTTAGAATATTCAATTGGACTCATTGTCCTATCAGACTCGTTATCTATTAAAATGGTTGTGGCCGTCTGATAGTAATTTTCCCTTTCCTTGTCAGGAACGAGCACCTCAAGCCTGTGCAGGCCTTTTCCATAAAATAACGGCACATCATAGGAGAACTTGCCATCTTTAAGCGTAATGACATGCTTCCACATTTCCGATTCCTTATTCAGCTTTAACATGATCGTATCGCTGTCTGTCAGACTTGCCGCTTCCCCTTTTAAATTGAATACTTCATTGCCTTTTAGATAGCTTGATTCAATGTCTAAAGTCAGCTCTGCTTCCTGGCCAAACGGAGTAAACGTTACATCGCGCTCTGTATCCTGATTCACATTGTGTACAGTGAACGAGGCAAGATCATAATAATAATTCTCACTATCCATGCTTGGAAGCTGGACCGTTACCTTATACTCGCCTTCCCCATTAAATAAACGGATATTCTGCTTGAACTTCCCTTCTTTAATGGGTGCGTAGTATTCCAGATCATTCCCTGCCGGTCCCTCCTCTGTGGAACGGACCTTAATCCAGGCATAGTCTGATTTGAGATCCGTGTACTTCTCAACCTCTCCCTGCACAGCCACCTTGCCATTTGCAGCAAACTCCTTATATTCCGGATTCTTCAGAGCTGCCCCGACTTCCTCGCGGTAAGAAGTCAGCTCAAGAGGTTCAAGCTCAAGTTCCTTGTTTTTCTCTTTAACCAGTTTTTCATATTTGTCTTCTTCCTTTTTCTCCGCTTTGGCTTCTGAATTGCTTTCAGAGCTGCTGCAGGCAGAGAGGAATAGGAAGCTGGATAGTAATACTATTAATATGGTGATGGGGCTTTTCTTTGGCATGGGGTCCTCCTATTAAAACCAAGATTTTTTTTGATCTCTTAACTTTACGATCAAATTTACCAAATATTTAACTACACTCTTTTTCATGTTAATTAATTTATATTTTGTTCTTTTCTTTCATACCTTGTTACTTCCTTAAGACGGTCAAGATTTATTTTGCGATCCCAAACCTTTCTTGCGTTTTCAGTCAAATGAGGATAAATGTATTGATCTACTATTATTTCATAGCTATAGTCATCAATCAGATTTTAAGTGCAAATTTTGATCTTCTCATCACTGAATGTTTCGATAACAATGTAATTTATTAAATTGAAGGGATTCCTTATCAGTCTAATATCACGTATATTTTCTAGTGGAACAGTGGCCCTTTTGGAGATAATTCTTTCACCCGGAATTATTTTCAGCAAGACTTTTGCAGGATTTAATGCAGGTATAATCCAGAAAGTTAAATACGAAAATATGGGCAAAAACATAATTCCTCCGAAAATATACCTAAAAGAGTATTTTGATTCCAATGAGAATCCTTAGGTGATTAGCAACAGCGAGCTTCCCATGAATATTGAGGTTTTAATGATAATGGTGTTATTCTTTTCCTGAATTTTTGCCAAGCGATACTCCCCCATT
This sequence comes from Cytobacillus firmus DS1, assembly GCF_000565285.1. Classification (GTDB taxonomy): domain Bacteria; phylum Bacillota; class Bacilli; order Bacillales; family Cytobacillaceae; genus Cytobacillus; species Cytobacillus firmus_A. Next base: position 25,704 of record NZ_APVL01000028.1, on the reverse strand, counting down.
TGGAAACTGAGTCTTAATGTTGATTACAAGTTTAATATTTTACATTAGAAAGCCCAGTAAAAACCCCCGATAATATCACTTATCGAGGATCCTTCATAACATAAATTTGTTTCATGAGGCTGAACTAACCTTCCTTGCAGGAGAAGAGTCTTCATTCTCTTTAAAACATGCAAAAAATGATAATAAAATAAGCAGGGCTTCCCATGAAAGAGACAATAAGAGAAGCAGACCGCCACCATCCTCACTAAAATTTGCTCTATTTATATTTATCGCAAGAATAGTTATTAATAGAATTAGATTACTCTTCCAAAAAAATGAAAATCCTCTTTTAAATGAGAATTTCTTTTGTTCTTCTTTGGAATTCATAATCTTTTTCTCTTCGTTAGGTATACCACCTTGCAATATTTCTTCCGTTATTTTCTGCACAACTGATAAATAGGTCGGGACACTATTACTCGTTATAATGATTTGATCATCCATTATCTCTTCATAATTAATATGCCATATAAAATTTTCTGAAGGCACAAATAACATCACATGGTCTTCTTCCATAACATATGTCTCAATTCTTCTTTTTTTAAATGTCATTTTTGATACCTGATGATAATTTCTTTTAAAGTCACGCAAAAAGTGACGAATTTGCAATTCGAAATTTTCATCCTCTATCATTTCATCCAAACCAGATGGCTCTATGCCATGGATTAAATCATATATATCACTGGATAATCCGATATTAACCTTCATGGGATCGTCCATTTTGCTGGTATCCCACCCATAAAAATCAGTTAAAATCGAATTTAATTCCTTGAAGTCATGTTTGGAAAATTCATAAGAGTTCCCCTTTATCCGCTCGACTATGATATTCGATTTACTATCAGGAAAAACAAGAAGTGTTTTTTCTCCACTTTCAAACCTGGCCATACTGCTCATACTTAACACCGAGTTTAATATTTCTTTTAATGGCTCCGAAACCTCTATCCCTTTTGATTTCTTTTTTAGCTGGTCAATCTCTTTTAGGGTAAAACCACTTTCAATGGCAAATTCCCTCTCCCTTTTTGTAAAACCAAATTCAATAAGAGCATCTATTAGATTTTGTGAAGACACATTTATTTTTTGGGCATTTTTCATATTCGTTTTCCTCCACCATGTGAATTATTCAAACTGCATCAATTGAAAACGCCCAGCAAGCTGAAGCCTGTCGCAACAAGGAAGACAAAGAAAAAAGCAGCAACTAATTTGTTTAATATAAATGGAAGTCTATTTAGTACAGTTTGAACGTAATAATTTATACCGGATGTGGTAATTGCAAAATATTTAAAGCAATAATCTAGAATACTTTTAGGTTCTTCAAAAACATTCACTTCATATAAAGTGATGACCAAAGTCTGCACAAAAATAGAAAAGAATGCAAATATAGCATTAGCCGCTATCATTAATGCAATAAAGGAGCTTGGAATCGGAACATCTATTCCCGTAAGAAATAAAGAGAATAGTATCCAAAGGCCATTAGCCAGTAAGAATCCAATAAAATTTTTCATATATAATTACCTTTCTTTAATGGGGTCACTTTTGCACAAAAAACTATAATTCTTCAATAAATGAAGTAATTACCCCGCTTAACTTCTTGAAATATTTTTTTATAGCCACAGGAGTTACATAGACTTCTTTTTCCTGTATTTTATCGTAGTCAAGATGCCAAAGAAACTTTTGGCTTGGCAAAAAGAATATGACTTGCTTCATCTCAAAGTAGTCTTTTACATAGTCCATTTCAATTAGAGATAAATTATCCAACTCCTGCCCATTATTCCTAAAGTCAATTAAAAATTGTTTCAACTGACCTTTCACCTTTTCATCATTTATTATTCTATCTAATACTCCACCTTCCATATTGTGAAGCTGGTCATAGATACTTTCTGATAGCTGAAGAGTTGATAAATTATCAGTTAATTCACTTATAACTATTTCTAAGCCATAATGTTTCAATAAAAGTTGTTCAAATCCTTCATTGACTAAGTAAATAGAGAAAAAATGAGTATTATGTCTTATTTCTTGTATTAGGACTCTTTCATCTCCCTTAATAAAATGAATGAAGAGCACCCTATCTTTTTTTATGCATCTTATTTTTCTTTTAGATTGGACAAGAATGTGCAGCAAACTCTCCAATCCTTCAGTTAGGACGGTGCCTCTATTTTCATCCAAGAATCCTTTTGCTTTAAGGGAATTTTCAGTTTCTTCAATAAAACGATACAAATCGCCTGATCCCTCTGTTATATCCAAGCTATTAAGAACCTGGCTGGCCATATTTTCGTAACCACATAAAACAAGAACCGCTGCCAATTCGTTAGTAGTTAGAGATACCCTTTCCGTGCCCATATATCACTTTCCTCCTTTACCGGAACAATCCTGATACGAAATCTCCAGCGTCTGACAAAGCATTTTTAACATTGCTGCCAATCTCTTTCGCTTCTTCAACTTTATCTTCTGCCCATTTTCCAGCTTTTTCTCCAAGGTCTTTTATATCTTCTTCAAATTTAATTGAGCCAACAATCCCTATTGTTGCGCCGATCGCTCCTCCAATAAGAGTACCTGGACCTGGACATATCATTGTCCCAATCGCCGCACCTCCGGTAGTTAAACCCGCGACTCCGACATCCATTCCTATACCAGCAGCAACTCTGCCTGTTACTTCCGAAAAAGATTTATATTTATTCTTATCATTAGCATATTCCCCCAAATTTGTACCAAAAGAAAATGCGATCCCTGCATATGGTATTTTTTTAAACATTGCTGCCAGAGCCTTTTTATCTGTAAATTGTCCCAGTGTAGCCCTAACATCAATCGAAGCTCTTTTATATAATTCAGCCTGTGCTGCATCAAATTTCAAATAAGGATGCTGATGCTCCAACAATTTAAGGTAGCTCTTCACATTTGAACCAGGATTAAGTCCAACAAGGCTTCTTAATAGTCTGCTAGGTGAGTTCTGATATTTAGAAAAGTAATTCTTAATACCATAATAGCTGCTTGCACTTCCTTTTTTTAATATCTTATGGATTGAATCAGCCAGCTTCGAACCATAAACCCCATTCTTTTTTAGCCAATCAGGATGGGCCCTAACCTTGAAATTTCCCGATCCATCTTTCACCAGTACTAATCTTTTACTTAATAGAATGGTTGCAGCTAAGGTACCTTTTACAGCTTCCATTCCCCCATTAAGTTTACCTATTTTGTCAAGCCAGTCTGCCACATTCCCCATTAAGGTGGAATCACCTTCTTTTATAGCCAGCTCCATGGCAGAGTCGATGAGCTTGCCGATCGTATCATTCTCAGCGAAATACTTTTCAATCTCTCTAATTGTACTTTCATTTAGTTCTGCTCCATTTGATGCCCAGGTTTCAATTTTATTGATAAAGTCTGCAATTCCCGTAAGCTCTTCTGTTGACTCCTTTAAGACTTTTAAACTATTTGCATCCAAATCCTCTAAACCATCTGTGGTTTTCTTAATATGGCGCCTTGCTTTATCAAAATTCTGTCTTAAATGCGCTAAGGAAATGGTTGAGCCTCCAACAATATCACTAACCTTCAAGAATTCCTGATTAATATCATTAATAGTGTCCTCTGACATTTGTTCGATGTTCTCAATTCCGGACTTCGCCTCATGCTCTACGAAGTCCTGTCTGACTAGCCCACTTTTAATTTCATACTCATTTATTAAATTTTTCACTTGCTTTAGCCTATTAACATATTCACTTATAAATTGATTCAACAACAAGACTGCCGGAATATGCAGAACAGTAAGATGTTCCTTTATTGCTTCTGCTCCTTTTCCTTTTAAAGCATCATCCAAATTGATCAAGCTATTGATTGAAGCTCGCACATCCTGCAGCTGGTCCTTTTCAGCTTCTTTCTTTTTTATGGATTCATCCAATTCAGGAATGATTTCGGAAACTTTAATTACCTTCATCTGTATCACTCCACTATTTCATTTTTTGAGATAGCTCTTTATCTTTTTGAGCAAGCTGATCTATTAGGGTTCTCATATCTTGTTCTGTTTTAATCAGCAAATTTTGATATTGTTTAAGGGTTGTATAATACTTTTGCTCAATTTTAGTGATTTCAGACAGCAGATCCAAACTGCTTTCTGGGAATGTAATTGAAGGGTTGCTGACATCAACCCCATCTGCCTTGCTTTTGAGTTCACTTAGGGCACTTTCCACTTCACTTTGAATTAATTTAATTTCGGTCATTTTTTCACCTCAATAGTCATGCCGTATTAATCGCTTAATTGTGAGATACGATAACGTTTAGAAGAAATTGTGCTTGAAAGAGACTTATTTACTCCTTCGTAATGGGTTATCTTCACTTCAATATTGTTTAACATTCCTTCAACTTCAATGTTTCCAATCCTCATATAGGTATCTTCAATTTCTCCGCGTATATCATCAAAATCATTAGCATGTGTTCCAGCCCAAACCGACTGATTTAAATTGGGCTGATGAATATAACGCTTATTAAGCATAAATTCTTCCTGGCCTGATGAGATTTCCTGCTGTGCCTTTCTCAATCGTGCAAGTATCTCATTGTTCTTACTAATTTCACTATTCAAAAAGGAAATATCTCTATACAGCTGGCTTATTAAAATGGAATTATCATCCACAGTTGTCACCCCGCTTTAACTTTAAAATTTGGAAGGCTTCTAAGTTGGAGTATGAATCGGAAGATATTAATTGCATTACGGTTGATAGAAGTTGAAATTAACAGTTTTATTTAGCTGCATGCTCAAGTAAATGAACATGCAACTTCTAAGGTTTTTAATTATCAGCCTGCTTCGCCATCCTCGGAATGAGGAATCCCATAATTACGCCTATGGCAATGACAAGCAGAATACTATAGAGAATCATTAATTTGTTATCTTGTTCAGCGGGTGCTTGATCCTCCGCATTGAAAAAGCTTTCCTGTTTCGAATCGGAAAAAAGCTGAAGCTGGTCTGCTTTTGCGGTGATGGTATTAGTAGTGGTTTCACCGCCGTCGAAAAGCTTCTCCTTCACTTCCTTCAAAGGATCCAGGTTCTTTTTTGTAAAAGTAAGATCCTTTTGTTCTTCCGGGATCTGCTTTTTATTTTCATATAGCGATTTTTCATGGAGGTAATCGGTATTCTCTTTGAATTCCTTTTTTTCATAGGTATTCGGCGTTACGTTATTTAAATCAGGGGTTGCCCCGGCAGATTGGCCAGCCAGCAGCCAAAATGCCGGGAGCAGAACTATTACTTTAAGGAATCTATTATGCTTCATAAGCCTGGTCCTCATCCCTCTTTGTACGCAGGTCCTTTATATACCGGGCTGCAAATGGAATGATGGCAAGGAAGGCAATAATGCCAAGCAGTATGAGGATGGCCGGAATAAACAGGGATTGCGAGTCATACTGAATGGACATATATACCTTGGACATTGGGTCTTCATAGTGAATATTCGGTGCTGTAAGAGCAAGGAACGGACTGATGAAGAAGGCGATGAGCCCAACGCTCAGAATCCATCCTGCCAGATTGCCGATATTGAATCCTGCCAGCACAATGGCTGAGGCTGCTGTCAGCAGTAATATAGTGAAAATGGTCCATTCAATTGCGCGATCCTGTTCCATTGAGTAAATATTGAGGCCGAATATGCTGATAATCAGACCAACAATAAGATTCAGCAGCACAAACATGGAAGCATGGACAAGCATTGGCGCATTTTTGAAATAATGACTGAAGTATCCGATCATTAAGCTGCTGAGCAGGACAATGGCCAATACGACAACCGGCGGCAGCTTGCTTTCCTCTTTCTTGGCAGCTGTTTCTCCGCTGATTTGAAGCGGGCTGGATAATTGCTCGTATACAGGGCCATTCTTTTGGCCATTCACATAGGTATTTCCAAGAAGATTGTAAATATCATCCCGGAACATCTGGGTTGTCTCTACGTTCGAGCCCCACTTGGAATTCAGTGTATCTGCATCCTGCTGGACACTTTGCACCTTTTGCTCAAGCTCGTTTGTATAGGATACGATATTGCTTTGGTTTTCTCCGATAGAACCAACAAGATCATTGATCATCAGCATTCTTTGGCTGATTCCTTCCTGTTTGACCATGACGGAAGTTCCGTCAATGCCATCGACAGGCATTTGGGTATTGGCTGATAATAACTGAATGTTATCCATAACAGCTATTGCGCTTTCCTGCAGTGCAGATAAGTCTGATTGCATAGCAGATTGCTGCTCTTCAATCTTCTGGCTATAATCACTTAAAAATGAAGCAACCTGATTATCTAAACCGGCAAGCTGTTCCTCAGAATATGGGATGGATGTATTCAACTCATCCCAAACCTTTTGTTCATCCTCGTTCACCTTTACAATTGGATTCAACTTCTCTATAAAGGTTTTAAGTTTCTCAGGATTATAGTTAATGGATGACTCAACGGTACCTTCGAATCTTCCGAGTGCAGAATAATATTCCATCATTTTTGAAGGAACGGCATAGATAATTGGCTGGTTAAACACTTCTGTTAACTTCGCCTTGCTTTCGCTGTCTAAACTTAATTCAAGAATTTTGTTTTCTTTCTGGTCGATTAAACCAATTAAAGATGAAAAGTTTCCGGAATTACTTAGCTGCTGAATCAAGTTTTTGTTTTCTTCAACCAGCTTATTGTAGTCTTCAACCAATTTTCCGTTTTGAGCAAGCAATTCATCGTTGGCAGCCTTCAGTTCATCCACTACTTTCTGCAGAGGATTTTCTCCTGTGTCATTCGCAGAAATATTCTGCTCTACATTAAGCAAACGCTGAGACAGCTTGGGCAGGCTTGCGACTGCTGCCGCAGCTTGCTCCGGAGTTCCTTCAATTGTTTCAAGCGAAGATTTAATCGTATTTATTTCATTGGCAATGGCCAGCAATTCTGCCCTCTCATTTTCCAGACCCGGAACCGAAGGAATGGCTGTATTCGGATTCGTGTTAGCAGCAGTCTGTTTTTCAGCATAGCTTTTGTTTGAAGCCGCTGATGCTATTCCTGGATTTCCGGCAGATGTCCCTTTTGACAATTCCTGCTTCAAAGAAGCTATGTTTGCCTCGGCTTGGCTAAGGGTATTTCGTTCTTGTTCCATAAGATAATTAATCAATTCTTCTCTTTGTCTATCCACTTGTGCAGTACGGATAGCAGAGAGGTTGCTGAATGTCTCACTGTTTTCTTTAAGCTGAGACTCTACTGAATCAAGTGTGCTTGACAGCTGCTCGCCACCTTCATTCAGTGCGGCTAATGATTCAGAGTACTGCGGATCCTGTTTCCCGGTCAGGGCTTGTAAACTTAGTACACTTTCATCCTGCAGCTTTTGCAGAGTTTCCTGCTGTGCATCCTGATATTCCCGATACTGTTCAACATATTGAACAAATCCAGCAAGGTTCTCTTCAAATTGACTGAGATTATTTTCACCCTCGGCAGTGCTTTCAGCAGCTGTCTTCACTGTCGACTGAATACTCTCCAGCATGTTGCGCTGCTGTTCAATTTCCGCGGCCAGGTTCTTTGAGCTGGGCTTATAGAAAGCAAGCATGGCATTCTGGAAGTCTATTTCTTTTTGTAAAATGGTATCGAACTGGGATTTCACATTCTCTAGGTCCTGGGATACATAGGTCCAGTACAATGTTGAAATCTTTCCATTCACACGGCTGGTGGCCGTTTGGATCTCACGCAGGACCTTTTCCCGGTTCAATGAGTTCAGCTGGTTCTGAACGGTAAATTCAAAATTTGCTTTTTCAGGCTGCTGGCTTTCATAGGACATGATGTTCTTTGAAAAATTGGAAGGAATATAAACGACTGCATCGTACTTGGTATTTCTCAAGCCATTTTCTGCAGCACTTCTGCCGATGACAGTCCACTCATATTGTGAACCGTCTTCGAGGATCGATGTGATTTCCTCTCCAAAATCAAGGGATTTATCTTCCTTGTCAGCCCCTGTATCTTCATTAACTACTGCTATGGTTCTTGTGGCATTCTCCCTGACCAGCAGAGGATTATCGCCAATGGAGCCAAAAAAGATGGCTGGCGCGGCGATAATCAGAAGCATCACCAAAACCATTTTCACGATATATTTTGTTTTGGCTGTCATGCTAAGACCTTCCTTTCAGTGGCACATAAAGGAATTTGAATTTTTAATTCCTTTCCGTTTATAACGTAATAACCATATCCCGGCTGAATCTCTGCCTCTTTCCTTTCATATGGAAGAGTAAAGAGCGTCTGCTCTGATTTTTTCATCAGAACGACCGCCTGGCGGATCTGTTTGATTTCTGCCGTTAAGGAATCGTATCCTTTCGTCAGCTCATTATTGCTGCCTGTCACGATGACACTAAAGCCAAGATGGCTACCATTTTTCATCAGCCTAGCCATTCTTTCCTGCAGGCTGTTATCCAATGTCTGTGCAAAACGGGAGTATCCATCCACAGCCAGCACAATTGGCGAAAATTCTATATCTGTATTGCCATGCTGGATTGCATTAAGATATTCTTTTTCTCTTAGGGATAACTGTTCTTCCGCCTTTGCTGCCCAATCGCTGATCTGTTCTTTTGTCTCGATATAGACTGACTTTTCCTCACTTGCATAGGAGGATAATCCTCTGTCAAAGGAGTCGAAAATACCGACAGATTCAGCTCCCTGAGCCAGCATTTGATTGATCATAAGCTTTAGAACATTTGTCTTTCCTTTTTGGGCCTGCCCAAGGATAATGCAATGCTTCGTTTTATTGAAGTTTGCATACACAGGTTTGACGGATTCTTCATCAAGTCCAATTGGTACAAGTCCAGGCTGAGTCTCTCCCGCAGTGTAACGGGTAAAGTTAATCGTATTAAGCTCTGCTGGAAGCATTGGCACCTCTTCAGGCTGACTGCAGTCCTTGTATTTCTCCTTCAGTTCCTGGATGTCAGCCCGGATCGATTCCATGATCTCGAAATCGTCCTTGCCCTCTGCCGGCAGGAATACCTGTGAAAAATATGCCTCTTCCATTTTAATAATGGCTCTTCCCGGTATAGGCTCCGGTGCGAACGGAACTCTTCCCAGTACGGAGTAAGCCTCGCTGCTGTCCATCAGATAATGGACCACTTTTGTTTTGAGGTTATTCATGAGTGACTGCCGGATTGAATTGATCCGCGTCGCAGCAAAAATCATATATATGCCGAGTGACTGTCCATCCCTGGCAATCTGATTAATTTGCGTTTCAAGCTCCTGCATTTCTTCTTTTACTAAATCGAAGTTGTCAAATGTGATATAAACAAGCGGCAGCTTTTCATTGCTCATCGAATTGTACATCTTAATTCCGCTGACTTCCTGCTGCTGGAATAACTGCTTCCTGCGGGCAATTTCATCCTTGATCAGATTCATGAACTTTTCAATTTTCCGTTCTTCATCCATCAGGAAGAAATCGGCCGTATGCGGCAGCTGCCTTAACGGCAGAAGGGAACCATTGCCAAAATCAAATATATAGTAATGGGCTTCTTCAGGAGACCGCTTTTCAGCAATGCTGAGAAGCAATGTCATAATCGTATGGGATTTTCCATAACCGGATGAGCCGAAGACCCCTATATTTCCATCCTCTATGATTTGATAGCTTAGCGGATACTGGCTCTGCTTCTCTGGTTCATCCACCATTGCTAAATGAATTTCATTATTTTCCTCAGCGCGATAAAGCTTTCTGCTTAAGCGCGCTTCAAGAGGAGGAAGCCACGGACTTCTAAGTTTCCTAATGCCCATCGAGGACTGTGCTGCTTCAATTTCTTCCACAACTGCTTCGATTTCTGTTTTTCCGCCCTTTTTCTTTCCTTGGCGTGAATTCACATCTGATAATGGCACAAGCCCCAGGTCAGTTACGATGGCAATCTCATCCTCTGTCTCAGAGGAGTCCTCCAAATAAGGGGCCCCGCTCCATGCAGATTGGAACAGTTCATAGACTTCATTGTTGCCGACCTGCAGGTAGCCTCGTCCGGTTACGGTAATAGCAGCGGCATCACCGTTTTTAATGATCTCCCGGCTGTCATCTGTGTCCTGAACTTTTAAAGCTACCCGGAAACGGGCATTACTCCAGATCTGTTCGTCAATGACACCGCCCGGCTTTTGAGTTGCCAGAATTAAATGAACTCCCAGGCTCCGTCCGATCCGCGCGGCACTGACAAGCTCTCTGATGAATTCCGGTTCTTCACTCTTAAGCTCAGCAAACTCATCAGATATCAAAAACAGATGCGGAAGCGGCTCCTTTGCCATACTATTTTTATAAAGGTCGGTGTAATCGTTGATATGATTTACCTGATATTGATCGAAAAGCCTTTGCCGCCTTTTCAATTCACTTTTGATGGAGGCAAGCGCTCTTGAACTGAAGTTCTTGCTGCCTTCAATATTCGTAATGGTACCCAGGAGGTGCGGCATGTTCTTAAACGGCTGGGCCATACCTCCGCCTTTGTAGTCAATCAGCAGGAAAGCGACCTCGTGGGGATGGAAGTGAACAGCAAGTGAAAGAATATACGTCTGCAGAAATTCACTCTTACCCGATCCCGTTGTCCCAGCCAGCAAACCGTGCGGGCCATGCGCCTTTTCATGAAGATTCAAAAGCGACAGGTCTTCCTTTCCTTTTAATCCGACTGGAACTGCCAGAGATTTGGACGACTCTTTTGTAAGCCAGTTCTCTTTGATCGGAAGTTTCCATACTTCTTTTACCTTCATCATTTCCAGGAAGGAAACACTATTTGGAATGGAATTGGTCATTCCAACCTGATGATCAAGCGTTCTTAACAGACGGGAAAATTCCTCATTCCCCTTTTTCTGATGAGCATCAAGCTTAAATGGGACGCTCACGGCTTTTTTGTCCTGAATCAGAATGTCCCCTTCTTCCTGATTGACATATCTGACAAGGGTTTGAATATTATCATGAAGACTTTCCTTTGAGTCTGCTGCAAGGATCACGGAGATTCCCATATTAGAGTGGTCTCCCTCCAAATATTCCAGAATTACATGATCTGCAATCAGCTGATGATTGGCTATGATGAACACGAGATGAGGCGAGTACACCTGCTTCTCTTTATTTTCATCCAAATCCCTTTCACGCAGGATTTCATAAAGGGAAGACAGCAGCTGATCCCTCGTTTGTTCGTTATATATCAGCCCTTTTGCGTGTGCATGAGGCATCTGGAAATGCGGAAGCCATTTGAGCCATTCCCATTTCTTATATTCCTTTTCATTAAAAATGAATACAAACCGCACATCATGATAGCTGTGGAAAAAGGCCAGCTGCCCAATGATCTGGTGTATCTCATTTTTAACAACCTGCTCTTTTCCGATCAGCCCGATTGGCCCCTTGGCCAGATCAGCCACTACAGGCACATTTCTAACTTCCTTATACACCTTTTCCATTTGCTGTGACTGTTCCAGCAGATCATCGATTTCACGGTTTGCCATATCCCCTGAGCTGACCTTAACCTCATAGCTCGCAGGCACATTTCCGGTACCCAGCCTGAATTGAAGAAAATCAAAGCTCTGCAGAGGCCGCTCCCAAATCCGGTCGGATATATGGCCCGTAAAATATTTCATTTTCTCAAAAGACGGAAAGTGGAATTCCAGAACATGCTTCTGTTTGTCGGACAATGCCTGCAGCTCTTTTCGTTTCTCTTCCAGATAGGCTGTATACACTCGATGCCTGCGCTCTTTCCGCTTTTTTTGATTGCTTTTATCCTTAAAGTATTGGACTGTTGATGTCACTAAAGTGGTCATGAACATGACCATTGAAATGATAATAAAAATCCCTCTTGGCTGAATTAAAGCCACAATACCCATTACAACCAGCATAATCAGCGGCGGCATGATAATCAGCCATAATCCCCTGCCTGAATCATCCGGCTCCTGCGATGGAAAGGATAGGGAGACCTTCTCATCCGGCATTTCATAGATCATTCGCGGCGTTCTCCGGTAGAGAGGATATTTCTTTGCCATCTCTGATTGCGGCCTAATAGTAATCGGAAGATTTGATTCATAGCCTTCAAAGCTATCAATCTGGAAAAGATCCTCTTCTATTATTCGAATAGACATAAAGGGGAAGAACAGCACATCCCCCATTTCAAGGAAAGTCCTCTCTTCAACTCTTTTTCCGTTTAAATAAAGCTGTCCTGAACCCGGCTCTGCCATCCATCCCCTTTTTGTTTTTATCAGGTCAAAAGATTGGCTGGCATCCATTAAAATGCCATGCTTTTTATAAATGGAAGCTTCCGGGTTAACAGAGGAAATTTCTATTTCCCTTTGATAGCCGGAATAGTAGGTCTGGCTTTTAAGAGCTTCAGAGGTTCCTATTATTGTCAGGATTTCCCCCTCATCATTTATCTGAAATGGTTCTCCGTCGTTCAGCTTTCCGAGAACCAGCTCATTCTGCCTAACTTCATAGAAGCTGTCGTGCTTTTCTATTGACACAATTCCTTTTGTAAAAGGAAATTCCCTTATTGTCACCAGCTGTTCCAGCTCAGGGCCAATAGTAATCCTGCCGCTTTTTTCAATTGGCATAGACAGCTGCTGGCAGTAATCGCTGTAAAACAACCATAATTGTTCCATCTCTCCACCTCCTGTCTATCTTAATTAGATTTTGTCTTTTCTGTCTCTTCCTTCTTTTCAGCAGAAGCTTCAGCTTCCTTTGCATCGGCAGGCTTTTGCTCTTCAGCAGCTTTTTGTTCAGACTCCTGTTTTACAGCCTGTTCATTATCTCCGCTGCTGCTTTGCTCTTCCTGAAGACGCTGCTCCTCTTCCTCCTGAGCTTTCTGTTCCTCTATATATTCATCAATCTCTGCTTGAATTTCGTCGATTTTCTGCTGTTTTTCATCGGATTCAAGACTATCATCCGCTTTGACAACTTCACGGTATTTAAGCAATGCGAACAGAATTAAGTCCCGATCCTCAAGATCCCGCGAGATATCGAGAGCCTCTTTGGCATCTCCCCTCCCAATATGAATCCAGTAATGATAATAAATTGGATCCGTCTGCAGTGTGATCGTATTTTGGACATTCTCTTTCTGGTCTTCTGTCAATGCTTCATTTATTATGTAGGACTGTGCCAGTTCGTACTGTACGACTCTTGGCATCTGATCAATATCATAATTGGATAACTCTGAAACCACGTCACTATATTGGCTTTTCAGGAAGTGTTCCTGACTATTGATAAATGCTGCCTGTTTAGGCTGTGTAAAGACAAGAGAATACAGGCTGAAAGCAACGAAAGGCAATAAAGCAATCAGCAGACCCCAAGCAGAATACCTTGTTGCTTTCCACTTTTTCTGCGGAACCTTAGCATATTCCTTATCTATTTTTTCAAGCATTTCTATGTTAGTCCGGATGACTTCTGACAGTTCATTTTCATCCTTGGCCTTGATGACACTTGCCGCTGCAGGCGACAGTTCAATGGTTTCATGAAGGCTAAGGTAATCCCGGAAGGAGCGGTTTCCATCTACAGCAGCTGCGATGGTCGCTTTCAATTCCATCCAGAGTTTTTCCTGATTGGATTCATAAGGCGGAAGGCTTTCACTCACACCAAAATGAAGCAAATGCGGTGACAGGCTTTCATCCGCCACAATGTTGTCAGGACAAATAACGAGATGCAGCCTGGAATACGGATGATTTTTCACAAGTTTTAGAAGCTGCGAAGAAAAAATCCATCTGCTTCTCAGGTCTTTCTTTTTTAATTTGGAGAAGGTTAAGTAATTTGAGGGAATTTGCAGGACGAGGCGCAGTTCATCCTCTGTTAAATGGATATCCCTTTTTATAGCTGATTCCATTGCCTGGAGCAATTCCAATTCCTCAGCAGCATCAGCTTTAATTTTTTCTCTTTGAAAAAGAATGGTAAGGGATTGATGATCTGTTTCGACAACCGCTTCAAGCTGCTCTTCAAGGTAGGTTTGACTCTTTTCTGACATTTTTTTAATGCTCCTTTATAAAATTTCGAAACGGTCCCCAGTGGTAATCCCCTTTTCTGCCAGCTTATCGTTTCCTGACAGAATCAATTGCTTGTTGGGAATTCTGACCCAATATCCTTCCCGGGGCGGCTGAGGAATAGACTTTGCTTGCCAAACAATATCAACTACTTTTTTAACAGAGTGATAGTTAGATAGACGGAGATCAAAAGGTTCAACTTCATAATTTTTCAGATCGATTGTTAATTCTATGTACATTTTCAACACCTCACTAGAAAAGCGGAAGCGCCTCGATCACCCCCGACACCTCGAGGGGGTAGGCTGCTTGCGCTAGACAAATTACCAAAGTGAAAATTTGCTAATTTAGTACCAAAAAAAGAGCGCTTTTCATCTGATGAATGCAGCGCTCCTTCTCCACTTATTGATTCAGATGAAATTAACCGCGGATTTGGCCAGCGATCTGGTTATCAGCATCTTCAAGAGCTCTTGCAGTATTATTAAGCTGAACAGAAATATCCTCTAATAATTGCTGCATTTGAACAAATGAAGGTCTTAAAGATTGGTATTGTTCAGCAAACGCTCTGCTTGCTTCCCCTTCCCATGCACCTTCCAGTTCACGAATCATATTATCCAAACGGACAATCTGATCCCCAACCTGGCTGCTTTCTCCATTATAACGGTTAGACATGCCTACTAATTCTGCTGGTGTAACGCGAATAACTCCTGACATTCAAATCTCTCCTTTTCAATAGGTTACTATTATTGTAAAAATACACAATCGAAAGGTCAATTACTTACTTGCAAAAAATAACAAAACAGTTATTTATACCCATTACTACCCACTTTCAAAAGGCTTAAACCAAAATTGGTATTTTTTTCATAGTTTTTTCTGTTTTTTTAATTTTTAAATTCAAATTTTCTACCTATTTATTACTATCATGGCAGTCAAAACTCGTCAAATTGCTTATGTAGCGGTGTCGAATTATGTCTGTGGTTTTATTCCTATTAAACTATAAACCCCCAATTGTATTTTATAGGTAAAATCACCCTATAATTTAGATCTTAATTAAACTTTGTTGTGCCTTTTTTTTCCTAAACCCAGCCTTATCGTTTACACGGTACTTTTGAATCATTTTTCAAAATAAATTTCGGGATTCATTAAGCAAAAAAAAGAGATACAGCTTAATCGCTGTATCTCTTAACTGCCTATTTACTCCCCAACCACCTTTGCATCCTTCAGCATGTCCTCTGTCAACGTAACCCCCTGTTCCTCAGCTGCTTTCTTGTTAATCACAAGTTCAAGGTTTTCCGGGTAGCCGACAGGAATCTCGCTCGGCTTTTTGCCTTCAAGAATGTCAACAGCCATTTGGCCTGTGGAGTATCCCAGATCATGATATTCAAAACCATAGGCAGCAAAGCCGCCACGTTTAACCGAATCACTTTCTCCGACAAAAGCTGGAATGTCTTTTTCATTGGCTACGTTCAGGACAGATTCAAGGGCAGATACCACAGTATTGTCCTTTGGGATGTAAAACACATCAGCCCGGCCCACTAAGGATTCAGCAGCCTGCTTAACCTCAGAGCTTGTTGAAATAGTCGTTTCAACCGCTTCCAGGCCTGCTTCCTCGATGGCTTCTTTCGCATGCTTAACATTTACTACTGAATTTGGTTCCCCATCATTGAAGATGATGCCTACCTTTTTGGCATCAGGTACAAATGTTTTGATAGAGTCAATTGTATTTTTGATGGCATCCGGATGTGTGTCAGATGTACCCGTTGCATTCCCGCCCGGCTTTTCCATGGTTTCCACAAGCTCAGCTCCAACAGGATCGGTGATGGCTGTAAATAGGATTGGAATATCCTTTGTCGATTGCACAACGGATTGTGCACTGGCAGTAGCAATAGCAAGAATCAAATCATTTTTGTCCGCAACCAGGTTCTGGGCAATGGACATATTGTTGTTCATATCCCCTTGGGCGTTCTGGAAGTCAATTTTAAGATTCTTTCCTTCTTCATAGCCTGCATCTTTCAGTGCGGCAATAAATCCTTCTCTCGCAGAATCCAATGATGGATGCTCTACAATTTGCGTGATGCCGATTTTAACCGTTTTCTTTTCTGATGCTTCCCCGCTCGTTTCCTCATTTCCTGAACCGCAGGCAGCCAGCATTAATAGTGCGCTGCTTGCTAGGATGGCTAACATTTTTTTCATACTAATATCCCCCCGACAGTCATACAGTTTTTAAAATTTTTATAATATTTTGATATTAACACGTTTAATAAGCATGTAACAATAGCCAATCCCAATTTTGTTAGATAAATTGACATTTGCAGTTTTAGAAGGCTCTATTTGCGAAAGACTATAATAAAATATAGGGAGGGATAAGAGTGGAATTCGATTGGATTTGGAATTCAATCCTTGTCGTCATCGGGGGTACCCTGTTGTTAAGGATCGCTGGCAGAAAGTCTATTTCACAGATGACATTAGCTCAGGTAGTAATCATGATTGGCATCGGTTCACTATTAATTGAACCGGTTTCAGGGGAAAGTATTTGGACTACTCTTGCTGTTGGACTCATCCTTGTCCTTACCTTAGTTGTCATGGAATATGCACAAATGAAATCAGACAAATTCGAGAAGTTTATCACCGGGCAATCCAAAATTATCATAGAAGATGGAAAATTAAATGAACAGAATCTGAGAAAACTCCGGTTTACTGTGGACCAGCTTGAAATGAAGCTGCGTCAGCATAATGTTGCAGTTATCAGCGATGTAAGATGGGCAACACTGGAGCCGAACGGACAAGTTGGCTATGAATTAAAAGAAGAAGCCCAGCCTGTAACGAAAAAGGAATTCCTTCAGATGCAGGCTGATGTCCAACAGCTGATTCATATACTGGAACCTGCGTTTGCCAAGGGCTTCTCTGTCCATATGGTTCCCGAAAACGAAGAGGATATTTTTACAGAAGTGGCAGAAGAAACTTCCGAAAGTGAGCAAGGTCATCTGCAGTAAGTTTAGTTCAGAGCACCATCCATTATCATTTAAATTGATATTGATCTTACAAAAAGGACTGCGGATGATATCCGCAGTCCTTTTCGCATCAGTCAATTAATCCCTCTTCTTTCAGGAAATCAACCGCCACATCTTCATATTGTTCTTTATCGATATCAACTCTTGCATTAAGCTCCTGCATTTTTTCATTATCAATTTTTCCGGCAAGCATCTTCAATGCTTCTTCAATTTCAGGATGTTCTTTCAGCGTATCAGCCCTTATAACAGGGGTTGCATAATACGGAGGGAAGAACTTTTTATCATCCTCAAGGACCTGCAGATTGAATGCCGGTATGCGGCCATCGGTGGAAAAGGCATCAATGACATCCACTTCTCCATTCTTGATGGCACTGTACATAATGCCAGAGTCCATGGCCTGAGTTTCCCCAAATTCAAATCCGTAAGTTTCCACAAGGCCGGGATATCCATCTGGACGTTCCAGAAATTCCGGCTCTGACCCAAGAGCAAGCTCCGATGAT
Organism: Cytobacillus firmus DS1; assembly: GCF_000565285.1. Taxonomy (GTDB): domain Bacteria; phylum Bacillota; class Bacilli; order Bacillales; family Cytobacillaceae; genus Cytobacillus; species Cytobacillus firmus_A. The sequence goes on along the minus strand of NZ_APVL01000028.1, from coordinate 8,235 downwards.
TTCTTGGCTAAATCTGAGATGGTTTCTACCCCCCAGTTTTTAGCATCTTCTTTTCGAATGGTCAGTGTATACGTGTTATTAAACCCAAATGGTTCAAGCCAGACCAAATCATAATCATCCATAAAGCGCTCTTTTACAAGGTCATATACCTTGTCAGGATCGCTGATCATTTCTTCTTTTAAAATACTCAGAAGGGCCGTTCCCGTATATTCCATATACAAATCATAATTTCCGTTATTAACTCCTTCAAATGCAGGTGCGGTACCGCCCAGAAAGGACTCGTATTTCACATTTAAATCTGTATGCTCCTCAATCAGATGGCCCATGATGTAAACCATGATCTCCTGCTCCGTGAAGTTTTTTCCGGTAATGGTGATTGTATCCTTGCCGCCGCCTGTTTCGCCGAGCTGAGCAGCAAAGGCGGACAGAGGAAGGATTAAAATCAATGCGGTCACCGCCCATTTTCTCCAGCGGCTCACAGTTGGATTGGTTTTCTGCCCTTGTTTAAGCCCCTGAGGAGTCACATCTGTCTCCAGAAGCTTCAGCAAATAATCAAAAATAATCGCTAAGAGAGCAGATGGAATTGCACCTGCCAGAATAAGGCCTGTATTATAAGTCTGCAGTCCACGGAATATGAGATCTCCCAGGCCGCCTGCTCCAATGAGCCCTGCAATCGTAGCAACACCGATAATTAATACAGTCGCCGTACGAATCCCGCCCATGATGACACTCAGGGACAGCGGAAGCTCCACCATCCAGAGGACCTGGCGATTCGTCATTCCCATTCCGACTCCGGCGTTGATGGCAGACTTTTCAACACCAGTAATACCTAAATACGTATTTCGGAGAATGGGCAATAAGCCATAAACGGTTAAAGCAATAATGGCAGGGGCTTGTCCCGTTCCGATGAATGGCACGAGAAATACAAGAAGTGCTAGACTTGGAATCGTCTGAAAAACTCCTGCAATTCCAATAATAGAATCGGCAATTTTCCGATGGCGGGTTAAATAAATGCCCAAAGGAACAGATATTAAAATCGCAATGGCTATTGAAATAAGAGAAAGATACATATGCTCTAAAATTAAGTTCCATATAGTCGGCCAACGGTTTACAAAAACGTCAGCCGTGCTGCTGATCATGTTAAGAATCGTCTACACCCCTATCCTGATTATTCGACGATCTCGTCGACCATATATTCTACAAGACTTGATCGGGTCACAATGCCCAAAAGGTTTTTATGTTCATCCATAACCGGAACAAAGCCGTAAACAGATTCGTTCACAAGCTGAAAGGCTTTTTCCGACGGATCATTTTGCTGAAGTGTCACAACGCTTGAATCCATAATATCTTTAAGCATCAACTCTTCATCTTTGTAATTCTTTTGAACGTCCCAGACGGTTGCTATCCCCTGAAAAACATTTTGATTATTCACAACGACAAGACTGTTAACCCGCTTGCTGCGCATCAGCTTCAAGGATTCTGCCAGCCTGCGGCTTTCGCCCGCTGTCACAGCCGGAACCATTAGTTTGGTCAGCTTAGGGAATGATATGCTGTCACTTTCCTGAAGCCGGTCTTCTCCAATAAAGCTTCGGACAAACTCATTAGCCGGTCTGCGAATGATGTTTTCCGGCGTATCCAGCTGCACGACCTTTCCATCCTTCATAATACAGATGCGGTCAGCGATTTTAAGCGCCTCATCCATGTCATGTGTTACGAATACAATCGTTTTCTGGATATCCCGCTGAAGGCGGACTAATTCATCCTGCAGCTGCTCCCTGCTGATCGGGTCCAGTGCACTGAACGGTTCATCCATTAAGATAATTTTCGGCTCAGCTGCCAGCGCACGGATAACACCGATCCTCTGCTGCTGCCCGCCGCTCAGTTCTGAAGGGTATCGGTCACCAAAGACTTCCGGATCCAATCCAACCATATGCATCAGTTCGTCCACTTTATCTATGTATTTTTCCTTCTTCCATTTCATTAGCCTCGGAACAAGCGATACATTTTCTTTAATCGTCATATGCGGAAGCAGTCCTATCTGCTGGATGACATAGCCGATCGTCCGGCGAAGCTTGACTGGATCCTCTTTTGAAATATCTTTTCCTTCAATTGTAATTGTGCCTTTTGTCGGCTCAATCAGGCGGTTAATCATCCTCATTGTTGTGGTCTTTCCAGATCCGCTGGGTCCTATCAGAACGAGCAGCTCTCCTTCTTTCACATTAAAGGTAATATCTTTAAGAGCATGAAATCCATCCTGAAAGACTTTATTTACATCTTTAAACTCAATCAACTTTTCAGCACCCCCCAATACTTGAAATAATTTTTAAATTATGGACACCCTATTCGCAGATATGTTTTCTAGGATAACATATCAAGCTTAACCACGCAAAAATACCTATATTATTACCATAATATATACCTATATCCTTATTTTTCTTTAATTAAACCAAAAAGGGCTTAATCTGGACTTCTGATTGTAAGCTTGTTTTGATACCCTGCAACCGTACCTAAAAAGTAATAGTTTCTCCGTTTTCCTGCCAATTGATTGATCTGAATATTATTTCCTATATCCCTGAATTCGAAGATATTTCAAAAAAGGAAGCACATTATAATGAGCTTCCCATGAGATGACGTTTAGTAAGGAAATCCAAATCCCGTTCCACAGCAAGGCCGCGGATAATAAGGCGGCGGCGGTGGAGGATACCAATAATATGGACGCGGGTAGAATAAGGCAGTGCCTAATAAACCTCCTGCTAACCCGCCTAAAAAGGGCAGACCGAAGAATCCAAAAAATCGCTGATCCTGCGGCTGATAAGGGCCTCTGTAAGGGTACATCCGTTCATACCTCCATTTCCTCTGTATATGCCTACATTATTGTATATGCGTGGAAATGGGTTTGGCTTGGGCAAATTCACTACATTTTGAGGGGGAATGTCGGGGACATGTTAACCGAAAAACGAAAAACCTTGAAAGGCATTTTATAGCCAATCAAGGTCAGATTTTACAAAACAGTTTCTTTCACTTCTTCGAACCATAACTCAAAGATATCATCAGGCAATAGTTAATCATCATTCGTATAAACCAAATCATACCTATATTTTCCTTTTAAACTATTTTGTTTTACATTGTAATATAACTTCATCTCTGTAGGCATTTCTTTATTGAAGTCTTCACATTTCTTATGGATTAGCTTTAAATTTTGATTACCAATTTTTAATGCTGCCTTCTGTCTTTCTCTCGAAACATCGTAAATTTGATATTGCTGACTGTCTAACTCTTTTATAGCATCATTTAGTTGATGTTTATGGACAATCTTCCCGTTAATTCTATAGAAAAAATCAAAAACATACATTTCGGGTTCATATGAACAATAAATAAAGATTTCATCTGCTTTATTTTCGACATACTCTAAACAAATAGCCACCATGTCTGTTTGTATTTCTGAAAAATAATCCTCAAATACCTTCACATAATCACCTCTAGTTCTCTATTTGTAAATAATAAGGGGTGTATTCGGCACTTGGTAGCCTCTGAAAAAAGAAACCTTGTAAGGCTGTTTGCCAATCAATGTTTGTAAATCCATAATATATACATCATAATCTCACCAACAGGGTATGTTCTTTCTGCCCACAAGGTAAACCGCCTGTTGTCCAAAGGGTTGTTTTCCCACAAAAAGCACTTGTTGCCTCATTGCAATCAAGTGCTTACAGTTAAATATTAATTTCTTTGTTTATCTTGCTATAACTAATATCCTGGATGTTAAAAATGCATATTTAATTCTTCACGGATTGCTTTTTCTAGGTATTTCTCAAAACTTTCTGCTATAATTTCTTTCCCACCGAAATTAAAGTCAAATGTAATAATTTCTGTTTCAGGGTAAATAAAGCCTATTGGATTTCCTGCACCGTCTATACCAATGGCAGTAAAATTCTCATACCCTTTAGGAAGTACCTTTCTAAAATGTAGTGATTTCTCTACAAATGAGGGTGTCGCAACAAACTCAGCCTCTTTCAATCCCAAAACAATAGCCTCACCCACTGCTCCAGAACCATACTTCAAAAGAAATTCTTTAAAGTCTTCTGGCAATTTTACTTTTAGTTCATCTTCTGCTTGGTTTACTTCCTCAATAGTAAGAGGCCCTCCAAAGGCTTCCGGGCACATTACGAACTCTTCATCGATGGCATTTAATATTTCTACCTTCATTCAATAATCCCCCTTTTAATCATTTCATTAGCATATCTTGCCTTCCAATATTCTTTACGCCAGTTATTAAATTCTAGCCTAGCTTCTCCACTACAAACTCCACCCGAATTTCCAAATGGATGTTGTCTTTTATTACCTAAATCATGATATCTGCTAGGCATTTCAATTATTGGTCCCTCAACTTTTTGTTCATGATGATGGAGTACAATTGTATCATTTGCTCCATCCTTTGGTGAGTAACCTTTTTTAAATGAGTATAACAATTGTTTATCAGACATATGCGATAATGAACGCTGTGCTTTTGGAGAATGTAAATGACTAAAATGAATATACAAATAGAAAAAGATACTAATAAGGTCAAGTACATTTCCATTTTAAGAAAAAATACTAATAAGCGTTTATCTGAATTAAAAGAATTACTTAATAATAACGATTTCATCTTATCGTATAATCTAATAGAAATTGATAAATTATTTGAAATGAAAAAAATAGTAAGTTTATTATTAGAGGCTGGTGCTAAAATTCACATATTTGAAGAATATAGAGAGGTTAGCATTGAGTTTTTAGATAATCTTATAGAATCCCATTTAAGTACAGAAAAGTATCTGGAAGAAGCTGATGAGCAAAAGCTTAATGAGGATTAATACAGCGATTTTGGTATATTAGAGGGTATGATAGTCCTAGCTGTGATAAGCTTTCAAGGCTCTTAACAGATATTGGATTGTTTTTCTTTCATATTTGCTCTTCCAGATATCCTCAAATTGAATATGCTCCAGGCGGCATAATCTGACCCCAGACCGTTACGCCATGTTCCTTTAAGAATTCCAGGGAGCATGAATTTCCTGCTTATGCCTTCTAAAAACTCTTCATGGATTGGGCTAGAGTGAAGTTGGTTAACGGAATAGCCGAAAATGCTAACATTTACATTCTGTAAAGACCAAATTTGAGTAAATTTTCTCGTTACTATTTCTTTAAGTGGATACATGAGTCAACTAAGTACTTTTTGCCTCCTGCTTCTTTTGCTCCACCCCTCCCACATTATAAGGATAACTGGGCTGATTTTCCTTTCTAAAATTACCAACGTCATTATGCCAATTAGGTACAGACTTCTTTCTAGGTGTAACTTCATCCGTACTCTTGCCCGCAACATAGTTAATCATGATAAAATCTTGACTTGCATTTTGCTAATCAATGTCAAAGACTAACTTGTCATTTTGTATATAATCGTGTATTTGGTTCATAAAGTCATTAAATAAGTTTATTAATCTGATTACATTCTCTTCTTTCGAGTATTTTGAAGGGTTGTAGCCGTCTTTTGGTTCCAGATAATTAATAAAGCTATCCATATCTTCGGGATAATTAAAATCAGCATACACTTCAGTAATCTTGTTTAATAACTCCTCGAAATTCTCTTGGTATTTCCTTTTTAAATAAGCCAATATACCAAATCGCCATTTTCTTTTTTCAAGCTGCCAAATATCAGTGTCCAAGTTGAAGTCATTAATATGCGAGTCTTTTAATATATCTACTAGTAAACTCTCGTAATCAATATTTTCCCCACCCCAAGCTAGCTGCACAATATTTTGATTACTGGTATCAGGATGTTCAGCTATAAACTTAGCTGCATAATTCACTATATCACTATACATTATTAAATCCAGTTTAAATCCCACGTATAACGTTTTCCAATCGTACTTTATTTTGTTTTGCTTGAAAATATCCATTGAAATTCCCATTTGAGCCCCCTCCACTTTATAACATATTAGCTATAAAAGGATTACCTTGAAATTATTATTTCAAGGTAATCCTTTATGGAAATTATATGCTTTCTATATAAACATCTGAATTAGTCTTTTGTCCTTTCTCTAATGCTTTCATTAACATATCTATTAAATCCTCGCCCTCACTTGTTATAAAATAATTAGATAAGTTTGTGATATCCTTACTAATATTATCACCCCAAGGCGGTCTTTTAGATAAGTCTTCAATATCCCATATTACTTGTGATGGACTAAATTTCTGTAATTTCTTTTTAATTGCTTCTAATTCGTTTATAGCGCTATCAATATTCTTATTCTCAAGTTTCCCGTTGTAAAGTTCATTTAATAAGAACGGATATTCTGTCCCCCATCCATTTTGTTCTAAATGATAGCTTATTGTAGAGAAAAAAGAGTGTAAGAAATCGCCATGCCCGACTTGATACCAGTAATATTTCACCTTAAATCCCACAGCCATTCTTTCACCTCAATTAATTTGTTTTGAATCTTATATCTACTTTACCATTTGTTTTATTCATAATCTTTTCATACAATTCTTCTATTATTTCATCTGATACATTTTGTCCTCTAATATCAATTATAACAGACTGTTTTGTACCGTTAGGCAAATCACTTAATCTTTTTTCCACCTGTTTTGACACGTTATTAACCAATCTGCTCCGTCCGCTTGAAGTAGTAATTTTATAATTTTTCACCTCAATACTATGCCCAGTCTGATATAAGTCAGGTCTAGAACTACCTTTCTCTCCATAGGGTACTTCTTTACCATCTTTAAAAGACTTTTGGGCATTATACTCAGGGAAATCCTTCTCTACATCAATTTCAGACTGTCTCCATGAAGGTCTAGTTTTACCCGTACCCTTACCTGCCTTCTTCCCCGGCAAGACCACATGGCCCTTTTCCTCTTTCAATATCCTGACAAGCGCATCAAAGTCCGCCTTATTGATGCTTTTCCGTATGACCTTGGTTCCTTGCTTTCTGACAACAGCCGCGAGCGACAGGTATTCGAGTATTTCAAGCGGGGTTCCGTCAGCTATGGAGTCCAGTTCCCGCACTCCCCCCACTCGGTCTTCTGGAATGGAGTCGACAAATTCGTAGGCTTTTCCTTTTTCTCCATAGAATTCCCGGACAATCCGGCCGTCCTCATATAGATGAAACTTTCCGCCTTGATTCTCGCTGCCGATTCCATACTCATCTATGACATCAACAGTCAGGATCTCCCGGCCACTCAGGGAGGCGAATTCCTCCGGGCTGATTTCGCTGCTGTTTAGCTCTGCTAAAGCTCTCAAGGCTCTTAATTGATAATGGATGGTCTTTCTTTCGTAGGTACTCTGCCAGATAGCCCAGATGGAATAAGCACCGGGCGGCAGAATCTGACCCAGGGCCGTTACGCCGAGTTCTCTAAAGAATTCCGGAGAACGCACGGAATTTCCTGCTTTATGCCTGATGCCTTTTAAAAGCTCTCCATAGATTGGGCCCCAACAACGTTCAACTTTTCACCCTCCCGTTACATAAATTGTAATTTTCGTAACGCTTTTTTGACGAATAGGGAGTATTATACGACCGTCTCTAGTAAAAATACAACCCAAAATTTATAAGCCCAAGCAATATAAGAACTCTCTTTCACGTTACCTTATTGTTTATCGCCACGAGCTTTGTCAATCTCGTTAGTTTGTCAGCAATTCCATATCATAACTATCTCTGCCATGTGAAATGTCATCTCGCCTATTTCTCGTTCTTATTCCGTTCCTCAAAGTGTTAAAACAATACTTCATGATGGTACAACCTTCATGAGTTATGAATTTCAATTAAGGATCATCAATGTCATACAAAGTTTAAATTTCTAACAGTAGAGTAAGAAACTGATTTCGAAGGGATAGCTTACGCTATCTCTTTTACTTTCAGTTCCTCCTCATCAAACCGTACGTGAGGTTTTCCCTCATACGGCTTTCCGACGTTCTTCTTTCTTTGGCTTTACGGTATCTAACGAGCCAATTTCACCAAAATATGTTCAACTTCTTTACTTACGTCCTTTAGATTCCCATGTTTCTTACGATTGTTCCTCTTCTTGTTATAAAACAAAGCGAGGCGTTCTAATACATACCAATCAATTCGATTGAGCCATTTCTTTCCTAGGGGTGATATTTGGTAATAGTTCTTGAAACCTTGAAGTTTCTTATTCAGCCCTTTCACTAATTCACCGATATCCAAGTAAAGCTTATTTCTTGGCTCAGTATAGGCTTTTATCTTTGCC
>NZ_APVL01000027.1 GCF_000565285.1 Cytobacillus firmus DS1 | reverse complement strand
TTTTATGATTAAAACTTTAAACCTTGCTGCGTATAATCTTCCTGAAATTCATAAAAAAAGACCTTTACGCTAAGTAAGGTACTCCTGTAATTTCTTCATATTGTACTCCGGTAATCATGCCAGCTTTAACAAATGTCTTTAAGCTTTCATCATTATAAGAAGGATGGCCATTATCATAATAACGTTTTATTGTTGTGTACCACATTAAGCATTACCTCCCATTTTTAGCATTGCTATTTCCATCAAAAGATCACCCTGTGCAATTTCTAATTCAGAAATCTTTGCCTTATCTGCTGCGCTTTCAAAAAGAACATTACCTAAGTCTTTTTCAAGCTGCGCAATTTTTTCTTCAGGTGTTAATGGTCTATTTATAAACTCAAATGTAATTTCATTTGTAATCAAATTCAAAATTAAATTTGTAGTTTTGCCAAATTCCTGTGGAGCGTTAGACGGTAATTCTTCTTCAAATACAATTTCATTTTCACTCTGGGTAGATTTTCTGATGTAATCAATTCCGATTATACGTCCATGTTCCTCATCTATTCTTGCAAATTGAATAACCAAGCATACCACCCTTTCTATGATATCTTTTGTTCATACTTGACGCCCGTTAATTCACCAGTTGATGTTATATAAAAATATAACCCACTATCTGGGTCTCCTCTAAAATCCAAAATTTGATTAGTCGTTTCCATTTGGTATTCATATACGATATTTAAATTCTTAAAAATTTGAAAGTACAATCCATTAGCAAAAACCATTTCACCCGCTCCTGCAACTAGCTTTGAAGAATTTGAATTTTTCCTTGGCCAAGGTACTGACATTAGGTTATCAAAGCCATTTGCTTTCTTGGTCCACATAGTATTTGTTCCATCGACAAAATAAACAATATTTCCGAATGGTTTTGTAGGAGCTTCTAAAATACCGACACTCCTTATATCCGCTGTAGTGGAAGATCCATTCGGGTCTCCTACCGATCCATTAGAGTTTAATGTTTGTTCCGTTACACTAGGAATATATAGCTTAAACACTTTTCCACCAGAACTACCCGCCCACAGCCAAACAGCACCATTCTTTGCCATATCATATAGGGCATAACCCATATACATTGACTTGATATATGCTCCAGTTGTTGCGTTATTGAAATATATACTAGCTGAATCGGCATAACAAACGACACCACTTATGACTTCCATCGAAAAAACGGTGTTTCCCCCACTATTAGCGTTAACAGGGCCCCATTTTAAATCGCCAGATTTCGTATAGGCGTACAATTTACCATTACTCCAAAAAAGAACATCCCCATTGCTTTCATTGACAGCAACCAATGTAGAATTGTTATATAAAAGAAAAGTTTTAAGCAAGTTTCCGTCAAAATCATATTTATATGCTTTTCCTTGGTTTGTCCCAATGTAAATATACCTGTTTACTTTATCAATTTTTAATGAAGAGGCACTATATGTTTCGCCTGTACCCACTGAATTAAGTGTAAATAACTTTGTGAATCTTGGTGATAATTTAGAAATAATTGTTGCTTTTTTTCCTGCTCCAAATCCGTGTTCTCTTATATCAATCATAATTACACCTCACTTATCAAGTCACCGTCAGCATCATAAGAGAGGGTGAACGTAGTGGTTTTTTGTACAGTTGTGCCATCCAAATCATAATAAGTAATCGTCCTGGTTGTATAATTTGGACTCGTACCTCCACTTAGAACTGATTTAATTGCAAGGGATTCGTCCGACCGTTTATATTCAACTGTAGTAAATATCCCATTACTGTCTTTTCCGGACTTATATGTCTTAAAATCCGTCTGTTCTACCTTTATACGGGCACCGTCCGGGGTTTCCTTAGCATTCCATGAGGTCCTTTCAGCAGCAGTGATGTGTTTTACATCATCCGCCTGATGTCTAGTAACATCATCCTGCAATTGAGCAAATTCAGTCTGCGGTGCGTATCCGGAACTGTCTATTTGATCAGCCGGCACTTTTCCATTTTCATCTAGAGTAGGTACACCGTTAGGAGCTCCTTTTTCTGTTGCGGAGATAGCTCCAACATCTGAAGCATTTAACTCGATGTCAGGACCATATTTTCCATTTACAGAATTTACATTCCCTGTTCCTGGCTCTCCTTTCGGCCCGGGCTCTCCCTGGATTCCCTGAATCCCTTGATCCCCTTTAGAAGACACCATAAGCCAATTTGTGCTGTTTGTTGGGTCAATTCCTGTAGATTCTGCGATATTCATATATCCAGAACCAAAATAGGAAACCACATTCCTTGGAACGTAAGTAACTAACGGGTCATACTCTCCGCGATGGATTAATGTGTTTGCGATGCTATTAGCATTATCTGCAGCTTGATTTGCATTATTGGTTGCTGCTACAGCATTATCTATGGCGTTTTGTGTATTGGTCTGCCTGGATTGTTCAGCAGCATTGCGAGCATTTTCTTGAGAAACTCGTACATCCTCGTTGGTTTGCCTGGTTGACTCCTGGTTTTGACGGGCTGTCTCAGCTGTAATCCTTGCTTGTTCTGCTGATACTCTGCCTGCCTCAGCAGTGCTCCTATCAGACTCAGCTGCTGTCCTTGCACTTTCAGCATTTACTCTTGTAGTCTCTGCTGATTCCCGGTCAGATTCAGCCAATTCCATACGGTTATTGAGATCCTCAACTTCCACAAACAATTCCTGAAGAATCGTTAAATCTCCGCTATCTTCAAAAATGTTATCCGTTCCTATAGATTCATACATAAATACCTTAAAACGTTTTGTTGAAATCCTTTGCAGAGCATCCGCACTAAAAAACTGTAATTCTACTTCGGCATGACCTGCCACTTCCATTTCCTGAAGGCCAATCTCGTAGGTAACAAGATTATTTGATGCAGATAATAGCCTGGAAATAACCAATTTATCCGGACGTTTATAATTGACAACGACCTTCCCAATGTTGGTGAAGTCTGCTTCATCGCCATTATCTTTAACATGAACTTCTAAGATATTGGTGTCATTTTGAATAAATTGCGGTAATGGAATCATCGTGCTCTTCTTCAAATCAACAGAAATGATTTGTTTATTAATTGTTTCCAATATCACCACCTCCTACAAATATAAAAAGCTAAAATCAAATGAAATTTCGAAAGGATCTATGGCCCCTGTTATTTCGAATTCATTCATGCCTGGTGCAAGTGTAATTAGCTTTTTATTCGTCTGGCCAAAAATAGAGGACCCGTTCTTTAATGATCGGATCCCGTTTAGCTCTATATTATCTCCCGCTGTTGTATTACCTGAATAGCTCCATATATCACCAGTGGTCAGGTTTTTTATATTTAAATTTACTGATGATCCATTAAACAGCAACTTTATAAAATGTTCACGGGGATCCACCACAATATCTCCGTCATTCCAAATTGAAAAATATTGGGTCGAATGTGTGTATTGAACATTTTCGTTTGTTTTCACCTGGAATCCCCATTCTGGATTTAATGTTGTACCAGTAGATTCAATAAAGACAGAGCAAATTAAAAACTCTAGTGTGAATTCACCATCTTCAGGTGTTAAATAATCAATATCTAAGATGGTATTCACTTTTGCTTTTAATCTTTTCCCCGGTTGTAGATCTCTTATAATATAAAACTCCCTTAGTGGATTAAAAACACGAAAAAGATTATCCCGATGCTTATCAAATTCAATTGGATTTACAGATTCAGCTAAGAAAGACGCTTTTACCGTTCTTCCTTTCAGTGTTGTTTCAAGAATGATTTCTCCACTACGGCCGTCAATGCTTTCAGTAATATGATCAAAATCAGGGGAAGGTATATGAAAGGAGCTAACCCAAAGACTCAAATCTTCATGCATGTCAATTAATTCTCCATCTTCGTATAAGATTTTGAAATTAAAAATACTCTTTTCCATATCACTTCACTCCCACTGATCTTCTGGATTGACCATAATCACTTTGAAGCATTCCATTTATATACTCATATTGGTTCCTGGCTACCTCATAACCATCCAGCTGACTAACAACGGTCACAAAAATGGACCTATTATCGATCATTGATGATGCTGTGGCTTCACTTATGCCTTGATTTGCTGAAGCAGTGAATCCGGTATTCATTACAGGGGTTGCCCACTCAGCTAATTTTTCTGCTGCACTTTCTACAAACTTTTTCATTCTCAGAATACCCACACCAAGACCTTCACCAGTAAACTCACCATATTCAGTAGTTACACGGGATGGAGAGTTTATCTCTAAGGCTCCTCTGATTTTGCTCTTGATGCTATCAGCGACTTCCTTCGCCTTTTTTCTTAATGAGCCTAGCATTGAACCAATACCATTAATCAATCCTTGGACTATATCTTTTCCCACCTGGGTTAGATCAATATCAGTCAAGAAGTTTTTAGCCTTATTCCAGATTTCCTCGATTTTTGATTTTGCACCATCCATTTTCTCTTTAACAGCATTTTTTAAGCCTTCAAACTTTTCCTTAACTATGTTTTTAATGGTCTCAGGTAAGTTCGTTGATATTGTTTTTATCGCATTCCAAATTTCGGACACCTTGGTTTGTGCAGCGCTCATCTTCTCAGATACAGAAGTTTTTAAAGCCTCAAACTTTGCAACGGCATTATTTTTCAGTGTTTCGATTGTACTGCTTATAGAGGTCTTTATCGAATCCCATGTACTTGAAAGAAAACTTTTAATGGAATTAAAAATCGTAGTGGAATTGGATTTAATATGGTCCCATGCAGTGGACACAAATCCTTTTATGGTATCTAAAGCCCCTTGGAATATTGTCTTTAGACCTTCCCAAATATCATTCAGAGCATCACTTAAGTTTTGGAATATTTGCGAGGCATTTGTCTTCATGCTTCCAAAATCGCCGGTTACCAAGTCTAACAGCAACAAAAGTGAACCTAAGAATAGATTTTTTATGAAGTCCCAAACTCCTGAAAAATACAGTTTCAAACCTTCAAAGATTTGATTGACTCCATCTTTCATGCTGTTGAAATAGTTGATGACTCCTTGAATAAATGGCGAAAGGATTGCCTGTACAGTATCTACAATTGCTGTCCATGCTATGGATATTGCAAGTTTCAAAGCTTCCCAGGCTAAAGTCATTCCGGTTTGAATGCTTGCCCATGTGTTGGTGAAGAAGAGGACAAGACCATTCCAAATATTCGTAATGGTGTTTATTATTGCTGTCCATGTCTCTGATGAAAATACTTTTATGGACTCCCAGGCACTTTTCAACCACTCTATTGTAGTGGTCCATATTTCGATTGTCTTAGCCCTGATTGTATCCCAGTTTTGGTAAATGATTATTCCGAGTCCGATAACGAGTGCAATAATAAGTCCGATAGGGCCTGTTAATGCAGATAATGCAGTTCTAAGAGCAGTCATTATTCCGGCAGATTGTCTTATTTTTAATATTAGTTTCCCTATTGGTCCAAATATAGCACCAAGGCCTTGGGCTACTGAACCAATGAACATAAGCAAAGGACCCGATGCAGCTAGAAATGCAGCTACTGCAAGAATCACTTTTTGAATGGTAGGGGACAAATTAGCAAAGTTATTCGCTAATTCACTGATTGCCGGTAAGGCTGACTGAACAATTTCTAAAACCGTCTGCCCTAAAGGCAGAAGAGCTTCCTGTGTTTCTCTTAATGTTGAAGTTAAGTCCGCTCCAAAGTTGTCTTTCATCGTTTCCGATGCTCTTTTTGCAGCTCCTTCAAAACCAGTCATACCTTCAGAAGCAGATGCAAAAAATGACTGGTATTGTGGGCCTAAATCTTCAAGGGGAGTACCCATTAACTCTATTGCTAACCGATTACGGTCTGCTTCATTACTCACACCAGCAATAGCCGTCATTACCGCCATAAAAGCAGTATTTGCCTTATCACCACCAGCTGCGAGATCACTTTCAACCATCTTAAAGTCAAGGCCTAATTCGGATATTGCAGAACGGGTATTATCGGCACCATCGGTGATTTGCAGGAAACTTTCTTTAACTGTATCCCCTAATTTATCTAGACTAAAGATTCCTGATTCCGCGCCGCTTGCAAACATTCCCATCATTTGTTCTGCTGAGAATCCTAAATTAGCAAACTGTGTGGAATATTCCGCAATTGTATCTAGAAGTTCATCGGAGAAGTCTCCACCTCTCTGGAACCCAACAGTAAGCAAGTCCATGGCTTTTTCTGAATCTATACCAAACTGTTGCATAAGTTGGGAAGCCGCTCTAGTAGTCTCGTTAATATCCACACCGAATGCGTCTGCTAATGTAAAAGCGCTCTCAGCTACGGCTTCAATTTCTGAAGCTGGCAAATTACCTAGTTGCTGATAAATAACAGCTACAGCATCCGATGCCTCTTCAACGCTTGCGCTAAATGCATTTTTCCATAAATTTTTAGCAACTTGGTCTAGTTCCTTGGTTTGTTCTTCAGTGAGGCCTAGTTGCGTTTGCAAACGGCCAGAAGCCGACTCAAAATCACTAGCAGCATTTACTGCCGCGACTCCCACACCAACTAATGGCAATGTTAGACCGGTGGTGAGGGTTTGCCCTATCCCGGACATTTTCCCGCCAAATTCTTTTAGCTTATCCCCAGCCTGGTCAGTTTGCTGAGTTTGTTCTTCAAGTTCCTGGTTGGTTTCTACAATTTGATTCGCTAGGCGTTGCTCTTCAATTCGGGCATAATCCAGGCGCCTCTCCATGTCTTTCACTGCCTGTGAATTTTCACCGTATTGAGCCTTAACTGCTTCCAATTGCCTTTCAGTTTCTGCCACTTTTTGAGTGGCCAATGCCTGTTGTTTTTGAAGGTATTCCACAGTGGCGCTAAGCTTATCTGTTTCGGAAGCAGTATGCTTCATCTGCTCTTGCTGAAGCTGAAATTCACGTTTTAGCTTACCTGATTCTGCGCCCATTTCTTTCATGCCCTTATTAAATTCCTGATTAAAAACAGAGACCTTAATCTGGGCTTCGTTATTACTTGCCAACTATTACACCTCCTTCACGTTGTGGATGGATTGTTGGTCCATCCTTTGAAAGAGATTGCACTTTCAAAGGCGCGTTCAACATTCGCTATAGGTTCATGCCAAAAAAAATCCGGGTCCATACCTTGACCCAGAACGAACCAAACATATTTATCCTCCACGCACTCAAAATCAAGTTGTGGAGGCTTTACTTTTTTTCCTTGGAACTTGGTTTTTTAGTTGATTTACGAAGTCCTGCAGCGAATTTATTGCTACCACCATCAACAGATGATTTTAAGATTTCTAAATATAGATTGAGAGTTTCTGTATAATCAAGGTGATATCTTTGAAGGAAATCATCAATGGTATATTCTGATCTTGGGTTTGCCCCTAAAAAGGCTAAATAAATGACATTGTGCATTTTCTCTTCTGACAGATCATTTATTAATTCTCTTGCTGCTTCATCATCCTCTTTGCCTTTAACGCTCTTTTCCATCCCTAGCAGGTCATTGATCATACTGGAACGAACAAGCCCCATATCCCGGCCTCGCCTTAAAGAATGATTACTTAGGAAAAGAGGGTATTTTTTTTCATTTTTATAAACCTCTTTGTACTCACCTTCTATTTCAACAAACTCTAATTCCCTTAAAGTGATTGTATGGATTTTCTTACCCATTTTTATTCCTCCTCTAAAATAAAGAAAGAACCTACTATTCAAGCAGGCTCTTCAAAATTTATTTATGGTGCCGGTGTTGCTTCCACTAACGTCCGGGTAAAAGCTGAATGCCATTGTTCAGCAACTGTCTGATCATCAAGTTCAGGTACAAGTGCTTCGTAATAAAATTGACCAGCGTTATCAGGCAGCACAGTGAATTCTAACTCGATTTGGGCAACTTCCTCTGCTCCATTTTCAATGGACTGTATTTTCAAGCCTGTAGAGCTTGTAACAGCAGGAAAAGCGATCAATTTTGTAACATCTTCAAATTCATCTACCACATCTCCAGTTAAGATAAATTCTTTAGGTTTTGAACTTTGACCATAGGAATACACACCTGGCTTTAATCCTGTATTGGACAAGCCAAACACATCCCGTAATACTGCAACTGGCAAATGACCTGCATAAGTCAAAGTCATCTTTTGAGGTTTAGCAATTGATTTTTGTGTCATTCCTGCACATTTTTTCTCAATAACAACACTTTCTGTTTCTCCCTCAATTGAACCCGCACAGCCAAACGATGTACCTACAGCTGGGGTACCTCCAGTCTTGAACTGCGCAGATACATTTTTTAAAGAAACAGCATCAAATTCAGTAACGACTGTTGCCACTATAATTCCTCCTCTATTCTTCTAATTAAGTCTTCCTGTAATCCACCAACTAATTCAGGCGTCCCCTCTTCAAGACCTCTTGCCATAAAGTGGTGTGCTACAGGGTTACTGCTGCCCCGGCCTTCATCAGGGAAAACAAGATATCCAAGAGAACCTCTTTTATTTGCAGCTCCACCTTTTGATTTAATGGTGACAGAAAGGTTTCCTAGTTCTTTCTTATGCCAGACTAAATTTCTAGCGTGTATTTTATCTCTTACACCTTGTCCATTCGAATTTCTTGATATGGGTATTAGATCAGTTATTCTTGGGACAATGACATCTTCTGCTCTCTTTGCTAAAGAGTTATTCATTGTCTCTTCCGCTTTATCACCTAGCTGAATTAGATTTTCATGTAACCGGTCAAATTCAGAATGATTAAATTCAAATTCAGCAGCCATACTTAACAAACCTTTCAAATTCTATGGTTACAACATCCACAAAACGATCAGTGTTAGCAACCTTCATTCTGACCTTCCTGCTCCTTCGAAAATTAACCGCTGGAACCGCATCTACAATAGATATAATATCCAAAAGGGTTTCATCTACATCATCCCGTTCCTCTGAGTAATACTCGATTGATAGAGTTTGAGAAAGCCTGACAGCAGAATCTGTTGTGCTGAAATCCCCCATAATCAATATTGACAGGTGGTATTTAGAATCTTTAAAGAGTTGTTCTTCATCCTCTGCAATTTCATCCTGGAAAAGTGGGATATTCGGAAAATGGTTTTGCAATCCATCCACAATTGATTTCTTCTGTTCGAGCATTTTTTCTTTAGACTTCTCATTCATTAATTCCACCCACTCTCTGGAGTAAAAAGAATAAAAATTGCTTAGTCGTATCATGATCGACATTTATAATTTCATAACCAATACCATCTATTTGAACCAGCAGTTTATTTTTATCAATCTTCCGGAAAGATGGGGGGTACGGTGTCTTTACTTTCAAATCCAGACGAGATCCAATTGCATTAGAAAATTCATAATCACTTTGACGGCAGGACATCTCCCGAAAGAAAAGTTTGCCTTCTGCTGTGAAAGTCTCCCCAATTCTCTTTCCAGTTTCTGAACGTTTAGTTATTTTATGTCCGTACACCAATACACCATCATTAAATGTCTCTCTATACTGTTCCATCTTCAATAACCACCTGCTTAATACCCACTTTGAAAATTAATCGAGAGAGCTCATGGTGGAAGTTCTTTTCGAATTCATCGGCTGCATTGTTATAGACATAACGGCACCTTTCCAGAAGTAACGTTTTGGGTTGATCCTCTTTAGAAAAATCAAAAGACGTACTGCACAAATCCTGCAAGTACGCCTCAGCACGTTTAATTATCTTTTTCAGCTCTGCATCTTCATCAATCCAAGTAATCCGAAGAGTTCCCTTTAGTTCTTCCAAAAGAACACTCAATAGTGCCTCATCCAATTGAATCACCTACTCTTTGGATTCAGACTTTGAAGATTTCTTTTTACTTTCCTTTTTTATTTCCTCACCGAGGAAAGGCATTTTATAATCATTTTCATCCTTTTGCAGGTATTCAACCCGCTTAGGATCTGCTTTATATGGATCTTTAGGATATGTGTCACCCTTTTTGTAAAGTGTATTTTTATGATGTTTTTCATAGAAATCATTAATTACTTCATACATATGAATCCCTCCAAATGTTAGTTTAAATTAATTATGGTGTCGGTGTTGTGGAACCGATGGCAGTGATGTCAAAGACAGTAAATGAGTCTGCATCTAAAGGCTTTCCATTGGCTAGTTGACGGATAAGATATAACCTCTGGTCTTCAATCATTCTTAATACATCTGTAGACTCAAGCTTTTGATTCGTTGCAACACCCATGAAATAGTCCTTTGGTTTTCCTGCAATCATTCTGTTCAAGGGAACAGCTGGGGATTGAACCATTGTAAGTCCTGGTACAGAGAAATTATCGTAAGTCCAAGTGCCATCATCCTTCTGTTTAGCTCCTAATGCAAAGAATTTAGCAGCATAATCCAAAGGGTTAACAATCAATGTAACTCCCGTGTACCTGCGTGTTCCATTCTTAGTTGTTGGTGCCAGAATTTCTTTTCCGATTGTTGCTGGAGTAAAGTCATTAAGAGTTACTGGTGTCTTAAGAGGATATTCTCCACCAACCACAGCTCCTTCTAAATCTCTAGTCATACCAATCGGCTGCTTGTTACCAGTTCCATTTACTACAACATTCTCTAATTCTTCTGCCACAACCTCAGCCATGAAAGTTCGAACATATTTATCCAGCCAATCAGGACCCAATTCAAACATTGCTTTTGATACTACTAAGAATCCGCTAAGCTTGAACATGCCCATTTCCACAGTATAAAAACCTTCGTCAACCATTTCCTGAATCGCTGCTGTTACATCACCCCAGAATGCAGCTGATGCTCCAGGACGACGTAGAACCCATTGAGTAACCGCACCAGTGGTCTGCATGTTGATTAGAGAAAGTAAAGGATGTTCCTTTTCTAAATCCTCAAATACACGCTGGAACACTGTTGGAGGCATTAACTTATGGACCTCATCAAAGGATTGTGCCTCAATTGCAGCATTATAGAACTTTTTCTCTTCACTTGTTAGCACTCGGATTCCACGGGAGGCAAGCACTTGAGCATCCCAATTTTCATCTTTTGCCTGCTGAGCTTCTTTAATAACTGAATTCATCATATCCTGAATATGAATCATGTTGCTTTCCATATTTGTTACGATACGTTCCGCAACAGCCTGAGCATCTCCCTTTTCGAATGCTTCCTGCATTGCCGTTATTTGTGCTTCTTTATTTTCGATTACAGACCGGTCAAGGTTTTGGACACCTGTACCACCGAAAAGCTGAATATTTAATGGCATTAGAAATCTTTTTTGGTTTTTCATTTTGTTTTTTCCTCCTATTTTTAAGCAAAATAAAAACGCCTATTGGCGCTTGAAGTTATCCAGTACACTCTTTGCAACTATATTGCTATTGTCATCGCGAGCAACTACTGTTGTTTGCCTGTTTTTATTGCGGAACTTTTGAAGAATTGAGTTTTTAAATTCTTCTGGATCCAACTCCTCTTCTTCCTGGACATCTTTGACTTTATCTGCAAGGCCTAATTCTACAGCCTCACTCGAAGTGAACCATGTTTCATTTTCAATTAACGTTTCAATTTCAGAACGTTCACCCTGATAACGGGTCATATAAATATCGGCAATCGATTTATCGATACCTTCTAAAGCATTTAAAGTTTTCTTGATATCTGCTTTAGTTCCCCAGGTAAATGTAGACGCTTCATGAATCATCAGCATGGAGCCAGTATTCATAATCAATTCATCCGCCGCCATGGCTATAATAGATGCAGCTGAAGCCGCAAGGCCATCTACGTAAACAATGACCTTCGCTGAATGATTTTTTAATTGGTTATAAATTGCAATCCCATCAAAAACATCTCCACCTGGACTGTTTATGTGTACTGTAAGGGTGCTTGATGTGACACTTTTCAACGCGCTTTCCACGTCTTTTGCAGAAGTAGACTCTCCCCACCATGACTCCCCTATGTCTCCATAGATAGTTAAAGTAGAATTTTCCTCCCCGGCCTCTGCCTTAAACTGGTGATTGATTGACGCAAGATGATTGTACTTATCATTTTTAAATTTCCTCAATTTACTCACCCCCTTCCAAGCTTTCTACATCCTCAACCATTTGATAGTTTTTGGTAACGAAACGTTTGTCTGCCCAATCCTCATTTAGTGGCTCTCTTCCCAACAATTCCAAGTTATCATTGATGCTATTAACACCAATAGCAAAGAACTTATCTGCTGCTGTTGCTAAATTAACGATATCCAAGATTTTAATTTTTGAAGTATCGATTTTAATATATGATCTTTGAAGATATTCTTCTTTCTCAAAAATCTTTCGATTAAATTCAGCGTTTAACAGGTTAGCGATTGGCTTAATACAGAACATCAGGAAGCTATCAACCTGCTTTTCTATATCAGCAAGATCCCCTTTTAATAACGCCTTAGGCACATGGAACCCCAAGGCAGTAAAGTCGAAAATATCGTCAACTAAAGCTCGTATATCACGGCTGTTAGCTACAGGATTTCCTCCCTTGCCATTTCCGCTCATGTCTTCTAGTGCAACATTGTCACCAATATGCATCATAGCCCCTGCTTTATCTGCCTCTAGCCAAGCTTTAAATTGCCGATTAAATAATTCATTAGCAGCTTCTTGTTCTTTTTCATTGTGGGATTTCAAAAATTTCCCTTTAACTAGGAACCTTTTAGCATTTGCCCTTTTATAAATTCCCATGGCAGAGGACAGAATCTTTCCATAAGATTCATATAGAAGGTCTATCACTTTACGAATATTTTCATCACTTAACTTAAAGTGCAGGACTTCACTTTCTCGGAAGTTTTTATTAAAGGTGAACTCTCCAACCTGAACATTTTTGTAATAATTTTCTTTCATGGCGTACTCAACCGTTTCATAATCATCAGCAACATAAAGCATACCATCCTGCATAATGACCAGACATTCATTGTCATAACATAAATGATGAACAAGCTCATGAAGAAATTCTGATGAATTTTGATTTTGGTTGGGAGAAACATTAAATAAATAATAATTATTTTTTCTAACCTGTACACCCTTTTCAAAGGTCTGGAACTCGCAAGTAGATATTGCGTTAGCAATTAAATCTATGCATGTCTCCACAGCAAGCTTTTTATACTGATATTCCAATATTAAATCTAAGTTGATTTCGTACCCGGTTAGAGTACCGTCCTTAAACAACAGGCCCTTAAACATATCAGTCCATCCCAATTCATTCACCCCCTTTTAGAATGTCGTTACATTAAACATAAATGGATCAAATGGTTCTGATTCAAATAATTGATCATCGAGAACCAGGCTATGCAGCAAAGCAAAAAAACCATCTGTTTTCCGTTTCTCTTTATCTATTTTTAAATACTCCACATTACCATTTGCTCTTTCTTCTTTATAAACATTATTCACATACCAGCGCATGAGAGGATCATCCCCGAATACAATTTCCTTTTTAACAAACATTTCCTCAACCAGGGGAGCAAGCATCCCATGAGTCGCTGGCCCTCTACGCACTATCTCAACTTCAAATCCTGCCTCTTCAAAAGCATCTTTTAAAATAGTTGAACGGTATAAGTCCATTGCTACTTTTAAAAAATGGTGCTTTTGAGCTTGTTCAACAAACCAATTTACAACATGCTTACGATCAATAGAAGCTTCATAAACAACAGTAAGCAATCCTTTTTTTATGGCGAGTTGAATAATATCTTTATTGATATCTTGGAGTTTAGGTGCTGTGTGATGCATGAAAGTATGGTGTTTAAAATACCGCTTACCTTCATGCTTAAATAATGCTCCAACTGAACAAAAGTCTCGTATTTGTGCAAAGTCAACCGCACCAATGCACTCAAACCCTGAGAAATCAGGCATCGGCTGTTCGGTAGCCAGAATATCTTCATAAGTTGCAACAGCTTTTCGAGTATCCTCAACAGGACTGTTCATCCTTTTTGTCATGAACTCGATACGGATAGCTGCATTCCTTTGCATTTGTGAATACTCACTCTTCATCTTTCTTAATAGAACTTCATTGTAAGGTAAAGATGGATTAGCTTTTGCCCAATTGTTTATGTCTTCTACTTCTTCAGGCTTGTCCAATTTACAAATGAAAGGAAACAATGAGGATTCATCGATTCCGATTTCCCCGTTCAGGATCATTTTAGCCTCATCCTTTAAATCATCCAACGGGCCTCCCCGAACATTTCCATCAGTTGATATATGGAATTCACGATAGTCCTGTACTTTACCCCCACCACTTGTGAAAACTTTAATCGTATCGTAGTTATCGTATTCGTGTTCTTCATCGAAAATCACACAGCCGGGACGCTTACCATCCTTGGTTCTTGCATTTGAAGTGTTATATTGCATAGAACTCTTAGTTGAGTTATTACGAATCTCTACTTTTGAACGATAAAAGGCTTTCTTTAATCGATCTAAATTCTTGGTATCTTCCAATACGTTATAAACATCCAGAAAAGACCGCTTTGCCTGGTCTTCACTTGTTGCCACAATATCAATATCGTAATTGGATATTCCATGTTTTTTAGACATCATAAAAAAAGAATTGTAGGAAATATAACCGTTCTTTCCACCACCGCGACCCATGTATATAAAATATCGGTTGAAAACTAATGTATTGTCCGACTTCCAGCGCAATCCGAAAATGAAAACATTAACAAATTTCTGCCACGGATAAAGTTTATACGGAAAATATTTTGCCGGGACATCAATGCTGTTTTCAATCATATCGTCATCTATATAAATATCATCACGAGATAATATTTTTCTCACATAACTCATAAGTAAGCGCTGTTCCTCGCATACAGGAAGCTCACCAGATTCAATCAGGGAAAAGTATTCATCAATGTAGGGATGCGAATTACACGTCGTCACCTATACCATCCCCTTTCGAGATCTCAGTCGCTTTCAGACCGAGTTCAGAAAGAAGTTTCAACATCTGAGCGTTGGTTTTATTAAGTTCTGTAATACTATCATTCTTTTTCTCGCTTACTTGTTTACCATTAGACCATCTGATCACTACTCCGCGAGTTTCAATATCAGCAATTAATTTATTCTTTACATCCCACATTGATAAATAATCATTAACAAGATCTAAATAATGGGCTTGAGTGGCTCCTGATTCTTCAAGCTGCCGTTTTAGATCTGCCTCAATTAACTTTCTTAGCTTGGAGCTTTGCGAAGTTTTTTTGTGTGCAACATCCTTGGAATTTTGCATGCTTTTCGGCTTTTCTGAAATTATTTCCCGAGACCAATCGTATCTTCTCTTCCATGATTTCACGGTATTAATTGAAACATCATATTTCTCAGCAATATCCTTGTATTTCATGCCATTTATATAATCTTCATATGCTTGCTCAATATAGTTCACGCACCCTCACCGCCTCCTTTTTTTTGACATTGAAAAAAGGGTGCTGTTTGTGTGCACCCCCTATCATGTGAGATTCCCAAAAATATTTTCACCGACTTCCCCTCCCCGTTGAACGGTGCCCCTAAATTTTTTCAAAATTTTTGACCGGGGGGTATTATTTTTTTATTTTTTCAAAAAGAATTCAAGCTTTTCTTTTTCATTTTTGATTTCTGTCAAACGATTTTTCTCTTTCTCAATTCTTTCCTTCAATTGATTAATGTGATTGCTGCACATTTCCTCTGCTTCACCTAATTGTTTTATTCGCTCATCTACCAATCTTTCAACGTACATATTGTTCTCCTCCTTTACCATCGTTCTTCGTTTACGAACTTCTTTCCTTGCTCTTGCAGATGAATGCCTATACGATCATGAACCTTATTGTGACAAGGATTGCATAATGATTTGAGATTAGATAAGGTCATAGCAAGATGAGGATACGGCTTTACTTCTTTGATGTGATGGACACATTCTGCTTTATGGTACTTACCATTCTCCTTGCACATCTGGCACTCATAATTATCCCGCTCTAATGCTTCAACTCTTAGTGCTTTCCACTCCTTAGATTTATAGAACTTCATTAGCTGCCCTGATGTAATGTATTGGAATAGATGATTATTATCCATCCTATATACTCAACACCTTAAATGGTCCACGAACCCCAGCACTAAACTGTTCAGCAGCCTTTAGACTATCTAGTACCCTTGCTTCTGGTAAATCTTCTTTATGACGTGTAGAAAACAAACTACCCTTCGCAATATCTTCTCCACATCCAACAGCGTCATAACATAGCAACGGCCTACCAACTTGGAAGTCCTCATCAATAAAGAACAACTCTCCCTTATACCCTACGAGAAACCTACCGCCTGTCTCTTCTCCATTTAGGTTCTGGGCAAATCCCCCGTCCTTTAAGCATTGCCTAACAGCTTCCACAAACTCAGTAACCATATATTCATAAGCATCTATTCCTGGCTTATGGAATGGAATTTCTAGTTTATATCTAAGCAACTGTCCCATTCGAAAAGATGATGTAAATCCCATTATGAATTGATCTTTAATGAATACCTTCTCGTCAGCCCTTACAGTTAAGCTATACCCTCCAACACCTGCACTGTCGCCACCTATATAAACCTTTCCTTCGTAGACCAGACCTGCAATACATGTCATGCTATCTCCTCCTTACAGCCCCATTCACTCTTTTATAAATGTCCATGTGCTTTCCCATAAGGCATTCTAACTCTCTCCTGCTAAGCTTCTCTTTCTTCTTAGCAACAGGCATTTGCTTTCTCTCTTTTTGATTCCTCGATGTATGTCTCAGTTGGTTAAACTTACGAATCTGTTCTTTATTTAAATGATCAGCAAACTTCATAAGCTCACCTCTTATCTGCATAGAAAAAAGACGCTGCTGGACCCAATCAGCAACGTCTTTATGTACAGATTATCCGCTCTGTACCTGCGCACTCTTTAAAACATCAGGCAAACACTATCTGCCATCGTCCCGCTGTTTCCGCAGCAAGATTGGATGGCGACTTAAATTTTGTCGTTAATATCATAATAGCATGCTTATCACAAAACATTCGTTCAAAATACTGCCAAAATCCTGCCACTTTTCTTCGAATACTGTTTAACCGAATTTTAATATTAAAACCATTTACCAGCAACAGCTTTCTTATTTCTTGTGAATCTTCGCTTCGCCATTTCGTGTATTTTGTCAACTGGCTTTGATTTGATGATAGAAGAGACATCCACAGTATTTAATTTTCTATTGCCGATCCGATAGCCTCTTTTGTTCAATTCAGCAGTTACTTTAGTGACACTCTCCAATAACACATATAGGAAAACCGCTTCTTGTTCCATTGTCTCAGGACTATAATTCTCTACAGTTTCTATGTAGTTCTCCAGCTGCTTAATTTTCTCTTTTGCATCTTCAATCAACAATTTGCTCACTCCTTCAGTGACTACACTATAATTCACAGACTGATGCACTCGCCTAAATGTGAAACTTATTGATATATATATGTTTGTCCAGCCTTTTAAAACGAGTGCACTCTAAGCAAAATTATGGTGTAGTTATAACCAAAAAAATTAAATTTTATATTTCATCATTGCCTTATCCATCGCATCCTGGTTAACTCCAATGTATTTCAAGGTAATATGCGGACTGGAATGATTAAAGATTTCCTGCAACATTGCCACATCTTTCGTTAGGTGGTAAAAATGATACCCAAAGGTTTTCCTTAAAGTGTGAGTGCCTACCTCCTCAAGAGAAATGTAATCTGCAGCCTCACGTAAAATTCTATATGCCGTTGATCTGTCAATAGGACTGTTGCCGCCTTGCCTGCTCCTAAATGCATATTCGCCATCTTTCAAATCCTTTGCATATTCGATGAGCTCTTTCCTAATAGAAGGAGGAATTCTTATCCGTTTTTCTTTTTTCGTTTTCTTCTCTCTTAGCTTAAGATGAGTTTTGAATAAGTCTTCTTTTTTCAACTGTAAAATATCAGATATCCTTAAACCGGTATTAATTCCAATTACAAATAACATGTAATTTCTTTTGTTCTTTCCTAATAGGTACCTCTTCATTGCCTCAATCTTATCTGTATCCCTTATAGGCTGAACGAAATTCATGCGCCGCTCACCGCCTGCTCTTCATAAACTTCGAGATTTAATGCAAAAGCCAACCTATAGAAAGCTTTAGACTTGTGTCTATGATATGTCCTCTCACTCATATGGAGATCATTATAGACCTGGTAATCATACATATCATCTTCTGTCATATATCGACGAATTAAAATGGCTCTTTCTTTATATGAAAGACGATTCACAGCCAATGAAATTTTTTTAATATATTCGCTCTTCTCTCTCTGGTAATCAGCATTTCTTATTGCACTCTCTTCGGTAGAAGAATGGAATTGATTTGTTCTTGCCGGCATTTCTAAGGAGAAATTTTGAGTCACCTTTGGCAATCGTTCGACGTCCTGCGATAAGAGTAGGATGCGGTATTTTTCTAACGCTTCCTCCACTCTCTTTTTTGTTTCATTACGATCAATGGCAGCTAACTGAAATCCCTTATATTCTTTCATTTAATTCAACCCCCATTATATAAAATAAAAAAGGACACCGACGAAACAGCAAATCTGCTGCTCATCAGTGTCCTCACGCTTTCGGTCTTGGACTTATGAGACGAGTTTCTTCATTAATATACGGAACGTTTCTTTTCCTTTTGGCGTTATCAGAGTTTGAACATCTGCGCGACCATTACGCTCATATTCCTTTAACTTAAATATCTCTGGTACGAATCTTGAATATGGTTTTAATTTACTCTTTTTATCACGATACAAATACTTATTTTCTAATAGCCATTTCACAAATTGTCTTTCGCCAACTTCCAGTTCCTTGGCCGTATCTCTAAAATTGGTCAATAAATTACGATCTACAAGCGCATCAAAATAATCAGCTTTAGGTTGCATAAGGGAAATTTGTTCATTTTGTTTACGCACCGTCTCTAAAGTTGCTCTGAACATTAACTTTGTCTGATCATCAGCATGTGGAAGATAGGTATGAAGGAATAGGTCCTCGTTAGAAACATAACCGCCGGTTTTGCGAATAGCAGGGAGAACATCGTGAGTAATCCATTTTTTAAACTTTCTAGCTTCAGCTTTTCGGCTTGTTAATATTAATGAGTAAAGACCTGATTCATTAATTAGCCACGTTTCCCGATTTTGACCTGATAGGAATATTGTTCCCAGCAGCTTTTCATCATCATCTAATCTCTCTACCGCCTTACTGACTTGGCTATGTTCCAGAATATCGCAAACATCTTTAGCTACAAACCAGACAGCTTCTTTATTTACAATGGACCTTAGTATTTTATTGTCAAATTGAAACTCCGCGATTTCCCCTCCTTGAATAAAAGAAAAGGGCACCAATTATGTGCAAATAAATGCAACATAATCAGTGCCCTCACGCTTTCGGTCTTGGACATATTTGGATATAGTTACATTATACTACAATTTTCAATTTAGTTGCACTCAAAACGGCAGATCATCATCACTAATGCCTGAATAATCATTATCTGGAAAAGGATTCTCATTTCGCGTTCCGCTTTCCTCGTTTCTTGGGCTGTTACCATCCTTTTTCGGTTCTAAAAACTGAACAGATTCTGCAACAATCTCAGTAACATAAACTCGCTTCCCATCCTGACCCTCATAATGGCGTGTTCGGATACGACCATCTACTCCTGCGAGCGAGCCTTTTTTAAGAAAATTGGCAACATTTTCGGCCGGCTTTCTCCAGATTTGGCATTGAATGAAGTCTGCTTCTCGGTCGCCCTGCTGATTAGTAAAGTTTCTGTTCACTGCTAAAGTGAACGAGGCGACAGGAACACCATTTGGTGTGTATTTTAAATCGGGATCTTTCGTTAACCTTCCTACAAGAACTACGCGATTCATCATTTTGTTTTTCCCCTTCCTATTAATCACATCACTAGATATTTTTTGTGTGTTTCCCTCTTTTTCTCTTCGGTTAGTTGAGCATATATCTGTGTCGTGGCTGGATCTTCATGCCCTAACAACGCTTGTACGGCCGCAATATCGGCACCGTTATTCAATGTGAGTGTAGCAAACGTATGCCGTAAAGTATGAGGGCTTATTTTCTTTTCCAGCCCTGCTTGCTTTGCGATGATGCCGATTTCCCGCTGAATCCCTCTTTTTGATAACCTACGATAAGGCTTCCTTTCGGTAACCATCAAAGCATCCTCCTCATCAGTTCGGCCCATCAGATATTTCCTAAGGTGATACATAGCTTTCGGGCTGAAGTACACTTCCCGTTCTTTGTTTCCTTTTCCGATCACCCGGCAACTGGCCGTGCGATAATTAATATCTGATTTATTAAGTGCATGCACTTCCGATAACCTGCAGCCGGTTGCATATAAGATTTCAAGGAATGCTCTCTGGCGATTTGTTTTACATGACTCCCGGAGCAATTCCAATTCTTCAATAGTTAAAGCTTTCGGGAGCCTTTTCTCTTTCTTAGGTGGCTTAATCTTGGTTGTTGGATCCCGCTGTAGAAATTCTTCTGCCGTTAACCAGCCAAAGAAGCTTTTTAAGACTGATAGTTTCCTGGATACAGAGCTTAGTTTCAGATGGTCAAAGGATCCGAGGAAAACACGTATTTCTGCAGTTGTAATATCCTCCACACGTTTCTTCACCTTTTTGGAGAATGTATTTAGTTCTAACAGGTAACTATCCAGTGTGACCTTGCTCAGACCCTCAAGCTTTTTCGCAGAAAGGAATAGCTGAATCTTATCGGTTAAATCCGGATGAATTTCTGTTTTTTCCACCTTCTTAACATGATACCTGGTTAGGATCTTAGATAAGTTGTTTTTTACCTTCTCAATATTCACCGGCACCAACTCGGAAATGTATGCAGCTACATCGGACATTAATTGTTCTCCAGCATTCATTTTTGCTCCTCCTTCTGCGATAAGCTATTTCGTTAAAATTCTATCTATTCCGCCTTAACCCTCTCTTTATTCATTCGTTCAATTTTCCTGCGCACTGACTTAATCGACCGGCCTAATTTAATAGCAGCTTGATACTTTAAGAGCTCACCATTCATTACCTGTTCGATGACCTGTATTTCTTCATCTCTCCAGGGCTGTTTAATCCGTTTCGGACCTTGATTAAATCTATCAGCTTCATATTTGAACACCGATACATTCTCACCGCAACTGGGGCAGAAATACTTCCTTGGTCTGCCATTTTGCTTTTTTCCAAAAGTCTGGAATACAAATGTACAATCCTCACACAGCCAGTTCTTTATTTGTCTTCTATCGATCATGTTTATTAACACCTTCTATCTTGTGTTTACTTAATCCCAAATTCCAAAAATGTCGATATTCTCACAATAGTCCTCAAGGTCCTCTTCAACACATTGAGAAATCCCCTCAAGGAAATCAGGGTTATTTGAAAGATAAGTAACGAGCTCACCGATTTTTTTCTTAGGAATTTTTGCTCCCTGTTCTTCAATCGCTTTTTCTACCTCGGTTTTTATTACAATTTCATAAGCTTCCCTTACGCTCATCTTCTTTACCTCCTAATTAACTGATCCTACCTTGTGTTTATTTAAAATGCGGATAATTGTCGAACTGTGCATTAATTAAAAATTACTTTTTGTGTATGGGTAACGATTTTTTAATGTGCTTTCATACATTTTTTTAGCTTTGTAAAACTCTCTGTAATTCCAATTTCTATACCATTTCATTTTTGCTAAAGCCTTCAATCGTTTCTTCCTTCTAGCGATTTTAGTATCTTTCCTCATATTTCAATCCCCTTCGCTCGTTGTGTCTTTAACCGATATACCAACCGTAGGAGCAAATACCGCAAGCTATCATTTTTCCGTCTGGTGTCCCCTTTTCCTCCAATTCAATATCGCAGTTAGGACACCACTCTTTAACACATTCACACGGTTCAAGGTCGTTATCGTCTATCCCCCTATTGAAAGTGCCTATAAGACCGTAACCTTTACAAACCTTGCAATTCTTATCTCCGACTAACATTTCTATACCACTCCTTATTGCACACTTTGTGTCACTGATACGGTGGTAATTTTAAGGCTCTTTTTGCTATTGATTCAGTTTGTTCCCATGTGACTGTTTCATCTTCAACAAATCTTAAAAGAGCATTACTTAATCGCTCGTTTTCTTTCCTCAATTTAAGGATTTCTTCTCCTCTTGTATCAAAGTATTCTTGATAACGTTCAAGTTTTTTTGCCATTTCTTCAAGGTCTTTTTTCATTGTTTTATCATCCTTTCGTTAGTGAACAATATATGTCTACTACGATTCACCTTCTATCTTTTGTTTCTTTGCTATTCATAAGATCTTTTAACTAATGCGTATCCCCAAATATCGGTTTGCTTCTTGGATTCACTTAAATACTGTTCGGCATTGTCATATTCTGCTACTGACAGAACTGCAGAACCTACACTTGTCCAGGTAGACTTGCTGATGTGCTTATATTTCACATTGTCAACTTGTGCTTTATTTTTGATTTCTGTGCTGATAATAGACACTGTGCCATCCCCTTCTTTAATCATTACAAAGGCGATTTTGCATGGGAATTTGTAATTTTGCCGAACTGCTTCAAGCCATTTTTCATCACCCATTTTCATGAGTTTCCCCTCCTATTCATCTAATTTTTCTATTTTCACGTTCACTTTGCCAGTGCCATTGAATTCGAAGCTTATTTTACCTTTCTCCTTACTATCTTCTGTAGGTTCAGGCAACGAATTGACAAGATCTACAAGGGATAATATCTTTTGTACCTGGTTGTAATCTTCCAGTGTAAGTAATGGCGCCCCGCAATCCGGACAAGGTGCATCTATATAAGATTCATATTGCTCTAACGTTATAGAATCATCTTTATAATCACATGTAGGGCTGTCACACTTTAACCCGCCAATATGGGCAGTAATTCCGTTTTCCATTCAGGTTCCTCCTAATAAACTAATCTTACCAACCCGTTCTCTTTGTACTATTCCTTCACTAACTTGTCACTTATGCTTTCTATTGTGGTGAATATACCAAAAGCAATACCGGTTAGTAGTCCTCCTATATGTCCAGGAATACTGATATTAGACATAAACAATGGCAAACATAAAGAACTGATTAATACTATGATGATATACTTCTTTGAATCTTTATCTAGATATGAATCTTTTCTCAATCCAGTTGCTAAATAAAATCCTAAAAATCCAAAGATTGATCCGCTTGCACCGACTGTTGATGTAGAAAAATCAAAAAAATAAACTGCTATATAACTTCCTATTCCAAATAACACATAGTAAAAACTAAATTTGGTTTTCCCTAAAAGTCTTTCTAAAAAAGGAGCTAAAAGCAGTATCGCGACGACGTTAAACAATAAATGTGAAATACCATTATGCAAAAAAGTTGCCGTGATGAATCTAAACCATTCCCCTTGATTCACTAGGTTTCCTAAGAAACTTCCTATCGCTATTAATCCATCGTTCTTCATGACAAAAAACACTCCGATGATGTACATTACTATGTTTATTGCTGTAATCAACGATGTAATAGGGTATTTAAATATGAACTCCCTGAAAGACTCATTTCTGATGAAGAACTCCAACTATATCCCCTCTTCTTACTTCGCATTTTGTGCCTGTTATTTATCGGAATACGACAAAGATCACCTAAGATACTCTTCAAATTCCTTTTTGGTTTTACCAGTTATCTCTCGGTATGCTGAATCCAATGTTACGGTGTCGGAGTACAAGGTAACATCATTAAATTTAGCAACAGCCAACTTCCCTTTTTCTCGATAACTCAATAATTCATTAACAACATGTTCTACAGTGCTTCCTGGTAAGAACTCCACTTGCTCATACCTTTTATCCATTCTCAGTTCCTCCTTTAATTTGGTGAACTATATGTGTCTGAGTTGCCACAAATCATTTTTCCAAGCTGTATGCATATTTACAGTTGTTGCAATCAAACCCGCTTTCCGGGATAAAGTTATCTTCAAACACCTGATGAAGCTCACAAGTATTCCAATCTGCAGTGCAGCCATTACATTTAACTTGCATAATTTGTTCACACCAATTATTAAATTGGTCTCTTGGCACAGCTGCATTGACAAAACGATCAGCAATATCTCTTTGAACTTGTTTTAATGTGTAGTCGTCCACTAGTTTAAAATCATAGTTTGATATTTTTTTCTTAATAACATCCTGTTCCTTAGGACCCAAACGCTCATAAACGGATGACAGATACTTTCTCAGATAAGTTTCAGCCGTTTTTAAACTTCGGTGCTCATCCTTAGACATGTTTCCCCTTGCTGACCAATCTTCCAGCATACTTGTTAATTTCGGCCCATTTACTCCTGAATTCCTCAGCCCATCTATCATCTGGACAATGGATTGAAGAACCATAAACTGATTACGCTCATTTGCATTTAGATAGTCCCTCATATTGGCCCCCTCCTACCCGGTAAACTTATTTACTCTTTTGTTTCCCTCCAACCCCGGCCATCCAGCCACCGTTCAATACTTGCTACAAAGATATCTAATCCACCCGATATACCTTTTTTATCAATGTGAAGGGCATAACCAGAGAAGTCTGGCCCCTGATAATGACAAACGCCTTTGTGCTTGTTATGTTTCTGAATCAGCAGCCGTTCTTTTCCTCGGATAAACTCCATCTCCTCGCCCTGTTTTAAATCTATTATTTGATCTTCCAGGGCGAAGGAGAATAAATCTAATTGTTTGATATTACTCATTGGCTTCGTACTCCACAAAACATCCGCAGCCGCCAATATCCCAAATGTCACATTGGATTGGCTGTTTCTCCAACTCTTCCAGTGACAATGTTTTCATGAAGGTATATGCCTTGTTGATTGGTTGTCCCTTATTATCCTCCCCCAGCAGGCGCCTCTTCGATTTCAAATAATCTGTATTGCTAAGGATATTTATTATCTTCTCGGACTTCCTGCCAGAGCTTACAAACTCCCATACATCCTTATACATGTGATCTGGAAGCTTACCGGATTTAATTGCAGGCTGCTTGCAGTAACGAATGTATTCACTAATGATGATCTCTTGCTCCATTAATTCAATGAATGTCTTTTCATCCTTCATGAGAAGGTTTTTGAAATGACCCTGCCCAGCTTTAACGCACCTACCCTTGCAGTTGTTATGAGAGAATTGCATATCATACATTCTCGGCTGCCGGATGCCGTATTTAGCAAGAATCGCATCGTTATCGATGATGTTTTCAATCAGTGGCATTTCAACTTCAAATGGCTTCCAATTTGCTCGTATCGGCCCTTCTCGATGCATTTCCTCAAATCCAATTCCAAAGTAAAGGGTCGCACCTGTTATAAAATCCTCCGCCTTTAAGAAGTGCTTGTTATGCCATTTTTCAACATCGGGAACGATGCCTTTCTTTAGATACTTGGACGAAACTTTCATTTTAAGTTCCTTGCTGCAGGTGCCAACCCGATTGTTAGCCATAAACTTTTGCTGGACCATCAACTGTGCCGGCGTAATCCCTCTGCTATGGATCAGCATGGGCAATTCTAATTTATCGCTAGCTTCATAGATGAACCTGTAAAGGTCTTCATCTTCCCAAAGAGTGTCCGTAAAATATAAAACTATGTTGTCATCTGGGAAATGAGTTTTGACATAATCGGCAGCAGAGAAACTACTTTTGCCACCAGAAAAGAAAATGATGTGATTTTGCATGCTGCCGACCTCCTAAGGAAACTTAATACAAATTTTGTATTACTTTTCTATTACTGCATATCCCAGTATTAGCAGAGATTGAACAATGCCGTGCTCTTCATCAGGGCTGCGTGCCTTTTTTAGCAAAGATATAAATCTTTCTTGTTGGCTTTTGGTTAACTTGGTTAATGGACCATCTTTTAGAAATACCTCTAAACGCAAATCGATGCCCCCTTAGTAAGCCTTGCCTCCGTGCTTATAAGACCTTCCTTTGTTCCGTTCCATTTTTGAAATGACTGCCTTTTCCAAATCTATATCCTTAGCACCACAAAGATCAAAAACCCGGATAAGAATATCAGCTAATTCTTCAGCAAAGTTTTCATGGTCACCCCTGCGATCTGCTTCTAAAGCTTCACTGACTTCGCTATGGATGAGAGCCAATAATGTTCCTGTTTCCCTTGATTCATCATGCCAACCCTTGGATTTTGCGGTTTCATAAGCATTCTTGCAAAGTGTATTTATCATTAAGTTTTCACCCGATCATTTTTATTTTTATGTTCTGGAAGAATACCTTCTCCCAGAACACTTTTGTACCTCTGGATATCTAAAATTGGTACTGTTATTGAGATATAGTAGAGTTATAAAATATTAAAAAAGTTTCTCAGATTCTCTAAAATGGATTCGCCTTGCTTCGCCATTTACAGTTTCCACAATAGTTTCACCATGATGTACAGCTTCAAAAGAGCTTACGACACCTTTTTGTCCATCCAATACAATAATTTTTATCTTCCCGGATTCTAATTTTTGCTCAATGGACATATTATCAATATTGACATGAAGTTCATTAACTCTTTTCACATCTAACACCCCTTTGTGTGCTATAATTAAGGTGTTATTAACGAATCTTTGCCGGGCTGATTTCCTGGCTTTTTTTTATGTCTGACGTGTTCTCCTCTTCCTGAAAGAGGCTGTGTAGTCCCTTGCATTCTAAAGAGCAGTATAAAACCTCATCTGAAACAACGAGAAAAACTCTCCCACAGCAGGAACACTGACTAATATTACTCATTTAGTTCACCTGTTTAATCTCAAATTGTGGTGCTGCTTGGCATTTATAATCAATATGCAACCTTTCCAGTTCTGCCAACGGAAGTTCATATAACTGCCGGCCATCATGGGTTTTGATGAATCCCGCTTTAATTAATCTGCTAATAAGATGACTCTTTCGACGATCAACAGCCTTCTTTAACTCCATCACGGCTCCTCCTTTAATTTCTTTAATTTTTCCTTCAACTCAACCCTTTTACGGGTCAGATCTTCCTGCTTGTTCGACACTTCTTGCCCTGCCATTTGCCTTAGCATTTCATCCAGTTCAGCTTTGTCAGCAGCAAGTTCGGCAGGTGTAATTGTCTTATTTGGCGGGTTAGTCTGCTGATCTTCATAAAACCAATCCGGTAGCTTCTCTTGCCTAATTGGTCTTCCGGTACCTTTTCTTGGCTGATTAGCTTGCTTGGCTTTCTTTTCCTTGTATTCAAGGATGAGCGCATGTGCTTGAGATACAGTTTTTATATTTTTCTCAGACCAGCTGATTAAAATCTTCTCAACATAACTCCAGCTTTTCGCTCCACGTTCAACAGCTATTTTCATAGCCTCTAATACAAGTTCATCTGACAGATCATCGCACCATGTTGAAATTTTCTGGGATATGTATCCTCCGATTGTTCCGAATCCATTTTCCTCAAAGAAACGAAATGGATTTTCACCGGTAGCAGATGCACCTTCATCTTCTTCTTTTTTCTTTGTAGTATTCTCTGTAGTAATCTCTGGTAATGGTCTGTTCAAGTTGGACAGTTCGTCTGTCCAATCTGAACACTCCGACTGCTCATTTTGAACAGATGGACTGCTCATACCCTGAAGCATTTCATAATTAATTCGATACCACTTTGTTTTATCGATTTTTAATTTGTTATACTTTCCGATAATCAACAGATTCAGATTTTCAAGTTTTGTAATAATTCTTCTAATCGTACTTACCGACCAAAAGGGAAATTGCTCACTCCAGTCCTCATAAGTGTTATAGACCCATTTATGATTGTCCCGGATATTGTTGCTGTCCTTTAGCCAGTAATGCAGCTGTTGCAAAAAGATTGATTCGTTCAGCCCAATCTTTGTTGCTAAAGAAGGCAAAACTAATATTGGACTTTCATCTAACAAGAGTTTGCTCATGAACATTCACCTTCTTCCATCCTCATACATTCAGCAAAACCATTTTTAACAAAAAGCAATTTATAGCCTGGATAGCGAGTTAAATATTTCCGTGCTTCCTCAAAAAAAATATCTTCAGAAACATGGTTCTCTTTTTCCAACAGCCATAAAGGCAGCAAGACCTTAGATTCGTTTTTTAGTACACTCATTATCTAGTGCTCAATGAAAATATGAATTTTTTGATCAGTAAGCTCTGGCCGTTCTTCCAAGATATCTTCTGCCACGCTTTTACATTCAGATACACTCATAGCGTGGATTAAAGCGGTATGAACTGTAGAGAAGCCACCATCGCATTCAACTGTAAAATCAACTGAAAATAACATAACTTGTCCACCTGCCGCATAATTATTAACTAACACGTTTTCTCTTCGCTTTTATTCGATGAATTTTTCCTGAAACATGCTTAGGATCTCTATTCAATCTCATAGCAAGATGATTAACGTTGAAATATGGTAAATGGTTTATTAAGTAGTTAACCTCATCCTGTTCCCATTTTCCCTTTTTGACAGAAACCTCTTCATTTGGATGGATATCTCCAACTAATGTTGCAGTCAAGTTCCTTAACTGCTCACCTATTGGGCAATCATTTAAACACTGCCTATGATTCTCATATCCGTTTTTAAATTCACAACCACTGCAATGACGATCCAATAAATCATTTAATTCCAGACGGATTTTACGCTTTTCCTCGCGTGACATTCTAACTATCCTCCTTTCAAAATTATTGGTGCGCACCGTCACAACCGGGAGCATGGCATATTTGGTAGATACGCTGCTCATTAAAAAGGATGAAGGGAGGGAGAGTTCTCCCGGTTGTGACGGCAAGCCCAATACTCTTGCCGCAATTCTTAAAGAATGCTATTCTATATTTAACTGAATTGGTTTTTCCCTAGGCAGTAAGTGTTCCAGCACTTGCTGTCTTTTCTTTTTTTACGCTCGGTCCATTTGTACGCTGAAAGTTAATTCGAATTCGCTCCATCTCCATAGCCATAGAACGATAGTTGCCAGCTTCATCAAATAGTCGAATACCAGCTAGCCTTTTTCCGAAAGAATTCAAAGCCTGCGAAACATACATCATTTCCATTCCGTCCAGCTCAACACTATGATCCATCTTTAAAATTTTGCTGTAAGCGATATCAAACAGCCTTTTCCCCATGCCGTTTAACCCTTGACGGTGAACTTCCATTGAAGTTAAAATCATATCTTTTTGTGTGCCTGGAATATGTAGTAATTGCTTCATAAATTATTTCTTCCCTTCTGATGTGAAATCGCCAATAATAATGCCCATAATTAGAACAAATGCAGTGCATAAGTAGTAAATAAATGCTTCTTCCAAGTTAATCCTCCTAAAGTTTGTATTTTCTGGCCTTTAGACTGACCTGCCATTTTTGAAATAAGGACTTCATGGAAAATCCATGTGTTTTGCTTAGGGATGCCACCATATTTATCATGGATGCAGCAGCATCTAGATTTTCTAACAGTGCTTTTTCAAGTTGTGTCATTTCCTCATGGGTATAAGCACTTGCTGGCTTACCCCAATTTAAATGGTCAAGATGGTCCATGGCTTCAGCTGTTTCCTTTGTAACCAGGTAGACCATACTGGCCGGATGCTGATCAATGTGATCTCCGTTAAAATAAGGGATACTAACTAACCCCGTTGTTTCTCCCCATGTTTCAAAATAAAATTCCGGATCGTCAATTTGCTGTGTGACAGTGGGATACATATCTCTTGGTAGTTTTCTTGTTCCGGTCTCATATTTTGCAATTGATTCGCGTGAATAACTGACCTCTTGGCTAAGATCCAGCTGAGTTATCCCCTGCCTTTTCCTAGCCGCGGCCATCGCTTCTCCAATTGCCATTACTCTCACCCCTTATTTTTTGTACCAATAGTAAGCTATTAAAGTGACAAAGTTTATTAGTAAAATAAAATTATTAAATCGCCTGCTGAGTATAATAATTTGTGTTATTGCTAACCCAGGTTGAATTTTCATTTATCCAAGCTAGCACTTGATCCCTTGGATATCGGGCTTGGATGTTTTTTAATTTAGGAAAGTTAGGTCTCGCAACTAACTTATTTACAGTAGGTTTTTCAATTTGGAACATCTGGACTAAGTGATCTTTTGTTAGGACTTCAGGAAAATTGAACTTTCTTTTTGCATCTTCTACTCCTTGTTCATATGCTTTTTGAAAAAGAAGATTTAGTCTTTCCCCAAGGAGTTTGGACTCTAATTCTGAAAAAGTTATATCCACTGTTCTACCTCCTATTTTATGTGTGTTTTTCGCACATCGATTTCAAAAAAAATATCTTCAATACTTTTCTTTAATGCATCGGATATTTTTTTAGCAACTTCAAGTGAGGGGGTGTGTTTACCTTTTTCAATATTTGACAGGTAAGCCCTGGATATTTTAGCTTCTAAAGCAAGTTGTTCTTGTGTTAATCCAGCTTGTTTTCTAGCATTAACAAGTCTAGTTCTAATAGGCAATTTATTCACCACTTCCTGTTCGTTTTTCGCACCTTATATTTTATATAATAAGTGCGTTTTCAGAACATGTCAATATAAACGTTAGAAAAACGCACTGTTTTTTTTACGCACATGTTTTGTTAAAATAAAGGTATATGGTGTGGATAGAGGGGTATAATGATGTTTGCTAAAAGATTAAGAGAATTGAGAGAAAAGAAAAACCTGTCCCAAGAAGCACTGGCAGAAAAATTGGGAATTCCACGTTCTACAATTACTCACTATGAAAACGATACTGATCGTTTGCCCAGAAGGGCTAGACTAGATGAAATTGCAAGCTTTTTTAATGTAACAACTGATTATCTTTTAGGGAGATCGGATGTGACCACATTAGAAAATACATTAATTAGTACTTCGGATGAAGATCCAGAACTTCGTAAGGCCATTGGAATGAGAATCCGGGGTTTAAGGGAAAAACGAAATCTCACTCAAATAGCCTTAGCAGATAAATTAGGTATGCCTCATCAAAATTTATCAAATTACGAACGAGGTTTTAGGCAACCTGATTACGAAACATTAATAGCAATTTCTGATTTCTTTAATGTTTCTACAGATTTTTTATTAAAAGGCAAAGATTTATCCCCTGAGGTAAATCGTGCACTTAATGACCCAAACACCCAAATAGCTGCTCGGGACGGAAACATCACCGATGAAGAAGCAGTAGAGTTATTGGAGTGGCTATTGGAGAGAGAGAAGGGTCGTAAGCCTGGAGACAAGCAGAAGAGAAAATAAATAATAGCTTTATTTAAGCCCTTTTTCGGGCTTTTCATTTACAAACTATACAGAACATACGTTTCGTTACATAGGGGGAAGCTTTAGTGCAATATCAATTAACACCTTTAGAAAAAAATATTCAAGAATTATACAACTTCCTTGAAATTGATTCTCCAAAGGATATTGATATGGAGTATATTGCTGACAAATTAGATATTTGGATACATTACTGGGATCGTGAAAGTAAAATGCATTGTGCTAACGGTTTATATAGCATTATCCTAGATAAACGCAAATCAAAGGTGGAACAATGGTTAGATTTTGCCCATGAGTTAGGACATGTAGTAAGCCATGTGGGAAATCAAAATAAAATGTATTACCTTTTTAAAAAACTACAGGAACGCCAAGCGCATAACTTTATGTATCATTTTTGCGTTCCGACTTTCATGCTTCTTAATTACCAATTAAATGAATTTGCGAATATTGAAGACGGTGTATATTTTATCAGTGAAACTTTTAATGTTAATGAAGAATTCGCAAGAGTACGTCTATGTCACTTTAGGAATCAATTGTTGTTGGCTAAGTCTGATGCTGAACATAGGGCTTACATGGAATCTCGATATTCTAAAGCTAGCCCATATTCTAAGGAAACACTGGATGTTCTTGATAAATTGAATTATTTAATTGCAAAAAGGAAAGGAGCAATATAATAATGCCTCAACAACGTATCTATTATGATTATATTGACGGTAAACTAATGCCCTATATCTATGTTCTTACATTTCAAAATGGTGAAATCAACTGGGACAACCAAGTATATGAATATGAAGCAATTAAGCCCTTTAAGCACGAGGACATTTACGACTTTGATTCTTCGATATTAACCAGTTCCATATTTTTTTCGGACTTTATATTCAATAACAATAACCCGCAGCATTTTAAGTTAAATCTAACAAGCATTAAGTCAAGGTTAGAACGTGATTACATAGATCCTTATGTTATCAAGCAATTCGTTTTAGGAACTTTTGAACTCCAAGAATTACTGCAGTTGCTTCCAAAAGAAAGATCAATGAAATTATTCTTGGAGGTTATTTAATAATATGGCTTCTTTCCAAAAATATAAAACTAAACAGGGCGATAAATGGATGTTTATTATAGAAAACGGCATTGACCCCCAGACTGGAAATCGACGCCGAATTGTTAGAAGAGGTTTCAATAAACAAAAGGAAGCGAAGGACGCAGCTAAAGAACTTGAATACCAACTTGGCATCCGCAGGCTTGAAAGTGGAGGCGATATTACATTTGAAGATATGGCTGAAGAGTGGTTATCGGTGTATGGTGTCACAGATAGAAAGATTAGTACAATTAGAGTTAGACAACATGAAATTTGCCATCTAAATAAGTATTTTGCCAAATATAAAATTAATGATATTACAAAAAAAATGTACCAAAATGCTCTTACAAACCTTAAAAGTAAAGATAAGTTAGCTCATAATACTATTTCTGGAATTCATGGCACTGCAAGAATGATATTCAAGAGGGCAATGGAACAAGATTTAATTTTCTATGATCCAACACAGTATGCATTTATTCCGAAAGACAAGAAAACTGTTGAAGACATTGAAAATACAAAAGTAGAGGATAAATATTTAGAAAAACACGAACTAAAATTGTTTTTGGATAAAGCAAAGGAAATAAATGAAGAGACTTATATTATGCTTTTTACCTTAGCGTGGACAGGCCTTAGAGCAGGAGAACTTGTTGCGCTCAAATGGAAGGATATTGACTTTAATGAACAAACGATAAATATCACCAAAACATATTATAATCCTAAAAATAATACAAAAAATTTTCATTTGTTGCCGCCAAAAACAGCAGGTTCTATTAGAAAAATTATTGTTGAAGATGAAGTAATTCGACTACTTCAAAAACAACAGATAAGAGTTAAGCAAGCAAAACTTCAACTCGGCAAGGATTACTTTGACGGTGATTTTGTTTTTGCGAGAATGAATGGTCCATACTATGGTTATCCACACTTTATTAAGACTGTGGAAAACCGCATGGCAAGAGTTTTACAGGAGCTACCTATGATTACTAAACATCTAACTCCTCACTCTTTGCGACACACTCATACATCCCTGCTTGCTGAAGCTGGCGTGGAACTTCTGCAGATCATGGATCGCTTAGGACATACTGATGATGATACAACTACTCAGGTGTATTTGCATATTACAAAAGATCGAAAAAAAGAGGCATCCCAGAAGTTCGGAGAACTCATGAGAAACCTCTAATTTTTATTTATGGCATCAAACGGGCATCAAAAATAGTAATTTCACCTTAAAAACCTTGATAAATCAGGGTTTTTTCTTTTAAACTACATCATGCCGCCCATTCCACCCATACCGCCCATATCAGGCATTGCAGGGCCAGCATTTTCTTCTGGCTTGTCAGCAACTACTGCTTCAGTAGTTAAGAACATAGCCGCAACAGATCCAGCGTTTTGAAGAGCTGAACGAGTTACTTTCGTTGGGTCAACGATACCAGCTTCGATCATGTTTACCCACTCGCCAGTAGCAGCGTTGAAGCCTGTTCCAACTTCTTCGCGCTTTAAGCGGTCAACAATAACTGAACCTTCAAGGCCAGCATTGTGAGCAATTGTGCGTACAGGCTCTTCCATCGCACGAAGTACGATGTTGATACCTGTAGCTTCATCGCCTTCAGCCTGGATAGAAGCCACTTTGTTGTATACGTTTAGAAGGGCAACACCACCACCGGAAACGATTCCTTCTTCTACAGCTGCACGTGTAGAGTTAAGGGCGTCTTCGATGCGAAGCTTGCGCTCTTTCAATTCAGTTTCAGTTGCAGCACCAACTTTAACCACTGCCACACCGCCAGCTAGCTTAGCAAGGCGCTCTTGTAACTTTTCGCGGTCAAATTCAGAAGTTGTTTCTTCCATTTGAGTGCGGATCTGGTTCACACGGCCGCCGATTTGCGCGCTATCTCCAGCACCTTCAACGATCGTCGTGTTTTCTTTTGTAACAACTACTTTAGAAGCGCGTCCTAAAGAGTCGATTGTAGCAGATTTAAGGTCACGGCCTAACTCTTCAGTGATTACTTCACCGCCAGTCAGGATCGCGATATCTTCAAGCATAGCTTTACGGCGGTCACCGAAGCCAGGAGCTTTAACCGCTACTGCATTGAATGTTCCGCGAAGCTTATTCACTACTAATGTAGCAAGTGCTTCACCTTCAACATCTTCAGCTACAAGCAATAAAGGCTTGCCCTGCTGTACAACCTGCTCAAGTACAGGAAGGATTTCCTGAATGCTTGTGATCTTCTTATCAGTGATTAAGATATAAGGGTTTTCAAGAACCGCTTCCATCTTATCAGAATCTGTAACCATGTATGGAGAAGCGTATCCGCGGTCGAACTGCATACCTTCTACCACATCAAGCTCAGTTGTGAATCCTTTAGATTCTTCGATTGTGATAACACCATCGTTGCCAACGCGCTCCATTGCTTCAGCGATCAGCTGGCCAACTTCATTGTCAGCAGCAGAAATAGCAGCAACCTGTGCGATGGATTCTTTATTTTCGATAGGTTTTGAAATAGCTTTTAACTCTTCCA
Organism: Cytobacillus firmus DS1; assembly: GCF_000565285.1. Lineage (GTDB taxonomy): Bacteria > Bacillota > Bacilli > Bacillales > Cytobacillaceae > Cytobacillus > Cytobacillus firmus_A. The sequence continues at coordinate 8,712 of NZ_APVL01000027.1, read as the reverse complement.
CAGCAGTAGAAACCGCTTTTTCAATTCCTTTGCGGATACCCATTGGGTTAGCGCCTGCCGTTACGTTCTTAAGGCCTTCACGGATCATTGCCTGAGCAAGAACTGTTGCAGTTGTTGTACCGTCACCTGCAACATCGTTTGTTTTGCTTGCTACTTCAGCAACAAGCTTCGCACCCATGTTTTCGAAAGCATCTTCAAGTTCGATTTCCTTTGCAATTGTCACACCATCATTAGTGATTAATGGAGAACCGAATTTCTTCTCAAGAACCACGTTGCGTCCTTTAGGTCCAAGAGTTACTTTTACCGCATTTGCAAGGGAATCTACACCGCGAAGCATCGCGCGGCGGGCTTCTTCACTAAATTTAATCTCTTTAGCCATTGATAAAAACCTCCTCAAAAATTTTAGCTTTATCTTTTAATAATCTTCGTCTGATCAGCGATTAGCCAATTACAGCAAGAATGTCATTTTCACGTAAAATTAAATATTCTTTGCCTTCGTACTTCACTTCAGTACCAGCATATTTTGAGAAGATGATACGGTCGCCGTCAGCAACTTCAAGGGCAACACGCTCACCATTTTCAAGAACGCGGCCAGTTCCCACAGCTACAACTTTGCCTTCTTGAGGCTTCTCTTTAGCAGTGTCCGGCAGTACGATGCCGCTTGCAGTTTTTTCTTCAGTTTCAACAAGCTCGATAATGATTCGATCACCTAGTGGCTTTAACAAGTGAAACAACCTCCTCAAATAATATGTAAATATTTTATTTATTAGCACTCTCTCTGTTTGAGTGCTAACACAATTATTATATTAATGAATCTCAATTCTATTTGCAAGGGTGAAGCTTAAATTTTTTATAAAAAAATTCATCCGCGCCTATAACCTATATTTCGACAAAGACAACCTCTTAAGTATGCTGCAAAAACACTCATTTTAACCATATTAAGTCTCTCCTTGGTGCTGATATTTGAAACCCGCTCCTTATAAAGAGTACAATAACTTTAGGACTTGTTTCCAACACTCAGATTAAGGAGTAAAACATTTTGAAGAAGGAATACTGGATTATTTTAATCGCCTATATTGCCATGCAGCTTTCAAGCTTGTTTGGCGTTCCGCTCGTTTTATTAGCTGCCGATGCCCTGGGACAGAATCCCGAAAATATGCAGATTCTTGCTGTGGCCTACTGGCTCGTGATCAGTTTCACGATTACGCTGATCATTACGCTTCTATTACTAAGGAAAGAAATGAAACGGGGACTGGATAGAGATGCCTCTTCCGCAGCCGGCTCAATTGGCTGGGCTGTTGGAGGCATATTTTTGGCCCTGATCGCTCAAGCTACTGCTGCAAGCATTGAAAATATGATTGGCATTGAAATGGGATCTGAAAATACGCAGCAGATTATCCGGATTATTGAAGCATCGCCAATCGTCATTTTAATAAGTTCGGTCATCGGGCCTATCCTTGAGGAGATTGTCTTTAGGAAAATTATTTTTGGATCTCTTCACAAGCGCTTCAACTTCTTCCTGTCGGCCCTGATCAGCTCGGTCATTTTTGCACTTGCCCATTTTGAGCCGGAACATGTATTGCTATACTCGGCAATGGGATTCACCTTTGCCTTCTTATATGTCAAGACAAAGCGGATCATCGTGCCGATTTTTGCCCATGTGGCAATGAACACCTTTGTAGCGGTTGTCCAGCTGAATCAGGACAATATACAAAAGTGGTTAAAGGAAATGGAGAACATGCAGAGCTTTATCAGCTTTTTCTAGCTGGAGAAATGTTGGGAAGTTTTAAACGTACTGGGGGATTTTCATGAGAAGCACACCTTTGTTTTCAGGCTTTATTTACATCCTTCTCGGATGCCTTTTCACCTTTATAGCCATCCAGAATACCCAGCGGGAAGCAACCTGGGGATTCTTTACTTATTTTCTAATCTTAATTGCCACATTTGATTTTGCCACCGGTCTCCGGATGGTTGGTCAGCATTTTAAAATGAAAAAATGAGCCCGCAAAAGGCTCATTTTTTTTTACACTTCTTCAGGATAATTTTTCAGAAAATAAACCAATGACTGCAATTCCACTGCCAGATCGATATGGTGAATCCGAATCGAGGACGGCACAGTGAGCCTCGCAGGTGTAAAGTTAAGGATACCTTTTATTTTCGCATTAACCATCCGATCGGTAATCGTCTGGGCAGGCGGTGCAGGAACCGTTAGAATCGCCACCTGAATATTATTTTCAACAATAACTTCTTCAAGGTCATCCATATGATGGACCGGCACATCACCGATTTTCGTGCCAACCTTACTCTCATCCACATCAAATGCCACTTCTATTTTCGTATTATTATTTTTAAGAAAATTATAGTTAAGAAAGGCTGTTCCTAAATTCCCTACCCCGACCAAAGCGACTTTGGTAAGCTCGTCCTGGTCAAGAGTCTTCCGAAAGAAGCCCAGCAGGTAGTTCACATTATATCCATATCCCTTTTTCCCTAACGCACCAAAGTACGAAAAGTCACGGCGAATCGTTGCAGAGTCTACTTTAACCGCCTCACTCAATTCTGCTGATGAGACTCTTTGTTTGCCGGAGGAATGAAGGTTTTTTAGGAAGCGGTAATATAAAGGCAGCCGTTTAGCTGTTGCCTGCGGTATCTTAATTGGTTCATTGGCCATTCGTCCATCCCCTTTTCTTATGATGAATTAATTTCGTTTAAAATCTCCGTTTTTTCCGCCTGTTTTCTCTATTAAAAAGGTTGGCCCAATTATCATTCCTTTATCTACAGCCTTGCACATATCATAAACGGTCAGCGCACAGACAGAAGCAGCTGTTAACGCTTCCATTTCCACACCCGTATTTCCTTTTGTTTTAACAGAAGCCGTAATAATAAGGACGTACTCTTCCTCTTCTGCTTTCCATGAAAATGAAATGTCTACACCCTTTAGCGGCAGCGGATGGCACATCGGAATAATGTCCCATGTTTTCTTGCTCGCCATAATGCCTGCCGTTTGTGCAACAGCGAGTACATCCCCTTTTTTCATCGAGTTGGATGTGATCTTCTCGTAAATCTCCTGATTCACCGTAATGCTTGACTGAGCGATGGCTGTCCTTGCCGTCTCAGGCTTATCGCTTACATCCACCATTTTTGCCCTGCCCTCTTGATTAAAATGAGTAAAATCCGCCATTTAAAAACACCTCTCTTCAAAATCATACACTATTTTTCCGTTACTTTGTACGTGCTTGTAAGGTTCTTCACATATTTATTTACCTTTAGTTATGATTTAATGCCCTTCAGCAGGGCTTATAGTCCTGTCTCCTTTATTGCCGAACATATATGAATGAGTTACACTTACTCTATACCCGAGGTGAAAGAACATGATACTATTACAAGTCAATCAGCTGGCAAAAAATTTTGGTGCTGATCCCATTTTAACGAATATAAAGCTAGAAGTACAAACCAGGGACCGGATTGCCCTTGTAGGGCGCAATGGTGCAGGAAAATCCACCCTTTTAAAAATAATTGCCGGACACATGACATATGATGCCGGTGAGATTATAAAACCAAAGGAAGTAACAATTGGCTATCTTGCACAAAATACCGGTCTGGAATCGGAGTTATCCATCTGGGAGGAAATGCTGACTGTTTTCAGACATCTGCAGAATCAGGAAAAACAGCTCCGCAGCCTTGAAGAACAAATGGCAGATCCTGATGTCCTAAATAATTCAGATGCCTATGAGCGTATTTTAAAAGATTACGACAAACTTCAGGTTGATTTCAAAGAAAGTGGCGGCTATCAATATGAAGCAGATATCCGTTCCATTCTCCACGGACTCAACTTCAGCTCATTGGGCTATGATACCAAAATATCATCATTGAGCGGCGGACAGCGGACAAGGTTGGCCCTAGGTAAACTGCTGCTCACAAAGCCTGATATTTTAATCCTGGATGAGCCTACCAACCACCTTGATATTGAAACATTATCGTGGCTCGAACAATATCTGCAGAGCTACAGCGGTGCCATTCTAATCGTATCACATGACCGGTACTTTCTTGATAAGGTCGTTTCCCAGGTTTACGAAATTTCCCGCCACCAAATAAGAAAATACCCAGGAAACTACAGTTCCTATTTGGATCAAAAAGCAGCTAATTTTGAAAAAGAAATGAAGCAATTCGAGAAACAGCAGGAAGAAATCTCTAAGCTGCAGGACTTTATCCAGCGAAACCTCGCCCGGGCCTCCACAACCAAAAGGGCACAAAGCCGCAGAAAGCAGCTGGCCAGAATGGACGTGATGGACAGGCCGCTTGGAGACGAGAAATCAGCTTCATTTGGGTTTGACATCGAGCGGCAGTCAGGCAATGAGGTTTTAAATATACACTCTTTAGCTATAGGCTACAAAGAGAAAGTGAGCGAGAATATTTCACTGCGGCTGGCAAGAGGCGACAGCATTGCACTTGTAGGGCCAAATGGAATCGGCAAGTCCACATTGCTCAAAACCATCATCAAAAAAATCCCTTCTTTTTCAGGGGAGATTCAGTATGGCTCCAATGTGACAATTGGCTACTATGACCAGGAACAGGCAGAGCTCACAAGCAACAAAAGAGTACTGAACGAATTATGGGATGAATACCCGCTGAAACCGGAAAAAGAAATCAGGACCATACTTGGGAACTTTCTCTTCTCCGGTGATGATGTACTTAAAACCGTTTCAACACTGAGCGGCGGTGAAAAGGCACGGCTTGCGCTTGCAAAGCTTATGATGCAGAAAGCCAATTTCTTAATCCTTGACGAGCCTACAAACCATTTGGATCTCGACAGCAAGGAAATTCTTGAAAATGCATTGATCGATTATCCCGGGACCATTCTCTTCGTCTCTCATGACCGCTATTTTATCAACAGGATTACAACAAAAGTAGTTGAACTTTCTGGAAGCGGAGCAGCTGAATATCTTGGCGATTACGATTATTATGTAGAAAAAAAGCAGGAACAAAAGGAATTGCTTGCACTTAATGAGCAGGACGCATCCTCCGATTCACAGCCTGTAAAGCAGGAAAAAAATAATTACCAGCTGGATAAAGAGGCCAAAAAGCTCGAACGCCAGAGAAAAAGAAGAATGGAAGAAATCGAAGAACAAATAGAAACATTAGAAACAGTAATAGATGCTAATGATCAGCTTCTCTGTGATCCGAATGTTTATCAGGACCATGAAAAAGTGATGGAAATAACGAATGAAACGGATGAAGCAAAAGCAAAGCTGGAAGAATTGATGGAAGAATGGACGCTTTTAGCTGAAGAGGTTTAAAGGAATATTCATAACTTTTAGACTGGTAGAATAGTCACTGCCAGTCTTTTTTATTATCCACAGAGATAATCACAAGAAAAACGCAGTTATATATACTCTCCACAGACTTTTCCACATTATCCACAATTAAAGCTGATTTTATCCACATTACCAACATGAAATTCTGAAACAAATGATTTTATCCACAGAAAAAGTCCCCTAAGCTGTCGGGGACTTTTTCCTAATTATTTATCATTGTGGATAGTAATGTCCAAACCGGGATTTGCATTTAAATCAAGACCGGCGAATTGTCCTTTTTCAAACAGCACACTTCCTGCTGCCGCTATCATCGCTGCATTATCTGTGCATAAAGATAATGGCGGAATAATAAGCTTTATGTCGGCTTTATTTCCAAACTTCTTTTCTAAAGAAGCCCGAAGACCTTTATTCGCCGCAACTCCGCCTGCGAGCAGCAGCTGCTTCACCTGATATTCTTTAACGGCTCTTTCTGTTTTCGTTAACAGGACATCAATGACACTATCCTGGAAGCTTGCAGCCAGATCTTCCGGCACTATCGTCTCGCCACGCTGTTCAGCATTGTGGACAGTGTTGATAACGGCTGATTTTAAGCCGCTGAAGCTAAAATCGTATGAACCTTCTTCCAGCCAGGCTCTCGGCAGCTGAATAGTTGGATTCCCTTCATGAGCGAGTCTGTCAATGTGAGGACCGCCCGGATAAGGCAGATTTAAGGTCCGGGCAACTTTATCATATGCCTCTCCTGCAGCATCATCCCTTGTCTCGCCAATTACTTCGAAATGGCCATGCTCCTTCATATAGACCAGTTCAGTATGTCCACCAGAGACTACCAGGGAAAGTAACGGAAAATCCATTTCTTCCACCAGTCTGTTTGCATAAATATGGCCAGCAATATGATGCACGCCTACCAGCGGGATGCCATGAGCAAATGCAACGGCTTTTGCGGCATTAACCCCGATCAGAAGCGCGCCTACAAGGCCAGGCCCTTCCGTCACAGCAATTGCTGAAAGATCAGAATATGTGATGCCTGCCTTATATAATGCTTCTTCAAGCACGATCGTTATCTGTTCAACATGATGACGGGAAGCTATTTCCGGAACTACCCCGCCAAAACGTTTATGGCTTTCGATTTGGGATGCAACGATATTGGCTGCAATTTCACGTCCATTCTTAATGATGGCTACCGCAGTTTCGTCACAGCTGGTTTCAATCCCCATGATCCATTGGTCTTTTTTCATTATAAATTCACCCACATTACTAAAGCATCTTCTTGATTATCAGTGTAGTAGTTCTTCCTGATGGCTCCGTTTTGAAAACCAAGCTTTCGGTATAAGGACTGAGCTGTGAAGTTGGATACCCTTACTTCCAGAGTCATTGTGATGGCTCCCATTTCAGACGCAAGCTCCATTAGCTGCCGCATCAAAGCTTCTCCAAGTTTTCTCCCACGGTATTCAGGGAGCAGCGCAACATTTGTGATATGAGCCTCATCCACGACTATCCATGCTCCACAGTATCCTATTACTTTATTTTCTTCTTCTAAAACAACATACAAAGCAAACTGGTTATGTGTTAATTCGTTAAAAAAGGCCTCCCTGCTCCAGGGTGTTGTAAAGGATTTGTGTTCGATTTCTAAAACATCATCAATATCCTCTTCATTCATCAAACGGAAAGTTAAGGATTTATTCATACGTCCGCTTCCTCATCTATAACTTTTTTTCCTTGTTTGCTTTTATCCAATTAGCTTCAGCTTCCGCAATCCTAATGTAATTAGGTACAAAAGAATGGACATCCTCACCCTCGCGGTCCCTTCCTAATAAAGCAAGTTCGGCCGGCCTGGGATTATGCTCCGCAGGTGAAGCGAACACTGCCCGCTCTTTAATGCGTTCTGTAAATATATCTTTATGTAAGGGCAAATCATTCCCAATGAAAAGAACGTTTTCCTGCTGTTCTGAAAGCATGGCTGCCCAATCTTTTGAAAGCAGAAGCTGGTCTTTTATCAGCGAAACTAACTGTCCTTCCCTATATTGATACAGGCCGGTATATATTTGCCCTCTCCTTGCATCAAACAAAGGTGATATGACGCCATTAAAGTATCTGCCAGCCGAGGCCGCATATACTTCAAGGCTGGATACCCCCACCAGCGGCTTATTTAAAGTCCATGCCAGTGTTTTTGCAATCGTTACCCCAATACGCACTCCTGTATACGAACCAGGCCCTTTCGCAACAACAATTTTATCTAATTCAGCAGGCTTAACACCGCAGTCTTTCATTAAAGTATCAATAGCCGGCATAACTCGGACAGAATGATTCTTTTTTACATTTGTAATATACTCGCCTATAACCTGATCACCATCCAGAAGAGCTACTCCCAGAGGGTAATTGGATGTATCAATGGCTAAAACCTTCATGACATAATCTCCTTACACAATTCCTCATATCTTTTTCCCCGGGGTTCCAGGACAAGCCTTCTTGAGTCATGATTATCAAGATATAAATAAATAGTTAATAACTCTTCAGGAAGCTGTTCTTTAACAAGATGAGCCCATTCTACAACTGTGACCCCATTGCCATCAAAATATTCATCAAACCCCAAATCCTCAAAGGAATCTTCAACTCTATAAACATCCATATGATAAAGAGGCAATCTTCCATGGTATTCTTTAATAATCGTAAAAGTAGGGCTATTTACATTTCGGGTTATATTAAGCCCTTTGGCCAGCCCCTTGGTGAATGTCGTTTTTCCTGCACCCAAATCTCCTTCCAGAGCAAGGACATCTCCCGGCTGAAGCAGGCTGCCGAGCTTCTCCGAAAACCCCATCGTATCCTCTGGCTTCTTTGAGATAAACTCAAACTGACTCATATGTTTCAACACCTTTTATGGTCTAATCTAAAAATGAAAAGTAAAAGCACAAACGCCTTACCACTCACACCACCCCGAGGCAGTTGGCGATAGGGCTGACAGTTCTTGAAATTCAAAGATCTGAATTCTGAGATTACAAAAAAACCTTAGGATAAATCCTAAGGAGAATAGTCTATATGTAGTTTACCTTATTTTGCAGCAATGGGCAAAGTAAGCTATTTTCAATATTAATACATATACACTTAGGTTAAAAAAAAGGCATAAAAAAAGACGAAACTAAGTTTCGTTTTACTTTTTAGAACAATAAAATGGCGGTCCGGACGGGACTCGAACCCGCGACCTCCTGCGTGACAGGCAGGCATTCTAACCAACTGAACTACCGGACCAGATTGCGGGGGCAGGATTTGAACCTGCGACCTTCGGGTTATGAGCCCGACGAGCTACCGGACTGCTCCACCCCGCGATAATATTATTCTTGTGATTTTGTATCACAAATTTGTTTCGCCCGGCAGCGTCCTACTCTCACAGGGGGACAGCCCCCAA
>NZ_APVL01000026.1 GCF_000565285.1 Cytobacillus firmus DS1 | reverse complement strand
GGGGCACTTTTTTATCAGTGTCCGCTATCCGGGGTATAGTTCAAGGCGGGAGCCCTTTTATTTTTAGCCATTTAGCTTACTTTCAACTCTTTGGACCTTTTCTTCCATTTTCCTCTTAACATCTCTTCTGTCATCAATGCGGATATTTGTCGCCACTCTCATTAAGCCTTTTTCAAAAGGGACTTCATGCATTGCCTGGATGACCTCAAACAAATCAGGAAGCTCCCCTTCAATAATGGTATTCATGGGTGTCAGCTGAAATCGGATTTTGCCGCTTTCCTCGTATTTTTTTAATACACGCTGAATGTCTGCCACATAGCTGCTGACACTTGGTGTTCCTGTTCCAATTGGAATGACTGTAACATCTGCAATTGCCATATCTCTGCTCCTTTACCTTCTTGATTACTCGTTATGTTCAACTAACCGAATAACCTCTTTTCTGTCGGTCATTATCAGTTCTTCAAGATAGAAACCTGTTAAACAGGCTTTCCCATCGGGTGAACAGCTGAGCGGCGCATTTTCCATATCTTCGAAAAGCAATTCCTTATCGCCGGTTTCACTGTCAACGGATATAAGCTGAAATCCCCCTGCATACAAATCACTCTCAGCGCTATACAATGGCTGAAAAGTAATGATTCCTCCGGGAGTCCAGTCATAATACGGCACCAGCCAATCTGAAAACCTTGTCAAATGAGGTACCGAAAATGAAGATAGCTTTTTGAAATGATTATCCATAAAAGTATACAGCGCCTGGTCTGATTGATTTGCCGGCACAGTAATGGTCATTAGCCTGTCCCTGGCAGCATCGAATTGAAAAATGTCTTCCTCAACCAGGGTTTCATTATTTCCATCAATTGATTGCTTAACAAGCGGTGCGAAAAGTGACGGGTTTTCACTATCCCAATCAAGAAAATAAAGATGATTTGAATCCCCCCATTTAACAAAAGGCTCTCTTAAATTTATTTCTGCGAATGTACCTTTTGCAATATCAATATGGTAGGGTGTAAAATCCCAGTCTTCAGTAAATGAAGCAATAAATATAGACTCTTCATGATAAGGGTTCCACTCAACAGCAAAATCAAAGCCAGTAATATTTTCCTCCCAGACAACTTTTCCGTTTGATTTTATAACCGTTAAGGCTGCTTCGTAAGTGCCGGGTGATGACCGAATCAGAATGTATTTTCCCCCTGGGCTTACTGTTACGGACGCAATCGGGTGTGAACTTTCGTAGAGAAGCTCCTGGTCACCTGAAAACAGGCTATAAGCAAAAACCCTGGAAGCTGCTCCATCATTTACAGTGTAAACAATTTGATCATCGCTGAGCCAGCCATTTGCTCCCTGAAATTCCCCTTCTTTAATCCGAATAGTCTTAATGCTCTTGTTTCCGGCTTCATCAGGTGGTGCGGAAGGCTCAGAGGCTTCTTTTTCCTGATCCTTATTTTGCTCCATCTCAGTTTTCTCAGGCTGTACACAGCCGGTTATTAAAAATAAAGAAACCAGCAGAATAAAAGATAAAAAAAGAAACTTCCTTTGATTTGCAATGTTTATCAAGTCCGCACCTCCTTTTCTCCCTAAATATAAGTACGTAAATTGCATGAAAATGTTTCAATAATAATAGAATTAATAAGTTTAATAGGAAAAAGCCGTTTTTCCGTCTTCAGTTTGGAAAAGCGGCCGGTTTCCATAGAACTATTGGCTTAGTAAAGGTAGTATGATAGTAATTTTAATGTCTGCTCGATTAAAATACAATACAGAAAGCTGATTTTTTCACATATAAAGCGATGCAAGGAAAATGCCAAGCACCTCTTCATAAATATCATCATACTGTGACAGGGGCAGCGGATTAATGCCTCTTCCCAATTCAATTGTAAATCCCGGCATCCGGAAATCCTGTATAAACCAATCCTTATAACCCGCAAAGCTGTCAATGTACTGGACTGCCCTATAACCGCTGACACGCTCGAACTCTTGCGCGATTACCTCCGATTCCGGCGGCTCCATTCCCTCATAACCCCAATAAAACTCTGCACCTTGTGTATGGAAGGCCAGCATCCGATCGAATTGATTATCTCTTGCCAATTCCGCCATAGCTATGGCTTCCGGTTCCGTTAATGGGGCTTCGCCAAGATAATCTCTTGGTGCCGGAGCACTTTTTTCACTTCTTTGTTTCTCAAAGTCCCATTTGGCAGGAAACTGATTATTTAAATCAACCCCTCTAATATTAGCCTTCCAGCCTGTGAAATCGGTGCTGCCACTATTTATTTTGATAACTTCCTCTCTGACTTCTGGTGGTGGCCCAATCAATACCAGGTCAACCCCATCAGGGTTCACCATTGGAACAATGGAAAGGTCAACAGAATTATACAATGGCATTGTCGAAATTCCTCTTATCGGCCGGACATTTGTAATGGATAATAGGAAGCTGTTAAGCAAAGCCATTAATATAGGCGTCGTAATCCATTCATTCGCATGAAAGGATGCATTGAAATGCACATTCTTATTCCCTTTGCCTAATCGTATTTCCTGGATTGGCTTTCCAAGAACACTTTGGCCAATGGTATTTACTTTTATAAACGGATAAATATCTGCCAGCATGGAGACATCGGCTGTTAATGCTTTATAATCATAATTTCTCCTGCCTGATACAATTGGGGAAATGACGCGCCTCGGCAGTTTTATTGCCGTACCAGGGATCAGACTGTTCGGATTAAGGGATTGATTAACCAGGAGAAGAGCATCCACTGAGAGGTTTCGGGAAGAACTCAGCTTCCAAAAGGTGTCACCTGATTTAACCGTATAATTTTGTAATATAAAGCCGGGAATATTAATTTCCCTGCCTATCTTTAGTGATGCAGGATTAATCCCGGGATTAGCATCAGCAATGAGATTGACTGGCATCATAAAGAGCTGACTGTAATACCATAAGGAATCTCCTGAGCGGACTTTGACTTTCATCTTTCTCCCCCTTTCCATCATTTCAATCTTATGAGAAAAAGAAAAAAAGATGACTGTTTAGCTTTGTAAAAATGAGCAGCTGATGAGAGATCTCCTTTGCGTGAAGACTTTCACTTTTTGAGAAAAAGAAAAAGCACCTGCACATCAGGTACTTTTTCTCCATTCACTTGTTTTTCGCCAGCCAGGCTGCACCAATTACTCCGGCATCATTGCCCAATGTCGCAATATCAATGACTGTTGACTCCTTCACTCTTGGAAACGCAAATTTAATAAAATTTGCAATAACCGGCTTAAGCAGTATATCTCCTGCTCTGGAAACTCCACCGCCCAATACTATTTTCTCCGGATTTAACGTATTCGCAATATTTGCCAATGCCAATCCAAGGTGCATAGCTGTATTATTGACTACTAAAAGCGATGTTTCATCCCCATTCCTTGCCGAATCGAAAACATCTTTTGCAGTAATAAACCCTTTCTCTTTGTACAATTGAGATAGAGCCCCTTCTCCGCCGGACTCCAGGTTTTCAAGAGCCTGCCGGACAATCCCTGTAGCAGATGCAATTGTTTCAAGGCAGCCCGTTTTGCCGCAATTGCACTGAGCCCCGCCAACAGGAATGGACGTAATGTGGCCTATTTCACCCGCAGCCCCGCTGACTCCCTGCACAATATCTCCATTGGCAATTACACCTCCGCCGACACCAGTGCCGAGTGTTACACATACCAGATCTTTAGCGCCATTTCCGGCACCCTTCCACATTTCCCCAAGAGCAGCACAGTTAGCATCATTATCAATGATGACTGGAAGTGACGTTTCCACTTCAAGCAGATCCTTCAGAGGGTAATTATCTTTCCAGCCTAAATTAACAGTGTTATAAACAACACCTGTTGCCAGATTTACAGGACCTGGAGCCCCCATGCCAATCCCGATAATTTTATCCTTGCTTAAATCCAATTCCTCCAATCTATGATCGATGGCTTTAGCTATATTTATTGTAATATTTTTTCCTTCTTCACTATTATCCGTGGGAATTTCCCATTTATGAATTATTTCCCCATAGTAGTTGATAAAAGCAAGCTTTGTTGTTGTTCCGCCTAAATCTACCCCAACCAGCCATTTTTCTGCCAAACTCCATCACCTTTTCTTTCTATTATTCTCTTTAAGATTCTGAATTTCCGTCCGCAGGATTAAGATGCTGCTCTGATAGTCTTTTACATCAATGAGCTGGGAATCATATAGCTCTTTTAATTCAGCAGCCATGAGCTCCAAATCAGCTTCCCGATCCCCTATGTAGATGATAGTCCCATATTTCTTAAGAAACTGCTGTATATCATAAATGGTTTTCATTCTGTACCTCTGCTTTATTGATAAGTTTATACCACATTAAAGTATAATCTAAAATCCCCCCCTTCTCAAGATAGAGAAGCCCCTAGAATATATAAAAAATCCCTTCCAGGCAGGAAGGAATTTCGATCAGCGGTCCGGATCCTTTGGATGCAGGAAACGCGGCCGCCTGTTTTTCAATGGTATTGGTGATCTTAGCAATACATCCCTGAATGCTCTCAGATTGAAAGGGATGAATGGCCATAAATAGGGCACTCCAAAAGACTTCATTCTGGCTAGCATGATTATCATCAGCAGGATGCCAACTACATAGCCGTACGTATGGAAAATACTGGTTGATATCAACAGGCCGATTCTTATCAGCCTGTTTGCCAGGCTCATTTCATAGCTTGGGGTTGAAAATGTTCCAATTGCCGCTATTGCTAAATAAAGAATGACTTCATTAATAAACAATCCCACTTCAACTGCTACCTGACCAATCATCAGGGCAGCCACCAGTCCCAATGCAGTGGCCAGGGCGGAAGGAGTATGGATCGCAGCCATCCTCAGCATATCGAGCCCAAGCTCTATCATCAGGAACTGAACTACTAATGGCAGCTCTCCCGTTTCATTGGGCCCGATATAGGATAACGCATCAGGAAGCAGCTGCGGCTCTATCGCAAATAAGTACCATAATGGCAAAAGGAAAATGGAAGCCCATACAGCTAAAAATCTGACAAATCGCAAATAAGCGCCTACAAGTGGTTTATTCCTGTACTCCTCAGCATGCTGCAGGTGATGCCAGAAGGTTGTCGGTGTTATGATAACACTTGGCGAACCGTCCACAATGATGCAGACGTGGCCTTCATAAAGATGGGTTGCTGCCGTATCAGGCCTTTCGGTATACCTTACCATGGGATATGGATTCCAATGACGGCCTGAAATAAATTCCTCTATTGATTTTTCGGCCATCGGCAATCCATCAGTATCAATTTTAGAGATTGACTCCTTTATTTTCTTCACCATATCCGGATCTGCAATGTCTTCAATATAACTGACAACAACATCTGTCTTGGAACGCCTGCCCACCTGCATATATTCCATGCGCAGTGTCCTATCCCTAATTCTTCTCCTCGTTAAAGCTGTGTTAAAAACAAGTGTTTCTACAAACCCATCCCTTGAACCGCGGACAACACGTTCAATATCAGGCTCTTGAGGGCCTCTTACCGGATATGTGCGGGCATCAATGAGAATTACTTCATCGATACCATCCACGACTAGAGCAGTCGGTCCTGCCAGCACCATATCCACCACTTTATCCAGATCATCAGTTGTTTCAACCTCAACGTATGGTATATACGTTTTGATAAGTCTGGAAAGTGTATCTCCTTCCAGCTGGGCTGCATCCAGGCCGGCAAGCATCTTCATCAGATAGTGCAGAATGTCATCTTTTACAAAGCCGTCTACCAGATATAAAGCCATTTCCCTTTCGGCATATTCAACATCAAGCTGAATCACATCAAAGCTTTTGTCAACTCCAAGAGCATCTCTAAGATACTCAATATTATCTTTTAGAGAAACCTTTACAGGTTCTCTTCTCGCTTTCTCCAAAATCCCCACCTCAGCATTCTGTTCCATTCTTTTCCTTGCATACTATTCAACATCATTGACATGCAAAAAAAAAATCATACCAATGAATGGCATGATTCATGAAAATTCACAGGGAAATTCAGCTGTTATTTCCCAGGAAGTAAGCTGAAAATTCTGTCAGCATCATTCTATTTGATTTAAAAGCTTTTGATACTCCTCCTGATCCGGCTGAAGTTCGGCTGCCTTTTTTGCATGATTCCTTGCTTTTTCCGCTTGCTTTTCTTCTAAATAGATCAATGCAAGATTATAATGTGCTTCATGGAAAGAAGCATCTTCCTTAATTACATGAAGTAGATGCTCTTCTGCTTCTTTTAATCTCCCCTCTTTTATTTCAGCATAAGATAATAGAAAATAGACTTCTGGTGAAGCATTCCCTTTTTCAATAAAATCAGCAAGCATTAGACGAGCCTTTTCAAACTCTTCACCGTTGATATGCTCCTGGGCCATTACCATAGCAGATTGTTCATTTAAAAGTCTTCCCGGTTCATTGAATCCATATTTCAGCAAGCCTGCAGCCAGACAAAATGATCCAGCTAAAAACAGCAGCTGAAGCAATGGCCTTTTCTTCTTTGGAAAATGCACGATGCCAGTAGCAAGAAATCCGCCAATCAGCCCTCCTATATGTCCAGCGTTATCAATTCCCGGGATGGTAAATCCAAATGCAAGGTTGATTCCTAATACAACAAGTATATTAATTCCCATGGTCCGGAAGAAAAGGCTTGGATGAATGAGCCCAAAATATAAAAGTGCTCCAAAGCAGCCAAAAATTGCTCCGCTGGCCCCTGCAGAAAGTGCAGGACTAAAAATAAAACTGGCTAATGTACCGCCAAAACCAGCAGCCAAATAGATAAATAAGAATCTTATATTTCCATAAACGCGTTCCACTGCCGATCCAAGATAAAATAAGGCAAGTGTATTCATTAATAAATGCAGAAGACCAATATGAAGGACAATCGGGGTTAAAAACCTCCACCATTCTCCATCAAGAATTAATGGATTAAATTTAGCCCCATATTTAATTAGCGTCGATGTATCTGTGCTGCCGCCCATTGCTTCCAAGATTAAAAAAACAGCAACTTGAATAACCATAAATATATACGTAAAAAAAGGTTTTCCAAAATTGAACATTTCCTTTTCTTTTTTTGCTGTTTTTACCGCTTTAGAAAGAGCAGCATGCTTCAGGGCATCGGCTTCCATTTCCGAATAATTTCGGGACGGAAGGGTTAACGGCTTTTCGAAAATTTCTTCGACCGCATTTAAGCTTTCCGGTTTGCCGGACTCAATGATAATGGTTTGGACAGAGGCTTTCCCATTTTCAGGCATGAAGGGGTCCTTGATGCGGAATTCAAAGTCATCAACAGGGAGGTACGCAGAAACATAGATATTTAAAACCGGCATTTCCCTTTTTCCAAGCTGCTTCCTGACCGACTCAGCTTTTTGAGCAGTCACTTCAATATCCCGCTGCATCCAATTGCTCCAGTCAAGATTATATTTTAAGAGCCTGATTGCCTTTATGGATTTATCCTCCATCCTTTCAAGCCATAATTCATCCTGATCTCCGGATAACTGAATCATTCTGTACCCCTGGTCAGAAATGAAATAATCCGCAAGTTTCCAAAATACAAAATCCTCTTGAACAGCCAATTCTTCCCCCACTCTCTATATGTTGCAATAATTACTATACTTTATTTAACTATAGGCAAAAAAGAAACCTTTTGTAAAAGAAAAAGCACCTAACGATATCGGCAAAATAAAAAGACCTTTTACGGTCTTTTTACTTCATGATTGCCGACCTTCCGGTGGCCCGGAAGAGAAAACAGAGCTCATCATCCTGTCGCGGACAAGCGGAAAACTCATGACCGAAGTAACCAGCAGCTTCCGCAAAAAGACATTCCCGAAAATAACATTAATCAACCGATAACGGTTATGATAGGCAAAATAAGTACCAAGCCCGATCATAAAAATAGATAGTAATCGAGACATTGTATTCCCTCCTCTTCTTTATTGTGAGAAGAGGGAATAATTTTTATCCATTCTATAAAGTAAAATAAATTTCACCTTTGATTCAAGCTGACTAATCCTTCAATACTGGTTCCATCGTTTTCTTGAGAACATTAACAGAGTGAGTAAACTGATTCCCCTCTTCGGTGCTTAAGTGAAGTTCAACAATATCACGAATGCCATTTCTATTAACTATAGCAGGCACACCAATATAAACATCCTCATGACCATATTCCCCATCTAAGTAAGCTGACACCGTAAGGACAGAATTCTCATTCTGCAGGATGGCTTTCGTCAGCCTGACCAGACCCATTGCTATTCCGTAATAAGTCGCGCCTTTTCGCTCTATAATATGATAAGCTGCATCTCTGACTTTAAGGAATAACCCATTAAGATCTTCCTGCTTATAGTTCTCCTCCTTCTCCATCCAGTCTTCAATGCTTTTCCCTGCAATATCAGCATGGCTCCATACAGGCAATTCAGTATCTCCGTGTTCACCTATAATATAAGCATGAACATTTCTCGTATCGACTTTGAAGTATTCTCCCAGCAGAAACCTGAATCTGGCCGTATCCAATATCGTACCAGATCCGATTACTCTTTCTTTTGGAAGCCCGGAGTACTTCCAGACAGCATACGTTAGAATATCCACTGGATTTGTAGCAACCAGAAAAATGCCATCAAAACCGCTTTTCATGACATGATCAACTATTCCTTTGAAGATTTTGGAGTTCTTTTCCACAAGGTCCAGGCGTGTCTCCCCGGGTTTTTGATTCGCTCCAGCAGTAATGACAACCAAATCCGCATCTTTGCAATCGGAATAATCTCCAAACCAGATCGATGTTGGGGAAGGGGCAAAGGGCATGCCGTGATTCAAGTCCATGGCATCTCCTTCAGATTTATCCTTATTTAAATCAATCAGCACCAGTTCTTCTGTAACACCTTGATTTAAAAGTGCAAACGCATAGCTTGATCCAACGAAGCCAGTTCCGATCAGCACCACTCTGTTTACCCGACTTTTCATAATAACTCCCCTTTACTTTATTGTAGAGAACAGTAAAGTCCCTTTATGCCAATAAGATATATAGAAGCATTCCCACCGAGGCAGAAGCTAAACCTGAAATAAAATTAACAAAATCATTATCTGCAAAATGCCACCCTTTTATCAAAATGGACGGCTGCCCGCAATGTTCGGCTGTTTCCACGTTCGAACTGCATACCGGGCAATTGTATTCAGCTTGAAAAAAAGCACCCAAAAAAGAATCAATCAAATTCCCCGCAAACCCAAAAGCTCCAATTAGCAAAACCTCATAAAAATTAATGTGAAACAGCACATTTGATAGAAAGGCAATTGTAAAAGAACCTGACAAAGCTGCAATTGTGCCCAGAGAGCTTACAGCACCGGAAGTACCCGTTTCTATTGTCCTCCAGGTCTTCAAAGAAATAGGGGGTTTTTGACTTAATGAGCCAATTTCTGATGCCCATGTATCCGAGTTTGCTGCAGCCAGACCGATAAGAAACATTATCAGCCAAGCCTGTGATGGATTCAGCAGAAAAAATATGCTGGCAATCCCTTCTCGATCCTTTTGCATGCTTATGTTCGAATTCCTTTTTTTTATGGCTTTTAAATTTTGACCAGAAGCTTGAACTTGCAAAAAAGAACCCAAGGACAAGAAGGCCATAAAAACCAAATCCACAGCCTGCTGCCGCACCCACAATGAATGCCGCTATACTGCCTGAAAAGGTCAGTAATCGGAAATAATATCCGGCCAGCGAAGTGATCAATATAAAAATAATAATAGCAATAGACTCAAGCATTGCCGGGTGCCCACACCTGCTGATCAGTAATAATCATTTCCACCGGCTTATCATGGTTTTCCACCGGAAAGCCGGATATGACCTGCATTTCAAAAGCCAGTGAAACCGTTCTTCCTTTATAATGCTCAAGAAAACGATCATAATAGCCTCCACCAAACCCAAGCCGGAAGCCGTTTTTCCTGTATGCCAGTCCGGGAACAACTAAAGTATCTATTTCTTCACTGGGGACTTCATCCGTTTTTTTCGGAATTGGCTCCCATAATCCATAATATACAGACTCCAAATCCATGAAGCTTTTCAATTCACGAAACACCATTTGCTTTGATTGGGGCATGCATTTCGGGACAGCCACCCTTTTCCCTTCATCCCAAGCTCTTCTGATAATCTGCCATGTGTCAGTCTCAGGCGCCTTTGAAACCGTTATTCCTATCGTTTTAGCCCCTATCCATAAAGGGCTTCTATAAAACCTGCAGGCAATTTGATAGGATAGCTGTTCATACTCAGGCTTGCTTAATTCCTTCATTCGATTCAGCATTTGCTTTCTAATGGCCTTTTTATCGATGTCCATATTAAAACCTCCAACAGAAGATTACTTTTGCAAAGCTCTCAATGATTTATCCAGAAAAGGGAAGGATTCCCATAAAAAAAGTCAACAAAAAAAGCAGTAGGAATGATCCTACCGCTTATTTTGTTTCGCGATGTGCAGTCGAACGCTTGTCTCTTGGGCAATATTTTTTAAGCTCAAGACGATCTGGATTATTTCGTTTATTTTTTTTAGAAATATAGTTACGATCTCCACATTCTGTGCAAGCTAACGTAATGTTTACACGCATGTAATTTCCCTCCAAACTATGTTCAAACTAGTTCGTTCATACGACTTTTCTATAATATCATTTTTTAAATCGAAATGCTAGTACGTTTTTTTAAAAGTATCCTCTTTAATCCTGTCTATGAGCAGGCTGTTATACTGTAACGTTTCTGATTTGCTGTTTCCGTTGATAATCCATGACTCCCCTTCTGCTGTTCCTCTGCCATTAAATACTGCATTAAGTGCGAAGATGCTTATTGCATTGCCCTTTGCCATAGGGTGGTATTTTAATGTTCCTTTCTTTTTGCAGTTCCAAATTTGGTCACTGAAAATGTTCCAGTATGGCTGTATCGTACACTCTTCCATTTTTTTGCCGTTTAGCTGGCCGTTAACCAAAAACAGCCTGGAATCAGCCATATGAAAGATGACATTTTCTGCAGGTGAAATAAATGAAAGGTGTTCACGGGAGGAAAACTCATGTCTGTGCTGCAATAAAAGCTTAATCGTTCTGGGCTCGTCCGCATGGTTCGTAATATAGCATCTAAAATAGGAAATTTTGGAGTGGATATTTTCTGTTTTAATTTGAACAGAAATATGTTCATCAGGAAACATTTCTTTACTGACATTTTCCAACCAGTAAGTTTTCCCGTCTATCCATAATCCGGGAATCATTCTCAATTTCCCGATCGGCGCTTTCTCCATTTCTTCATAAACATCAGATTGAATCCAATTTAATGTATTCATCTTTATGCACCTTTTTCTATAATTTTTTTAACTGCATTTCAATGGCAGGTAAAATAAAATACATCATACCAGGTCTTCCAGCTTCTGGCTGATCCGGGTTTCTTGAAAAACTCTTTTTGTTTCATCAGCAATGCGTCTCCAGCTGAATAGGCTTTCTGCGACCTTTTGACCTTGTTTGCCAATTGTATCGGCGGTTTTAGGGTTCTCAAGGAGAGCGGAAGCCTGTTCTGCAAAGCTGTGAGGATCTCCAGGGGCCATGAACAGCCCGGAATATTCATGTTTAACGATTCCCTTTAACCCGCCTGTATTGGATACTATCGCCGGCTTTCCGGTAATCATTGCTTCGAGGGCCACAATGCCAAATGGCTCATAGTAACTTGGAAAAACAGCGATTTCGCACTTCTGAAAGAGAGCTAATCTTTGCATGTCATTTATATATCCTGGAAAATGTATGACATCATCCACTTTCAGTTCTTTTGCTTGTTTTCTGTGTGCTTCAAGCATAGGACCTTTGCCGGCAACGATTAAATAAGCATTCTGATACTTTTCTTTTACAATAGCCGCTGCCTCGATTAAGGTATCAAATCCTTTCTCCCTCACCATCCGTCCAATGGAGAATATCAGCCTTCCGCCTTTTTTTATCGGAAGTCCTTCTAATAAGCTTTCAGGATCGTCAAGAAGTGTTTCTTTGCTGATTCCGTTTGCGATAACAGATATTTTTTCACTGGCTATTGAAAATTGGTGAAGTACTTCTTCCTTCATATATTCACTGCAGACAATAACTTGATCTGATCCATGAATCAGCTGCTCTTCTTTTGTATGGATAAATTTCTGCAATTCTGTGTATATCCCATTATTCCTTCCATACTCTGTTGCATGTATAGTCGTAATTAAAGGGCAGTGCAAGCTCTCCTTTAAGGACAGGCCGCATGCACCTACAAGCCAATCATGTGCATGAATGATTTCAAAGTGGTGAAAGGATGACAGTTCAGCAGCTTTTTGCTCCATTGCCAAATTCAATCCCAAAATCCAGTGCAGAAAGTTAGGATCTTTTTCATTTAGCGGCTTAACCCGGTGTATATTGATACCGTTTATACGTTCATAGCTGGAAAGAGTGCCGGGATTAGCAGTCAGTATATGAACCTCATAATCCTGTTTTAATCCTCCGGCAAGTCCGTACACATGCCTTGATAAACCGCCTACCACATGGGGAGGATACTCCCAGGTAAGAAGAAGGATTTTAGGTTTATCGTTAATGAAACTATTATTATTTAGTTCTGAAGTTACCGCGTCCATCATTCTTTACCTTCTCCTTCACTCACTGATTCATAATAGGTGTATGTACTCACATTCACAGTCCATTCAGGCTGAACCTCAGATTCATATTTTCCGTGTGAATGGCAGGGTAATTCCTCAGAAGTATGCAGTGCTTCTGAGCGCAATAATGGGAAGAAATGAGTATCTGTTATTTTAATGCCCAGCTCTACACAATACACCTTTCCGGGTTTGAGCCCTTTAAAGGTCCATTCAGATTGATCGGACAGGATAACTTCATGATCACAGACTCCATTGGCTCCATCAAAAATAACCCCGGTAACATTATAGATTCTTAAAGATTTTCTCAAGGAAGAGGCAGGCTCGTTCAAGTATAGTGATAGCAGCTTCTCTTTCTGAATAGGTAATCTCCAGGATACTTTTACCTTATCATCTGCTGAGCGTGTTAATATCAAATGATCTTTCGTTTGATTTTGCACGGGATTTTCTTCAGCAATTAAATTCCCTAAAGACTCCCCGCTGTCGCGTTTCCCTTTATTTTGGATAAGTTTGGTCCACTGGTACTGTACTTTTCCTACTGTTGTATCAAGCTCACTGGCAATTTTACGAAATGAAAGCCCCCTGCGGCGAAGCTTAATAATTTCATCTATCATGACGGCACCTCTTGCAATTATTTTCATAAAAAGGATACTATATGACAAAATGCAAAATTTTATGACTATTTATATAACTCAATGTTATCACTGATATGGATAACCTACAATGAACGGAAATTGTCGCTTCTTGCGAATGCACATTCCTTCCCGATTTTAAATAGAAAAAAATTTTTTTATCGCTAGCTGAGCTTCTTATTCGACAGAGCTTAGTCAACAAGAATCTTTAAATTTCACCTGTTTATGGATTATATATCGAAATTTGTCAATTTTGATGGTAAAATACTTCTGTGCAATGAATTAGAGGTGACTTTTATTGGAATCAATCTTGCTGTCATTATTGATAATATCTATAGGACTATTAATTCTTTCAGTGTTCTTGAGAGATCCTTATAAAGAGCTGCGCGATGAAATGGACCAAATGTCCATGCAGCAAATTCAGGAAATGTATCAGATTAAAAAGAAATTAAAAGTATTGGAAGAAGAACTGCTGGTGGCGGATGAACCCTTTATTCAGCACGTTCCTGCAGAATCTTCTATTCATTCTGCTGAAAAAAGGGAAGTTCATGAAATTATAAAAAATCAGGTGATGCTGCTGACCAGGCAAGGGCTGTCAGTAGAACAAATTGCAAGACAATCATCGCTCTCTCCTGAAGAAGTAAGGACCATTCAAACAGAAATGAAATTTAGGGGCCATTCCTATGAATAAAAGAAATACCCGGGCATTTGCATTTGGCATCCTTATTGCTGTCATAGCTTTTGGCACAGCCTACTTTTTAAATAAACCGGAGCAATCGGAACAGAGAATAATGGATGAAAACAGCGCAAAAAAACTTCTGCAGGCAAATGGCTATACAGTATTAACAGACGAAGAATATGCCCTCTTGCAGCAGACGGAAGCCAAAGACCAAGATGAGAAAAAAGAAGTAAAAGAAGAACCTGCTGAGGAAAATACGGAGCAAGAAGAAGAGTCTCAGAAAGTCTATAAGCTAACCATTGAAAGAGGCATGACACCCGGGGAAATCGCAGCATTGCTTGAAAAAGCAAGTGTTATCGATCAGGCAGCAGACTTCGGCAATTACCTGGAGGAATACGGGTTCAGCAAAAAAATACAGCTGGGCACATTTGAACTGACCCAAAATATGAGCTATAAAGAAATTGCTAAAATCATAACAAAAAGCTAAAAGGATAAGATTCCTTTTAGCTTTTTTACTGTATAGAGGCCCGCAGACAAGGAAGGCTTCGTCAGCATAATCATCGCAGGACCAAAAGCGACAGCTTTTTTAGAGGATGCGGGTCATGCAGACGTTGCCACAGGACGTGGCGACCTTAGTCTGCGTTCCTCGTGGGCAAGGCACTTCCGCTTTTCTTGTTAATTATTTAAATCATACTGACGTCCTTTAACCAAATAAAAAATATGTTCAGAAATATTCGTAACATGGTCAGCTGCTCTTTCTAAATAACGGCAAATAAATGAAAGCTGGGTGATCTGCGGCAGGTATTCCGGTTTCTGCAGATTGATTTGCAGCAGCTCTTTAATGGTTTCACCATAGAGGTCATCGACCTGATCATCCATATCGGCAACTTTTTTGGCTTTTGCAGTATCTTCTTCAGTGAAAGCTTCCAGTGATAGACGCAACATTTCAGTTGAAATTTCATACATTTTCTTAATATGTTCAATCGGCTTAATTAGCGGTTCTGACCCAATCCGTATGGTGGATTTCGCAATATTCACTCCAAAGTCTGCAATTCTTTCAATGTCTGTTGCGATCTTTATAGCCACAATGATGCGGCGGAGGTCAATAGCCACTGGCTGCTGTTTAGCAATTAACAGAATGGCTAAATCATTTATTTCCTCATATAGAAGATCAGCCTGATTGTCGTCATCAATGATTTCAAGCGCTAATTCAATGTTTTGATTTTCAAGTGCTTCAACTGATCTATGCAGGGCCTCTCCTGCAAAATTGCCAATTTCAATCAATTTCTTTTGAAGCTCTTGCAGATCGTATTCAAACCTCTCACGTACTACCATTAATGTAATCCCCCTTCATCCTATAAGTAATGATTAAATTGTTAAAGCCAACCAGTATAATCAGCCGAATCGTCCAGTGATATAATCCTCAGTCCGCTTATCTGAAGGGGTAGAGAATATCTTATCAGTATCGGCAAACTCGATTATTTCACCGTTTAAGAAGAAAGCTGTTTTATCGGAAATACGTGCGGCCTGCTGCATATTATGAGTAACGATGATGATACTGAATTCTTCCTTAAGCTCCTGCACCAGCTCCTCTACTTTTAATGTAGAGATAGGGTCAAGTGCAGATGTAGGCTCATCCATTAAGATGACATCCGGTTCAATTGCAAGGCAGCGTGCAATGCAAAGTCGCTGCTGCTGCCCGCCGGATAGTCCATACGCATTCTGATTCAGACGATCTTTAACTTCGTCCCAGATGGCGGCACCCCTCAAGCTTTTCTCAACAATCTCATCAAGGATTTTTTTATCGCGGATACCATGAATTTTAGGTCCATATGCTACATTCTCATAAATAGACTTTGGGAATGGATTGGGCTTTTGAAAAACCATTCCCACATTTGTTCTTAAATCCTCCACTTTAAATGATTTATCAAGAATATTACGCTCCCGGTATAAGATTTCGCCGGAAATTTTTACTGAAGGCACAAGTTCAACCATGCGGTTCAGAGTTTTAATATATGTGGATTTACCGCATCCTGATGGTCCGATGATTGCTGTTACTTCATTTTCATTAATGGCTAAATTTATATTTTTTAACGCATGGCCTTCACCATACCAAAGGTTAAGATCTTTTGTATTATAAACAACTTTTTTGTTTTCTGCTGAATTTGGAGCTTTGCTTTCTTTTTTTACATTTGGATTTGTTTTTTCTGTCACTACAGGCATTTTAGAAACCTCCCAGGCTAATATCTTTTTTGGAACTTGTTCCGGATTAAGATGGCTATTGAGTTCATCGCGAATAAAACAATTAATAATATAACGATTGTTGCTGCTGCCAGGTTTGCATATTCTGCTACAAGGGCAGAGTCAACTGTCCAATAATAAATCTGAACCGGCAAAATCGTAAATTTATCAAATATTCCATCTGGAACGGGAATTAACAATGCTGGAATACCGATAACAACCAATGGCGCTGTTTCGCCGATTGCCCGTGACAGTGCAAGAATTACACCGGTAAGTATTCCCGGCAGAGCTGCAGGAAGGACTACATTTTTAATAGTCTGCCACTTTGTCGCGCCCATACCATAAGAAGCTTCTCTTAAAAATTGAGGAACTGCACGAATGGCTTCCTGGCTGGCAACTACTACAACAGGAAGAACTAGCAGAGCCATCGTAAGGCCTCCTGCCAGAACAACAGAACCCAAATCCAATGCTCTTGCAAAAACAGTTAATCCAAGGATTCCAAATACAACAGAGGGCACGCCCGCCAGGTTAGAGATATTCGTCTTAATAAATGAAGAAATGCGTCCCTTTGCTGCATATTCTTCAAGATAAATGGCTGTGCCTACTCCTAAAATCATCGTGACAGGTGCAACAACAAGCATCAGCCATAGTGTTCCTGTTATTGCTCCCCAGATACCGGCTCTTTCAGGATCTGTCGATAAACGGTTCATCAGAAAATCCAAGTTGATCCATCCTAATCCATCAGCAAGAACCCTATAGATCAAAACAATTAATACGACAAGGCCAAATAAAGTGGCCATAAAGAAGAGTGTTTTAGCAAGGTTATTGGCAAGCAGGCGGCTGCCCATTTTTTTATGCACTTGTTCTGAATCTACATATTTCATATTAATATTCCTCCCTGAACCTGCGAGAGATATACTGAGCAAGAAGGTTCATAATTAACGTAAACACAAACAATGTCATAGCAACTGCATAAAGACTGTAATATAATGTTGTTCCTGCGGCTGCTTCCCCGCCTGTTACTTCCACAATATAAGCAGTCATAGTCTGCATGGATTGAGTAACGTCAAATGTGAAGTTTTTTGAACTGCCGCTTGCAATAGTTACTATCATCGTTTCCCCGATTGCTCTGGAAATTCCTAATACAAACGAAGCAATGATGCCCGAAATAGCTGCTGGTACTACCACTTTCCAGGTTACCTCAAGCTTTGTTGCCCCCAGTGCAAGAGCACCTTCCCTCATTGCATTTGGAACTGAACTCATTGCATCCTCAGAAAGGGAAGCTACCATTGGGATAATCATGATCCCCATTACAATCCCGGGGCTTAAAATATTTGTTGGTTCAAGGCCAGGAATAAAAGATCTTAGCAAAGGTGTTACAAACGTAAAAGCAAAAAATCCATAAACTATTGTAGGAATACCTGCCAGGATTTCAAGAAGAGGCTTTAATGCCTTTCTTGTTTTTTCAGATGCGTATTCACTTAAAAATATCGCTGTCATCAGACCCACTGGAATAGCAACAAGCATAGCGATAAGTGTGGAAATGATTGTTCCTGTCAGTAAGGGAAGAACACCAAAGACAGCATTTTCTCCTAAAGGCTTTAACTCAGTGCCTGTAAAAAAATCTATAAAAGGAACGTCTTTGAAAAAGGCGATTGTTTCCGTAATTAGGGTAAGTACAATTCCAATAGTTGTCAGAACTGAGATTGCTGCGATACCAAATAAAATTTTTGGAATTAACTTTTCAGTATAATTATTAACACTTCGTGATTTTTTCTTTTGCTGTATGATTTCTCGTACATTCAACTTTCTATTATCGTGTTGAACAGCGCTTTTTGCCAAGTGTAAAACCCCTTTCAGCCTTCTCATCCAAGGAAGAACTCATTAACTACATTCCCCAGGGAAAAACATTTAACACTACAAGAAGATGAGAAGTTTGCCTTCTCATCTTCCCAATACTTCAACCTCTTACTTCAATCCGTTTAAAGCGTCTAGAGAAGCCTGGATATCTTCATCAGATAATGGAGCAAATCCAGTCTCTGCTGCAACATCCTGTGCATTTTCCATTGTGTAGATTGCATAATCAAGCACTTGCGGCTTTTCTTTAGCCATATTTGTATTCAAGTATGTGAATACCGGGCGAGTAAATGGAGCATAATCTCCGTCTTCTTTGATTGTATCTAATGATGGCTCAACTGGTCCGCTGCCAAAGTCAACTTTTACTGCAGTCAATTTATCTTTGTTGCTGTCATAGTAACCATAGCCAAAGAATCCGATGGCATTTTTATCTTTAGATACAAGATCCACTAAAGTTGAGTAGTCCTGCTGCAAGTTGATATTTTCAGGAAGATCCTGTTCTTCGAGAATATTCTCAAACATAAATTCGTAAGTGCCGTGGTTTTCATTTGGGCCGTATGTCTGAATTTCTTCATCCGGGAAATCAGGTCGAACATCTGACCATTTTTTCTTTCCTGCACTTGCAAGGAAGATATCAACAACTTCTTGTTGTGTAAGCTCTTTAGCCCAATCATTTTCTTTGTTAATTACGATAGTAATTCCGTCTAAAGCAACCTTCATTTCCTGTACATCAATTCCAAGCTCTTCAGCTTGTGCCTTTTCTTCATCTTTAATTGAGCGGGAAGCATCATTAAAGTCAGTTCCGTCTTCGGCAAGGAATTTCTTAAAGCCAGCTGAAGTTCCTGAGCGGCTTACTTCTACAGAGACATTCTCCTGTTCTCCCATATAATTTTCAGCCATGCGTGCCATAAATGGATAAACTGTTCCAGAACCATCTATTACTACACTGCCTTCCAGCTCTTCATTATTTTCGCCATTTCCGCTTGCACCTTCATTTGTATCTCCGCCTCCACAAGCTGCAGTGAATGCCATTACAGCCGCCAGCATTAATAAAAGGCTCATTTTTTTAAGACGTTTCATTCCTGAATTCCCCCTAAGAAAATTGGTTGTTTTGTCCTACGAGTATTAGAATAAAGCTTGACTGTTAACGCTGTTTTAACTGATTGTAAAGCTTTTGTAAATATGGACGATTCGTGTGTAAATATGTCGAATAAGAGGTATAACATAGTTTTATCTTTCCATTACGGCTGTCTTACAATGCATATTTAAGAAAAAAAACTGCCTCCCAGATTTGTCAGGAGACAGTTTCATAAAACCTATTCAACTTCTTCTCGAGCCTCTTCCTGTCCTTCGAGCACATCATCAACATTTTCTACGTCTTGGACAGGTTCTTGACTATCCTTTCCTTCTTTTTTACGATTTTTTTTGAGATCAAAATACGCATCCAGAACACGTTCACCAATTTTTTTATTCGCTCCGTGGTCCACGCTTCCCTGGTAGGCCCATGGGACTAAAACAGCCATGGCAATCTCGGGATTCTCTGATGGTGCATATCCAACAAGGCTAAGATTCATGACCTCAGGAGGCTCTTTTCCAAACTTACTGCGCTCGGGTCCATCATAAAAGGCCTCAGCTGTACCTGTTTTACCCGCTGGTTTATACTCTTTGCCGGCAAAGTAAGAATAACCTGTACCGCCTTTTTCCTGCATTACCCGACGGAAGCCTTCCTGGACACGGTCCATCCAGCCATCTTCAAGTTCGACCCTATTAAGAACCTTTGGCTCCATCTCCTGAACAATAGGGCCAAGTTCATTATTTTCCATTAATGGTTCACGGATTTCCTTTACAATATGAGGCTCCATCCTATTGCCGCCATTGGCAATGACAGAAACATATTGGGCAAGCTGCATGTTGGAATAGGTATCGTACTGTCCGATCGAAAGGTCAAGCATGAAACCAGGCAATGCACTCATTCCTTTAAAGCCTGTTTGTTCATTCGGCAAATCAATCCCTGTCCGAACGCCAAGACCGAATTGAGCGAAGGATTCCCTTACAGTACTAAAAGCTTTTTTATCTATCCATAATGGCTTCTCAAACTCATATTTTCCCCCGCCTATCTTGATGACAGTTTCGAACATATAAACATTGGAGGAAAATTTAAGAGCATTAATATCATTTAAAGGGCCGAAATTCCTCCAGGATTTTTTTACAGGTGTTCCTTTGATTTTTAAAGGACGGTCATAAAAAACGGTTCCGGGATTAATAGCTCCCGTTTTATACCCGGTAAGTATTGTAGCACCCTTCACGGCTGAACCGACATTGTACGTAGTCGTGATGTTGCCTAATGCATCGTCCTGCATTTCAGATTGGCCTGTCTCTTTATCCTTCACAATCTTTTTGCCGGCCATTGAAAGAACCTCTCCTGTATGCGGGTCCATCAGAACTACATATGCCCTGTCCAGTAACGCAGTTCCGGAAGATGCCTTGGCTTTACGCAATTCCTCTTCAATGATTTTCTCAACTTCCTTCTGAAGATCCATATCTATGCTCAGCACAAGGTCCTTGCCTCTTTGACCATCTGTGATGGGAATCGTTTCAAGGACATTCCCGGCTTTGTCCGTAATATTTTTCACTTTTGCTTTTTGGCCGTGAAGCACTTCTTCGTATTGCATCTCAATATAACTCTTTCCTACCCGGTCATTACGGCTGTAGTCACGTGCCATATAGTATTCAATCTGCTCAGCCGGAAGCCCTTCATCAGAGCTCGTTACTTTTCCAAGCACTGATTTCAAAGTATCTCCAAAGGCGTAATATCTTTCCCAGTCGGTTGTCGTATCAACACCAGGTAAAATCTGCAGATTTTCGCTGACAACTGCAAATTCCTCAGGTGTTACTTCTTTATTCTTAACAATTTGGGGTGTTAAAGCATATCCGCTTGTAAATTCTCTGTAGATAGCAAGAACTTCAAGATCGTCTTTTGTCAATTCACTTAATTCCTCTTCTGTAATCCGATCCAAAGTGAGCTGATATATTGCCTTATCCAGCTCCTTTTCATTACCCTCATACTTCTTTTCAAGTTCTTCTTTATCTTTTTTAGTAACCTTTTCTTCTGCCTTTTCAGGATTCTTCATGATCCAGTAATCTTTCATATCCCGTTCCTGGACTTTTTTGGTATCTTTGTCTATCAGCTTAGCCAGCTTTTCTGACACCTCAAGCATTTCATCCTGCTTATAGCCATTATTAGTAAAAGTGATGGCATTTTGCGGGGTATTATCGACAATTACCTGTCCATTTCTGTCAAACATCTTACCTCTTGGCACAGGACTATTGACTGTAACATCTTCTGTTCTTTCAATCTCACGCTTATAATCATCGCCATAAACAATCTGAACCATCCCAAGCCGGAGGATCAGCATCGAAAACAATAAAAACACAGCAAAGAAGAGCATATTCAGACGGAAAGGAACATGGGTCTTCTTTTTCTTCCTATTCAAATTACGCACACTTCCTTTAAAAAAGTCTCATAGTCCCATTCTAAAAGAAAATAACAATAAATTCTATAAAGAACCCTTTTTCGACAAAGATAATTTTATTGGTAAAAAAAAGAGAGAGGATTTCCTCTCTCATGCAGACTGAAATTGAATTTTTCTGACGAATAAATAAATGACTGAATGTCCGGCTCCTATTATTAAGAGGAGAATAGGGATGCTTTTTTCTTCCTGAAAAAAAGTTACCGCAGCTAAAAAGCTTAGAATCGATACTATACGTCCTGCATTTAAAAAGATTTCCCTGACGACAATATACTCAATCCTCATCTCCGCAGCTTTCCAGCCTCTGCCAATGACATCATAGGTTAATGAGATATATGGCACAAGCAGGAGTGGATATGCTACAGCAATAGTGGCTGCATACATCAGCAGCTTTGGATAGGTGACATCAAATACGATAAAGAATATGGCCGCATACAGTACTATACCGCCCGTAAGTATGGCTCTTTTCCGATACTCCTTTTTTAAAAGTCTTGACACAAGATAATACCCTAGAAAAGATATACTTGAGTTGACCAATCCGTATGTACCAAGAGCCAGTTCACTGCCAGTTGAAATAAAGACATAAACTGATATGACAAATATAAAGGTTCCTTCTCTGAGCCCCTGAAAAAAGTGGGCATTTGTAATCATGCGCCAATTCAGGCTGTTTTTTCGTTCTGCAAGGATTCTCCTAAATAAATACCTTCCATCTGCCGGCCGCCTTTTAAGAAAAAAACTTAAAAAGACAGCTATTGAAAAAAGGGTCAGGGAGATTCCGAAGATTACGGAATAGCCGGTGAACTTTTCCATCCTTGAAATAATGAAACCCGCTGCTATCGGTCCAATCATACCCCCAACGGATGTTAGTATTCCAAGGAAACCATTAAAGAAATCCCGATTCTCCGGCTCAGTTATTTCAAAAGTGAGTACATTGAAAGCAAGCCAATAGAACCCATAACCTACCCCCAGCAAAGCCCCGAGAAGCAATAAAAATTTCGAGGCGTTTGTTCCAATAAAAAGAACGGTCAGATAAAAAAGGGCTAAAAAAATCACACCGATTCTCAGTACAATGACACGGTCAATTTTCTTTGCCCATCTCCCCGCCAGAATAAAAGTCAAAGGCTGCAGAACAACAATGGCCAGGTTATATAAAGCAAGATCACTGAACTCACCAGACTGCTTCCAGAGATAGATATTTACAAACGTGTTTGAAAGGGCAGCACTTAAAGAATACAGCCCCCCTATAAATAGCAGCAATGTTAAATCTCTTGTTAAATCAACATCACCGATCAGTTTTTTAAATCTGCTCATAAAAAAACTCCCCTTTGGTTCTAAGGGTAGTCTCTTACAAAGCCAGTGTGGTTATTCAATGATTTAGAAATTTGCACAAGAATCAGCGCAAATTCAATATGACAAAGTAAAAACACGGCAGATATAATCTGCCGTGCTGTTTGATTTCTTATTTTGCAGCGCTGTAACGCTTAGAAACCTCATCCCAGTTAACAACATTCCAGAAAGAATTGATGTATTCAGGACGGCGGTTTTGGTATTTTAAGTAGTAAGCATGCTCCCAAACGTCAAGGCCAAGGATTGGAGTCTTGCCTTCCATTAATGGTGAATCCTGATTAGGTGTGCTTGTTACTTCAAGTTCACCATTGTTTACTGCAAGCCATGCCCAGCCAGAACCAAAGCGAGTTGTAGCGGCCTTAGCGAACTCTTCTTTAAAGCTGTCATAGCTTCCGAATTTGCTGCTGATGGCATCTGCTAATTCACCTGTTGGCTCTCCGCCGCCATTTGGAGAAATGATCTGCCAGAAAAGAGAATGGTTTGCATGACCGCCGCCGTTGTTTCGTACGGCAGTACGGGCAGCTTCAGGAACAGCATCCAGGTTGGATACTACTTCTTCAACAGTCTTAGAAAGAAGCTCTTCGTTTCCTTCTAAAGCATTGTTAAGGTTTGTTACATAAGTATTGTGATGCTTTGTATGATGAATATTCATCGTTTCTTTGTCGATGTTTGGCTCCAATGCATCATAAGCGTAAGGTAATTGCGGTAATTCAAATGCCATAATAAAATTCCTCCCTATGTATCTGTTTTGGTCAGCCCCCGAAACAATTATAAAATTCAGATTTTATAATGTTTCTAAGGTCTTTAGATTAAGATTACCAAAGTTGGATTTTTGTTTCAAACAAAATGCTTTGCTACATATATACAATATCCAAATTAGTATTTTTTAATCCGGAGGGTGTGCTTAATTAAAGAACCACAAAAAGAAAATAAATTATCATAACTCCCTGGATCACCGCTTTGGCTGCGGCACTGCTGACAAATCCGATTACAGATCCGAATCCAATCTTTAATGCATCATTAAAGTTTGTCCTGTTAACTGCAAGTTCAGCAATAACAGCTCCAAGAAATGGGCCAATCAGGATTCCCAGTACAGGTATGACAAATGGGCCAGCTAAAAGGCCGATTGTACTTCCCCATACTCCAGCTTTTGAACCGCCATATTTTTTCACGCCAATCATATTGGCTACGTAATCAGCTCCGAACAGCAGGAGAACAAACAGCCCCTGAATTGTCCAAAATAGCCAGTTAAACGGTTCAAAAGTAAAAAGGACTCCATAAAGGATAAAACCGCCCAGCAAAAACAGCACACTTGGAATAATTGGAAAAACCAGGCCGGCATAAGCGATAATAAACAACAGAATAATCAGTGTCCAATAAACTATCTCCAATATCAGCACCTCTTTATTAAAATAAAATAAGCAAGGGATTTCCCCTTGCTTATTTTACCACTTATTCTTCACCTAAAACAGCTTCAGCAATATTCACAGCATGGTCGCCGATACGCTCCAGGTTGCTGACAATGTCGACATACACAATGCCGGCCTGCCCGCTGCAGAGTCCTTCATTCAATCGAAGGATGTGCTGTTTGCGGAGCTTTCTTTCCATCTTGTCAATCTCTTCTTCTTTTTTTACAACATGCTCTGCAGCAATTTTATCATTATGATCCAGTGCCTGCATAGCTTCTTTCACGGTGGAAACAGTTAATTTAAACATTTGCTCCAGATCTGTCATGGCTGAATCAGTAATGGACACTTTATTTGCCTGTTTATAATCAATCAATTCTATTACATTTTCGAAATGGTCACCGATACGCTCAATATCTCTTACCGTATCCATCAGCATGGTGTGCTCAGCAGATTCATGTGCTGAAAGTGAACTTGTAGAAAGCTTAATCAAATAATCTGTAATTTTACGGTCAAGGTTATTGATTGCATCTTCTAACTGGTATGCGGTATCGGAATGCTTTTGATTGCCTGTTTTTAAATACTGAACCGTTTCTTCAAGTCCGCGTACAGAGAATGTTCCCATACGGAGCACTTCTTCCTTAGCTTGTCCAAGTGCAATCGATGGTGATTGTTCAATAAACATAGGATCTAAATGCTTTGCTTTATAATCAGCAACCGCATCTTCACCCGGAATGAGCTTGGTCACGATCCACGCCAGTACAGCTACAAATGGAAGCTGAACAATTGTATTAGACGTATTAAAAATTCCATGTGCAAAGGCAATTGTCATTTCAGGATTCAGATCCATTTTACCCTGCAGTGTTTCAACTAAGAATGTAAAAGGCTTTAATAAAATCAAGAAAATGGTTGTTCCGATTAAGTTAAACAGTACGTGTACAGCTGCAGCTCTTCTTGCAGCAACAGACGCTCCAATAGCAGCTAAAACAGCAGTAATGGTTGTACCGATATTATCTCCAAACAGAACTGGCAATGCCGCATCCAAATTTATCAGCTCTTCAGAAAACAATCCTTGGAGTATACCTATTGTGGCACTTGAACTTTGAACAATAACTGTAAACACAGTTCCGACAACCACACCCAGAATTGGATTTGAACTCATACTGACGGTCAAGTCATGGAAAGATTCCAATGCGCGAAGAGGCTTCATTCCACCGCTCATTAATTCCAATCCATAGAATAATGCACCAAATCCAAAAACAATTTGTCCAATATTGTTTATTTTCTGCTTTTTAAAGAAAAATAATAAGATTGAGCCTAAAGCAATGATCGGCAGAGCATACTCCCCGATATCTATCCCAATGATGAATGCAGTAACTGTGGTTCCTATATTAGCTCCCATGATAACACCTATCGCCTGGCGTAAAGTCATGAACCCGGCTGATACTAAACCAACTGTAATTACAGTAGTTGCAGAGCTGCTTTGTATAAGGATGGTGACAAGTACACCCGCCAATACCCCCATTAGCGGATTTGTCGTAAAACGATCTAATAAATCTCTCAGCCGGTCACCAGCTGATTTTTGGAGCCCATCACCCATGAACTTGATTCCATAAAGGAAAATACCAAGTCCCCCCAAAAACTCAAAAAGCATTTGCTGAACATTAAGTTCCACAATTATTCAACCCCTATATTTTTTTCGACATGTTTCATCAAACCCCATACAATTATTAAAGGTATTCAAGATAAAAGTAAATAAAATCAGATCCAAATTTACAATTCCTTAACATTAGGCCCTAATATTACATTTTTATTACAAAATACCAAAAAGTATTGCATTTATTCTATGAGATTATTTCCCTTGTAACTCCTTGGGATTTGGCTAAAATAAGAATGTGAATCTTAAAAAGGGTGTGTGCAAATGAATATTTTTGTTCAGTTTTATAAAAGTTTGTTTTCTCCTAAAGATATTGCTTTATTCAGGCATCAGGGAATAGGCAAGACTATTTTGTATGTTTTTTTCCTTACCCTGCTGTCAGTATTACCAACCGTATTTTATTCCGGGGCAGGGATCATGAATGGCTTCAATGCTATTGATGAAACCATTGATAATCAATTACCCAATTTTGAAATAACAGATGGACAGCTTTACACAGATGAAAAAGCACCAGTTACCATCAGCAAGGATGACTTTACAATCATTGTTGATTCGACTGGTGCAGTTGATCCTTCAGTTCTAACCGAAAGCGGCAATACGATTGCTTTTTTGACAAATGAAGTTTACATACGTGCAGAAGGACAGGAACAGACATATCCATACTCGATGCTGTCAGGCAGCACAATTTCCAAAAGTGATCTTTCCGAGTTCCTTGCTTCTGCAGAATCCCTTATGCCGATTATTATTTCCTTAATAGGGATTGTCATTTATATTTTTGCAGCGGGCATTCGATTTATTGAGATATCCTTTTTAGCACTGGCAGGCCTTCTTATCAAAAAAACTCTTGCCAAAAAACTGGAATACCGCCAGTTATGGCGCATGTCTGCCTACAGCATTACTTTGCCGGCCATTTTCTTTACTATCATGTCAGCCCTGCAAACCACCGTGCAAAACGGGGCAATTATTAACTGGCTTGTTTCCCTTATTATTCTTCTGCTTGCCATTAGGGAAGTTCCTGCTCATAACCCAAAATAAAACGTGCACCCAGCGCGTTTTTTATTTTGCATTAAAATAATTCTCTTGTGTCTGCAGAATAATAAAAAGAGATCTTTTGTTGGTCTAAGCAAGATAGGACAAGCATACATATTGGGTAAACATGCTATTTGCAGGAGGTTTGTCCAATATGAAAAAACTTGCGGGAGTATTGCTTT
This sequence comes from Cytobacillus firmus DS1, assembly GCF_000565285.1. GTDB lineage: Bacteria > Bacillota > Bacilli > Bacillales > Cytobacillaceae > Cytobacillus > Cytobacillus firmus_A. The sequence goes on along the minus strand of NZ_APVL01000026.1, from coordinate 18,351 downwards.
CAGTCCTTGTAATTTACGTAATTTTTTATGACCTGAATCATGGTACACTCCCAGCTGGGCAAAACCCGTCTATGGAGGCCGGCACAATTCCATCTGCAGAAACAGACGCAGGCTTTTTTGAGAAAAAGGTCAATCCGGGAGAGACAGTTCTTTCAATAATTGAACTAAACCTTGATGGGCCAATTCCGGTTGGCATAGACCAGTTGGTATCTGACTTCGCAGAATTGAACAATGGAATGCAGCCAGAAGAAATAAAATCCGGTGAAACCTATAAATTCCCAAAATATAGTCAGGGCAACTAATCATCATTCTTGTCAACATCAGCGGTTCATTGATACAATAGAGTGGACCTTCTCTAACAGCGTACTACTCAATTGTTGTATGAATAGAATAAAAGGAGCGAATCTCCATTGAGTGAAATAATACATCGCACGAAAACAAGGCCTGTAAAAGTTGGGCCTTTAACAATTGGCGGAAGCAATGAGCTGTTCATTCAGAGCATGACCACAACCAAAACACATGATGTTGAAGCAACTGTAGCCGAAATTAAAAGACTGGAAGAAGCAGGCTGCCAGGTCGTACGTGTTGCTTGCCCTGATGAAAGAGCTGCAAATGCCATAGCAGATATTAAAAGACAAATTAACATACCGCTTGTTGTTGATATCCACTTTGATTACAAGCTGGCTCTAAAGGCTATCGAGGGCGGCGCAGATAAAATCCGCATTAATCCCGGAAATATCGGGAAACGTGAAAAAGTGGAAGCAGTCGTCAAGGCTGCCAAAGCAAAAGGAATACCTATCCGGATTGGGGTAAATGCCGGTTCTCTCGAAAAAAGGATCCTCGAGAAATACGGATACCCTACAGCAGATGGCATGGTTGAAAGTGCCCTCCATCATATCAAAATCTTAGAAGACCTTGATTTCCATGACATCATCGTTTCCATGAAGGCATCCGATGTTAATTTGGCCATTGAGGCTTATGAAAAAGCAGCACAAGCATTTGACTACCCTCTGCATTTAGGTATAACAGAATCAGGCACACTTTTTGCCGGTACTGTGAAAAGCGCCGCTGGGCTCGGAGCAATCTTAAGCAAAGGCATTGGAAATACGTTAAGAATTTCATTGAGCGCTGACCCGGTTGAAGAAGTCAAGGTTGCCCGGGAGCTTCTCAAAGTGTTCGGCTTATCCTCCAATGCCGCTACACTGATCTCCTGTCCAACATGCGGACGGATTGAGATTGACTTAATCAGCATTGCTAATGAAGTGGAAGAATATATTCAAAAAATTAAAGCACCAATTAAGGTTGCTGTATTAGGCTGTGCGGTTAACGGACCTGGTGAAGCCAGGGAAGCTGATATCGGCATTGCCGGAGCCCGGGGAGAAGGCCTTCTGTTCCGCAAAGGCCAGATTGTAAGGAAGGTTCCGGAAGAAACGATGGTTGAAGAACTTAAGATTGAAATCGACAAAATCGCTGAAGAATATTTTGCAAAACAGGAAGAAGAAAAAGCACAGGCAGAAAGCTTGCAGCCATAAAAAGAACCGCACGATAAATTAAACAGAAAAGCCTGGCACCAAATTATATTTGGAAACCAGGCTTTTTTATTACTTTCTAAAAAAACGGCAGGATAAACATACCGACAATAATGGAAATCGCTCCTATGGCAATCGCCCAGCCGCCAAGGCTTTCTGAACCCCTTCTTCGAGCGATAAAACCAAGGACAATTCCTGTTGCTCCAAAAAGAACCGGCAGCACAAACAAAGATAAAATGGAAAGTGCCAGGGCTGCATAACCGACTCCTCTGCCGGCTGCAGCTGTTTCCTTCTCTTCATCCCTGTCCAATGATCTATTATAGACACCTGGCGCTGCTATTTCTGCAGAGGTTTCCTCAGAATAATTTCCCTGAACTGCATCCCTTTGGATTTCTTCATCCCGATCAAGCGATCTGCCATAGACACCTGGCGCCGCTATTTCTGCAGCAGCTTCTTCTGAGTAATCTGCTGCATCTGCTTCACCAATTCGCTCACTGTAACGGAGGTCATATTCTTCATTGGTGCGATCTTGGTCTGCCATCATTATCCCTCTCTTTCTTTGCTGTGTTCCTAAAAAAAATTTGCTTAATGGAGCATTTATAGTGTTTGCGATAATAGACTTTTTTAAGATGTTAATGTTTAACTGTCAAACCTGGCCTGCAACACTCTTTTGCAAGGCCCTGACTTTTGTTAAGATAAAGGATATATGCATTAAAGGAGATTATTATAATGAAGAAGCGCTTTGGCATTGATATAGACGGAACGGTTACCAGCCCTGAAGCCATGGTCCCGTATTTAAATGAAGCATTTAATTTGAATATTACCTTAAATGACATTAAGCAATATGATTTAACACCTTTAGTGACGATCTCAGAAGAACAATTTGCACAGTGGTTTTATGAAAATGAGCCCATTATCTACAAAAAATCTCCCCTGGCGAGAGGCGCGAAAGAAGTTCTGACCAAATGGAAACGGGAGCATGAATTGTATTTTATAAGTGCCAGGGGCTCTCACCTGCAGCAAATAACAGAGGAATGGTTTTTAGAGAACGCATTGGAGTTTGATCATATCGAACTGATCGGGAACCATGATAAAATCGAAGCTGCAAAAAAGTATGAGGTGGATATATTCTTGGAAGACAAGCATGATAATGCGGTCATGATCCATGAGGCTTGCGGAATACCTGTCATTTTATTCGATACGCCCTATAATCAGGATCCCCTTCCCAATGGCGTCATTAGAGTCCGAAACTGGAAGGAAGCCAATGCATGGACAGAAGACTGGCTGCAGCAAAAAAGAAGCATGGAAAAATAGCTCCATGCTTCTTTTTTTGTTCCTGTATTAAAAACACTCCGGGCATTTCCCATATATTTCAAATTTATGTCCTGAAACATCATATCCCTTCAGATTTTCCTGCACCTGTTTCATGGGACAGACTTCAATTTCTTTCGTTTTGCCGCAATCCAGGCATATAAAATGATGATGATGATGATCATGAGAGCACGTAAAGCGGAAATGTTTTTCGCCTGACAGCTCTGTCATTTCAAAAATACCCAGTTCCACGAATAACGATAAATTTCTGTAAATGGTATCAAAACTAAGTCCAGGGTAATTATCTTTCATTTTTTCGAGAACATCTTTAGCCGTTATATATTTATCGCTGTCAGCAAACAGCTGAAGCATCTCTTCCCTTTTCCCCGTATGCTTATAGCCTTTATCCTTTAAAAGCTGCATGGCTTCATCAACATTCATTCTTTCCACCTCTTTTTTGCTCTTAAATCATCTCGGATAGAAGTCATTACATTTATGCCGACCTAATGCCCGCAAGTTTTTTCAGCAATATTGTTGCAATCAGTATTAATACGGCAATCATGACGATTGTTCCGCCCGGGGCCAAATCAATATAGTAGGAAATAGTCAATCCGCCCAGTACAGATATTTCACCAAAAAGCATGGACAGGAAAATCGTCTGCTTGAAGCCTTTTGCAATTCTGATGCTTGCAGCAACAGGCAATGTCATAAGGGAGGAAACTAATAAAATCCCCACTATTCTCATGGAAGCAGCTATAACCAGGGCCACCATCACAATAAATATGAAGTGGACACTTTTAGCAGCTATTCCGGATGCCTTCGCATGCTCTTCATCAAATGACAGCAAAAACAATTCTTTATAGAGCAGGACCACAAGCGCAATGACAAGCACACTGATAATCAAAATAGTCCATAAATCAAGCCGGCTGACTGCACTGACGCTGCCAAACAAATAACTGAATAAATCTGTATTGAATCCGTCAGCGAGTGAAATGAATATGACTCCAAGCCCGATGCCGCCAGATAATATAATGGGAATAGCCAGCTCCTGATAATGCTTATAAACAGCTCTCAGCTTTTCAATAAACAACGACCCGGCTACAGAGAAAGCCATCCCCATATACAAAGGATTCAAACCGCTCAGACCGATAAATTTCTTTTCGAGCAGCAGGCTTGCAGCGATGCCTGCAAGTGTGACATGGCTTAAAGCATCGGCAATTAAAGATAGCCTTCTGACAACAATAAACACACCCAGAAGAGGAGCAATGATCCCGATGATCATTCCAGTTAAAAAAGCATTTTGTAAAAATTCATATTGAAGGATTCCCGAAATCATCTGTCTGCTCCTTTATCGTGGTGGTGGTGATGATGGTGATCATGGTTATGTGTCAGGACATGTACATCGTGTCCGTAGATTTCCGACATTTCATTTTTATTCAAGCTTTCAAATTCTGCTGTATTTCCATGGAAATGCAGATTTTTATTCAGGCATGCCACATGAGTGACTTTATCAGAAATTGTCCCAATATCATGCGTAACAAGCAATAAAGTAATGCCCAGCTCCTTATTTAAATCATCCAGCATTTCATAAAAGGACTGAACATTTTTCACATCCACACCTACTGTAGGTTCATCCAATATTAATAATTTCGGGTCGCTTACCAATGCCCGGGCGATGAAGACCCGCTGCTGCTGCCCGCCTGAAAGCTCGCCAATATTACGTCCTGCATACTCATGCATGCCAACAGATTCAATTGCACGCATGACTTTTGCCTGATCGGCCTTGCCCATAAATTTAAAAAGCCCCAGCTTCTTTGTAAGGCCGCTTGAAACGACTTCAAAGACTGTTGCCGGGAATCCTGTATTAAATGAATTTGCCTTTTGAGAAACAAATCCAATATTCTGCCAATCCTTAAATCGGCTGATTTCCTGGCCGAATAGTTTGACGCTCCCCTTCTGTACTTTTAGCAAATTCAGAATAAGCTTTAAAAGGGTTGATTTACCCGACCCATTGGGACCTACAATTCCGAGGAAATCTCCTGAATTAATGGTCAGATTGATATCCTCAAGAACATTCTCTTTCTCATATCTATAAGAAACATGAGCTATTTCAATTATTGGCTGTTCCATTTTTATCACCTAAAATATTAAGAATCATTACGATTTACTAACACAGTATACAGGAACCTGCATTTAAAGTAAAGGTACATGCTTTTATGGTAAATCTTAAAACTTATTGTCACTATTCACATACTTCGCTCATACAGTACTGAGGAGGAGTGATGAAAATGAAAATATTCGAAAACATCATTAATCATAAATTAAGTAATATAACAGCAGATGAATTATTAAAATATGGAGAGCAGTTCAACATCCAGATAACAAAAGCGCAGGCCCAAAAAATTGCAGATCATTTGAGAGGCAAACAGGTAAACATCTTTGATGACCGGGAAAGGACAAAAATCATAAAGGAAATTGCCAGGATTGCCGGCCCGGAAACTGCAAGGGAAGTAAACAGGCTATTTTTGCAATTTACAAAATAGAACTTAGTTTATGATACTTAATTTTCATGCAAAAAGCTGTGCAGCTCAGGCACAGCTTTTTACTATTTTATACAGCCGTAATAGCTTCTAATAGGCTTTCATTGAATTCCTGGCTGCGCAGCATATCAATTTCATGTTTATAAGGGGCTTTTTTATTATTTTTATCTTCGCCAACATAAGGAGTCTCCAGAATTTTAGGGATATCCTTTAATTGAGGATGATGGACAATATAATTTAACGCGCTGAAGCCGATGTGGCCGAAGCCGATATTTGCATGACGGTCTTTACGCATTCCGCGCTCATTCTTGCTGTCGTTAATATGGAGAACTTTCAGGCGGTCAAGTCCAATAACTTTATCGAATTCGTCCAATACCCCATCAAAATCATTCACAATGTCATATCCTGCATCATGTATATGGCAAGTATCAAAGCATACAGATAAGTGATTGTTATAATTGACTCCCTCTATAATCATAGCCAGCTCTTCAAAGGATCTCCCGCACTCCGATCCTTTTCCGGCCATGGTCTCAAGTGCGATCTGCACATTTTCTTCGCCGTTTAAGACTTCATTTAAGCCTTCTACGATCTTTTTGATGCCGGCCTCCGTTCCTGCCCCAACATGGGCGCCGGGATGGAGAACGATCTGGTTAGCTCCAATCGCTTCGGTGCGGTCGATTTCAGAGCGAAGAAAATTAACGCCTAATTCAAATGTTGAAGGGTTTACAGTATTCCCGATATTGATAATATAAGGAGCATGTACAACAATATCAGCAATCCCGTTCTCTGCCATATGCTTCAGTCCGGCTTCAATGTTAAGATCTTCGATTTTTTTTCTTCTTGTGTTTTGCGGAGCTCCTGTATAGATCATAAATGTATTGGAGCCATATGAAACAGCTTCTTCACTTGCTGCTAAAAGCATTTTTTTCCCGCTCATGGAAACATGTGATCCAATTTTCAGCATGACAATACCTCTCCCTTTAATTCTTTATTTACGCTTGATTCTTCTTTCGCGTTTTTTTATTTTATCCATTTCCCATTTCATTTTCTTTTTATAGCCTGGTTTTACTTTTTTCGGTTTTTTCACCAATGAAGCGGCTTTTTTATCAATGTCATCTGTTTGTTTCTGTCTTGTTTTCCTCTTATTGCGATTATCCAGATCTGTCCATTCACCTTTTTGCAGATCTTTGTGCCTGAATTCGATCCCCATTTTTTCAAGCCTGTTCAATGCATCCTCATCGGAGATCTCATAGACAGTTAAAGCAATTCCTGAGAAACCTGCACGCGCTGTCCGCCCAACCCGATGTATATAGAAATCAAGATCTGTTGGAAGTTCATAGTTAATTACATGGCTGATTCCCTGTATATCAATGCCCCGGGCAGCCAGGTCTGTAGCCACAATATATTGAAACTCCAGGTCGAGAATCTGCTTCATCATTTTCTTTCGTTCACGCGGGTTAAGGTCCCCATGGATACGTCCAACTTTCAGACCTTTGCTGATTAATCCGTCTGCCACTTCATCTGCTTTTTTCTTGGTGTTGGTGAAAACAATGGCTAAGTAAGGATTTAAGGAAGTCAGTGCCTGATAGACCAGCTCCACTTTATTGCGGTGTTTGGACGGCAGAAGCCAGTGCTCAATATTGGCTGCTGCGGCCTGCTTAGGCTCCACGTGAACATATTTAGGATTTTCCATGTATTTTTTCAGGAAAGGCTTCAGTTTCTCGGGAATTGTAGCTGAGAACACCAGCATCTGCAGCTTCTCCGGCATCCTTGCTGCAATCTGATCAACATCTTCAATGAACCCCATATCAAGCATTAAATCTGCTTCATCCACAATAAGAATTTCGGCAGTATGCACAAACAATGCCTGTTCCTTTACAAGGTCATTGATCCTTCCCGGTGTTCCTACAACCACATGAGGCTGCTTTTTTAGCTTTTCAATGGTTCTCTGCTTGTCCGTACCGCCAATATAGCATCGTGCAGTTATTTCTTCTCCCTCCGGACAATGCTCTGTAACCTTAAGAATTTCATGATATATCTGATTGGCAAGCTCTCTGGTAGGAGCTGTAATAATAGCCTGAACCTCCTGGCGGGAAGGATCAACTTTGTGAAGGATAGGCAGCACGTATGAATGGGTTTTTCCTGTGCCTGTCTGTGATTGTCCTATTGCGCTTTCGCCCTTCAGCACGGCAGGAATCATTCTTTCCTGAATTTCTGTCGGCTCATAAAAGCCAAAATCTTTAACCGCTTCTATAATAAATGGCTTTAAATTAAATCGGTCAAATTTCGTTTCGTTCATATAAAAACTCCTCAATTATTCAGATTCGCCCTGGTTCAGGCTCCATCCGAAATATATATTAGTGAGTAAGATCTACTAGTATCAACTGACAACTTGCTGGTTCCGAGCTTTTCTTACATCCTGTTATTATAATAAAGTTTCCTGCAAATAACCACTCAAACCGCATTTATATTTTTATGATGAGCTTTTTAGGTGATTTTATAAATAAATTGGTTCCTTCTGCATTAATGCCTAAACCAAAATGGGATAAACGCATACTTTATAATATGAATTTTTTATTAAAGAAGCAGAAATGTGCAGCGAAAGGAGGCCATTGAATATGATGCCAGGCTCGAGACCCCCTATGCGAGGAGGGATGCACCCGCATCCTTTTATGCCCCCAATGCAGGGAAGACCTCCCATGGGGCCAATGATGAGCGGTCCTCCGGGAATGAAACGAGGAGGAGGATTGCTCTCCAAAATATTAGGAAAAGGAAATGCCCAGCCTACAGCAGGAATGGGAGCAGCCAGAACTGCAGGAGGCTCACAGGCAGGCGGAGGCATCCTTCAGGCAATAAGCAATCCATCTTCCATAAACGGCTTTTTAACCAACACTCAAAAGGTATTAAATACAGCACAGCAGTTCGGACCCATGGTTCAGCAGTATGGGCCGCTGGTCAGGAATCTTCCTGCCATGTGGAAGCTTTATAGAGGCATAAAGGATGCACCTGAAGCTGATGAGAAAGCTTCTGAAGCTAAAGTGGAATCCCCTCAAGCCAATACTGAGAAAAAGAAACAGAATTCGAAGCCAAAAAATACAAAAAAGGAACATGCGATGGAACAGCCCGCTGTCAAGCGATCATCGGCAGAAGGTATCTCCAGACCAAAATTATATATTTAAAGAAAAGGATGCCGGGGCATTCTTTTTTTCTTTTTCCTTAAGAAAATTACTCCTTTTGTATTATCGGTTTATCTCTTATATAATAGAGGTGCAATACGGAGTTTATCCGTTAGAAACAGAACTCAGTTCAATTCATATATAAGCTTTTAATTAGGGAGGATATACAGATGAACGTCATAAAAATCTCTCCTCGGGGGTATTGTTACGGTGTGGTGGATGCAATGGTTATTGCGAGGAACGCTGCACTTGATCCGACTTTGCCGAGACCCATCTATATTTTGGGTATGATCGTCCATAATAAACATGTGACAGATGCTTTTGAAGAGGAAGGCATTGTTACACTCGATGGAAAAGACCGCAAAGAAATCTTAGATAAAGTCGATAAAGGCACTGTCATTTTTACAGCCCACGGCATTTCACCTGAAGTGCGGGAAGCAGCGAAACAAAAAGGCCTTGTGACACTTGATGCAACATGCCCTGATGTAACAAGAACGCATGATCTGATCAGGGAAAAGGAAAAGGAAGGTTTTCAAATCATTTACATTGGCAAAAAAGGCCATCCAGAACCTGAAGGTGCAGTTGGGGTCGCTCCTCATGCAGTTCATTTAGTGCAGACTGTTGAGGATGTAAATGAACTTAACATGCAGGCTGATAAAATACTGGTGACAAATCAGACTACAATGAGCCAATGGGATGTTGTCCATGTAATGGATCAGATAAAGGAAAAATACCCGCACGCAGAATTCCACAAAGAAATCTGCATGGCTACCCAGGTCCGCCAGGAAGCAGTAGCAGAGCAAGCTGGACAGGCCGATGTATTAATCGTTGTGGGTGACCCGAAGAGCAATAACTCCAATCGTCTTGCACAGGTATCAGAAGAAATTGCCGGTACAAAAGCCTACCGCATTGCTGATATTACTGAACTGGATTTGAATTGGATTAAAGATGCATCAACAGTTGCCGTTACAGCAGGAGCCTCAACCCCGACACCGATTACAAAGGAAGTTATTACTTTCCTTGAACAATTTGATCCGGCTGATGAGTCCACATGGTCACGCGAAAAGAAAGTGCCGTTAAATAAAATACTTCCGAAAGTAAAGAAGCCAGCAAAGTTATAAGAAAAGCGGAAGTGAATATAAGAAAAGCGCAAGCGCCTTGCCCACCCCCTACAAGCATACCTCGAGGGGGTAGGCGCTGGAGCTAGACAGTTATCGACCTTCAAAGTTTTATACTTTCTTATCTTTTAATAAACAGAACCGGCCCTGAGGGAAGCCGGTTCTTTTGTTTATTAGACAAATTTAAACGGATCTGTATGAACTTCGGAAGGGAAAATGGATACGTTATATCCTTTTTCTTTACACATCTGAGATAATTTTTGGGTGACTCCTTTTTTCATTACCTTTTCCACATTATGGCCGGGATCAACGATATTCAGGCCCATCATCATTGCGTCATGCGCAACATGGTAATACATGTCTCCAGTCACATATACATCAGCACCCTTCATCTTTGCTGACATAAAGTACTTGTTTCCATCTCCACCCAGAACAGCAACTTTCTTCACTTTTGACGAAAAGTCGCCCACTACACGGACTCCCTCCACTTCAAGTGTTTGTTTTACATGCTCTGCAAATTCCTCCAGAGTCATCTCGCTAATTTCTCCAATTTTACCCAGACCCAGAACTTCACCCTTGTTTTCAAGCTTATAAATATCATAGGCAACTTCTTCATAAGGATGGTTTTTGAACATGGCAGACAGCACTTTCTTTTCTATTTGTTCAGGAAAAATAGTCTCAATGCAGACTTCTTCCACAGTCTCGAGCTTACCCTGCTGGCCGATATGCGGATTGGCCTCCTCATTAGGCTTAAACTGCCCTGTTCCACGGGATGCAAACGAACAATGACTGTAATTTCCAATTGAACCTGCCCCTGCGTTTCCGAGCGCTTGCCTTAGTGACTCAGCATTTTCTTCAGGTACATACACAGCGAGCTTTTTCAACACAGTTTCATATGTGGGATATAAGACTTCCGTATTGGAAAGCTTCAGTGCATCAGCCAGCATATCATTGACCCCGCCTTTGGTGATATCCAAATTCGTATGTGCTGCATAAACAGCTATATCATGTTTGATAAGCTTTTCAATAATTCTTCCTGCTGGAGTATCAGTGGGAATTTTTTGCAGAGGTCTGTAGATTAAAGGATGATGAGCAATGATCAGCTGCACTTTCTTTTCAATTGCCTCATCAACGACTTCCTCCAGAACATCAAGGGCAACCATGACATTTTCAACAGGAGTGTTAAGCCTGCCAACCTGGAGGCCAATCTTGTCTCCATCCATCGCATACCCTTTTGGGGAAAACTGTTCAAATAGTTGGATAATCTCATGTCCATTTATTTTTTTCACTGCATCAGTACCTCCTCTGTCATTTTGATTTTCTCCTTTAACTCCTGTTTTCTCTTCTCTGTTTCACTGGAGTATGCTGCTTTTTCAAGCTGCAAAAGGATTCTCTCCCAATTCTTCTTTTCACCGAGCCACTTGTTTTGAAATACGGAAGATTTTTGCTCCATAAGAAAAGGGCCCATCAGCAAACCTTGTTCTTTATTCTTGTAGGGTTTTAATGGCTCTCCTTTTTCAGCTGCAAGGATTTCATAGATCTTTCCGTCTTCTTCAAGAATTTCTTCGGCTATTAGCTCCCAGCCATTTTCAATCAGCCAGCTTCTAATCGAGATTGCACTTAAATTTGGCTGGAGAATAAGCCTCTTTACAGAAGCAAGCTTGCTCTTCCCCTCTTCAAGAATGCTCGCAATTAAAGCTCCTCCCATGCCTGCAATGGTGATGCAGTCAACTTCATTTGGCCCAATCACTTCAAGCCCGTTTCCTTTTCTTACGGAAATCTGATTTTCGAGCCCTTCCATTTTTACCTGTTTTTTGGCAGATTGATAAGGACCCTCCACCACTTCACCAGCAACAGCAAAAGGGACAATCCCTTTCTTTACTGCATAGCATGGCAAATACGCGTGGTCTGAGCCTATATCAGCTACTCGTGCGCCTGAGGGAATATAATTTGTTACAGCTTCAAGCCGATTTGATAATTTTTTTGTATTCATTCTGTCACCACTTATTTATGTATTGTAAAAAGCGCATAGCGCCTGCTCTTCCTGAGAGAAAAGCTAAAAAAGCTATCGTCAATTTTCGATAGCCTTTCTTATAGTATAAAAAAAGTCCTTTACATATGCAAAGGACTTTCATTATAGGTATTACTTAAGGCCTGCTAACCATTCAGCCATTTCGGCAGCTTTGTCTTGAGGCACTAATCCTGGAGGCATTGAGCCTTTACCGTTTACTACGATATCTGCGATCTCATCCTGTGATAAACGATCGCCTACACCTGTTAGAGCAGGACCAACTCCGCCTTGATACTGGTCACCGTGACATCCGATACAGCTCTTCTGGTAAATTTCTTCAGGGGTCGCAGCTGCAGTTTCTTCAGTTTCAGCACCGCCGCCTTCCTGCTCTTTTGCAAGCTCTTCCATATCGCCAAGACCTTTAAAAGAAACTAGGAACATTGCTACCACACCAAAAACCATAATTAACACAAATGGAATGATTGGATTGCGATTCATGATTTAACCTCCCTTATGTAAGCACATTCAGTTTAAGTAAGTATACAAACAATCTCTATTTTACTTTAAAAAAGACAGAAGGAAAAGCCCTATTATAAACTTTGTCAAATCTTGTTCATAAAATGGACAAAAACTCCATCTTGAGGATGGAGTTTTTGCTAATTATTTCACCTGCATATCTCATTCATACCATACAATATAATTTTAGCATCCGATGAGGCGCGCAATGACCATTCTTTGTACTTCAGAGGTCCCTTCACCGATCTCTGTGAGCTTACCGTCCCTCATGTACCGCTCTACATGATATTCCTTCATATAGCCGTATCCGCCGTGGATCTGAACAGCCTGGTCGGCGATTTCCATACAGATTTCAGAGGCATAGAGCTTGCACATAGAAGCTTCTTTGGCAAATGGTTTTCCCTGGTCTTTCAGCCAGGCAGCCTTGTAGACCATATTTCGTGCCAATTCAATTTTCATCGCCATATCTGCAAGTTTAAATTGAATTGCTTGGAAGTTTGAGAGAGAACGGCCGAACTGCTGGCGCTCTTTTGCATATTGAAGTGCCTTTTCGTAAGCAGCCTGCGCTATCCCCAAAGCCATTGCTCCAATACCAATACGCCCTCCATCCAGTGTAATTAAAAACTGTTTGAAGCCCTCGCCTTTTTTGCCGAGCAAGTGCTCAGTCGGAACGCGTACGTCTTCAAGTACAAGTTCAGTTGTATTCGAGGCATTGAGTCCCATTTTTTCATAATTATCGATAACGGTAAATCCTTCTGCATCCGTTGGCACAATAATCGCACTGATTTCTTTTTTTCCATCCACTTCACCCGTGACAGCAGTCAAAGCTAAATGCTTCGCATAGCTGGCATTCGTAATGAAGCATTTATTACCATTAATGATATATTCACCATCTTTTTGGACAGCTGTTGTTCTAGTACCGCCAGCATCTGAGCCTGCATTAGGCTCTGTCAGCCCGAAAGCTCCAAAAGACTCACCTGTACAGATAGGCACCAGATACTTTTGCTTCTGCTCTTCCGTACCGAATAAATAAAGCGGTGCTCCCCCAAGTGATATATGCGCGGAATAAGTGATTCCAGTTGACGCGCAAGCCCTGCTCAACTCCTCTGTTACAATAGCAAAGCTAACAGTATCTGCACCTGCGCCACCATATTCTTCAGGGAAAGGAAGCCCCATCAAGCCAAGGTCAGCCATTTTCTTAAATACTTCTATTGGAAATTCCTTAGTACGATCTCTTTCCAAAGCTCCCGGTGCCACTTCTTCCTGAGCAAATTCCCTGATTGTTTTAAGGATCATATTCTGTTCTGCAGTCAAGTCAAAATTCATGTACATCCCCCTTATAAGAACAAAAATTGTATACGCTTTCATTACTATTATATAAGGGATGTTAGAGTTTTCTCAACATTTAAAAACTTTTTAAAATATTTTATTATACGAATATAGAAATAACTATTAAAAAGAATCCGAGCCCTCCTGATATCCATAAATATAGAAACTTCCATTTTAATCCTGCATACAGCCAAAGAACACAATTCATCACTAGGGAAACATAGAGAATTCTCTCGTTATCGGGATATATCTCTGATACAAAACCAACAGATCCCATCAGTAAAATCAAAGCTGCTGAGATGATAGGGACATGCATCACTTTTACTTTTCTAGAAAAATAAAAAACAAAGAAAATACACGCAGAAAAGAAAAGTATTAAAATGACGGTTTGCAAAGTAATAGACAATTCAGTAAAATAAATTAATAAAGCAGAAATTGGAATCAGCAGCAGGGTGATAAGGTTGGCAAGATATAACAGCACTTTATTTTTACGTTTTTTTGCTTCCTCCGGCTGATTTCCTTCCGTGTAAAGAGCAAGGAGGTAGTCACAATATTGATCAGGGAGCATTCGGCTCTTTTTCCAATGCAGCAGTTCGTTAACAATGATTTTTTTCCTGTTTTCTTCCAACCATAGCACATCCTGTCAAAAAAATAGTTTACTTCCATTTTAAGAAGTAAACTATCCACTGGCAATTATTTTTTATTCTAAAAAGTCTTTTAAACGTTTGCTTCTGCTCGGATGGCGCAGTTTTCTTAAGGCTTTGGCCTCAATTTGGCGAATACGTTCGCGGGTAACGCCAAATACTTTTCCAACTTCCTCCAGAGTCCTGGTGCGTCCATCGTCTAGACCGAACCGAAGACGCAGAACGTTTTCTTCACGGTCAGTCAGTGTGTCCAGAACATCTTCAAGCTGTTCTTTCAGGAGCTCGTATGCCGCATGCTCTGATGGAGAAGTGGCATCCTGATCTTCGATAAAGTCACCTAAGTGAGAGTCATCCTCTTCACCAATAGGTGTTTCTAATGAAACAGGCTCCTGTGCAATCTTAAGAATTTCTCTTACTTTATCTGGAGTTAAATCCATATCTTCAGCAATTTCTTCTGGTGTTGGTTCACGGCCAAGATCCTGAAGAAGCTGGCGCTGAACACGAATCAATTTATTGATGGTTTCCACCATATGGACAGGAATACGAATGGTTCTGGCCTGGTCAGCAATCGCTCTCGTAATGGCCTGGCGAATCCACCATGTTGCATACGTACTGAACTTAAATCCTTTGCGGTAGTCAAATTTTTCAACCGCTTTAATCAGTCCCATATTTCCTTCCTGGATAAGGTCAAGGAACAGCATTCCGCGTCCTACATACCTTTTAGCGATACTTACAACCAATCTGAGGTTCGCTTCTGCCAGACGTCTCTTCGCCTCTTCGTCGCCTTCCTCAATTCGATTGGCGAGTGCAATCTCTTCTTCTGCAGAGAGTAAATCAACACGTCCAATTTCTTTTAAGTACATACGGACAGGATCATTAATTTTCACACCCGGAGGAACACTTAAATCATTAAGATCAAATTCTTCCTCATTTTTTGCAAGTTCCTGAACATTTGGATCTTCATTTTCATTATCTCCGACTAACTCAACACCCTGATCTCCGAGGAATTCATAGAATTCATCCATCTGGTGGGAATCGAGTTCAAATTGAGACAATCTTTCTGCTATATCATCATAGGCAAGGACACCTGTCTTTTTTCCTATTTCAACTAATTGATCTTTCGCTTGTTCAAGGGTCAATTCTGTATCAACCTCTTTTGAACGGGCCGACTTTTCAGCCATATGTCCCCCTCCTTCCAAAAATCACACACATTCTGATACATCTTCAAATGGGACCATTATTAGGCGACGCTTAATCCCAAAACATTTATTTAAGGCATAAAGCCTTTTTATAGTGACTTTCGCAAATGAAGAATCTCCATTGCAATTAAAGCCGCTTTAGCATAATCTTTTTGGCGTTCTGCTTCCTTTTCTTCATTTAGTTTTTCTTTTATTTTTAACATCTTTTGATAATTCAACACCTGTTTAATGTAATCTGATAATTCCTGTTCGCTTATTTCATCGTTTATGGACATCATTTCTATATCCACCACAATGCGCTTAAGCTTTTCATCATTTATAAAATTTATGAATGCGCTCGGATCAGGCGTATGGCCTTTTTCGTAGAAACCTAAAAGATAGGTAATAATAGCCTGGTGCTCATCGATGTTAAATGTATTTCCCTGAAGCATATCCTGAACTTTAAATGCTATGTCACTATTCCTGAGCATATGAGCAATCAGCCTTCTCTCCGCTGTATGGTAAGCGGGTTTAAGACTGTCAGCCCTTTTGGGTATCTGCAGCCTTTTTTGATGCTCGAAAACACCTTTGCCCTTCTGGCTGTTTTTTCTCTTCTCCGTATAAAAGACCTGTTTTTGCTGCTCTTTCAAGGCTTCCAGAGAAAGTGAAAATTCATTTGCAAGCTGGCGAAGATAATGATCTCTTTCCACTGCTTTATCAAGCCGGCTGATTTCCTTTAATACCTCTTCGATATAAAGGAGCCTATCTCCTTCATTTTGAAGCCTTTTGCCTCTTCGGAGATAGAGAAGCTTGAATGCCATAAAGGTTATGCTGGAGTCGATTACATCATGACGAAATTTTTCTTCCCCATATTCTTTAATATAATCATCCGGATCATAGCCGTCAGGCATGAGTGCCACTCTGATCTGGCAGCCTGCTTCCATTAGCAGGTTTGCTGCCCGGTATGCGGCTTCAATACCGGCATTATCGGAATCGTAACAGATCGTGATTGATTGAACATTTCTTCTTAAGGAAGCAACATGTTCTTCAGTTAAAGCAGTGCCCATCGTACCAACGCCATTACCGACACCAGCACGATCAGCGGCGATTACATCTGCAAACCCTTCAAAAAGAACGGCTCTCTGCAATTTTTTTATCTGTGGTCTCGCCAAATGAAAATTATATAAAGTTTTGCTTTTATTGAAGATTGCTGTTTCAGGACTATTTAAATATTTGGGCTCATCGGCCCCCAGTGATCTCCCTGAAAAAGCTATCGTATTTCCGCTGCGGTCGAAAATCGGGAACATAATTCTATCTCTGAAGCGGTCAAAATAGTTCCCATCTTTCTCCCTTTTAATGATCAGTCCTGCTCTTTCCATGACATCTTCGGGGAACTTTCTTTTAGTTAGGAACTTGAAGACAAAATCCCACGACTTCAATGAATAACCGATTTGAAATTTCTCGATCGATTCCATTGTAAATCCTCTATTGAGCAGATATTCTAATGCATGCTGACCATCTTTTGTGTTTACAAGCAGATGGTGATAAAATTTACGCAGAAGCTCATGGGCTTCCATCATCTGCTGTAAATCCACAGGCATTGATTTTCCTGATGCTGCGGATGCCGCATCAATTTCAAGCTTGACATTTCCCTTTTCAGCGAGTTTTAGTGCAGCTTCCTGAAAGGAATATCCTTCTAAATCCATTAAGAAAGAAAATGCATTGCCTCCTGCTCCGCACCCAAAGCAATGGTAGATTTGCTTTTCGGGTGATACAGAAAAGGAAGGAGTATTTTCGCCATGAAAAGGACAAAGCCCAAAGTAGTTGCGTCCCTGCTTGTTTAATTGAATATAGTCGCCAATGACATCAACAATATCTACAGCTTGCCGAATTTCATTTACTTTCTCCTCGGCGATCCGTTCTGCCATATGAACAACTCCATTACTTACTCAGGTATTCGATAAACATTACTGAATCCCTTCAAAATTCGACAAAATCTTTGTCAATTGCTGCACAAACCTGGATCGGTCCTCTTGTCTAAATGGTTTTGGACCTTTCCCATAAACCCCTCTTCTTCGCGCCTTCGCTGAAAGATGCCTCATTTCCAAAGCGGTTCGAATTTCACTTTCTTCAAATAAAATTCCCCTGGGAGAAAGGACATAAACACCCTTTAACAAAAGAGTTGATGCCAATCCAATATCTTGAGTTACAACAGCATCTCCTGATTTCACATAATTCATTATGAATAAATCTGCAGCCTCCTTACTGCTGTCAACAAATTTCCAGACAGCCCCATTCAAGTCATTTTGCATATGGGCATAGGAAGCAACAAATACTGCGTCCACAGTAAAAGAATTGGCTATTTCGACAATTTCTTCTTTTACAGGACAGGAATCAGCATCCACCATAATGATTGGTTTGCCTAATGTTCTAATAATTCTACATCACTCCGCATAATCCTTCTTTACATGAATAACTTTTGCATAGTGAGATATGTCGAATTTTTTCTTGGCCGAAAGCTTGACATGCCACAATAAATAGTTTATTCCTTGGCAATGAACTCTAAACCTATTCGGGTACATTTTTATCACAATTTTTTATTATAGTACATTAATCTCTATTTTGCCATTATTTTATCTGGAAAGAATATAATTTAATTTAAAGGTTTTCCATTATAAAAGCGATTTTTAGAATGAGCTTTAGTTCCGGGTTCATAATTGGTGTTTTATAGATAGTTGCATTATATATAGATTATACCCGCTTAGTACGGGGTACTTGCTTTCCGTGGGGAGGAACAGAGCTCCTCCCGCAGAACATTGAATAAGCTCCCTCGAATTATACCGCACGAAGAAAATGCGGCAGCATTTTCGAGGATCAAGTCCCCTCCGCTCCAATCAACTCATCAAATAAAATTTACTTTGAAGTAAATGACTAAAAAAGTCTGACTGTAAGTTTAAGTAGAGTAAGAAACTGATTTCGAAGGGATAGCTTACGCTATC
>NZ_APVL01000025.1 GCF_000565285.1 Cytobacillus firmus DS1 | reverse complement strand
AAATTAAATGCCAAACTCTACATTTTTATGATGCCATAAACACGGTCCCAGTGCCCAATAGAGGGATTGTCGAAGATTGAATCCCTTTTTCAACACAAAAGGCACAAATGTTATTTAGGCATTTTTCAATCGTTAAGATATCTGCTTTTTGCCCGGGTTTTAGCATCGTTACTGCATGCAGTACACCTTCTTTAAACCCCAATCTTCCTGAGCCAGTAATATAAATATCTCCCAGGCAGATCTTTCTTGACCTGCAAATAATTTTAGCCTCCCTCTCAATTGAGTGATCATTATAGTGGATTGTATCTGCAACACCTTTTAGTGGAACATATCGACCGAAAATCCCACCCATCCATCCTTTGCCGTTAGCAGCATTGATTAACAGATCAGATTTATAATCTAATAAATTTCCATGGAGCTGTTCGATCATGGCAATTCATTCCCCTTATTAAAATATTTTTCAAGCTAGAAAAGACTTCATTGCCATTCCCCTCTATGCCTTAAAAAACAAAAAAGCACCTGATTCATAGGTCATCCCTATGGATCAAGTGCTTCTTGATATTTCAATATTAACAGAATTTGGACATTGAGTATATGTATTTTTTGCTACTATTTTATTTTTCTTTCATACTTTAGGCTTCCCAAATGGAGCAAGTATTCTCGTGCTCTTTCATAACTCATTCCCTTGTCCTCAAGGTAATTCATTGAATCGAATTTATTTCTTCCCACACCATCTATTACATAAATCTCTTCGTAGATACCTTTTTCACAATGTAAATACCAGTAGTCCCCTTCATTAGGCGTTCTATTTCTTTCCTTCATTTTTTCATAACTTAAAAACAATAGCACCACTATTACAAATGAAGCAATCAACGATATAATGAATCCAATGATTGAGAAATTCATCGCATACCATAAGAAGACCAACACTACGAAATAGATTAATATATAATCATGTAGCATTGTTTGGGGATAGTTAGCTTTCCAGCCGGCCATTATTTTATACCTTCCATTCTTTGCTTAATTTTTTTTAGCTTTTACGAATATTTAACAAATCATTACCAAACTCAATTAAATGGATTAATGAAGTTATCCTGGCATCATGAATCAGCCCTTCTTGAACTAGTACTTTTTCTAAGTTTGTCGAAAATGCAATAAATTCATTAATATACTGTAGGAGCAGCTGCTTATCGTGGAAATTGTGACGATCTGGGATATTTTCTAAAACATCATTGACAGCAAAAATAATGGTTCTATACAATTGGGGATTTTCATCTATTAAAAAACTGTGGCTAAAACCTTTGATGCTTATAATACCATGTCTAATAATTTCTAATCCTACACTTTGTAGGTAGGAGAGGTCCTTATCTTTAAAGAGCTCTTCGTTCTCTTGGGGATGATTTAGCAACATATTATGATATTTATTGTTTAGTTTAATATTCATTCTTCCACCCTTTCATTTGGTATAAAAAAAGAAATTAGCCTACCAAATAAATTTCAACATGCTCAAATTTTGCATTAGGGGGTGCGAACTCCTTTTTAAATTCTTTTTCATTAATACAAATTGCTTTATAACAATTGTTCGATGAACCAATAATTAATTTGTGTAACTTAACTGCGTTATTATAATTTTTCTTCATATAAGATTCCCCTTACTTAATGGCTTTCACCACCACCTATAATTAGGATGTCGCTATTTGGTACTCATATTTTTTTATATTCCTCATATTGATTGTTTAAGAATTCCTTAAGCGTAATGAGAATTTTTTCTGCATAAAGTTCACTTTCAACTTCTGATTTGAAATAATCTTTTCTTTTTTTTAATGAATTCATCTTTATGACCCCATCCTTAGTCAAATGAGTTTGCACTAACCCTAAGGTCAATGTTTCTAAAATGAAAGCGTCAGATGTAGTTATCACTTGCTTCGTCATGTACATCTGAAGGTTAGTTTTATACATAGGTTTGAAAATGGAGCCTTCGTTTTCTTCTTTAAATTCATACACCAATAAATATTTTTCTTCTTTCAACACAGCTGACAATCTCTTTTTAAAAATTGGATCACCAAAGCTAATAAATGTTTCGATGAAGTAGGGCTTTGTTTTTGAAGCATCTACCCCTGGATTTACATGTACCTCAAATGGGGACCTTTCTGGGAATAGTGACTTTGAGTGTGCTTTTAAAGTTTCCTTAGCAAGTCTTTTGACATTATTAAGCGGCAACTGAATCATCCCTTTGCAAATTTATATAAATATTAATTTCTGTTCCACTCTTTACAGCTACTATTCTGGAACACTATAAAAAAGAATCTAAAAATATTTTGATGCTTTTATCATCTTACTCCCTCTGTTCTTCTACCCTGTTATTACTAATAAACTTTTTATAAATTTGGAAGTTTAGGGCCAAAGAGTCAGTGTGATAATCCATCCACTTATACTCTTCTTCAATTCTGTATACTTCTTTACCATACAAAAGGGACAAACATCTTGACACAATTCTCTTTGGTAACCTCGATGAAATCTATTACAAGACGAACAATCATAAATGAAATTTAGCCTTTTAACTGGAAAATGATTTTTCCTATTCATGTATTGTATCCGCAGCACAATATCCTTTAAAATCCCCTTATATTTATAGCAATAATATCATCAATCAACACTAACAAACTTAGTTATTTCCTCACCTTCAAATCTAACCAGATACTCTTTCCCATCATAAATCACTTGATAATCACTGGACGAAAAGCTCTTTCGTTCAAGTATCAGCTCAGATGTTTCCGCTTTTAAATAATCAGCAACTAAAGCTTCTTTTTTAGTTGTTTCATGAGAAATATCTTTTGACATATTATTCATTGTATTAATTAGAGCACGACCCACAAATATAAGGATTAATAATAAACACATAACTGTAAGAGTAGTATAAAGTGTATCCCTACTAATGTTTAGATTAAATTTCATCTTATTCGCTCCTAAAATTTGACTTCTGTTCCTAACTTCTCTATTTTCATCAGTCAGTTTCATGTAATTTTGTTTTTGATTTTCAACGAATTTCTCTAGGGTAAATACCATTTGATTCATTATATTGTTAGCATCTTCTTTACTTTTGAATGAACGAACAATCACATCACTTATAGAATTATCCTTTTCCATCTCAATTCGAAATAAGTGAGTAAATTCTAAAAGTGGTTTCTCAATCTGAAGCAGGTTGGAATGATAATCCACTATCTTAACTTTATATCGGGAAGAAGATAGAAATCTTTGATTAATAAAAATTGCATATTTTATACTAGTAATCCGTAGTCTTTCGTAAAAGTCCTTATTGGGGTATAGTCAGGAAAATGCGGATTTACAACGTTAAGGAAGTTCCAATATAAAAAGCCCAATTTCTCGGTATAACGCAAAAGAAATTGGGCTTTTGGGTATTCCTAAAATGAGAACTCAATCTTTATTAAACTCCACTAATATCAGTTTCAATATGTTGATTTCCTAAAAGTAATACCATAATTCGATCAAATAGTTCTCTGGAGGAGACAGCTCTCAATTTGCTTTTTCGACGAAAAGGCAGAACCCTTTAAAGAATTCTGTTGCCAGGAACTAATACTACTATAGAGCTAGCAATAAAATTGACTAATGTTTTATTCATGTTCTCCTTCCAATCAACAGTTCTATGAAATAGGAAATGTCAAACTTTTAATACATTTCCTATTCTAAAATGAGAGCATTCCCTTTTCAGTTAGTAGTTCACTTTTTGATCTAATAAACTCATATGTCTCATTACCATATAATTCTTTTATAAATCGTTTTTCTTGTTCGTAAGCAGGAACGTATTCATCTAAAACAAACACACCATCAGGAAGTGATGCTTTACTATATTCGCTCTGTGGTTTCCTAGTATCCATGATGAGTTTACGATGATTTTTGTTCAAACAGATATAGTTCAAATCAAACTTATTCCATCTGCTGAAACCTTTATTATCATTAACTGTTGATAAAATAACTTCATCATTTTCAGTTAGTTTTACGACATCAAGTACTGTATTATCATCAGCACCAAAAACAAAATCACTATTATCTGATAACTTTACTATATCTAAAGGATACATCATACAACCCTTGGGTTTTAGTTTTGTGTAGTTTATATTGTTCTTTATTGCATAACCATGAATTGCACAACCATGTGAGCCTTTTTCACCTATTTTAATTGAAAATATACACTTCCCACAATGCTCTATAAAGCTTCCGTTTTTATCTAATATCCCGTTTTCACTATAATATTTTTTTGATTTAAAATAGTCGGAATTTGATTGAGTTTCTTTAAAAATATTATCTACGTGGTTGTATACCTTATTAATATCTTCCTTAGTTGGGGGATAGGGAGAGCCATCACAACAAAGTGAAAAATGCGCTAAGTGACAATTCATACAATCTAGATTAACGGGTCTGCTTAGAGATTTAATATCAAAAAGATTCCCCATAAATTCAAATACACTAATATTGTAATTTTGTGAGATGTATTTATCTAAGTTCTCTTTTAAAACAGTTGCCATTGGAAAGTTAATGTAAGCATACTCCCTCGCTTTTTTATTTGATAATATACTAAACCCTCCTCTCTTTTTCAAATAGATTTAATAAAATAATTATAAAACAACAAAATAAATAATTACAATATTTTAAATTAATAGAAAATATTCGAAATTTAAAACAGAATATTGTATTATAATTCTGAATTTGGAAAAAGGAGGTGGGCTGATGTCTAAAATCAATGAAAACATAAAGCTATTCTCAAAGAACCATTTTAATGAAAAAGGAAGACGTGTTGTTGTCGTCCTAGTAATGCAATTACATGATGAAGGTAATAAAACAAGCGAGGAGTAAGCAGTGATTTGATTGGGGCAAGCCCCCTATTAAGTCATAAGGGGCTTGCCCCTAACCAGTAATTATCGAAAGGGGTTGTAAAAATATTGAGTAGCGTTGTCTCAAAGAAAACAAACCTAACTTTTTTAAACAAAAGGGAAATTAACAGAAACATTGATGCTGTTATTGATTATCATTTTGGGGAAGGTACTAGTAGCGGAATTCCTGATAATGAAAAAAAAGGATACTTTATTCAAACATTAAACGCCCTTCAACAATCACAGATTCCTTTTGAATTGGATAATATTAAGATAATTTTTGATAGCGATATTCTGTGTGAACATTTAATCAATAATTACTTAATAGAAAAAAAGGATACCTTAGATGATAAACATTTATTCAACGAAGAGGAACGCAGAGAAATTGTTTATAATGTTGAAAAAGCGTTAGATTTAATAAAATTACTCCATCCTGATCTCCACTACCTAATTAATAAACACATTGGAACCCTCTACTTTATTAAGAAAGAAGGATTTGGTGGGGGTTCTGTCTCTGGTTTATTAGGCTTAATATGGCTTAACCCCCCTAAGAGATGGACCGTGATCGACTATGCTGAAGCACTTTACCATGAATTTATTCATAATAGTTTATTCTTGGATGACATGGTCAATTGTATTTTCCCAGATCCCCTTTCTTGTGAGAATGAAGAAGCTCTTACTACGTCGACGATTTTAAAAAAGAAGCGGCCATTAGACAAATCTTTCCACGCTGCTAATGTATCTATTGGAATAATGCATATGTACCATTTGTTAAGCGATAAAAAGAAATCTAGAATGTACGAAGAAGATCTGAAACGTACTATCGTAGAAATGAATGATAAAACTCAATTCTTAGGAGAACGTGGACTAGAAATACTTAAAGAAATGAATCACTTGTAAACGCTAGAATAAAGTTGACAGTTTTTGCTTGATAAGATTTTACACTTTTGCTCAATCACCCTACTGCTTTAGTAAAATAGATAGTGACGTTATTTTACTGGAGGTTAGGGTTTTTGGAGGAGAAGTTAGTGTTATATGTAAAGATTCATGAACTTCATAAAAGAAAATTTAAAGTAGCACAAATCGCTAAGGAGCTTAAGATCTCAAGACCAACTGTCTATAAGTATTTGGAAATGACATTTGATGAAGCAAGAGCATACACCGAACAGCCTTTGGGGAAGAAGAAAAAATTAGATCACTATAAAGACTGGATACTTGCCTGGCTAGAAGAGTATCCTCACCTGAGTAGTGCTCAAATTCATGATTGGCTTTTGGAGAGATATCCCCACCTGGTGGTCGGTGGAAGTACGGTCAGAACGTATGTGAAGGATATTCGAGAAGTCTATCAGATTGAGAAAAAAGTGGTTGTCCGTCAATACGAAGCAGTTCCTGAACAACCGATGGGTAAACAACTCCAGGTAGACTGGGGTGAAACAAAACAGAAAACAATAGACAATAAAGAAATCAAACTATACTTTATTGCCTTTGTACTCGCTCACTCCAGACATAAGTATATGGAATGGCAGACACGTCCTTTTACCACAAAAGATGCGATTCGTTGTCACGAAAATGCATTTAAGTTCTACGGGGGACGAGCAGAAGAAATCGTTTATGACCAGGACCACTTAATCGCAGTGAGTGAAAATGCAGGACAGCTGCTTTTAACAGCAGAATTTCAAAGCTATGTGAATGAGCGTAAATTCAAAGTTCACTTGTGTAGAAGAGCTGATCCGGAATCTAAAGGCATGATTGAAAATGTAGTGAAATACATAAAAGGCAATTTCGCAGACAGTCGAGTGTTTAGAGACATAGAAGATTGGAATGATCGAGCACTACAGTGGCTTCAACGTACGGGGAACCATCAGGTTCACCAGACAACGAAAAAAAGACCAGCAGAAGTGTTTCTCCTCGAAAAGCAACACTTACAGCCAGTCTCTTCGTTACTTTCATATGAAAGTACCAATAACCAAAGTATAACAAGAAGTGTAAGCAAGGACAACACGATCCGTTATAAGTCAAACCGTTATTCTGTTCCACTAGGGACTTATCAAACAATGTCTGAAAATCTTGTATGGATTGAAGTGACAGACGACGAACAACAAACGCTTGTGATACGTAAAGAAGCAAATGGTGAAATAATTACCGAACACTTTGTTAGCTTAGAAAAAGGAAAACTCATTCAAAACCGTCATCATACTCGTGATCGCTCAAAAGGGGTTGAAGAGCTTAAGCAACGTCTCATCTCTTACTTTGAAGATCAGACTCAGGCAGCTGCTTATTTTGATGAGATCAGCCAAAAATACCCGAGGTATCGTCGAGACCAGTTTGCGATCATCTACAAGGTGATTCAACAGTATCCAGCATTAATTGATACTGTGATGACCAAGTGCATGACAGAGAAACTATACAATGCGAATGAATTTCGTGATATCGCTCATCATCTTGATACATTGCGTGATGAACCAGTTAAAGAGGTACAATCCTTTTATGCCAATCCAGCAAAACATCCTCATATTAAGGCGTCTACCCGTTCTTTAAATGTGTATACTAGCATTTTAGGAGGTCGAGCATAATGAACAAGACGGTGCATGAATTACAAGATCAATTTCGTCAGTTACGTTTATCAGAGACTGCGGAGGAGCTGCCACAGCTTCTTCGCGAAGCTGAAAAAGCATCATGGACCTACTTGGAATTCTTAGAATCTATCACACGGTATGAATTAGCAAAACGTGAAGCGAAGAGCCTTGAAAAAAGAATGAAATGGGCACGATTCCCTTTCTTGAAGTCATTAGATGAGTTTGAACTTAAAGGTCAAAACGTTCTAACAGCCCGCCAGCTTTCTCAACTTAGAGAATTAAGCTGGTTAGAGCAACAGTATAATTTAATTCTCCTAGGTCCCCCTGGCATTGGGAAAACGTATATCGCAATTGGGCTGGGACTCGAAGCCGTTTACAGAGGATTCAATGTTTACTTCACTACAATGGGTGAGCTTGTGCAGCTTTTAAAGACAGAAGAATATCTGAATAAATCTAAAGTCCAACTCAAACGAATTAGAAATGCCGATCTTGTGATTATTGATGATTTGATGTACATGGCGATGGATCAGAGAGAAGCAAACTTATTTTTTCATTTAATTAATCATTTATACGAACGAAGTTCGATCATCCTTACCTCAAATAAAAGTCCAGATGAATGGGGTAATTTAATTGGAGATCAAGGCATTACGACAGCTATTTTGGACCGTTTACTTCATCGTGTGGAAGTCATACATGGTGGAGAGGATGAGGAAAGTCATCGGATGAAAAACCGAAAAAGCATTTTTTCAGCAGAAGTGTCAAAAGGAAACGAGCAAAAAGTGTAAAATTCGACTTGACGTCTACAAAGGACTGAGAAGTCCTTCTGGGGAATTTTAAACCGGCGATTTTGAGGAAGTTTTGATCGGCCTTGACAGTAGGTGTCTCCTCGTCCTTCTCAATAATTTAAAACTATTCTAGCTTTCCCCTTTAATTAGCCAATCAGTAGTTAAGTTAAAATGTCTACTTATAGAAAGAACTGTATCAATTGAAGTTTTTGTGTTCCCCTTTTCAATTTCACTTAACGCACCTTGTGTTATTCCAATAATTTTTGAAAACTCGACCTGATTTAACTTATTAGGGATACGAACTTCTTATTCTTTCACCTACCGTCTCATCAAACACTCTGTTCATAAAAATTCCTCCTTAAAAAATCTCTTTATGGGGGGGAGTGTCTGTTTTAATACTGCCTTGAATTGGATAAAAAAACTGTTAGATATTATGAGCAGCCAGTGAAGATACCAATAAAGGTTTGGAGAGATGGAGGAGA
>NZ_APVL01000024.1 GCF_000565285.1 Cytobacillus firmus DS1 | reverse complement strand
AAGGAAACGAGCAAAAAGTGTAAAATTCGACTTGACGTCTACATCACTTTATCAATACTTATGATTTCGATAGTATTACACTATCTCTAAGCGGTAAATGATTACTTGAAAACTATGCTTGCAGAGAACTTTTTTCTGCAAGCATATATTCCGTGCTGTCAATCTATTACAGAAAAAAATTTAAAAGGATCAATGGAAAGAAAGGTGTTTATTGAATGGAATTAAGCATTCTTGATTTGGCTACTCTCGCTGTAGGGAAAACAGCAAAGGATGTTTTAGAGGATTCCACCAGATTGGCAAAGGCCGGAGAAGAATTTGGTTATACAAGATTTTGGATCGCTGAACATCATAATATATCTGCGCTCTGTTGCCCATCACCTGAAGTTATGCTCGGATACATTGGTGCTAATACTGAAACTATCCGTCTTGGTTCTGGAGCTACACTTCTCCCCTACTATAAACCTTATAAAATAGCTGAAACATTTAATTTGCTTTCATCTCTATTTCCTAACCGAATAGATTTAGGAGTAGGAAGAGGTCCTGGAGGCTCTCCAGAAGCGAAGTTAGCTCTTTCGGATAATTTTTCGGAGCAAGCAAAAAAATTTCCCGATACTGTGAAAGAGCTTAAAGACTTTCTTGATAATAGTTTCCCACATAAACACCCGTATTCGACTATAAATGCTTATCCAATCCCATCAGTTCCTCCACAATTATGGATTCTAGGAACTTCTTTAGAAAGCGCGAGGCTTGCAGCATTATACGGGGTCCCTTATGCATTTGGTCACTTTTTAAGTGCAAACAAAAGCTCAGAAATCAT
Source organism: Cytobacillus firmus DS1 (assembly GCF_000565285.1). Lineage (GTDB taxonomy): Bacteria > Bacillota > Bacilli > Bacillales > Cytobacillaceae > Cytobacillus > Cytobacillus firmus_A. The sequence continues at coordinate 39,492 of NZ_APVL01000024.1, read as the reverse complement.
GAATTATTATCATAATAATTTAAAAGGTAAAGAAAGCGGCATTAAACCGAAAACAATTTTTGCTGTTTTTGTGATTTGTGCAGAGACAAATGAACGCGCCCAGGAGCTTGCAAGAAGTGCTTTATTATGGGAGGTACAATTATCAACAGGCATTGGCGATAAAGGACTTCCGTCTTTTATAGAGTCAAACGGCTATACTTTTAGTCGACAAGAGATGGAATTAATAAGAAACTTTAAGAATAAAATGATAATAGGATCACCAACAGAAGTGAAAAAAAAACTAATAGATATACAAAATACATATAAAGTAGATGAAATTATGATCTTAACTAATACTTTCTGTTTTGAAGATAGGATAAAATCATATAAGTTAATTGCAAAAGAAGTGTTTTCCGTGTAATTATTACATAGCCGAATTTAATTTTTTTCAAAGGAGAAGAATAGAGTAGAGGTGATTAAAATATGTAATCCTAATAAATAGTACTCAAATTATATGTAAAGGAGTATATTTTTTGCAAATAAAAACATCTTTCCGTTTTTTATGGATAGGCCAGTCAATTGCAAATTTAGGAGACATATTATATATAGTAAGCATAATTTCAATAGTGTACGAAATCACTGGGTCTGCATTTTATATGGCTCTATTTCCTTTTGTTAATACAGTTTCAAGGTTTATTAGTGGTTTTATTGCTCCTATTCTTTTAGAAAGATATAGAACGAAGCCACTTTTGGCATTTTCACAGTTTGGTAAAACAATCATTGTATTAATGCTCACAGTAAATTCAATCTATCTTTTTTCAATAGATAATATAATTTTCACCTTTGTATTTGTAATGTTTATTTCATTTCTAGATGGGTGGGCTAGCCCTGCTAGAGATTCATTGATTCCCAGGTATTTCGATTCAGAGGAGAAATTGGTTAAAGTAAATAGTTTTCTTTCTATAGTCGATCAGACAATCACTTTAGGAGGATGGCCAGCAGCTGGTATTTTAATCACTCTATTAGGATCAGGTAATCTACTAATTATAACAACTATATTATTCGTTATTTCAACCATTTTTATGTTTTTAATTAAGGATTTAGATAGAATTGAGGATGAACTCAATAAAGACGAACAAGAATCAGAAAAAATGACAAAGAAGGTTTTGCTGGAAGGATGGAATACAATATGGAAGACACCTTCTTTAAGAACAATTACGATTGTAGAATTTACGGAATCCATAGCAAATGTGGTATGGGTTGCAGCTATTCTGTATATCTATGTTGAAGAAGTTCTACAGGTTAGTGAAAATTGGTGGGGATATATCAATTCAAGCTTTTTTGCTGGTTTAATGATCGCTGGTTTTATTAGTTTAAAGTGGTCACAAACAATAACTAATAATTTGAGATTTGTAATCATTAGTGGAGCATTTCTTACCAGTATTACTACACTTATTTTTGGATTAATTTCAACTCCTTGGCTCGCACTTGTCATTTCCCTTTTTTTCGGTTTTGGTAGTCAAATTAAGGGAGTTGCTCAACAAACTATAGTCCAAACGAGTGTTAATTCAAAATTATTATCAAAGGTATACTCTGCACAGGATAGTATCGTCTTTGGAACATTTGGTGTTTCAACTATTTTATTTGGGATATTTGCTGATCAATTTGGTGTGAGATTTACATTTTTATTAGCTGCATTTCTACTTTTCGCTTCAGCCTTTTTTGTCTCAATAAATCAAAAAACACTAAAACATATTAAAAGTGGGGAAATAAATAAGTGATTTGATAATTGAAATAAAGAGCCTATGTCAAAGATTTTAATATTCAATTTGACATAGGCTTTTATATTTTATTATTTTATCAAAATGCACACTTCCTCTTACAAGCTAATATTACCTTGCCCATTATTGGACTAAAGATCAACTAATTGTCCGGATCTGATAGCTTTCTGTATAATGAAGCTCTTGATACATTTGTGATTTCACAAATTTGATTTACAGTCATATTCCCTTCCTTATACAGCTTTACTGCATAATTCATTCCTGCGTGATTTTTATGATACTTCTTTAACCGACCTTTAAATTTTCCTTCTTTCTTAGCCAACTCAATCCCTTCACGTTGTCGCATACGAATAAGATCTCGCTCTAATTGGTTAACACCAGCCATTACCGTAATTAAGAATTGGCTGTATGGATTATCTTCTGATAAATCTAGCCATGTATCTTTTAGTGATTTTAAGCTTCCCTTTTTACCTCGTATGTTATCGATTAATTCAAATAGATCTTGTGTACTACGAGTGATTCGAGTTAAGTCTGTAACATAAATGATGTCATCTTTCTGTAAATTCCCTAACATTCTTTGAAGTTGCTCGCGATCCTTTGTTGCTCCTGAAACTTTCTCTTCATAAATAATATCCATTCCGATCTCGTTCAGCTGCTGAAATTGCCTTGAAGTATTTTGGCTAGTCGAACTGACACGTATATAACCGATCTTTCGCAAAAATACCACCTCACTTTTGAGACAAGTCTTGTGAGACACTCTTAACTATGATTCTATCAGTCTACTTCACTTGTATCAATAGAGTACACTCTATTGATATATAATTGAAGTAATAAATTAAAAAAAACAGAAATGAGATGATGCTAAATGAAAATTGCGAGAGGTAGGGAATTACTTACACCCGAACAGAGACAGGCTCTTATGCAAACTCCTGAAGGTGAGTGGGTGCTAGGAACCTACTACACCTTTTCCAAACGAGATTTAGAAATTATAAATAAACGAAGAAGAGAAGAAAACCGGTTAGGGTTCGCCGTTCAATTAGCCGTTCTTCGGTATCCCGGTTGGCCGTACACACATATCAAAAGCATCCCAGATTCGGTCATACATTATATATCAAAACAAATCGGTGCCAGTCCACCTTCACTTAGTCTTTATCCTCAAAGAGAAAATACACTTTGGGATCATTTGAAAGAAATTCGAAGTGAACACAATTTTGTAACTTTTACCCTAAAAGAATACCGAATGACATTTAAGCATCTTCATCAATTAGCTTTGGAAAATGGCGATGCCATTCATCTACTACATGAATGTATCGACTTTCTAAGAAAAAACAAAATCATACTGCCTGCTATCACTACACTTGAGAGAATGGTGTGGGAGGCAAGAACAATGGCTGAAAAAAAGCTATTTAATACAGTTAGTCAGTCTCTAGCAAATGAGCAAAAAGTAAAACTTGAAGAGATCATTACTTCGCAGCATCCATCCGAGTCCAATAAAACGATATTGGGTTGGTTAAAGGAACCACCGGGTCATCCTTCACCCGAAACATTTCTCAAAGTAATAGAACGACTCGAATACATACGGGGAATAGAATTAGAGACGGTAAAAATTAGTCATTTGCATCGCAATCGCCTGTTACAGCTATCTCGTTTAGGTTCAAGATATGAGCCTTATGCATTTCGAGACTTTCAAGAAAATAAACGATATTCGATATTAACCGTCTTTTTATTACATCTTACTCAGGAGCTAACGGACAAAGCTTTTGAAATACATGACAGACAAATACTTAGTCTGTTATCAAAAGGCCGTAAGGCTCAAGAGGAAAATCAAAAACAAAACGGTAAAAAGCTAAATGAGAAAGTTATACACTTTACGAACATTGGACAAGCTTTAATCAAAGCAAAACAGGAAAATTTAGACGTTTTTGAGGTTTTAGAATCCGTTATTGAATGGAATTCTTTTGTCTCTTCGGTGGAAGAAGCTCAAGAGCTTGCACGTCCTGCTGACTATGATTATTTAGACTTATTGCAAAAACGATTTTATTCACTTAGAAAATATACGCCTACGCTATTAAGGGTATTGGAATTTCATTCTACAAAGGCAAATGAGCCTCTTTTACAAGCTGTTAAGATTATCCGAGGAATGAACGAATCCGGAAAGCGAAAAGTGCCTGATGACTCGCCTGTGGATTTTATTTCAAAACGCTGGAAAAAGCATTTATACGAGGATGATGGTACAACAATCAATCGTCATTACTATGAAATGGCTGTTTTAACAGAACTTCGGGAGCATGTACGGGCAGGAGATGTTTCCATTGTTGGCAGCAGACAGTATAGAGATTTTGAGGAATATTTGTTTTCAGAAGATACATGGAACCAAACGAAGGAAAATATGAGATTATCAGTTAGTTTATCATTCGAAGATTATATGATGGAGAGAGCCAGCAACCTTAACGAAAGGTTAAGGTGGTTAGCTTCCAATTTCAACAAGTTAGACGGAGTTTCTCTTGAAAAAGGAAAGCTGTCACTTGCACGCTTAGAAAAAGATGTTCCAGAAGAAGCAAAAAAGTTTAGTTCAAGCCTTTATCAAATGCTGCCAAGAATAAAATTAACTGATTTACTCATGGATGTTGCTCATATAACAGGATTTCATGAGCAATTCACTCATGCTTCCAATAATCGAAAACCTGATAAAGAAGAAACAACCATTATCATGGCCGCCCTTTTAGGAATGGGAATGAATATAGGCTTGAGCAAGATGGCTGAAGCAACACCCGAACTTACATATAAACAATTAGCCAATGTAACTCAATGGCGCATGTATGAAGATGCCATGAATAAAGCCCAAGCTGTATTAGTAAATTTTCATCACAAATTACAATTATCTTCCCATTGGGGAGACGGTACAACATCCTCGTCAGATGGTATGAGAATGCAGCTGGGTGTTTCGTCACTACATGCAGATTCAAACCCACATTACGGAACTGGAAAAGGAGCCACCATCTATCGATTTACAAGTGACCAATTCTCTTCTTACTACACAAAGATTATTCATACAAATTCAAGGGATGCGATTCATGTTTTGGATGGTTTGTTGCACCATGAGACGGATCTAAATATAGAAGAGCATTATACAGACACAGCTGGTTACACAGACCAAATATTCGGGCTGACTCATTTATTAGGATTTAAATTTGCTCCAAGAATAAGGGATTTATCGGACTCAAAATTATTTACAATAGATAAAGCAAGGGAGTATCCAAAACTAGAAGCCATTTTACGTGGACAAATAAATACAAAGACCATCAAAGAAAATTATGGGGATGTTTTGCGATTAGCTCATTCTATAAGGGAAGGAACGGTTTCAGCATCCCTCATTATGGGGAAACTAGGTTCCTATTCAAGACAAAACAGCTTAGCCACAGCCTTACGTGAGATGGGCCGAATAGAAAAAACGATCTTTATTCTTAATTACATTTCAGATGAATCTCTAAGAAGAAAAATACAAAGAGGATTGAATAAAGGAGAAGCCATGAATGGGTTGGCAAGAGCTATTTTCTTCGGAAAACAAGGAGAGCTTAGGGAACGAACCATACAGCATCAGCTTCAAAGGGCCAGTGCTTTAAACATAATTATCAATGCCATTAGTATCTGGAATACCTTACATCTAACAAAAGCAGTTGAATATCAAAAACAATCTGGTAGTTTTAATGAAGAATTATTGCACCATATGTCGCCTCTAGGTTGGGAACATATTAATTTGCTAGGAGAATACCATTTTAATTCCGAGAAAATGGTCTCGTTAGATTCTTTAAGACCATTGAAACTTTCTTAACGTTGTTAAAAATAGGGGAATTGTCTCGGAATTGTGCTTAACGTTGTAAATCCGCATTTTCCTGACGGTACCCCTTATTGTTTGAACTAATTTTTATAAAAATTCTATAGGGTTCCTCCTGGTTGTTAAATGTCTGAATCTCTCCAATAATCTTTGCTTCTGTGATCATAAGGTTTGCTTTCCTTTCACGTAACTGGTAAATAAAAATTGTTGTTTATTGTTCCAATATCTTGAACCTATAATCTCCTGAACAATTTTATTTTTTAATTCCATCACAGACTAGTTACAGCAACACCTGAAGTGGAATTATAAAAATCATCATGCAGCAAATAAACATCACCGTATATGTGATATAAAGATTTATACTCTTCTCTACTCAGTTGATGAGTCAATAGCTTCTTTAAATGATCCATGCATAAATTCCATGTTATATCATCGTTAAATGGATCCAATTCTGAAGCTTCTAATGCCGCTTCAGAGCAACAATCACAAGTTTTATCTAATTTGCTGCTACTTATTTGAGGAGCTGTTTCCTTTAGTGTGATCAACCGCTCGTCACTTGCAAATATTGTTGCATGATTAAAACAAAGGTTCAGCCTGTCTTCTCCATCATTTATTGAAATTAACATCAATTCATTGACACAGTTCTTTTCCATGCATTTCATTGACATCTTGATTCTCCTCCTCTTGATTTGAAGCTTACTTCCTTTTATTTCTTTTAAGTATCTTATAATTTTTATGTGCCACAACGGTGTTTGAGCTCTCCAAACCTAATAGAAACGCATCAGTTGCTGATATATCAACCAGCACACTGTTGTCTCTTACCAAAAAGACTTTTCCTTCAATTTCATTTCCTCTGCGGGAGAATAGTATAGAGTCACCTTTACTTGCATGCCTAATTGCCATTTATTTGACCTCCTTTTAAGGGTATAATGTCTTAATTTCAGCAGAAGCGCAAAAAAGCACCAATAAGCCTTAACAGCTAATTGGTGCTTCCAATTTGTTTTCCCGTATAATTTCCAAATCAATTATACCATAATTTTCATAATGAAAAAAGATTTCTTGGTATTTTTTTCTATTCAACTATGTGTATTCCAAAGAGTAAAGGATGAAAGAATCTATTCAATTTGTTGAAAGGCTATTCCTGTTTCAGGGTCATAAAAATCATCATGTAATAAATAGACATCACCATATTGGTTATAAAGCTGGTGAAATTCTTTTGGGCTTAATGAATGTGTCAGCAGCTTTTTCAAATGGGTTTCACAAAGCGTCCACTGCGTATTCTCGGTCGGGAGATGTTCAATCATGTTAATGGCTAGGTTATTGCAACAGCTACAATCAGCCTGTTCCTTTAACTCACTCTTAAGCGGATATCCTTTTTTATAAGTTAATTTTGATTCGTTTAAGGCGTACATTATGGAGTGAACTCCACAAAGAACTTTCACGGTTTGTCCGTCATTGATTTCTTGCACTAACCCACCAAATTGACAGTCTTTCTCCATACAGGTCTTAGTCATCACTATTATCCTCCCTATATTCTTAATATTTTGTAGAACTACAACCATTATCATCAAGGGCAATCGTTCCAGCAAAAAGCCGGCCAAAAGAAAAAAGAGCATAAAAACAATGCTCTTTAAGGTAAATACCGTTACTATCCGTATTTTTATATTTTCACAACAAGATGCTTTAAACTGATTCTCCCCTAGTATCAAGAAAGTTTTTGATTACATGAACTATTTTTTTCCTGACTCTTTTAGATATTTCTCAACCTCATGATTTATATCCCTCGCTAACTGCTCCTGGTTAGCAGGTATATATATACCTTGTCCAGATACCAATCGGCGCTCTTCTAATTGATTAGATTTTTTCTTTGGTTTGCTGCTAAGCGAATATGTTATCGCTATTGCAGCAATTGTTAAGAATAAACCCGCCCCCGCCATATAAGACTGAAATGTTGTAAAATCATTTTTTAGATCTTGCAACCCAAGTCCCGCAGTTTGTACTGCAAACTCATCTTGTACCAACTTATCTAACAAGGATTCCTTATTTTCAATTAAGGCTGCTTGCTTCTTGCTATCAAGGCCTCCTATTTCCTTGTTAAGCAAATATTTTTCTTGTTGAAGTCTTAATAGCGATTCCTGATTAGACTGTAACTGCTTATCCAATTCACTCCCCATATGGGTACTGTAAAAACTGATTAATAAGAAAACAAAGGCAATTGATCCCCATATCCATCCAAAGATTGATTTTCTCATAAGAATTGATTCCTCCTTTACATTAAACGATTTAAAATCACTAAGTGTTTTTATTATTATTTGTCCGATTAAAGTATCCTGACATTTATATACTACATATCGGCATTTTTATTAATCTCTCTAACAGAGAGAATTTCATTTGAAACAAAATCCGTTGCTCTTGTTTCTCCTTCTGGCCATAGAATGACAAAAATAGTTCCATCACTCTCATCACACCAAAACCCTCTAACTTCGTAAGTTCTTGTTTCTTCTCCCTCAATTTTAATTTCATAGCATTTTCCTTCCTGCAGTTGCTCCCATGGCTGAACTTTTCTTTTAGTACTCTTTAGATGTTTTGAAGGATTAAATTGAGGGTTGTTTACAAATGGATTAAAGTCCATGTTTTCACCTCCTAAAAAATAAAAAAGCCCTATACCGGCTAATTAATGCTTTAAGCAGCAAAAATTCACCAATATAGGGCGTATTAAATAAAATGGGAAAGTCCTTCTCGCATGAGTGGGATAATAATAAAAACTAGACGTATATATATATTATATAGAAAATCCTTCCATGGATACAAGCGATTTCTCTGCTAAGTACTGAAACGTTGCTACACCAATTCAAACAATTTTAAGAAATAAATAACTGTATTCAAAATTTGTTCCTCTGATTCCGTATATGGTATATCAACTACAGGTAATCCTAACGACCAACAAAACTCCCTTTTGATTCTATCCCGCTTCATTCTCTCTCTAGACCCCTTAAAACCTCCAAAGTATTCTGATCTCATATATTTATAATGCTGTATCCCATTGAATTCTATAGCAAACAGCGGAAAGTTATTTTGACATATTACAAAGTCCAGCCGGAAGTCTCTATCACAACCAAATCGCTTCATAGACACTTCTTTGATAAATTCAATTTTTTGAGATGCCAGTAAATTTGTTATAAACTTGGCTCCATTTGACTCCTTGATTTTCTTTCTACAATGGCTACAAGTTTCACCTCGCTTAACTTTGATTGGTTCAATTACCCACTCATGACCTCTGCTGCATAAGTGTAGTCCTTTTCGTCTCATAGCTTTATACGGACCAACAAACCGAATATCTTCTCTATTCTCTGAAAGAAAGTTTATGTATTTTTGATGGTTTGGAGAGATTGTTTCATTTAGGTCTGTCCTCCAGGTGTCGGTACACCTAATGTATATATTGCGGCCTTCTTCATGCTTAACTATGAATGCTTTAACTAACTTATCCGTCAATTCTTCTTTCAACCTATCAACATATTCTTGGTATTTTTCTATTTCAGCAGGCCCTTTGGACTTCTTTTTATAAATATGAACACAATTATAAGTATCTTTCACATAGAAGAGAATTTTCCCTTCAAACTTCATAGTTGCGACCACCTTTTAAGAATGAAAATAGTAATATACGTTCCTTCTGGTAAAATATATAAAAACAAAGAGGTCGAATACTTAATTAAGGATATCTTAATGATATTTGAAACTTCCATTTATATAAGTTAGTTAAATTATTTTATAAGAGAAGCGATAATCCAAGGACTATCGCTCTTTTTAAATCTCTTTCTTTTCTGTAATTCTACGTTTAATTAATGTAGTAAATATAATTGAATTAACGATAACCAGTACACTTAAAATGAAAAAGAGAGTCCTATTGATACCTAAAACTCCAAAGATCAAAAAAACTATTCCAGCAATTAAAAAGCAAACCGCATTAAGTTTAAGTAGTTGCTCATAATTCAACATTCATCACCCTTTGAATGTATTATTGATTTGAAAATGTAACATATAAACATCAATAAATTCATTAAAGCCTAAATTCTTATTAAACTAAATTACCCCGTTAGTATAAATACAGAAATTCACATATTCTTGTAACGAGGCCCTTCAAAAATTGAAGGGCCCTAAAGTTGTGCTAACCCTTATTGGTTTCTATGAAAATTAAGGGCTTCATAAATATTTGAATCTATTGTCACATCATAGAGGCCTTCAGCGAAAACCTTCTCTGAACCTGCATCATGAACAGACTTAAATTCAAAGTAATATTGCCCCTCCGGAATGTATGCAAAGTCTTCTCGCCACAACTCCGCTTCCCATATAGTTCCAACCCCATTAATTTTTGTAAATAAAGTAGTTGGAATTTCAACAGGGCCGATAGAACCGCCAAAATCAACAGTTCCAGACACCGACTCTGCAGGAGATGTAGTGAGACGAATTAAGAATTTCTCACCTGCATAAAAGAGCTTGAATGGTCGATTATTTTTAATCCGTATTTCTTCCCACTCAGGAGTGTGATAAACAAGCGGCTCTAAAACAGGATTCACAAAAACATACTGTGTAACAATCTCTGATTTAGCCCCTTCATTATCAGTAACAACCAAAGAAACTTTGTATCTAAATGAGTTAGTTGGAAACTCTGGATATTGCTGCGTACTTGATGTTACATTTCCGCATAAATCCTCAAATGTCCAATTCCATGCTACAACCTCTCCATCGGGATCGTAACTGTTGTCAGGATTAAATTTGACAGTATCTCCATAGGTTAACTGTAAAGGACTCCATGTAAATGATGCTACTGGGATTTCATTTGGCGGCTTCTCCTTAACAGTAATAACCTGGACAGCAGGTACTTCACTTCTCAAGTTATCATTGTCATACACATGAAGCTGAGCCTTATAATCACCTTTAACTGCATTCGTGATTATTGGATTCTTAGCGCTAGAGGTAGTTTTTTGGCCAGCAGGATTTGTAATTTCCCACTCCCATTTCTCTACTGTACCATCCAAGTCAAATGATTTTGAAGGATCGAGTGTAATAGTATCTCCTTCTACTGGCATTTTCGGTGACCAATCGATTAAAGCAAAAGGTTTTTGTTTTCCAATGATCACTTCAATTCTTACCATGCTTGTATCCGAAAGGGATGGTAAAGGAGCTGGAGGATCATCAAATACTGTCTGATACACGTCATATGTGCCAACACCATATTGACTAAAATCTGTAGGTGGCACCCCAGTTTCCCAGCTATTTATAATATTTCCATCCTCATCAACTTTGTTAATCTTCCAGGAATAATTTATCAATGGGTGCCCATCGATGTCATAGCTAGAATCTTTATACGTAGCTTCCTGGTTTAACCCCAACTGAATTGGATTTGGTGTAAGTGAAAAGACAGAAGTAGGCGGATTATTGTCTAAGATGACTTTAATATTCCGCTCATACAAATCCGAGCGCAAGCTAGGACCAGTTTTCGGAATATCATCAACGGTTAATCCCATTGTATAGGTGCCTTCTCCTAATCCCAACTCAGCGAAACTTTTCGGGAAAGTTGATAATGTTTTTAGAATGGTTGAAGAACCTTGTTTACGAATAGTAAATTGATAGTTCGTTAATGGGTCCCCATCCGGGTCATAACTTCTATCAACGATATTTAAAGGCTGGCTTCGATAAACTACATCCGGTGCATCAAACAAAGCAATTGGTTTTTGGTTCATGCCCATAGTGCTTATCCGCTTGGTTGTGCTGCCATATGCCCCATCAATATCTTTTACTTGGAGCGTTACATCATATATCTTATTTACTTGCAAATTGCTAGGTGGAGCACCATTGTACTTCACTCCATCCACCATATAAGACGTCCATTCGTACTCTACAATACCTTTATCATCTCGATTAAACTGATGTTCAGGGTCGTATGAAGGCTTGGGATCTAAATCCAACCTGTAGTTATCAGCCACATCAATCTTAAAAGTAAAGTCAGCAATTGGGCGCCGGTGAACATTTACCGTATATTCTCTAACGATTTCCTCATCCGACCATTTTTGATAATTATTAAAGCGATTATCACCAAAATGCACCGGGTTGTCCTTGGACCTTAGTTGAATTTTATAGGTACCGACCGCTTTCAATTGAAGTGGAGCACTTACCCAAAAATCACTTTGTGCAATTTTAGAATGTTGGTTATCAATCGTTCTGCCATTTACCTTTGTAGGATCATGAGAAAATTTCCACTCTCTTGCTAGCTCAGGATCATTCTCAAAATCTTCATAAGTGACGCTATAATCAATTTCTTCACCTAAAAGGATTGTATGATTCTCACCAGGGTTTGTAACTAAATACTGCCCGATAATGTAATCCTTAATATCCTGTACATTTCTCCCTTTATAGAGGAAATCATATAGCGAAAACTTACCTAATGTTGCAGCAGTTGTGGTAAACCGATCAAAATTGGAACGATTTGAATTATAGGCAAAGTGCCAGAAGAAAGGATTATCCTGCCTCATTTTACTCACAATTGGATTTACCTGACTCGTATCATTCACCCATGTCCAACTTTGATTATCAAACCGAGCATAAACTACATCCGCATTATTTCGATAGGTTTGTGAAACAAAGTTGTCTTTCATTCTCGTTGGATCCGTTTGTTCTGTGGAATTACAACCTTGGTTGTAATAGTATTGAACTTCCCACACCTGATAAGGCTCTTGTTTTTCTAAATAATATGTGTAAGAGTGAACCCATTGATATCGAATAAACGTACAGCTATATACTGTATTATCAGCATTCCAGCTGCAAATGCGGCTATCACGTCCAACAGGATAGGCATCTGCTTCTGCAGCACTCGAGAATGACCCGCTTCCTACAACCGTATAATTGCTTGTGTTTTGATAAGAGCCGGTATGAACTGTGTTTGTTATCGAATAACCTGCTGGTGGACTATATGAGCCTCCAGGCGGTGAAGATGAGTAGTTTGAAACGGTATTCGATGCTGTAGTTTGGATAGTTCGGTAATAGGTCGACCAACCCCACTGTGGAATGCTTTTAATACATGTTCCATCAGTGTCGTATATGTGGTAAAAATCATTATCTATTACCACTCTGGCATCAATGCCCTTGGTCTTCAGATCTGTTTCTAGACTGGCAGCAAGACTTGCGACCTCATTTCTTTCCGAATAGTCATAGGTATAATATTTATGGTCATAATAACCACCACCATCATTATTCGAAGTTCCTCCAGGACGATTTCCTGTCATATGCTGCTGAGTTGCCTTTGTCAAACCACCTATATCTAATACAAGGTCAACCTTACGATGAGTCTGCATACCGAAATCAACAACCGGAGGAGTATTTGAAACTTCCACTGCTTTATCTTTGTCGATAATGTTAAAGTTAGTTAGCTTCGTGTATTCTGTTACACGATCTCCGCTATCAACTTTTTCGGTAACATCTCTACGATAATCAGCATCGGTAATAAATCTCTGTATGGTGGGCTGTCCAAATCCTTCTACAACTTCTAAGGTAAAACGATAATGACCTACTCTATCAGTTTCGTAATAAACAGTTGTTTCATTTCCACTTGAAATAACCTGACGAGAGGTATCCATCGCTGTTCCAAAAATCCCATCATTATTGCTGTCATATTCCACATACCAAATTCTCTGTTTAATAAAGTCATCGTCTATAGAATTACTAAAATCTTTTAATTCTATAGTTGCCTTTTTGGTTGTACCATCTCTTAGAGCGACCTTTTGATCAACCGTAAACTTAGCTATCGGCTTCTCGTCGGGCATGATAGTAATCTTTGCAGTGTAAGGCTCGCTGACTTCTGAATACTTATTGGTTACCGTTATCGTAACCTCATACTCACCTGCTTTTTTAAATAAAACATCTTTTATACCACCATCGGAAGTGTGCTCAATTTTAATATCCCCCTGTGTGATTCCAGGAGTGACGGGTTTAAAATCCCAAGTAGTAAGATTATAGTTTATTGGTGCTACTCTAATCGCCTTAGTTGCTTTGTCAGAACCATGAGCATTAAAAGAAACTTTTCGGTTTTCTTTTAAGGTCCCATTAATTTCTAACATAGCAGTTGGAGTTGTTGGTAATATCTTAAACGACCTGGCATCAGTGTCAGAAGCCCCAGCATCATCCGTAACCTTCAAAGCAGCATCATGAGTTTCTTCAGCTGTAACACGTGGAAAGTTTCTTGAAAAATTTGAAGGCGAGCCGTCTACTGTTAACTCTCTTGAAACAATCTCACCATCTGGATCCGTACTGTTATCTTGAAAAGTTACTGTTTCCGGCCAGTAATATTCTGGCTCCACAAATAAATTTGCAAGCGGAGGAAGATTTTCTTTTGGTTCCTCAGGTTCCTCTGGAGGATCGGCTGCAACAACTTTAAGGGTTGCTGTTGCAGATAAGCTTCCATAATCCACTTTGACTGTTGTGGTGCCCACTTTTTCACCTACAAACTTCCCTTTAGTTGAACTGGAAGCCAAAGAAGTATCTGTAATAGACCAAGTACTAAGTTTATCCAGAGTCTTATCGTATTCCTTCCCATCAAGAGCACTATAAATGGCTTTATAAGTAGCAGTTTCTCCTACTTTAATTGTCTGAGTTGGAGGCTCAATTCTTAACCCCCTGGCATTAGGGTCATCCATAATTTTAAAATCATATTTATACCAAGGAGTGCCCCCATGCCCTAAGCCATCATCACCTTGCACTCGGAGCTTTGCAGTTCGGAAACGATAATAGAGCATATTTGGAATACCTAGCACATCGTTATCTCTATAGGCATAACCATAAAATGCCCAATGTTCTTTTTTCTCGATATTTCCTTCTTTGGCCCACCTATTATCCTCTCCTGCTACGCCATCAAAATAAAAAGGGTTACATTTATCATCAGTTTGTAAACCGCCATCACAACCCGATTTCTCTTTTTGCACATCATATGTTCGCATTTCGTAAACAGGATATCGCAAAATAGAATGTATGACCTTCCCTTTTGGAGGTGTATAACCTGTTGGTGAGTCATAGCCAATACCACCCAATTCAACACCAGGTGCTCGTTTAGAATGCCAATTAGCTCTCAATTGGTTCGTGTCTGAACGAATAAAATATCCATCTATCGAAATCGGGTTCCATTCACCCGGTTTGTCATGGATATGTGGATATGATTTATCAGCTGTTCCAATTTTACTTATAGGTGGATCTGTAGCATTTCCGATGAGAGTAAAAGAGTTTAATAGAAATATGAATAATAGGCATATAATACCTAGTATTCTATATTTTCTATACTTGAACATTCATATTACTCCTCATGTAAAATTTTCACCAATCTCAATTTATTCTTAGCCGGGGTTTCATATTTTGCTAAATTAGGATTCGTTTCAACGAAATGACCTCCACCTACAGCATAATAACCTTTTCCATTAATTTCTTTATAACCATAAATACGATACTGTTCCCCTTTCTTTAAGGTACGTGCTGTCTCAAACTTTCCATCTGTCTCCTTTAAAAGGGGAGTATTTTTTAACATTGTCAATCTGCCGATTTGATTGTTTTTGAGTTCAGCAACACCCCATCTTACTTTATCTAGAAGAGGAAAATAACGATTTACTTCATTAAAAACTTGCTTTTCAACATTAACATTATCGTAAAAATAGGCCTTTACATTCCAGTGTCCACTAGCCATATTTGGTGTATCTAGGTAATAAACACCATTGTTTACTTTGTTTTTAATGTAAACTCCTAAGGCTATAAAACCTTCACCCTTTTTATTAGTTCCAACATTTTGAAAACCAGAAGTATATTTTAGAGTTGGCAACACTGAGGTATCGCCATATACAGGGCTATAACGATCAAAGCCAATTAAGCCCTTAGCATCTCCTGGATTTAAAGCTGAATTAGAATCCATCAAGAAGAATCCTGAGGCTCGCATTTTTTTTACATCCGCATATAAAGTATCTGCAAATCCCTTTGGATACTTATCAGTCATATACATTTTCAACAACAAAGTACCAGTTCGATTTCCAATATCAATCTTATACTGGCTCACTTTTGAACCGTATTCATCTACACCTGAAACATATTCCAGTGGCAGATCAACTGGTAATGGAGTAGCAAGAACACTTGCCTCTACCTTATTAGGGTTTATCAGACCTGAACTTTCAAATGGCATAACAGCTCCTAAACTTAACGCTGCCGTAACCGCTCCTACAAATACAATTTTTTTCATTAATAACAACCTCCTAAAATATGGGCGATATAGGAAATTAGGTTTAAACACTTCCTTTCATTTCCTTTAAATTAAGTATAAAGGATTATTAAAGAAAAGAAAAAAACACCACAATGCAGAGAATCCTCTGATTGCGGTGCTTCCGCTTTTCAAAATTATAGTTTCCCAATTTTACTCACAAAATTATTACTACAATTATATTATAATTGTTCTCTCTAGCATGAGTAAGAAACGGAAAATTGTCTTAATACCTTAAATTATATCAAACACCGGTAGGAAAATCTAACCTTTTTTGTTAAAGAACCTCTATTCTTGATTAATAAAATAGGGTAATCCTCAGTGTACCTTACTTTAAATTAATAAAATTGTTCATTCCAACAATCTTGATAGATTGATAGAGATAGTCGACTTCGTAGATGATTCTCTAAACATAAGTAGAATTTCATTTTTACATATAGTTTTTTCTTTTAGACATTTTAGTAAATGAGCATTTGTTGTAAGCTGCTTGCGTCGTTCTTCACTAATATTTATTGCCAAAAAAATTCCTTTTTTATATTGATATCTGTGTATGAATTGATCAATTTTCAATATGGGGTACCACCAACATTTTGACATAAAACCCACGCTAAGCAAATTTCGACATAAAATAAGCCGATGATTCCTACGCTAAGGAATCATCGGCTTATTAGTAACTATTCTAGTCGTTTTATTCTCTGTATAAATCCAGATACATTACCATTTTGTTATTCATGATAATCAATCCAAACATGCTGGTACTTGCCACTTTTAGGGTTCCTTTGTGGTAACTCATCAGTTTTTTCTATTGAAATGGTAGTTAGCCCCTGTGTTGCAAAGTAATCTAAAAGGGCTTCTCTAACATTTTCCCAAACTTGATCTCTTGGATTACCCTCGTCCACTTCTATACGTACTGTTAATTGATCCGGTGCCGTTTGAATCAGTTGGAAACGTCTTACTCCTGTTATTTCCTCGACAATGGTTTTCAGAGCCAAGGGCAGGATATTGACGACTTGTCCGTTCGGAGCAGAGAATTTTAAAATGTCATCGGTTCGCCCTTCAACTTGTACGACTGGGAATGGTCTTCCGCATTTGCATGGTTCCGGAGACACAGTGACACGGTCTGTCAGTTCATAACGAATAAGGGGCTGAATTCTATTGGCTAGATTTGTAATTAGAACTGAATGAGATTGCTTTCCTGGTGATACAGGTTGATAATTTTCATCTACCGGCTCAAATATGATCCAATCGGTATTTACATGAAAGTGACCTTCTTCGCATTCGAAAGTCATGGCTGTTGCTTCTGTACCACCGTAAAGATCTAGAACACGAGCTTGGAAAACAGATTCGAGTTTCGCACGAACATTTGAATATAACTTTTCTCCACCCAAAAGGATCGCCACAGGATGAATAGTTAACCGACCCTCTTTTTGTTCTTCTGCTAGAATTTCCATCGCTGTTGCATAACCCCCAATTATACATGGTTGATATTCATTCAAATCTTTCACAAGTTGGGAAAGAGGGGATTGGATAGAAAAAGCTCTTATTTTTCCGTTTGATGGCCGTTTTAAGCGTAGGCGTTCAGCAGTGGAGAATGCTGTAAAATGTCCAGCTGTAGAGCATACCGCCGCATTTCGTCCACCTTTGGCTGCAACTTTCAATATGTCACTCCATTTCAATTTTGTTGTTCCACGAATCGCCATCAATGTTTTCATGATCGTATCTGAACCTTTATCCTGAATAAAGATTCCTGGTACCCCGGTCGACCCTGAAGTGGTCGAAACCATATAGCGTCCTAAATAAAGTTGTCCAACTAATGACATATCTGACACAAATTCTTTCACACTTTCGATGGTTACTTCTGGGTCAGTCACCCAATCATTAAAATTGGACATGAGTTCTGATTTCGTGACTGGTGGGATTTGCTCTAAGCTTGTAATCTGTTCAGGCAACTCGCTGTATTTTTGTGCGTAATATGGAGAGTTTGATCGTGTAAATCTAATAAGATCAGCTAAACGAGATTGTTGCCGAGAGAGAATGTCTTTTGGTTTGCCTCGTTTAACCTTCCAGATATCCATAACTGCTTTTAAAGGTGAAATATTCTCCATGTATGTTATTCCCATCTCTCTGTTTTTAAAATTTTATTATCAGTACTATTTACTTTTTTACAATAAAATGGACATTTAAAAATACAGGTACTAAATATGAAAGAAGTCTGATAAAAAATCAAACAGCTTAAGGCTTAAAAGCTTTATATGCCCTTAGTGTGCCCGTGATGGTTGAAAATTGTCCAGTTTCTTCAATTAAAACAAATCCAGTTTCTTTTAATAGGATAGGGATAATCCCTTTAACATGATTTGAAGTTGTTTTAAACCCATCTAAAAATTGAATAGGAAAAAATGCAACACGCATCAACCAATTTTGTGGCTTTTCAAAATCAATAATATGGAATTGACCACCAGATTTGAGTGTCCGATAAACTTCTTCAAATGTTTTCATTTTCATTTCCAATGTTAAATGATGAATAAATAAACTTGTAAATATGTGATGAAATGAATTATTGGAAAAGGGAAGTTTATCAGAAAACCCTTCCTCAAAGGTGATATTATTAACTTGAGTTTCTTTAATTTTCTCCTTAGCAATTGATAATATTTCAGGATCAGCATCAACCCCAATTACTTGCACACCAGGCTGTAATTGCTGTATTAAAAGAGCAAGTGTACCTGTACCGCAAGCTAAATCCATTATCGTTTCCTTTGGTTGGAGGGTTGCTTGCTTAACTAAATGCGTTTTAAACTTTTTTTCTTGCATTCCCCATTGAATTAACGGATCATAAAATCGAGTCATCCAATGGTATCTTAATGCAGGGATATACTCGCCTTTCTTGTTTTTACCCATTAAACATGCACCCCTTCATGTATAATAAATAACTTATGATTTTTGGATTACTCTTACGCGACTTTTGTTAAGAGCTAATATAAAGTAACACGTGAATCTTACGATTTGTGACATAAAAGAATATGAAACGCTTCGCTTCTTTATTCAAGTAAATATTTGAATGTTGACATTAAAGTTTGCTCATTATAAGCTAATCACATATTTTTAAAGAGGTGGGAAAATTGTCATTAGTTGATAAAAATATAAAAGATACTCTAAAAGATGAATGTGAGATCTATTGTTATGACCCTATAAAAGTATCAAGGTTACAAGATTTGTTAAGTTCTAAAAGTACACTTCATCTATCAAAAAAATTTAAACTTCTTGCTGATGAGACACGATTAAAGATTATTCTTTCATTGGCTATAGAAGGGGAACTTTGCGTTTGCGATGTAGCTAATATTATTCAATCCTCTATTGCTACAGCTTCTTATCATTTACGGTTTTTAAAACGCTCAGGTGTAGCCAACTATAGAAAGGAAGGTAAATTAGCATTTTATTATATCGATGATGAAATTTTTAAGTCGATGGTTCTACTCTCTTTTCACCATAAGAAGAGTTGAATAGGGAGAAAATGGATATATTTGTAACAAATTTATAAGAATACTGTTGTTTTACATAGTTGGAGGGGATCTACAAAATTATTCACCCCTCCAAGACATGGATAAAAATGAATTTAGATTTTTTTATAGTAAACTTTTATTTTTAAATAAAATTATCCTCTAATTAATTTCTTTACGCATATGAGTGTAAACCAGCAATTATTAGATTAACGAAAATTAAGTTGAACATAATAATTGCAAAACCTATAACTCCAAGCCATGCTGATTTTTCACCATGCCAACCTTTCGATAAACGTAGGTGTAAATAGGCAGCATAAAATAACCAGGTAATTAAAGCCCATACTTCCTTAGGATCCCATCCCCAAAAACGCGTCCAAGCGATTTGAGCCCAGATCATCGCAAAAATGAGAGCACCTAAGGTGAATATTGGAAAACCAATTGTAACTGATCTGTATCCAATTTCATCAACTAAATCAAGTTTGATATTTTTTGTTAACGGCTGAAGCGCTGCAGCCATTCTTTTTCTTAAAATCAGTCTTAGAATCCCGTATAATAATAGACCTGTAACAACAGACCAAATGATTGTGTTTAATTTTCCTGCTTCGATGATCGCTGGTACCTCAACAAAAGCTTCCATTTTACCTTTTGTAAGTAATTCCCCTTGATTTGGCCCTACAATTGAAGGTAGATTATATGTCATTTCAACCTCTTGATCATTTTTATCAACCCATTTGTAGATGGCTTCATACTCCATTCCTCTGAAAATACTTGTAATCAATACAAAAGCAAGTGTCGCCACAATCGTGAACATGACAACTTCAAGCCAAAAAGTCCCTTTTGAGCGTTTCGTCTGATCAACAGAACGAAGTAAATAAATGACCCCTGCAATGAAACTACTGGCCAAAATAGCTGAACCTAGTGCCGTTGTTGTTACATGGATAGCTAGCCAATCAGTTTGTAATGCTGGTATTAATGGAGAAATGTCTGTTGGGAACATGCTTGCATAGGCAATAATTAATAATGTAATTGGTAAGGTGAATAAACCTAATAAGGCTACTCTATATAAAAAGTAAAGGACGATGAATGCCAAAACAAACATCATAGAAAATGCCGTTATAAATTCGAACATATTGCTTACCGGTGCATGTCCAGAAGCAAACCATCTAGTGGCAAAATAACCTAGATGTGCAACAAAACCTAAAATGGTGACAATTATTGCGACTGTAGCCCATTTACTTGGCTTTTCGTATTGCTTTCTCCTATCTCGAATTGCTCCTCCAAAAAGAAATGTTGCAATTAGATATAGTAAAAATGCTGTATATAATAAGTTACTGCTAAGAGCTACCACATCTTTCCCCCCTGAAAATTTTTGCTTTTCTCGTTCGTTTGATCAGTTAGTTCTTGAACGTTGGTTTCTTTTAAAATACTGTTTATTTCCTTTCGAATACCGTACCAATTTTTATTTGTATGTCCAGCAATTAATATGCAATCACCATTACGTCTAATCCATATACGCCTATGATTCCAATACATACCTTGAATAACTCCAATCATGAAAATAGCTCCGCCTAATCCAAGAAACCATAATGTATGATCTTTCCGAACTGTAAGAGCTGACAAATTTTTCGTTTGAACGCCTTCAAATTTCATTTTCAATTGATTATCTTCTTTTGGTTCAAAAGTTTCTTGAATCGCGACAAAGCTTTTTTCACCTTCTGGTCTCTCAGGAGATATCATTTTAAATACAAATGCTGGATTATCAGGAACTCGGTTTTTTGTATCTGGTACTCCTTCACTATTGAAATAGAAGTTTGGCAAATAAGTCACAATTTCAACTTTATACCCATTGCCTAAATCATACTTCTTCTTTGGCTCTAACAAATCAACTGTAATCTTGCCAAAACTTTCTTCTGTCTCTTTGTCTACTAAACTAAAATTAAACTTATTTAGTTCATTTAATTTATAAGAGGTTTGATAAAGTGCATATGAATCGTGTTTTAAGGGATAATTAACTCTGATTTGTTGATCTTTTATCTTTTCAAGTTCAGGTTCTGCCCCGTGAACGATTTCTCCTTTCCGTTCATACAAAGCCACGTTTGTTTGGAAGTTTTTAACGACATTTCCATCTCCGACTCGAGAAAGAGTATTTGCAAAAACATCATCTTCTTGATTTTTTTGATAGGTTTCCATAATAAACTTGTCACTGCTTAAATAGTATTTTCCATTGGTTCCTGGGATAGTAGCTGTTTCACCATCACGAATCCAAAGCATTTCGTCTACATACATCCCCGGCACAAATCGCAGCATTCCTCCAATGAGGAAGATAATGAGTCCAACATGGTTCACATAAGGTCCCCACCTTGAAAATCGATATTTTTCTGCTAGCAAATCACCATTTTCTTCACGTACTTGATAACGCTTTTTCTCCAAGTTGGATATTATAAAAACCAGTTGTTCATCAAGGTTATCTTCGACTTTTGTTTCACTGAATAGACGTTGTCTGCGCAAGAAGCTTTCATGACGTGTAATCCCTTGTTTTTTCAAAGCGCGATACAATGGAATTAACCGGTCCAAACTTGCGATAACGAGTGATATCCCAAGAGCTGCAATTAATAAAAAATACCACCATGAACTATACAGATTGTGAAAACCTAATTCATAATACATTTGTCCGAGAAATCCATATTCATCTTTATAAAAATCCTGTGGAACAACGGTTGGAGAAATATACATCTCTTGAGGAAAAATTGTTCCAATCGCAGAAGCAGCTAAAAGAAGAACAATTATCCAAACCCCTACTTTAACGGATGAGAAAAAGTTCCAAATTTTATCGGTAAGTGACTTTTTATATGTTTGTGAGCGTCTTGCCCCTCCATCGTATCTCATATCCAATAGCATTTCAGAAACGTCATTATTCCTGTTACCGATAGTTCGTCCACAGGATTCACAAAGAACAGTTCCATAAGTAATAGAGTGACCACATTCGCATTTGACAAGTTTCATTCTAAAACTCCTTACGATTTAACTCTAAAATATATTTTTAGTTTACCTTTCTAATCCAATCCTCCCTTAAAATCCAGTAAACCCTCCGAACAAACTTGTTAAGACTGCAATAATTTTTGTCATCATATTAAAGTACAATAGTACTCCCATCACAATCATCAAAATACCTCCTAAAGACATAAAAATTGCACTATGTTTCTTTAGAAAAGTCATCTTATCAATAAATAAAGACATTAATAAAAATGGAATGGAAAAACCTAAGACGTAGAAAACCATGTATAGTAGACCTTTTCCTGGATCTGAGACACCTAACGCAATAACTCCTGCAAGGATTGGACCTGAACAAGGAGTCCATCCAGCAGCAAAACCAATTCCAATCAAAATCGATCCTATATAACCTGAAGGTCTCTTTTGAAAATGAATTTTCTTATCAGAAAGTAGGAAATCAAATTTAAGAATCCCTGTTAAAACTAAACCAAAAAACACCATCACAATAGCTCCAAGTTGTCTTAGTAGATCTTGATAATCCATAAAGAAGGTACCGATAAAAGAAGTAGAAAGCCCCAAGGCTAAAAAGATGATTGAAAATCCTACTAAAAACAGAATGGTATGGATGAAAGCTTTCCTTCGTAAAATACCTTTTTCTTTTTTTAGATCATTTACGGACACTCCTGTAATATAGGAAAGAAAAGCTGGATACAAAGGAAGTGAACAAGGTGAAATAAATGATAAAAGACCTGCACCGAATGCAAGAAATAAATTTAGTTGTTCCAAAAAGATACCACCTAACTGTTTATTATTACTATGGCTTAATGAGTTCCATATAGTTTGCTATGTCACTTTCGGTCATACTTCCTGTGATCACTTTTAACACTTTACCATTCTTATCGATTAAAAATGTTGTAGGAATCGGGGTTATGTCATATGCTTCCGTTACTGCACTATCTTTATCTTTAAGTATTGGGAATGTAAGCCCATGCCTATCTACAAACGATTCAATTGCAATATCACTTTCTGCAATATTTACTGCTAATATCTCTACACCAAGATTCTTAAAATGGCTATATTGTCTTTCCATATAAGGCATTTCCTTTTCACAAGGCTTGCACCAAGTACCCCAAAAGTTAAGAAAAACTCCTTTTCCTTTTAAATCAGAAAGTTGAACGTTGTTACCGTTCATATCCTCAAGAATAAAGTCAGGTGCTTGATCCCCTGCTTGAACCCGTATTTTTTCAGAAAAAAAGTTTTGATAAAGCGTATAGGCTACTGCTAAAGCCATAAGAAATAGAAGACTAATACGTACAATAGTTCTGGTTCTTTTATTTTTCATTTTACTCTCCTTTTTATATCATTCAAACCAACACTTTAATGTTGACATTTTACGTTAATAATTTTAATCTAAAAGCACAATATATTCAAACAATTATTTGAATAAAACTTTCAATGTTTGCACCTAAACAACTCATTCTAGGAACATACTAAGTGAAAATTGTAATCATTACATGAAGACAAAGGGGAATAATAGAGGTGTAACAAACTAATATAATTAAATATCTTTTATTCTGTTTATGTAATTTTTTAAAAAGGAGTTTTTTTATGAATTTAATTTTACCCATTCTCTCTGCTTTAGGGTCTTTTATAGTAACCAATATCGATGATATTTTTGTCTTGATGTTGCTGTTCTCTCAGGCAAGTTCACAAGCTAAAGCAAGTAATGGCCGAACGGTTAACATGCAGCCGAATGGAAACCGTATTTACCCTAGAGATATAGTCATTGGCCAATATCTTGGTTTTGCACTTTTAGTTTTAATCAGTATATTAGCAACATTTGGAGTAACACTCATTCCTGAGCAGTGGGTAGGTTTATTAGGACTAATCCCGATCTACTTAGGAGTTAGACTGTTTATAAAGGGTGAAGATGAAGATGAAGGTGCTATTCTTTCCAGTTTAAATAAATTTAATAAGTTCTATTTAAGTGTTGCCTTTATCACATTTGCCAATGGTGGAGACAATATTGGAATTTATGTTCCGTTCTTTTCTACTTTAAATAACAACCAACTGGTTATTACAGTTGTTACCTTCTTTATAATGGTTGCTGTCTGGTGTTTAATCGGCTATCGTCTAGCTAGATTCAGATATGTGTCTGAAACACTTGAGAAATACGGCCGATGGGTTATTCCAATTGTGTTTATAGGATTAGGTTTTTATATCATGGTAGAAAATAATATATTTTCTAACCTGTGGTCTCACTTCGTAAATTTTGAAAATAATTAAATTCTAAATTTACCGTAATGGTTTAAGATCATTTTACTGATAAATCCCCTATACTTTTAAAAAGTATTTAATACAATTCTTTATGGAAAATAGAACTCCGAGGTGACAATTTTGTATTGGATCATTATTCTCACAGTAAGTATTGATCAATTATGTAAACATTTGGTTCGAAATTTTATGGATTACGGACAATCCATTCCACTTATCAATGGTGTTTTTCAATTAACATCTCATCGCAATGCGGGTGCTGCCTGGGGAATTTTTTCGGGACAAAAAATATTCTTAATTAGCATTGCAATTATTGTTATAGTTATTGGCCTTTTTTATTCTCGTAAAGTCTCTGATAACCTAACACGAATAGCCTTTGGCTTTTTTATAGGAGGTGCAATGGGAAACGTTTTAGACCGTTTAATTTTTGGGGAAGTAACAGATATGTTCGAAGTTACATTTATTAATTATCCAATTTTTAATACTGCGGATGTATTTTTAGTTAGTGGAGTTATTTTGTTAATGATAAGTACTTATAGAGAATCTAAAACACAAAAAAATCTATCCTAGATTATAGACACAAATCCATACCTCATTCGATCCTTAAAGAAATTGCAAAATAACTTTAATGATTAAACGATTATTTTATTATTGAAATGAAGTGTGGTTTTCTTTATGTGATTATTCCGTAAAATCCTTCAGGAAAGAGCTTTTAATTTTTTTATCATCCTTCCGAAAGGAGTGGATAAAAGAGATAGTCTCAATGTTCGATCGTAGACTACCATTTATGAAGGAAATGCATGCCTATGGACAAGCCCTAAACGATATGCTCAGTACGAAAAATAATAATGAGCAAAATGCAAGTAAAGTTGAACTAAGTCATAGACAATACGTGAATGACGGTTGTGATATGGAGTGGTAATGAAAAAGCTATCGCCCTTATAGGAAAGATAAGCCATATCACTGTGAAGGGCAGTGGTAGATAAGCCTATACAACAATTACTAGTATTTGGAGGAGATTTTAATGAAAGTAGCCAATTCAATTGCAGAACTAATTGGAAATACTCCGCTTGTTAAACTTAATCGTGCTGTAAATCCTGATCATGCAGATATTTTTTTGAAGCTTGAATATTTTAACCCAGGAAGCAGTGTGAAGGATCGTATTGCTTTAGCTATGATTGAAGCTGCTGAACAAGATGGAACATTAGCATCTGGAAGTACTATTGTTGAACCTACTAGTGGAAATACAGGAATTGGGTTGGCGATGGTAGCTGCAGCAAAAGGATATAAAACGATTATCGTCATGCCAGAAACCATGAGTGTAGAACGTCGAAATTTACTCCGTGCCTATGGTGCCGAGCTTGTTTTAACTCCTGGACCAGAAGGTATGGGGGGAGCAATTCGAAAAGCTCAAGAGTTATTAGAGGAAAATCCAAAGTATTTTGTGCCACAACAGTTTAATAATCCTGCTAATCCAAAAATCCATCGAGAACAAACGGGACGAGAGCTTCTTAGACAAGCAGAAGAAATTGGTGGAATCGATGCCTTTGTTTCTGGTATTGGTACAGGAGGTACGATTACAGGGGCTGGTCAGGTACTGAAGGGAAAGTATCCAAATGTTCATATTGTAGCTGTTGAGCCAGTAACTTCCCCAGTGCTTTCTGGCGGTAAGCCAGGACCTCATAATATTCAAGGAATTGGTGCAGGGTTCATACCAGAAGTTTTAAATACTGAAATTTATGATGAGATAGTTACTGTTGAGAATGAACAGGCTTTTGAAACATCACGTCTGGTAGCAAAAGAAGAAGGGATTCTTTGTGGAATTTCTTCAGGAGCTGCCATATATGCGGCCTTGAAAACAGCTGAGAAGCTTGGTAAAGGAAAAAAAGTTGTTTCGATTATTCCAAGTAATGGAGAAAGATATTTAAGCACACCTCTTTATCAATTCGAAGGTTAAAAAATTCTGTTGGTGTAACTTGTTTAGAGCTACACCTATAGAATTTTTTTTGGTGAAAAAGGAGTAACCTGTTTTATGAAAGGCCTTTATACTTTCTTTCTAAATTACATAATCTCCTTTCAATATGATGGATCTTTTCTAATATTTCCTTTTGCATCAGCAATTGTTGATACATCATTTTCCTCATATCATCCATAAATTTTTTCTCAATTTCCCATTCTTGTTCCTCTTGCTCTTCTAATCGATAAACATATGGATATTGATACCATTGATTAGGATAATAATACATTTTTTTACTCTCCTTTTCATACGAGCGCTCTTTCTAAAGTATGTATATAGATAAAACTCAGTGTTTGTTCAAAAAGTTCTTTTACTTATAAAGAAAGCTCTTTATCTTTTTTTGAATTTTTGTAAATTTCAATCTCCCTGTTTTCGTATTTTATATATATGGGTATAATGAGGATAAAGGAGGGTGGAAGTATGAAAAAGTTACTTACGTCTTTAGTAGCTATTGCTTTATTTCTAGGTATTGGCACTGCTGCTCTTGCACATTCAAACAGTACTCCTAGTCAAGGGAATGGGAATGGAAATTGGCAACAGATGATGGATTATTGTTCTGAAATGATGAATTCTTTCATGAATAAACATCAAAATAATATCCAGCATGAAACCTCAACTTCAAAGAATTTAAATACAGGACAGGCAAATTCAAATGAAAGTACCACGAATAACTACCAGAACCAAAACTATTCTATGTATGACGATTGTTGGTAGGAATAACAACCAAAAGAAAGAGCATGGGCTACATAAAGGTCCAAGCTCTTTCTTTTTTTATAAATAAAAAAACAGTTTCCTATTCCCTTACACAATATTTACGTCTTTTCATGCTAGTGGATATGAGGAGCTAATTGCTCAAACATCCAATGAAGCCCAAAATTTAAAAAAATCCCCCCGAAAAAGAAAAGAATAATAGGCCTATCCTCTGTCGCATTTACAACAGGTAATAAATCAGTTAAAGCTATGTATAAAAATATACCTGCAGTTAATGAAAGCGAAATGGCAAGAATGCTACTTTGTAAAGAAACGAGTTCTGTTAGAAACAAAGCTGCGGTAGCCCCCACTATGGTAGATAAACCTAATAAACCAGCTGCTCCGATAGCTTTCTTTTTGCTTTTCAAGCTTGTAAATACAATGGAAGATATAGTTAAACCATCAGGTATCTTATGTAGTAGGACGGCAATTAATACGACAAAACCTAATCCGCTGTTTATTGCAAAACTAGCTACAATTGATAAACCATCAAAAAAAGTGTGTATTATCATGCCTATTAATGCACCATACATTGTAGTATGGGTTTGAGATTGATGTGTCTCTTCTCCAAAATGAAAATGAGATGATACCAGCTGTTGAAATAAAAATATGATACCAAAACCTAAAATGATATAGATTGAACTTGATTCCATTATTTCTAAAGCTTCTGGTACTAGATCCATAATTGCAATTGAGAAAAGTAATCCGGAACTTAAAGCCATTAGAGCATATAAACTTCTTCTGGACCAATTTTTCTTAAGAAAAATAACAAAACCGCCCAAAACATTAGGTAAAGCTGCCGTTATTACATAAAAAATGATTTCCATTAATCGTCACTCCATTAGTATAAATAATTCGACCTGCACTTATGGTTGTGCAGGCCAGTTAAATTAAATATGCTCTAACTGTTCGAATTATTTTTTATTCAGCATATGAATAGCATGTCCCATAACTCCTTCAGCTGCTTCCATGAGTGGTTCAGGTAAAGTTGGGTGTGCATGAATTGTAAGGCTGAGATCTTCTGCAGTTGCCCCTGACTCAATTGCAAAAACAGCTTCAGCAATAAGAGATGATACTTCTGGACCTACCATTTGTACACCTAACACCCGATTAGATTCCTTTTCCGCCACAACTTGTACAAAACCATCAGCATCAGACACAGATAAAGCTCTGCCGTTAGCTTGGAATGGAAAACGACTAGAAACTGTTTCATAACCTTCTTCCTTTGCTTCCTTCTCCGTTAAACCTGTATAAGCTACTTCCGGATCGCTGAAAATAACAAAAGGCATTGCCTGAAAATCAATCACACTTTTTAGCCCACTTATTACCTCTGCAGCTATCTTACCTTCATAACTAGCTTTATGAGCAAGGAGGTAACCACCAGCACAGTCCCCGATCGCATATACATGTTCAACATTTGTTTGGCATTTATCATTTATCTTAATAAAACCGCGTTGGTCTAATTCAACCCCGATATTCTCCAATCCAATTTTTCCTGTGTTTGGTTTTCTTCCAATAGAAACTAAGCAATAATCCCCTTTAATTGTTTCTTCCTTTCCATTAACCTGAACTTCAACTTTTATTTCATCGCCTGTATTTTCTCCGCCTTGGACTAAAGCATTCGTTATAACTGTAATACCAAGTTCCTTTAAATGACGTTTTACTACATTTGTAAGCATAGGGTCCGTACCTGGAAGAATTGTATCTGTTCCCTCAAGAATTGTTACTTTGGCTCCAAATTTAGCATAAGCAGTTCCCAACTCCAAACCGATATAACCACCACCTACTACAACTAAATGTTTTGGCACTTCTTGAAGCATCAATGCCTCAGTTGAAGAGATGATTCTTTTTCTATCAAATGGCATACTTTTTAACTCAGTTGGTAAAGATCCTATCGCAAGGATTAAGTCTTTGTATGAAAAGAATTGTTCTTCGTTACCAAATTTGATTTTGGCAACATAGGGTTCAGTGAGATAAGCTTCCCCACTAATGACTTCTACTCCATTGCCTTTCAGTAAAGTACGAACTCCATTCGTTAGTTTATTCACAATACCGTCCTTCCACTTCACTACTTCTGGCATCTCTACTTCAACTTCACCAGAAACCTTTATTCCCATTGAGTTGGCGTGTTTTATGTGTTTTACTCGTTCAGAAGCACTAATAAGAGCCTTTGAAGGTATACAGCCACGGTTAAGGCAAACCCCTCCTAATTCTGCTTTATCCACCAAAACCACTTTTTTTCCTAACTGAGCAGCACGTATGGCAGCTACATAACCTCCTGATCCTGCACCAATAACTAACAAATCTACATCCCTTTTTCCTTCAACAGTCATTTCAGTTTCCTCCTTCGATTTTTATAAAGAATGAAAAGAAAAGTATGAGAGTGTTTCGTTTCATTTGGATACCAATATGCAATATAAATGCTGATGTATTACTTATACCCAATCTTTCCATTTTTAATTAGGCTGGATATTTAGAAGTTATACTATGTAATGAGACCATTTTAGAAAAAAGGGCTTTCCAATCTGTTTGGAAAGCCCTTTTTAACCCTTTTCCCTTTATTCTTTCACTCTCATTAGCCTCAAACCATTTAGCGCTACCAGAAGGGTTGCGCCCATATCGGAAAGAATGGCAATCCAGAGCGTTAACCAACCTGGGATAACCAATAGTAAGGCAATAAATTTAATTGCAATTGCAAAAGTAATGTTAGCTTTGATTATATTAAGAGTTTTTCGGCTAAGTTTTACAGTGAATGGAAGTTTTCTTAAATCGTCTCCCATTAGAGCGACGTCTGCAGTTTCTAAGGCTGTGTCTGTACCAGCTCCACCCATTGCAATGCCTACTGTTGAGGCCGCCAATGCAGGTGCATCATTGACACCATCCCCTACCATAGCTACGTTGCCATACTCGGATCTCAACTGTTTAATAAAGTCTAATTTGTCCTGTGGCATTAATTCTGCCTCTATATCAGATACTCCAACCTGCCCTCCGATAGCATTAGCAGTACCTTTGTTATCACCTGTAAGCATAATTGTTTTTTTGATTCCAAGTTGATGTAATTTTTGAATAATTTCCTTACTTGATTCACGAACTTCATCAGCAACTGCAATAACTGCAAGTATTTCTTTTTCGGTTCCAATAATCATGGCTGTCTTACCTTGATTTTGAAGAGTAGTAACATTTTGCTCAAAGTCTTTATCGAAATCAGTAGTCAATAATTCCTTAAAGAGTTTCGGGCTACCGATATAATAAGTCGTCCCGTTTACAATACCCTTTATACCCTTTCCTGTGATAGAAGAGAAATCCTCTACCTGTACGTCAGAATAAGTAATGTTTTCTTCTTCTGCTTTTTTCATGATGGCTGAAGCAAGAGGATGCTGAGAACGATACTCCAATGCAGTAATAATGGATAGTAATTCTTTTTCATTTATCTGTTTGTTCAACACATTATAATCAGTTACAGCTGGGACCCCTTTTGTTAAGGTACCTGTTTTATCAAATGCAATAGCCTTTAAGGCACCCATTTCTTCTAAATACACTCCTCCTTTTACAAGGACACCTTTTTTCGCAGCATTTCCAATCGCTGAAACAATAGAAATAGGAGTCGATATGACCAACGCACAAGGACAACCAACAACAAGAACAGCTAATCCTTGATAAACCCATGTTTCCCAACTGCCATCAAAGAATAAAGGAGGGACTATAGCAACTAATGCTGCAATGATCATAATGATCGGTGTGTAATATTTTGCGAATTTATCAACAAATGCCTGGGAAGGAGCGCGTTCTCCTTGTGCTTCCTCTACAAGATGAATAATTTTAGAAATCGTTGTATCTTCTACAAGTTTCGTTATTTTTACTTCAAGTAATCCTTCTTCATTTAAGGTACCTGCAAATACTTCATCATCCACCGTTTTCTCAACAGGGACTGATTCACCTGTAATAGCTGCTTGGTTAACGGCAGAGTATCCACTTACAACTACACCATCCATCGCAATCTTTTGACCTGGTTTTACAATCATGATATCCCCAACAGCAATATCATCAACATGAATCATTATTTCTTGTCCATTACGTCTAACAAGTGCCTCTTTAGGAGCGATATCCATTAATGAACGAATCGATTGTCTTGCTCTATCCATAGAGAATCGCTCAAGTGCTTCACTGATTGCAAAGAGAATAACAACAATGGCAACTTCTGCCCATTCTCCAATAATAGCACCACCTATAACAGCCACTGTCATAAGGGTTTTCATATCAAATTCAAAACGTAGTAAGTTTTGCAAACCCACTTTAAAAAGTGATAATCCTCCGATAAACATGGATGCTAAAAACAATAAGGTAGTAACAATGTTCTCTTCTCCATTCACATACGAGGAAAGGTAACCAAAGGCAATCAATAAGGAAGCATAAAGTAGAGTACTATGCTTTTTATAAAACGGCACTTTATCTTCTTTCGTATCTTCTTTTACCTCTTGTGAAGCTTGGCGAGTAGATTTCTCAGGAGTCACTTTAAGATTCTCAAATGCACCTGCTTTTTCTAGTTCTTCAATCGTTGCATTACCATATACAGCAATTTTAGATGCGCCAAAATTTACTTTTGCATCCTCAACTCCAGCAAGCTGTTTTACATTATTCTCAAATTTCCCTGCACAGTTTGCGCATGTAAATCCTTCAACACGGTATACGTTTTTGTCCTCGTTAACCTCTAGTTTAGCTTCTCGCCTTGGTTTTTCAGGAGCCACTTTAAGATTCTCGAATGCACCTGCTTTTTCTAGCTCTTCAATCGTGGCATCACCGTAAACAGATATCTTAGATGCTCCAAAATTAACTTTTGCATCCTGTACTCCCGGAAGTTTTTTTACATTATTTTCAAACTTCCCTGCACAATTTGCACATGTAAACCCCTGAACCCGATAAACATTTTTTTCAGCCTCTAATGCTTTTGCTTCAGCCAATTTTAACAACCTCCTTCTGGTGTGCAAATGCAACCTTTATTAGTTGCTTTACATAATCATCATCTAATGAATAGTAGACTAGCTTACCTTCTTTTCGATATTTAGCTAATCCAAGGTTTTTAAGTAACCTCAAATGATGAGAAGTTGTGGCAGTTGTAGCACCAACAATATTCGCTACATCACATACACACAATTCATCTTCTAAAGAGAGAACATACGCAATCTTAATCCTCGTATCATCCGATAATGCTTTAAAAATTTTGGCTACTTCCAAAGGATTTTGTTGGAGTAGTTCATTTTTACCTCTTTTGACTTTTTCTTGATCTATACACGTAACTTCACATGCATCATTTTGCAAATTTTCCACCTCATATCAATCAAATATTCATTTGAATATAATTATAATTTAACCAAAACAAATAGTCAAATATATGTTTGAATATAATTTACAAAAAAAGTAAGGTTTTCTTTAGTTTGCAGTAATTAAATGTTCTTATAACTGAATTTAATTTCCTTTTTATGTTGTATACAATAAAGGGAATATTATTAGAATGCATTTTAACACTTGAAGAGTTTATCACTTTAAAAAGCCCGATTTTTCTCTTTGTTAGAGAAAAAAATCGGACTTTTTTTTTTTGACTCTCCAATTAATATTAGGGATTTTAAACTAATTTCCGAAGATTAAGAAATTAATTTTTTTTTAGCTTGTTCGTCTCAAGGCGAACTTAATAGGCTAATTATCTGTAATTATAACTTTCGTTTAACATTCTTTAGCACTACTTTGCTGTGGGGAATACTTGGTATGCTCACCATGCTGTAACTTAAATCCTGGTTAGGAACTTCATATTCCATTTGGTTGGCTAGATAATCAAGACTTACTTTCATGACTTCAATCGTGACCCACTCTCCAGCACAGCGATGACCCATAAAGTAATCACCACCACCTTGCGGAATGAAGCCAAATGGGCTTCCTTCCCATTTAGCAAACCTATCAGGACTGAAAACATCAGGATTCCCCCAAATTTCAGGGTCGTGATTTGTGCCATAAAGATCCAGTAAAGTTAATGTGCCTTCTTCAAATTTATAGCCGTTCCAGGTGAAATCTTTTTTTACCAATGCTACGACAAACGGAAAAAACGGATAAAAACGGCGAACTTCCTGTACAAACATCTGAGCATATTTGTCATCATGGGATTCAAGTTTCTCCTTTTCTTCTGGAAAATGATGCAATGCCAGAGCACTGAAATTGATGAATATCGCGATCGCCACAATAGGTCTCAAGATATTGATCACTTCCACAGCAGCAGTCTTAGTATCCAGAATATTCCCTTCTAAATCGCGATGCCAGGCAAACCTATTTAAAGCTGTATCTTCTGGAGGATTTATTTCCCCATTACGCACCTTATCAATCAACTTACCAATCCAATTTTCTACTTTATTCCGTGCATTTCTCCCTAACCAATGATTTGGGCCAACTGCAGCCGGAGACTCGAACATCGCAGCCAAGTCTTTTGTTATTTCCTTAACATCGTCTTCTTCCAACGGGACGCCTGCCCACTGGCAGGCTGTTCTGCATAGGATTTCTTTTACTTCTTCATAAAGAATAATTTCATCAATCTGTTCCCATTTATTTATTGCTGTCTCCCACTGTTTTTTTGTAATGTTTGTTAGACTTTGAATTCCTTCTGGAGACATGATGGACATAAACATTTCCTTCCGATGTTTATGATCTTGTCCATCTAACGCCTGAACACCATTCTTCCCGAATAATGTTTGAACCGCCCGGTTTGGTGCTGCATCTTTTCTTTTGAATTTCTCAGTGTCATAAAAAACTTCTGCAGCATCTTTTCCTACCATGCAGATAGCTTTCTTTCCAAGTAATCGAGTCTCAAAAACATTAGAATTAAAACTTTGACGTCTGTTCAAAATGTACATATATCCTTCTCTCATAAGGCTCAAGCTATGATCTATTCCTTCTTCCCGTGGCATTTGATTTGTATCTGACATATCATTCATCTCCTTTTTTATTAATAATGTTTTTATTTTTTGTAACTTTTCCCTTTTTACTCTCAAAAAAACTTTGATCTGTCCCATCCGTGTTCAATTTGCTACATTTTATAACCTTCTTAACGAGAAGGACTTCTAATTGCTCTTAGTCAGGGCTCAATCATCTTCGTTAATTTATGAGACATTCTTCTATTCAATAATGGAACCTATTGTAAATTGATGAAGGCAAGTCCCTTAAACGAACGTTTCAGGGAAAAACTCTACCTATCTATAATTCACTTAATTTTTCTTGTTTCCTAATCCCTAAACCCATCCCTTTATCATCTTCCCTGAAATTGACTTAGAATCCGAATTAGGGAATAATTATTCCGTAGGAGGGAATATAATGGGGAAAATATTTGGATATGCTCGTGTTTCTACACAAGATCAAAATTTAGATCTTCAAATTGACGCATTAGAGAAAGCAGGCGCAGCTGTTATTTACAAAGAAAAAATGACGGGAACGAAAAAAGAACGCCCAGAATTAGAGCAACTCCTGAAAGCGATAAGTGAAGGCGATTCTGTGGTGGTTTATAAATTGGATCGTATTTCAAGATCCACAAAGCACCTTATCGAGTTGGCTGAAACCTTTGAAGAAAAAAAGGTCAATTTTATTTCCATACAGGATAGTATTGATACTTCTACAGCTATGGGACGTTTTTTCTTCCGAACAATGGCGAGTATCGCTGAATTAGAACGAGATATTATCAGTGAACGTACAAAATCAGGATTACAATCTGCCAGAATGAGAGGTCGAAACGGAGGAAGACCTTCCAAAGACCCTAAGTTGGTGGAACGTGCTTTAAAGCTACATTCATCTAAACAATATAGCATCAAAGAAATTACGGATATGACGGGTGTTAGTAAATCAGTGTTGTATCGAGCTTTGGAAAAAATTTAAACCTTGAGGTAGGATTAGGGGGATTTTCCTGTGTATTTAAGAGCAAGAGAACTACTTACACCTGATCAAAGAAAGGATTTCTTGATGATCCCTTATACTTTAAGTAATTGGGAATTAGCGCATTACTATACCCTTACACAAGATGATATTGAGGTAATAAGACGTAGAAGAAGAGATCATAATCGATTGGGATTCGCTATTCAAATCTGTCTTTTTCGTTACCCTGGTTGGTCTCTTTCAGACATCAAGAACATTCCTGATAAGGTGATAAACTATGTTGCTAAACAGTTACAAGTAGATACAAGTGAATTTAAGCTATATTCTGAACGAGAGCAAACGAAACATGAACATATGGAAGAAATACGAAAGCATTATGGTTTTTCTAATTTTTCCGCACAGTCATATCGGATTATTTCACAGGCTTTATTACCCCATGCAATTGAAAATGGAAATGCCTTATTCCTAATAAGGATGACTTTAGATGAAATGAGAAAGCGAAAAATCATCTTACCTGCTATGACTACGATTGAAAGGTTAGTATGGGAAACACGGCGAAGGGCAGAGGAAAAAGTATATAATTCACTCTATAAACCGTTATCTCAATGGCAAAAACAGCAATTGGAGAAACTAATTGATACTCCTTCAGATAAATCAAAAACTAAGCTTGGATGGCTTAGGGAAATACCAGGTCAAACATCACCAGATGCTTTTTTAAAAGTAATCGAAAGATTAGAATATATCCGTTTATTAAATCTTTTAACAGGGATGGAACACATTCATTCCAATAGGTTACTTCAGCTTGCTAGGTTAGGTATCCGATATGAACCTCATTCTTTTCGAAGATTTAAAGAAAATAAAAGATATGCAATTCTTGTAGCTCATCTTTTAACTCTTAGTCAGGATCTAATCGATCAAGCTATAGAAATTCATGACCGCCAAATCATGATCTTACAGTCAAAGGGTAGAAAAGCACAAGAGGAACTGCAAAAGCAGAATGGGAAATCTATCAATGAAAAAATATTGCACTTTGCAGACATTGGAGAAGCTTTAGTAAAAGCACGAAATGAAGGGCTAAATCCATTTGAAGTGTTAGAGAAAATAATGCCTTGGGAAAAAATTGTTGATTCTATAGAAGAAGCTAAACGTTTAGCTCGTCCTAAGGACTACGATTACTTAGATTTATTAGTTAACCGGTTCACATACCTTAGAAAGTATACACCGGTACTTCTCAATAAATTGGAATTCCATACAACTCAAGCTGCTAAACCCTTATTGTGTGCTCTAAATGTCTTGCGTGAAATGAACGAAAACAAGAAACGTCATGTTCCTGAAGGTGCACCATTGGATTTTGTACCAAAAAGATGGCAAAAGCATGTATATGATGAGGATGGAAATATTAATCGCAAGTATTATGAATTAGCAGCATTAACCGAATTGAAAAACCATATTCGTTCAGGAGATATATGGGTTGTCGGAAGTCGATTACATAAAGATTTTGAGGAATACTTGGTCTCCAAAGAAGTGTGGGATAAAACTAAAACTACAATCAATAGATTAGCCGTTGGTATGTCTGTCAATGAATATTTAATAGAGAGAAATGAATCTTTAAATAATAGATTAGATTATATTTTGAAAAACTTAGATTCTCTCGAAGGAATAAGTATTGATAAGTCAAGGATACAGTTAGATCGATTAGAGAAAGACACACCAGAAGAGGCAAAATCCCTTAGTCAAGCTTTATATAACATGTTACCTCGAGTAAAACTTACGGACTTATTGATTGAAGTTTCCAATTGGACAGGGTTTGATGAACACCTTACTCATGCATCTAATAATCGACCTCCTAAGGGAGATGAAAAATCTATTGTAATGGCTGCGATTATGGCAATGGGGACCAATATTGGGCTTACCAAAATGGCTGAAGCAACACCAGGAATTACCTATCACCAGTTGGCTAATGCAGCTCAGTGGCGATTACATGAGGATTCTCTAAGTAAAGCTCAAGCTACTTTGGTTAATTTTCAACATCACCTTCCTTTGTCAAAACATTGGGGAGATGGGAGCACTTCTTCTTCGGATGGGATGCGTGTACAAGTTGGAGTCTCTTCTCTTCATGCTGATGCTAACCCGCATTACGGAACTGGGAAAGGCACTACTATCTATAGGTTCACGAGCGATCAATTTTCTTCTTTTTATACAAAGGTTATTAACACTAACGCTCGGGATGCCATCCATGTTATAGATGGGTTGCTTCATCATGAATCAGAATTATCTATTGAAGAACATTATACAGATACGGCTGGTTATACAGATCAAGACTTTGGATTAAGTCATATACTAGGTTTTCGTTTTGCTCCTAGAATGAGGGATCTATCCGACTCTAAACTTTATAATATGAATAAATCTAATCATTATTCAAAGATTGAAAGCATACTGCGAGGAAAAATCAACATTAAAGTCATTATAGATAACTATGATGATGTCTTACGATTAGCACATTCTATACGAGAAGGAAAAGTATCAGCTTCTCTAATTTTAGGAAAGTTAGGATCCTATTCCCGTCAAAATAAAATGGCAACAGCATTACGTGAAATGGGCAGAATTGAAAAAACAATCTTTATATTAGACTATATTTCTAATGAAACATTACGTCGACGTGTCCAAAGAGGATTAAATAAGGGAGAAGCAATGAATGGATTAGCAAGAGCCTTATTCTTTGGGAAACGTGGAGAGTTAAGGGAAAGAGGATTGCAAGATCAACTTCAACGGGCTAGTGCCTTAAATATTCTTATAAATGCTATAACAGTTTGGAATACAGTTTACCTTACAGAAGCTACGAAGATATTAAAAGCTAAAGGATTATTAAAAGAGGAATTATTACCTCACATTTCCCCATTAGGTTGGGAACACATAAACTTATTAGGTGAATATACATTTGACTTAAAAAAGGCACCTAACTCAAATAAACTACGTCCATTAAAGACATAAAAATAAGCTGATCTTCTCTTAGCGTTAGAGAAATCAGCTTTTTGTTTTCCATTTATTGTCTTAACGTGGGTTTTATGTCAAAATGTTGGCGGTACCCCAATATATCCTTTATCATGTCTTCACTAGTAAGTCTCGGGTTAGCTTTGACTTCTATAATTAAGTTTTGATTATCAATTGTATCTGGTTCATGGATTAAGAAGTCAGGATAATATACTCCATCCGTGCTTTGTATTCCGAATAATTGTTCAATTTCAGTCCCTACTTGATTTTTTCGGAGCTCAGCTTGCAAGATCACCTTCTCTTCCAGCTGGTTTTCTTCCATGACTTTACGGAGTTGGTGATAAAGCTCATAGCAGAAAACTCTCTCATGATGCATACTCAAGTACGGTATTAACGCTTCACGCTTTGGATTTTTCGATTCAATCTCATGAGCATTCAGCATAGAATCGATCCAATCCTGATTTCCAAAATAAACTTCTTTAACATTATTAATTGCTGTTCGAAGAAATTTAATATACTTATGAATTTCCAAGTGTATTTTCCCCCTTAATTAAGTTCTGTATTTAATTTAATCATTCTAGATAAGTTGGATTCAATTCTTTTTAAACCAAATGGTCATTAGTAAAAGCCTTCAAAAAAAACTTCAAGTAAAAATGCTTTGCTCCATATAGAAGCAAAGCATTCGCTATTTCAACAACCAAACCAATAGCAGCTTTCTTATTACCTCTTCATCTATTCGGGAACTACCTCAACCAAGATAAAGAGGCCCTTCAAAAAAAGCACTTTTCCGGAAAATTATGAACATATTTCGGAAATTATTGAAAAATAACATAGATGTAATTCGTCATAAACCTACGGACTGAGGTCTTGTTAAATCAATAATATGCTCTAGTGATTTTTTCAAAATTAATCGGAATACGAACTTATTGACTCTACCCCAATAAAGGATTTTTCATAATTGACCGGAAAAAAATTTAACTAATTTAATGAAATAACATTTATAAATAATGATTACTCTAAAGCTTAATCTTCATAGAATACATCATGATTCTAGTTTAATCACATCAAATCCAACTAATTTGTGAATGTTGTCTTCAGATAAAGTTGGAACATTTATAAATAATTTTTCTTTGGCTCTGCTTAAAGCTACATGTAAATGTCAACCCAAAAGTTGACCATGTCGCTCATGTAAA
>NZ_APVL01000023.1 GCF_000565285.1 Cytobacillus firmus DS1 | reverse complement strand
GCCCCGCGGAAAGCGAGCAGCCTGGAGCGGAAATCAACGGACAGCATTGATAGACGAAACACTACGATATATACGAATAGAGCCAAAAATTAATTATAAAAAATAATAAATTTTAATCGGAGAGGGAGATAAAACATGGCGAAAATGTATTATAACGGAGATGCAAATGCAGCGTATTTAAACGGGAAGAAGGTAGCTGTCATCGGATATGGTTCCCAGGGGCATGCACATGCGTTAAACATGAGGGACAGCGGGGTTGAAGTCGTAATCGGCCTTCGCAAAGGGAAGTCCTGGGAAAAAGCAGAAGAAGACGGTTTCCAGGT
Source organism: Cytobacillus firmus DS1 (assembly GCF_000565285.1). Taxonomy (GTDB): domain Bacteria; phylum Bacillota; class Bacilli; order Bacillales; family Cytobacillaceae; genus Cytobacillus; species Cytobacillus firmus_A. The sequence goes on along the minus strand of NZ_APVL01000023.1, from coordinate 55,375 downwards.
ATACTCAGTCGGTGAGGCAGCAGCACAGTCAGATGTAGTGATGATCCTATTGCCGGATGAACTCCAGCCAAAAGTATACAAGGAAGAAATCGAACCGAATCTATCAAGCCAGGCATTAATGTTTGCCCATGGATTTAATATTCATTTTAATCAGATCGTACCTCCAAAAGAGTGTGATGTACTGCTTGTAGCACCAAAAGGACCAGGCCATTTAGTCAGAAGAACATATGAACAGGATGCAGGTGTCCCGGCATTGTTTGCAGTCCATCAGGACGTAACGGGGGAAGCAAAGGAACTGGCTCTTGCTTATGCTAAAGCCATTGGATCTCTTCGTGCAGGTGCATTGGAAACAACCTTTAAAGAAGAAACCGAGACAGATCTGTTTGGCGAACAGGCAGTGCTGTGCGGAGGGCTGACTTCATTGGTGAAAGCAGGGTTTGAGACTCTTACAGAAGCAGGTTATCAGCCGGAACTGGCATACTTCGAATGCTTACATGAACTAAAACTCATTGTTGACCTTATGTATGAGGGCGGTCTTGAAGGAATGCGCTATTCCATCTCAGATACAGCTCAATGGGGAGATTTTGTCAGCGGCCCGCGAGTAGTGGATGCAAGAGTGAAAGAAGAAATGAAGGCAGTATTGAAAGACATCCAGGAAGGCAATTTTGCTAAAGGCTGGATTTTGGAAAACCAGGCAAATAGACCGGTGTTCAATGCCGTAAATCAGAGAGAAAATGAGCACCCGATCGAGCAGGTGGGAAGAGAACTCCGTAAAATGATGCCGTTTGTAAATAGCAGCAAGAAGAAAGAAGTGGTCGTAAGTGGCAACAATTAAGATATTTGATACAACACTAAGAGATGGCGAACAATCTGCCGGTGTAAACCTTAATTTTTCGGAAAAATTAGAAATCGCCAGGCAGCTGGAGCGTTTGAACGTTGATATTATTGAGGCAGGCTTCCCTGCAGCTTCGAAAGGGGATTTTGCATCAGTACAGAATATTGCTCAGACGATTAAAAATTGCTCGGTCACAGGATTGGCAAGAGCAGTTATCTCTGATATAGATGCTGCATGGGGAGCATTGAAGGACGGGGCTGAGCCCAGGATACATACATTCCTGGCAACTTCTCCGATTCACAGACAATATAAGTTAAAGAAAACAAAAGAAGAAGTGGTTGAAACAGCAGTTGAAACTGTAAGATATGCTGCTTCCAAATTCCCGATCGTCCAATGGTCTGCAGAGGATGCTTCCAGGACAGAACTGCCTTTCCTTGCAGAGATCATTGAAAAGGTCATCCAGGCCGGTGCGCGAATCATCAACATACCGGATACAGTTGGATACACAACTCCACAGGAGTACGGTGAAATTTTTCAATATTTAAGAAATCATGTTCCTTCTATTGATAAAGTATCCTTGTCAGCTCATTGCCATGATGATTTGGGAATGGCAATAGCCAATTCGCTGTCAGCTATAGAAAATGGAGCAACACAGATTGAGGGCACGATTAATGGAATTGGTGAAAGAGCAGGGAATGCGGCACTTGAGGAGCTGGCAGTAGCCCTATACATCCGGAATGATCATTACCAGGCTTCAACACGTCTTAATCTTCAGGAAATCAGCAGAACGAGCAGTTTGATCAGCAAGCTGACAGGTATGGTGGTGCCAGCCAACAAAGCAATTGTTGGCAGGAATGCTTTTGCACATGAATCAGGCATACATCAGGATGGGGTATTGAAGGAAAAAACAACGTATGAAATTATTTCCCCTGACCTAGTCGGATTTCAATCCAATTCCATGGTGCTTGGAAAACATTCTGGACGCCATGCCTTTAAAAATCGCCTGAGTGAACTGGGGCTTGAAGTAGCAGATGAAGAAGCAAACCGGCTGTTCACAGTTTTCAAAGATTTGGCCGACCGCAAAAAAGAGATGACAGACGACGACCTTGCAGCAATCGTACTTGAAGAGAAGCTCTCAAAGGAGCAGCGGTTCTATGATTTGATCGGAATCCAAATTCAGTATGGCACGAACTCTGTGCCGACGGCAACTGTTACCCTTTCAGGATCAAACAACGAAGTGATTCAGGAAGCAGGTACTGGAGCAGGGAGTATAGAGGCGCTTTATAACACATTGGAAAAATGCCTGAATGGAACAGCTAACCTTCTTGATTACCGCATTCAATCAGTTGGGGCAGGAAGGGACGCTTTAGCCCAGGTTTATGTAAAGCTGAACTACGAAGGAATGGAAACCAGCGGACGCGGATTGGCCCAGGATGTGCTTGAGGCTTCCTCAAAAGCTTACTTGAATGCTGTTAATAGAGTTATATATATGAGAGAAAAAGCTCAGGCGGTAGAGGCAAATTGATCGGGGAAGCGGGAGATTCCGCAGGTGAAGGCGGAAAATCTCCTGTTCCTTCCCCCGAAAAGCAAATGCGCAGCAGAAATAAAATATGAAATAAATCTATAAAACAATAAATCAGACGGAGGGATTAAAAATGAAAAAACGTATCGCAGTACTTCCAGGAGACGGGATCGGCAAAGAAGTGGTGAAGGGTGCAATTGAAGTCCTGCAGGCTGTTGGTGAACGGTTCGGACATCAATTCCAATTTTCATATGGCAAAATCGGCGGTTCTGCTATTGATGCAGCCGGAACACCGCTGCCAAATGAAACGCTTGAGCTTTGCAAAGAAAGCGATGCGGTCATGCTGGGAGCGGTTGGCGGGCCTAAATGGGACCGGCAGCCTCCCCACCTTCGTCCTGAAAAGGGTCTTTTGAAGATCCGCAAGGAATTAAATCTATATGCCAATTTGCGGCCAACTCAATATTATTCAAGCCTTTCCGATACTTCCCCATTAAAAAATGAGGTAATTGAAGGCGTGGATATGCTGATGGTCAGAGAATTAACCGGCGGACTTTATTTTGGAAAGCCAAGCGAAAGGACACAGCAAAACGGAAAAGATGCTGTCGTGGACACTTTGTTTTATCAAAAAGAAGAAATGCGCCGTGTCATTAAACTGGCATTTGAACTTGCAGGAAGCCGGCGTGGCAAGGTGACTTCAGTTGACAAGGCCAATGTCCTGGAATCCAGCCGAATGTGGAGAGAAGTTGCAGAGGACATCTCAAAGCAATATCCGGATGTCGTGCTTGAACATATGCTTGTTGACAATGCCGCTATGCAAATGATTAAAAATCCGAAGCAATTCGATGTTGTAGTAACTGAAAATATGTTTGGCGATATTCTGAGCGATGAAGCCTCTGTATTGACCGGTTCTCTAGGGATGCTTCCTTCTGCCAGCATTTCGGAAAACGGGCCTTACTTATATGAACCAATTCATGGTTCTGCACCGGATATTCAAGGGAAGAATGCAGCTAATCCTATTGCCATGATTTTATCAGCAGCCATGATGCTTCGTTTATCTTTCGGAATGGAAGAGGAAGCTGAAGCGGTTGAAAATGCTGTTAATCAAGTTCTTGAAGCCGGCTATCGTACGAGGGATATTGTTTCATTTGGAAAAAAGGTGGTTACTACTTCTGAAATGATTGAAGAGGTAAAGGCTACCCTTTTGGATAACGAGGCTATTCTTAATATTATGGGGGCTTATGCATAGCAGCTGAGAGATGACTGCTGGACACTGGTTCAGCTGATTTTAAACTTGAGACACGGCCATCAGCGGCCGTGTTTCTTTTAAAAAGGAGTGGAGCAGAATGGGAAAATCAATAATAGATAAGATTTGGGAAAAGCATGTAGTCCACAGGGAAGAGGGAAAGCCGGATTTGATGTATATAGACCTCCACTTGGTACATGAAGTTACATCCCCTCAGGCATTTTCCGGTTTAAGAATGAAAAACAGGAAAGTGAGAAGGCCTGATAAAACGTTTGCTACAGTAGACCACAATATTCCTACTGATAACCGAAAAGTCATCAATGATCCTGTTGCATTAAACCAAATGACCACTTTGGAAAAAAACTGTCTGGAATTCGGCATCCCTCTTGCCGGGCTGGATAGTCCTGAACAGGGGATAGTACATGTGATCGGGCCGGAGCTGGGGCTTACCCAGCCAGGCATGACGATTGTTTGCGGGGACAGTCATACATCCACCCATGGAGCTTTTGGATCAATAGCCTTTGGCATTGGAACAAGTGAAGTTGAGCATGTCCTGGCTACCCAGACTTTATGGCAGAGTAAGCCTAAAACATTAAAATTGGAGATAAACGGCGAGCTGAAAAAAGGTGTTACTGCTAAAGATGTCATCCTTTATATAATAGCCAAGAATGGAATTGGCTTTGGTACAGGCCATATTATTGAATATTGCGGGGAGACTATTGCAAAAATGTCAATGGAAGAAAGAATGACGATTTGCAATATGTCCATTGAAGGAGGCGCAAAAGCGGGACTGGTCAGTCCTGATGAAACAACATTTGCGTATCTGCAAGGACGGAAGTATGCACCAGATGGAGCTGAATTCGCGCATGCGGTCAAGAATTGGAAGGAGCTTGTATCCGATTCTGATGCACAATACGATAAAACCATCCAGATTGATGCCGCAGATATTGCGCCAATGGTCAGCTGGGGCACGAATCCATCTATGACTTCCAAGGTGAATGAACAAATTCCAAAACTTGATGAATGCAAAAACGAGCTTGAACAAAAATCACTATCAAGAGCTTTAGAATATATGGGATTGCAGGAAGGCCAAAAGATTGAAGACATTCAAATTCAGCATGTTTTTATCGGGTCCTGCACAAATTCCCGGCTGGAAGACCTAAAACAGGCAGCTGAAATTATTAGAGGAAAGAAGGTTCATCCTCATGTCCGTGCACTTGTTGTTCCAGGTTCACAGCAGGTCAAGAAGCAGGCAGAGGCAGATGGTCTGGACCTTATCTTTAAGCAGGCAGGGTTTGAATGGAGGGAATCAGGCTGCAGCATGTGTTTGAGCATGAATAATGATATTGTGCCAAACGGCGAGCATTGTGCGTCGACATCAAACCGTAATTTTGAAGGACGCCAGGGATCTGGGGCCAGAACACACCTTGTCAGCCCTTTAATGGCGGCAGCCGCCGCTATATACGGACACTTTGTGGACGTAGGTGCTTTACTAAGTGCAGAGACTGTCCATTAAGAAGAGGAGGAGAACGAATGAGCGGATTTAAAACACTTCAGGGAAAAGCAGCTGCAATGGATAGAGCCAATGTGGATACTGATCAGATTATCCCCAAGCAATTTCTAAAAAGAATTGAGAAAACGGGGTTTGGGCAATATCTGTTTTATGACTGGAGATTTACGAAAGAAGGACTGCCTAACCAGGAGTTTGAGCTAAATAAGGCGGAAAATCAGGGTGCTTCCATCCTCATTGCAAATGAGAATTTCGGCTGCGGATCTTCAAGGGAACATGCGCCATGGGCTTTAGGGGATTATGGCTTCAAAGTAATTATTGCACCTTCGTTTGCGGATATTTTTCATCAAAATTGCTTAAAAAATGGACTTTTACCAATCACCCTGCCGGCAGAAACAGTCGATTATTTGCTCCAGCGTGCCAAAAATCAGCCGTATGATTTGAAGGTTGATTTACAGAATGGAATAATTGAAGATGAATATAATTTTTCAGCATCATTCACAATTAATGAATACTGGAAAAAAATGCTGATTAACGGCTGGGATGAAATAGAGATTACTCTTCAATTGGAAACCAGCATTTCAAATTTTGAAGAAAAACGGTTTGCGGTACAGTAGGTACCTATGAAAGATTCATGGCATGAAACCATGAATCTTTTTGTTTTTGTGCTATTTCATGCTACACTAACTTCAAAAATACTAGTTGAGGCGGTTTTAGCATGGGTAAGCGGGAACAGAGAAAACAAAACAATAAAATCATTCTATTTCCCGGCCTTGAGAAACGGCTGCTCGAAAAGGGGCTTGAATCCTTTCAGCAGAAAAGGTATAAGGAATCGATCGGGTTCTTTGAAGAAGCACTGGAGATGGAGCCTGAGAATACGGATGTCCATATTGGGCTTGTGCTGGCATATTATGAAGCCGGATCCTTGGAAAAGGCAAAGGAACTGGCTAATAAAATGCTCCAGACAGGCATAGGGGATTACATACAAGTAATGGACCTTTATTTAATGATCCTTGTGCAGCTGCATCAATACAGTGAGATTGCAGCAACGATTGAGGTTTTGCTTGAAGAAAGGGAGATCCCGAAGGAGAAATTTGAGCATTTTAGCAGAATGCTTGAGTTCAGCAGAAAGATGGCTGCTTCACCTTCTGAAACTGAGATCGAAGCACCTGATCTGGAGGAATTTAATAGCAGGAAGCTCAATCTGTTTTCCTATCAGGATCAGCATGAACAAATGCAGATTGCTGCACAGCTGGCTGAACATAACATCAGGCCTTATGTCGAAGATATTAAAGCCTATTTGGAAGCACAGGAAGGAAATCCTTTTTTTAAAACGATGCTGTTAAATGTGCTTTCTGAGCATGGGTATGAAAAATATGTAACGATTCGGAAGTTTGATAAAGGCATTCGGGTGAATCCTGCTGAGCTGCCCCCGGTTCATCAGCAGCCGATGCTGTTAAAAATAGTCAATAAACTGGAGAATCAGCTCGAGCAGGAAGACCCGGTATTATTCGAAAATACAAAGAGCATTGCAGAAAGGCAATTTTTCCTGCTTTATCCGCTTGAAGCCCCGCCGGACAATGCTGCGTCCTGGGCAGCGGCATACCATATGCTCTCATATGAATATCATGGCTTAAACAGTTCGCTGACCGATCTTGGTGATATTTATGATGCTCCTGAAGAGGAAATAGCGGAGGCTCTTGCCTTTATAAGAAAGATAGAAGAAATTTCTTATCCCAATATTTAACCTTCAATGTTGAAAGACAGGGAGTGTATGTTATAATATAATGGTTGTATTATGTGTATATATACATTTTTATTAAATGGATATGCCTTGAAAAAACAAGAGATATTCATAACATTCTGTCATGAATGAAATGATAATAGATTTTTGGAGGGAAATGATTGTATGTCTGCTAAATTTGAAAAGTTAGAAGGGAACCGCGGGGTTCTTACAATTGAAGTAGATGCAGAGAAAGTAACCGAAGGTTTAGACGCTGCATTCAAAAAAGTAGTTAAGCAAGTAAATGTACCTGGGTTCCGTAAAGGAAAAATGCCTCGCGGAATGTTTGAAAAGCGTTTCGGAGTTGAATCTTTATACCAGGATGCAGTGGATTATCTTCTTCCAGAAGCTTATGCTAATGCAATTGATGAAACCGGTATTGAGCCTGTGGATCGCCCTGAAATCGATGTTGAGCAAATCGAAAAAGGAAAAAGCCTTATTTTCAAAGCTACAGTAACTGTTAAGCCTGAAGTAAAGCTTGGCGAATATAAAGGCCTTGAAGTAAAGCCTCTTGAAACAGATGTAACGGATGAAGATGTGAACAGCGAGCTGACTTCACTTCAGGAAAGACAAGCTGAACTTGCAGTTAAAGAAGAAGGAAAAGCTGAAAATGGCGATACAGTTGTTATGGACTTTGAAGGATTCGTTGATGGCGAAGCTTTCGAAGGCGGAAAAGCTGAGAACTACTCTTTAGAACTTGGTTCAGGACAATTCATCCCTGGATTTGAAGAGCAGCTGATTGGTACTGCTGCTGGAGAATCTAAGGATGTTGAAGTTTCTTTCCCAGAGGAATACCATGCAGCTGAGCTGGCTGGTAAGCCTGCAACATTCAAAGTAACTGTTCATGAAATCAAAACAAAACAGCTTCCTGAGCTGGATGATGAGTTTGCTAAGGATGCAGACGAAGAAGTGGAAACTTTGGATGCATTAAAAGAAAAAATCAAAACTCGCTTAGAAGAAAGCAAGAAGCATGAAGCTGAGCACCATGTCCGCGACACTGTTGTCGAAGCAGCAGCGGCTAATGCAGAAATGGAAATCCCGGCTGCAATGGTTGACACTGAAGTTAACCGCATGATGCAGGAGTTCGAACAGCGCCTTCAAATGCAAGGCATGAACCTTGAACTATACTTCCAGTTCTCCGGACAGGATGAAGCTGCACTGCGCGAGCAGATGAAAGAGGAAGCTGAAAAGCGCGTACGCGTTAACCTGACTCTTGAAGCAATTGCAAAAGCTGAAAACATCGAAGTAAGCGATGAAGAAGTTACAGAAGAACTTAACAAAATGGCAGAAATGTACAACATGTCTGCTGACCAGATCACACAAGCTCTTGGAAGCCTTGAAGGCCTAAAAGCAGATCTTCAAATTAAAAAAGCAGTAGATTTCCTTGTGGAAAATAGCAAGACTGTTGCATAATAAAAGAAAAGCGGAGCCGACTGCACTGCCCCGACAAGCATAAGACGAATTACGGAGGAGGTTGTAAAATCTCAGTAGTAATTTGGCTTATGACCTCGAGGGGCAAGGAGGCGGAGCTAGACAGTAATCCAGCTTCGAAAACATAAAATTTTCTCCCTTTTAATAGTAAACAAGGCGCGAGTTTATCGTGCCTTGTTTTATACCATCAAGACCATACATAATGAAAATCTCCCTTGTATCTTTTGCCTGGTGAAAAGTTTTACGGCATATTGCACATGGACAGGAATACAAATACATATAAATAGATAATTTAATTATCGGTCCAGGGGGCCGACTTAATTTAGCCATTTTTGGTTAAGCTTATGAAAGTACATATAATATTCAGCCTGTTTTTCTTTGCGGAATTCCATCACATGCAAGCATACATAATTGAAATGTTTTAAGAGTTATCATTTCCTGTCCACTGTAAAAATGTGTTACAATGCAATACATAACTGCTGAAGGTTTTGATTTTTACGAAAGTGTGAATGATTAAAGAGGCCTGTGCGCAAGGTCAATGACACAGTGTCCGCTTTAATTCCCAACCTTTCTATGGCTGAATAAAGAACTATTTGCATGTGATTTCGCAAGCTTTATATATCGTTTTGAAGTTTTTTCAAGGGGTGAAGGATTTGTTTAAATTTAATGACGAAAAAGGGCAATTGAAGTGTTCTTTCTGTGGCAAGACACAGGATCAGGTCCGCAAACTTGTTGCTGGCCCTGGAGTATATATATGTGATGAATGCATTGAGCTTTGCACTGAAATTGTGGAAGAAGAACTGGGAACAGAAGAAGAAGTAGAGTTCAAAGATGTGCCAAAGCCGGCTGAAATCCGCGATATTCTGGATGAATATGTAATTGGACAGGAGCAGGCGAAGAAATCGCTGTCTGTTGCTGTATATAATCACTATAAGCGCATCAATTCCAACAGCAAGATTGATGAAGTTGAACTATCAAAAAGTAATATTGCCATGATCGGTCCGACTGGAAGCGGTAAAACCTTACTGGCTCAGACATTGGCCCGTATTCTTAATGTTCCATTTGCAATTGCAGATGCAACATCATTGACTGAAGCCGGTTATGTCGGGGAAGATGTTGAAAATATCCTCCTAAAGCTTATTCAGGCAGCAGATTATGATGTGGAAAAGGCAGAAAAAGGAATCATTTATATTGATGAGATTGATAAAGTTGCGCGTAAGTCGGAAAATCCGTCCATCACCCGTGATGTATCAGGTGAAGGTGTGCAGCAGGCACTGTTGAAAATCCTTGAAGGAACAGTTGCAAGCGTACCGCCACAAGGCGGCCGCAAGCATCCTCATCAGGAATTTATCCAGATTGACACGACAAATATCCTGTTTATCTGCGGCGGTGCCTTCGATGGCATTGAGCAAATTATTAAACGCCGTTTAGGCCAAAAGGTAATTGGCTTTGGTTCTGACCAGAATCAAAAAGAAATCGAACCAAAGGATCTTCTTGCAAAAGTGCTTCCTGAAGACCTGCTGAAATTCGGATTAATTCCTGAATTTATTGGACGTCTTCCAGTTATTGCAAGCCTTTCCCAGCTTGATGAAGCGGCATTGATTGAGATTTTAACTAAACCTAAAAATGCACTTGTCAAACAATACCAGAAAATGCTTGAACTCGATGATGTTGAGCTTGAGTTTGAAGAAGGCGCACTTGAGGAAATTGCTAAAAAAGCAATTGAAAGAAAAACAGGTGCACGCGGACTGCGCTCCATTATTGAAGGAATTATGCTGGATGTAATGTTTGATCTTCCATCGCGCGAAGATATTAAAAAATGCATTATCACGAAAGAAACGGTTGTTGATAACGGTTCTCCTAAGCTTGTTTTGGAGGACGGTACTGTCGTAGAAGAAGAGCGCAAGACTTCAGCGTAAATGAAAAATGGCCAGTCCCTGTGGGGCCTGGCCATTTTTTTGCGCCTTTCTGCCCCTTTTTCTTACCGTACTTTTAAATGAATTCCTTGTTTATTCCAACTCAGTCAGGGAGATACTAGCATTATTAACGAGAACAAATAATGCAGGAGGGAACACGATGAGTTGGACGGGGATCGCTTTATTTATCCAATTGTTTTTTGGAATCGTCATTGGGCTTTACTTTTGGAATTTACTTAGGAGCCAGCGGACACAGAAAGTTTCTATCGACCGTGAATCAAGGAAGGAAATGGATGTTTTAAAAAAGATGCGTTCCATTTCATTGACTGAACCTTTATCAGAAAAAGTGCGTCCATCCAGCTTTGCTGACATTGTGGGGCAGGAAGATGGAATTAAGTCTCTGAAAGCAGCATTGTGCGGACCCAATCCTCAGCATGTAATTATTTATGGTCCACCGGGTGTGGGAAAAACGGCTGCGGCCAGATTGGTTCTGGAAGAAGCCAAGAAAAATGCAAAATCACCCTTTAAGGCAGCTTCTGTTTTTATCGAACTCGATGCCACTACTGCGAGATTTGATGAGCGGGGTATTGCGGATCCTCTAATAGGTTCTGTTCATGATCCTATCTATCAGGGAGCAGGGGCAATGGGACAGGCGGGAATTCCTCAGCCTAAACAGGGTGCAGTTACAAATGCACATGGAGGCGTGCTTTTTATTGATGAAATCGGTGAGCTTCATCCCATTCAGATGAACAAGCTTCTAAAAGTGCTTGAAGACCGGAAAGTATTTCTGGAAAGCGCCTATTATAATGAAGAAAACACTCAAATACCAACCCATATACATGATATTTTTAAAAATGGCCTGCCGGCGGACTTCCGCCTTGTCGGAGCAACTACAAGAACTCCTAATGAAATTCCGCCTGCCATTCGTTCCAGATGTATGGAGGTGTTTTTCAGGGAGTTAGCTGAAGAAGAGATAATAGCTGTAGCTGGAAAGGCTGCGGAAAAGGTCAACCTCGCTGTTAGTGAAAAAGGGCTTGGCATTCTTGCAAATTATGCGAGAAACGGACGCGAAGCGGTAAATATGATTCAAATCTCTGCGGGTTTAGCAATTACTGAGGACCGTGATTACATAAAAGATGAAGATATTGAGTGGGTTGTCCAGTCGAGTCAGCTTTCACCGAGAATGGAGAGGAAAATCAATTCCCATTCTGCTGTTGGCCTTGTCAACGGGCTGGCGGTATATGGGCCGAACACAGGTGCTCTGCTTGATATTGAAGTTACTGTGATTCCTGCAAAAGAGAAGGGCAGCATTAATATTACAGGCATAGTGGAAGAAGAAAGCATTGGAGGCCAAGGAAAGTCAATCCGGAGAAAAAGTATGGCCAGAGGTTCAATTGAAAATGTTATCACCGTTCTGAGATCGATGGGCGTCCCGGCTGACGAATATGATATTCATGTCAACTTCCCTGGAGGGGTTCCAATCGACGGTCCTTCTGCCGGCATCGCCATGGCGACAGGGATTTATTCAGCCATTTATAAACGGCCAGTTGACAATACTGTAGCAATGACCGGAGAAATCAGCATTCATGGGTATGTCAAGCCAATTGGAGGCGTATATCCAAAGGTGAAAGCCGCCAAAAAAGCAGGAGCACAGACAGTAATTATCCCAAAAGAAAATATGCAATCCATTTTAAAGGAGATAACAGGAATTAAGATCATTCCGGTATCCCATTTGAATGAGGTATTTGAGTCAGCGCTGCAAAAAGAGTATCTCAAAGAGCAGGCTATAACCGCTTCAATTGAATTAAAGAAAAAAGAAAGCATATGATGTGTGGCCCGGTTTGCAGTTGCTGAAAGCCCGCTGTATAAACGCCTCCGCTAATCGCGGTCAGAAACTTCGGTTTGCAGTTTAGGCTACAAACCGAAGTTTTATTTGCGTAAAGAAGGATAAAGTGTAATTATAAATGAATATCATTGAAATACGGCTTTCAGCTATTTCTCTTTAATAGACACTGCTATTTAAATACGATAGAATTGTACAAAGAAATTATTAGCAATAATGGGGTTAAAAAGATGCATTTTGGAGGTGCAATGGAATGGCGAAAAAGAAAGAAATCATCGTCCCCCTCCTGCCGCTTCGGGGCTTGCTTGTTTATCCGACCATGGTTCTGCATTTGGATGTAGGCCGTGAGAAATCGGTTCAGGCTCTTGAAAAAGCAATGGTAGATGACCATTTAATTTTCTTGACAACACAAAAGGATATATCTATAGATGAACCATCAGAAGATGATCTATATGGAATGGGCACGCTCACACGTGTCAAGCAGATGCTCAAGCTCCCAAACGGTACAATCCGTGTTCTTGTTGAAGGGCTTAAGAGAGCGGAAATCATTGATTTTCAGGACGAAACTGAACATTATTCCGTTAGTGTGAAGGTTTTTGAGGATCCTGAGACAAAGGACGTAGAAGATCAGGCATTGATGAGGACTATGCTTGAATATTTTGAGCAATACATAAAGGTATCGAAGAAAATATCAGCCGAAACGTACTCTTCTGTAGCAGATATAGAAGAGCCGGGGCGTATGGCGGATATCATTTCTTCCCACTTGCCTTTAAAGCTGAAGGAAAAACAGGAAATTCTTGAAACCATTGATGTAAAAGAGCGAATGAATCAGGTTATTGAAATCATCCATAATGAAAAAGAAGTTCTGAACCTTGAGAAAAAGATTGGCCAGCGTGTAAAAAAATCAATGGAACGGACGCAGAAGGAATATTATCTGCGTGAACAGATGAAGGCAATTCAAAAAGAACTTGGGGATAAGGAAGGCAAGACAGGAGAAATCGCTGAGCTGACGGAAAAGATTGAAAATGCCGGCATGCCTGAGCATGTCCAGCTTACTGCTTTAAAAGAACTGGATCGCTATGAAAAGGTTCCATCCAGTTCAGCCGAAAGCGCGGTTATCCGCAATTATATTGAGTGGCTTGTCACATTGCCATGGTCGAAGTCAACGGAAGATGACCTGGATATTCAGAGGGCTGAGAGGATCCTTAATGAAGATCATTATGGCCTGGAAAAAGTAAAAGAAAGGGTTTTGGAATACCTCGCAGTGCAAAAGCTGACTAACTCCCTTAAAGGCCCAATCCTATGCCTTGCAGGGCCTCCAGGTGTCGGTAAAACAAGTCTTGCACGTTCTATTGCAACGTCGCTAAACCGCAATTTCGTCCGTGTATCCCTCGGCGGTGTCCGGGATGAGTCTGAAATTCGCGGACATAGAAGAACTTATGTTGGTGCCATGCCTGGGCGCATCATTCAGGGCATGAAAAAGGCAGGGACGATCAACCCTGTATTCCTGCTTGATGAAATCGACAAAATGTCCTCGGATTTCCGAGGGGATCCTTCATCTGCGATGCTGGAGGTTTTAGACCCTGAGCAGAACCATAATTTTAGTGATCATTACATTGAAGAAACATATGATCTGTCAAAGGTCATGTTTATAGCCACAGCCAATAATCTTGGCACGATCCCTGGCCCGCTGCTGGACAGAATGGAAGTTATCACGATTGCAGGCTATACAGAGCAGGAGAAGATTCACATAGCTAAGGACCATCTGCTGCCTAAGCAAATTAAAGAACATGGTCTTTCCAAAGCACAGCTTCAGATTCGCGAGGATGGCCTCCAGAAGGTAGTCCGCTATTATACACGGGAAGCTGGAGTCCGCGGATTGGAGCGGCAGCTGGCTACAATCTGCAGAAAAACAGCTAAAATTATCGTATCCGGCGAAAAGAAGAAAGTGATTGTGAACTCAAAAAATGCTGAAGAGTTTCTTGGAAAGCCAAAATACCGCTACGGTCAGGCTGAGCTTGAAGACCAGGTTGGCGTTGCGACAGGGCTTGCTTATACAACAGTGGGCGGCGATACCCTTCAAATTGAAGTATCCCTTTCACCAGGAAAAGGAAAGCTCGTTCTTACAGGCAAACTGGGAGATGTCATGAAAGAGTCTGCTCAAGCGGCATTCAGTTATGTTCGTTCAAAAGCAAAAGAACTGGGCATTGATGAGAATTTCCATGAAAAGCATGACATTCATATCCATGTTCCAGAAGGTGCTGTCCCGAAAGACGGCCCATCTGCCGGAATAACAATTACAACCGCTCTGGTTTCTGCTCTGTCAGGAAAACCAATCCGTAAAGAAGTGGGAATGACAGGGGAAATTACTTTAAGAGGCCGGGTGCTTCCTATTGGCGGCTTGAAAGAAAAATCTTTGAGCGCCCATCGAGCAGGATTGACGAAGATCATCCTCCCTAAAGATAATGAGAAAGACATTGAAGATATCCCTGAAAGCATCAGGGAAGAGCTTGATTTCGTTTTGGTATCACATGTGGACGAAGTCTTGAAACATGCCCTGAATGGCGGTGCTCAAGTATGAAAGTAACCAGCTCAGAAATAGTCATCAGTGCTGTTAAGCCTGATCAATATCCTGAAAGTGAATTGCCGGAATTTGCCCTTGCCGGCCGTTCGAACGTCGGTAAATCTTCTTTCATTAATAAAATGCTTAATCGAAGGGGACTTGCCAGAATATCCTCTAAGCCTGGGAAGACACAAACCCTGAACTTTTACCTTATTAACGAAATTCTTCACTTTGTTGATGTTCCGGGCTATGGGTATGCAAAGGTATCCAAACAGGAACGTGCAGCATGGGGAAAGATGATAGAAACATATTTAACAAGCAGAGAGCAGTTAAAAGCAGTGGTGCTGATTGTTGATTTGCGCCATCCTCCTACAAGTGACGATGTCATGATGTACGACTTTTTAAAGCATTATGAAATTCCCTGTGTAGTGATTGCCACAAAAGCGGATAAAATACCGAAATCCAAGTGGCAAAAACATATGAAAATCACGAAAGAAACATTGGATATGGATCCGAATGACCAGATCATTATGTTTTCCTCTGAAACAGGTTATGGGAAAGACCAGGCCTGGTCGGCATTAAAAAGCTATATGTAAATAAAAAATCCCGCAGCATTTGCAGCGGGATTTTTTTGTATTCTCCATTCAGGTCTTTTGTCCTGGAAATGGATATTTTCGATATCCTGCAGTTCATTATACATTATGGTATTAACTGGATATAATTTTGTCGAAAGGTAAGGAATCTAAAGGATACGGGAGGATATGGAGTTATGTTAGAGTTTAAAGACGATCAGTTAATGAGAACAGCTGATATACTTTTATATCATAAATAATCATAAAATATGAATTTTGAGAATATTCATAAATAATGATAGAGTTAAAGGGCACATAAAAAAGAGAGATAATGAAGGGGGAATTTAGACTAGTGAGACATTGGTTAAAAGGAATCATAGCAGCTACTTTTGTATTGGTCCTGGCGGCATGCGGATCAGAGGAAGCGTCTAAAAGCGGAATGGACCTTGTAGACGAAGACAAATTTACGTACGCGGCTTCAGGAGAGTTCAAACCTTTTAGTTATACAAATGATGATGGAAGCATGAGCGGCTTTGATATTGATGTAGCCGAGGCTGTAGCAAAAGAACTCGGGCTTGAGCCGGTTCAGAATAAATTTAAGTTCGGCGGTATTGTGGAGGGAGTTAAGTCAGGCCGCTTTGATGCAGCGGTGGCCAGCCACACCATTACGGAAGAACGTTTGAAAGCAGTCAATTTTTCAACTCCATATTACTATTCAGGCCCGCAAATATATGTGCGTCCGGATAGCACGATTGAGACACTGTCTGATCTCGAAGGCAAGGAGATAGCAGTATCCAAAGGATCTACATACACGGCAAATGCAGAGGAAGTGACAGATAACATTCAGTTTTATGACAGTGATGTTGTCGCCCTGGAAGCATTGAGCAAGGGAAAACATGATGCTGTTATCACTGATTTTGTTACAGGCAAAGAAGCAATTGGCGCCGGCATGAAAATTGAAGGCAAAGAGCTCCTTGGCCGCAGTGAGCAGGCAATTGCAGTTGCAAAGGATAATAAAGAGCTGCTCGAAAAAGTGAATGAAGCTCTTGAAACACTTCGCGAGAATGGAACACTCACAGAAATCAGCAAAAAATATATCGGTGAAGATATAACAGTTGATCCTGAGAAGGAATAACATTGCGGGCGGATGTGTATCAGGCATTCGCCTGTTTTGTTTTTTTACACAAAATGAAATTGCCATCTGAAGGGGGATTTTTGTGGATTTATTTACAAAGTTTATTGATACCTATCCCGTATTTTTAAAGGGGATGCTCTTAACCTTTCAATTAACCATTGTATCGGTGTTTATTGCCATTTTTATCGGGTTGTTTTTTGCCTTTTTAAAGATATCAAGAGTGAAAGTTCTGGAATGGATTGCGGACATCTATATTTTCCTTGTAAGGGGAACGCCGCTTGTTGTTCAGATTTTCATCTTCTATTTCGGTTTGACAGCATTGGATATTTCACAGTTTTGGTCAGTTGTCCTTGGACTTGCTTTTCACAATGGTGCCTATATAGCCGAAATTTTCAGGGGCTCCATTCAATCCATCGACAAAGGACAAATGGAAGCAGGGCGTTCACTGGGTATGACTGCTGGCCTTGCAATGAGAAGGATCATTCTGCCTCAGGCCTTCCGCAGGGCTATGCCGCCTCTTGGCAATCAATTTATCATTGCTTTGAAGGATTCATCACTTGCTTCCTTTATCGGCATGTACGAGCTCTTTAATGTGGCCACGACTTACGGTTCCAATGAATATGACTACATGAGCTATCTGCTGATCGTAGCTGTTTACTATTTAGTACTTGTACTTATTTTCTCTATCCTTGTAAATATGATTGAGAAAAGAATGGCAAGCAGTGATTAAGGGGGAATGAAGGCATGAGTGAATCGTATATGATCAAAGTAGAAAAATTGAACAAATCATTCGGGGATCTGCACGTACTAAAGGACATTGACATAACAGTAAAAGAAAGTGATGTTGTTTGCCTGATCGGTGCAAGCGGGTCAGGTAAAAGTACACTTCTCCGCTGCTTGAACTTTCTAGAATTAAAGGACAGCGGCAATATCATTTTTGAGGGCGAAAAGGTTGAAAAAGAAACACATGATCTAAATAAAGTAAGAGAAAAAGTAGGAATGGTTTTTCAGCATTTTCATTTATTTCCTCATATGACTGTTCTCGAAAATGTGATGGAAGCACCATTACATGTGAAAAAGCTTCCAAAGGATCAAGTAAAAAAAGATGCCCAGGACCTATTAAAAAAAGTAGGGCTTTCTGATAAGGAGAATGTATATCCATCAAAACTTTCGGGCGGACAAAAACAGCGTGTAGCCATTGCTAGAGCGCTGGCAATGAAGCCCGATATCATGCTTTTTGATGAGCCGACATCGGCACTTGATCCCGAGCTTGTGGGGGAAGTGCTTTCCACAATGAAAGAGCTCGCCCTTGAAGGGATGACAATGGTCGTCGTCACCCATGAAATGGGCTTTGCAAGAGAAGTAGCAGACTGGGCAGTTTATATGCATGACGGAAGAATTGTAGAAGTGGGGCATCCGGAGGATTTGTTTAACAATCCAAAAGAGCAGAGAACCAAAAATTTCTTGGATTCGGTTCTCTAGACAGTTTGAATGGTAAAAGACAGGGAAAAGCTAAATATCCCTGTCTTTTATTTTTTGGCTGGTTTTTATCTTATTTGCTGAGTTGTTTGTAGCGGAAGGTGCGAGATCCTCGAAAATGCATTCGCATTTTCTTCGTCTCCGTATACTCTAGGAAGCTTAATCAACGTCCTGGGGGAGTAGCGGGACAGGTGAGACCCCGCAGACGCGCTGCGTTGAGGAGGCTCACCGCCAGCCCCGCGGAAAGCAACGGACAACATTTATAGGCCAAAAACAGCAATATATACGAAAAGAGCCTTATTTTTTCTTTGATAATAAAAAATATAATCCAATTAACATTAAAAGGATTGGCCAAAACTGCCAAACATCAGAGACGCCGTTATCAAGAAGTCCCATCCACTCAGCTACTCTGTCATAAAACAGGAGCAATGCGGCAAGAATTAAGAATAAGATGCCCTGAAATAATCCTGCTCCTGTTTTCTGGTGCCGAAGAAGGAAGCCTAGAGCAATAATAAGAATGAATGTACCAATATGATCCGGCCAAATTTCGAGGCGGTTCACCACATGAAAATGCAGGCCAAATCCGGTTAAAATAACCCCTGGCAATATGGAGTCGTAATCCCTTGCGCCATATCCCTGAATTAAAAAGGCTGCTCCGACGATAATTAGAAGAGTCGGCCAGGAATAAAAAGACTGTAAGGCAGTAAATCCGCTCTGCTGGAGAAAAAAGTAGGCTCCAAATCCGAGTAAAATAATTCCTGGGAAAACACGCTGATTTTTCATGAAAAACACCACTTCCAATAAGGTTCACTTGAATCCGGCAAGTTTTTTTGTTACTGTACATAAGGGAGTATTTGTCTATTTTAAGATTACCTTATACAAGGCTCCCGTTTAAAATATAGTATCATATGTGTTCATTATCTGTTCACATTTAAGCATTAATTGAAAAAATAGAAATGATATAATTAATATTAATGAACTAGGCAATAATTCTGGGGGTGTCAATTTCAATGCATATCTTAGTCGTCGGTCTTAACTATAAAACTGCCCCTGTTGAAATCCGTGAACGTCTAACCTTTAATCCTTCACAATTGGGCGAGGCAATGAAGACTTTAAATGACAAAAAAAGCATTTTAGAGAATGTCATTCTGTCTACTTGCAATCGGACCGAAATTTATGCAGTTGTGGACCAGCTTCATACTGGCCGCTATTATATAAAGGAATTTTTGGCAGAACATTTCAATATGGATCAGAATGAATTTTCTCCATTCCTATTTATTTATGAAGGGGATGGGGCAATAGAGCATCTATTCAAAGTAGCATGCGGCCTAAACTCCATGATCCTTGGCGAGACACAGATTTTAGGACAGGTAAGGTCTAGTTTCCTGGGAGCTCAATCGGAAAATTCAACCGGTACCGTCTTTAACCACTTGTTTAAGCAGGCAGTAACGCTTGCTAAGCGTGCACACTCCGAAACGGATATAGGAGCAAATGCAGTATCTGTCAGCTATGCAGCAGTGGAACTGGCTAAGAAGATTTTTGGATCACTCGAAAATAAACATGTTCTAATATTAGGAGCCGGTAAAATGGGTGAGCTGGCAATCCAAAATCTTCATGCCAACGGAGCCAGCAAAGTAACAGTAATTAACCGTACATTTGAAAAAGCACAGAATCTTGCAAGCCGCTATGCGGGCCAGGCAAAAACGCTGCATGAGCTTCAGTGTGCTCTTGTTGAAGCTGATATTTTAATCAGTTCTACAGGGGCCAAAGAATTTGTTGTCACAAAGGATATGATGGCTTACGCAGAAAGAATGCGTAAAGGCAAGCCTCTATTTATGGTTGATATTGCTGTTCCAAGAGACCTGGATCCGAAACTGGCAGACCTGGACAGTGTTTTCCTATATGATATTGATGATCTTGAAGGCATTGTTGAAGCAAACCTTCAGGAGCGTAAAAAGGCAGCCGAAAAGATTCAGCTTATGATTGAAGGAGAGATTGTTGAATTCAAGCAGTGGCTGAACCTGCTTGGTGTTGTTCCGGTCATTTCTGCCTTGCGTGAGAAAGCACTGGCTATACAGAGTGAAACCATGACAAGCATTGAAAGAAAGCTGCCGCATTTGAGTGATCGTGATAAAAAAGTGCTGAACAAGCATACAAAGAGCATTATCAATCAGCTATTAAAGGATCCTATTTTACAAGCTAAAGAAATGGCTGGACAGAAAGATTCCGAACAGGCATTAGATTTGTTTGTAAAAATCTTTAATATAGAAGAACTTGTTTCAGATCAGCAGAACGTGCACGCAGCAGCTAAACCAAAGCACGCATTCGCTCAATCACAGCAGACTTCCTTTCAATCATAAAAGGGGTTCTGTCCATGTTTGACATCTATATGACACGGCTGCATGAATTCACGGTGGTTCTGTATGCCTTATGTGTCTTATTATATTTTATTGATTTTCTTCATCATAACCGGAAGGCGAATAGAATTGCCTTCTGGTTACTTGCATTTGTATGGGTGCTTCAAACGGTGTTCCTAATTCTTTATATGATTAATACAGGAAGATTTCCCGTATTGACCATTTTTGAGGGCCTGTATTTTTATGCCTGGGTGCTTATCACTCTTTCTTTGGGAATTAACAGGCTGCTTAGAGTTGATTTTATCGTCTTTTTTACAAATGTTCTTGGCTTTATCATAATGGCGATCCATACATTCGCACCTGTGCAGATTGATTCGGCTGTCAAAGCGCAGCAGCTCATATCAGAGCTGCTGCTGATTCATATAACAGTTGCGATTCTTTCATATGGGGCATTCTCGCTCTCCTTCGTTTTTTCATTGCTGTATCTTATACAATATGATTTGCTGAAAAGGAAAAAGTGGGGAACGAGGCTGCTCCGGATAACGGATTTGTCAAAGCTTGAACATATGTCCTATGTATTAAATGTAATCGGTGTACCTATGCTGATGATAAGTTTAATTTTAGGCATCCAGTGGGCATACATTAAACTGCCGCATATGGTCTGGTATGACTCCAAGGTAATCGGTTCATTCATTGTCCTGGCTTTATATAGTATTTATCTCTATATGAAAGTCGGAAAGGGCTTATATGGAAAATCTTTAGCACTCTGGAATTTAGCTTCATTTTTAATTGTATTAATTAACTTCTTTTTATTTGGCAAACTTTCATCTTTCCATTTTTGGTATTCATAGAAAAGCGGAGGCGACTGTTCGGCCCCGACAAGCATAAGATGGTCTGCGGCCGCGGCGCAGTTTGCCGCAGAGCAGAACAGCTTATGACCTCGAGGGGCCAGAGCCGGAGCTGGACAATAAAGAAAAGCGGAGGCGGCTGTTCGCTGCCAGACATAATTGCAGGAGGCTGTCATGAGAAAAATAATTGTAGGTTCAAGACGAAGCAAGCTGGCATTAACTCAGACCAACTGGGTGATCAGCCAATTGAAAAACATCGATCCATCCTTTGAATTTGAAGTGAAGGAAATTGTCACTAAAGGTGATAAAATTCTTGATGTTACCCTTTCAAAGGTCGGAGGAAAAGGTTTATTCGTAAAGGAAATTGAACAGGCCATGCTTGATGAGGAAATTGATATGGCTGTACATAGCATGAAGGATATGCCTGCTGTTCTTCCGAAAGGTCTGACAATTGGAAGCATTCCTGAAAGGGAAGACCATCGGGATGCACTCATTTCAAAAGGGCATATCAAACTGAATGTCTTAAAGCCGGGATCTACAATTGGAACAAGCAGCCTGCGCAGAGGGGCACAGCTACTGGCGCAGCGTCCGGATCTCGAGATTAAGTGGATCAGAGGAAACATAGATACCCGATTATCCAAACTGGAAACGGAAGAATATGATGCAATCATTCTTGCGGCAGCAGGTCTATCCAGGATGGGCTGGGCATCGGATGTTGTTACGGAATTCCTGGAGCCGGAGATCTGTGTGCCGGCTGTTGGCCAGGGAGCACTTTCCATAGAGTGCCGTGAAAGTGATAAGGAGCTTCGGGCATTGCTGGATAAATTCACATGCCCTGAGACGAACCAGACTGTGCGTGCTGAGCGTGCGTTCCTGCATAAGATGGAAGGCGGCTGCCAGGTTCCAATTGCAGGGTTTGCAACAATTAAGGAAACCGGGGTATTGGAGTTAACAGGCCTTGTAGGCTCTCCTGATGGAAAAGTGATTTATAAGGAGACATTAACAGGTTCAAACCCGGAAGAGCTTGGTGTTAAGGTGGCTGTTAAGTTAACCGAACAGGGAGCTAAAGAGCTTATCGACAGGGTAAAAGAGGAGCTTGACGGGCAATGAAACGAACTTCCCCTTTAGAAGGCATGAATGTTCTGGTGCCAAGAGGGAAAAAAGAGGCTCAGTCCTTTTCAGCACTTATCCGAAGCTATGGGGGGATGCCGTTTGAGATCCCCCTGATTGCTTTCGAGCCTTTGCGGGATATAGCTTTATTTCAGGCCCATAAGCAAATTCATACTTATGACTGGGTGATATTCACAAGCAAAACTGCTGTGGATGCTTTTTTTGAAAATTTTACTCTAAGCAGCCCCTTCCCTAAAATAGCGGTTATCGGCGAGAAAACTAAAAAATTGCTTGCCGACAAGGGATTAAAGGTGCAGTTTGTGCCCGGAAAATATGTTGCTGAAGAGTTTGTTGAGGATTTTTTGCCATTAGTAGAAAAAGGGATGAAGGTATTGATCCCTAAAGGAAATCTTGCACGTGACTATATCGCAGCATCTCTCTCTGAAAAGGGTGCAAATGTTGATGAAATTATTGTTTATAAAACTGTTTTTCCACGTGAAAGCATCAGTCTGTTAAAAGATCAGCTTTCAGGAAAAGGGTTAGACATTCTTCCTTTTACCAGTCCTTCCACAGTGGATCATTTTATGGGAGCTGTTAAGGAGCTTGGACTTATGAATGCTGTAAAAGACAGTGTGGTGGGCTGCATCGGCCCAGTGACTAAAGAACGTGCAGAGTCATATGGCCTGCAGGTACATGCGGTTCCGGAAGAATATACAGTACATAGCATGCTAAATAGCATTATTAGATACTTAACAGAAACCAGGAGGAAAAGTAATGGAACTTCAATTTAACAGGCATAGACGCCTTCGTAAAAGTCCGAATATGAGAGCGCTTATCCGTGAAAACTTCTTGCGTACAGAGGATTTAATTTATCCGATTTTCGTGGCAGAAGGAGAAGGCATTAAAAGAGAAATACCTTCAATGCCGGGCATCTTCAACTTATCGCTGGATCATCTGGAAGAGGAGATGAATGAAGTTGTTTCTCTTGGAATAAAGTCCGTTCTCTTATTTGGAATTCCTAAAGAGAAAGATGCATGCGGGCAGCAGGCTTATCATGATCATGGAATCGTACAGGAAGCTACAAGATTTATTAAAGCTAAATATCCGGAAATCATTATTATCGCTGATACTTGCCTTTGCGAGTATACGGACCATGGCCATTGCGGTTTGATTGAAAATGGAGAAGTGCTGAATGATGCATCTCTGGAACTGCTTGTGCAGACGGCTGTAAGCCAGGCTAAAGCAGGAGCAGACATTATTGCCCCTTCAAATATGATGGATGGGTTTACAGCAGCCATCCGGGCAGGTCTTGATGAAGCCGGATTTGAAGATATCCCGGTTATGTCTTATGCAGTTAAATACTCATCTGCATTCTATGGTCCTTTCCGAGATGCAGCTGACAGCACACCGCAATTTGGCGACCGGAAAGCATATCAGATGGATCCAGCCAACCGCATGGAAGCCATGCGCGAAGCTGAATCTGATTTAATGGAAGGCGCTGACTTCCTGATTGTTAAGCCGGGAATGCCTTATTTGGACATTGTACGGGACGTTAAGAACAACATCAATCTGCCAATTGTGATTTATAATGTGAGCGGTGAATATTCAATGGTTAAAGCTGCGGCACAGAACGGCTGGATTGATGAACAGAAAATAGTTATGGAAATGCTTACAGGCATGAAGCGTGCAGGAAGTGATTTAATTATTACTTACCATGCAAAAGATGCGGCAAGGTGGATTAAGGAACAAGGCTAAAACTATAGACCGTTAGCTATTGAAAACTTCTTATTAAATAGAAAAGAGGGATGACATGCGCTCTTATGAAAAATCTAACAAGGCTTTTAAAGAGGCAAGCGAATTGATGCCTGGAGGAGTAAACTCTCCTGTGCGTGCCTTTAAATCAGTTAATATGGATCCCATTTTTATGGAACGCGGACGCGGCTCTAAAATCTACGATATCGATGGCAATGAATATATCGATTATGTATTGTCCTGGGGCCCGTTAATTCTGGGCCATACGAATGAACGTGTGGTCGAGGGTATTAAAAAAGTAGCTGAAATGGGGACAAGCTTCGGTGCTCCTACTGAAATTGAAAACGAGCTTGCTAAGCTTGTTATTGAGCGCGTCCCTTCAATCGAAGTGGTGCGTATGGTTTCTTCCGGAACTGAAGCTACCATGAGTGCTTTAAGACTTGCCAGAGGATATACCGGCCGAAATAAAATCATGAAATTTGAAGGCTGTTATCATGGCCACGGCGATTCCCTATTAATCAAAGCCGGCTCCGGTGTAGCAACATTAGGGCTGCCTGACAGTCCGGGAGTTCCTGAAGGTGTTGCTAAAAACACAATTACAGTTCCTTATAATGACCTTGAAAGCGTAAGATATGCCTTTGAGCAATTCGGAGATGATATTGCAGGTGTAATTGTGGAGCCGGTAGCTGGAAATATGGGAGTCGTTCCTCCACAGCCGGGTTTCCTTGAAGGCTTAAGAGAAATTACTGAGCAAAACGGATCCCTGCTTATTTTTGATGAAGTAATGACCGGATTCCGTGTAGGCTACAATTGCGCGCAGGGCTATTTTGGAGTGACACCGGACATTACATGTCTTGGAAAAGTAATTGGCGGCGGTCTCCCAGTCGGTGCATATGGCGGAAAAGCTGAAATAATGAAGCAGATTGCACCAAGCGGCCCAATTTACCAGGCAGGAACATTATCAGGAAATCCTCTTGCCATGACAGCCGGTTTCGAGACTTTAAGCCAGCTGACACCTGAGTCCTACAAAGAATTTGAAAGAAAAGCAGACAGACTGGAAGAAGGGCTTAAAGCAGCTGCTGAAAAATATGATATCCCGCACACCATCAACCGTGCCGGATCCATGATCGGCATCTTCTTTACAAATGAAGACGTTATTAACTATGAAAAAGCCAAAACATCCAACCTGGAATTCTTTGCAGAATACTACAGGGAAATGGCAAACCAGGGAGTCTTCCTGCCGCCATCCCAATTCGAAGGACTGTTCCTCTCAACTGCACACACAGATGAGGATATCGAAAAAACAATCTTGGCTGCTGAACAGGCATTCTCCAAATTAAAATAAGCAAAACCTGACACTCATCATATTTGATGAGTGTTTTTCATATTTATCTTGTCATTAGCTTGTTCTGTCTGAAGGCACACGAACTTCGGACATACAAACTCGGATTTCTGCTTTCTTTGTCCGAAGGTGCACCAACTTCGGACTCACAAACTCAGATCTCAGCTTTTCTTGTCTGAAGGCACACCAACCTCAGACTCACCCACTCTGTATATTTCAAGGACCTTTTTACAATTATTCCCTTTAAGCGCTATTTTTCTAATCATAAAGTATCCTCATCCCTCATAGGATTGTTAATGACATAGTGATTAAACGCAAAGATTCGAAGGGAGGAGTCGCTTTGTCTCAGGGGAATCCATCGTGCTTACGATTTTCTTTAGAAGAATCAGTATGGTTTCAAAAAGGACAGGAAGTGTCAGACCTGATTTCCATCTCGTTAGACCCCAATATAACAATTCAGGAAAGCGATCAATATGTAACAATCCAGGGAGCACTGGAACTGGCAGGAGAGTATAGACGCAGCGATGAAGAAACAACCGATGAAGAACAAGAGGATTTTTCAGTTACCAAATTCGTTCAGACAATTGAAGAACGGGGCGAAGGAATTTGTGAATTCAAACACTATTTTCCAGTTGATATCACCATTCCGAATAATAGAATCCAAAGCATTTACGATATTGACGTTGCAGTAGAGTCATTCGATTATGTTCTGCCGGAAAGAAGCTGTATGAAGCTGACAGCTAATTTAACCATAACAGGATTATATGGTGATCAGCAGCATGTGCCTGTTCAAGTATGGGAGGAAGAAACTGAACCTGAAACTGAAACTGAAGAATTAGAGCCTCTGTACAGATCTCCTGAAGCGGTGGAGGAGACAGAGGAAGAAGAGCCGATTCTGCAGGAATGGCCTTCTTATAAGCAGGAAGAACAGGACCAGGAGGAAGAAAGGGAGGAACAAGTATCCGCTGAACAGGTATTTGCTGGCGCCGAGGAAAATATTCGGGACGAGAAACAGCAGGAAGAGCAGCCGGAGACAGTCGAGGTATATATTCCATTTGAGGCAGAAGCAAGAAAGCGGCCTGAAACGGAAGATCAGGAAGTCATTAAACCTGCAGTGCCGACAGCGCTTGAAGTAACACAAGAGCAGCGACAAGAAGAACAGACGCCAAAAACTGCGCCGGAAATATCTTTCTCTTCTCAGCGCAGTGAAGAGGAAGCACCGCCATCTGCACAGGAAATTTATCAAATGACGGAAGCGTCCGAATCAGATAGCCCCTCTTTTGAAAAGAAACCTGTCCAGGCAGCTGCACAGCAGACCCCTGAGGAAACAGAGGAATCTTCATCCTCTTCAGAACAGGAAGCTAAGAAAAAGAAACTCTCCAAAAAGAAAAGCATGTCGTTAACGGAGTTTTTTGCCCGTAAGGAAGAGTCAGAAGAACATGTTAAACTCAAGGTTTGCATTGTGCAGAACGGCGATACAATTGATGGCATTGCTGAAAGGTATGAAATACCGGCGCAGCAGCTATTAAGGGTGAATCATCTGGAAATTAATCAGGATATTTATGAAGGGCAAGTGCTGTACATTCCTGTTGCGGTAGCCCATTAAAAGGTTAAAAGGCTGAGCAGGTATTGATAACCCGCTCAGCTATTTTCTTTTAACCAATATATATTTTTTTCATTCTGGAAAGTGAGTGGTTAAGGTGGAAGAAAAAAATCGGCTGCAGAAAGTCTCTCCCATTTTAAATCATTATTCATTAGAGCCGCATTTTGTAGAGTATTTTGGGAGAGTTCAGAAGATTTACAGCAGCAAAGGCGTGTTTGCTTTGAAGAAAATAAAGCCTCAGCGTGGAGCGGATTTTATAAGGCATGTACAAACACTCTTTCAAAAAGGCTATAACAGAATAGTTCCTATATACCCAACGGTGGACGGAAGATATGCTGTGCTCCATCAAAATGAATTATTTTATTTAATGCCCTGGATGTCCAATGAAGAAAAGGAGGACAGATTTGAGCGGCATCAGCAGATGCTGAGGGAATTGGCAAGACTGCACACATTATCCTCGCGGGAGGTTCCTATAAAAAAAGAAGACCGTACCGAACATTACGAAAATACCTTACAGGAATGGGAGAAGGAAAAGGAGTTTTTGGAGGGATTCATCGAAGCCTGCGAAAGAAAAGAGTATATGTCTCCTTTTGAGCTAATGTTTTCTCTATATTACCATGATGTCAGCCAGGCACTAAAATTCTCCACAAATAAATTTAAAGATTGGTATGAAAAGACAAAGGAAAGTGAAAAAGCACGTACGGTCATCATTCATGGAAAAGTTTCAACCGAACATTTTCTATACGATGATAGGGGGTATGGCTACTTCACAAATTTCGAAAATGCAAGACAGGGGTCGCCGCTCCATGATGTATTGCCGTTTTTATCAAGAACACTGAAAACATACCCAAAAAGATCGGAAGAATGTGTAGAATGGATTTACACTTATATGAAGTACTTTCCCTTCAGGGACGACGAGATGCTGCTGTTTCAAAGCTACTTTGCTCATCCGGGTCCTATTATCAAAGCTTGCGAACAATATTATAAAGGGGAAGGAAAGAGAGGAGAAAGAAAGGCTGTCCAGCATCTGCAGAGGCAGTATTGGCTTTTGAAAAATATTGAATATGCCGTTATGAGAATCGATGAGATTGAGAGGCAAAAACAGGAAGCAAAAGCGGCAGCAGAAGCTCAAGCACAGGAAGGAGCCCAAAGCTGAAGGATGCGGGCTCCTAAACCAATTGAAGATGAAAGGCGATAGCAATCAGGATGAACAGCGAAAGCAGCAGTACATCGAAGGTAGTAGGCAGTAAAATTGTTCTTATGCCTTGAAAAACACAGAACGGGATAATGAATTGTGCACATACATTCCTGAAAGTTCTTAACCAGGGAGGCAGTGTGTAGGGATTATATTTTCTTCTCATTTGAGCATACCCCTTTCCCCAATGTTCTTATATATATCCTATGATTCATTTTTCCGTAAAGTGCCTATTTTCATTTTTTCCCCTATAACGTTCACGCACACGGCAATGAATAAGGGCAAATATATCGGCACTTCAAATGGAGACAGTGAATAATATATAAAAATTTGGGGAATCATTATTGACTATAACAGTATTTTTTCGGTAGTATATTTTATATATAACTTTATATCGATGCTAAGACAGGGAAGAGTACAATGGCCATTTGCCTTTTAGAGAGGAAAACCAGCAGCTGAAAGGTTATCCAGGCAGAACCGTTGGAAGGTCGCCCTAGAGCATCTTTTGCGAAAGGCAGCAGCCAAGTAGTAAAAGACGGGAAATCCGTTATCTGCTTAAGTGTCAGCCACTATAAGAACTTCTTTCCCGGATTTTCTTTATTGGTTGAAAAAAAGGTGGTACCGCGAAACAAACTCCATTCGTCCTTTTATGGCGAGTGGAGTTTTTTTATTTTTGCTGATTGCTTTTAGAAAGGAAGAATGACATATGGAGAACAATGAATTATCAATGCCTACTAAATATGATCCGCAGGCGATTGAAAAAGGAAGATATGATTGGTGGCTGGAAGGGAAGTTCTTTGAAGCGAAAGATGACGAAGCGAAGCAGCCGTATACTATTGTGATTCCGCCTCCGAACGTAACAGGAAAGCTTCATCTCGGCCATGCATGGGATACGACGCTGCAGGATATCCTCACCCGAATGAAGCGTATGCAGGGATACGATGTTTTATGGCTTCCTGGTATGGACCATGCGGGTATCGCCACTCAGGCAAAGGTGGAAGAAAAGCTGCGCAATGATGGCAAAAGCCGCTATGATTTAGGCCGTGAAAAATTTGTGGAAGAAACATGGAAATGGAAAGAGGAATATGCCAGCCATATCCGCCAGCAATGGTCAAAGCTTGGATTAGGGCTTGATTACAGCCGTGAACGCTTTACCCTTGATGAAGGCTTATCAAAAGCTGTCAGAGAGGTTTTCGTTTCACTTTATAAAAAAGGATTGATTTACCGCGGCGAGTACATCATCAACTGGGATCCGTCCACGAAAACAGCGCTTTCTGATATCGAAGTTATTTATAAGGATGTTCAAGGTGCTTTCTACCATATGAGATATCCGCTTACAGACGGTTCGGGACATATCGAGATTGCCACTACACGCCCTGAAACGATGCTTGGCGATACAGCTGTAGCAGTACACCCGGAAGATGAGCGCTATAAGCATTTAATCGGCAAGACGGTTAAACTGCCGATCACAGGACGGGAAATTCCAATTGTTGCTGATGATTATGTAGAAATGGATTTCGGGTCAGGTGCAGTAAAAATTACACCGGCTCATGACCCAAATGATTTCGAGATCGGAAACCGCCACAATCTTGAAAGAATCCTTGTAATGAATGAAGACGGCACGATGAACATGAGAGCCGGTAAATACCAGGGTATGGACCGCTTTGAATGCCGCAAGCAGATCGTAAAGGACCTTCAGGAAGAAGGAGTCCTTTTCAAAATTGAAGAGCATATGCATTCTGTGGGCCATTCAGAGCGCAGCGGTGCAGTAGTTGAACCATACCTTTCAACCCAATGGTTTGTAAAAATGCAGCCTCTTGCGGATGAAGCCATAGCGCTTCAAAATAAAGAGGAAAAAGTGAACTTTGTTCCGGAGCGATTTGAAAAAACGTATCTGCGCTGGATGGAAAATATCCGCGACTGGTGTATTTCACGCCAGCTTTGGTGGGGTCACCGCATCCCGGCCTGGTATCACAAGGAGACTGGTGTGGTTTACGTTGGTCATGAAGCTCCTGAAGATAGTGAAAACTGGGAACAGGATAAAGATGTATTAGATACATGGTTCAGTTCAGCATTATGGCCGTTTTCAACGATGGGCTGGCCGGATACTGACTCTGCTGACTTTAAGAGATATTATCCGACTGCGGCCCTTGTAACAGGCTATGATATTATTTTCTTCTGGGTATCACGAATGATTTTCCAGGGTCTCGAATTTACAGGAGAGCGTCCATTCCAGGATGTATTAATTCATGGTCTTGTTCGTGACTCACAGGGACGCAAGATGAGTAAGTCACTTGGAAATGGCGTTGATCCGATGGATGTAATCGACCAGTATGGTGCCGATTCACTCCGTTACTTCCTTTCAACAGGAAGCTCGCCGGGACAGGATCTTCGCTTCAGCATGGAAAAGGTTGAGGCAACCTGGAACTTTGCCAATAAAATCTGGAACGCATCCCGCTTTGCCTTAATGAATATGGATGGATTAAAATTCGAAGAAATTGATTTAAGCGGTGAAAAGTCAGTTGCTGATAAATGGATATTAACCCGTTTGAATGAAACAATCGAGACTGTTACAAGATTGTCTGACCGCTATGAGTTTGGAGAGGTTGGCCGAGTCCTGTACAACTTCATCTGGGATGATTTCTGCGACTGGTATATCGAAATGGCGAAGCTTCCGCTGTATGGAGAAGATGAAGCTGCCAAGAAAACAACGCGCTCCATCCTGGCATATGTTCTGGATAACACAATGCGCCTGCTCCATCCATTTATGCCATTTATCACAGAGGAAATCTGGCAGAACCTTCCTCATTCAGGCGAATCCATTACGGTTGCCCAGTGGCCGGCTGTAAACGATGAATACACAGACAACCAGGCTGCAAATGAGATGAAGCTGCTTGTTGAAATCATCCGTTCTGTCCGCAACAGCCGAGCTGAAGTGAACACGCCGATGAGCAAGAAGATTAAAATGATGGTAAGGGCTAAGGACCAGGAAATTCTTGTAACACTGGAAAATAATCGTGCCTATATTGAACGCTTCTGTAATCCTGAGGAACTGGTATTGGCTCTAGAGGTTGAGACTCCCGATAAGGCGATGACAGCTGTTGTGACTGGAGCAGAAATCATCCTGCCGCTTGAAGGCCTGATTAACATTGAAGAAGAAGTTGCCCGTCTTCAGAAGGAATGGGATAAATTAAATAAAGAAGTTGAAAGAGTCCAGAAAAAACTTTCAAACGAAGGCTTTATTAAAAAAGCGCCTGAAAAGGTAATTGAGGAAGAAAAAGCAAAAGAACAAGACTACAGTGAGAAGAGAGCAGCTGTAGAAGCTCGCATCAGAGAGCTAAAAGGCGAATAATTAATAGTTGCGGAAGGCGGGTCCACATCATGGATTCGTCTTCCTTCCTGTATAACGGAGGTGCATGGATATGTTTTCTACTTATGAGGAAGCATTGGAATGGATCCATTCTAGGCTAAGACTGGGGATGAAGCCGGGTCTGCAGAGAATGAACTGGATGATGGAAAAACTCGGGCATCCCGAGAGAAGAATTAAGTCTGTTCATATTGGCGGAACGAATGGAAAAGGCTCAACAGTTACATTTTTAAGATCCATTCTTCAAGAGGCGGGTTATTCCGTCGGGACCTTTACATCACCATATTTTGAGAAATTTAATGAACGTATTTCTCTTAACGGAACTCCAATCGGGGATGAAGATCTTGTTCAGCTTGCCAATGATATATACCCGCTTGCTGTTGAATTGGAACAGACGGAACTTGGCGGTCCAACCGAGTTTGAAATCATTACCGCCATGGCTTTTCAATATTTTGGCCATGTAAGACCGGTGGATCTTGTGTTGTTTGAAGTGGGGCTTGGCGGCAGATATGACTCCACTAACATCATCTATCCCGTGTTATCAATCATTACAAGCATCGGGCTGGATCATACAGCCATACTTGGGGATACATATGAGAAAATCGCTTTTGAAAAAGCGGGAATAATTAAACCTGGAATCAGTGTTATTACAGCTGTTAAACAGGAAGAAGCACTCGCTGTTATTCAAGATAAAGCTTTAGGCTTAAAGTCCCCGGTGTATCAGCTGGGAAATGAATTTACTATTTCGGATCATCAATCCCTGGACCAGGGTGAGTTATTCTCCCTTGAGACAGTCTTTCAGGATTTCCGTGATCTTGAGACAGGAATGAGCGGGAAACACCAGACAGAAAATGCTTCCCTGGCTGTAATGGCAGCAGAGCTATTAAATAAGTTTTATTCTTTCTTAATAGAAGAAAAACACATACGAGCCGGATTGAAAATAGCATACTGGCCCGGCAGATTTGAAATTGTATCTCTTGACCCGCTGGTGGTATTAGATGGAGCCCATAATGAAGAAGGTATATCTGCTTTAACTGCAGAGCTGGAAAAGCGTTTTGGAGATAGAAGCAAAAAGATTGTATTTGCAGCGCTGGCTGATAAAAAGCTTGATAAAATGATCAGTAAGCTTGATTCTGCTGCAGACTGCATCATGTTTACAGAATTTAACTTTCCAAGAGCAGCATCTGCTGAAGATTTATTTAATCTCAGCAAAAACGGCAGAAAACAATTTCATTCAGATTGGAAAGAGCTATTGGAAACTGAACTGTGTGACTTAGGAAAAAACAGCGTCCTTGTTATAACCGGATCCCTTTACTTCCTATCAGAAGTGAAGCCTGAACTTTTGAACCTTTTGGAAAACAATCAATGAAAATATGACAAAAGTTAGAAAATTTGATAAAATGTTGTTATTATCCGACTATTTTCCTGAATAAAATGGAGGAGGGGAAAAAAGATAGTTAGTTCACGAGCCAAAAAAATAATATGGTTGCTATGGATACTGTTATTTCCCGCAGGTTTCATGCTAACCTATCATTTTTACCCTCCCGATCTTTCAGGACAGGGAATCAGTTTATTTGCCTTTTTTATCTTAATGTTTCTCGTTTCTTCCATGCCTATGGTTGTCAATAATACACCAATCTTCTTGATTCAATGGGTTTCCATGGCAGTCTTCTTAACCTTTGGTCTTCTTGCGGAAATAATCATGGTCCAGATGGGTGTCCTGGTACTTCTTTTAAGACTCAAAATACAAAAAGATCAGCTGTTTCGTCTGCCGCTTAACTCACTTTTGTTCTTTACAGTCTCTTTATTGAGCGGACTGGCTTACTTTGCAATGGGAGGCAAAACAGGCATAGATCTAATAGCCAATCCCCAGTATTTCTGGGTTGCAGCCGCCTACCCGGTCATTCACTTTACACTAAATCAGATATTAATCAGCGTAATTCAGGCTGCATTGTACGGCAGGAAAATATCCTTTTTGGAAAAAGACCTTATATGGGAAACAGTTACTTCTCTCATAACATTCCCAATTGGCCTTATCCTTTACATTCTTTATTCTGAAGTGGGAATTCTTGCACTCCTGTTTGTAGGTGTACCATTTGTAAGTCTTTCAATCATACTTCATCTTTATTACTCGAGTGAAAAGGTGATAGATTACCTTCAAAAAGCCTCAGAAATAAGTCATCAGATGGCCGAGCGCCTTGATGTTGATGAGGTTATGGAGCTTTTCATTTTGAAATTGAGCGAAATGATACCTGTTGATTATGCCTATATCCTAGATATTAAGAATAATGATGAACTTCATTCCATTTACCGGATAGAACATGGCCAAATTAAGCCGAATGATCTAATGCCTACCAAAAAAAATGAGGGAATCAGCGGATTGGTTTTAGACACCAGAAAATCTGTCCTATTTCATTCAAAAAAGAAATGGAAAAGCATTGCTAAGGAATTCGTGCCAGAAGATGCTGAGAGCATCATTTGTGTTCCTATAATCAGAAGTAATGAAATATTGGGGATTCTGCTGCTTTCCTCCACCAAAAAGAGGGCATATGAAAAGTCGCTGCTCATGATTGTCGATATTTTGTGTTCGCATTTTGCAATAGCCATTGAGAATACCAGGCACTATGAAGAAACAAAAGCCAAAAGCGAGCGCTGTGCGTTAACGAAGCTATACAATTACCGCTATATAGAGGCGAAACTAAATGAAGAATTCAGCAGATTGCAAAATGGTTCAAGGGATCTCCTCTCACTCATCATACTTGATATCGATCATTTTAAGAAAGTGAACGATACTTACGGTCATCAGAGCGGAAATGAAATTCTCTGCGAACTGGCGGATCGGCTGACAAATTTAATTGATACGGCTGGAATTGCTGCCCGATATGGCGGAGAGGAATTTATTGTTCTAATGCCTGATACCAGCAAGGAAGATGCAATAGGCTGGGCTGAGCTTATCAGGCAGACCATTGCCAATCGTCCATTCATACTTAAGCAGAACATCGATGGAAGAAGCAGCAGCACAAAAGTTTATATAACCGCTTCTTTTGGGGTAGCTGCTGCACCTGAAGATGCCGATGATTCACTGGCCCTAATACGCCATGCTGACAGAGCATTATATGTTGGAGCTAAGCGGGCTGGCAGGAATAGGGTTGCGGAATATGTGAAGTAAAATCCTTTTGCCTGTCAAAAGGATTTTTTTATGAATAAACAAATCTTTGGACCTATTAAATATATTGTTTTTATAGGTAAATTGGTATAATTAGAGTAATGCATAATACTGGTAAAGGAGGGATTTTACTATATGGCCAAAAAAATACTGCTTAGTTTATTAACCGCTCTTATTATATGCTCCCTATCTGTTGAATCTTCAATGGCATCTGGATTAAATGATGCCAAATTAAACTTCACTGTTCAGCCTTCCCAGAATATTATCGTGAAACCAGCTGGCAAGCCAGCAGCAGCAAATCTGGATTTCAGAGTAAAGCAGAGCGGAACTGCATCTGATAGTAATAGAGAACCAATGGATGTTGTCTTTATTATGGATATTTCCGGTTCTATGAATGATGCCGGTAAACTTGACAGCGCTAAAACAGCAATGAAAAATGCTCTTGACCATTTTTTAGAAACTGCAAATTCCAAAGACAGATACTATTTAATCCCATTCAATAAAAAAATCAGTGAGCAAGAGGGATTCTTTTATCCGACGGGAAATGCACTAAATGATCTTGGAATGATAAAAGAAAAAGTCAGGACGCTGTCAGCAATCAATGGAACAAATTATAAGGACCCGATAAAAAAGGCTGAAGAGCTGTTAAAAGGCGGGAATACGAATAATAATATTATTTTTTTAACGGACGGTGTCCCTACCTTTTCTGAGAGTGTGAAAAAAAGAACTTTTAATAAGGTTGTAGATGAAGAGTGCAGCTGGTGGGGATTGAATTGCCGATATATATACAAATCGGTTACTGAGAATGTTACATATACTGAAGAGCTCCTAACAGCGCGGGATTGGTACGGCAATTCTTATTTTGTGGCAGATGAATATTTTAAGGATAACAACAATCGTACCTATTCAGTAAAAAACAATAGCAAAGATTATTTACCTACTCAATCCTCCATTCGCAGTTCAATATTAGAAGAAGTGAAAAAGCTGGTCACAAATAATATAAAGCTATTTTCTATAGGGTTTGGGACTGATAAAGATATCGATATGAACTTTCTAAACGAGATGTCCAACTATACTGGAGAAACAGCCATTCAGGCAGGAACAGGAAATATTGGAGATATACTGGAACGAATTTCAAGCAGTGTGCTGAAGCCATCAATCACTGCTGAGATTCAAATTGACTTAAATCCTTTTAATGGAAAGGTATCTCTGGCAGAAGGATCAAATGCCATCCAAACTGAAGATAATATTATAACCAAACAGGTCAATTTCAAATATGATGTTGGGAAAGAAACAATAAGCGAACTGGATTTCAGTATTCCACTAAATTTTGCAGAAGAGGGAAAGTATCTTTTTAAAGATAATATAAAGTTAACATACAAGGATTTGAATAATAAAGAACAAATATTGGTCCATCCTGAACTGCAGATTGAAGTGAAAGATGATGCTCCTGCATCATTTAAAGGAACCATGCAGCTGGAAAAAGTGCAAAATAATTTACGTGATTTAGTCAAAGAAATGAATTCAAATACAAAATTAAATCATTTTAATATAAAGTATCATTTGGAGCCAATAGGCATTCCTGATAGCAGAGTGGAGGGAAGCCTTAAGAATATAGTGATTAAACAGCCGCTTCCTGAGGGAATACTCATTGCGGATCCTTCTGTGAAAGAAGAGATGATTAATGGACAAAGGCATGCAGTACTTATTCTGGCAAATCAGCAAACCAGCTATAAAAATGGTGCTTTCACACCGGATCATCTTTCTGCAAAAATAGCATTAAAAGCAGATAGAGCTTTTTATGGATTAACAATGCCGCGTGCACAAGTGTTTTACACTGACAGCAGATTCCCGGACAAACCTCAATCAACCAGCATAGCTGCTTCCAGCCAAGTACTTGATGCAAAGGTGAGATTATATAGCTTTAATAACATTGCTTATGATGGAGATGCGTCAGGCATCATTTCAAAAATTGATTTAAATAATAACGGTAAAAAACTGACGCAGACGGAGTTTCCGAATAATTATGGTCTGAAAAATAAGCCTGTAAAGAATTTGTATTTTCTTACAGAAACTCAGGCATCAGGCCTCAAAATTGAATACAGCGATGATAGTATCGCAATGCTTTATTTTGAACCGGATTTTGAGATGAAAGGCCAGGTTACAGGGAAGATCCTGTCTGATAGGGATGTTGTTTACGATCCCATTACTTTCAATCTAACTAAACTGGTTGCAGGTAAAGATATAAATTATTACTACAAAATTGAGAAAGACGGGGTCAATGAAGACTGGAAGCCTTTTGCCGCTACGGACAGTGTGCTTTTAGATGCTCCAGGGACATATATAATTAAGGTTAAAGCCACCGGTGGATTCGCGTTTGGAAATGATATCTCAAAGAGAATTACCATTATTAAAAGAATTGAAAGCATATCAGTAGCTCCAGATCCAATTGAATTGGATGTCGAAAAGTCAATATCCTTTAACGTGGAAATTTCACCAGCTGATGCATCCAATAAAGAACTCGAGGTGTTCATTGAAGATACATCTATAGCTGCTTTAACCGATAATTATTCAGTTTTTGGTAAATCTGCGGGTGAAACGTATTTAATTGTCAGAACAAAGGATGGCTCCGATATTGAAAAGAAAATTAAAGTGATCGTAACCGATCCATACATTGCTTTAGATGAAATAAAGTTTAATAAAGCTGTATATAAAATTGCCAGGGGAAACAGGCTCGCGTTAAAAGAATTACTGATCTTCAATCCTCTTAATGCCACCGATCAGGAAATTGTTGAAGTACTCTCTGAGATGCCTGATAAAGTCCGTGCAATCAAGAGGGGGACTGAGTGGTACATTGAGGGTGTGGAAATAGGATACGCCAAGGTAACCGCAGCTGCTGAAAAGCAAAAAGACGGGAAGCAGCCGAAAGCTTCAGCTCTATTTGAAGTAGTGAATGATGATGATCAACCGGACGATGGTCCTGCAGGGGAAGGTAAATGGTAAAAGAAAAAGGTGCTCAGCACCTTTTTCTTATTCTATTAATAGTTCATCAGAAAAAATTTGAAGATGTTTTACAATTGGAAGAGTATCTATTCGCTGCAGAAGTACATTTTGATCGTAGTTCACAATAAAACGGGAATACTTATCGAGTTGTGATGATCTTGAGGGCAGCTCTTCGATGGATTTTACTTCACCGCGAATAGCGTTAATTATCAGCTTCTCTTTGGCAAAAATGCCTCCATTGATATAAAAAAGTGAACCTACTCCATATAATTCTGCATCTTTTTCTGTATAGAAAAATCCTTTTAAAGGTTTTATCGTTTCATCTTCAGGGACATATGGCATTCCAGCTTCATCATCAGGATCGAAATTGCCGAATTCATTTATGCGTGTGAGCAGTAAATCATCTTTTGCCATCAGAACAAGCTGCTTTGTATTGTTTTCCGATCCTAAAATATTTACATTCGATATATTTGCACGTTTGCCTGCGTACACAACAGAATCAAAGATTACCTGATCATTCTCAGAAGGCTCTCCGGTTTCATCACCATTTATAGTAAAGGATCCATTGGAGATTATGGTTCCTGTCATTTCAATCGAAGTATTAAGGGCATTAATAGCAGTGTTTCTGCCTGACAATATATCACCGTTGACCTTAATGCCTTTACTGGATAGTTCGTCCTTGTTATGAGCATAGGATTCTATAATTATATCATTTGCCGAAATAATATTTTCATTCACCTCAAGCTTGCCGTTAAAATTAACAAGGTGAGTTCTCCCGGTTACTAATATATCTTCATATATTGTTAAATCTTCAAAATTCACGAGATAAAGGTCACCATCAACAATCAGTTTTTCATTCAATTCAAGAGAAGTATCCTCTGCCATAATCACCACATCGCCCTGGATAAGGCCGTTAAGCAGGGACGCATCTTCCGGTGTGTTTATAAGGTAACTTTTAATATCTGATTCATTGTTATTCCCTAATTCCTGCAGGATTTCGGGAAGTCCGGATTGCTTTTTTTGTTCCTTAATCAGAGTATTTATGGCGAAAGAAGAAAGAATTCCGGATTTTACCTCTTCTGAAAACGTACTGCCATTTCCGGCTCTGACAGCAGGAATCCCATTTAATGATAATAATTCATTGGCCTGTTCATTCATCGTTCTGTCAAAATCAATATTGATAAATTGGCTGTCATGCTTAAGCTCGGGGACATGTTCCTTATAAAAATTCTCTTTTATGAGCAGCGGAAGAAGGTTCGCTGTTGAACTATATAAATCCCCACTTATCGAAGACATGTTCGTATCAGTTTTCTCTTTACTTCCATCTCTTAATTCGTATTCAGCATCTTCATTTATTGTTAATCGGTTAGCATACACATTCCCGGAAAAGTTTGCTGACCCATTTAAAATTAGACCCGAATCATTTTCATCAGAAAAAGAGCCGGCAGCATATTTCAAGAAACTTGGAAGGGGAGACAGGATAATCCTTTTCCTGAGGGTCCGTGTAATTTTACCTTCTGTTTCAACAGGATTTTTAGTAACTATAATGATGTCTAATACTCTTGTGAAATCATTTTCCCGTTCAATATTAAAGGTATCATAATTTGATATGTCATCCATGCAAGGTGCAGAGGAATCTATAAAGCCAGCACTGCTTCCTGACAGGTCAATGATATTCAAACAGCTTATATTATCCTCTGTTTTGTAAGGCGCGATTAAGTCATCTTTCAGCTTATTCTTCAGGTCTATATCAAAATCACTCCGCACATAAAGTTTTCCTTCAATGTTCTTCCTCCGGTAATCTTCTAGTGGAAGGCTCGGCAGAATTCCTGCCAATTCGGAGGTCATTTGGTCGATTACCTTTACAGAATTATATGTAATGGAGATATCACTCTCCCTCGTTTCCGTTCTTTTGGCACCGCCCAGAGAAGCTGCCAGGATACTCATTCCCAAAACGGTAAATACAAGCGACATTAATAACACAGTAATAAGGGTATTGCCCCGCTCATTTTTCAGCAAATGATCACCTCTTAAAATCCAAACTTACTATCAAGCTCTAATTTTTCTTCAAGCCTTTCATGATCGAGCTTAAGCATTAATTCAATCATTCCCTTTGTACATGCTTCCTCATTTTTATTATTAAATTCAGAACAGGAAACTTCTAGTGCGGATTCGCTGAAATCAGCTGCAGAAGTAATCTCTGCGCTATCAATTGAGATTGTTTTCCGGGTGCTGTCATTTTCAGAATCAGTTATTTCAATCCTGACCACCTGCTCCTCTTCATTCGCAGCGTTTTGATTTATGGTATAAAAAATCTGCTGTTCCTTTTCTTGTTTAGTTAGAGATGTACTTGATGAATTTACCAGCTCAATACAATTTTTTTCACCGCATTCTCTGACATAGTCAAAAGGAAAAGAATAAAATGTGTTCATGATCATTGTTGCTGTATAATCGGCATCATCCCGCAGCTGTCCCTCAATGCCGATCTTATTGTAGAGCTTATACCCCGAAGTGAATACTCCATAAATAATCGGAAGAATAATACTGCTGATTACCAGAACGGCAAGCAATTCATAAAGAGTGGCACCGCGCTCATCGAAGATCTTCACTTTTTATTTCTCCTTCTATTTCTGTAGATTCTTCTTTTCCGTTTATCTCCCAGATCACAGTAGCTTTAAGAGGCACAAAAAAGGAAGAGTATTCCCCTTTGGCAGGTTTTGTATCTGAATTCTTCTCATCAGGCAAGCTGATGGTCACATTGTATTCAATATTATTTACCTTAATTGGACTGCAGTCCGATTCAGGAGATTCCCCATTCCAAAAATTCTTATATATAGATTTACCTTCGCTATTTTTACAGATATATATTTTTAAAAATTCACTCTCTTTCTGGAATTTCTCTCTTACTTCTATAAAATTTTCTTTCTCAATATGCATTAAAGCATTTCTTGCAACATTGACAGCTGCCGTTTTCTTTTCATTCATATTGGTATAAGTGTAAGCCTGAGAAAAAAACTTCATGGTTCCCATTAAAACAATCCCTAAAATCGTTAGTGAAACAAGTACTTCCACAAGGGTTAAGCCTTTAGAACTAGCAAGCGATTTTTTAAATTTCATAGCCCACTCCTTCTTTCAAAATACCTATTTGTATTATACAATATTTAATAGCAAGATTTGTATTTATAGGTCGAATTATGTATTTTATGATAAGTTTAGCTGATAAGTCTTAAAAAGAAAGGAGAGATAGAATGATCACCCTTGCTTTTGCATTGGCATCTCTAGTTTTCATAATTCCTGCTGTTTATTTCATTCCTTCAGGCTTAACTAAAAAAGGAAAAATGTATGTCATTGTGGTTTCCATTTTGCTGGGGATGCTTGGGCTGACAGCAAAAGAATTGTTTTCTGAATGGCAGGCAGCACTTATTCTTTTCCTGCTTTTATTGACGGGTACCTATCTGGCCAATAATAAAATCACAGGATTATTTCATGCAGGTGAAGAAGCAGGTGCTTTCTCCACAGTAATCATGGAAACAGGAATTGGGAATGAGAATTTAAATGAAAAGAATGCAGCAGATCAGGAGACTTCTGAACCGGCTTTGCCTATACTGGTTCAGCAGGAATCAGAAGAAGACCGAGCAGAATTAGACTTAATAGATTTTAGCAGCGAAGAGAATACGAATAGTCAAATTGACTTACTAATAGAAAATATTATGGCAGATCCTTCAGAAGAAAAAAGTCATCAGGATGATCTCAATTTGGAAGAAATTGAAATTTTGCTTTCAGAAGGAGAAAATGAGGAAAATGCTCCGGAAACAGATGAAAAAGATACATTGGAGAACACAATGGATTCAGTCATTCCGGAGATCGATTATCTCGCAGAACTGGAAGATATGATGAATGAAGAAATGGGAAGTTCCGTTCATTCTGGTTTAGTAATTAATGGAACAGGGGATCCGGCTATTCAAGATAAGATAATGGTTTCCGATAATGTACTTGAAGAATATTTTGAAAGTCCTAATCCTATGGAGGATTCTGATGATCCCAGCGCTGTTAATCCGGCTGAAGAGAATCAATTCGCTGTGGAGGATTCAAGTGAATATGACGCTTCCTTATATATTGATGAAGCGGCGTCTGCTGCTGAAACTGACATCGGAGTAGACGATGAACATGAACAGGAAACGGCACTGAAAGAGAAAATGCAGCCTGCCGATCAGGAAAGCAAAGCTGAATTTCAGAGTCAGATGTTCCAGCTGATTGCACCACAGCTTGAGCTGGCCCGGAATAACCTTGATAAAGATAGTTACGAAGTGTTAGTGATTGGCTGTATGAATCCTAATATGCAGCCCTCTGATTATTACACATTTGCGAGATTACTATTTGATCACTATATCATTCATAAAGAGTTTGATAAATTACTTGAATTTGCCGAGAGTCTTGAAGCCAGATTTTCTGCTTATCCTGTCCTTGTTGAGGAAATCAGGTTTATCCAGAAGTCCTATGCTGCTGCAGCCAAGAGAAAAAACTATAAATAAGGTGATGTTAAGATGAAAAAAAGTACAGAAATTACAGGTCTTCCTATTATCTCTATTCTGGAAGGCCAGGAAATTGGAACAGTGAAAACATTAGTCATAAACCCTGAAAAAGGTTCAATCGATTTCTTAACAATCGAGCACGAAGATTGGCAAGTCAGTGTAAAGGCCATACCATTCAAAAAAATTATTGGTATTGGAGAATACGCGGTAACAGTGGAAAGTGACCGTGCGGTAATTGATTTAAATGAAATCCCAATTGCAAATCAGCTGGTAAACAAAAAGATTCGCATTACCCAAACTAAGGTAATGACACGAAAAGGCCAATTATTGGGGGAAACAGCGGAGTTTTACACAGATGAAGATACAGGAAATATTCTGGGTGTAGAAATTCAGCTTTCAGATGCTTCTGCAGTATTAGCTGCTGAAGAAATCTTAACATACGGTAAGGATATTCTTATTGTAAAAGAAGACGCATCTGAAAGGTTTTTAAACAGTGTATCATTGCTGAACCCTATAATGAGCAATGAAGAGGTTCCAAGTGAAGGAGAAAATACGGATCAGCTTCAATCATTGAAAAACAAACAAATGGAATTATTAGTCGGGAAAGAATTAGAAGCGGATATCTATGACTTAAATGGAAACATATTGTTCCCGTCCGGGCGGATTTTATCCGAACAGGATGTACAGATTGCTCAAGAAGAAGGCCCCAATGTGGTTGTAAACCTGTCAATGAATGTGAATGCATAATTGAAGGAGGAAGCTCAATGTGAGGAATCCTCAGATTATAAAGCTGTTTTTGATTACGGCGCTCTGCACCTTATTTATATTCGGCTTTTCATATTTTGGAACTGCAGCTTACGGAATGATTTTTTCTGATCAAGACAAATTTGCTTCCGGAACCTTAATCGGAAACGAAGATGTAACAGGTATGGATAAGTCCCGGGCAATATCCTATATAACTGAAAAACAGGATCAATGGGTTAATGAAACGGTTTTGTCAATGCAATTTCAGGAAGTAACTAAAGAAGTCGAGGACATCCCTGCTTTTTATCAGTTTGATATAGAACAAAGTATTTCTCGGGCATTGTCAGGCAAAAAAAATCAGCTTATCGCAAAAATAGATGAAAAAAAACTCAATGCAATTCTGGAAGAAATACTGCCGGAGTTGTATGCCGAGGGCATTGACCGCGAGACACTTATAGCTGACCTTCTGATGTATGCGTCCCTGCTTGAAAGCGGAAAGCATACGATAAAACTGCAAAACTATTTACCCGGAGACCTTTTTGAGGATGAGGTGATTGCTGAATCATCAACTAAAATCACCGGAAAAGAAAGTGTTGTCAATATGTGGGCTGGCAATGAGTCCAGCATCGAAGTTGATCCGCATTCGCAGGTTTCTTTTCTTGATCTGGCTGAAGAAAGAGGAAGTCTTCAGTTCGAGGCAGACGAAATGAGCATCATCTCATCTGCTCTATACAAAGCCCTGCTGAACACCAACTTTATGATTACAGAAAGGCATATTGGAAGACTGCTTCCGGGATATATTGAACCGGGTTTTGAGGCCAGAGTTGACTCAGAGAAACAAATGGATTTCATTTTTACTAACCCAAATGATCATAAATATGTGATTAATTTTCAGCAGCTTGATAAGCTTCTGTATGTTTCTGTTAAAGGGCCAAAGACGATCTACACCTATCAGCCTTCTCTTAAAGATAAACAGACATTTAAGCCAAAAACGATTATTCAAATAGATGCCAAGCTGCCATTTGGACAAAAACGAATCGGAACTGAAGGCAAAGAGGGAATCCTGGTAAATGTATATCGTGATCAGATGGATGAGTCTGGAAAAATAATAAGCTCTGAGAAAATAGCGGAAGACTTCTATCCGCCAGTACATGAAGTCCTTATATACAGTCTGGCTTTTAAAAAGGATCAAACGGACGATTCAGCTGATTCGGCGGAAAATGTGCCTGAAGACAGTGTAAGCAGTGAGGATGAGAAATCAGAATCAGATGCTGAAAAATCGTCAGATGAACAGAAACCTGACAATAAGCTAAATGAAACAGGCAGCAATAAAGGAACCAGCCGGAATGCAAATGAAAATGATGAAGATCTTTGGGGATTAGAAAATGAAGCCGTCAAATAATAAGTTAAGGCAGTGATGGATATGAAGCAGATACGCAAGAGACTGGGAGATTTGCTGGTTGACGCCGGCCTTATCACCGAGGAACAGCTTCAAACATCTCTTAGAGAAAAGGATTCTAATCAAAAGCTCGGTGATGTTTTGCTTCAAAAAGGATTTATTACAGAACAGCAGCTGATTGAGGTTCTTGAATTTCAGCTTGGGATTCCCCATGTCAGCTTGTATCGCTACCCTTTTGATACGAAGCTTTT
Source organism: Cytobacillus firmus DS1 (assembly GCF_000565285.1). Lineage (GTDB taxonomy): Bacteria > Bacillota > Bacilli > Bacillales > Cytobacillaceae > Cytobacillus > Cytobacillus firmus_A. Next base: position 10,874 of record NZ_APVL01000023.1, on the reverse strand, counting down.
CAGCATTGTGCCAAAAGATGTGGCGAAGCGGAATCTCCTTATTCCATTAAAGAAAGACGGAGAGAAGTTATTTGTCGCTATGGCAGATCCTATGGACTTTTACACAATTGATGATTTGCGGTTATCAACAGGCTTTCAAATTGAAGCAGCCATTGCCACAAAAGATGATATTCTCCGGGCAATCAATAAATATTACGATATGAATGAAGGGTTTGAGGAACTGCTGGGAACAGCAGGGAGTCCTGAAGCAGCTGATGATAAACAGATGATTGATGAGGATTCGCCTGTTGTCCGGCTTGTTAATCAGATCATTGCCAGTGCAGCTTCTTTAAAGGCAAGTGATATCCACTTGGATCCCCAGGAAACAAAGGTGCTGATCAGATACAGGATTGATGGCGTTTTAAGAACGGAGCGTGTTCTTCCAAAGCATATGCAAAGTGTGCTTTCAGCCCGCATTAAAATCATGTCCAATCTGGATATTACTGAACACAGAATTCCCCAGGATGGAAGAATAAAGATTAATATTGATTTTCATCCTGTAGACTTAAGGGTTTCCACATTGCCCACGGTGTACGGCGAAAAAATTGTGCTGCGTTTGCTGGATTTAAGCAGTGCTTTGAATGACATCCATAAACTTGGCTTCAATAAATTAAATCTTCAGAGATTCATAGAAATGATTGAAAAACCCACAGGCATTGTTTTAATAACAGGTCCTACCGGTTCCGGGAAATCTTCTACTTTATATGCTGCTTTAAATCGCCTGAACAGTGAAGAAGTAAATATTATCACGGTCGAAGATCCGGTTGAGTATCAGCTTGAAGGAATCAATCAGATTCAAGTAAATTCCAATGTCGGGATGACGTTTGCAAAAGGTTTACGGGCCATTCTGCGTCAGGATCCCAATATTATTATGGTAGGGGAAATCCGGGATAGGGAAACGGCGGAAGTTTCAATCAGAGCATCCTTAACGGGGCACTTGGTGCTTAGTACATTGCATACAAATGATTCATTAGGCTCCATCACCCGCCTGCTAGATATGGGTGTTGAACCATTTCTTGTTGCATCGTCTTTGAGCGGAATTGTTGCGCAGCGGCTGGTAAGGAAGGTCTGCCGGGATTGTTCAGAGGAACTGCAGCCGGCTAAGCGGGAAATTGAAATTTTTGCAAAAAGAGGCATAAAACTTGAGAAGGTTGTGCGGGGGAAAGGCTGTTCCTCCTGCAATATGACTGGATATAAAGGAAGAATCGCCATTCACGAAGTGCTGGTTATTAATGATGAGATGCGAAAAATCATTATGAACGGTGAATCATTTTCAAAGCTTAGGGATTACGCAATAAGAAACAAAACAGTATTTCTTATTGATGATGGACTGCTAAAAGTAAAACAGGGCATTACAACTACCGAAGAAGTATTACGGGTAGCTATACCTGATTAGGAGTACAGTATGAAGACAAAAATAGACTATCTGTTGAGGGCTGCGTATGAGCTGAAGGCTTCAGATCTGCATTTGACCGTTGGGGTTCCACCTGTCATACGGATTAATGGTGATTTAAAAAAATATGGGAAAGAAAGCTTGCGTCCAGAAGATACCGAGGGTATGGCTCAAGCCATTATTCCTCCGAACATATGGAAAAAATTTGAGGATAATGGCGAGCTGGATTTCTCTTATGGAATACCCGGGCTGTCCCGTTTCAGAGTCAATGCTTATTTTCAGCGGTCATGCATCTCACTGGCCATCCGTGTTGTTCCTACAAGAATTCCTGCTTTAGAAGAACTTGGGCTCCCTCCTGTCTTAAAGAAAGTGGCGGAAAAGCCTCAGGGGCTAGTCCTCGTGACAGGGCCGACGGGAAGCGGAAAATCAACGACATTAGCTTCAATGATCCATTACATGAACGAGACGATGAGAAAGCATATTATTACGCTCGAGGACCCGATTGAATATCTTCATAAGCATGGAAATTGCATTATTGACCAGCGGGAAGTTGGGTTTGATACAAAGCATTTTGCAAATGGATTAAGAGCAGCTTTGCGTCAGGACCCGGATGTGATTCTTGTAGGGGAAATGCGTGACCTGGAAACCATCCAAACAGCCATAACAGCGGCCGAAACTGGCCATTTAGTGCTTGGCACACTGCACACCTCAAGTGCCCCAGCTACGATTAATCGAATTATCGATGTATTCCCGCCTTCCCAGCAGGCGCAAATCAGAATACAGCTTGCCTCTGTATTAGTGTCGATTATATCGCAGCGCCTTTTTCTCACATCAGACAGGAAGGGCCGTCATGCAGCTACAGAAGTGCTTATGAATAATTCGGCTGTGGCAAACCTGATCAGAAATGAAAAGATCTATCAGATTATTAATGTGATGCAAACGTCACGCGCCCAGGGAATGCATACACTCGAGACAAGTATTACTTCTCTATTGGAGAGCGGAAAAATCGCCAAAGAATCAGCACTGCCGTACATACAGGAAAAGGTGAATGATCATGCCCCGCTATAAATACAGCGGGCGTGACCGCAAAGGAAAGAAGTCTGGAATTGTAACAGCTGTTTCTAAAAGGGAAGCCATGCTTCAGCTTAAGGAAAGCGGAATAAGAGTTCAGGATATTCAGGAAGTGCCTGAGACGTTCTTAACGAAAGAAATAACAATTGGCAATCCGGTCAAGCTCCAGGATTTTGTCATCTATCTGCGCCAGTTCGCCACTTTGCTGAAAGCGGGCGTAACAGTTGTAGAATCAACCGCTATACTTGCGAAGCAAACAGAAAGCAAAGCACTCAAGAGGGCATTAATGGCAGTTGAACAGGATTTGCGAGATGGACTTCCGCTATCAGATGCTGCATCAAGGCATAAAAAAATCTTCAGCGGTATGTTCGTCAATATGATCAAAGCAGGAGAAGCAGGAGGAAATATGGACGAAACGCTCGAAAGGCTTGCGGTCCATTTTGAAAAGCAGCATTACACAAAGCAGAAAATCATATCAGCACTTGCCTATCCGATAACTGTCGGCATAATAGCTATTGCAGTAGTTATCTTTCTGCTTGTTTCTGTTGTGCCTACTTTTGTGGAAATGTTTAAGGATTTCGGAGGAGAACTCCCTGCCATTACACAATTTGTTCTGAGTTCCAGTGAGTTTATGCAGCAATACTGGTGGGTTGTCATCATCTTATTTTTAGCGGTCTTTACGGGCATTGTGTTAATTCGCAACAATAAAACCAGTAAATATTATCTTGATTATTTTCTGCTGAGAATGCCGATCTTCGGGAAGATCCTTCAGAAAGCAGCTATAGCAAGAATGACAAGGACCCTAAGTTCCCTGTTTTCGAGCTCGGTGCCGATTCTGCAGGCCCTGAGCATTGTGGAAAGTATTGTAGAAAATGAAGTAATGGCAAAGGTGATTGCAAAATCAAGAGATTCACTGGAGCAGGGGAAGTCTCTGACAGAACCTATGAAAAAACACTGGGTTTTCCCGCCGCTGGTGTCACAAATGATTGCAATCGGGGAAGAATCAGGATCGCTGGATGCGATGCTTGGTAAGGTAGCTGACTTTTACGAAAAAGAAGTAGAAAGCGCCACAGACAGATTAAAATCACTCATTGAACCGCTCATGATCGTCTTTCTGGCCAGCATAGTCGGGACTATAGTCACCTCTATTATGGTACCGATGTTTGAAATATTCCAGCACGTTGGCTAATATTTACAAAATAGTAAAAAATTCGACTGTTATTAGAAATTGGTTTTAGTATAATAGTACCATAATAAGTAAAATAAACTAATAGTTTGAAAGGGAGAGAAAAAATGCTTAAGAATTTAAGGAAAAGACTTAAAGATCAAAAAGGTTTGACGTTAATTGAATTGCTTGCTGTTATTGTTATTTTGGGGATTATTGCGGCGATTGCGGTGCCGAGTATTGGTGGGTTGATTAATAAGACAAAGAAAGATGCTCAAGTTGCAGAAGCAGTCCAAATTGTGAATGCTGCTAAATTATATATTACAACTAATCCAGCTACTCAGAATTTGACTCATGATAATCTAAAATCATATTTAGAAAAAGTGGATGACACTTCTTATATTGTAACTGTAGGAAAAGACTCAGAGGGAAAATTCACATACACCCTTAAGAACCACAATGGTGGAAATATTGCCGCAAAAAGTGATGAGGATACTTCTATAACGGAAGACGATCTTCTAAAGTTTAGTGGGAATTAATCTTAGATAATGTTACTATTTTACACCCAGGTTTTTTTACTTGGAACAATCCTAGGCTCCTTCTACAACGTAGCAGGCCTAAGAATTCCACAAAACCAGTCAATCGCAGCACCGCGGTCCCATTGCCCGCACTGTAAGCATACTCTATCACCTCTGGAACTTGTTCCGGTCTTATCGTATATGTTTCTTGGCGGAAAGTGCCGGCGCTGCAAGGCGCCGGTTTCAGCCTTATATCCGGCTGTTGAGCTTTCCACGGGAATCTTGTTTGCCGCAGCTCCGCTGATTATGGGCTGGACTGCTGAATTGTTTGTTGCCTGGACGGTAATTTCTCTTGTAATCATTGTGTTTGTTTCTGATGTCAAATATATGATCATTCCGGATCAGGTTTTGCTGTTTTTTGCTGCTGTCTTAATAGCAGAACGCATTTTCCTACCGCTCTCCCCATGGTGGGACAGCTTAGCAGGTGCAGCACTCGGTTTCTTCCTCCTCTTGCTGATAGCAGTAATCAGCAAAGGCGGAATGGGCGGTGGAGATATCAAGCTGTATGCCGTCATCGGCATTGCTTTGGGTGTAAAGCTTGTTTTACTTTCATTTTTTCTGGCAACTTTGTTCGGGGCAGCCCTTGGCGGCCTTGGCATGATTCTAGGAATTGTTCAAAAAGGCAAGCCTATCCCTTTTGGCCCATTCATAGGGATTGGGACTTTACTGGCTTATTTTTACGGCAGAGAAATAATTGAGTGGTATTTTCATTCATTCCTATAAAGGGCATGACATTTTGAAATAAGAGCTGGACTATTCCGGCTCTTATTTTTCCCTAGGCAAATCTAACATAAATAAGGAGTTTTTCATCATGGCAATGCGATTTCTTCCCGGAAAAAAAAAGCATGTAAGTTTAATTATCAAAGACCATGTTATTCGTTATGCAGAACTGAAAAATCAGCGTGATTTGGATCTGGCAAAATGGGATGAACGGTTTCTGCCGCCGGGGATTATTAAGGATGGGAAGATCCTGGATTATGATACACTTGCCCTTATCCTTGAAGAATGCGTCAATGAGTGGAAAATAAAAAACAGGCAGGTATATTTTACTGTACCTGATCCCTTTATTGTTTTGAGAAAGCTGACCATACCGGGGGATGTCCAGGAAGATGAGATTAAAGGGTATTTATATATGGAACTCGGCACCAGCATACATCTGCCTTTTGAAGAGCCTGTTTTTGATTATCATGTTCTCAGTTCTAATCAGAAGGATTCATCCGAAATTCTGCTGTTCGCTGCTCCTGAAGAAATTGTCATGGAATATACCGAACTATTCGAGGATGCCAAACTTCGTCCTGCAGCTGCAGATATCTCTTCTCTCGCACTGTATCGTCTTTATTCCAGCTATTTTGAAGAACAGCAATCAGAAGCTATCATGCTCATTCAGATTGACCTGAATTCTGCAGTGTGCAGCATTTTCGAATCAGAAATACCGGTATTTATGAGAAACATTGCGATTGAAACAGATCTCAGCAAGTGGGGAACAGCAGCAGCGCCTAATGGAGAAAAGAAGATAGAATACAGCGGCAAAGAAGAAGAAGTGCTGCATCCCCTATTGGATATTTATAATGATTTTGAAAAAGTAATGAATTTTTTCCGGTATTCATTAAATCAGGGGCAGCGCCAAATTAGCAGAATCATCGTAACCGGTGACCACCCATGGCTTGAAAAAATTCATTGGGATATAAAAAACAGAATGGAAGTGCCAGTTGTTTCTTTCCGGGACTGCCTGAACAGCGGACAGTATGAGCTGCTGAAGCATTCGGCTTTCCATGTGAATATTGGACTTGGCTTAAAAGAGGGATAGCTCATGCAGGTTGACATTAATCTTCTTCCTCAAAGGGAAAAAAGGTCTAAAAACATCTATATTGCTTTAGGTATTATTGTTGTCTTGCTTATTGCTGCATTCTTGTTTGTGTTTTTAACAGTCGAAAAGAAAAATACTGAGCTTCTTCAAATTGAGAAAAGAATAACCCAGACAAATGAAATTCTTGAAGCTCAGCAGGCTAAGCTTACAGAATATCAATCTTCCGATGCGGCAGATGAGCTGAAAATTGCCATTGAATGGGCAGAAAGGCAGCCTTTCGAATTAGTCTTCCTTATGGAACAGATAACCAGACTTCTTCCTGAACGCGGGTTCGTGATTGAGTTTGAGCTGGATGAAGAAAATAGAGTCAAACAGATTGTTCAATTTGACGCGAAAAGCGAGGCCGCCTATTATTTGCATAATCTGACAGAATTGCCGTGGATTGATGAAGCGATTATAAGCGAAGCTAAAACTGCAGACATCTTAAAAGACGAAGCAGCAGAACTTAGAAAACAGGCAAACATACAGCCAAGATATTATGCAGAATATGAATTAAGAGTTAACCCGGCATTACTTAATGAAGCCGCCGAAATGGATGAAGCCAAAGGTACAGAGGATAAGGATTCCTCCGCACGGCAAGGGGAAGGAGCTGATTCTCCGTGAACCGGGAAATTTCCAAAAAGCAGCTTGTATTTGTTTTGCTTGCATTGGTTTTAATAGCGGGAATAGCTTTTGGAAGTTATTATCTCTTTATTAAACCGGTGAACGAAAAAATCGACAGGAAGCAGTCTGAGCTGAAAATGGCCACTCAGCAATTAACCATAATTGAGAATAATCTTCAGCAGCTGAATGAGCAGACCGTATTGAGTACGGTTGAACTTCAAAAGCAGGTTCCTGTTAAAAGGCTTCTCGATCAGCTTCTTTTAGGTATCGAAAAATCTGAAATTATTTCAGACGTTAATATCATAGAAATGAAGATGAATGGCACCGAAAGTGATGAAGAAATCGACCTTTCTGAAGAGGAAGAAAGTCAGCCTCAAGAAGAAAATTCTGAGAATGAGCCTGAAACGGAGGATTCGAAAGAAAACTCAGGAACAGATCCATTGATAGAAGAGAAGCTGCCGAACGGCATAAAAAAGGTTTCGATTGTCCTAAACGGGCAGGCAGATACTTATTTTGAGATGGAAAGTTTCATTAAGAATTTATTGGATTTAAAGAGGGTCCTTAAGGTGGAAAGTTTGAAATATACGGGCTTTGATGAAATTGTGAGTGTCATGCAGGAAGACCAGATGGTGGAATTTGAAATGGCGATTGAAGCCTATTACTACCCTGAATTGGCAGAGCTTCAGGAGGAGCTCCCGCCTTTGGATACTCCGAGAATATCCAATAAAAGAAATCCATTAAGCAGCTTCTCTGAACTGGAGGCTGAGGAGGATAATCAAACACCTTAAAAAGAAAACGAAGAGAGGTCTAGTATATGATAACTGCTGCTAGACTAAACCATAAGGGATTTACATTGATTGAAGTGCTGGCCGTCATAGTCATATTAGGCATCATTGCTTTAATTGCCGTCATTTCAGTTAATAATGTCGTTCAAAGAGTAAAAGACCAGGCTTTTGTGGGAAATGCTCTTGCATTAAAAGAATCAGCGGATCTTTATATAAGAAAAGAAATGATCAGCGGAAGTATCCTGCCGGAAAAAGTAACATATTTAATGCTCGCTGATGCTGACTTCATTGATCCCATCAGGGACCCTGATACAAAGAATCTTCTGCAGCCTTCGGAGAGTACCTATGCTGTTGTCAGCGGAAAATCGATAACGGCTGTTTGCTTTAAAGGAGAAAAACGGAGTTTATGCTATTCAAATGGCAATGAAGGTATTCCCATAAATAAACTGGATCCAGATTTCATTACTGAGAATTAGTCAAAAATCCGAATGAAAAATTTGACGAAATCCTTCCGTAACAAGACGACAAAAGTCTTGTTATTTTTTTTTTTCATTATGTTAGGATGAAAACAATTCAGGTAACGGTGCGGAAGGGAGGATGAGATGTGGACAAGCCTAAAAGTGAAAAAACAATCACGATTAAGATAAATGGCAAGGACCGTCCGTTTCAGGAGAAAAAGGAAGAAAAGAAGGGGAAATCATGGGATCTGAGACAGCTGGATAGCCAGAAAAAACAGGAACAAACTGAATTCTTCGCTTCCATACAAACAGCGGCCGGCAAAGAGGCGGATGACAGCTTTGACTGGATTCTGCCTGAGGAAACGGAAGATGTGGATATAAAGGAATATAAAATAGCAGCTCCTCCTAAATCAACAGCTAAGAATGGCCTGAGTACACTGGCCGGGAAATTTCGGGGCAGGAATAAGCAAGGAATCTTAACATCCATTTTTCTTGCTGTCTTTTTTGCTGTCCTGCTGGGGACCAGCTTCGGGTTCATCATGTTGAAGCTGGTATTTACAGATCAGGCAGCTGAAACTGCGGTTCCTCCAATTAATGAAAAACCGGCGGCAGCAAATCAGCAGACACCTTCGGCAGCAGCAGATTTAGAAACAATTACAACATACGTAGTTCAAGGCGGCGTTTTTTCAAACAGTGAAGCAGCACAGCAAATTGAGGAAGCAAATTCTCAAAAAGGGGTTTATAGCCAATCCATAAAAATGGGAGAACAAACTTTTCTTTTTTTAGGGGTATCAGGCAGCCTTGAGGAGGCCAAAGAAATAGGCGCCGATCTAAAAAGCGAAGGAATTGACGTATTTGCAAAAGAAGTTGCCTTTGAAGGTAAAGCAATTGAAGGGGTAAATGCCGAAGAGAAAAAATTGGCTGAAATTGCTCCAGCTTTATTTCAAAGCCTTTCAGAAGGTGCAGCCAGTGCCTCTCTCGGCAGCTCTATAACTCCAGAAACGGCTGAGAAAATAGAAAGCCGCATCAAGACAGTGAATGAACTGCAGGCGGGTCAAATTCAAAATGAAAGCCTGATTTCAGTTAGAGAAGAACTATTAAATGCTTCAAAGCAAATAGACACATACCAGCAGTCAGGTGATGCTGCAGCAGCTGGTAAAATTCAGGAGCACCTGCTGGGGTTTCTTGCAGCTTACCAGTCACTGCTTCAGTCAGGCGGGCAGTAAGGACCCGGCATATTGTGCCATAATGTTATCCGATTCGAATATTTTCTGGGAAATATCACATACTAAGCAGAGTCTGTTCGGGAAATTTAGACAGACTCTTTCTTTTTGTCATTATTCGATATTTTATGATAAATTGAAACTTCAATCAGTGGGGGTTTTCCTTATCCCCACTGATTGTTAGTCGCGTTCTAGGGTCGCTAAGATCTCCGCTAGCGCTTCGATCAATCGACACTACGAACCGGATTGGTTCAACTAAGCCTCTGCCTGCGCTCCGGCAAGTTTCACTGTATCTCACCATTTACGGGCAGTTTGACCCCCGCTTATCCTCTTTTGATTTCTCTGAGTCTTGAAGTGGGGGTCTTACTGACCGTTAGACTGCGATAAAAATATCGTAAATTACTGCTTTAAAATTGTTTGTATGGCATTTTTTTGATACGATTAACCTGTATCTCCCAATTTGATACAATAAAGGTAAGGTGATTATATGCAAAACCTCATTTTAGCCTCTTCTTCCCCGCGGCGAAAAGAACTTCTTGAAAATCTTCATTTGCAATTTAAAGTCTCCAGCAGTGATGTCGATGAAACTTTTGATCCAGTGCTGAAACCAGGAGAGATCGTGAAGGAGCTTGCCCATAGAAAGGCAAAGGCTGTATTTATTAAGCATCCTGATTCATATGTAATTGGATCAGATACAGTTGTTGTTAAGGACGGCAATGTTTTAGGAAAGCCAGAAAGCAGCAAGGAAGCATTCACTATGCTGAAAAGTCTGTCTGGAACCACCCATTCTGTTTACACAGGTGTATCCATCATGACACCTGAAAAAAAGGCAATTACATTTTATGAAAAAACCGATGTGGTGTTCTGGGAGTTAACAGATGAAGAAATTAACTCTTATATTGGCACCGGTGAACCCTTTGATAAGGCAGGGGCATATGGGATACAAGGCATTGGCAGCACGCTTGTGAAAAATATAAGCGGAGATTATTTCTCTGTTGTCGGCCTTCCTGTCTCCAGGACGGTTCGTGAACTGAGGAAAGCGGGATATTCGCTTCCTTAATATACTTCTTTCATCTTCAGCTCCCTGACCACTAGAGTTTAGGGAGGAAAGTATGCAAACAGATTCTCTTTTAATTAAAGATTTCCCTCAGGATGAGCGTCCTCGTGAGCGTTTTGTCCAAATTGGTCCGCAGGGCTTGTCCAATCACGAACTGATAGCGATATTACTCAGAACTGGCACGAAAGATGAATCAGTACTGCAATTAGCGAATAGGCTTCTTACCCATTTTGAAGGACTCCGTCTGTTAAAGGATGCATCCCTGGATGAAATAACGGCCATTAAAGGAATAGGATCGGCAAAGGCAATTCAAGTGCTGGCAGCAGTCGAGATTGGCCGGAGGATTTCAAATCTCACATATGATGACAGATATATTATCCGTTCGCCTGAGGATGGGGCAAATTATGTCATGCAAGAAATGCGATTTTTGTCTCAGGAACATTTTGTATGCCTTTATTTAAATACAAAGAATCAGGTGCTTCATAAGCAGACGATCTTTATTGGGAGCCTGAACGCTTCGATCGTCCATCCCAGAGAGGTCTTTAAAGAGGCATTTCGCAGGTCGGCTGCGTCCATCATCTGCATTCATAATCACCGGAGAAGGGATATGTTTCTTTTTTATTAATCATCTGATA
>NZ_APVL01000022.1 GCF_000565285.1 Cytobacillus firmus DS1 | reverse complement strand
AATTTATATCTATTTATAATAATTATAAAAAAGTATTGATTTTCCTTTGAGAAATGTTATCATTATAAATATAAGCAAGTTATTAAAACTTTTATGAGGTGATTATAGAATGACAAAAAAGAATAATCTCACGACAAGCTGGGGAGCCCCAGTTGGCGACAACCAAAATTCAATGACTGCCGGCTCAAGAGGGCCAACATTGATTCAGGATGTACACTTGCTGGAAAAGCTCGCCCATTTTAATAGAGAACGTGTGCCTGAGCGTGTTGTTCATGCAAAAGGTGCCGGTGCACATGGCTATTTTGAAGTTACAAATGACCTCACTAAATATACAAAAGCCGCTTTTCTGTCTGAAGTAGGCAAAAGAACGCCTTTATTCATCCGCTTTTCAACTGTAGCCGGCGAACTTGGTTCTGCCGATACAGTCCGTGACCCGCGCGGCTTTGCTGTTAAGTTCTATACTGAAGAAGGAAATTACGATCTTGTTGGAAACAACACACCTGTATTTTTTATCCGGGATGCCATCAAGTTCCCTGACTTTATTCATACACAGAAGCGTGATCCTAAGACACATCTAAAAAATCCGACAGCCGTCTGGGACTTCTGGTCCTTATCTCCTGAGTCGCTGCACCAGGTAACCATCTTAATGTCTGACCGGGGTATTCCTGCAACATTAAGACATATGCACGGATTTGGAAGTCATACCTTCAAATGGGTTAATGATAAAGGCGAAGGCGTGTGGGTGAAATATCACTTTAAAACAGAGCAAGGCGTTAAAAATCTCAGTGTAGAAGCTGCAGCTAAAATGGCGGGCGAAAATCCGGATTACCATACAGAGGACTTATTCAATGCAATTGAGAATGGAGACTATCCTTCCTGGAAGCTTTGCGTGCAAATCATGCCGCTTGAGGATGCAAATACGTATCGTTTCGACCCATTCGATGTCACAAAGGTGTGGTCGCAAAAAGACTACCCATTAATCGAAGTGGGACGTATGGTTCTCAATAGAAACCCGGAAAACTACTTTGCTGAAGTTGAGCAGGCTACCTTCTCTCCGGGAACCCTAGTACCTGGTATTGATGTATCACCTGATAAAATGCTTCAAGGCCGCCTGTTTGCCTACCATGATGCACACCGTTACCGTGTAGGCGCAAACCATCAGATGCTGCCGATCAACCGCCCTAAAAACGAAGTGCAAAACTATCAGCGTGACGGCCAGATGCGCTTTGACAACAATGGCGGAGGTTCTGTTTACTACGAGCCGAACAGCTTTGGGGGACCAACGGAAGTGCCGGAGCACAAGCAGGCTGCATACCCTGTTTCCGGTTTAGCCGAAAGCGTTGCGTATGATCATAATGACCACTACACACAAGCCGGTGATCTATACCGCTTAATGAGTGAAGAGGAACGCTCCCGTCTTGTGGCAAACATTGTTGCTGCCATGAAGCCTGTAGAAAAAGAAGAAATTAAGCTCCGCCAGATTCAGCATTTCTTTAAAGCGGATCCTGATTATGGTACACGTATTGCTAAAGGCCTTGGCCTGGCAGTTCCCCAGGGAGTTAAGTGAACCAGTAGAAATTGCGAAAGGTGCCAATAACCTAATTGGCACCTTTTTTCCGGGTTAAGTGTTAGTGTGAACCCCTTTTTGCTGATCCCCAACAATACTTCCCGCCTATTTTTCAATGCTATAAAATCAACATCCACCTTTAATAAAGAGCCTTTAATTAAGAATGGGCAGACTTCAATTTATCCCAAAAATCGAATTGCATTTTTCACAGGAAATAACTTTAGATAGAAAAAACAGTCTAAATCTAGTAAGATATCCACATGGAATATTAGAGAAGGGGTAAAAAAATGAGTGTATTAAATGTACAAAATTTAAGTCACGGTTTCGGTGATCGTGCGATTTTCAATGATGTATCTTTTCGACTTTTAAAAGGTGAACACGTTGGACTAGTTGGGGCAAATGGTGAGGGTAAGTCTACTTTCATGAATATTGTTACCGGGAAGCTGCAGCCCGACGAGGGGAAAGTTGAGTGGTCACGAAAAGTTCGTGTTGGTTACTTGGATCAGCATGCTGTACTTAAAAAAGGCACCACGATGCGTGACGCTTTAAGTACTGCTTTTCAATATCTTTTTGATGCTGAATCAGAGATCAATGAACTTTATGCAAAAATGGGTGATGAAGGTGCTGATATAGATGCATTACTTGCAGAAGTTGGAGAGCTGCAAGAAACTTTAGATAGTAATGATTTCTATCAAATTAACTCAAAAGTTGAGGAAGTTGCCCGCGGCCTGGGATTAGACGAAGTTGGACTTGATCGAGATATAGATGATCTTAGCGGGGGTCAGCGTACGAAGGTTTTGCTGGCTAAGCTTTTACTGGAAAAGCCTGAAATCCTATTACTGGACGAGCCTACAAACTATTTGGATGAACAGCATATCGAATGGCTGAAGCGCTATTTACAGGAATATGAGAATGCATTTATCTTGATTTCACATGATATTCCATTCTTGAACAGTGTTGTTAATTTGATCTATCACATGGAAAACCAGGAGTTGAATCGCTATGCTGGTGACTATGACAACTTCTTAAAAGTATATGAAATGAAAAAGCAGCAGCTGGAGGCTGCATACAAGCGTCAGCAACAGGAAATTGCTGATTTAAAGGATTTCGTTGCCCGCAACAAGGCAAGTGTTGCGACTCGTAATATGGCGATGTCCCGTCAAAAGAAGCTCGACAAAATGGAAATTATTGAATTGGGGAGAGAGAAGCCGAAACCAGAGTTTATTTTTAAAGAAGCTCGTGCAGCCAGCCGTTGGATTTTCACTACTGAAGAGCTTGTTATTGGTTACAATGAACCACTTTCCCGCCCTCTGAATTTGAAAATGGAACGCGGACAAAAAATTGCATTCGTAGGTGCTAACGGCATTGGTAAGTCTACTCTTTTAAAAAGTATTCTTGGATTGATTAGTCCCATTTCGGGTAAAGTGGAACGCGGTGAGTATCAACACATCGGTTACTTCGAGCAGGAAGTTAAACAGTCCAACTATAACACTTGTATAGAAGAGATTTGGAGCGAGTTCCCAAGTATGAATCAGGCTGAAGTTCGTGCTGCGCTTGCAAAATGCGGATTAACGACGAAACATATTGAAAGTAAGATCGAAGTCCTTTCAGGTGGTGAAAAAGCCAAAGTTCGATTGTGTAAAATTTTAAACACAGAAACGAATTTATTAATTCTGGACGAACCTACCAATCACTTGGATGTGGATGCAAAAGAAGAATTAAAGCGTGCTTTAAAGGCATATCGCGGAAGTATCCTGATGGTATCCCACGAACCTGATTTCTATCGTGAAATTGCGACCGATATTTGGAATTGTGAAGATTGGACTACGAAAGTTTTTTAATATTAAATGGTATTAGGTTAATAAAGCAGACATACTCACACTCCCCTGCCAAGCAGGGGATTTTTCATTTCAGGCACCCTTTTTATCAGGTTCAAACATTGTTCACAAAAGATTCTTATTTACCTTCAAGTGCTCCATATAAACATTCTAACTGACATACTCAGGATTTTTCCTATAAATGGATTATAAAAAATCAATACAGGTACTGGTCTATTCGTGTATAATGAGGGGAGTTTTCAATAATGGAAGCGGTTCAATTTATTCCAAAATAATTGACAAAGGACTTAAAACATTCATGACAAAAAAGAAAATTGCCTGGATTACAGACAGCACAGCCTATGTTACGAAGGAGCTGCTGGAACATCCTGACGTTTACGTGGTGCCCCTATCCATTACATTCGGTGAGGAGTCCTATGAAGATGGTATTGATTTAAATACAGATCAGCTATATAGCCGGATTCGCAATGAAAAAGAAGTTCCTAAAACTTCACAGCCGTCTGCCGGAAAATTTGCCGAACTATTTGAATCATTGAAGCCGGGGTATGATGCTGCAGTTGCTGTTCATGTATCCAGCAAGCTAAGCGGCACGTTAAATAGTTGTAAAGCCGGAGCAGATCTGGCAGAGTTCCCTATTTTCACAGTCGATTCTAAATGTATGTCTTTTGCCATTACTTCATTGATCAATAAAGGTTTAAAGCTTGCTGAAAATGATATGCCGGCGCATAAAATTGCTGATATCCTGCAAAATGAGACGGATAAATCCGAGAATTATATATTGCTAGGAAGCCTTGAGCAATTCTATAAAGGCGGCAGAATGTCAGGCACACAATACCTGCTGGGAAGCATATTAAAAATAAAGCCAATTATCCGTATTAACCGGGACGGGGAGTTTGAACTGTTTGATAAAGTCCGTTCAGAAAAAAAAGCAATTAAAAGAATGATAGACTTGCTTGGGAATTCATATGAAAACCACACAATCCCCCAGGTTCAAATCATGCATGGGAATGTACCTGACAAAGCGGAGGAACTGGCAGAAGAAATACAATCTCATTTTCCGCGCCTCGATATTTTCATTGGTGATATTAGTTCAACGATCGCTTCCCATGCCGGTGAGGGTACACTGGCCATTATTTGGCAGAACGAAAGTTAAAAAAGCACTCTCCAAAAGGAAAGTGCTTTTTTCTATTCCACCCAAGTAAACATGTACTTCTCATCTTCTATTAGCTTAGCGTTTTTCACCAGCTTTAACGGCTTGAATGTATCAATCATAACTGCAAGCTCAAGTGTTTCTTTTTTCCCTATGCTGGCTTCAGTTTTTCCAGGGTGAGGGCCATGTGGAATACCGCTTGGATGAAGGGTGATGGAGCCTTCTCTAATCCCCTTCCTGCTCATGAAATTGCCTTCCACATAATACAGAAGTTCATCGCTGTTGACATTGCTGTGATAGTAAGGGGCAGGGATGGCCTCTGGATGATAGTCATATAATCTGGGAACAAAGGAACACACAACAAAGTTATGTCCTTCAAAAGTCTGATGGACCGGCGGAGGCTGATGCACCCTTCCGGTAATCGGTTCAAAATCTTCTATATTAAAAACCCACGGATAAAGATAGCCATCCCAGCCCACCACATCAAGCGGGTGATGGTTCAGAATATGAGAATGTAAATATCCCCTGGTTTTGGTGATAACTTCATATTCTCCTTTTTGATCATATGTTTCCAGTGTTTCCGGTCCCCTGATATCCCGTTCACAAATTGGACTATGTTCAAGCAGCTGCCCATACTCATTCCGGTATCTTCTTGGTGTTGTAATCTGGCTGAAAGACTCAACAAGGAGCACTTTAGTCATCTGCTCTTTATCCGGAATTACGCGGTAAATGGTGCCAATCGGAATAATGACATAGTCTCCCTGGCGATAGGATAAAGTTCCGAACATGGTCTCAACTTTTCCGGTTCCGTAGTGAATGTAGAGCATCTCATCAGCTTCGCCATTCCGGTAAAAGCTTTTCATTGGCTCAGTAATATTTATGGTGCCTATTAAAAGGTCATCATTCCCGAGCAGATATTCCCTTGCTGAAAGTGCATCCCCTTTCTTTTCAATTTGATCTGTAAACAAATGCCGATGCTTTAAGCTCTCCTGTTCTTCATACTCTGGAACATATTTTCCGATCAGTTCAGTTCGTGCTACTTCTGTCGGCATATAGTGATGATAAAGAATGGATTGGGTGCCGGAAAAACCTTTTGTCCCCATTACCTGTTCCCTGAAAAGAGTTCCATCCGATTTTTTGAAGGTTGTATGGCGTTTGTGCGGGATTTTACCCATTTGGCGATAAAACATATTTCCACCTCACTCATTTGCGATCCGATTTTTTAATATTCCGAGATTGCCAATCTCCAGCTCAACTTCATCTCCAGGCTTCAGCCAGCGGTGCACATCAGTGCCCAGCTCAAGAATGCAGCCGCTGCCAACAGTCCCGGAGCCTATCATTTCACCTGGGCAGAGGGTTACACCATCTGAAGCCCGCTCAAGCATTTCGTAAAAGGAATAGTAGATATCCTGCATATTTCCTTCTGAAAGAAGAGTTCCGTTGACTTTTGCTGTCATCAGCAAATCATAGCCATTTTCAACACGGAAATTCTCAAGCTCATCCTTTGTAACGATATATGGCCCGACAGAAGTGGCAAAATCCTTCCCTTTGGCAGGGCCAAGCCCTATCTTCATTTCTTTTCGCTGAATATCTCTTGCACTCCAGTCATTCAGGATGCAATACCCAAATATATAATCATCCGCTTCGGCAGCTTTAATATCCTTGCCTTCTTTGCCGATGATACAGGCAATTTCGAGCTCGTAATCAAGCCATTCACAATGCTTTGGACGCGAAATTTCTTCATTTGGACCCTTAATGCTCAAATGATTTGAAAAATAAAAGACGGGTATTTCATACCATTCGGGTATCATGTCAAGTCCGCGGTTATCTCTTGCCGTTTTCACGTGTTCTTCAAAAGCATAGAAATCCCGAAAGCTTTTTGGATTTGGCAGTGGAGCCATTAAGTTCACCTCGGATAAAGGATATACCCCTTTATCCGTGTTCTTCAGTTTTTTGCTGGAAGATAGGTATTCCATAAAAAACTCATGATTCTCAAGGAATGCCAGCATTGTTTTGGGCAGAACACCATTGGTCGCTTCATGCATATCAACAGCATACTCCTCATTCTTCAGCCAGCCCGCTCTTATAGATCCATCCGGTTTTTGAAAGGTTATGAATTTCATAGCATCACCTTGGGTCCGTTTTTCGGATCAATTCAAATACATCAGTCATTGGCCTCGTATAGATATGTCCTGCCATCCGGCCAACAGGCTTCAGCTTTTCTGAATTAATCCTTCCATTTTCGTAAAGCTCTTCAGCAACATGCACATGCTCCACTTTTCCAATCACCAGGCTTCCTGAACCGGGTTGTTCTCCAAAGTGAAGCACCTGATAGAGACTGCATTCTAAGTGGACTTTTGATTCTTTAACCCGAGGTGGCTTCACAGCAGCACTTTTTTCTTTTTCGAGACCCGCTGCGTCCAGTTCGTCTGTACCAGCCGGATAATCCGCTGCACAAATATTCATCTTTTCAGTAAAGTCTTCACTGACGATGTTAATAACGAATTCCTTAGTGGCTTCAATATTAGCAAGCGTATCTTTCTTAGAGCCATCTGTCCCTTTTCGCATAGGTGAAAAGCAAATCAGCATCGGATCTGCACATATGGCTGTAAAAAAGCTGAATGGAGCTGCATTAACATTTCCTTCTGTGTCCATAGTGGTAACAAACGCAATGGGACGCGGCAGAATTGAGCCAACCATCAGCTTATATGCGTCTTTCCACTCGAGACTCTGTGGATTTAATTCCATATGCCCTACACCGCCTTTTCATTCAGAAGTTTGTTTATCACAGCCAATGCTGCTTCATTATCTTCCCTTGTTCCTAACGTCATCCGAAAAGCATCAAGATAGCCGTCAAGCTTCATTTTCCGGACAACCAAGCCATTTGCAATCAAGTTGTCAGCAATAGGAAGCTGGCTGAAAATATATATAAAATTAGTTTGGGAAGGAAAATAGCCGACATGTAATTCAGTTAGCTTTTGGCGCACAAATTTCATCTCTTCGGCATTTTTTTGTGCACAATCCTTTATAAAGTCCTGATCATTTAGTGCTGCAGAAGCTGCTGCCTGTGCCAGGTGGTTGACATTAAAAACATCTTTTACCTTATGAAGGTCATTCACGATCTCCGGATGCATGATTCCGTAGCCGACACGGAGTCCTGTAAGACCATAGATTTTAGAGAAAGTCCTTAGGATGATTAAGTTAGGCCTCTGTGCAAGAAGCGGAATAGAGTCAGGATAATCCTCGGAATTCACATATTCATAGTATGCTTCATCAAGAATAATCAGGATGTTTGAAGGAACTTTATCAATGAATTGCAGCAGTTCTGTTTTTCCGACTATGGTTCCTGTGGGATTGTTGGGATTGCAGATAAACACCATTTTTGTTTTTTCATTCATCTTTTCATACATAGCTCTTAAGTTATGTGTTCCATTTTCCAGCGATACTGTTATCGCACTGCCTCCTTCAATAAGGACGTTTGTTTCATATCGTGGAAATGTATTCTGAGCCATGACAGCTTCATCTCCAGCACTTATGTATGCTCTAGTCAATAATCGGATGATCTCTTCTGAACCATTGCTGACCAAAAAGTTATCTTCACTTATATTATAGAATCCGGCCAGCTTGCGTTTGAGCAGGGAAACAGTGCCATCCGGATAAAAGTAAAGACTGTTCATCGCTTTGCTGATGCTGTTCCTGACTTCGGATGAGCAGCCATACACATTTTCATTATCAGACATTTTCCGGACAGCCATTAAATTGTACTTTTCTTTAATCTCTTCCGGCGAGCTGCCAAGCGGATAAGAAACAATCTTCTCCACAGCGCTTTTTGTCTGGATTCTGGCCATCTGGTCTGCCTCCTTCTCAATTTATTAAAAAAGGGAGAAATGCTTTCTCCCTTTTAAGCTTAAAAGTTATAAATTCCCCCGTCTTTCCTGCTCACGTTCTATAGATTCAAAGAGTGCTTTAAAGTTGCCTTCACCAAACCCTCTGGCACCTTTACGCTGAATGATTTCAATGAATAAGGTCGGACGGTCTACGATTGGTTTCGTGAAAATTTGAAGCAAATAGCCTTCGTCATCGCGGTCAACGAGAATATTTAATTCCTTCAATTTGTCTATCTCTTCATCAATTTTCCCTACGCGCTCAGAAAGCATTTCATAATAAGAATCTGGAGTACTTAAGAACTCTACCCCATTTTTGCGGAGGATGCTGACAGTGCTGACAATATCTTCTGTCAGAATGGCCAGATGCTGTACACCAGCCCCGTTGAAGTATTCAAGGTATTCTTCAATCTGGGATTTGCGCTTCCCTTCTGCAGGCTCGTTAATTGGGAACTTAATTCTGCCTCCATTATGCATAACCTTGGACATGAGTGCGGAATATTCTGTTGTAATGTCTTTATCTGTAAAGTGCTTCATTTCCTTGAAGCCCATTACATTTGCATAATAATTCACCCATTCTTCCATTCTCTCTACGTTTCCAACAACATGGTCGACGCCGATAAAACCTGCATCCTCAAATGGTACTTCAGTTTGATATGGCTCAAAGCCAGGCATGAATACTCCTGTATAGTTATTCCGTTCAACAAGTGTATGAATGGTATCTCCATATGTACCAATTACTGCCTTTTTGACTGTGCCGTGTTCATCCTTTATCTCAGCTGGAGGCTGTATTTCGATTGCACCTCTATCAACTGCCGCTTTGTATGCCTTTTCAACATCGTCAACAGCTAAAGCTATATCTTTTACACCGTCTCCATGCTTTTTAATGAAATTTGATACTCTGGAGCTGTCTTTTAACGTTCCTGTGATCACAAGGCGAATCTTTCTCTGCTGAAGAACATAAGACACTGTTTCTCTATTGCCGGTTTCCAGCCCGGAATAAGCAACTGGCTTAAAGCCGAAAGCCGTGCAGAAATAATGGCAGGACTGTTTTGCATTTCCAGAGTAGATTTCTAAATAATCTACCTCCTTCACAGGAAAGAAATCGGCAATCTTTTGTGCCTTTAACAATTTTTCATCTTGCATGCTAACCCCTCCGTTTTAATATTAATAATATTTTGAATTTATCATATAGGAAACGTGTAAAGGTTCTCAAGAGTTCAAGTTAAAGCTATAATGCACTTCTGCATTAAAGGAATTTACACTCTTACTTTTTGCGTTTTTTTGGTTTGGGGCGGACTGTGAATAGCTAAATTCTTTAAAGCTTCTACAGCTTCAAGCAAGCCTTCATTTACACTGGGATGCGGGTAGTTAGGGAAAATTAAATCCTCTTCCCTTGCTCCCATTTCCAATGCAGTAATTCCGGCTGAAATTAGTTCTATTGCTCCGGAGCCTACCATGTGGATCCCCAGAAGAACTTGTTTTTCCCTGCAGCTGATCACCTTTACAAATCCGCCTTTTTTCCCGCTCAATACGCTGAATCCGTTGGCAGATAATGACGATACACCAATTTCAATGTCATAGCCCATGTTAATGGCTTCCTGTTCGGTTAACCCGGCACTCGCAATAGGGGGCTGTGTATGTGCAGCAATCGGAATGAAATGGAAATCCGATTCGGATTTAATTCCCGCAATTGCTTCTGCGGCTGTTTTTCCTTGTTTAATAGCTTTTACAGCAAGTGCAGGACCTTCTGTTACATCACCGACTGCGAAAATATGTTTCTGTGTTGTACGGCTTTGGCAGTCAACCCTTATAAACCCTGCTTCAGATTGTTCCACCCCTATACGGGAAAGCCCCAACTGGTCAGTGTTTGGTCTAATGGAAGATGAAACAAATAAATGTGTGCCTGAAATGGTTTCTCTTTTTCCTTTACACTCAAAAGTGACTGTTACCATTCCTTCATTATGCTGCAGTTCCAATACAACCGAATTTCTTACAATATCTATTTTCTTCTTTTTTAATATCCTCTTCAGTTCCCGGCAAATGGATTGATCAAAATCAAAATCCTCTTTCCCATCTTCGAGGATCAGAGTAACGTAAGATCCCAGAGCCTGATAAGCCATACCTATTTCGAGAGCAATGTAATCACTGCCATAGATTAATAGTTTATCGGGTATTTCACTCAAATCGGAAATAGAATGCTGATCGAATACTAATTCACTTATTTCTCTGGACCAAAGAGGTTTTTCCGGTCTCCCGCCGGTCGCAATTATGGCATTCTGAAATCGAAAAACATCAAATTGGTCTCCTTTTTCGATGCCAATCTTATCCTCTGACAGAAAAAAGGCCGAACCATTAAGAACTTCTATTTTATTAGCTTGACAGAGGGCTTCAATTCCTGCCCGGAGCTGCTCAATTTTCTTTTGCTTGTATTCCTTAAGCTTGTTTAAGTTTAAGGATATATTTCCTCCTTCAAGCCCCCAGTTTTCACCTTCCTGGAATGAAGTGAATTTTTCAGCAGACTGTGTGAGGATCTTGGAAGGTATGCAGCCTTTATTTAAACAGATTCCGCCAAGCTGATCCTGCTCTACTAATGTAACATTGCGTCCAAGCTGTGCAGCACGGATTGCGGCATGATAGCCCCCAGGGCCGCCGCCGATTACGATGATATCCCGCTCATGTGCCAGTTCTCCAACTACCATTTATACCATCTCCAGAACAAGCATTTTCGGATTTTTAATCAATTCAGCAAATCGGTTTGTAAAGCGTACTGCTGTCGCCCCGTCTGCAACTCTATGATCAAAAGACATTGATATATTCATCATTGACCGAATGACAATCTGGTCATCATCGGTCACAATAGGCATCTTTTTTGTTTTATGGAAAGATACCAACGCGGTTTGCGGATGCTGGATAATCGGAGTCGCTCCAAAGCTGCCGCCAAGAGGCCCCACATTGCTGATTGTGAATGTCCCGCCAGATATTTCTTTAACAGAAAGCTTATTTTCCAATGCTTTTTCCGTAAGCTTTTTCATTTCTGCATGAATTTCTCTGATTGTTTTATTCTCAACATGCTTTATGACCGGAACGATTAGGCCTTCGTCGGTATCAACTGCAATACCGATATGATGTTCACCTGCCAAATGTATTTCTTCCTTTTCTTCATGCAGTACAGCGTTGAACACAGGAAATTCTTTCAGACAAATTGACAAAGCCTTCAGGAAAAAGGCTGTAGCAGACAAGTTTTGGTTTAGAAGCTTAAGTTCTTTTCTGAAAGTAATCAGCTCGGTTACATCAATCTCTTCAAAATGGGTACAATGGGGAATGGTAAAAAGTGATTGTGCCATTTTCCTGGCAATCTGCTTCCGTCTGCCCCTAAACGGAATGATATCTTTCTCACCAGGGAGGCTTTTTATATTTTCATTCAAAACTGCTTGTTCCTGTTCATCATGGGCCGGCTTTGTCTGAAGGGAAGCTATGTATTGATAGATATCTTCATCTAAAATACGGCCAGCAGGACCTGTTCCCGTGATTTTCTCAATATCAATATCATTATCGCGCGCTATTTTTCTTGTGAAAGGAGAAGCAAGAACCCGTTTTCCTTTGAATGCCACAAAAGATTGCTTTTGCTTCTGCGGCGGCTGTGAGTAATCAGGAATTGAAACGGCATTCTCTTTTTCAGCGCCTTCCTCACCAGCCGTCTCTAAAATTAAAATGGTCGAACCCACTTTAACCGTATCGCCAGGCTGCACTGTAAATTCCTTAATAATGCCTGCTTTCGGGGCAGGTATTTCAGCGGTCATTTTATCAGTCTGTACTTCAACAAGCGGATCGTCTGCTTTCACTGCATCCCCCGGCTTGACTAAAAAGCAATTAATATCAGCTTCGGTCATTCCCTCTCCAATATCGTGCAGTTTCACCTCCACGGCTTCCCCTCCTAAAACTTCATAACTTTTTCTATTGCCTGCTTAATCCTTGCAGGAGTTGGCAGGTAATGATCCTCAAAACCGAAATATGGAACTGGTGCATCAAATCCGGTAACCCGTTCTACTGGTGCCTTCTGATATAAAAAGGATGTATCATTAATGATGGCAAGCACATCATTTCCGACTCCGCCGGTGGCATGAGCTTCATGGACAATAACCGTTCTCCCTGTCTTTTGGACAGATTCTGCAATCATGTCTTTATCCAGCGGAAATAGGGTTCTTAAATCAATTACATCACAATGTACGTTATTTTCTTTCATCTGCTTTGCCGCTTTCATAGCCTCTGGCACCATTGCTCCCCACGTGATGACCGTTACATCGTCCCCATCCATGAGTTTTTTGCCTTTTCCTATTTCAACCGTATACTTCCCTTCAGGCACTTCCTCTCTGGCAGACCGATAGCAGCGCATCGGCTCAAGAAATAGAACCGGATCCGGGTCTTCAATCGAAGCAATCAGCAGTCCTTTGGCGTCATAAGGAGTGGATGGGCAGACGACCTTGATGCCGGGCATATGAGTGAAAATAGCTTCTGTTGAATCACAATGAATTTCCGGAGCCCTAACCCCCGCACCATATGGAGCCCTTATAACCATCGGAACAGTAAAATGTCCCATTGTCCGCATCCGGAGCCTTGAAGCATGGGTCATGATTTGTTCATATGCGGGATAGATAAAGCCGAGAAACTGAATTTCGATCACCGGCAAAAATCCATTAACAGCCATTCCTATTCCCGCTCCGACAAAACCGGCTTCACTTAAAGGCGTATCGATAACACGCCCATCGCCATACTTAGCCTGGAGCCCATCGGTTGCACGGAAAACTCCGCCGTTCCTGCCGATATCCTCGCCAAGCAGCAAAACCTCTTCTTTTTCATTCAGCATGGTATCTAAAGCATCCGTAATGGCTTGAACTAATGTCATGGTTTTTGCTCCAACTGCTGTTTTCATTATCGGCCGCCTCCAATCAGCTTCAGATATTCTTCTTTTTGCTGCTTGATTTGCCATGTAGGCTCAGCAAAGACATGGTCAAAAATAACCGCAGGATCTGCAGGAGGAAAATCTTCCATTTCAGCTACAGCTTTATCTATTTCAGCCGCTGCTTCCTCTTCTGCTGCCTGCTGCCATTTTTCATCAAATATCCCTTCATTTTTCATCCAGCGCTCCAGCCTTAAAACAGGGTCAGTCTCCTGTCTTCTGCTATTGCTTTCAGATTGATCGCGGTATTTGGATGGATCATCTGCTGTAGTATGTGCACCATACCTCCATGTCACGGCTTCAATTAGTGTCGGCCCTTCACCTTTACGGGCCCTCTCCAAGGCTTTTAATGTTTCAAAATAAACCATGAAAATATCATTCCCATCGATCCTGACTCCAGGAATATCATATGCCAGGGCTTTCTGGGCAATCGTTTTTGTATTCATCTGCTTCTCAATAGGAACAGAAATGGCGTATTGATTGTTCTGATTGAAAAAGACAACCGGGGCTTTAAAAACGCTGGCAAAATTCAAGCCTTCATGGAAATCTCCCTCTGAGGTGGCACCATCACCAAAATATGCAATAGCAGCATTGGCAGTGCCTTTTTTCCTTTCTGCGAATGCTGCTCCTGCTGCATGAGGGATTTGTGTCGCAATCGGGATGCCTGGAGGGAAAATCTTCTTCCCGTCAGGCGGCACACACCCTTCATTTCTTCCGTTCCAAAACAACAGGATGTTTCGCAGTGAGTGGCCAAAGGTCATAGCTGCTCCGTGGTCGCGATAGGTAGGAAACATCCAATCATTCTCCCCGAGTGCAGCAGCAGTTCCGACCTGGGAAGCCTCCTGTCCTTCATAAGGAGCATATGTGCCTATCCTGCCCTGCCGCTGAAGTGAAATAGCTTTGCGGTCAAAGGTACGGATTCTAACCATATGTCTATAAAGCTCTTTTACAAGCTTTTCAGTTACTTTTTCTTTATATTCTGAATTGATGATCGTTCCATTTTCGTCCATTATGCGCCTGATCGGAAAGTGATTTTCCATCTTCTCACCCTTTGGCTGGTAAATTATTTTTAAAACTTTTATACGGTACAAATATTGTTATCCATGCAAAAAAATTAGGTTCTTACTGCCCACTTCGGGCGTTTCATATGGGAGAAAAAGCTGTTTCTGCGTGTACGTGCTTCAATACGGCTCTCGCAGAATTGGTTGGATGCTTCAACTGTTGTAATTCCATTTGCTTCAGCATGTTCGTAGATGTTCAGAAGAGAGTTATAAATTGCTTTCGTTTTGCGGAGTACCCTTTCTTTATTAGGTGTATATAATTCATCTGCAACCTGTATTAATCCCCCTGCATTTACAATATAATCAGGAGCGTATAAAATACCTTTATCTTTAAGAATTTGGCCATGGCGCATATCCATTAGCTGGTTATTGGCAGAGCCCACGATTGCTTTTACTTTAAGCAGGTCGATTGTGTCATCATTAATGATGCCGCCCATTGCACAAGGAACGAAAAAGTCGGCCTCGGCCTCATATATCTCATTGCTGGATAAAACCTTCACACCGGCCCCAATTTCTTTCGCCTTGCTGAGAAGCTGGTCTATTGCCTGCTGGCTGATATCTGTCACAAATAAATCTGCCCCTTCCTCCAGCAGCCTTTCTGCCACTTTATATCCAACCTTGCCAAGTCCCTGAATAGCATAACTTTTGCCTGAAAGGTCATCTGTTCCGCTCAGTGCTTTATTTGTTGCCTGGAGGCCGTAAATAACACCATGAGCCGTTGGTACGGAAGAATCTCCGCTTCCGCCGTATACCTCATCGACCCCCACAATGCAATTCGTTTCCTTTAGGGCATGAACAAAATCCTCTGTTGATGTACCCATGTCTGTTCCTGTATAGAAGCGTCCGTTCAATGATTCAACAAATTGGCCAAAAGCACGGAACAGCTCAGGGGTTTTATCTTTTAATGGATCCCCGATGATTACGGCTTTCCCGCCTCCGAAGTCACAATCAGAAGCCGCACATTTATAGGTCATGCCTTTTGATAATCGGAGGACATCCTCAAGGGCATCATCGACGCTTTTATACGGAAACATGCGACAGCCTCCCAATGCCGGACCAAGCCTGGTGCTGTGGATTGCAATGATTGCCTTTAGTCCGGTAGATTCATCATTGCAGAAAACGACTTGTTCATGATCTTTAATTTTTTGAAACATATCTGTCATTTCATTCTCCCCTTTATATATGATAGCGCTTACAATAAAATTAAATTAAAATGCATTTTTTTATTAAAGCTAAGATACTTCTGTTCTCTTAGTCTATCTTTAACAATTTTGCAATCCTGCTTTTCTTCAGAATCACCTGTTTGACTTCACCTTCACCAACAAGCATTTCTCCATTATGGACGGTTACAGTTGAGTAAACTGAATTTCCATCCAGCTTGGATACGGTAGCTGTTATGAGGATCGAGGATCCTTCAGGTGATGGTGATAAATGCCTGGCAGAAACAGCTCCCCCCATCCCTTCTTCGTCCTTATCCAAATACGGGGTGATCAGGAGGCGGGAGGCCCACTCCATGTGATAGATCATGGTTACAGTTGAATAGACAGGATGAATGATCTCTCCTTCAAATTGTGCGAACATCTCAGGGGAAACCACTGCACGGATAACTGCCCGGTTCCCAATCTGAAGCCCAGGTTTCATAACACCCCTCCCTTTTTGATCATAAAAATATGTATGACGTTTATTTAACGATATGATACCATTACGTTAAATAAATAGTCAATAAATTGTAAAAACTTTAAAAATTCTTTTTATTCGAGCCCATGTAAAAAGGATTAACCGGCAAATTGGCTAATCCTTTTTATTATTCTAAGAAAGCAGTGCGCGATCACTTGCCATTTTTGTTCCGCGGATTCGCTGAAACTCATTCAATAGCTGTTCAATTGTCAGATGCTGTTTCTGTCCATCATCTACTTCAAGTATAATCTGGCCTTTATCCATCATAATCAGCCTGTTTCCTAAATCCAGCGCCTGCTGCATATTATGAGTGACCATGAGAGTTGTTAAATTGTATTTTTGAACAATTTCTTTTGTGAGATTCGTAATAAGCTCTGCACGTGCCGGATCGAGAGCAGCTGTATGCTCATCCAGCAAAAGAATGGAAGGCTCTGTGAAGGTTGCCATTAATAATGAAAGTGCCTGCCGTTCTCCTCCCGATAATAAACCGACCTTTGCATTTAAACGGTTTTCAAGGCCAAGGTGAAGGGTCTCAAGAACTTCACGGAAATAGTCTCTGCGCTTTTTTGTCACTCCTTTTCGTAATGTTCTTGTTTTATTCCTTGAATATGCCATGGCCAGATTTTCTTCAATTGTCATGGACGGGGCAGTGCCAGCCATCGGATCCTGAAAAACCCTGCCTATCAGCTTTGCCCGATTATATTCCGACATGCCTGTGACATTTTGGCTGTCTATAAAAACAGACCCAACATCAGGAATCATGACGCCCGAGATAATATTCATTAAAGTGGATTTCCCTGCCCCATTACTTCCGATGACAGTGACAAAGTCTCCCTCATTCAATGTAAGATTGATCGTATCAAGTGCGATTTTTTCGTCTGGTGTTCCTTCATTGAAGACTTTATGAATCTGATTTAATTGCAGCACCAGCCTCACCCTTTCTGCCTGATGGCAATTCACTAATGTTCATGCTTCCTGCCAGCCGCTTAGCTTTCCGTTTCTTTTCTTTAGTGCGGTCTATTATCTTCGGCATAATTAATGCGAGAATGACGATTGTTGCTGTAATCAGCTTCATATCACCCGGCTCAAGGAACTCTACCCTAAGCGCCATGGTAACCACGATACGATAGATAATTGCTCCGCCAATAACCGCTAAAGTCGTTCTGGCAATTGTTTTTGTTCCGAACAGGGCTTCACCGATGATAACTGAAGCCAGTCCGATAATAATCATTCCGATACCCATACCAACATCGGCGAATCCGCCCTGCTGGGCAATCAGTGCCCCTGAGAAAGCGACCATCGCATTGGAAAGGCCCAGCCCTAAAATCACCATCATATTGGTATTGGCAGAAAGACTGCGGATCATCCTCTTGTTGTCACCTGTTGCCCTTAAAGCTAAACCAATTTCAGTCTGAAGAAAGCGATCTGTCAAAAATTTTATAGCCAATGTGACAACTAACATAAAGAGAATGATGCCCCATGTTCTCGGGAGGCTGTCACCCAGTCCA
Organism: Cytobacillus firmus DS1; assembly: GCF_000565285.1. Taxonomy (GTDB): domain Bacteria; phylum Bacillota; class Bacilli; order Bacillales; family Cytobacillaceae; genus Cytobacillus; species Cytobacillus firmus_A. The sequence continues at coordinate 44,903 of NZ_APVL01000022.1, read as the reverse complement.
ATCATGGACAAGATAGCATTGAAAAAAGAATCGATTCCTGTTTTATCCCAAAAATCCCTTACATGTGTAATGGCTGTTTCTGTGTTCAGGAGGGGAACATTTGATTTACCCATGATACGAAGGTTTATCGAATACAGAGCAATCATCATCAGGATTCCTGATAAGAGAGCATTAATTTTTCCGAAAGTATGAATAATACCCGTAAGGCATCCGGCAATAAAACCGGCAAATAATGCAGTGACTGTAGCAAGAAAAGGATTAGCCCCGCTGACAATCATGGTTGCAGCTACAGCCGCTCCAGTCACAAAACTTCCATCCACCGTTAAATCCGGAAAGTCCAGGACCCTGAACGAAAGATATACTCCAAGTGCCATAATCGCGTATATAATTCCTGACTCGAATGCACCGAATATCGCTGTAAACACTAAGAATCACGCCCTTTAATTAATTCTTTTTAGTTTTAGCTTAAAAAGCAGCCGGCCGGATATTTGCGTTCCAGCCGGCGGATTTTTTACTCTTCATGGAACTCTGCGAAATCAGCCCATTCTTCTTTTACTTCAAGTCCCTGTGCTTCAGCTGCTTTTTTATTAATGACCAGTTTCAGGCTTCCAGGAAGCTCAACCGGGATTTCAGAAGGCTTTTTGTTCCCATTTAAAATCTCCGCGGCCATCTTGCCCGTCTGGTAACCCAGATCAAAGTAGTTGAATCCGCTTGCTGCTATAGCTCCGCGTTTCATCGAATCAAGCTCACCTACGAATAAAGGAATCTTTTTGCTGTCAGCTACAGAGATAACGGATTCCAAAGCCGACACAACTGTATTATCCGTAGGAATATAGATGGCATCCACTCTTCCAACAAGGGAGTCGGCAGCCTGTTTTACTTCAGCAGAGGTCGAAACAGAGGCTTCAACTATCTTGGCTCCTTTTGGTTCTGCAAGATCCTTTACTTGTTTAACCTGAACCTCGGAATTTTGCTCTCCGGAATTGTAGATGATGCCAATATTTTTAACACCCGCTTCATCAATCATAAAATCAATGGTCTTAGAAGTTCCTTCCGGGTGGTTATCAGTTGTGCCTGTAATATTATCTCCAGGCTGATCAAATGATTCAACAAGACCGGCTCCAACAGGGTCTGTAACAGATGTAAAGAGAATTGGAATATCTTTAGTCGCATTAAGAGCACTTACGGCACTGGGAGTAGCATTTGCAAAAATCATATCCACTTTATCGCCGACAAAATTATTAGCAATCGTTTGTGTGTTGTTCATATCAGCCTGAGCATTTTGGAAATCAAATTTCACGTTTTCGCCTTCTTTAAAACCTTCATCTTCCAAAGCTTTTTTAAATCCTTCTGTTGCTGCATCCAAGGAAGGGTGTTCGACAAATTGTGTGATGCCAATTGTGTACTGCTTCTTTTCATTACCTTCTGAAGAAGAACCACTGGATTTCTCCTGGCCGCAGCCGCTCAAAACAAGCATGCCAGCAGCCATTAGAAAAGAAAAAGCTTTCAACGATTTTTTCATTATATGACCCCCTATACAACTTTATTAACTATCAGTTTGCTGATAGCTTACATCTTATGTATGCGCTTACATAATGAAGTGAATAAATGGTTATTACCATTTATATGATATTTACTTTAGATATCGTAAATACAACGTTATATTATCACCCTGAACCCAAGAGTGTCAATAATATTCTAAAAATTTGATATATTTTAATAAATTCTCTTTGCAAAAAAGCAAGCAGGTGCATCTAACCCTGCTTGCTAATTTAATAGCTGCTTAGCCTTTTGAAGCTGGAGCTCAGCATCCTCTATCATTTTATCCAAAAGTTCCTTTACGCTCGGGAGATCCGCAATCAGGCCAGCTATCTGGCCGCTGTTCATAAAACCTTCGTCACCGTTTCCATTTATCGCTCCAATTTTATGAAAGTCTTCTGAAGTGAGCTTATTAAACTCATCAAGAGAAATCCCTTGTTTTTCGTAATCCAGTAATTTATTGACATATCCGGTGGAAAGCACTCTGCGTATTCTTCCAACTGAACGCCCCACTATAAGGGTTTCATGATCGGATGCTTCAATAATTTTCTTTTTATACTGCGGATGAAATGGCGCTTCTTTGGTTGCAATGAATCTGGTGCCCATTTGTACACCGCTCGCCCCCAGGGCAAGCATGGCAGCAAGCCCTTTTCCATCACCGATTCCTCCTGCAGCCACGACCGGAACTGACACCTTTTCTATTATTTGAGGGATCAATACGAGTGTAGTTGTTTCAAGAGCACTATTGATTCCAGCTGCCTCATACCCTTCAGCAACAATGATATCAGCTCCTGCTGCCTCTGCTTTCATCGCCTGTCTTACGGAAGCAGCCACAGTTATGACCTTCACCCCATTTTCATGAAGCTTTGGAATAAAAGGAGCAGGGTTTCCGGCCGAAAGGGAAACTGCAGGAATCTTATGTTTAATGACAAGAGAAAGGATTTCCTTTACATATGGGGAGACACTTAATGCAACGTTAACAGCAAATGGCTTATCTGTTAAACTCTTAGTTTCCTCAATTATTCTTTCCACTTCTTCAGGAGGCATTGTTCCTGCTCCGATCGTACCAAGCCCGCCGGCTTCCGAGACTGCCGCTGTTAAAATGGCATTGCTGATATTCCCCATGCCGCCTTGAATAATTGGATATTTAATAGTTAAGATGTCCGTTAACCCATTCAATTAAATTCCTCCTTCGTTAAAATAATGTTATGCTGATCTCAATAGTTTGACAATTGGAGAGCCACCACAAAAAGAGCCATCCTGTTTCCTCTTCAGCAGGATGGCTTATTTTCACTCAACCATGTAAGGGTGATTTAATGCGTCATAATCAGCATCTCGGTTTTTAAGTTCATTGCCTTCCTTAAATACACTCTCAAAGAATCTGGATGCGGGTTCTGCGAGTTCTTTATAATATTCACTGAATAAGGCAGCAGCATGACTGCCCAGCCACTTATCAGGAAGAAGCTCTTCAGGGAGTCCAGGATCCACAAACAGGAATTTCCGGTATTCATGCACAAGCTTCGTTCTTTCTACGAAACATTCTGCATCAGTCATATTTCCTTTCAGAATCTTATTTTTATCAATGATATATTTCTGGCTGTATTGGGAAATAAACTCCTGGTATTTTTCGTTGATTTCTGTCAGGTTCCAGCTTTTTTCTACAATTTCGATATTTTTATGCGGACCTGCATAACGGGCAATAAAGAAATCAACATAGTTGGCAATATCATATTTCTCAATCAAATCAAATACTTGTTTCTCAAGATTATTAGCAGAGATCCAGCAGCTGTTGGACATCGATCCAAAACCGCTCCATACAAGCTCCTTGCGCAATTCATCCCTCACACTGCGTATTTCCTCGGGGATTGTATACATCAGGATGCGCCACTCGCCATCCCACTCCTCAGGCTTTAATTTAAAGATACGCTTAGCCGCTTCCTCAATCCTTTTCTGGCCTCTTGGCGTTAAGGAATAATAACTTTTATTGCCGATCTTTTCTGCACTTACCCAGCCCTGCTTATTCATTCTTGATATAGCCGCTCTGACGGACTGGTCATTGTGCCCAAATTCACTTAAAAGCTTTATAAGGCTGCCGATCCAAATTTTGCTTCCATAATGTGAAATATAATCACCATAAAGTGTAAAAATCATTGATCTCGTATTCAACTTGCCTTCATCCTCATTTCATCATGTCGGTTGAACGGAAAAATTTCGTTATATATTATTGTACTAAAATTAGGCAGTTTTGAAAATACTTTTTCGGCATGCTAAATAATTGATGCATCATCTATAGAATCTATAAAAAATTTAAAAACCATAGAGACTAACATCTGTATGGTCAGCGCTCAACAATTGTTGATATCCCCTGCCCGACACCCACACACATCGTTGCCAGGCCATATTTAGAATTCCTGCGCTTCATCTCATGCAATAATGTTGTCAGGATACGTGCGCCGCTCGCCCCAAGCGGATGGCCAAATGCAATCGCTCCTCCATTCACGTTTACCCGTTCCGGATCTGCGCCCAGTTCTTTGATGCAGGCGAGGGATTGTGAAGCAAACGCTTCATTTAATTCGGTTAAATCTATATCACTCATGGTAAGTCCCGCCCTCTTTAAGGCTTTCTGAGTGGAATAAACAGGACCTGCTCCCATAATCGACGGCTCAAGCCCTGCTGCTGCGGAAACAATATAAGATCCGAGGGGCTTTAACCCCAGTTCACGGGCTTTTTCCTCAGACATCAGCAGCAATGCAGAGGCACCGTCGTTAACCCCTGAAGCATTGCCGGCCGTAACAGTTCCCCCCTGGAAGATGGGCTTTAAACTTGAGAGCTTTTCATAAGTTGTTTCCGGACGGGGATGCTCATCATGTGAAATCGTGATTTCTTCCCCTTTTTTATCCATGTATGTAACAGGAATGATTTCATCGTCAAGTAACCCGTTTTCAATAGCTGATTTTGCTCTCTTCTGGCTTTCAAATGCAAACTGGTCCTGTTCTTCTCGGGATATACCATATTTCTCTGCAACATTTTCTGCCGTCTTAGGCATGCTTTCGGCACCATACATATTCTCAAGCCTGCTGTTTGTAAATCGCCAGCCGATGGTTGTGTCATACATTTCCATATTCCCTCTTGGAAACTCGCTGCTTGGCTTTGCCATGACAAATGGTGCACGGGTCATGCTTTCCGTACCACCGGCAATAAAAATATTTCCTTCTCCTGCCAAAATAGCGCGTGCAGCATAATTAACCGCATCTAACCCAGATCCGCAAAGCCGGTTAACCGTTGAAGCAGCCACTTCGACAGGCAAACCGGCGAGCAAGGCTGCCATCCTGGCGACATTGCGATTATCTTCTCCTGCCTGGTTTGCATTTCCCATTATGACCTCTTCAATTTCTGAAGGGTCCACTATGGGGTTTCTATCCAGCAGGGCCTTAATAACGATAGCTCCCAAATCATCGGGACGGATATCCTTTAACCCGCCTTTATATCTTCCAATCGGAGTCCTGACAGCATCAATAATTACCGCTTTTCTCATTGCCTGACCTCCTCTCTGGCAGTGTAATCATAAACACCTCTGCCTGTTTTGCGTCCAAGCCTGCCTGCTTTTACATATTGTTCAAGAAGCGGTGCCGGCCGGTATTTTTCACCCAGCTTGCTGTGAAGGTATTTTAAATTATTCAGGCGCGTATCGAGGCCGACAAGGTCGCCCAGTTCGAAAGGGCCCATGGGATAGTTCAGACCAAGCTTAATGGCTTTATCAATTTCTTCGGGAGTACCAAGACCTTCCTGGAGCATATAAAATGCCTCATTTCCCACGAGCGCGCTGATCCTGCTCGTCACAAAGCCCGGAAACTCATTAATGACGACTGTCTCTTTTCCCATTTGCTCGGCAGCATGTTTTATTAACTGTGCTGTTTCTTCGCTCGTTTCAAGTCCTTTAATAATTTCTACAAGCGGCATTTTATGGACCGGGTTAAAGAAATGCATGGCAATCACTTTGTCCGGGCGATTGGTAAAGGACCCAATCTCAGTTGGACTCATGGTAGAGGTGTTTGTTGCAAAACAGCAATGCTCTGAAGCGTGCTGATCGATGACTTCAAAAATATTTCTCTTTATATCCATCACTTCAGGGACGGCTTCAATAACAAGATCTGCTTCACTTACATGCTGTGCAAGACTTACAGAATAGTTAAGCCGGTTCTTGCTTTCTTCCATATCAACGGCTGTAATTTTCTTCCTCTCGAGCCCTTTTTCAAAGATGCTGTCAATCTCTTTTTCCGCCCGGATTAATTGCTCCTGGCTGATATCTACAAGGGTTGTATGGAAGCCCCCGACTGCACTTACATACGCAATCCCGCGCCCCATGACACCTGAACCGATCACGACAATATTTTTCAAGGTATACTCCTCCTTTCAGTTTAAAAAAAGACGAGCACCCGATACGAGATGCTCGCAAACCATATAACGGGCAAATATTCTAAAAGTGTGTCTAAGTTTTATAGTTTTACAAAGGTTATTTCCCTTGAAACACAGGCTTCCGCTTTTGCATAAATGCCGCTACACCCTCTTTATGATCAAGAGTAAGGCCCGCAATCCGCTGTCCTTGTGCATCCCGCTCCAGACTTTCTTCCAGAGTTGAATGCCAGCTCGCTTTCAGGTTTTTCTTGATTACGGCAATCGCCGCTGTCGGCATACTGGCAAGCCTTTCTGCAAAAGCAGTTATTTCAGCCTGCCATTGCTCCATAGGAATTACCTTAGTAGCAAGGCCCAGCTCTTTGGCTTCCTCTGCATTAATTTTTTCACCAAGCACAGCAAGCTCCATAGCTTTGGCATGACCGATCAGTTTTGGCAGAAAGTATAGATTTCCGGCATCAGGCACAAGCCCGACATGAATAAAAGCTTCTAAAAAACTGGCTTTTTCAGACAGGAGCCTGAAATCGCAGGCTAAAGCAAGACTCATGCCGGCACCTGCTGCCACCCCATTAACAGCTGCGATAATAGGTTTCTCGCATCTATGAATCTCCATCACCATTGGATTATAGAACCGCCGGAGAACCTCACCATGATTCATATCCTCATTTACACCCTGAAGATCTTGGCCGGAGCAGAATGCACGTCCTTCACCTGTAATGACAAGACATCTGACTTCTTTATCTCTGCTTGCCTGTTTTACGGAATGCTGAACCTCTTTATTCATCTGTTCGGTGAACGCATTCAGCTTATCCGGCCGGTTTAAGGTAATCCATGCTACACCGTTTTCGACCTCGTATTTAACAGTTTCAAACATTCGCTATGTACACCTCCTCTACTTTCCTTTAAACTGAGGCTTGCGTTTTTCTAAAAAGGCATTCATTCCTTCTTTTTGATCTTCTGTCGAGAATAACAGGTAGAAGTTCTTTCTTTCGAATTCCATTCCTTCATTTAAAGGTGTGTCAACTGCCTTTAGGACCGCTTCTTTTATAAGACGTATGGCAATTGGCGCCTGGCTGGAAATTTGCTCAGCCGCTTTCATTGTTTCCTCGAGCAGAAGCTCTTCTGCTATAAGCTGGTTGACGATGCCGTGGCGAAGGGCTTCCCTCGCCGAGATTCTTTTGCCGGTAAAAAGCCATTCCATTGCTTTCGTTTTTCCGACAAGCTTAGTAAGCCTTTGCGTGCCGCCTGCACCAGGCATTACGCCAAGGTTAACCTCCGGAAACCCAAATTCCGAATTATCCGCCGCATAAAGTAAGTCACAGCATAACGCTAGCTCAAAGCCTCCGCCAAGGGCAAAGCCCTGCACCGCTCCGATAATCGGTTTCTTGATCATGGCCAGCCGATCCCAATCTTTAAATTGATTGCGAAGCTCAAAATCGATCGCATGATCATTTGCCATTTCATCAATGTCTGCCCCGGCTGCAAAGGCTCTACCATTGCCGCTTAATACGATTGCCTTGACGGCTGAGTCTGCCTCAAAGCCCTCCATTGCAGCAAGAATCTCTGAAACCATCGTACTATTAATAGCATTTAGAACCTTGGGCCGGTTCAAAGCGATTAAACCAAGTTTTCCCTGCTGTGAAACTTCAATGGTTTCATAGCTTTTACTCATCTGCTTCCTCACCGATCATAAGTGTGATAATATCACCTGCAAATTTCATGGCGTCTTTGCCTGATGCCTTGCCTTCGTCTGTTCTCATGGCTTCCTGCAATGCTTCATGGCTGTCATAGTACATTTCGCACATCAAATAGTACTTCCCTTCGCCTCCCATAGGGCTGCCCACAATTTTTGTAACTTCCATTTTTCGGAGACCCGGAATTTTGGCTGTAAGGGGCGCGTGCGTGTTAAAATAATGATCATCAAATGCCTCCTTATTTTCAGGATGCTTATAAAGAGCGATTAATTTTACCATTTGTCAACTTCCTCTCAATTTTTAATAGTTTTGCGTACTTGATTTTATTTTTTAAAGATATCTGCTACATCATAGTCGATACTGGTTTCATAGCTTCAAAAGGGTTCCTGCAGGATTTGCAGTATAAGATGCTGCGGCAGGCTGTGGGGCCAAAAAGGTTATCCATCGTCGTGTATGCGGACCCGCAAAAAGGACAATCCACATGCCATTCGCCCGTTTCACTCATGAATTTTGGAGGTGGCGCGATTCCGAATTCCTTTAGCTTTATCCTGCCTGTCTCTGTTACCCGGTCAGACGTCCATGGCGGATGATAGATAAACTGGACTTCTATTTTTTCAAAAATCCCTGCTTTCCCCAGCTCTCCTTCAACGTTTTTTTGAATAATATCCAGGGCAGGGCATCCCATAAAAGTAGGCAGCAGTTTAACCAAGACTGACTGACCCTCCACCTTAATCTGTTCTACCATTCCTAAATCAACGATTGAAATGGTTTCTATTTCAGGGTCTTTAACATTATGAAGCGCTTCTAACGCGGTTTTTAGCAATATTTGATCCTGCTCCATTTACATCACCCTTTAAAAAACTTACCAGCTTGCAGCTGGATTTATGTTATACACCTCGCTCAAAGTGGATAAAGCGTCATCAAGGTCGGCAGTATGCTCTCCTATACGTCCGTTTCCAGTCTTCATAGCCAGGTCTGCTTCTGAGACTGCCAGTTTGACAGTTTCAAAAACAGGCTTCATGATAAACAGCCAGCGCTGCTTTAAAACTTCTTCCTTTTCAATGAGGCCATGTTCAGCCATTTCTTTTGCCAGGGGTCCCAAATTCAGGACTCCTTCGAAATCCGCTAATACCCTTCCAATGGCCGCTTCCATTCTCGTTCTGGCTTCCCCGCCAGCCTGCATCAGCTGTATAAACCATGTTTTCCAGTGAAGTAGGTGGTAATAAAGCTCCATATTGACCTTTAATGCCACTTCGGCTAAAGGCTGATAAGAAGAGTTTTTCAGAGAATCCATTCTGATTTTTTTCGCTTGGGTATAAAAATAATTTCTTACAACCGCAAATGCCCAGTCATATTGTGCTGAAGACAGATAATGACCTGGTCCATTTACCAATTCCAAAAGGACAGCATTTCTCCTTTCAGATGTTTTTCTTGCATGAGCAAGACTGTCTACATTGCCTTCCCCGAGATCAGCCAGCAGCTGATAAAACATGGCCGCATGGCCCATGGTATCCTGGCTGATGGATGAAAAGGCGACATCCTCTTCTATGTGAGGCGCCAGGCCAAGCCACTCTGATCCACGGTAGGCAAGAATGAAATCATCGTCAGCCAGCTGATACAATAATGATGTCATTGGCGGCTTAATCTTAGCGTCGATAGGCATATTTCCTGCTGGCTCAGTCACCTTTCTTCATCCCTCCCCATGAAAGAATTTCCTTTTCATCAAGCATTTCCTGCTCATATTGGCGCCACTTTTTCTTCAGATAGCCATATCCTTTTGTCGTGCGGTATTCTTTGTTGTCCAGACGCTGAAGTGATTGCTTTTCTTCCGGAGTCAGCTTTCGGATATCAGAGCGTTTAACGACCCAGATATCAGCAGCCGGCTCTCTCCTCATAAAATTTTCCTGCGCCATGACGAGTGCAAGCTCCCGATTTGGCGCCAGCAGGGAAAATTGGTATTGCAGAGGCGAGGTATCTGTTCTTTGACTAAAAACTTCATATTCCTGATAAAATCCTTCGTTACCCAAAGGTACCCCTCCCATATGAACGGTTTAGTTTGCAGTATTGAGAGCTTCCCGCACCCATTTGTTAGTATCATAAGCTGTGCGCCGGAGGCCGAGCCGCTCCTGAGATTTTGGCCCATTATTTTTAATAATGTCCTTGAACCTATTCCAATCAGGCTGCTTATAAACCCAAAGCTCCCGCTCCTGATCGAAATGCATCGTCTCGTCCGGCAGAGTGAGGCCAAGCGAGAGAACACGTGGAATATATTTTGTAAAAAAGTCCTGTCTTAAGTCTTCGTTCGTCTTTGTCCGAATTCTGTATTTTATCGTTGTGTCCTGTTTGGAAGTGCCTGTTGTAGAGGCGTCACCAGGGCCAAAGAACATTAACAGCGCTTCCCACCATCGGTTAACCGCATCCTGAACCATCGCTCTTTGCTCGCCGGTTCCTTCAGCCAGGGCCATAATTATGGCTTCACCATGCTGGGCATGAAAAACCTCCTCAGCGCAAATTCTCTTAAGGGCTCTTGCATAAGGTCCATAAGAAGCGTTAAGCATATTGGTCTGGGTAATGATCGCTGCACCGTCAACCAGCCAGCCAATCAGACCGGCATCCCCCCATGTTGGTGCTTCCATATGAAAGACATTATGGAATTTCAGTCTGCCGCTGAATAAATCCTGCATAATATCTTCACGGGTTTTGCCGAGGGGCTTCATTAAATCCTCCGCAACACGAAGCAGCAGCTGACCATGTCCCATCTCATCCTGCACCTTTGCCATGATGCCCAGCTTGCGTTTTAATGAAGGAGCTTTCGGCACCCATTCCTTTTCAGGAAGTGCTCCCATAATTTCACTGATACCATGCATTGAAATTAATTTGATTAATGTCATTCTATAATCTTCCGGCATCCAATCATCCGCTTCAATTTTTTCTCCTGCATTAATGCGTTTCATGAACTGCCCGTATTTTTGTTCTTCCGTCATTTCTTGAAAGAAAAGAGCTTCTGACATGTGTTTCACCCCCAGTGAGTTTAAAATAATTCATTCAGGTTACTGCATTTCCCACTGCCGGGCTTACAATCCTGACAGCCTTCCCTTCCGATCTCGGCAGCGTTTTAGGCGGATGGAGAACAAGTCTGATGGTAATAAAGCAGTTTTGTTTCAATGCTTCCTGAATCTTCTTTTTTACGAATTCCGCTTCTCCCATATCCCTATAAAACTCTTCGCTCCATTCAGCATGAAGCTCTAAAACTTCTAAACTTCCTTTTTTATGGACGTGGATCTGATAATGGGGAGCAAGCTCAGGCACTTGAAGAATACACCGTTCAATTTCGGACGGAAAGACGTTTACACCATTAACATTGAGCATATCGTCAATGCGTCCTTTCACCCGGCTCATGCGTATCGTGGTTCTCCCGCACGCACATTTCTCTTTAGAAAGGGAGGCAATGTCACCAGTACGATAGCGGATCACAGGAAAAGCTTCCTTCGTTAAACTGGTAAAAACAAGCTCACCTTCATCTCCATATGAAAGCGGTTTCATATTTATCGGATCAATCACCTCCGCATAGAAATGATCTTCTGCAATATGCAGCCCATCCTGAGCTTCATGGCACTCCATAGCTACACCCGGTCCCATAACTTCACTCAGCCCATAAATATCGCATGCTTTAATTCCAAGCTTAGATTCGAGCGCTCTCCGCATTTCTTCAGACCAGGGCTCAGCACCAAATATCCCAAACTTTAATGATGTACTTGCCGGGTCGATTCCCTGCTCCGCCATCTTCTCTGCTAAATTGAGGACATATGATGGAGTTCCGCAAATAAGTTCCGGCTTAAAGTCCTGTATCAGCATAATTTGTCGCTCAGTATTTCCTCCAGAAACAGGTACGGTTGCCATGCCAAGCTGTTCGCTGCCATAATGCAGTCCCAATCCGCCGGTAAACAGCCCGTATCCGTAAGCATTATGCAATGTCTGACCAGGTTCGCCTCCTCCTATGGAGATTGCCCTGGCTATCAGATTGCTCCACATTTCGATGTCATTCCGGGTGTAGCCCGCTACAGTCGGCTTTCCGCTCGTTCCTGAAGAAGCGTGCAGACGCACAATTTCTTTTTTATCCACAGCAAAAAGCCCGAATGGGTAATGTTCCCGCAAATCTGCTTTAACAGTAAAGGGCAGCTTTTGAATATCATCCAGGCTGGTAATGTCTTGAGGTGCAATATTACTTTCCAAAAACTTTTTCCGATAAAAAGGCACATGGTTATTTACTCTCTCCACTGTCTGCCTGAGCCGGTACAGCTGCAATTCTTCTATCATATCGCGGCTTTCCGTTTCTATATCATGCAGAATCAAGACATGACCTCCCAGAATATTAGGATAATAATTTAATATAACGTTTAATTATCGTTAGATAAAATAAGTGTTATATATTTAACACAAAGATACCGTGTAAACCGGAAAAAGTCAACTTATTTTCTGAAAATTTACTTATTTATTCTAAAGTTAATAAAAAGACCTAGCCCACGTACTTGAAAGGCTAGGTTAAATTTCTTATGACCATTCTTTTAATTTATTCATTATGTTATTTTTCCATTTAGAAATTAAAGGCTCTTCACCTCTTGCTGTTTTTTGTTTCTGCCATTCATTATAGCTTGCGGCAGAAATGAGAATAGAGCCGGCGATTAAAAGGTACGCCCACCAAGGAAGGTTCCCCCAATAAGGTCTGGTCTGAAGCAGTACATTCAGGAGCAGAACTCCTGAACCTACAAAGAAATAAGACTTTATCCTCCAAAAAGTGCCAGCAAGCATCGAGATCAGTGAGAGCGTACCGACTATAAGCGCATCATAAACCGTATTACTTGCAAGAGCATCCTGTACAAGCAGCAGGGATACTGCTATAAGAACTCCCCACTGAATTTTGCTGGTCAGCTTTGCGTACTGTCCCTTCAGGACTTTTCTGACAAATATAATCAGGATGATCCAAGGGAGAACATATGCCTCTCTTATAAAAAGATCCGGGATTTCAATATTTCTTAATACACTATAATAAGGCTCCAGTAATACCGCTCCTGCCAGCAATCCAGGCAGCCTATAGTATTTGGATGCCACCCTGCCCCTCTGTAAAAATAAAAACGCACTGATCAGGAGTCCAGGGAGAACCTCCGCCCATAGGGAATCCGCCGGAAAAAGATAAGCGGTAAGCAAAAATAGCAGGGAAATAATGGTGTAGCTATCCGCTTTTTTGCCCATAAAAATTTTGGCATAAACCATTTTGCCGATGAAAACCGCAGCCAGGCCGAAGCCTGCGGAAATCACAATTTTCATATCTGGAGCAATACCGTTAATGAATAGGAATTTAAGTACTGCTGCATACAATAAAAACAATGGAATAGCACCCAAGATATCAAGCCTGGTTCTATGCAGATATAAGATTAACCCTGCTGTATAGATAATAGAAATGATAAACGGCAGAACCCCAAAGGGATATGACGCCAGAAAAGCCAATATCCCAATCACAGACCAGGGTATAAGAAAGTAAACACTTCTCTGTTTATCCTGAGTTTTACCAGTCATCCAGAATATGAATACGGCACAGCTGACTGATAATATGGCATACTCACTATTGCTCTCCTCCCAAATATGATCCATACCCGTCAAGATCACCAAAAACAAAGTTATAAATGAGCTGTAGAGGAATATCTTTACTTTCCACTCTTTTGCAGAAACCCTGAAACTGATCCAATAGACTGCCAGGGTGACCATTAAGGCCCATATACTGTTTTCCCTATAAATGAAAAATGTCAGGATCATGGCAAAAGGCATGTAAATATGGCCAATCGAGCTGAACCCTCTTGCCAGGACACAGTCTTTTTTAGAAATATAGAAAGCCGCACCAAGCAGAATCCATGCCCCTAGCGGAAATTGGACCCAATTAAAAATTGTTAAATTAAATGGTAAACCAATCAAGATCATAAAGTAAGCTAAAAGTGAAATCGACGCTGACGCATACGGAATCCAGCTTTGCTTATGGATGCGGTACAGGGCAAGATACATAATAATACCGCCTATGAATACTGCGGGTCTCATCCAGACTTCATTGATTGTCAAAGCAGCTGATGTAAACAGTGAGATTGTATAAAATCCCAGCGAAATTAAAAACACGTTTCTGGCTTGATTTTTGTGCCCTCTCTTAGAAAGAATGCCATAAAGGATAAGGAGGGCTATACTTGCCAATATGGTATTCATGGCCATACCCAGCTCATTCTGATAAAAGCTTGAATAGCTTCGCTGATGTTCACCATAAAACATAAAGGCAAACCCGATTGACAATGGAATAGCCCAGGGAATCGCTTCTTTATAAAAGATCCGATTTTCAGCCTTATTCATGAGGTACAGGACAAAGCTGAAGATTAATAGCATGGTCCCTGCAGCAAGCCAATCAAGAAGTCCTGAAGCAATCACAACCGAAAACAACATAACACTGACAGCCACATCCCGTGAGCTTGATTCCACGACTTTTAAGATCGGATATTTAAGCAGATACCCAAAACTGATAAAAAGCACAAAGCCAATGAAGAAAACAGGTAAAGCCAGATTGTTGAACGGAACGGCTTCATCCAGCATAAGAACTGCTTCGAATAGGGCAGCAGCTAAAAATACAGGTGCCAGGTAGGCAAATAGCCCGTTTGCCATAACATTTGCCAAATATATAAATTGCACCGCGAGTATTATATAAGCCAGCAGAAGTGATGCAGAGGGTTCGCCGGCCATTAAAAGAATTCCTTCAAATGAAATATAGAGAAAAGCAAGTATAGAAACGGCTGCACTGGTCAGTCTAAAAATCTTCTCCCAGGAGTATTGCTTATCCATAACTCTAGGAACAAACAGAAAACCAATTCCGACAATCGCAAAGAAAATTGGGCCAGCTTTATTTAACACCGTATTTTCAATCAGCTGATAGGCACCATAGACAACCAATAAGCTGAATACGAAATGAAACTCCTTCCTGCCAGTTACATACACCATTGATAAATAAACGGCTGCTGTCAGAAGGATATTCACACTGTAAAAAACATGGCTATTGAAAAAAACAAGCATCATTAAAGTAGAGATCACTAAATTGATTTGAGCAAAGTAAACCATTTCTTTTGTAAACAATTTAAGAAAAGCATACTTTTTCATACGATGAAAGGCTGCAGACAGAAGAGCATTAAAAAGCATCAATCCAAAATAAAAACTGTCATTTTCAAGGCTGAATGCTGCCAGAGCATAACCAGCACATGCAGACAGGGCAATAAAAGCAAACCAGACAAAAAGCCGTGAACCCAGTTTCTGTGCAAATATACTGTATACTGGAAAGATCAATAAACTGCCTGCCGCTCCGAGTATATAGCGTCCTTCCCCATAATAGGAAAGGTACGAACCAAGCAATTCAAACCAGCCGATAGACAAAATAAATATTGGCAAAAATAAACTCCCGAGAACAATGAAAGCAAACGATGTTCTTTCAATTTTCAACACCTTTCCTGAAATAAACGCAAATCCATAGAAAAGAAGTGAAACAACTGCAATGGATGCACTTTTCATGAAATTTGACATTGTTGCCCAGTTGCTTGTTGCCACAAAAAGTCCTCCGATAAGGAGCAGGATGACTCCAATATTCAGCAGCCAGGAAATATTCCTTTCCCGGATTTCTTCCTGAGATAATTTCTTTTTCTCAATTTTTTTTGCCTGCTGAATGGGCTTTTGACTGATTTCCTTTGCAGCCTTTATGTGCTCTCTTTTCAGCTCTTCAAGGTCTTGATAGTACTGATAGTGGGCTTTCATGGTTATTTGATAATGTTCTGATGAAATATAGTCTTTCTCTTTCAATTTCGTGAGTTCAACTTGAAATATGTTCTGGTGATATTTTTCTGTTGCTGAGTTCAAGGGATCCACCTCTTTTAGATAGAATATTATTCATTCAGATTTATTAGTGTAATTTTACACATTTAGAACCAATTAATCAATCCCTGTTTTGGCATTTATTACTTCCGGCATGGGTATATAAACCTTATTTAATTACAGGAAGAAATGGTTTAATAAGGAATTTCACGCTCATTTTTTGAATTGAATTCTATGCCCAAATTATTAAACCCCTTGTTAAACAAGCATTTCCTCCGTCCTTTTCTGCTGCAAAAAAATCCAAATATTATAGCTAATAAAATCACAAATAACAATTCTATCCGTAAAATATTTTTTCCATTATATTATTCTAGAATTAATTATCTTATTTGGAGGAACCACCATTGAAAAGACTAAGTATAGTTATAGCATCGATCCTTTTGTTGAGCCTGTTTCCCGCTGTCAGCCTTGCAGCACCAAGCGATGAGGAAGTGGCTGAATTCCTGGAGGAAACAAATTGGTCTGAAGAAGGCTTAAATGATCATTTGGAATACTTTTGGGATATGAGTATTGAAGATTTCGAGACCATCGAAGAAATGATTGAATATCTTGGCGAGCCTATTTCTGAAGAAAACCTTCAGCAGCTCTTAGCTGGCTATGGGTTTGAAAATGAGGAAGAATTAACGGCACTGCTGGTGGAGAATGGAGAAATGGAAACAACTGATGATGTTCGCGATGTTTTCAGATATATTGATGCATTGGATTCCACTGTTTCTTTTTTAACCTATACAGGTACCGAAATTAATGACGAAACTCTTCAGCAGCTCTTAACTGATTACGGACTGACAAAAGAGGAGCTCCTTTCTCTGCTTAAAGAGAACGATGACTCCCTAGAAAACTACGAATATATTGAGGATCTTGATATAATGGTTTCGATTTATCTGGGCGCCGATGAATTGCCCGGTGAAGACGAAATGACTCAAATACTTGGAGACATAGATCTTACTGATGAAGAACTTGAAGCATTATTTGCACATTTTATGACCTTGGATTTCGAGAATCCGGAATTGCTCGATAAAATGATGAACCTTGAAAGCCGGTTAATGGCATTTGGCGAATTTGACAGTGCCGACGACTTAACAGAAACAGAAATTGCTGAACTTATCAGCATTATGCAGGAAATGATGAATCTGTTCCAGCTTGATGCCGAGTTTTACCTTGTTAAAAATGGTGATAAAATCCATTTAACAACAGCTGAAATGGTTGCTTTAGAAGACACAAACGGCTATGACCTGCTTATAGAGCTTTATAATACACAAGGCCAGTTCCTGGCAGATATGATTATTACAGCAGATATGTTCAGTTCTGAGCTAATTGAAGACACAGTGACAGATTTGAATCAGGCCGAAACGGTAATTAAAAAACAAGATCCTGATAAAGTGAAACAAGTTTCAAAGCATGTAAAAACTGTTAAAGGCGGAAAACTGCCAAATACAGCAGGAAACTATTTTGAAGGAGTTTTAGCAGGCATAGGACTTCTCCTTATAGGAATTGCCATTTTACTCAGACGGAAAGTGAAAGAGGCGTGATAAGAAAACTCACGATAAAAGGAGTTATCGGTCTGGCTTTTATTTTGGGCGGGATTTGGCTTGCTGCCTCAAATCTTATGCCATATTTGAATAATCAAAAGACTTCAGCCCATATAGCTTCCCCCAGCAGCAATGTTAAAACAGAAGTGAAGGCGGCACAAAAAACGGAGCCAAACAACCTTTACACTGTCCGTCCTAAAATTGGCGAAGAAATGGGTGTTTTGTCAATACCGAGGATATCAGCGGATTTGCCAATCTTTCATGGCACGGATGAGGATGAGCTGGAAAAAGGCGTTGGCCATTATGCAGGCAGCGTCCTTCCTGGAGAAGAAGACAATTCTGTCCTGTCCGGCCACAGGGATACCGTCTTTCGTAAACTTGGCGAATTAGAGACAGGCGATCTGCTTGTGGTGAGGACTTCTGCAGGAGAATTTACCTACAAGGTGCGTAAAATTAGAATTGTCGACGCAGACGACAGAACAGTTATTGTCCCTAAACCCAGGGCAACTCTGACTGTAACCACCTGTTACCCATTTAATTTTATTGGAGATGCACCACAGAGGTACATTCTGATTGGAGACCTCGTAAGAAAGTAAAGAAGCCCGCTAATCAGGCGGGCTTTGAGGGAGGCCGATTCCGGCCTTCCTTTTATTCTGTGATTGTGACTAGTTTTACATCAGCGAAATCAAATCGGTGATAGTGACCTTCAGTACATGTCAGTTCTACATACCCTTCCAGATCTTTAATGCTCCCGATTACCTCGGATTTATTTTCTGCCTCAATCTCTTCTGTTACGGTAACACCTTTTTCAAAAGTATAAATAACCTTAAACGTATTCATGTGTGTAAAACTCTCCTTTCCCTATTTTTGTTCCCATCACTGCAGTGATTAAAACACAGAAATACTTATTTCAGTTATTTTCCAATTACCAGAATTAAAAGCTTACAACGGGAAGTTAAAGTCATTATCTGTATCAGGCAGGAAGATAGCATATGCTATCAATCCGCTATTCGACAGATATCAAGTAATATCACCATAAAACTGCAATTACCGCCACCAATTTTAATAGAAAATCATATTTCTCCAATAATACTATTTCATTTCTTCGAGATGATAATGGAATACTTATTTTCAAGTTTACATAATAAAGTTATGGTAATTAGGACTCAATAAAAATGGAGTCCTGCAATTAAGCGGACTCCTCTTCTCCATTATTCACCAAAGTCTACATTATGATATACACGCTGGACATCTTCCAGGTCTTCAAGGGCGTCAATCAGCTTTTCAAATTGTGCCTCTGCATCAGCTTCAAGGGTGACTTCATTTTGCGGGAGCATTGTTAATTCAGCAACAGCAAACTCAATAATGCCTGCTGACTTGAATGCTTCCTGAACTGCATGAAACTGATCGGGTTCTGCATAGACGATTACCGTATCATCTTCTTCCAGAATATCACGTGCATCCACGTCTGCTTCCATCAGGATTTCCAGCACTTCTTCCTCAGATTTGCCTTCAATGCCGATAACAGCGGTTGAGTCGAACATATAGGAAACAGATCCGCTCACACCCATATTCCCGCCATTTTTTCCGAATGCAGCACGTACGTTAGATGCTGTGCGATTTACGTTATTAGTCAATGCATCAACTATAACCATGGATCCGCTTGGCCCGAATCCTTCGTAGCGAAGCTCATCATAGTTTTCTTCCGCTCCGCCTTTCGCTTTTTCAATTGCACGATCAATGATATTTCTTGGCACGTTATATGTTTTTGCACGTTCGAGCACAAATTTTAAAGCCTGGTTTGCTTCCGGATCAGGCTCACCTTGCTTGGCAACCACATATATTTCAAGTGCAAACTTGGAATATACACGGCTCGTATTTGCGTCTTTTGATGCTTTCTTTTCTTTGATATTGTTCCATTTACGGCCCATATGTCCCACTCTCTTTCAACTTTGGATCAAATAAGTAATAGAGTCTTCAGTATTCTGAATAACTCTCACTAAATTATTATACATTAAGACACCTGTTTTTTTCGAGCATTGTTTCTTGATAATGACTGTTGGCTTATAAGTGAAAAAAGAGACACAAATGTGCCTCTGATCAGCTCAATAGGATTCTTTCTAATACCTTTTGCACCTGGTGCCCTTCTTTGAAGGATACTAATAACGCTTTATCTCCTCTTAGTGCTTTGAGAAGCTCTGCTGGAAGACTGGTTTCCGGTTCATCTAGCTTTATAATTTCTCCGCTGTTTTCAGTGGTACTTTGAACCAGAATACTCCAGTTCTGCATATCCAAAGTGCCTTTATCAGCAAATACTTTAAAAGACAGGTGTTCTTGCTGTCCGATTCCGGCTATTCCGCTAAACAGAACTGGAATGCCGCCTGGCAGCGTTAATAAAGTGGAAAAGCTTGTTTCACATAACCGTTCATCTTCAGGGTATTCAACAGAAGAATGGACAATGTCCAGTTCTCCGAATGTATCGTGAATCATGTGAATAAAATGTGGCGCTACTTCCCTGATAAAGCCTCCCTGTTCCCTGTTTGATATCCAATCGTTCTGCTGCCATTCACGCGGCCATTGCTTAAACTGCAGGTGCAGTTCGACTTTCTTAATCTTACCAAGTTCACCATTATGTATCTTATTCCTAAACATTTTAAAAGCCGGACTATATGCCATGGGAAAATTCATTGCATGGATCATCCCGGCATTCTCAGCCGCTTCACACATTTCTTTTGCCTCTTCAATGGAATTGGCTAAAGGCTTCTCACAAAGAAGATGCTTGCCGCTCTTTATAATATCCATTGCTATTGAATGATGAAATTTTGGTGGAACCCCTAAATAGATAAGCTTGATGGTTTCATCCTGAAGCAAATCCAAATAATTTGCATGCATTGCAGCATCCGGCAGCTCAGCCCTAAATTTATCTAATCGTCCGGCATTTCGATCACAAAGTGCTGCAATATCAAACTCCTCATGCTGCCGAAATTGACGGAGTATTCTTTCCCCTACGGCACCCATCCCTATTAATCCAACTTTAATCATTTCTCTCACATACTTCACCTTCTTATAAAAAATCATGTACTTAGTTGAATTATACCTTTAATTCAAAACATTCAAAAGTTTAATCCATCTTATAGTTCATAGAACATAGACCAAAATATACTGGCCAATAATTGGATAGAAAAACTTTGTATGGAGATAATAATTTTAATAAAACAAGTAGGAGGTGCCACCGTTGAACCTGGATAAGGATATGCAATTTGAAATCACAAGTACTTTCATGCCAAATCTTTACCGCTCCCAAACACTTAAAATTCTGGAGGTGACCCAGAACAGCGTTGTCATTCAGATGGACAGATCGAATGGACGCGGAGTTTTCCCTGCAGAAAACTTTCATTATTGGATTAAAAGAGGTTCTCTTATAAAATTGAATGGGCACCATAAAAGGACCTCATAGAGCACTGGGCAGGCGCCAGTGTTCTTAATTTTTATTTTTTTTACTATTGCAGCCATTTAAAAGAGGCTGGCTCTATATCAGGAGCCAGCCTTTCTCTTATCGTTCGCAAGCATAATTGTCCTTATCTCTATCATGCTTTGAGTCATAAGCAGGATGTGTAGATGGCACACCATCAGGATATACTTTCCTTAACTCTGTACAGTTTTGATAGGACTCTGAACCGCTTTCTGAAGAATTTGTATCGCCGGCTGTACTGCTGCTGTCATTCGACCCGCTATTACCGGTAATACTTGACGTACCGCTCGCAGCTGCAGAATCCAGGTCCCCTTTAGTCGTTCCTTCATCTCCGAGAGCCCATAACCCTTTGTGGGCTTCTCTTGCTTCCCTGCCGAATTTTCTGAAGTATTCACTGTATTTTACATCCGGATTGTAGGTGGATGGTTCCGCATAACCATTCAGAACCAAATGGGCATTGAACATTTTTTCACGTATTTCATCTTCGTCCATATCATCCGCCGGGATGTCCAGCCAAACGATTCTCAGCAGGCGGCCATACCGATCTGTGTCTGAGACATCCTTTTGCATCCAGATTTTCTTGCCAGTCAGTTCAGATGTGGTAAATTGGCTTGCTTCTTTTCCGTATTCTTCTACTCTTGTTGTTGATTCGGGAGTGTTCACTCCAATAAGGCGGACTTTCCTCAGGTCAGATGTTTCAATTGTGTCACCGTCAACTACTCTGCCAACGGTAACTAATTCAAGGCCCAAGCTCTCTGCAGCCTGACTTTGTTCCTGTTCCTGTTTTTGCTTTTCAGCCTCTTCCTGCTTCTGTTTTTCTTCCTGTTCTGCTTCTAGCCTTGCTTGCTCCTCCGATTGCTTTTTTACTTCCTCTTCTTCAGCCTTCTCTTGGGCAAGCTTTTCTTCTTCAGCTTTCTTATCTGCTTCATTGTCTTCTGATTGTATTTGTTCCTTTTCAGGATCATTAACAGTTTCAGTTGCATCGGGGTCTGCAGCTGCTAAAAAAATGGATAAAATGAAGCCTGCTGCCATTAACCAGCCCGATTTTTTAAAATTAATTCTAGATTTACGGTGCTGGCTATTTAAATATAAACCAATTAAAAAGACAGCTAACCCGATAAATGCTGCAGGAGCAGCTATGCTCATTAACAGCATAAACACAATAGCAATAGTGATAATAGTCCATCTTATAACTTTCAAACTCTTTTTTCTCTCCCCTTTTAAAAATTATCCTAAATTGGCATAACTTTTTTCCACATAAATATAAACACCAATTCACTAAAGAACTGGTGTTAAACATAAGCTCTTTTCTCAAAATTTTGTTTGCTTATGAACCCGGCCGTTGATTTCCTCTGCAATCAACTCAAATTGTTAACAATCTTTCAAAACAGTCAATTTAAATTTACTGTTTTTTTCCAAAAATCTCTTCCTGCAGTCTTCTGCCGGTTGGGGTTGCAGCGAGCCCTCCCTCAGCTGTTTCCCTTAGTGCTGAAGGCATGGTTTGCCCGATAAGGAACATTGCGTTAATGACTTCATCACATGGAATTCTGCTCGTAATTCCGGCAAGTGCCATATCAGCAGCTGTCATGGCATTGGATGCACCCATGGCATTCCGCTTTACACATGGAACTTCTACTAGTCCCGCAACTGGATCACATACAAGGCCCAGCATATTCTTAAGTGTGATTGCCATCGCTTCGGCGGCCTGCTTTGGTGTTCCGCCTGCCATTTCTACGATGGAAGCTGCCGCCATGCCGCTTGCAGACCCGACCTCAGCCTGACATCCTCCAGCTGCACCAGAGATAGAGGCATTGTTTGCGACGACAAAGCCAAATGCCGCGGAGGTAAACAGGAATTCAATCATTTCCATGCGTGTTGGTTTGAGGACTTCTTTAACAGCGAACAATGTACCCGGCACAACGCCAGCCGAACCTGCTGTCGGTGTGGCACAGATTATACCCATTGCTGCATTCACTTCATTGGTTGCGACTGCTTTGCTGACAGCATCCAATAAAATATTCCCAGATAAAGCCTTTCCGCTCTGAATGTATTTTTGCAGAAGAACTGCATCACCGCCTGTAAGTCCTGTAACAGATGTTACCCCTTTAAGTCCCCTCTCCACTGCCTGTTCCATGACAGTCAGGTTTCGGTCCATTTTGGCAATAATTTCATCACGTGTTAATCCCGTTACTTCTATCTCCTGCTGAATCATGATTTCAGCTATTTTTACACCTTTATTTTCAGCGAGCTCTACAAGCTCAGCAACATTTCTAAATAACATTAGACTTTCCCTCCTGATGACCTGCTAACTATTAGTCAACCATTCTGATAATTTGCGTTATATTCGGAAGCCCTTCAAGCTCCGTCATCACATCCTGGCCGATCTTCTGATCCACTTCAATGACCATGATGGCCATTTTCCCTTTTTCCTTGCGTGATACTTCCATATGGCCAATGTTGATCTGGTGCTTGGATAAAATGTTCGTTACAGCGGAGATAACTCCAAACTGATCGTTATGAACAACTAAAATGGCAGGATGTTCACCGGATAATTTAAGTTCAAAAGAATTCAGTTCAGTTATTTCAATTGTTCCGCCGCCAATGGAAATTCCTACAAGTTCAATGTCACGATCACCTTCAGTAAGCTTCACTCTTACCGTATTAGGATGGTCTGTAACGGTATCTTCAACTGTAAAAATGACTTCAATCCCCGCTTCTTCAGCTAATTGAAGGGCTGAAGGGATTCGCTCGTCAAAGGTATCAAAGTCGAGGATACCTCCAACAATAGCCACATCCGTGCCATGTCCTTTATAGGTTTTTGCAAAAGAACCATATAAGGAAATCTCTGCTTTGGATGGCTGTTTTCCAAAAAGAGTCCGGGCAACACGTCCAATGCGTGCAGCTCCTGCTGTATGAGAGCTAGAAGGTCCGATCATAACCGGGCCGATAATATCAAATGCTGATCTGTATTTCATTTTGTATGCCCCTTTACTTTTAAGGTCTTTAAATGGATATAGCTGTAAAAATATCAGCAGCTATTTTAAAGTCTCATCTATTTATGCTCCAGGGCTGCTTCCGGCTGGAGCTCATTAATCGTTCTGATTTTCTGAAGGTAATTATAGATGGTAAATTTCGAAACCCCCAGAACCGATGCAACATAATCAGTTGCCCCTTTTATGAGGAAGGTCCCTTTATCTTCAAGCTGGCGTACACATTCAACTTTTTCTTCGAGTGTCATCAGTGAAGGTGCCTTCTTAAAGCCCTGAAGAACCTGATCTACCATCTCGTGAATAACATCCTGAACGGAATTAAAAAAGGTTTCCGATTTAGAGGAATGTTCATCAAAGCTGATAAACTCTTCGATTTCCCCTCCGAATTGCATGAGCAGACTAATATCATAATTTAGGCATAAAGCGCCAATTACTTTATTTTCATCATCACGGAGAAAAATCGTAGATGATTTCATGACATTTCCTTTTTTGGACTGTGTTTTATAATTGGCTATATCATTTACCTCGTTTTTATGTTTGGCTAATTCATTCAATACAAGATCGGTAATGGGTGAGCCGATTTTTCTGTCTGTTATATCTCCTGCTATATGGATAAGCGATTTTTTTAAGTCGCTGAAATCGTGCACGGCCACTTCACAGCGGGAACCAAACATTCGCACAAGCATATCTGCAGTCCGGATCGCCAAATCAAAAACAGGTCTATGGCATTCCTTCAACTTTATCACTCCCTTTATGAAATCGCTTTCAATATTATACTACTCTATATTTCTCTATAATTGCATCTTAACATAGAAACAAACATATTTAAAATAAAATTTTAATAGCTACAAAAATATTGTAAGTCCATAAAAAATTGCCGCAGACTCAATCAGATGCGGCAATTCAATGTTATACATTCTTCAGGACAAGATAAAGCCTGCTGACACGCTCTGTTCGTTCTTCATCAGAAGCAAGATCAAATTTTTTCAGCAGATGGAAGACCTCATTTAAGATATCCTGTGTATGTTCCTGCTGGAAAAATGCCTGAAACAGCGGTTGCATATCTTCCGGAAGGAAACCTCTCTGCTGTTCAAATTTTTTTTGAACATCTTCCGGAGTATGATCCAAATTACATTCGCTCATTTAAAAACCTCCTGTATGACTGTATACTTGTTTTTTGTTAGTATTAATCATTATTCTATTTTACCTTCTACAGTCCTATTAAAACATATACCTCTTCTGCATAGTTTCTTCAAACATTTCGACTATAATAGAAGTAATTGATTTGAAATGAGTGAGTTCTTTGAAAAAGCTTTCCATGAAACTGGGCCTGCTGTTTCTTCTGATCCTTTTCGGGCTTGAAACAACTATGTTCTTCTTTTTATATAGTACCCTTGTTGAATCACGTGTGGAAGAAGAACTCATAGCTCTCCAGACACGCGGTAATTCACACCGTGCTATACTCGAAAATCATTTTGATGAAAATACCATTTCCCATGTAGCTCTGATGGAATCTGAAGCAACTACAGATGTAGTAATTACAAATTCGAACAAAGAGATCCTTGGTTCTTCTGTTGACAGCAGTTTGATCCAAAGGTACATAGAAAAGCCGATTACATCTTCTGAAAGGGAAGGCAAAACCATCGGGGACAATTGGAAGGAAGAAGATTTTATCTCAACTGTCAGCCCGATCGAACAGGATGGAGTCCTGATTGGACATGTATATATGTTTCAGGATACAGCCTGGATTCAGTCGTTAATCTCACGCTTAAATGAACAATTTTTAATCGCCGGGTTCATTGCTGTCATTTTTACCATTACTATCATCATCTTTTTATCAAAGGCTCTTGCGAAACCGCTGATTAAAATGAAGGAAGCCACCTCACAAATCAGCTGCGGTGATTTTTCAGTTTCCCTTCCTAAAACCGGTGACGATGAACTTGGGGATTTAGCACGGTCCATCCAGTTATTGGCGGACGACTTGAATTATCTCAGAGAAGAACGCAGTGAATTTTTGTCCAGCATATCGCACGAGCTTCGCACTCCTCTTACTTATATAAAAGGATATGCAGATATAGTTCAGAAGCGGAACCTGAGCCCCGAAGAAAGAAATCAGTATTTAACGATTATCCTGGAGGAAACCAACCGGCTTTCAGATATGGTTAAAAATCTTTTCGATTTGGCTAAGATCGATAAAAACACCTTTGATATTATAAAAAAACCAATAGACCTGAAGGAATTGACGAAAAAAATTGAAACAAAATTTTCTCCGGCTTTCGCTGAAAAAGGGATGAAACTATCTGTCAGCTGCCGTGAACCTATCACCCTTTATGCGGATGGATCAAGGCTGGAGCAAATCATATTTAATCTTCTGGATAACGCGCTTAAGTATTCCTCAACTGGAGATAAAACAACAGTAGACGTAAGCAGGACCAAGAAACGTGTCATCATTAAAATAAAGGATTCCGGAAGAGGAATCTCTGAAGAGGAACTGCCTTTTATCTTTAATCGTTTTTACCGGGTGGATAAATCACGCGCAAGAGCTCTAGGAGGTACAGGTCTTGGACTCGCCATTGTTAAGGAACTTGTCCATGCCCATGGAGGGACTATATCTGTCTGCAGCAGAGAAGGTGCCGGAACAGAATTTGAAATTGTTTTTAAGGGAGAAACGGAATGATGAAAACAATACTTTTGGTTGACGATGAAACTAGAATGCTTGATCTAATTTCTTTATATTTAGCCCCCCGCGGCTACAATTGCATAAAAGTATCTTCAGGTTCAGATGCCTTGCTTTACTTGGAAACCCATTCTGCAGATCTGGTCCTTTTAGATGTCATGATGCCTGAAATGGATGGATGGAAAGTATGCAAGGAAATAAAAAAATACTGGGATATTCCTATCATCATGCTTACTGCCAAAAGCGAAAAGCCGGACATTGTAAAAGGATTGAACATTGGAGCAGATGATTATATTTTAAAACCGTTCGATGAAGAGGAATTATCTGCTAGGATTGAAGCGGTTCTGAGAAGAAGCAAAAAAGATGGAAAAACCAAAACCTTTAAAGGGCTGGAACTTAAAGAAGATTCTTTTGAGCTTTCTTATAAAAATAAGGAAATCCTTTTAACTCCAAAAGAGTTTTCAATATTAAGCCTTTTCCTCTCAAACTTGAACAGAGTTTTTTCACGTGAGCATTTAATAGGCTCTGTTTGGGGTTATGGGGTGTCAATCGAAGACCGCACCATTGATTCGCATGTAAGAAATTTACGTGAAAAATTAAGGAAAGCCGGGTTTCCTGCAGATGAGTATTTGACGACTGTCTGGGGTTTAGGCTATAAATGGGCCGGAAAGGATTAATGGATGTTTTCTGATATTATCGAATCGCTTTCAGATGAACCGATATTGGCAGCTTTATTTAGCATATTCATGAACATTGCTGCAGCGGTAACGGGATTTCTCCCAAGTGCCTTTATTACAGCTGGAACAGTTGCGGTTTTTGATTTCAAAATGGGGCTAGTTCTTTTGATCATAGGAGAAGCAGCCGGAGCAATTATAAGTTTTATACTTTATCGCAAAGGAATCACCAAGCTTACCTCCTCTTTTCCTCAGCTAAAGAATTACGAAATTTTTTCAAAACTCCAGAATGCGGAAGGACCAGCTGCGTTTTTCATGGTTGTTTTGCTGAGGGTCTTGCCTTTTGTCCCATCAGGTGCAGTCACACTGGCAGCTGCATACAGCAAAATGAGGCTTCTGCCCTTTGGCATTGCCAGCACAATCGGTAAAGTACCTGCATTGTTCATGGAAACCTTTGCGGTATCACATATACTAAAATTTGAAAGGGAGCTGCAAATAGCCATTTTTCTTTTAGCTGCGTTCTTCTTTTTAATTTACTATTTATATAAAAATTATAAATTAAGTTAAAGAGCTTATCTTTGGCAGATGAGCTCTTTAACTTTCTATATTATTCAGCAGGAGAAAGCTCGTTTTCTGTCACCCACATGTGATTTTTTACTTCCTGCCCTTCAGCTGTAGTAAAGTCAACCATATAGACAGTTGTTTCCTGCACAGAATCGATTTCGGCTGTTGCTCCTTCCATCCCCTTCATGTGGTTTGCGTTTAATATTACCTCGTCGCCTTCTTTAAATGGTTCTTCCCCTGCATCAGCAATCTCCTCATGAACTATCCATTTATGATTTTCAACTTTTTTTCCGCCAGTGGTTGGTGTATAAGAGACCGTATATACGGTTGTATTATATGCACCTGAAATGGTTGCTTCTGCTCCCTCCATTCCCTCCATATGTCCTTCTGTTATAAAGGCTTTGCTTCCGACTTCATATTTAGGGTTTTCAGCTTCCTTTATTCCTTCAGGAACTTCTCCTGAGCCGGAATGATCCATGCCTGAATGGTCTCCTGAATGGCCGCTGCTTTCATTATTCGCTGTGCTCTCTTCCTTGCTGGCACTTTCCTCTCCAGTATCCCCGTCATTTCCGCCGCATGCAGTTAAAGTTAACGCTGCAGCAAGAGAAACAAACCAAATGGCGAATTTTTTTCTAGATAGCATATTCAATTCCTCCTTTTCTTCATGTAGTTAGTATGGCAATAAATTGTGCAGAAATTATGAAACAGGGATGCAAAATTCTAAATTAATACTGCTTTGTCAGATGGAAAATATGTACAATCTTCATATCTAAATATTGCAAATAAACTGGATTGAAAACAGACACCCTGATGGATGTCTGTTTTGTCTGCTAATTTATGCAGCCATTTTACGGCATTCTTCAGCACACTTAAAGCATGCTTCAGCGCAGCGCCGGCAATGATCGTGGTCGTGTTTTTTGCACTCGTTTCCGCACGCTTCACATATGTCTGCACATAGAGTGCAAATTTGCTTCGCAAATGGGCTGTCAGACTGCATTGCCTTAGCTGCAAAGGCACAGATATCAGCACACTCCCTGTCGAGACGAATACAATCCGCCATCATTTTAACATCCTCTTCTCCCAAACATGCGTCATAGCATACATTACAGGCCTTCATGCACTCGAAACAAGCCTGGATGCATTCTTCAAAAGTTTGACTGTACATCCTTATCACCCTTTCTTTATATCTTTTCAAAGATATTCTACCCTTGCATTATCTAAGTAAACTCCATACTTTCTGCATATATTTAAGGAAAAAAAAGCAGAGAGTTATCTCTCCGCTCCTGTATCTTACTTTTGTATACCCGGCCCATTTCTTTCCTCTTTAAATGGCAGCTCTTTCTTTACATATGAGTAATCATTCCGGTTGACTGGAACAAATCCTTCCGGCTTATAAAAGCGCAGCAGGTCTTTGTAAACTATGTTATCTGACATTTCCAGCTCTTTTTTCGCCTGATCGGATAATGACTTACATGCATTAGCTTCAGCTATTTCGCCGGTTTCCGTATAATAGCAGGTTTCTTCAATTTGGGTATATTCTGGTGAAATATAGTTGCCATTTCGGAATGGTACAACTTCACGGTGTTTTGCCGATAACAGATCTGATCCCATTTCAAGGTGATTTTTCGTATCAATGCCCAGCAGGTGAAGTAAAGTCGGCCGCACATCTACCTGTCCGCCGACATTATGGACAATGCCGCCATCTACTCCAGGTACATGTATGAATACTGGCACTCTTTGAAGCTTGGCATATTCGAACGGAGTAATTTCTTTTCCAATCACCTCTGCCATTGCCTCATTGTGGTTTTCGGAAATTCCGTAATGATCTCCATAAAGGACAACTACTGTATGATCATACAGTCCGGAATTCTTTAAATCGTTAAAGAACTGCTCGAGTGCCTGGTCCATATAATTCGCCGACTGGAAGTAGTGATTAACCACAGCATTATCTGTTTCTCCAGCAGGAAAATCAGTATCCCACTCATCCATCTTAAAAGGGAAGTGGTTAGAAAGAGTAATGAATTTTGTATAAAATGGCTGTGGAAGACTGGTCAGCATCGGCATGGATTCTTTGAAAAACGGCTTATCCTTCAAACCATAGTTTTTCGTGTTTTCATCGCTCATATCGTAATATTCTGCATCAAAAAACTTATCATAGCCCATGGTTTTATACATTTCGTTACGGTTCCAGAAGGTCTTGTAGTTTCCATGGAAAGTTGCTGAAGTATAACCATGTGACTTTAAAATAGCTGGTGTGCCATGGAATGTATTTTGAGCTTTTGTTACATAAACGGCTCCCTGTGACATGGGATATAGCGATGTATCCATGATGAACTCGGCATCGGATGTCTTTCCCTGTCCGGTTTGATTGACTATATTATCAAAGTAAAATGTCTTGCCGCTATGTGCAAGTGAGTTCAGGAATGGGGTAACTTCTTTTCCATTCAGCTTGTAGTCTATAATAAAAGTCTGCAGTGATTCCATGGATACATAAATAACATTCATGCCCTTGGCTTTTCCAAAGTATTCAGGGTTCGGGGGTGCATATTTTGCTTTAACATAGTTCTCCACTTCAGTCACATCGTTCGTGTCCGCAAGAGCCCGCTGGCTCGCAGACTTCGCATTTTGCACAATATCATAAATCGTGAAATTGTATGCTCCAAGATATTTCACCAAATAATTGCGGTCGAAGGAACGTGTAAGTAGTTCAGGGCGGTCATTCTCGGCGATTTCAAGATTAATAAAGAATATTATGATCCCTGCAGTCATAACTGCCAAGGCAGGTTTTCGGCTAAATTTCTTTCCAGGATTGTACCATTTCCTGAATGCCAAAAAAAGAAGCAGCAGAGTATCTGTAAAATAAAAAATATCCCAAGGAGACATTAACGACAGAGCACTATCTCCCAGCTGTCCCCCATTTACTTTTGCCTGCATTAATACGGGGACTGTTATAAAGTCGTTGAAGAATCGATAATAAACGACATTCGCATAAAGCAGAAAGGATAAGAATAAATTCAAGCCAATAAGCATGCCGGATTGCCATTTCCCTTTGAAAAACAAAGCGAATCCCAGAAATACCAGTGTAGAACTTAACGGATTCAAAAACAGCAAAAATCTCTGAATGTCATTATTGATCCCTAAGTTAAACTCAATGCGATAGGCTACATACGTTTTTAGCCAAAAAAGGATAACAGTCAGAAAGAATACAGCAAGGCTGCTTTTCGCCAATTGGGTTGGCGATTTAAATAACTTTCTCATTTGTTGGTTTCACCTCTTAAATTGTACACATGCGAAAAACTTAGCAGCGGCTAAGTTTTTATTATGTAAAATTTTTGTAAATACACATTAATAAATGGTGAACGAATGTAAAATAATATAGCACATTTTTAAATCGATGAAAATGGATATAACCTTTATATCTTTCGCCTTTTTCCTGCAAAAACCAACAATTTTTAATAATATGTGCTGTTACCCAATATATTTTATATGGTAAAATGAATTTTCCCTTCATAATTTCATTGCTGAAGGAGTATTGATTTTAAAAAGGGCCAAGCTAAAATTAAACATCGTTGGATTGGAGAGTCTTCATGAAAGAACGTCTATTATTTTTTATTATTGGGATGCTGATCCTGACAATGGGTGTAGCGCTGATTATCAGGTCAAACCTCGGAGCATCTGCATGGGATGCCCTGGCTGTTGGTGAATCGCAATTGTTTAACTTAACAGTTGGCACCTTTGTTTTTATAAATGGAATCGTACTCATTTTTATAAATGCCTTTCTAATGAAAAAAAAGCCTGAAGTCCTTGCAGCCATTTCCATTTTGATTATTGGTGCATTGATTGACTTTTGGCTTCTCATCATTTTTAGTGACCTATCGCCGCAGACATTGGCAGGGCAATCAATCACATTGTTCCTTGGAATCCTTTCGATGGGAATGGGCGTTGCCATCTATCTTCAGGCCAAATTTCCCGCAAGCCCGATGGATACATTAATGGTAGCCATACACACAAGATTCGGATTAAACTTACGGAATTCAAGGATCATCAGCGAAAGCTTTGCTTTGCTGCTTGCGTTTTTATTCAGAGGTGCAATCGGAGTAGGCACAATCGTGGTAACATTAACACTTGGACTTGTCGTACAAATCTTTTATCCGGTTTTCGAAAGAGCGCTCGGAAAAATCCAGGCACCAAAAGGTCCTGTCATTACTAAACAATAAGCTTACATCCTGCTCTTTGAGCAGGATGTTTTTAACCTCTTAATACTTTAAAATCCTTCCATTCCTCAGGCAGCATGGCCTGATATTTTGCCTGCACATACCTGTCATCCATTAAAACAATCATTCCTGTATCGTCTTCAGAACGGATCAATCTGCCCCCTGCCTGCAGAACCTTGTTCATTCCAGGATAAGTATAGGCATAATCATAGCCGTTTTTTCCTTGCTGATGAAAATATGCTTTCATAATGTTGCGTTCAAATCCCAGCTTAGGAAGCCCTACACCCACCACGAATACACCGTTCAGCCTATCTCCATGCAAATCAATTCCCTCTGAAAAAATGCCGCCCATGACGGCGAACCCCAACAAAGTTTCGGAAGGATTTGGCTGAAATGCACCCAGAAACTCCTCCCTTTCCCCTTCATCCATTCCAGTCTTTTGAATGATTGTATGTACCGGCAGTTCCTCATCGAGTAACCGCCGATAGATATTCTCCATATATTGATAAGATGGAAAAAAGATCAAGTAATTCCCCTTCTGTTCCTTTAACATGCTCTTAATTGTACTGACGATAGGTCCGATAGAACCTTCCCGGTCGTGATATCTTGTGGAAAGCGGCTGTATGTAAACTTTAGCCTGATCTTTTGAGAAGGGGGAAGGAACGGATAAAATAAAATCTCCCTCTTGAAAGCCAAGCATGTCCAAATAATAATTTAAAGGTATTAAGGTAGCTGAAAAAAAGATAGCCGCTTTAAATCCTTTTCTGGCCTTTTGTAGAAGATACGATGGATCCAGGCAGAATAACTTGATGATCAGGTCATTCCTCTGCTTTTGAATATACGTTACAAACCTTTCATCATACAGTTTTCCTATTCTGATAAAGTTCTGGGCAGCAAAGAATACCTCCAGCATTTCTTCATCCGCATTGTCTCTGTTTTGCCCCAGATAGTCTTCGGCATATTGAACAAATTCCTCAAGAACTTCAAAAAGTTCTTCAGGAGAATCATTTTCTGCGATTTCCTGATTTTCACCACATTTCTTTTTTAATTTAATAAAAATTCTATTAATCTGTTTTGCACTTTTTTGAATCCTTTCATCCTTCCCCTTAAAGCTTCTGCTCAATTGAAAAAAGGCTGATTTCTCAAGCGAGCTTGAATACATTTCCCTACCGCGGTCCACAAGGTTATGCGCTTCATCGATCAGAAGCGCCGTTTTCTTTTTCTCCTCTTCAAGCAGTCGCTTAAGCGAGACCCTCGGATCGAAAATATAGTTATAATCACCGATAATGGCGTCAGCGGCATATGCAGCATCCAATGAAAATTCAAAAGGGCAGACTTTATGCTTCATTGCATATTTTTCAATTGTCGTTCTGGTTATCATGTTCTCATTCTTCAGGAGGTCAAGTATAGCATGGTTGATCCGGTCGTAATATCCATTGGCAAACTCACAGCTGTCTTTGTGGCAATTGGTATCTTCCTTAAAGCAAATTTTGTCCTTGGCGGTGATGGTGACCGATTTAAGATTCAATCCATTATCCCTCATCAGGCTAATGGCCCCTTCTGCAGCCTGACGGGTAATGGTTTTAGCCGTGGCATAGATAATCCTCTGAATATGTCCTTCCCCAATGGCTTTTAATGCTGGAAAAAGGGTTGAAATGGTCTTGCCGATGCCTGTAGGTGCGCTGGCAAATAAGTTTTTCCCTTCGGCAATGCTTTTGTATACTGCTCCTGCAAATTTCCTCTGGCCCTTTCGATAAGCTGAAAAAGGAAAAGTCAGTTCCTGAAGACCTTTAATTAAATCCTTTTGATGCCGAAGCCTTAATTCTGCGTAGGGAGAATAGGATTCGAGAAGATGCACTATGAATTCTTCCAGTTCAAAAAAAGAATAGCTTTGCTGAAATCTTTTCACTTCATCTGTTTTAGCATGTACATATGTTATTTGAACTGTCACATCTGGAATATTATGGTCTTTTGCGTACATAAAAGCATAGCATTTAGCCTGAGCCCAATGGACAGGATATGTAAATTTATCAATGTCCGAAAGAGGGAGAGATACAGACTTAATCTCATCAATAATCCGTTCGCCATTTTTGATGATAATTCCGTCACATCTTCCTTCTAGCTGAAATTCGAGGTGATTGAAGTTTAATTCTGCATGCAGATACACTTCTTTTTGATCTTCTTCTCCATACAGTTTTTGAATACTCTGATGAATTCTTGTTCCTTCTGAAAGCGGCACTGCAGAACGGAAGCCTGTTTCAATGCTGCCGCTCTTATATACATATTTAACCAGAGATCTTACTGATATTTTTACCTTATTATTCATTGAAACGGCCCCTTAATTTACTATGCCCCAATTATAGCACATATGTTCTGTAGGTAAGAAAGAATTGCAAAAGCAGGAAATGACCATTTACAATTTAATAAGAAGAAAAAATGGGAGGAGTGTGAACGGAACTGTTCGTTTCTTGAGCAGTACAAAAAGTTGAAAAAAATTATTTTTTGGACAATCACTGGAGGGTCTTTCATTCTATTGGGTTTTCTCATCTATTTTGCTTCAATGAATTTCATATCAAATAAAGTAATGACAGAAGTTGCCGGCAGCATCACTGAGGATGATCTGGAGATGCTTGCCAGTGATCCAAATGTAGAAGTCCTGCTTGGAAGCAGTGAGGATGATTTAAAAGCTGTAAATCTT
Organism: Cytobacillus firmus DS1; assembly: GCF_000565285.1. Taxonomy (GTDB): domain Bacteria; phylum Bacillota; class Bacilli; order Bacillales; family Cytobacillaceae; genus Cytobacillus; species Cytobacillus firmus_A. Next base: position 10,495 of record NZ_APVL01000022.1, on the reverse strand, counting down.
CAAAAGACATCATTGCCGATCAAGACAAAAGAAGAGGCTGTGAAAAAGATTTCAGAAAGCTTTACGATTGATGAAATCCAGCAGAGTGTCTCAAAAGTAAAAGGCGGACTGACTGCTGAAGAGCAGAATGAATTATACAGTCTTTTAACAGAAAGATTATCGGAGGAAGAATTAACTGCCCTGAAAATCATAGCTGTACAGGAAGCAAATAAGAATCAATAAATAATTCTAAAGAACTGTTTTTGTGTTATTCGGAAGATTCGGGATATTAGACCAAGCAAGAATCCTTCCTGTTCATACTTTAGTATGGAAGGGAGGGATCTATAATGTATCAATTGGCATTATTATATCTTGCATGTATGCTTGCAGGCTATGGCTTGACAATGGTACCTGTTTCTGCAGTTATTACTTCAGGCATTGCCAGCTTTTTCACCATTGTCGGCAGTCTGGCTATGATCATCTTTGGTCTTGCCATTCTTTATCTTGGCGTGAAAGCTTTGTTAGGGAAATAGGTTACACTTATGGAAACACCAGCCCCTGAGCGGCTGGTGTTTTCGTATTACTCCCTTTTGCATGAACCCTTCATTCATCAGGCAGCAGCTGGGCTGAAGCAAGTTCGATCCCGTTTTTATAAAAATTCTCTGCAATTACATGTCTGAGCCGGCTTTCAAATTTCTGTTTGGTTTCAAAGTTTGCAACAGGCACTTCAATTAAAAAGTCCATGGCCTTATTGCGGAAATCCACAAAACGTATATCTGGTGCAGGTGCATTTAAAACCCCTTCTGTTTTAGGCATTTCCACGTTCACTGCTTCTCTAAGAAGCTTTTCAACTTTATCTGTATCAGTGCCATACGCAACGCTGATTAGAACCTGTGCAAGCATTTCTGAGCCTGTCCTGTTTTTAATGATCTGTTCGATAAAGTATTGGTTTGGCACAATCAGGGTTCCCTCTTTAGCTGTGCGGACGATAGTGGATCTGAGACGGATGCTTTCTATTTTACCGATTTTGTTGTTTATCTCAATCACTTCCCCAATTTCAATTGGCCGTTCAAAGAGGATGATAATGCCTGAAATAAAATTACCGGCAATATTGCGCATTCCGAACCCTATCCCAATACCGAGAACACCCAGTATGGCAGCAGCCGCTGTTAAATCAAGCCCAACCGTTGTCAGGCTGATGGCGAGCGCTGCAATCATGACGGTATAATAGATCATTCTGTTGAATGAATAGCCGAGTCCCCGATCAACTCCATAGAATTCATATACAGATGTTAATACATATTTGGTGAATACTTTTACCATCCGATTTGCGAGCGAGACTGTCAAAAACGCTACAATTATTAAATATAGCGTCATATCTACTTCCCCTGCTGTGAACAAGGTATAAAAAAGCCATTTCTCCCTTGAAAAATAGAACAGGAATAGAATGATGATTCCATAAAAAGCAGCCCAGTTCACGAGTGATGAAACACCCTGCATGATCCGGTCATTCTGGACCGACTTGCCCCTCCTCTTTTTCACTAGTAAGTTAACTGTCCATTTGGCAGTCAATATCATTCCTGCAAACAATAAAAACAGCAGTATTTCCTGCATGGTAACATTCTTAAAAAATTGCATCGGCAGATTCCCTCACCTGTTTTATAGTTCATTCTTAAACTATTCCTCTTACATAGATTCTTAAACCGGTGTTTAATACTGTTTAAAAAAAGGAACAGTGAGTAGTAAATATATATATAAGGGTTGGGGTATATGCATGTGGATCAATAAACCATTTTTTAAATATGCAGCAGGCACCATATTAATGTTAATCATCATTTTTCTCCTTGGGAAAATTGATTATTTCTTATGGCCGATCCGTGCCCTGATTGCAACTATTTTCTTCCCTGTTTTAATTGCCGGCATTTTTTACTATATACTAAGACCCCTCGTCAGGCTGGTTTCAAGGGCTGTGCCAAAAACAGCGAGCATTCTGCTTATTTTTGCTGCGGTCCTGGGTTTAGGATATTTAGGTTATAATCTGCTCGGCACAACAATTGGCAGCCAGATAGCAGAAATCAGCGAAAATCTGCCTACTAAGATGGAAGACTTGTCGGATGAAACAGAGAAAGTGGTTGAGGAAAATAACATGGGCATGTTCTCCTATGACAGCGTAAAAAATAAAGTACTGAACTTCCTGGAAACACTTTTATCAGGGGCAGGAGAAAACGTAATGAAAGTTTTTTCTACCATTACTAGTATTGTCACTGTCATCGTTGTTGTACCTTTTATCCTTTTCTACTTCCTTAAGGATGACCACAAGCTCAGGCCTTTTCTCCTAAAATACCTTCCTGACAAACACGAGGAAGAAGGCCAGCGGATTTTGGGGGATATAGACAAGACCTTATTTTCCTATGTAACCGGTCAGTTTATTGTGGCAGTCGTCGATGGCGTGCTAATGTATGCCGGATATATGATTATCGGATTGGAATACGCATTGATATTAGCTGTGTTTGCGATGTTCCTGACTGTTGTCCCTTTTCTTGGTCCTGTACTCGGAATCATTCCTGCAGTATTCATCGGGTTATTGCAGGGACCGGGAATGGTATTGAAAATTATCATGGTACTGATTTCAGTTCAGCTTCTTGAAAGCAATCTCGTCTCACCTCATGTGATGGGCAAAAGACTTAACCTCCATCCGCTTACAGTCATTATTATCTTAATGGCAGCAGGATCGATTTATGGATTTATCGGAATCCTGATTGCTATACCTTTTTATTCTGTCATAAAGGTTCTCGTAAAAGACTTCAGAAGGTTTTACCGATTAAGAACAAGGAAAAGCCTGCTATCCGAAGAGATTTAATCAAATTGACTGCCGTTATGGCAGTTTTTTATTCATAGCACATGCTTATCCCAACAAATAACAGTATAATAAGAATTGCGTGAGAATAATTTGAGAGGAGTTTTTGAATGGCGTACCCGAGTACAAAAGAAACGATCAGCTTATTAAAAGAGATTGTTTCAATTCCAAGTCCTTCCGGAAATACAAATGAAGTGATTACATATGTAGAAAATTTTTTAAACGAGCTTAATGTGGAAACGAAGCGCAACCGGAAAGGAGGACTTATTGCAACCCTTCCTGGAAAAGACGAAAATAATCACAGAATGCTGACTGCGCACGTTGATACCCTTGGCGCGATTGTTAAGGAAATAAAGCCGAGCGGACGCCTGAAGATTGACCTGATCGGCGGATTCAAATATAACTCGATTGAAGGCGAATATTGCGAAATCGAAACTTCTTCAGGCAATAAATTCACCGGCACCATCCTGATGCATCAGACTTCAGTCCATGTCTATAAAGATGCCGGAAAAGCTGAAAGAAACCAGGAAAACATGGAAGTCCGCATTGATGAAAAAGTCCATAATGCAGAGGATGTCCGTGCACTGGGCATTGAAGTTGGGGACTTTGTCTCCTTTGACCCGCGGGTACAGACGACACCGGCAGGATTCATTAAATCACGCCATCTGGACGACAAGGCAAGTGTTGCGATCCTTCTTCAGCTGATTAAACAGCTGAAAACAGAGAACATTGAGCTGCCGTACACAACCCATTTCCTTATCTCAAATAATGAAGAAATCGGCTATGGCGGCAATTCCAATATCACACCGGAGACTGTGGAATACCTGGCTGTTGATATGGGTGCGATGGGTGATGGCCAATCGACTGATGAGTATACCGTTTCCATCTGTGTGAAGGATGCAAGCGGTCCTTATCACTACGAATTAAGAAAGCGTCTCGTGCAGCTTGCCGAAGAAAATGGAATCGAGTACAAGCTGGATATTTACCCATTTTACGGTTCTGATGCATCAGCAGCCATCCGTTCCGGCCATGATATCGTACACGGCTTGATCGGCCCAGGAATTGATTCATCACATGCTTTTGAGCGTACACATGAGGATTCGATTGAAAATACGGCTAAACTGCTGTATCACTATGTACAATCGGAGATGATCATTTAGCAAATAAAGAAACTGCACTCGAGTGCAGTTTCTTTTATTATCTTTCAGCTTCAGGCGGCCTCTTCCCTCTCTGCAGCTCCCAGATAGAAAGACCGAAATCCATTTGAAGATGAGGATAGTCCTTGAATTGTGTCCAATCCCCGCCCCATTCAAAACCAAGGTCCTTTGCAATTTCAACGACCTCATCCCAATCCGCCCGGCTGTTGCCGTTGCCATCATATTTCATATCCCAAATCACCTGGCCATCTACGGACATCAGTGCGAAATCAATCGCCAGGCCAAAATTATGGTAGGATTCCCCCCCTTTTGCATGGGTAACAATATTTCCCTCAGCAGTGCGGCCTTTTTCATATAAAGCATTCTGTTCTTCTATGCTTCTGAAATCCTGGGTAATGACTACATTAATGCCTTTGCCGGCAGCAAGAGCAATAAGTTCATCTTTCTTTTCAGCAACGAGAGGGTGAAGTGCTGTCGGGGGCGGAACTTCTTTAAAATCCGCCGGTTTTAAATATTGGTAAATGAGCATCGCGAAGATACTTGCTATTAAGAACGTCAGGAGCAGCCCATTAATTTTTTTTATCAGCATGTATGATCAATCCTCAAACTTTATTTCCTGCTTAGTATTCTAGAATACTACAAAACAAAAAAGAGAATCCAGAATAATGGATTCCCTCAGCTTAAAAAGCGAAGCTTATGTCATTCATAGCCTTAAATGCTACATCTTGCTCCCTGAAATAAACAAATGCTTCAACTGTACATGTTCCCTTTTCCAATTTATCAAAATTTAAATGAAATTGATAAATGCCATCATTTTCTTCAGGATTAATGGATAAGGTGTCAATAGGCCTGATCCAAAACACTCCTTTTTCATAGCCTTCCTGAAGCCAATCATCATTTGCATACTGCCAGCCCTTCGTGCCTTCTGTTCCCTGAACCGCCAATACCTCAACCATCTCCGGCGGGAGGATCTGCCCTCCGATTTCTACCTGAGCCGGAGGATCAACCCTAAGGCAAACAATCGGATTATGAAGCACAGCAGTACCCGTATTTTTAATGACTAGGTCTGTAATCAATGTATATTTTTCGTTGTTGGAATGAGGGCGAATCGTATAATTAAAGTAACCTTCACCCTTAGCCTCTTCCTGTGGTTTTATCTCAGCCGGGCGATTGTCTGGAGTTCTTTTTTGCTGCCGTTGTTTTTTCTTCTCTGGCGCCCCGCTGCTGAAAAGCTCAACTACGGTCTCGAGCCCCACCCAGTTAAGCAGCTCACTGCTGCCGATAAAATGTTCCAGAATAGCAGCCTGCAGCTGAATTAGGAATTCTTCTAAACCACTAAAATTGACTGGGATTTCACAGGATATTGAAGGGCCCCCTTTATGTGGAGCTCCATCGGTTTTAAAAAAGACATATGGCCGGCTTGAAACTTTTTTCCTGCAATGCTTTTGAATGACCGCAATGATTTCTGAATTTTTGCATGTAATGACAATATGTTCACTATTAGTAAATTCCAAATGAACATGGAAACCAGTTCCTTCGTACTCCTTCTGGTCATTTTCAGTTTTTAGTACAATTCCTGAATTCTTCAGCAGTTCCTTCATCATAGAGGATGTTTCCTGCAGCACATCTGAATCTTCCCCTCCTTCCATTGTCAGAAGAAGAGTTTGATTTTTTTGGGGGCTGTCAATGTATAGTGTCTTTTCTTCCCTTGACCATGTCGTGTCAAGTCCATGTCTGGAACAATATAAAATCAATGACGGCAAAGAAGAAAAATCAGCTGACCCTTTTTCTTTACCCAAATACGATACATTCACTTTCATTGATATCACCTTTTTCCGTAATTTCATTCCTTTCTCATTGTATGAATTCAAATAGGATGGATATGACAAAACAACCCTTAACCTGCGCCGTTACCATGCTATACGCACAATCATATGATACAAGAACAACTGTAAATGAACTTTGTAAGGAGTGAAGATTGTGTCGGCGACACCACAAGTGTCTATCATTTTCCCTGTCAAAAATGAAGGAGCGAATGTGAAAAGCACCTTGGATTCCCTGTTTTCAGTAAAAACCCATATTTCATTTGAAGTTATTGTGGCAGATGATGCCTCCTCAGATGGGTGCTGCAAATTCATAGATACCTATAAACATAAAGTAAAGCTTATTCGTACAAACGGAATTGGTGCTGCAAGAGCAAGAAACCTTGGCGCTGAACATACTAAAGGAAAATACCTGGCCTTTTGTGATGCGCACTTGGAGTTTGAAGATTATTGGCTTGACGGTCTTATCGTACCTCTTGAAAAGAGGCATACAGATGCTGTTGCTCCGGCAATTGCAGCAATTGGAGATCCTAAGTTTATTGGGTATGGCATGTCCCTAAGCAGGAACTTACGAATAAAATGGAATAAAAAAAGGCCGGGATTATTCGACACAGCAATTATTCCAGGCGGCTGCTTTATCATTTTCAAGAAGGTATTCTTTAACATTGGAGGCTTTGAAAAAGGTTTTAGAACTTGGGGGCATGAGGATGTGGAACTCTCCATCAGACTTTGGCTGTTTGGTTACAGGTGCAGTGTTTTGCCTGAGGTCCGAATTCTCCATCTTTTCAGGAAATCACACCCTTATCAAGTTTCAAATGAAGAAGTTTCCTATAATCTTCTTAGAATGGCTTATTCCCACTTTAATTATGAAAGAATAGAGAAATGCAAGAAATTAATTACTGGGGTAAGGCCGGCTATAATTGAAAAACAGGTCAAACAAGACGGTGTTCTTAGACAGCGGCATAAATATATTAATAGAAGAAAATACGATGATGATTGGTATTTCAGAAAATTCAGAATCCAATTTTAAGAATCCTGGAAACAGGATATTTTTTTTGGTTTTATTTATTCATGTCACTAGTCTATCTTTTATGCTGGTGGGTAGCAAACCATACAAACCTTGTCTGATAGCCATATATTAAATAAGAATAAATATAAAAAATAGGTGATGACATCATGAAATTATGTGTAATGGGGTTAGGCTATATCGGCTTGCCTACCGCTGTCATGTTTGCAGAACACGGACTGCAAGTTCATGGAGTGGATATAAATCCAGAGGTAACCAAATTACTAAATGAGCATAAAGCTCATATTGAAGAACCTGGCCTGCAGGATAAATTAGTAAAGGTAATGGAAGAAGGAAAGCTGACTGTATCAACATCTCCTATTAAAGCAGATGCATATATTTTGGCAGTTCCGACACCCTTAACATCTGACAAAAAAGCAGATTTAAATTATGTTTACTCTGCCTGCAGCTTAATTTTGCCTTATCTTAAAAAAGGTTCCTTAGTTATTTTAGAGTCTACCGTGCCGCCTGGGACTGTAGAAGATTTCTTAATCCCTATTCTGGAGAAATCAACCTTTAAAATAGGAGACGAAATTTTCGTTTCCCACTCCCCTGAAAGGGTTTTGCCGGGGAAATTATTTGAAGAACTTATAAACAATGACCGGATCGTCGGTGGAATAAATGAAGAATCCTGTCTTCGCACCGTTTTTTTATACAAGCATTTTGTTAGAGGGAATATTTATATGACAGATGCAAAAACAGCAGAAATGGTAAAGCTGATTGAAAACACCTATCGCGATGTAAATATAGCTCTTGCAAATGAGCTGGCTATGATTGGAGAGAAATACGGAATCAACATGCTGGAGGCCATTACTCTTGCAAATTATCATCCAAGAGTAAATATTCATGCACCTGGACCGGGTGTTGGTGGACACTGCATCGCTGTTGATCCATGGTTCATTATCGAACAAGCTCCCGATGAAACAAAATTAATTACAGCAGCAAGAGAAATTAATGAAAGTACTCCAGACCGAATTGTGAATTTAATAGAATCAGCTATACAAGGCATTTCATCTCCTATTATTACTTTATTGGGGTTGGCTTATAAAGGGAATATCGACGATCTCCGCGAGAGTCCTGCCCTGGTCATATATGATAAACTTCGCAAAAAAGGCTATGACATAAAATGGCATGATCCATACGTACAAAAAGAGTTAGAGGGGAAATGCGAAACCATTGAAGAGGCAGTTTACACTTCTGATTGTGCAGTTATTTTAACTGATCATAATCAATATAAAACACAGGAATTTAAGATTCTATCCGATTTGTTTAGGAATCGGATATTAATAGATACCAGGAATATTGTCAATAAAAATTCAATGATTGCTGCAGGATATAAGTGCCTTCAAATCGGCACACCATTACGCTAATAAAACATGAAATGGAGGCAGAGAAATGGCTATCGCATTAAAAAATTTAAGAGTTGCCTGTATTCTTGACGAGTTTTCGTATGAATGCTTTCGGCCAGAATGCAATTTAATAAAAATTGGACCGAATGATTGGATGGATATTTTCACCAAAGAACGTCCTGATCTTCTTTTTGTTGAATCAGCCTGGCAAGGCAATGATCAGCAATGGACAGGGCGAGTTGGCTATTATCATGAGGATAAAGAAAAGCCTTTAAGAAAACTGCTTCATTGGTGTAAACAAAATCATATACCAACTGTGTTTTGGAATAAAGAGGACCCAGTACACTTTAACAGATTTATTAATCATGCAAAATACTTTGATTATATCTATACAACAGATGAAAATTCCAAGATTAAATACCAAGAGAAAGTTCATAACACTCCTATAGATGTCCTGCCATTTGCTGCGCAGCCTAAAATTCATAACCCAATAAGGGTTAAAAACTATAAAAACCGAAATATTTGTTTTTCCGGCAGTTATTATGGGACCCAGCATCCAGAAAGAACAAAGGACATGAATGTGCTTTTAGATGTTTCAACAAAATATGGATTAGATATTTATGATCGAAATTATTTTGTTAAATCCACAAATTACCGATTTCCACCAAAATATAAAAGATTTATTGCTGGAAACCTTCCATATAAAAAATTAGTAGACGTCAGTAAGGAATATAAAGTATGCATCAATGTTAATTCTGTTAAAAACTCCCCTTCTATGTGTTCAAGGAGAATATTCGAGCTTTTAGGCTCAGGCATTAAAGTGGTCAGTAACGCTTCTCCGGCTATCGAAAGGTGGTTTATGAATATCGTCTCTGTAGCTGAAGAGAGGAGAAATATTAATACAATTCTAAACAAGGCAATAAATAATACCTGGTGGAGAGAGCAAAAAGAGCTTCAGGGAATAAGAAAAATTTATGATCAGCACACATATGGCCATAGGCTTTACAAAATAGCAAAAAATTGCGGGATTTCGGTTATTACACCCTATAATCATAAAGTTCAAGTAATCTCTTATGCGAATAATTTGGAACAAATCGACACTGTTTATAAATATTTTAATAGCCAAGACTATTCTAATAAGACCTTAACCGTTTTTGTTGGAGATTCATTTACAAATTCCATGATAAAAATAGCCAATAAAACTTTTGCATGCAACATTATTAGAATCACAAACAGAAAGGGTAAAATATCAGATTTAGTAGACAGATATGATTATATAACATATTTGGATCCAGGTAACTATTATGGTCCTTATTTCTTAACCGATTTGTTAATTGGAGCAATATATTCGAATGCTACTATAGTGGGAAAAGGAAGTTATTTTCAATTTTACGATAAAACAGGACAAATCGATTTAATGAATTCGCGCTTTAAGTATTCTTATACTTCAAAAGTCTTGAATGTTGCTGCCATCATTCATCATTCTGTTATTGAACAATATCAAACCAGACTAATGGATCTGTTTAACAAAGATATTTTTCACAGGAAGTTTAGAAAGACAGCAAAATTTTCAATCGACCCTTACAATTTTATAAAAAATGATAGGCTGCCTGTCCCCAATAAAATGAACAGACACAAAAGAATTGTTTCCATATAAAACATTTATCTACAAAGGAGGATTCTTATGATTCATATCTTAATAGCAGGACACGACCTAAAGTTTGCTAAACATATCATTGATTTTCTCAAAGATAATAAGAAATATAAACTAAGAATTGATAAATGGTTAAGCCATACGGATCATGATATTAATAAAAGCAAAGAATTACTGAATTGGGCAGAAATCATTTTTTGTGAATGGGGGCTGGGAAATGCTGTCTGGTATTCTAACAATAAAACAAGGGATCAGAAACTAATAATTAGAATGCTTGGACAAGAAAGACTTTCAAGTTTACCCCAAAAAATTAAATACAATAATGTCAATCATATCATTTTTATCTCACCTCACCTTAGACAGTCCTTGATCAAGATATTTAATATTCCCATTTCAAAAACCTCTATAATATACAATTTAGTGGATTCAACTCATTTCTCAAAACCAAAGAGAAAAGGAAGTATTTATAATCTGGGAATCGTTGGGGTTTCGCCTAAATTAAAGAGATTGGACTTAGCGATAGAAATTTTTAATAAACTTTGGATGAAAAATTCAAAATATCATTTATATATGTAAATGTCAACCCAAAAGTTGACCATGTCGCTCATGT
>NZ_APVL01000021.1 GCF_000565285.1 Cytobacillus firmus DS1 | reverse complement strand
TTTTTATAATTATTATAAATAGATATAAATTATTAAGAGAAATATCCTATAAAAAGAACAGGCGAATGCTTGTTTCAAAAGGGCATTAGTATATTTATATTTCCGTTTTTTCCTAAAAGAACTTGTTTTTTGGAAGGAGGGAGGAGAAGGAGGGGGGCTCTAAACTAAAATAGTATTCATAAAAAAAATCGGGCGGTTCCGGAACCGCCCGATTTATCAGCTAATATTTTCCCTTATGATCGGCATGCTCATGCATCTTGGACCTCCACGGCCTCTTGAAAGTTCTGAGCTGAGAATTTCAATCACTTCAACACCATTTTGCCGGAGGATGTCGTTTGAAACATAGTTTCGATCATAAGTGACAACTACACCGGGAGCGATTGCGAGCGTATTGGAACCATCGTTCCATTGTTCCCGTGCCGATGCTATCGGACAGCCTCCTCCGCAGGGGATTAACACTAATTCATCAAGATGAAGCACTTCTTTCAATGTTTCTTGCAGCGAGTTTTTCTCTGTAATCTTAAGAGTATCAGAATTATCCTCCTGTTCCAGTATGTAAATCTTCATACTGCCATCTCTATCTTCAATAGCAGGATGGTAGGTGAATTTATCATGATCAATCATGGTGAAAACGGTATCCAGGTGCATGAATGCGCGAATTTTAGGGATTTCAACTGCGACAACCTTTTTAATGGCATCCTGACGGGAGAATAACTCGCGTGCAAGTTTTTCAATCCCTTGTGCAGAAGTTCTTGCACTGACGCCAATGGCGATCACTTCATCGCTTAAAATCAGTTCATCTCCGCCTTCAAGAGAGTAGAGATCATCACGCTTAAAGTAAGCAGGGATCTTATGTTTATTAAAACGTGGATGATGATTCATGATGCAGTCCATGAAAATGGATTCCCTTCTCCTTGCAGGCTCATGCATTCGATTAATCGTAATGCCTTCACCTATAACCGCAGCCGGATCGCGGGTAAAATAGAGGTTGGGCATAGGGTCGAGATAAAAAGGATAATGGTCCGGCATCATTTCATGAAGATGGATTTTTTTATCCTGATCAATATCCGATTTAACGACACCAGCCATCACTTTCTTTACAAGTTCAGCAAGCGGAAGAGATAAGAGATACTCTTTCACTGTATCGTAGGAACCATTGATATTTGATTGACTTTCCCATAAGACCTTTTCAATAAAAGCCAGTCTGGCCTCATCCTGCTGTATGGCTTCTGTCATCAATTTATCGAGATATAAAACCTCGATTCCCCGGTTGCTTAAAATATTGGCGAAATAATCATGCTCTTTTTGAATGGCAGGCAAAAAGGGAATGTCATCGAATAAAAGTCTTTTCAAATATTGAGGTGTGAGATTTTCTATTTCCTTACCCGGCCTATGCAGAAGGACCGTCTTTAATTCTCCTATTTCCGAAGTTACATTTAGCGGATGTTTCATTATAATAAATACCTCCAAAGGCTTAATGGCCTGACCTATTGTTCTATGTTTGATTGGTTCCCTGTGTAATCATAGAGTAAACAGATCAATTATGTGTATATTTATTCAATTAAGCTAAATATGCCGGGTAAATTTTTTCTAGATAATAGGGAAAACTGATTATAAGGCTCAAAAAACTCTAATAGAAAATCTGTCCTTCATAAGTGTACAAATTGAAAAATTGTGTTAAAGTATAAAGTGAAAAAACCTTTACATAGCTAAGTTTGTTTAATGAAATAATGTCCTCTCTGAAAATACAGTTGTATATGAGTTGGCGACATTCAATAAAAATGTACTGGGGGATACTGATATGACCAGCAAAATTTTAGATGCTTTTTTACAGGAAAACCTGGAGGATTTAAAAGATAGAGGACTTTACAACGTAATCGACCCTCTTGAAAGCCCAAATGGGCCAATAATTAAAATCAACGGCAGAGAACTAATTAATCTTTCATCCAATAATTATTTAGGCTTGGCAACTGATGAAAGACTAAAAAATTCCGCAATTGAAGCAATTGAAAAATATGGGGTTGGCGCAGGTGCTGTCCGCACTATAAATGGAACGCTTGAACTTCACACAAAACTTGAAGAAAAGCTGGCTGAATTCAAACATACAGAAGCAGCCATCGCATACCAGTCCGGATTTAATTGTAACATGGCAGCCATTTCTGCTGTTATGGATAAAAATGATGCCATTTTATCTGATGAGCTGAACCATGCTTCCATTATAGATGGCTGCCGGTTATCCAAAGCCAAGATTATTCGAGTAAATCATTCTGATATGGAAGATTTAAGAGCAAAAGCGAAGGAAGCGAAAGAATCAGGACAGTACAACAAAATCATGGTTATTACTGACGGCGTCTTCTCGATGGATGGCGATATCGCAAAGCTTCCTGAGATCGTGGAAATCGCGGAAGAATTCGATCTGATCACATATGTAGATGATGCACACGGTTCTGGAGTTCTTGGAAAGGGAGCAGGCACTGTTAAGCACTTCGGCCTTTCCGACAAAATCGATTTCCAGATCGGCACACTTTCAAAGGCGATTGGTGTTGTTGGGGGATATGTGGCCGGCAAAAAGGACTTGATTGATTGGCTGAAAGTACGCAGCAGACCATTCCTATTCTCTACTTCATTAACACCTGCAGATGTAGCAGCAAGCACGAAAGCTATTGAACTGCTCATGGAAAGCACAGAGCTGAATGAAAAGCTTTGGAAAAATGCGAACTACCTAAAGGACGGGCTGCAAAAAATAGGCTTTGATATTGGCGACAGCGAAACACCAATTACTCCTTGTATTGTTGGGGATGAAGTAAAAACACAGGAATTCAGTAAAAAGCTCAATGAAGAAGGCGTATATGCTAAATCAATCGTCTTCCCGACTGTCCCTAGGGGAACGGGCCGTGTCAGAAACATGCCATCTGCAGCACATACGAAAGAAATGCTGGATCAGGCAATTGCCATTTATGAAAAAGTCGGCAAGGAAATGGGAATTATTTAAGTTCGGATATATATATAGCTTCAAAATTAAGGCAAAGAGGAAACGTTGGAGGAATAAGATGAAACGGATTATGATTACTGGAGCTTTAGGCCAAATCGGCTCTGAACTAACCTTGAAATTAAGAGAAATCTATGGAACGGACAATGTTATCGCAACAGACATCAGAAAAAATGACTCTGAGGCTGCTAATTCAGGACCATTTGAAATGGTTGACGTTACCGATGCAAAATCAATGCTGGATACGGCTAAGAAATATAATGTGGATACAGTCATTCATATGGCTGCTCTATTATCGGCTACAGCTGAGGCTAACCCTGTTTTTGCATGGAATTTAAATATGGGAGGGCTTATGAATGCACTTGAAACAGCGAGAGAGTGCAACGCACAATTCTTTACTCCAAGCTCCATTGGCGCATTTGGTCCTTCCACGCCAAAAGACAACACACCACAGGATACGATTCACCGCCCAACTACTATGTATGGGGTGAACAAGGTTGCAGGCGAATTACTGTCTGATTATTACTATTACAAATTTGGTGTTGATACCAGAGGCTTGCGATTCCCTGGTTTAATCTCGTATGTTACTCCTCCAGGAGGCGGAACGACTGATTACGCTGTTGAGATCTACTATGAAGCGATTAAAAATGGCCGCTATACTTCTTATATCGACCAGGGCACATATATGGATATGATGTATATGCCGGATGCATTAAATGCTATCGTTGATTTAATGGAAGCCGATTCAGATAAACTCATTCACCGCAACTCCTTCAATGTAACTGCAATGAGTTTTGATCCTGAACAGATTGCAGCAGAGATCAGAAAGCATATTCCTGGGTTTGAAATTTCCTATGAAGTGGATCCTGTGCGCCAGGCAATTGCCGACAGCTGGCCAAATTCGATTGATGCTTCTGCAGCAAAAGAAGAGTGGGGATTCAAAGCAGACTTTGATTTAGCCAAGATGACTGCCGATATGCTAGATAAACTAAGAACAAAATTATGATAAAGCTTAAGGGACGCCGTTTGGCTGTCCCTTTTATAATTTTATATTGAATTGCTCGCGGAGAAATCCCTTTTTTTCCTCTTCGGTAAGTTCATATTTTTCTTTTGTGCCTTCCTCAGACTTAGTAACAGTCAATCCTGAGAGTGTAACACGGCCATTTTTTGTCGCAATAGTGGCTAGGTCGCCATGTGTAAAATGGGATTCAGGAGAAGTCTGATTGAAAAAGCATGCATCATGGAAGTCATCAAGCTGCTTTTGCTTATCAGAAAAACGGTAAAGAATTTTCCATTCACCATCCTCAAGTCTTTGAAGATCATATATTCCTTCACCGGACTCTCTTATCCTGTATGTTCCACTGACATCGGTTTTTTCCTCACCTGTTAAAGGCAGAGGCTGCCTGACGGAATCACCAAACCCTACATCAACCAAATAAGGAAGTTCATGCAAGTAAACCAGTATGGCTGCATGAGAATCTTCTCTGACCCATCCATCAGGCTTTTTAACGGTGCAGGAAATGAGATGTGATTGGAATCCCAGTTCGGACAGGAGGTGCTGAAAAAGACCGTTTAATTCATAGCAGAAGCCTCCCCGGTTTCTTTCAAGGATTTTTTCAAAAAACGCATCTGTATCCAGCTCAATGGGGATTTTTCTTGTTACATCCAAGTTCTCAAAAGGAATGTTGTGCATATGGCTGCCCTGGAGTTCTTTCAGATATTTAAGATCCAGATTACGATCAGCCGATACTCTAATGCGTTTTAAGTATTTCTGTGCATCCATAAGATCACTCCATGAATTTTTTCTTTTTAGCGATTAAGAAGGAAAAACTAATCAATTTGCAGTAATGAAATAGTTATACTAAAATGTCATTATATTTACATTCTAACAAATTACACACGGGGGTTTAAATATGGCTTATGAAGTAAAAGTTGAATTTTGCATGATGTGAAACTACGCACCAAAAGCCGCGAGTTTCGCGGAAGAACTATTTACGCATTTCCATTCTGAGATTTCAAAAATGGAACTGGTTCCAAGCAAGGGCGGAGCTTTTGAAGTAACAGTTAATGGGGAAAAGCTTTATTCAAAGCTTGATACTGGCATTTTTCCTAAAACCAAAGAAATCATCGAAAAAATGCAGAAATAAAACGGTAAAAAACCTTCTCCGGGCGGAGGAGGTTTTTTGCTGCTCTATGTAAACAAAGGGTGAAAGGCAACCTCTATCTCATTTTATCAATCGATGATTATCTCTCTATTGGATCCCGGACCCGCTTCATTTTTATTTATAAAAATCTCTAATATCTCATTTGCAAAATCTGCACTAACCTTTTTATCTACAACTGAGAAAGGCAGCTTAACTTTTCGCATGCACGGCTCTTGTGTGTCATCTATTTTAGCAGCTTTGATGATTACGCTGTCTTCTTTTAAGGAAACGGTTACATCTTTTGATGCACATCCCGTTAAAAGCGCCTCTACGATAATCTGCGCTTCCGTGTCGTATAAGTCGATGCGGAATGTTATCTGATCCAAATAAGAGGAAAGCGGGTCCAGGTAATAATCCTCCATCCATTTTTCCAATACATCCAAATTAAACGGATGGAAATCTTCCTTTTTGTTCAAATTCAAAACCCCCTTGTTTCATTCTATAGTATTCATTTCATGCAAAATAGTGAAAAATGATATAATAACAGGGCAAATGCTGGAGGGATTTTATGAAAAGTACAGTAAGAAATATTTTGCCGGTGCATGAACTGCAAAAAGACCTGCGTTTTATTAATTTAATGAAAAAGTATGGACTTGACTTTATAAATACAACCAACATGCTGAAAGAGGTAATTTCTGATATAAGGAATACTATTCTTGCCGGGAATTGGACCGGTGAGGAGCCGGGTACGGAAAAGTTTACGGACCATATATTTCAAAAAGCAGAAGAGGTTATCACTGTTCGGTATGGATATACACTTAAAAGAGTTATTAATGCCACTGGCACTATTCTTCACACTAATCTTGGCCGGGCGCGGTTAAGCAAGTCTGCAGCTGATCATATGCTTGAAGTTGCCATGAACTATTCCAATTTGGAGTATAACCTGGGTGAAGGAGAACGGGGATCCAGGCATAGTCACCTGGAAAATCTGATCAAAGAGCTGACAGGTGCAGAAGCAGCTATGGCAGTCAACAATAACGCTGCTGCCGTTTATATCATTTTAAGAGCTCTTGCGGAAGAAAAAGAAGTAATCGTTTCCCGCGGACAGCTTGTTGAAATCGGGGGCTCCTTCAGGGTATCAAGCATAATGGAAGAGAGCGGTGCAAGGCTCGTTGAAGTGGGAACAACGAATAAAACCCATCTGGAAGATTATAAAAAAGTGATAAATGAAGATACGGCCATGATTATGAAGGTGCACACGAGCAATTTTAAAATTATAGGTTTTACAAAAGAAGTCTGTACCGGGGAACTTGCCCGCCTATCAAAAGAAAAAAACCTCATATTTTATGAAGATCTGGGAAGCGGTGCCCTATTTGATTTTAAAAGCAAAGGTATCGGAAATGAACCAGCAGTCAGCGATGTGCTAAAAATGGGGGCAGATATCGTTTCCTTCAGCGGGGACAAGCTTTTGGGCGGTCCCCAGGCAGGCATTATTGCCGGAAGAAAGGATTTAATCGAAAAGCTGAAAAAACATCAGCTTGCCCGGGTTCTCCGGGTTGATAAAATGACAATTGCTGCGCTTGAAGGAACGCTTATTGATTACTTAAAAGGCGAAGAGGGTCTGAAGAATATTCCCGTGGTTCATGATGTATTGATGACGAGTGATGAACTCAAAGTGAGAACAGCACAATTTCTTAACAGATTACAAGCTGCCGGGAACGTTTATGAATGCTCAATGAGAGAAAGTACAGGGCAGGTTGGGGGAGGTACGATGCCTGAGGTAGAGCTTCCATCCTGGATTGCTGTTTTAAAGCACCGGCAATATTCAGCAGATCATATCGGCCGCCAGTTAAGGATTAATTCTTCCATAATAGTCAGGATTCAAAAGGAAGAAATTCTGATTGATCTGCGGACAGTAACTTCCAATGAAGAGGACACCATAATAAATGCTTTAATTGCTATTTAACGAAGAAGCAGCTGCCTGATGATGAGGCAGCTGTTTTCTTTACATTCACATGTCATGGTGTGAATTATGTTTTTGTCTGGTGTGGTTACGGTTTTTTACTTTCTTAGAGCCGCTTAATGGTTCAGGCTGTCCATCATTATTATGTCCTTTAGGTGCATTTTTTCGCATGTCTTTGCCATTGTTTTTGTTCATTTGAAGTCCTCCTCGGATAATAGGATGTTTCTTCCGCTCCAGGCAGCTGATATGCAGGCTGCCGTTTTAATGGCTGACGGGTAAAAAAGATACAAGGTGAAATTCACCTTCATCTCATGTGTTAGTTTGTCTCTTTTCCATGAAAAATTGCCTTGCAAAATGTGGCTGAATGTCAAGATTTCCTTCTTAGTGATTCGCGGAATATTTTATGAGGCTATTGAGCAATTTAATGGTACAAATTTTATTAGGAGTGAAATAGACATGCCATATCATAAAAATAAACAGCAGGCATTTCAGGCTGCACAGCAGGGAATGGAAGATGCACAGGAGCTCTATGCTGAAATTGTAAGAGATTCCGCCAGTTATGGCCATCAGCTAAAACATCTTAAGCAGGAAGTAAATGAAGCGTACGCTCAAATTGAAAATGCTCTGGAGGTTGCATCTGACCATCAGAGGGCACAGCTGGAGAAATTCCAGCAGGATTTAAGATCCATGGTTGAGGATGTTAACCAGTACTAGAAGTTTACCCGGCTGCAGTTCAGCCGGGTATTATCATTTATCGAAGTCTAACGGGCAGTACGACCCCACTTCAAGACTCAAAGGAATATAAGGGGGGGCAAACTGCCCAATCTAGCTGCGGCTCCTAGGGGCTCGCTTGTCACCCCTGGGCAAGTCGCCTCGCTTTATAATGTAAAGGCCCGAAAGAAGGACAAAGACTAAGAACGCAACGTCCCCCCAAAAGCTGTCGCATTTGGTCGTGCGATGCTCACCTTCCTTGTCCTGTGGGCCTCAACTAATAATCTGCGGGGAGAAAAGCACTCCCCACTGATTGAAGTTTCACTTTATTGATTCTTCTTGCGCTTTTTATTATTTTGCTTTTGCGCTTCAGTTAATGGTTCATTGGCATATTCCTCATTATAACCTGAGCCCATTCCCTGGCTTTTTGCAGCGTTCATACCCTCAATTATATGATTAGACTTTCTTTTAGCCATAGTCAATCACCTCCCTGGTACTATTTTTCCTTGGATAATGTCAATTTATGTTGTTTTTTGGACCGGTATATTACCTTTTTCGTTTTTGCAGAATAATAACCAAGCCATTAAGGGTATTTTTATCTAATTGAAAAACACTATCAATTACGGAATTTAAAAGTCTTAATGAAGTAAATAAGAAATTATGATAAGAAAAACTTATCAAAAACAATAACTTTCTTGTTATTTACTTATATAGCAGGTTGTATTAATATAGGAATTGTGAGAAAAGTAAGGATGGATGAAAATTCAAACTTTTCGACAATTACCTAACACTTGGTATATGATGTTTATTGAAAGAGGGGGTAATACATTTGGCAAAGAACGATGTGTTCAATTCCCGCAAATCCTTTGATCTGGACGGGAAGCGCTATCATTACTATCATTTAGGTGCTCTTGAAGAAGCTGGAGTAGGTAATGTTTCCAAATTGCCTTATTCAATTAAGGTATTATTGGAATCAGTACTTCGTCAATATGACGGCCGTGTAATTACAAAAGAGCATGTTGAAAACCTGGCAAAATGGGGAACTTCTGAAGTAAAAGAAGTAGATGTTCCTTTCAAACCATCACGTGTAATTCTGCAGGACTTCACTGGAGTTCCAGCAGTAGTTGACCTTGCTTCATTGCGTAAGGCAATGGCTGACATGGGTGGGGATCCTGACAAAATTAATCCTGAGAAGCCTGTTGATCTGGTTATTGACCACTCTGTACAGGTAGATAAGTATGGTACACCTGATTCACTTGAAGCCAACATGGAGCTTGAGTTCGAGCGAAATGCTGAGCGTTACCAGTTCTTGAGCTGGGCACAAAAAGCATTTGACAACTATCGTGCAGTTCCGCCTGCAACAGGTATTGTTCACCAGGTAAACCTTGAGTTCCTTGCGAATGTTGTTCATGCGCTTGAAACAACGGAAGGCGATTACGAAACTTTCCCTGATACTCTTGTAGGTACTGACTCCCATACAACTATGATCAACGGCATCGGCGTTCTTGGATGGGGTGTAGGAGGAATTGAAGCTGAAGCAGGTATGCTTGGCCAGCCTTCATATTTCCCTGTTCCTGAAGTTGTAGGGGTTAAGCTTACTGGCGAGCTTCCTAACGGAACAACTGCTACTGACCTTGCATTAAAAGTAACTCAAGTACTGCGCAGTCAGGGTGTAGTTGGCAAGTTTGTAGAATTCTTCGGTCCTGGTGTCACACAGCTTCCATTGGCTGACCGCGCTACAATTGCTAACATGGCTCCGGAATACGGTGCAACATGCGGTTTCTTCCCTGTTGATGCAGAAGCCCTTGACTATATGCGCCTGACTGGACGTCCTGAAGAGCAGATCAAGATTGTGGAAAAATACTGCAAAGAAAATGGAATGTTCTTCGATCCATCTTTAGAGCCGGTATACACAAATGTAGTTGAAATCAATCTTTCCGAAATCGAAGCAAACCTTTCAGGTCCTAAGCGCCCTCAGGATTTAATTCCGCTTTCTGCTATGAAAAAGGAATTCAACGAGGCAATCACTGCTCCTCAAGGGAACCAGGGCTTCGGCTTAAGCAAGAAAGAAATCGACAAAGAAATCACAATTGACTTTGCAAACGGCGACTCAACCAAGATGAAAACGGGTGCTGTTGCCATTGCGGCAATTACTAGCTGTACAAATACTTCAAACCCTTACGTTTTAGTTGGTGCAGGTTTAGTGGCGAAAAAAGCTGTTGAACTTGGAATGGAAGTTCCTAAGTTCGTAAAAACTTCTTTGGCTCCGGGATCTAAGGTTGTTACCGGATACCTGCGTGATTCAGGGCTTCTTCCATACATGGAACAGCTTGGATTCAACCTTGTAGGTTATGGCTGTACAACATGTATCGGTAACTCCGGTCCATTAAGAGAAGAAATCGAAAAGGCTGTAGCTGAAAGCGATCTTCTTGTAACATCTGTTCTTTCCGGTAACCGTAACTTTGAAGGACGTATCCATCCGCTTGTAAAAGCTAACTACCTGGCTTCTCCGCCATTAGTTGTTGCTTATGCACTAGCTGGTACGGTAGATATTGATCTTCAAAACGAGCCAATCGGAAAAGATAAGAATGGCAATGACGTCTTCTTTAACGATATCTGGCCTTCAACTGCTGAAGTTAATGAAGTGGTTAAACAGACTGTTACACCTGAATTGTTCCGTAAAGAATATGAACATGTATTTGACGACAATGCTCGCTGGAATCAAATTCAGACTAGCAATGAGCCTTTATATTCATTTGATGATAATTCAACATATATCCAGAATCCTCCGTTCTTCGAAGGCTTAACTCCTAATGCTGATGAAGTTAAACCTTTATCAGGATTGCGTGTTGTCGGCAAGTTCGGTGATTCTGTAACAACTGACCATATTTCTCCGGCAGGTGCGATCGGCAAAGATACGCCAGCAGGAAAATATCTTCGCGAGAACGGTGTTGAACCACGTGACTTTAATTCTTATGGATCCCGACGCGGTAACCATGAGGTAATGATGCGCGGTACATTTGCAAACATCCGTATCCGCAACCAAATTGCGCCAGGAACAGAAGGCGGATTCACAACTTACTGGCCAACAGGTGAAGTTACATCTATCTATGATGCTTGCATGAAGTATAAAGAAGATGGAACTGGCCTTGTTGTTCTTGCCGGCAAAGACTATGGAATGGGATCTTCCCGTGACTGGGCTGCAAAAGGTACGAACCTGCTTGGGATTAAAACAGTTATTGCTGAAAGCTATGAGCGTATCCACCGTTCTAACCTTGTTCTAATGGGAGTTCTTCCACTTCAGTTCAAGGAAGGCGAAAGTGCAGAAACTCTTGGCTTGTCAGGTAAAGAGACGATCGATGTTCAAATCGACGAAAATGTTAGACCACGTGATTTTGTTAAGGTTACAGCTACAGATGAAAACGGCAACCAGACTACATTCGAAGTTCTTGTCCGTTTCGACTCTGAAGTTGAAATCGATTACTACCGTCATGGCGGAATCCTGCAAATGGTTCTTCGTGATAAACTGGCTAACTAATTTTTACCCGCCGCTATGTGTTTACTCACATAGCGGTTTTTTTATTTACAAAATATACGGGTTTAGGTATCTTGATAATATCTGTAATTTGGAGGGCTGACATTGGGTGCTTTTTTGATTGGACCATTTTTAGTGAAGTACGAATGGGTTATAGTCCTGCTTTCAGGAATTGTTTCTTATTTCATTATTGTTCGGGTCTTAAGAGACAGCGGGGAATATAAAAAAGTTTTTCTGAATGTCATCTTGAATTCAGTTCTTATTGGCTTTTTTACTTATAAGTTTAGTTCAATCCTTTTCCAAACAGAAAATATCCTAAGGAGCCCGATTGGGTTTTTATATTTCTCAGGAGGAAGAAAGGGAACTATTTTAGGGGCTTTTTTGGCTCTAATCTATTTAGTGATGGCAATTAAGAAATACAAATATCCGCTTAATACATGGATTCATGGAATTGTTTACGGATCTGTCACATTTATGCTGTCTTATTGGCTGTTCAGAACCTTATTAATTTTGCTTTTCTAGGTTAAAATACAATCAAGGAAGCAAAAAGGCTAGAATAGCCGGGAGGGAAAACAGCATGTTCAAAAAAATGTTTGCAGCTTCTGTGTTATTAATCATTATTACCGCGGTTTTTGTAGTGCAGGCTTTTGAAAAAGGTGAAGCCGAAAGTCAGCCCGTTAATCAGACAGGGTTAGGAATAGGATTGAAAGCCCCAGATTTCGAATTGAAAAACCTACAAGGCGAAACAGTCAAGCTCTCAGATTACAAAGGAAAAAAAGTCATGCTAAACTTTTGGGCAACCTGGTGTCCTCCATGTAAAGCCGAAATACCTGATATTCAAAAATTCTATACTCAGAAGGGAAATGACGTTGCTATATTGGCGGTGAACATGGATCCTCAGTCTGATGTTGCAGGGTTTGCTGAAGAAATGAAAGTGAATTTTCCGATTTTACTTGATGTGGACGAAAAAGCTTCAAATGCCTATCAAATAATAACAATTCCTACCACTTTTTTTATTGATGAAGAAGGAATTATTCGGAATAAGTATTTAAGTGCGATGTCCTTGGAGCTTATGAATCAGTATATAGATGAAATGTAGAAAAACATTTGCATATGCAGATGTTTTTTTGTATAGGTTTACGGTGAAATAAAAAGGGAAAAATTTATTGAATTGGTATTTTCTGAATATAGTATTAATAATTTCGAACCAAATGCACTTTTTTCACGTAGTCTGGGTATATGCGGATTAAATTTTCGAAAAGTTGTAATAATTTAAAGGTTTTCTGGAGATAATGATTGTTACAATGTTATTAAAGGAAGGTGAAAGATTTATGAGAAAGCCTAGAAAACGCTCCTTTGCTGAATTAGTACTAGAAAATAAACGCCAGCTGCTTAAAGATCATGATGCTATGGAAAAAATCGAAGAGCGCCTCGAGCTTAAACGTCTGGACAAGGCTGAATAGAATTACTTGCCAATCATTAAACCCTCCTAAAATGCACAAACTTAAAATGAGGAGGGATATGAATGAGTAATCCAAAAAGACACCCTAATCATTTCAATCCGAACCATATCGGCACACAATCACGCGGATTTGGCGGCAACAAAGGCAAGAAGATGCAGGACAAATCCGGACAGCATGCTCAAGTCATTCAAACCAAAGGCGAATAATTAAGAAAAGCGCAAGTGCCTTGCCCACCCCCGACTTGTGACCTAGAGGGGAAAGGCGCTGGAGCTAGACCGTTATCGACGTTCAAAAATTTTTCTTATCTTTTGAAAATAAAACCTGCCATTTTTATATTCGGCAGGTTCTTTTGTTTCCGAACATATCAGGTATATCAGGCAAGCGACCCACACTTTTCCGCCAATATTTTTCTTGTTCTTTCACAAACTAACTTTGTACCATCACCTAACAAAGGGAGGAACATACCATGGCATATAACAGACCTAACCCAGATGACCGCAGCGATAATGTTGAAAAGCTTCAATCCATGATCGTTCATACGATTGAGAACATGGACGAAGCTGAAGAATCGATGAAGTATGCAAATGCAGAAGATCTTGCCAGAATTGAAGCAAAAAATGAACGCCGCCGGGAAAGTCTTGCTTCATTCCGTTCGGAAATAAAGGATGAATATCAGGCACAGCAAGACGGCAATAGCAGCAGGAACAATAATTATTAACATTTTCTAAGACCTAATCGAATATGATTGGGTCTTTTCCTTTGCAGCTAAGGTGCGCATGCTTATAGATAATTACAGAAATATGGTAAGATAAGTTGAGGAAACTAAGAAGAAGAAGTGATAATCGATGACACAGCAGAATAGACAGGCAAAATCAGAAGAAATTAGAATCGGCCTTTGGAAGAATGAGCTTGATCAATACGGATACATACAAAATGAAGCAGAGCTGCTTAATGTAATTAAGAAAATCAATGAAAAGACAGATCCAGGTCTGCTTTCGGAATTATTGGCCATGGCTGCTATCTCCCGGCTAAACAAGAATACAGATGATACCCTTGCCAGTGCATGGCTGCAGAAAGCAGTTGAACTGGATACTGGAAATACAATGGCAGCTGCCCAATTAGGAAAATCTGAATGGAAAAATAAAAGCAATCTTCTTGAAGCTCTGACTTTCCCGCCGATTCGGGAAACCGATAACAGGGCAGCAAAAAAGAAAACAGCTGAGCAATTTATTGAAATTTGCCGAAGCTTTATGAACAAAGCGGATGACGAGTTAGAAGATCTGCAGAAAAAGCAGCATGCCTATGAGGATGCGGAATACCGGAAGCTGACTGAAATACTTGAAAAAGCGATTGAAGAGACAGCTTTTCTATTAAAGGCTTCCGAGGAATATGAACAATCAATATCAGGTGTCTTCCATACTTCGACTTATTATACCGATATGAAAAATCACTTGAATGCCATCAACAGACTTAAAATTGAATGGAAAGAGATATTTGAATCAGAGGAAGAGGAATCTGATGCCCAAACCGATCCACTGGTTGAACTGAATGAAATGGTTGGGCTGCACTCGGTCAAGAGCAGAGTTCAGGATTTTTACCGGTTTTTAAAATACCAAAACGAACGAAAGTCACTTGGTTTTCAAACGAAGGATGAACTGAGCCTTAATATGATACTAACCGGAAATCCAGGTACGGGAAAAACAACGATCGCCCGTCTTTTGGCAAAGATTTATCATAGCCTTGGTGTATTGCCGCGGGAAGAAGTGATCGAAGCTGACCGGTCACAGCTGGTGGGCGGATTTGTCGGGCAAACAGAAGAAAATGTCAGGGCGGCCGTTGAAAAGGCGATCGGCGGTGTACTGTTCATAGATGAGGCATACAGCTTAAAGCGTGAGGGACAGACCGGCAGCGATTATGGACAAACTGCCATTGATACTCTTGTATCGCTGATGACCGGGACTGAATACGGCGGAAAGTTTGCGGTTATCATGGCCGGTTATCCAGAAGAAATGAGGCAATTTCTGGACAGCAATCCTGGTCTCCGCAGCCGTTTCCCGGAGTCAAACTTTATTGCACTGCCTGATTATTCGAATGAGGAGCTTTTGCAGATTGCTGAGAAGCTGTCTGCTGATAATGATTATGTCCTAACAGAAGGAGCAAAACAGGAACTGGGCAAACGTATTGAAAAAGAGCGGGTTGATGATACATTCGGTAATGCCAGGACTGTAAGAAACATTGTTCTGGATGCAATTTTTAAAAAAGGCTCTCACGCAAAAAGTAGCGAAAACATCATGACTTATACACTTTTAGAAAAAGAAGATTTTGAAAGTGAAGAAGAAGAAAAGCTGATGAATCCCAAGGAGCAGCTTGACCGGCTCATCGGACTTGAAACAGTTAAAACAGAAGTCCAAAACTTAGTGTCCTTTGTTACAATGCAGCAGATGCGCCGTGAAAGAGGACTTCCTGTTGTGCCTATCCAGCTCCATTCTGTATTTACAGGTAATCCTGGGACAGGAAAAACGACTGTTGCAAAGGTCTATGCAGAACTGCTGAAGGAATGCGGATTTCTGAAACGCGGACATTTGATGGTTGCGAGCCGTGCTGATTTTGTAGCCGGCTATGTTGGCCAAACTGCTATCAAAACAAAGAAAAAGATAAGAGAGGCTTTAGGCGGCGTCCTATTCATCGATGAGGCATATTCACTTCTTTCCCAGACATCAGGAGATTTTGGCAAAGAAGTCATTGATACGTTGGTGGATGAAATGACAAAGCATAATGAAAATCTTGTTGTTGTTTTGGCTGGCTACCCGAATGAAATGGAGAAGTTATTGTTAAGTAACCCGGGGTTAAAGTCCCGATTCAAAAAGTTCTTTCATTTCAAGGACTATTCAACCGCTGAGCTCCTGGAAATTATTATTTCGTATGCTGGAAAATATGAATACACTCTAACGGAGGAAGCAAAGGATTACCTTAACCGAACGTTATCAAGGATTGAAGTAAACGGGAATGGACGTTTTGCTGCCAATCTTGCTGATGAGGCCATTCAGGCACAAGCCATGAGAATTGTTTCAGCACTTGCTGAAGATATTGAGCAGGTCAGCATTTTGGAGAAGCCGGATTTCGAAGCTGCTTTAAATAAAATAAGTAAAGGGGAATAGGGATGCTCATCTCAACAAAAGAAATAGAGGTAAGATATGCAGAAACAGATCAAATGGGAGTAGTATACCACGCCAATTACTTGGTATGGATGGAACTTGGCCGGACACAGATCATAAAAGATCTTGGATTCAGCTATGCTGAAATGGAGAAGGATGGAATCATCTCTCCTGTTCTGGATATCCTTGCTTCTTATAAAAAACCATTGCGCTACGGGCAGACTGCTACAATTAAAACCTGGATTGAAGAGTATGACGGTTTCCGCGTCAGCTATGGATATGAAATATACAATGATGATGGAGAGCTTGCCGTGACAGGCATGTCCAAGCATGTTTGCGTCAAAAAGGATAATTTCCGCCCGATTTCAATTAAAAAGAAATACCCCGATTGGCATGAAGCGTATGAAAAAGCAAAAAAGCAGCCTGAAGGTGCTGTCAGATAATAAAGGATGGAGAATAGAAATGGCATTCGGCCTTCGCAGAGAAGATCTTCAAGAATGGAAAAGGAAAATAGACCGTGGAGAAATTGCTTTTTTAACTCATTATTGGTTAGATGAGCGATTCCCTGGCTGTAAAACGGTGACAAAGGTCGGCTGTTCAGATTTGAAGAAATTGATAGATTGGGGAGAATCACATGGCCTCAAGCCTGAGTGGATAGATTATCGCACTGATGGCTACTCACACTTTGATTTGATTGGTGCCAGGCAGAAGGAAATCCTTGAAAAAGAGGAGCTATGGGAGCAGCTGGAACGGCTGCAATAGAAAAGCGAAAGGCACCTACAAAGGAAAGCAGGTTCAGGCAAAAAATATGGGAACGTCTGATTTGGACGTTCCCCTTTTTATTCCGTTAAAGCACCACTTAATAAAATAGGGTACTTTATTTATTATAATCTTACCAGTGTACTTGAAGTTTATTGCCATTTGGGTCATAAAAGTGGAAAAAGGCATGACCATTATCTTCTTTTATATCCTCGACCTTCACTTGATTATTAATTAAGTGTTGATGAAACTTGGATAATTCTGGACTTGTAAAGCCAATGCTAAATTCTTGTTCATTATCAATAGTAAAATGTGAAAATGTTTCATCTTCGGTATGTACTAAGATAAGCAAGAACGGTCCTTCACCTACTTTTAAAATGGCAAGTTTCTCAGTATTGTTTAGTAACTGGAGCCCTAATACATCTCTATACCATTGTGCAGACAGTTCTAAATCTTTTACAGGAATCCTAATATAATGTACTTGTTCAATAAATGATTTACTCATAGCCTTCTCTCCTTTATTTATCCGGTTATAAAATAGCTCCCTTTCTATTTACCTTTTTCCTTCCTTTTAATGAATTAACCTGCCCTTTACGGAACAATAAACTTTCCATTATTCGGAAAATTCCAATAACCTTAGTTTATCATAAGTTAAGTTAACTGAGAAAGAACTACTGTTCGAGAAAATCAAATATCAGCATTTTTTTTAATAAAGCCACAGAAAAAAAGAAGCAGGCTGTGTCTGCTTCTTTTACTCATTGGTATATTTGAATTCAGGTTCCTGTGCTTTTTCATTAAATGTCACGAATAAATCGTGATTATCAAAGTACCATAAGTCCTTTTCTTCTATAAAGTAGGTAATTCCGTTTTTTTCAGTCTGCACACCTGCGTCATGTGGCTGTTCATTAGAGACGCCTAATGAAAATCCCTGCTGAACAGTGCTGCAGCCTCCATATCTTGCAAAAAAGCGGACAAAGTCACCCTTTGTTAAGAGCATTTCTTCCTGATACCATTGGGCAGCTTGATCTTCGATATGTATGTTCATTTGAAATTCCTCCTCCTGGGTGATAGTCATATTATAGGCTAGTTTTTCCTTATTCGCGAATAAAATGTCTGCAGCCTTTCTTTTTTGATTGCATTTGCAGCATTCAACTATCCCGGAAAAGGTATTAATCCGCTTAAAATCATGAATACGTTCATGGCAATATGCCATATGAAAGCAGGAAAGATGCTTCGGGATTTCACTGTGACAGCGGCATAAAATATTCCGCCGACAGCAAACAGCAGACACAAAATAAATGAGTAGCCAAGAACCATATGAGAAAAACCAAATGCCAGCCCGGAGAAAAGAACTGCTGCCTTTTCTCCTGACAGTTCAGCCATTCTGGATAAGATGATTCCTCTCCATAAAAGCTCTTCCATTATTCCATTTACAATTGAGAAGCCAATCAGGAATAGTAAAAAGTCCAATGAAAAGGAGTTTTCAGCTGAAAAAATAGAATAAGCAAATGAAGCAAAATTAATTATGACAGCAATGATAAGAAAATACTTTATTTTTATCGAGTGGAAGCCGCTCCATATAAATGGGAAAAATATAAGGGAATTCCAATCCGGTTTCTGTAAAAAGGGGATAGCCTTTTTATTAAACTTTATTGAAATATAGACCAGCAGCAGGATCGGGATCACCAGAAGAAACCGATTCAATATCATTAAGATATAGTATGGAAGGGGCAGTGCATCAAGCAGCTTATCGCCATATAGAAACAAAAGGCTGCCTGTTAAATATCCCGCAATGGTCCAGGAAAAAACACGCTCCTGCTTTGAGAGAAGCAATAAAAATATAATAAGTCCAAACGAAAGTATGAAAGCTAATGCGAAAAGCTTCAATTGAAAAAGCAATACGCCAGCGGTGAATACACTTAGCTGCAAAAAAGGAAGAGACTTATTAATGTAAGTGGTTTTCATAATCAAACCTCCCTGCATATAGATATTTTACCATTTTTTACACAAAAAAAGCGCTATAAAGCGCTTCAGTGAATATTTCCCATCATATGTTTCATAATTTCGGCAAATTTGGACTCTGCATGGGGTAAACCAAAGGGGCCCGCATCCTCGAGCGGCACGATCCGGTAATTTTTCAGCTGTTTATTGCTGACGTAGGTCGGGACGAAGCCGGGATTGGAAAGTTTAATATCGACCCCATCTTGATCAATATATTTTGTAACCTCCACGGTTGCAAGTCCGCCTATATCTTTATAATCCCGCATCTGCCCGGATAAGAAATTGCCAAGCGAATATACGACCAATGATCGGCCTCCGTCTTTTCTGTCAATCCACTCCATAGGCTGAAGAACATGTGGATGGTGGCCGAAGATAATGTCAACACCTTCATTTACGAGAATCTCAGCTAATTTCTTTTGCTCCTCTGTTGGCTGAAGCTGATATTCATTTCCCCAATGCATACTCATGACAACGACGTCAGCTCCGTCTTTAGCCCGTTTAATTTCTTTTTTCATTGCGGTTTCATCAATGAGATTAACGAGGTAATCTTTGCCTGACGGAACGGGAATTCCGTTTGTGCCATATGTATAAGAAAGATAGGCAACTTTAATTCCGTTTTTGCTGAGTATTTTCAAGGTTTGCTGCTCACTTGGTGTTCTGCTTGTTCCCACATGCGGCAATCCAATTTGGTCCATATAATCCAGAGATGCTTCCAAGCCCTTGACTCCCTTATCGAGTGAATGGTTATTGGCAGTTGAAACAATATCAACGCCTGCATCAATGAGAGCATTCCCCACTTCCTGAGGGCTGTTGAACATTGGGTAACTGGAAATTCCTATTTCGGGGCCGCCAAGAATAGTCTCCTGATTGGCAAGTAGGAGATCGGGCAGGCTTAATAGCGATTTTGCATGTTCAAACATCGGTTTGAAATCATAGCCTGTTTTTGTATTTGCATCATTATATACCCAATCATGAATAAGGATGTCTCCAATAGCTCCTAAGGTCACCCTTTCAATAAGGATTTTATTGCTCTCGGCAGTTTCCCTGTTTTCAGCATGCAATTGAACAGATTTGGCTACAGCTGCCTCAGCCTTATGTTCAGTGTGCATTCTATAGATTAAGAGACCTGAGCAAATTAATAATGTGGTACAGAAAAAGGCAGATAGCAGGAAGGCTTTGTTGTTTTTCATAAAAATTAACCCCTTAATATAAAGCGTCAGAATATATATATTAATAGACTAATTTTATTATGAATTTTTGCATTTTTCATCATTTTTCTGCAAATTTTCCATCCAACTTCAATGCCACAGGAAGTTCAATTGTAAAAACACTGCCATGTGAAAGTCTGGAATGAACTTTAATTCTG
Source organism: Cytobacillus firmus DS1 (assembly GCF_000565285.1). GTDB lineage: Bacteria > Bacillota > Bacilli > Bacillales > Cytobacillaceae > Cytobacillus > Cytobacillus firmus_A. The sequence continues at coordinate 43,622 of NZ_APVL01000021.1, read as the reverse complement.
CCTTTATGTTCCTCTATTATTTTCCGGCATATGGATAGACCGATGCCAGTCCCTTTTTCTTTAGTTGTATAAAATGGCAAAAATAAACTGTTTATCGTTTCTTCTGTCATGCCTGGTCCATTATCCTCAATAATAATTTGGATTTTCCGGCTGTTTGATTTGGCAGTCAGGCAAACCTTTCCTTCTCCTGCATGAGCTTCTTCACATGCCTCCAGTGCATTTTTAATTAAATTGACCAGTACTTGCTTTATCTTATTAGAATCACCATAGATGGCGGGATCTGCAGGACATAGGTTAACTGAAAGGTTTATATTTTTAATAATTGCCTGATTTTCGAAAGAAATCTTTATTTCCTGAATCAATTTGTTTAAGTCTATTTCCGTTTTCTTGTTTATTCCAGGTTTCGATGCATTTAGAAAATCATAAATCAGATCATTTGCCCTATTAATCTCATCAATCGCAATTTTGGCGTACTGTTCTTTGCCGATTTCAATTAAATAAGGCTTTAAGAGCTCCATAAACCCTTTTACTGTTGTCAGCGGATTTCTGATTTCATGGGCTAATGCTGCTGCCAGCTGCACGCTGCTTTCGCAGATTTCTCCTTCTGCTTTTTTTATATACGTCTTTTCTTCCTTTTCCATCTCATTATTCATCCTAACATTAACGTTCTCGGCAAAATTTAAGCCTAAACTAATGTATGGCGAAAGATATCAATTTATGTTTTTTTATGTATAAGTTTTTATTCGCGTTTCGCAGATTTTGTGATTCATTTATGAAATAATTTTCAAAAAAAAAAATAAAAAACAGCAGGTAATTGGTCTGCTGTTTTTCACTGCGTCTGCTTTTCATCCAAGCCATTTTATTTTGGGCTCGGTTTTGTCCCTGATTCGTTTAATGTTTGCCCTATGCCTGTAAATAACAAAGAATCCCAGGATAGAAACAACTATAATCAGGGGTATGTCACCTAGTATAATAGCGTAAATGATGGATGCTGCTGCTGCCAGAATAGAGGATAAAGATACGTACTTGGTTATGTAAAGGCTTAAGAAGAAAACACCCAATATGATAAGAAACATGAACGGTACATAGGCTAATAGCACTCCCCCTGAGGTTGCCACTGCTTTTCCTCCGCGAAAACCGGCAAAGAGAGGATACATATGTCCAATAACTGCAAACACTCCGGCAATAAGTTGATGCATATCCGATCCAAAGAACAAGGGCAGGGATGCAGCAAGGGTGCCTTTTAAGATATCAGCTATGGTAACGATCATGCCGGCTTTAACACCCAGGGTTCGGAAAGTATTGGTACCGCCAAGATTTCCGCTGCCATGCTCACGAATATCCACTCCATAAAAAAGTTTTCCTACAATTAATCCAGAAGGAATGGAGCCAAGTAAGTAAGCTAAAATAATGATAATTCCATAAATCATAAAAACTCTCCTTCATACTTTCTATGTTAGTATATTGTACCATGTGAGCAAACCTGCATACCATGTGCAAATAAAAAGTTGTCCAATTTATTTCAGGGAGGTTTTTCAAACTCTCCGGCTTGTGTTTGATATGAATGCCAGCGGGTATTAGTAGACTGTCACAGCAATCAAATCCATATAAAGGAGAGATTCAGCATGGAACAGAATATGAATAACGTAAATGGACAAGCAGCTAATGTAGAGGGAAAACTCGATAGCATGGGAATCGAAAAGAAAGATGAAATTCTTTCAAGCTTTGACGGATTTAAAGATTATTTAAGCGGAAAGGTTTCCATGGGACAGAAATTGGGCATGGACGAGGAGCAGCTTGCTAATACTGCTCAAAAGGTAGGCGATTATCTGGCTTCCAAAGAAGATCCGAGAAACCGTGAAGAAAAGCTTCTTCAGGAATTGTGGAAGGTAGGAACAGAAGAAGAAAAGCATAAGCTGTCTCATATGCTAGTAAAGCTTGTAGGCTAAAAATATGTATAAATGGCGAAGGCGCTGGCCTTCGTCTTTTATTTTGCCTGAAGGCGCATAGATGAGTTTACAATAGTCAAAAATGGTCTATATATAGATATCGCAGTCAAAGGAGCAGGGGGAGTCTTGGTGAAAAAGGTTCTGAAAAAAGTAAATAGAAAAAAGGTATGGATACCTATTTTGAGCCTTGTGCTGGTATTGGCAGCAACCATCATCTATCAATCCAATAAATCATTGCCAAAAGGCCTTTCGTTCGAGGGGGACGTATATTCGGCAGAAGATGTTCAGTTCTTTTACGATTTAACATATGAAAAAGAAAATGGCAAAAGAGAAAGTGAACAGCAGATCTTTCAGCGCATTTTAGAAGCAATTGACGAAGCAGAGGATTTTATAGTGATAGATATGTTTTTATTCAATGGCTTTAACGATGGTGATAAAAAATATCCGGATATTAGCGGGAAAATAACTGATAAGCTGATCGAAAAAAAGCTCAGCAGCCCGAATATGAAGATTACCTTAATCACAGATCGAATTAACAGTACCTATGGATCGCATGAAGTTCCGGAATACCGGGAACTCAAAGAGAATGGCATAAATGTGGTTTACACTTCATTAGTTCCTTTAAGGGATTCAAATCCAATTTATTCGGCATTTTGGCGTGTATTTATACAATGGTTTGGCCAGGCTGGTGAAGGCTGGCTGCCCAATCCGCTTGCAGAAAATGCTCCAAAAGTGACATTCAGGTCCTATCTCGATCTAATGAACATAAAAGCAAATCACCGGAAGGTTTTTGTGACGGAAAAAACAGGAATTGTAACTTCTGGAAACCCTCACAATGCCAGCGGATTTCATTCCAATATAGCATTTGAAGTAAAAGGGCCTATTTTAGCTGACCTCGTAAAAACCGAGCAGGCAGTTGTCGATTATTCGGCATCCGGCAAACTGGCAGATTTCAAGCCTGAAAAAAACCAAAAAACTGGCCCGCTTAAGGTCCAAGTGCTTACTGAAGGCAAAATTTATAAACACATTCTTCAAGAAATCAATAAAGTCAAGAAGGGGAAAACCATCTGGCTTGGCATGTTTTATCTTGCTGACCGAAAAGTGGTTGATGCACTGAAAGAAGCAGCCGATAGGGGAGTAAAAGTAAAAATGATCCTGGATCCCAACCAGAACGCTTTCGGATCTGAAAAGATCGGGCTGCCTAATATACCTGTTGCAGCTGAATTGGACAAATTAGGCCATGATAACATAAAAATCAGATGGTACAATACGGGATTTGAACAATACCATTCAAAAATCATGTATATAACCGGCAGAGAAAATAGTATGATCATAGCTGGTTCAGCTAATTTTACAAAAAGAAATCTGGACGATTTAAACCTGGAGACAAATTTAAAAATCAGCGCCCCTTCCCAAACCCGGGTTATGAAGGATGTCGACAGGTATTTTAATACGCTTTGGAATAATAACGGAGCCATTTATACGAAGAATTATCCGTCCAATGAAAAAATGCCTGTGGCCAAATATATTACTTACAGACTGCAGAAGCTTACTCACTTTACAACATATTGATAAAATATTGAAACCTTTCCTAAATTAATTTCGTTAATATAGGATGGGTAATATATTTGAAGACATTCTAAATTTTCTTCCCATTTTCTGATTATTTCGTTACGATGGATAGTAAGGGAGGAAAAGGAATGTATAAAATTGAAACAGGTCAGCAAAAGCCTCCCGCTAAAAAAATTATTTTTGCGGGGCTTTTGTTTGCTTTTTTACTGATAACCTCAAGCATATTCATGTTTTTATACCCTTTTGCTTCAAAGGAGAAGGCTGCTTACTTTAAAGGAGATCATCCGATTTTGTTTATGGGGAAACAGGCGGGAAATGCTTACATAGAAGGGGAAACGATCTACCTGCCATTAACTTTTTTGCGGGAATTTGTTGACGAAGCTATTATTTTTGATGAACCTTCACAATCTGTCATTATTGCCACTAAAAATAAAGTAGTGCAGATGCCATCTGAATCTTCCAGCTACCAGGTGAATGGGAAGCCTATGAAAATGGAGTATTCTGCCGTTAAACAAATAGAAGGAGACAGGTATTTGGCGATTGAGCCCCTATTGGCTTTGTATCCAATAACTTATTCAATTCTCTCTGAAACAGGTGCAGTTTGGATTAAAAAGAATGGAGAGATCTTTGCTGCCGGTAAAGTGCAGGAAAAAAATATTCATGAAGAACTGCTTCGGCTGCGGACGAAAGCCAGTCTGGATTCACCTTATACCGGTTCCGTATCTCCAAAAGAGAATGTCTTTATTGAAAAGGAAAAAGGAGACTACTATCTTATTAGAAAAGAAGACGGCAGAGCCGGCTATTTGAAGAAGCAATACATAAAAAAGGGAGAGAGGAAGGAGATAGCTATTTCTCTTGAAGAAACAAAAAACACATTGCCGAAAATGGAAGGTCCAATTCAGCTGACCTGGGAAGCTGTATATACCAAGAACCCGAATACTTCGAGCATTCCAAAGATGGAAGGCGTTAATGTCATTTCGCCAACATGGTTTGAGCTTGCGGACGGAAAAGGGGCCATCAAAAACCTGGGTTCGAAGGATTATGCAAATTGGGCCAGAATGCAGGGATACCAAATTTGGGGCTTATTTTCAAATGCATTTGATCCTGAATTAACACATGAAGCTTTTGGCTCTTTTGAAACAAGGCAGAATATGATTCGCCAGCTTCTGCATTTCAGTCAATTATATGAATTAAACGGGATCAATCTTGACATTGAAAATGTTAATCCTGAAGACGGGCCATTAATAACACAGTTTGTGAGAGAAGCCACTCCATATTTTCATGACGCAGGTTTAGTAGTGTCGATGGATATCACCTTCATTTCATCAAGCGGCAATTGGTCGGCTTTTTATGAAAGGGATAAGCTTGCCAAGATAGCAGATTATATGGTAGTGATGGCTTATGATGAGCATTGGGGCAGCTCACAGGTTGCGGGAAGCGTTGCAAGCCTCCCTTGGGTGGAAGAAAATCTGAAACTTCTGCTCGAGGTTGTGCCCAATGAAAAATTATTATTGGGTGTGCCTTTATACACAAGATTATGGGAGCAAAAATCAAATGGGGATGTTTCTTCCAAAGCCCTTTCCATGAGCAAAGTGAAAGAATGGCTCAGTCAAAATAAAATTATTCCGGAATATGATCCGGTAAGCGGGCAAAATTATGCGGAGCATTATTCAGAAAAAGATAAAATTACTTACAAAGTGTGGCTTGAAGATGAAATTTCACTGACAAAACGGGCTGAATTGGCAAAGAAGTATAATCTAGCCGGTGTTGCAAGCTGGAGCAGGTACTTTGCGGATGATACAGCCTGGTCTGCCTTAACTTTAACTAATAAGGAAGCCGCTAAAAAATAAAAGAAAGGCCGGAGAACATCCCGGCCTTATTTTTCTGCCTCGGCTTTAATGTGGCTAAAGGATCTTACGGAGAATAGACCTTTATTAGTTAATTTGAGTTCAGGGATAACCGGAAGCGCTAAAAATGAGAGTGTCAAAAACGGGTTGAATTCCATGCTGCATCCGATTGTCATCAGTTCGTGATTCAATTGGGATAAACGTGCATGTATAAAAGAAGAATCCCGATCAGTCATGAGTCCCGCAATAGGCAGGGGCAATTCCGCAAGAATTTTCCCATCCTGGACAACAGCCAGGCCGCCTCTCATTGCTGCCGTATGCTTAATGGCAGCCAGCAAATCCTCATCCGATGTGCCTGCTGCAACAATGTTATGGGAATCGTGGGCAACTGTTGAAGCTATCCCGCCTCTTGTGATCCCTAATCCCTTAACAATACCAAGCCCGATGCTGCCTGTGCAATTGTGCCGCTCCACAACAGCCAGCTTTAAGAGATCTCTATGAGGATTTGGCTGGAAATAGCCATCAATTGAATCTGCCTTTTCCATCAGATGCCTGGTCACAATGCTGTTCGGTATAATGCCAATAATATTGCAGTCACCCTTACCAATGCTAATACTTAAATCTTCATAGATCAGGCTGCTGATTTTGACACTGTTCAAGATGGGTTCAGCAGGTGCAATGCTGTTTGGAACAGAATTCTTTATGATCCCGTTCTCTGCAGAAAGTACTCCGGTCTTTATAACTTTCTCAACCTTGACATTCCTGAGATCACTAAGAAAAACCAGGTCTGCTTCATAACCGGGAGCAATGGCCCCTTTATTTTTCAGGCCGAAGCATTCTGCTGCATTCAGAGTAGCGATTTGTATGGCAAGTATGGGATCCATCCCTTCCTTTATGGCCATTCTGACATTATGATCAATGCTGCCTTCATTGATTAAGTCATCCAGATGCTTGTCATCCGTAACAAATAAACAGCGTCGTGCGTTTTGTTCGCTGACAGATTTGAGAAGGGACAATAAGTCTCTTGCCGCAGATCCTTCCCGCAGCATAACATACATCCCTTTGCGCATTCTGTCCAGTGCCTCTTCTGGATTGATGCATTCATGATCTGTTCTTATGCCGGCTGCCATGTAAATATTGATTTCATCCCCATTAAGTCCTGCTGCGTGCCCATCAATGCATTTCCCTTTGCTATAGGCTGCTTCCAGTTTTTTCAGCATTCCATCATCATTGTTCATAACAGCGGGATAATCCATAACTTCACCGAGCCCCAGCACTCTTGGGTGACTGTAATACTTTTCGAGATCCGTGTCACTGAGAGAAGCGCCGGCATTTTCAAATGGAGTTGCAGGGACACAGGATGGCAGCATAAAAAATACATCGAGCGGGATATCTTCAGAAGAATCCAGCATGAAATCAATGCCGTCAGTTCCGCTGACATTGGCTATTTCATGAGGATCTGCAATCACAGTCGTTACTCCATGCGGGAGGACAACATTGCTGAACTCTGCAGGAGTCACCATCGCCGATTCAATATGGACATGCCCATCAATAAAGCCGGGGGCGATATAGCTGCCCCCAGCATCAATAATTTCCTTGCCTTCATAGCTTCCTAAGCCAGCTATGAATCCATCGGCAATCGCTATGTCTTCCTCGATGATTTCACGTGTAAATACGTTTATTATTTTTCCGTTTTTAATAACAAGATCGGCAGGAGTTCTTTTGGCCGCCACATCAATTCTTTTTCGTAACGTTTCAATGGTAAGTTTCATTTGGACTCCTCGCTTTTAAAAAAATGACCGTCATCAGATTAATGTCCGCCCATAATGAAATTAATAATAAATGCAGCACTGACAAAATACATGATCCAGTGGATTTGTTGATGCTTGCCGGTAAGAAGCTTAAGCAGTGTGTAAGAGATAAAACCGAATGCCAGTCCCTGGGCGATACTGAAAGTTAATGGCATGAGAACAATCGTTAAAAATACAGGAATAACATCAGTAAAGTCGTCAAAGCTTATATGTTTTATTTCACTTAGCATTAAGGCGCCAACAAGAATAAGAATAGGCGCAGTGGCGACAGACGGTATGAAATAGATGAGTGGAGCAAAAATGAGCGACAGGAAAAATAGGACAGCTACAGTTAAAGCAGTTAAGCCAGTGCGTCCGCCTTCCGAGATCCCTGTGGCGTTTTCCACATAAGCATTTAAGGCAGTGCTTCCGAAGGCTGCACTTGCCATCGTTCCAACTGCATCTGCCTGAAGGGCACGATCCAGGTTTTCAATTTTTCCATTTTCATCTGTGAGGCCAGCTTTTCTTGATAATCCGATGAGGGTAGCTAAATTGTCAAATAATTCTACAATCGTAAAGGAGAAAATAACTGAGATGATGCCATATTTTACTGCTCCCATAAAGTCCATAGCCAGGAACGTCTCAGACATGCTTGGAAGATTGAGTGACACGATGTCACTTACGGCTTTAGGGTAGGCAATGAAACCAATAATCATGGCTGCTGCGCTTGTACCCAATATACTGATAAGCAGGGCACCTTTTACTTTCTTTGCCATCAGGAGGGCGGCAATAATTAATCCGAATATGGCAAGAAGCGGCCCCTTGCTTGTGATGCTTCCCAGGCCGACAAATGTAGCTTCATTAGCGACTACAAGTTCTGCATTTTTTAACCCGATAAAAGCAATGAATAAACCAATTCCAACACCTATGGCTGACTTTAAGACATCCGGGACACCATCTACAATTTTCTGCCGGACTCCGGTAACAGTTAAAATTAAAAACACAATCCCTGATATAAATACCGCTCCAAGGGCTGTTTGCCAGGAAAGACCCTGACCGAGTACAACTGTATAGGCAAAAAAGGCATTCAGCCCCATGCCCGGGGCAACTGCTACAGGGAAATTTGCCCACAGTGCCATTAGAAGAGTACAGAAGACACTTGCGTAAATAGTTGCAGCCAATGCGGCTTCTTTTGGTATTCCTGCATCTGCTAAGATAATCGGATTGACAAAGATGATATAGCTCATTGTCATAAATGAAGTAATGCCTGCCAGTATTTCTGTCTTTACATTTGTGTTCCGTGCGGAAAGCTTAAAGAGCCGATCTAATAGGTTCGCATTAGAGGCAGGCGGGAGGCCCGACCCAAGATCCTTTTCAATCATCGACATGAAAGGTCACTCCTTATTCATCATGGTTAATGTTCATCCTGAGACACGAACTGACTTGACCATGGAATAGGCGGGAGATCTATTTTCCTGGTTAGATGGGTTCAATAAAAACATCCATAATTCCGCCGCATATTCCGCCATCTTCATAAAACAGCCCTTTTGTTAAATCAACGCGCTTTTGACTTGGGGTATTTGTTTGAATGACCTGAAAAGCCTCCTCAATTACTTCCGCTTCACCGCAGCCTCCGCCAATTGTTCCTTCTACTCTTCCGCAGGGGAACACAATCATCCGGCTTCCGGTTTTTCTCGGGGTAGAGCCCTTCGTGCGGATAATTGTGGCGAGTGCTGCTTTCTCACCTCCTTTCCTGATATCGAGGGTGCGCTTTATAAGCTGCATTTGGTCCATTTGCCAGCCCCCTCATGGAACCCCATTTTTGCAAATCTTTTAATTTGCGAACTTAAGGAATCTCCGGATTTTTGATTTTTCACTTTCAGAATTTCTGCCATGATACTGACTGCAATTTCTGCAGGAGTTTCAGCACCAATATCGAGACCCACAGGTGTGTATAAGTTTTCAAAGCTTTCATGCGGAAAATCCCGCTGAATTTCTTCGAATACTCCCGAAATACGTCTTCTGCTGCCGATCATGCCAATATATCCTGCCTGAAATTCCCTTTTTAAGAGTTCATTCAAACTGAGAACATCATACTTATGTCCCCGGGTAAGAAGGAGAATATAAGTTTTTTCCGTAATGTCGACATGCCGGAAATAATCCAGATAGGATTGGCAAACCACTTCATTTGCATTTGGAAAGCGTTCTCTGTTTGCAAACTCTTTTCGGTCGTCTATTACGGTCACGAAAAATCCGAGCAAACGTCCCATTTCTGCCACGGGTTCACATACATGACCCGCACCGGCGACTATCAAATGGAGCGGAGAAGGGAAGTACTCAGCAAAACATTCAATTAAACGATCCTTCCACATAAATCTCACAGTCCCGGACCGTTTTTTGGTGACCAGTTTATTGCAATGTATTGATAATAAATCCCTCACATCCAGCGGCAGAAGGGAGGCTTCGGTGCAGAATTCTCCGTCAGGCCATAATAAAGCTTTGGCTCCGATGAGCTTTTCATCAGGATATTCTGTGATGGTCAGCAGGAATGTGTCTTTGCGGTTATTGATTGACTCTTCTAATTTTGCAAATAAATTGCGGCTCATCAATAGGATCACCTTGAGGATTGGACTTTTTGTTTTTTGAGATCTTTCAATGCATTAAACACTCTTTCGGGAGTAGCGGGCAGATGACGGATTCTGGCTCCTGTTGCATCATATATGGCTGACATGATAGCAGCAATAATCGGAATCATCACCACTTCTCCAATTCCCTTCGCCCCAAAAGGCCCTGATTGTTCGGGCTCTTCTACCGGAAAGGTCTCAATCAGAGGAGTCTCGCGAATAGTAGGGATGATATAATCAGTGAAATTCCGCGTTTTATGATATCCATTTTCGATCAGTACATCTTCATAAAGGGTATAGCCGATGCCCATTACGGCTCCGCCTTCAGTCTGGCCCTCCAGCCCCTGCGGATTAATGACTTTGCCTGCATCCGGGATGGATACAACCCGCAGAACTTCCGTTTCACCTGTTAAAGTATCAACTTCCACCATCACTACATGTGTCAAATATCCGTATAAATGGTGGGGAGCACCGCCGGATCCTTTGATTTCTTCTTTTTCTTTCGGCAGGTAGAAGTGTCCTTCTACTCTAGTTGCCCGATGATGATTATAAAGGTATTTATAGATAGATTTATAAGGTATGATCTCTCCATGGGCTGAAATATGGTTCGGTTTTAAGTCAATTTGAGAAGAATCTAAATTCAGCATTTCAGCAGCAGTTTGAATAAGAAGCTCAGTCATCCTGGGTGCTGCTGCCGCAACAGCTCTTCCACCGGTATAGGTGGAGCGGGATGCAGTTACAGTACCTCCATCGAGTGTTTTTTGTGTATCACCTTGAACGATTTTAATATTGCTGATATCACAGTTCAGCATTTCAGCGGCTATCTGGGCATAGGCGGTGCTATTGCCTCCTCCGATCTCCTCGCATCCCACTCCTACAAGGAATGTTCCATCCGGCAGCAGTTCAATAGAGGCGGCACCATAGTCAGGAAGGCCAATGCCCATTCCGATGCCATGAAAGGATGTTGCCACGGAAACTCCCCGTTTTTTCCATGGCTCACTTACTTCGGATTTATACTTTTCCCGGTTCTTCCACAGCTCACAATTCTCTGCTGTTTCCAGGGTTTTATAGGTGCCAACACTGGATTTGACAATATGGCCGACACTTGAAACCTCCCCCTGGTGATAGACATTTTTTTTACGCAATTCGATAGGGTCCATTCCCAGCTTTTCTGCAATCATGTCCATATGTGTTTCAATTCCCATGCATACCTGATTGACGCCAAAGCCTCTGAAAGCACCGGCAATGCCATTATTGGTATACACACAGAAGCCTTCGAGATCCACATTGGGAATTTTATATGGGCCGCATGAATGTTCGATCGCAAGTGCAATGACTGCCCCTCCAAGTGATGCATAAGCACCAGTATCTCCAATGGCTTTAACCTGATTGGCAAGAAGTGTCCCGTCTTTTTTAGCAGCGGTCTTCATCTGAACTTTAAAAGGATGTCTTTTTATACCCGCAATGACAGACTCTTCCCGGCTCAAATGGATTTTTACAGGCCGTCCCTTTGTATGCAGTGCAAGGAGGGAAAGGTATATTTGAACCGTGATCTCATCCTTCCCGCCGAAGGCACCGCCAATTGGGCTTGAAATGACTCTTATTCTTTCAGGATTATAAGCCAGGGACCTCGCAATCTGCATTCGATCGCGGTATGCGTATTGGCCAGGGCAGCGAATCGTTAGGAACCCTTCGTCATCCATTACCCCCCAGCCGCCTTCTGTTTCGATAAAAGCATGCATTTGCCGGGGAGAGTAGAAGGTATTCTCTACAATGATGTCAGCTTCCTCGAAGGCCTTCTCAATGTTTCCGTTATTTATTTTGACATGGCTGTGCAGATTGCCATCCGGATGAAGCTTCGGAGCAGAATCTCTCAGGGCATATTCAGCATCTGCAACAACTTCAAGGGGCTCATAGTCCACTTTAATTAAACTCAGTGCCTGCTCGGCGATTTCCAGTGTTTCTGCAGCTACCAGGGCTACAGCGTCCCCTGTGCACCGGACGACATCAGAACACAGAACAGGCTGGTCGGGAACCACAATCCCAAATCCATTAAAGCCGGGAATATCTTTATGGGTTAGTACACAAATAACACCAGGCAGATTTTTGGCTGCTTCAATATCAATGGAATTAATTTTGGCGTGCGGATATTCCGACCGCAGCACTTTACCCCAAACCATATTGTCAAAATGGTAGTCGGTCATATATTTTAATTCTCCGGTTACTTTTTCCGGGCCATCAATTCTTTTCACCCTTTTTCCAACCCATTTGGTGTTCACTGGTTATCCCACCTCCTGATTAAACGGTACAATCCTCTTTCTAATAAAGCGCTCGCCATATCCCTTCTATATGTAGCAGTTGCTCTTCCATCTGAGATGGGCATGACCTCTTTCCAGGCAATTTTGGCGATATTCCGGATTAATTCATCATTAATCGTTCCCAGGGAAAGCATAGATTCACATTTGCGTGCCCGGATAATAGTTGGTGCCACAGATCCGAAGGCGATTTTTCCTTCCCGGCATTTCAGGTCCTGGTCCAATGTGAGTGAAATAGCAACATTCACAATAGAAATAGATTGTGCTTTGCGGGGGCCGAGCTTCTGGAAAATGCCTATTTCATTTGGCTTTTGCGATTTTATGAGGATTTTTGTAATCATTTCATTTTCTTTTAAAACTGTCCTGCCGGGGCCAAGTATAAACTCTTCGATTGGAATGATTCGTTTAGTCGACAGAGAGGTGAGTTCAAGCCTTGCTCCAAGAACATACAAAGCAGGAAGTGTATCGCCTGCAGGTGAGGCAGTGCCAATATTGCCGCCGATTGTTCCCATATTCTGCATCTGGGTGGCGCCAACTTCCCGTGCTGCATCCACGAGAACATCGGCTTTTCTTTGCAGGAGCGGAGAATAAATAATATCCTTATGGGTGGTCAAGGGGCCAATATAAATACAATCTTCACTTTCTTGGATATACCGCAGCTCATTTAAGTTTTTTATATTGATCCAAATCTCCGGCCGCCATTTGCCTTCCTTCATCCGGACTGCAGCATCTGTACCGCCTGCTATCAATCTATGGATCCTGCCTTCCTTCGATAGCTGCATCAGACATTCGGATAGAGAGGAAGGGGTGATCATGTCAATCTCTGAAACAAGCATCGAATTACCTCCCAGTATATTTTTTTAGTGCAATTTTATAATCTTCCTGATGATTCAGGTTGAGATGAATCTGCTCATTTTCCACCGGCAACTCAAGTAGAAATTTCTCATGCTCATGAATTACATGTCTCAAGCCCATTTTCTCTTCCTTTATCGATAAAAGCTCGTTCCTCAATCGGGAGGAAAAGAGGATTGGGTGTCCTCTTTTGCCTTGGTGGCTGGGTACTGCAATCAGGCAGCGGCTGTTTCTAAGATTCCCGGCGAGTTTATTAATGATGACAGGATGAAGCGGCTGGTCCACGGATGTAATCAGAATCGTTTCTGATAACGTGTTGACAGCTTTCACCCCTGCAATGATTGACGAGCATTTACCGTCTTGAAAATGTTCATTTATTATCAATTTTGCAGAATGCTTTTTTCCGATTGAAAGGAATTTTTCAGCTTCAAATCCCAATACAACTACAATATCTGTGAAAACCGATTTTCTGAGAGAGTTAAGCTGATGCTCGAATAATGTCATACCATTCCATGGCAGCAGTCCTTTTAGAGTTCCCATTCTGCTGGACTGGCCCGCGGCAAGCAAAATAGCTGTATGTGTCATGGACTATCGGATTGTTTCCGGCTCGGATATTTTTTGGCTGGCAGCTGTCTGAACGGCCTTAATAATTTTGGTATAGCCTGTACAGCGACATAGGTTGCCTCCTAATGCGGTTTTGATTTCCCCAACGGATGGAACATGGTCAATACCATCCAGAAAAGCTTTTGCAGATACGATGATTCCCGGAGTACAGTACCCGCATTGTGTTGCTCCTTCCGCAATAAATGATTCCTGAATCACATCCAGATTTGGTGATAATCCGACTCCTTCACAAGTGGTGATCACCTGGTTTTCAGCCTGGCCAGCGAGGACAAGACAGGAACATACAACCTCATTATCGATTAAAACAGAGCATGATCCGCATTCTCCCTTTCCGCAGCATTCCTTGCTGGCAGTCAGACCCAGATCCTCCCGCAAAACATCAAGGAGCGTTTTCGCAGGCGGGCAAAGGACCGTACATTCCTTTCCATTAACAATAAATTGAATACTTTTCAAATCTTCGCCTCCTCATAGATTATGAAACTATAATGGCAATGAAAAAATAGTGTGAGCAGTTTGTAGGGATATTAGCCTGGCGAGCAAGCAGAGGTATTTAAATTATGATATTATGCTTCTTCTTCTAAATAGACTAATAAGCACAAAAAAATTCCTGCACAAAAGGTTCCCTGTTTGAAGTCCACAGGAAAATATACCTTTCGTAGATAGGAATTCCGGTTCCCAGTAGAAACCCTCAAACCGATTATTGAGGTTATACGAAAAATTCTATTTAATTTTTCATGGTGCTGAAGGGAGGTTTTATTGGAACAATTATAGAAATAGAGGGGGAGTTGATTTGTAGTGTAATAGTTAAGTTAATATTTTGTCAAGTATGAATTTTCTGAAAAAAGATATTGACTTCTAAAATAGCCTTGTTTAATATATTGATTAACAGGAGGATTTCATGACTGTTTCTACCTCAAAATTATCTCAGACCATAAAAAAAGATCTCGCTTATCTCTATAATCGTGTGAACCAGGAGATCTATGGAACGGGTGTAAAAAAACAGCGTATTGAAACTTTTGATGATAGAGTCATCATCTTTGCCCAGCATAAGCGTGTTCAGGCACTGCATATGCTGAGTCAGAACTTCCATCACCTGACCATTTCGGTTGATTCAGCATTGATTGTTGAATTCAAATCGCTTTTTAAAGGGATGATTGAAGATGCTCTTCATTTGAAAGTCAGGACGATTTTAAAAGATTATGATCCTGTTACTGAAGAAGCATGCACCATTATTTATTTTGAAGAATAGCAGTTTTACATTATGTTAGGGAGAGCTGTGCATGCCGCAGTTTTTCTTAAACCTGAATATAGGAGCGGTTCCTTTGTCTTTTGTTTAACGGAAGCTGAATGAAACCGCAGTAATAGAACATCTATGGTTTACTTTGATGTTATCTATTGCTGCGGTTTTTTTTATACAAATATTTCTGTTGGGAGGTGATGCCGTTTTAAAAGCTGGAGTAGGCTATGGCATAACAAAGAATTAAACCTGGGGGGAAAATCTTTGGAAAAGCTAAATCCTTGGAAGGTAGGGACTTTGGGATTTCAGCATGTGCTAGCCATGTATGCAGGTGCTGTCATTGTACCGCTGATTGTGGGACCGGCAATTGGGCTTAATGCCCAGCAGCTTGCTTACTTAATATCGATTGATTTGTTTACCTGCGGGATTGCTACATTGCTTCAAGTTATAGGGGGGAAGCATTTTGGCATTAGGCTGCCTGTCATTCTGGGATGTACTTTTACAGCAGTCGGCCCGATGATTGCCATCGGGAATTTGCAGGGCATTACTGCCATTTACGGGGCTATTATTGCTTCAGGTATTATCGTCATGATCCTATCACAATTTATGAGTAAAATTATGAGGTTTTTCCCGCCGGTCGTTACCGGTTCAGTCGTCGCTATTATCGGGGTATCACTGATTCCTGTTGCCATGAATAATGCTGCAGGCGGGCTTGGATCACCTGATTATGGAAGTGCGAAAAATCTATTCCTGGCTGCATTTACACTAGTGCTGATTATTTTAATGAACAGGTTTTTTAAAGGTTATATGAAAGCGATCTCTGTCCTTCTGTCATTGGTGGCCGGGACAATAGCAGCTTACTTTATGGGACTTGTCAGTTTTTCTGAAGTCAGCCAGGCTTCCTGGTTTCATGTCGTTCAGCCGTTTTATTTCGGATTCCCGACATTCAATCCCTCAGCCATCCTTACGATGACTTTAGTAGCAATTGTGAGCATGATTGAATCTACTGGAGTATTTCTTGCTCTCGGTGATGTCTGTGAAAGAAAACTGGACTCTAAAGACATTAAGAAAGGGCTGCGTGCAGAAGGACTGGCTGTTGTTATAGGGGGCATTTTTAACGCGTTTCCTTATACCTCCTTTTCCCAGAATGTGGGGCTTGTAGCTTTGACTAAAGTAAAAACACGGAATGTTGTTATCGCAGCTGGTGTCATATTGATGACTTTAGGTCTTTTGCCTAAAGTGGCTGCTCTGACTACGATTATTCCTATGGCTGTCCTTGGAGGAGCCATGATTCCGATGTTTGGGATGGTTATCTCATCAGGAATCAGAATGCTTTCTGCAGTGGATTTCAGCAAAAATGAAAACTTGCTGATTGTTGCCTGTTCAATAGGAATCGGACTTGGTTCGGCAGTTGTACCGCAGATTTTTGAGAGTCTGCCGACAAGTGCACGCCTGCTGGTTGAAAATGGAATCGTACTGGGAAGCATCACAGCAATTTTATTAAATTTGGTATTTAATTATAAAGATTTAAATATAAGTGAAAGTGAAAGAATCGAACAGCTGAAAGGAGATCACTCAGCTGAAATGATTTAATAGCAGCTGCTGTAACCATCTGCCTCTTATTTTGAGGCAGAAATCAAATTAATAGATAGGAGCAATGTAAATGGATTTAATTCTGAAAAATGCAAATATTCCACAGGGAGATCGTCAGGTTTTAACGAATATTCTAGTAAACGAGGGAAAGATTGTCGGCTACACGAATGACATTTCTTTTCTGAATGCAGCCAAGGTTATTGATATTCAAGGAAAATTAGTTGTTCCAGGCTGTATTGATCCACATACCCACTTTATGGATCCCGGGTTTACTCACAGAGAAACATTTGCGACCGGCAGCCGTTCTGCAGCAGCTGGAGGCTTGACAACCATTATCGATATGCCATGCTGCAGCAAGCCATCTGTTCGGGATGGGGATAGCTTCAATAAAAAAATCGGTCCAATCAGAGATCAGGCTTATATTGATTACTGCTTCTGGGGCGGTATGACAGGTGAAGATGCACGTGAAGGCTGGATTGATAATATTTACCCTCAGATAGACCAGGGAGTTGTTGCATTTAAAGTTTACATGACTCCTTCTGTGCCTACCTTCCCTAAAGTATCTGACGCAGAAATGCTGGAGATTTTTAAAAACGTTGCAAAAACCGGTCTTCCTATTGGTGTTCATGCTGAAAACTATGATATCTGCACATTCAATTCGAAAAAACTTGAAAAAGAAGGCCGCCTTGACGGACCTGCATGGGCTGAAGCTCGTTCAAGCCTCGCTGAGAAAGTGGCCATTGAACTGATTCTCAGCTTCGCGGAAGCTACAGACGCACGTGTACATGTCGTACATATGAGCACAAAGGAAGGCGTCCAGCTGGTAAAGGCTGCAAAGAAGCGTGGTGTCAAGGTTACAGCTGAAACCTGCCCTCACTACCTTGTTTTAAATGCTCAGGATTCCATGTCAGAGCGGGGCTCATATGCCAAAATTGCTCCTCCGCTGCGAGGAAA
The DNA here is from genome assembly GCF_000565285.1 of Cytobacillus firmus DS1. Classification (GTDB taxonomy): domain Bacteria; phylum Bacillota; class Bacilli; order Bacillales; family Cytobacillaceae; genus Cytobacillus; species Cytobacillus firmus_A. The sequence goes on along the minus strand of NZ_APVL01000021.1, from coordinate 26,265 downwards.
AGAGGATAACGAATCCCACTGGCAGGCACTGGCTGACGGAACAATCGACTTCGTCGGAACCGACCATGCCCCATATGAAATTGCTACCGAAAAGGATTATCCAGGTGCAACGATTTGGAACACCTTCCCTGGCATTCCGGGTGTAGAAACGATGGTGCCGATCCTTGTCAGTGAAGGCTTAAATAAAGGACGCATATCCTTATCGAGATTTGTAGAAGTAACGAGCCGTAATGCCGCCATTCATTATGGAATTTACCCTAAGAAAGGCTCAATGGAAATTGGCAGCGATGCTGATTTCACTGTTATTGACCTTGAAAAAGAGTATGTAATTGATGAACAGAAAACAGAATCAATGGCTAAATACAACCCGCTGCATGGCATGAAACTAAAAGGCAAGCCAGTACAAACCATTATCCGCGGAAACGTGGTCTTCGAAGAAGATAAGGGAATAGTCGGAGAAGCGGGATATGGAGAATATGTTCCTCGCCAAAGCATCCAGAGACTTGAAAGAACATTGAAGTATGAAAAATACGAGGCGGTAAATGTGAAAACAAAAGATCCTGTAGCACAGCAATAAATATATATCGAGGGAGGCTGAAGGGATTGGAACTTAGGGGAAAAAAGCACTGTGTAGTCATTATAGATATGTTAAACGACTTTATCGGCGAAAAAGCAGCATTAAGGTGTGAAAATGGCGAAAAAATTGTTCCTAAAATTCAAGAACTTATTGAATTCGCACATAATCACAATATTCAGGTTGTGCATGTTCAGGAAGCTCACAGAAAGAATGACCGGGATTTCCGTGTAAGACCTGTCCATGCAGTAAAAGGAACCTGGGGTTCGGAGTTCATTCCAGAGCTTCAGCCCGATGAGAGCAAAGGAGATTATGTGGTCCAAAAGAGGCGGCATAGTGCATTCAGTTATACTGATTTTGATCTCTTCCTGAGAGAAGAAGAAATTGATACGGTCGTCCTTACTGGAGTCTGGACCAATGTATGTGTACGCAGTACCGCCTCTGATGCCTTGTATCATGGCTATAATGTGATTTGCGTATCAGATGCCACCGCTTCGCAGGATGATGATATGCACGTATCAGGTCTAAGGGACATTGACATTTTCGGAGATATATTATCAACAGAAGAATACAAAGAACTGGCTAAAAAGAAATTCTCCCAAGACGAATCCGTTGTCTAACTCTTCTCAAGTTCCAAGGAAAAAACGAATTTTAGTGGGCATAACCGGAGCAAGCGGATCATTGTATGCATATACACTGATCCGCGCTCTTCATCAATTAGAGATCGAAACGCATTTAATTGCTACGGAGATGGGAGAAAAAGTAATGCAATTTGAATGCGGGGTCAAGATGGACGAGCTGAAGGAGTATGCCGCTATCCACAGCAACCGGAATCTTTTCGCTGCGGTTGCCAGCGGATCCTTTAAAACAGACGGAATGGTGATCGTGCCATGTTCGATGAATACATTGGGTGCGATTGCGAACGGGGTTGGCGATACGCTTCTAAGCAGGGCTGCCAGTGTTGTTTTGAAGGAGAATCGAAAGTTTATTATTGTTCCGAGAGAGGCTCCTTTTAATTTAATTCATCTTCGCAATATGACTCTTCTTGCTGAGAGCGGTGCATGCATTATGCCTGCATCACCAGGCTTTTACCATAAGCCGACCGAAATTTGGGAGCTGGCCAACTTTATGGTGGCAAGGATACTGGACATGCTGGATATTGACCATGAGCTCTTGGAGAGATGGGGGGAAAAGACATGAACCCTGTAACAATGAGGGCTTTGTTGGACAGATGGGAAAGCAGGGGACTTCTTCATCGGGTGAAAAAAGAGGTTGACCCACTCTACGAACTGGGAGCAGTGATTAATACGAGAAATGGAAGACAGCCTTTTTTATTTGAAAAAATCAAAGGCTATCAATCTGCCATGGCTGCCGGTTTGGGAGGAGATAGAGAGCTGGTGGCAGACAGCATGGGAATCTCCTCATCTGAACTTATTCCTAAAATCATCGAATCAATTGTTAATCCTATTCCGACAACCTTAAGGCAAACTGGTCCTGTTCAGGAGAACCTTGTAACCGGGGAATTTGATCTGGCAGATTTGTTTCCTATCCCAACCTATCATGCTGAAGACTCAGGTGCTTATTATGTAGCAGGAATTCTGGTGGTTAATGACTTATCCGGCAGAAAAAGGTATACCTCGATTCGCAGGATGCAATACCTTGGCGGTAATCGAACAAACATTCTCATAACCTCCCCGGAGCTGATGGAGCAATATGCCCATTATGAAAGCATTGGCGAACCGATGGAAGTGGCTGTTATGTTTGGTGTCGTTCCAGCTGTTGTCTTAAGTTCTCAGATCAGTACACATTTGTATCATACCGACAAATTGGATGTAGCAGGTGCACTGCTTGGCCAGTCTCTGGATGTCGTTCAGTGCAAAACGGTGGATTTGGAAGTACTGGCAGATGCGGAAATCGTTCTGGAAGGCAAAATGCTCCCATATGAAAGAGAACTGGAAGGGCCGTTTGGCGAACTGGCAGGTTATTATGGCACCAGAACTCCTCAGCCGATAGTAGAATTTTCAGCCGTTACTTACCGTAATAATGCTATCTCACAGACTATTTTTCCATCAAGCTATGAAGAAAGGCTGCCAATGGCGCTTGTCAGGGAAGCCACACTTTTTAGCACCGTCAGGCAGGTTGTTCCAAATATCAAAGCGGTACATATCCCGATGGGCGGGGTGGCCCGCTATCATGCAGTCATACAAATTGAGAAGAAACATGATGGTGACGGAAAACAGGCAGCACTGGCAGCTTTTGCTAGCGATAAGGATTTAAAGCATGTGATTGTTGTGAATGATGACGTCGATATCTTTGATTCGGATGATGTTGAATGGGCTATAGCGACAAGAGTACAGGCGGGGGATGACATTTTTATCGTTCAGGGTGCGAAGGGATCACCGCTCGAGTCTTCCCATCATTTAAAAGGAATCAGTGATAAGATGGGCATCGACGCAACCTATCCGCTTGGAAAAGAAGAGTTATTTAGAAGGACTTCAATCCCCATTGAAGTGAATCTCGAAGACTATCTTTAAGCTTTTGCAGTAGAGGAGGTCCAAAATGAAGGCAATTGGTCTGATAGAAACAAGAGGATTGACAGCAGCTATTGAAGCTCTGGACTCAATGGCAAAAGCAGCAAATGTCAGCTTAGTTGATTTAAAGAGAGTCGGATCCGGTCTTGTCACCGTCATTATTGAAGGGGATGTGGCAGCTGTCACAGCTGCTGTTGAGGTTGGGAAGACTGCTCATACCTTGGCTGGAGGAGAACTGGTTTCGGCAAATGTAATACCCCGACCTCATTCAGAACTTCGTAAAATTTTATAAGAGCATGTGTCAAAAGTGGAGGTGCATAATGTGTGTCTGACTTTATTAAAAGTGTTGTAGAAGAAGTAATGAAGCCCTACAGCAAGCAAAAAGAGAATCCTATTAATGGAGCTCCCAGTTTTCCCCCGCCCCGCAGCCAGCCGGGATTGAAGTCGGGTATACCGGGTATAAACCGGCCAAATTATCAGAAGGAAAAAATGAATAAAAGAATAGCTGTTAATCATGCAGACTCATCCAAGGCTGCTAATCCACACCCGAACGTTAGAAGGCAGACAGTTTCACTTTCTTCACCCAAGCCTTCCGCTAAAGAAAAAATTGCACAGCTTCAGACCTTGTCCCTGGCACAAGGGAAACAGCGGGTTTCTGCTGAAACAAAACCTGGCCGAAATGCAAGAGAAAGCCAGCTTGTCGGACAAACGCCTGAGGGTTTGAAAGTCTGGCTGTTCTCAGATCTTCACCCCACATTGGAAGGCTCCTTTCAGCGGGAATTAAAAACAAGGTCAATCGGGGTAGTTACTTCAGAAAAATGTTCGCCCGGACAGCTTTTTTTACTGAATGACCTTTTAAGAGAGTTTCCTTCTTTAAAATATTGCCTGTCATGGGACAAAAGCAGCAGGCAATCCTTTTCGCTGGAGCTTTATGAAGAAAATGATGGAATACTGTTAAACGCTTTAAAGAGCTTCTTCAAAAAACTTTCCCAAAAATCATTTAAACCCATTACAGCATATACAGAAAAGTCCCCCAGTCCATGGCTTACAAAACAATTGGGGCTTAATTCGACAGTTGGGGGTGTCGCTGTCATAGAAGGTATTGACTATTATTCGGGTATTTTGCTCCTTGACCGGAACATGAAAAAAAGTCCGGCCGAACACATCCATTTTTTAATAGAGAAGAAATATGTGCTTCTTCACGGTCAGTTTGATGAGGTATCCCGTATCACGGATAAGCTTTGTAAGGAATTCGACAGGATTAAATAAGGCCAGGGCCAGCAGCACAGCCACAGATCAACACAAAAATTCCTGAAAATTTAGCCGCTCTGACAATTTCATAGGAGGAGGATTCTTCAGTTGCAAGCATTGGGTTTGATTGAAACCGTTGGTTATTCAACAGCAGTTTCTGCAGCAGATGCAGCCGTAAAAGCAGCAGATGTAGAAATTGTAGGAATTGAAAAAGTAATAGGAGTGGATGGCTACCTTGGCGTCACAATCCATTTTAACGGTGATGTTGCGGCTGTAAAGTCCGCAGTCGATGCCGGTGTGAGTTCAGCAGAGAGAATAGGAAAAGTAATTTCTGCTCATGTCATCCCGCGTGCACACAGTGAAGTGGCAGGGAAGCTGCTTCCGAATTTCAAACTGAAAGACATGCATCCGGAAGCAGGTGCTGAAAAAGAGGTTAAATCCGTAGATAAGCCACATGAAAAAAAGCAAGTTAAAAAACAAATTGAACCTGATGAAAATGATAATGATAAACCATCAGTTTAATAAACTTAAGGAGGAAACACACAATGGGTGAAGCATTGGGATTAATCGAGACGAAAGGCCTTGTTGGCGCAGTAGAGGCAGCGGATGCAATGGTTAAGGCAGCAAATGTGGAGATCTGCGGATATGAAAAAGTGGGATTTGGTCTTGTAACAGTTATGGTCAGAGGAGATGTCGGAGCCGTTAAAGCTGCCACTGATGCAGGTGCTGAAGCTGCCAGCAGAGTAGGAGAACTCATCTCAGTCCATGTCATTCCAAGACCGCACAGCGAAGTTGAAAGAGCTCTATTATCAAAAAATATCGGTGAATAAGTATGATTAGCAAAAAGCAGAGTGTTATGGCAAAAAACACTCTGCAGGAGCTTTACATGCGTAACGAAAAAAGCAGAGGCAGAAAACCACATATCCTGGCTCTATTAACCTCTCATATGATTGGAATGGAACCGGGATTTTCTTACTTGCAAAAGTTAATACAGGAAGATATTACACTTAGAATGGCCGCTGAAGAAGAAATGCTAACCCAATTTCCGCTTGAGGAGTTAGTTTTTTTGACAGGGAATGACGATTGGATCTCTGCTTCATTGATTAATGATCAGCTACTCGATCATTTTGATGACATCCTTTTGCCTATTCTTTCATTTTCTTTGATAACAGATCTATTAACCCTAAACGAACAAAGGCCTTTGGTGAGGATCATACTAAAGGCTTTATTAAAAGGGAAACGGGTCACGGCTTTGAAGGCTGGAGGTGATCCTTTCAGCCAATATTGGAAATTGAAAGGAATGGATAAAGGTCCGGACTTATTAAAAAGAAAACTTAATGGGCAGATGGCAGAGCTAAAGATGCTTGGCATAAGATTAATAGATTTAAATGATGGGACTGACTTTACTGTTCAGCAAATGAAGAAAACAGTTATTTCCGATGAGACAGTCCGGTTTGCCTATTTGAGCAAGCTTGATCAGCTAACTGTTCCAAAAGGGGCTATCATAACCCCCTTGGCAAGAGATACAGCAAAGGAACTTAAGATCGATATTATTTTACTTTAAGGAGTAGGTCTTTATGCAATTGGGAATAGTGGTTGGCCGTGTAACTGCCACAAGAAAAGATGATAATCTGGTGGGCACAAAACTATTAATTACCCAGCCTATAGGATTGGACGGCTCAATGTTACCGAACCCCATTATAACCGTTGATACTGTTGGTGCCGGCATTGGCGAGAAAGTCATCTATGTGACTGGAAGCATGGCATCAAGAGCAGTTCAGAATAAAGATGCTCCTATCGATGCTGCCATTATCGGAATTATTGACAGTGTAGAAGGAATGGAAACAGGGGGTTAATAAATGGATGCAAAAAATATCAAAAAGGCAGTGCAGTACCGCAAGCTTATTGATGTATTGCTTGATCCCAGCCAGTATGCCGATGTAGTCCTGAAAGGGGGATACTTTATAAATGTGATCACCCGTGAGATCTATGAAGCAGACGTCGCGATGAAAGGCGAATATATTTTAATGGCAGGGGACGCAAAAGACTTAATTGGGCCAAAAACGATAGTTGAAAACATTCAGGGGAAATTCGTCTGTCCAGGGTTCATTGATTCTCATATGCATTTTGAGAGTGCGATGCTGACTTGTACGGAATTCTCCAAGCTTTCCATTCCGACAGGAACCACCACGCTGATAGGTGATCCGCATGAAATAGGGAACGTCCTTGGTGTTCACGGAATGCAGGCAATGATTGAAGAAGCTAAGACACTTCCAAACCGGGTATTATTCACGGTGCCTTGTGCTGTGCCTGATGCTCCAGGACTTGAAACATCCGGCTTTGATGTGACATCAAAGGATATGAAAGAGCTCCTGGCAGACCCATATGTGCAGGGAATTGGGGAGATTCAAAGCTTCAGTAATATCGGTCCCGTATATGAGCATGCACCGGAATTAATAGACGACCTTGTTGCTGCAGTTTCATATGCAAACAGCATAGGAAAAACCGTTGAAGGGAACGCCCCTGGATTGTTTGGTAAAGAGCTTGCCGCCCATATTATCAGCGGAGGGAATCATGTGTCCTGCCATGAAACTACGACGAAAGAAGAAACAGTCGAAAAGCTGCGCAATGGCGTAAGTGTGTTCATGCGTGAAGGCTCTTCCCAAAGGAATATGGCAGACTGTATTCGTGCGATAACAGAGGATGGGCTGGATTCCCGCCGTGCAATCCTTGTATCGGACGATATGGTGCCTGCTGATTTGTTAAATTACGGACATATGAATGATATCGTCCGCAGAACGATTGCAGTTGGGATTGATCCAGTGGAAGCCATCCAAATGGCGACCATTAATCCGGCCACCCACTTTGGCTTTAAGGATGTGGGGGTAATTGCACCTGGGAAAAGAGCAGATGTTGTTGTGATTAGCGATCTGAACAATATGACAATTGATCAGGTATACCTGGCAGGGAAAAAAGCAGCTGAAAAAGGCGAATTAACTATAGATATTGCTCCTTACATATATCCGGAAAGTGTGAAAAAGTCAGTGAAGAGGAAGCCTGTAACAGTGAAGGAACTTGCTATTGAAGCTCCAGGCAGCCGTGCAAAAGTAAGGGCAATTGAAGCGATACCTTTCCAGAACTTAACCGGCGGAAGCGAATATACGCTGAATGTCAAAGAAGGCATTGTGCAGCCGTGCCTAAAGCAGGATGTTCTGCCTCTCTTGGTTGTTGAGCGCCATGGCAGAACCGGAAAAATTGGCAAGACGTTTCTGCATGGATTTGATTTGAAAAGCGGAGCCATAGCAGAAAGTGTTGCTCATGATACACACAATATCATTGTTACAGGAACTAACTACGAAGATATGGCCATGGCGGTGAACCGTGTTATTGCCATGGATGGCGGAATAGCCATGATAAAGGATAGTAAATTAGTAGGTGATTTGCCTCTCCGGATTGGCGGTTTAATGACAGATGAATTAACTGGGAAAGAAATGAGTGAAAAGGTCGATGAACTGTCGCAGCTTGCCAAAGAAGTTCTTGGCTGCGGTATGGAAGTTCCCTTTATGCATTTATCATTCTGGTCATTGGTAACAAGCCCTAAATGGAAAATTACGGATATGGGGCTTATTGATGTAGATAAGTTCGAGGTCATTCCGACCATTATTAATTGATCATTAAAGCGGCGTTCTCTGCCGCTTTTCATTTATACAGCAGGTAAAGGAGGAATAGCATGGGAGTTAAGCTTGTCGACTTAACACAGGAAATTTATCAGGGGATGCCTGTTTTTCCCCTTCATCAGAAAACAATGATCTTCCCGAATATCTCCCACGAAGAAAGTGAAAAGCAAATTGGATTTATGTTTGCTACTAATAATCTATTAATCAATGAACATGGTCCAACTCATAGTGATGCAACTTATGAGTATGATCCTAACGGCCAATACATCGATGAAATGCCGCTTGAGTATTTTTACGGGCCGGCAGTTTGCCTTGATGTATCCCACATCCAGCCTCATCAATATATAACTGACCGTGATCTCGAGGATGCACTGAAGAAATCACAGAAGTTTATTGAAAAAGGAGATATCGTCCTCCTTTATACAGGCCATTACAATCGGTCTTATGGTACCGACAAATGGCTCACCACGTATACCGGCCTGGATTATCAGGCAGCAAAATGGCTGGCTGATAAAGGTGCAGTCAATATAGGCATTGATGCTCCGGCCATTGACCATCCGGATGATCCTAAGTACTCCGGACATCTTATTTGCCGTGAATACGGAATAACCAATACGGAAAATCTCTGCAATCTCGACCAGATCGCAGGCATGCGATTTCTATATTTCGGACTCCCGCTCAGAATTCGGAAAGGTACGGGGTCTCCGATTCGTGCGGTTGCAGTTTTCATTGAATAACAACAAAGGCTGGTGATCAAATGAAAGAGGTTTTTAACAGAGGCAAGATCCGGGACGAAATTATTATCCCGCCGTATGAAGGAAGAAGCGCACTGATACACAAAGGGGAAGATCTGATTATTATTGATATGGAAGGAAAACAGGTAGGGGATTTCGTCTGCTTTAACTATGAAGATCCCGGGGAACATGTTTCACCTGTCCATATGCGCGCTTCACTAAGCAGCATACGGCTTAAAACGGGAGACTGGCTTTACAGCAACCGCCGCCGTCCGCTAATGCAGCTGTTGGAAGATACTGTTGGAAAACATGATTTCTTCTTTCCGGCATGTGATTATTACCGCTACAAAGTTGATTTCGATAAAGAGGACCACCCTAATTGCCATGATAATATTGCGAATGCATTGAAAAAGTATAATATTCATCCCCCGGTTATTCCGGATCCCATTAATATCTTTATGAATAATGTCCTTGATGATGTTGGGGATTATGTCATTGCAGAACCCCTTTCCAAGCCAGGCGATTACATAAGGCTGAAAGCACTGTGCGATGTAGTCATTGCCTGTACAACGTGTTCCCAGGACATGGCGCCTGTTAATGGGTTTAAAGTGACCCCTATTAAAATGCAAATTATGGAGGCAGATTCATGAATGATATTCAGTTTCTTCAGCATCTGCTCCAAATTGACAGCTCCAATCCGCCCGGAAACGAGCATTTAGTGACTGAAGCTTTTATTAATAGATGCAAAGAAAAAGGTCTGCCTTTTAAGGTGACCATGCTTGATGAGACCCGAAGCAATTTTGAAGTTACGCTTCCCGGAAAAAGCGGTAAACAGCTATTCTTATGCGGCCATATGGATACAGTTTCCCCTGGAACAGGAGAATGGGTACACTCCCCTTTTTCAGGGGAAATCGCAAATGGCCGGATTTATGGCAGAGGAGCTTCTGATATGAAAAGCGGCCTTGCAGCAATGTTCCTGGCTTTGGAGGAGCTGTATCTCACCCATACTGATCTGCCTGCTGACGTAACCTTTCTGGCAACAGCCGGGGAAGAAGTCGACAGCTGCGGTGCCAGGACATTTTTAAAAGAAAATGATGGCCGAAAAATTGATGCACTTGTCATTGCTGAACCGACAAATGAAAAAATTGTGATTGGCCATAAGGGAGCCCTTTGGCTTGAGATCACAGCTTATGGAAAAACCTCTCACGGTTCCATGCCGGAACAGGGAATCAATGCAGTAGATCACATGCTGAAAATAATCAGGGTATTGGATGAAATGAAAATTGAATGGAAGACAGAAAAGAAGCCCCTCGGACAAAGCAGCCTGGCTGTTACCATGATTGAAGGAGGATTGCAGACCAATGTCATTCCAGATAAATGCAGCATCAGAGCAGATATTAGAACGGTTCCCCCTCAATCCCATTTCCATTTTATAAAAAAGCTAAAATCCAAACTGGATGTTCTATTGGATCAGGGTGAAATTTATAAGTACAGTATTGAAACCCTTCTTGACCGTCCATCTATTTTAACTGATCCAGCTCAAGACATTATTCAAATTGCGCAGATGGTAAAGGGCGAATCGGAAGCGGACCATTACGGGGTGTCCTACTATACAGATGGTGCCGTACTTAATCCTAGGAGTGAAATTCCTACCTTGATTTATGGCCCAGGTGATGAAAAGCTGGCACATCAGCCAAATGAGTGGGTTAGTCTGGCGGCATATCAGCGCTCTATTCAATTTTACAGACAGCTTATTATGTCATATGGAAAGCTGGAGCCGTCAGAAGTCAGTCCAATGCGAGGGGGAGGAAGAAATTGAGCAGTATTCTGATAAAAAACGCTGAAATTATTACAATGAATGCAGCTGAAGAAATCATTTTCGGGGATTTATATATTGTAGATGACCGTATTGCCGAAATTGGACAGAACTTATCACATAAAGCCGATAAAGTAATCGATGCCACCGGAAAGACGATCATTCCGGGATTCATTCAGACACATATCCATCTGTGCCAGACATTATTCCGCGGGCAGGCTGATGATTTGGAGCTGCTTGATTGGCTAAAGCAGAAGATCTGGCCGCTTGAGGCATCACATGATGAAGAGTCCATCTATTATTCTGCCATGCTCGGAATTGGCGAATTGCTCCAGAGCGGAACAACAACTGTAGTGGACATGGAAACCGTTAATCATACCGAATATGCATTTCAGGCCATTGCCAAAAGCGGAATACGGGCACTCGCCGGAAAGGTCATGATGGATAAAGGGGATGAGGTCCCTGTTCCATTAAGAGAAAATACCTCCAAATCCATCCAGCAAAGCGTGGATCTCCTTGAAAGATGGCATAACCGTGATAATGGGCGAATACAATATGCCTTCTGTCCCCGATTTGTCGTTTCCTGCACAGAGGAACTGTTGACAAACGTCAGAGATCTCTCAGCACAGTACAATGTTAGAGTTCATACTCATGCATCGGAAAACGCCAATGAAATTCTCCTTGTCGAAAGAGAACTGGGTATGCGGAATGTAGTCTATCTTGACAGCATTGGCCTTGCCAATGAAAGGCTGATACTGGCTCATTGTGTTTGGCTTAATGAAGAAGAAAAAAGAATCATTAAAGAGCGGGGCGTAAAGGTCAGCCATTGTCCGGGATCCAATCTAAAGCTGGCATCTGGTGTAGCGGAGATTCCCTCCTTATTGGATCAGCAGGCTTTTGTCAGCCTGGGGGCTGACGGGGCTCCCTGCAATAACAATCTGGATATGTTTAATGAAATGAGATTGGCTGCCCTCATTCAGAAGCCTGTGCACGGCCCAACTGCAATGAATGCAAGAACCGTCTTCAGAATGGCGACAATCGGCGGAGCAAAGGCAGTTGGAATGGAACAGGAAATCGGAAGTCTGGAGCCCGGAAAGAAAGCAGATCTTGCTATTCTTAATCTTAATGACTTTCATGTATATCCGTCATTTGATATCGACACCATCTCGAGGATAGTCTATTCTGCCACTCGTGCAGATGTAGAATCTACCATTGTCAACGGTAAATTGGTGATGGAAAATAGGAAGCTGAACACAGTTGATAAAGAAGTTGTTTTAAAAGAAGCGAACAGCAGCATAAAAAGGCTGCTCAAGAGATTAGAGACAGCAGTTTATTAATCTTCTAATTCGGCTGAAAGCAAATCAACCGGTTTTTTTATGGTAAAATATAGTAAAGGGCAATTGTGAAGCCAAAATCATTAAGCTTTGTGCAGGAACAGCAAACGAGAAAGCGCTGTCTATTTATAAAAAAGCCGGGTTTAAAGTTGAGAGATCATTGATTATTATAAGCTTGATATTCGGGTATAAGAGCAATAAGTTAGTGTGCTTTTGTGTTTTTAGGTAAAATATAATTAACCAGATAAAATGGAGGGAACAAAATGGCTATTGAAAACCCAAGCAGGGACGAAATCGGTGTCCTCTAAAAAAAGGCAAAGCGGATTGCTGTCGTAGGATTAAGCGGAAATCCTGAACGTACATCCTATATGGTATCAGAGGCAATGCAAAAAGCGGGCTATGAAATCATTCCGGTTAATCCGTCTGTTGATGAAGTACTTGGTGTTAAGGCAGTGCCCAGTCTTAAAGACATCGAGGGGCATGTGGATATCGTTAATGTATTCAGGCGGTCTGAGTTTCTTCCGGAAATCGCACGGGAATCTGCTGAAATAGATGCTGATATTTTCTGGGCTCAGCTCGGAGTGGCAAACCAGGAAGCATATGATTTTCTAAAAGAAAAAGGGTACATTGTCATCATGGACCGCTGCATTAAAGTTGAACATGCTCTGACAAAGTAAACTAAAGCATGAGGTCTCTTCAAGATCTCATGTTTTTTATTTTTTATAGAATCCCTGTAAATAAAGGGTTCGTGTAACGGAAATAATCATGATAAATCTCTTAAATCTCAAGATCTTATTTGCCAAAACCAAATAAATAGATAAAATAAAGCATAGACCATCCAAATTTATATGGTAAAATATAAATGTAGAACACCTGTTCGAATATTGTTTTTTCACAAAGAAAATGGCTGTACAGCCGAATTCTTATAGGGGTGTTCCAATGCCGTGATTTTCGGCGGCAAGTGTTTTTTGCAGGAAATGAAAGGGGTATGTTCGTGGCAAGAAATCAGGAAGCTTTTGACTACAATGATGATGCCATACAGGTACTCGAAGGGCTTGAAGCGGTTAGAAAACGCCCTGGGATGTACATTGGAAGTACGGATGCAAGGGGTTTGCACCATCTTGTATATGAGATTGTCGATAATGCTGTCGATGAAGCACTGGCAGGTTACGGGGATCATATCATTGTCAGAATACATAAAGATAATTCTATTAGTGTACAAGATAAAGGACGCGGAATGCCTACAGGTATGCATAGAATGGGCAAGCCGACTCCGGAAGTCATATTAACTGTCCTTCATGCAGGGGGAAAGTTTGGCCAGGGAGGCTATAAGACGAGCGGCGGGCTTCATGGTGTTGGCGCATCTGTCGTCAACGCCCTTTCCGAATGGCTTGTGGTTAAAATTAAACGTGACGGATTTGTATATGAACAGCGTTTCGAGCTGGGCGGCAAGCCGGTGACTACACTGGAAAAAACGGGCAAGACAAATCAATCAGGGACTACCATTCACTTTAAGCCGGATCCGTCGATTTTTTCGACAACCACATATAATTACGAAACGCTTTGCGAGCGTCTTCGTGAGTCTGCATTCCTTTTAAAAGGAATGAAAATAGAAATTATAGATGAGCGTAATGATTTTCATGACGTTTTTCACTATGAAAACGGTATAGAAGCATTTGTAGGATATTTAAATGAAGAAAAGGATGTTCTGCACCCTGTCGTAAGCTTTGAAGGCGAAAGCAATGCAATTGAAGTGGATTTTGCTTTTCAATTCAATGATGGCTACTCTGAAAATGTCCTTTCATTCGTCAACAACGTCCGGACAAAGGACGGCGGTACGCATGAGGCCGGGAGCAAAACTGCGATGACAAGGGCTTTTAATGAATATGCCCGCAAAGTGAATCTTCTGAAGGAAAAAGATAAAAACCTGGATGGAGCGGATCTGCGTGAAGGATTCACTGCGATAATCTCTGTTCGTGTTCCTGAGGAGCTTCTGCAGTTTGAGGGCCAGACGAAAGGCAAACTGGGGACCAGTGAAGCACGATCTGCTGTTGATTCAGTTGTTTCCGAACATTTGTCTTATTTCCTTGAAGAAAACCCTGAGACAAGCTCTCTGTTAATTAAAAAGGCGATAAAAGCTTTCCAGGCAAGAGAAGCTGCCCGTAAAGCACGTGAGGAAGCAAGAAGCGGAAAGAAGCGGAAAAAATCGGAAGCCATGCTTTCCGGAAAACTGACTCCGGCACAATCGCGGAACCCTCAAAGAAATGAATTATATCTGGTTGAGGGTGATTCTGCCGGCGGTTCTGCCAAACAGGGACGGGACAGGCGCTTCCAGGCTGTTCTTCCGCTTAGAGGTAAAGTAATTAATACAGAAAAAGCAAAGCTTGCGGATATCTTTAAAAATGAAGAAATCAATACCATTATCCATGCCGTTGGGGCAGGTGTTGGCGCGGATTTTAATCTGGATGATGTCAACTATGATAAGGTAATCATCATGACAGATGCCGACACTGATGGAGCGCATATCCAGGTGCTTTTGCTCACGTTCTTCTACAGGTATATGAAACCTCTGCTTGAAGCAGGAAAGGTATTCATTGCGCTGCCTCCTTTATATAAAGTCAGCAGGGGGTCAGGCAAAAAAGAAGTGATTGAGTATGCATGGAGTGATGATGATCTTCAGGATACGATTAAAAAAGTGGGTAAAGGCTATATGCTCCAGCGCTACAAAGGGCTTGGGGAAATGAATGCTGACCAGCTGTGGGAGACAACTATGGATCCGGAGTCGCGCACATTGATCCGCGTCAAAATTGATGATGCAGCCAGAGCTGAACGCCGTGTGACCACCTTGATGGGCGATAAGGTTGAACCCCGGCGCAAATGGATCGAATCGAATGTGGCATTCGGCCTTGAAGAAGATGGAAGCATACTTGAAAATGAAAATATTTCAGTACTAGAGGAGGAGGGTGTTGACTCATGAGTTCTGCTGAAAAATTCAGGGACCTTCCTCTTGAAGATGTATTAGGCGACCGCTTTGGGCGTTATAGTAAATATATTATTCAGGATCGTGCCCTTCCTGATGCACGTGATGGGTTAAAGCCTGTTCAAAGACGGATTCTTTATGCCATGCACGTAGAAGGCAACACACATGAAAAGGGCTTTAGAAAGTCCGCTAAAACAGTTGGGAATGTAATCGGCAATTATCATCCGCATGGCGATACTTCAGTTTATGATGCGATGGTGCGGATGAGCCAGGATTGGAAGGTCCGTAACCTTCTTGTGGAAATGCACGGCAATAACGGGAGCATCGATGGAGATCCTCCAGCAGCTATGCGTTATACAGAAGCCCGTTTATCTCCCCTTTCTTCCGAATTGCTGAGAGATATTGAGAAAAGAACGGTTGAATTCATCCCGAACTTTGATGATACGTCCAATGAGCCAACCGTTTTGCCGGCAGTTTATCCGAATTTGCTTGTCAATGGCTCGACAGGCATCTCTGCGGGATATGCAACTGATATTCCGCCCCATCATCTGAATGAGATTATTGATGGTGTTATTTTACGAATGGATAAGCCTGATTGTTCCATAGATGATCTGATGGAGCATATTAAAGGGCCGGACTTCCCTACTGGAGGCATTATCCAGGGAATCGATGGAATTAAAAAAGCTTATGAGACAGGAAGAGGCAAAATCATTGTCCGCGGAAAGGCTGAATTTGAGGATTTGCGCGGAGGGAAAAAGCAGATCGTCATCACTGAGATTCCTTATGAAGTGAATAAAGCCAATCTGGTTAAGAAGATTGATGAATTCCGGCTTGACCGGAAAGTGGAAGGCATTGCGGAAGTCCGTGATGAAACAGACCGGACCGGCCTCCGTATTGTGATCGAGTTAAAAAAGGATGCAGATCCTGAAGGCGTCCTTCATTACCTGTACAAAAACAGCGATCTGCAGATTCCATATAACTTCAATATGGTCGCCATCCACAATCGCCACCCGAAATTAATGGGGTTAAGAGAATTGCTGGATGCTTACATAGGCCATCGTAAAGAGGTTGTCACACGCAGATCCCAGTTTGAGCTGCAAAAAGCCGAGGCACGCCAGCATATCGTTGAGGGACTCATGAAGGCTCTTTCTATCCTGGACGAAGTGATTGCAGCGATCCGCGCTTCTAAAGACAAACGGGATGCGAAAGATAATCTGATTGCAAAGTTTGAGTTCACTGAACCTCAGGCAGAAGCAATTGTTTCCTTGCAGCTATATCGCTTAACAAATACCGATATAACCGCCTTAAGAGCAGAGGCCGAGGAGCTTGCTAAGCTAATCGGCGAGCTTAAGGCTATTCTCGAAAGCGAGAAGAAGCTGCTCTCGGTTATTAAAAAAGAGTTAAGGGATGTTAAAAAGCGCTTTGCGGATGAACGCCGTACTAGAATTGAAGCGGAAATCGAGGAAATCAAAATCAATCTTGAAGTTCTGGTAGCAAGTGAAGATGTTATTGTTACGGTAACGAAGGAAGGCTATGTCAAGCGTACCAGCCAGAGATCGTTTGCCGCCTCTAACGGACAGGATTTCGGCATGAAGGATTCAGACAGAATTATTGCCCAGCTTGATATGAATACAACTGATGTTCTCCTTGTATTTACGAATAAAGGCAACTATCTGTACTGCCCTGTTCACCAGCTGCCGGATATCCGCTGGAAAGATCTTGGCCAGCATATTGCCAATATCATTCCAATTGACCGGAATGAATCGATTGTCCGTGCCATTCCTGTAAAAGATTTTGAAACGGAAGAATATCTTCTGTTCATGACGAAGAACGGCATGGTAAAGAAAACCGAGCTGAAATCATATAAGGCACAGCGATATTCTAAACCGCTCGTTGCTGTCAATGTAAAGGGCGATGATGAAGTTCTTGACGTTTATTTAACTGATGGCACCAAGGAAATTTTCCTTGCGACCCACCAGGGATATGGCCTCTGGTTCCACGAGGAAGAGGTCAGCATTGTAGGGGCAAGGGCTGCTGGAGTTAAAGGCATCAATCTCAAAGACGGCGACTTTGTTACAGGTGCCCAGCTTATAGAGGAAACGAAAGAACAGGCTGTTGTGATTGTTACACAGCGGGGTTCCATTAAAAAAATGAAGCTGACTGAATTTGAACGCACCTCCCGTGCCAAGAGAGGCGTAGTGATGCTTCGTGAATTGAAATCAAACCCTCATCGTATCGTTGGGTGTGTAATTGTCCGCAGTAAAGATGACATATATATTGAAACAGAAAAAGGCCATATAGAAGCAGTTAATGCTTCAGCAATCCGTTTTAATGACCGCTATTCAAATGGATCGTTCATCATTGACGATTCCGAAAGCGGCAAAGCAAAATGCATGTGGAAGGTTGAAGAAACTAAAAATGTTGCAGATGTCTCTGCTGAATAAGCCTAGTGAATCCCCCTGTTAATGACAGGGGGATTCATTATATATTTTTGTATAAAAACCGAATAAATTATTATTTGAAAACGTTTGAAGATCCGTTTACAGGGGAATATAAATTTTGGCTTTTTTCTTTTAGAACAAGATTTTATTGTGTTTTTAAGGCATTGGAATGAATATTCGTCTTGTCTATTAAAAATTCTTTTGATAGATTAGAAGAGGTGTTATTTTAGTGAGATAATAAATGCCGCAAAATAAGAAACAGGGGGTAAATGAATGAATTTATTTTTAGAAGGTTTAAATTCAGCTGTAGGCTTTCTAAATGATATTGTCTGGACTTATATTTTAATTGCAGTACTTATCATTTTAGGCCTCTATTTCAGTCTAAGAAGCAAATTTGTACAATTCCGTTATTTTGGAGAAATGGTTCGGATACTTGGAGATAAAACCATGGTATCAGCAGAAGGAAAAAGAGGGATTTCTTCCTTCCAGGCATTTACGATCAGTGCTGCTTCCAGGATAGGGACCGGCAACATGGCTGGCGTGGCTACAGCAATAGCAGCTGGCGGACCAGGTGCCGTGTTTTGGATGTGGGTCATTGCCTTTTTAGGCGCAGCCTCAAGTTTTGTTGAGAGTACATTAGCGCAAATCTATAAGGTCAAAGATAAAGACGGGTTTCGCGGCGGTCCTGCTTATTATATGGAAAAAGGACTTAACAAACGATGGATGGGCATTTTGTTTGCTGTCATCATTACTTTCTGCTTTGGGCTTGTATTCAACTCAGTCCAATCCAACACAATTTCATTAGCCTTCAATGAAGCATTTGGGACAAGCCGTTTGACCATTGGGTTAATTCTTGCTGTTTTAACGGCTGTTATCATTTTTGGAGGAATTAAGAGAATAGCCTATGTATCACAAGTTATTGTTCCGATAATGGCTGTTATTTACTTAATTGTTGCCATTGTAATTGTGATTATGAATATTACTGAAGTGCCAAATCTTATTGCAACGATCGTTAAAGGTGCATTTGGTATGGATCAGGCCTTTGGAGGGGCAATGGGTGCTGCTGTCATGATGGGTATTAAAAGGGGATTATTCTCCAATGAAGCCGGAATGGGAAGTGCACCTAATGCAGCTGCAACGGCTGCTGTTACTCACCCTGTTAAACAGGGGTTAATTCAGACTTTAGGTGTATTTGTAGATACGATCTTAATTTGTTCTGCGACTGCATTTATGATTATCCTTTCAGGAGCTTATACATCACCTGATCTTTCAGGTATCCAATTAACCCAAACCGCATTATCGTCTCATATCGGCACATGGGCTCCAATTTTTGTGGCGGTGTCAATTTTTCTTTTCGCATTTAGTTCTGTTATTGGCAATTACTATTATGGGGAAACGAACATTGAGTTCATCAAGGAAAGCCCATTGGCAATATTCATTTATCGTATTGGCGTAATCGGCATGGTCATCTTTGGAGCTTTAGTCGACCTGGCAACAGTTTGGGGCCTTGCAGATTTATTTATGGGCATTATGGCTTTAATAAACCTGATTGCCATAACAATGCTCGGGAAAATTGCATTCGCTGCATTGAAGGATTATAAGGCACAGAGGAAAGAAGGAAAAGACCCTGTGTTTTATGCTGATTCTATCCCAGGTCTGAAAGGGATTGAATCCTGGGAAACTAAAGAAAATGCTTTAAAAAAAGCAGCTAAATAATTTATTTATTACAGCCTCTTATCCTTAGGATAGGAGGTTTTTTGTGATTTTACATGTTATTTCCAAAATTGGGCAAGATAATAAAAAAATAGGGAGGATGCGTAAATGAAGAAGGAATTGCTTTTTGCGTTTGCTGCTTTCTTTTTTATGTCTTTATCCGCTATAACCGGTGTATATGCAGGTGAACAGGAACAAAAGACTGTATCGCTGTCAAAAAAGAAAGTGGATGTTACCGGTGATAATAAGGCAGATACTGTCTATATTAAGGGTGTCTATTATGAGGAAGGCGCCTCATTTTTAAAAGAGATATCACTCGAAGTTAAGGCTTCAGACGGCAATACGTATAAAGCGGAGCTTGAGGGGGGCTATGAACCTCAAATACAGTTTGAAGATTTAAACCATGATTCCATCAAAGATATGTATATTATTATTCCAACTGGTGGAAGCGGTGGCCTGTCGAATTTTTATTTATATACTTTAAAGGACTTTAAGTTGATTGACCTGTCTGTTCCAGATCCTTTAGTAATCAATAGTCAATTTGAAAATGGCTACAAAGCAAATATCAGCATCCAGGATACAAAACAATCATATACGTTTGATTTACGGGACCGGAGTAAAGAGTATGAACGGCTCGGTATGTATGTAAACGGAAAGCTTAGCGAGCCAACTGAGCTTATGGTAAATCCATATAGCACTTTGAAGATCATCCCTGTTGAAGGGAAAGAGGGGTTAATGGGAGTTCAGAGAATAAGCGGAGCATATAATGCAGATACCATTGCCTTTGTAGAGTCCTTTTGGCTGTATGAAGAAGGGAAATGGAAATTAAAAGATACCAAAGTCATGAAAATGAATTCCCGCAAGCGTTAATGACTGGGCGTTTGTCACGTTTCTCTCTGGCCGCCATATACTGAGCATAAGGAAATTTGTATAGGGGGGACGCTTCTTGTGAGCAAATTTAATCCATCTAAGCTGTCGGTTAAATATTTGCCTCCTGCGACGGAATTCAGACCAGTAGACAGCAGGAAATATACACTTACACACTCAGATGCAACTGGAGAATTATTTTTGGCAATAGGCGGATGCTATGATTTTAAAGCAATTAATCCTAAAATGCGTGATGAAGTTCTTGCTGAATGGATTCCGCAAATGGGCCAGTATGTGCTGAGCGGAAGGGTATATATCAGCAGGGGGGAATTTGATCAGCAATACTCAAAAATAAGGTTTCTCATTTTCCAGAAAGAATTGGATCTGGCGCTGACAGCGATGGTTTATGGAGACCGGTCTTTTTATTCCAACTATCCATGGCTGCTTGATTCGCCAATCTTTATTTACTTTGAATCTATTTATCCGGAATTCAGCAAGCTGATTTATTACGGGACACCCAGAAAGTATTTAACTGCCGCACTGATGCCAGTGTGAAAAGTATTCAGGGAACTCATGTTCTGGTGTTGTTGAAAACGCATTTATTAAATGTAAAAGACACTGTACTAAATATCAAAACAATGGAGCGATCGAAATGAAAAAGGAACCAGAGAATACATTTGAATTAAGTTATGAATCTGATGGGAAAATGGGTGAAAAAGAAAATAACAATGGAAAGGAAAATAAAGATCAGGCAGAAATATTCTTTAATAGTACACAGGATAGTGAATAAGTTTAGATAAAGGTTGCGCGTAATAATATTATGTAAACTAAATTAGTTAAATATAAAATATAAGAGGGGTTTATAAATCTTCAAAAATATCCCTTAAATAAGGATTAAACTAATATCAGCAAGCATCAGAACATAATACCAAGAATTTAGTGAAAATGAATCTGGCTGTAAATAAATTCATTTCAAAATTCTATAAATGCAAATTAAACCAGGAGAATTAATTTGATGAAAAAATTAATACTGTCTCACTATCTTAAGTATACTTTGATAATGAGACAGTATTTTTATTTCATTTCATTACTTCCTATAATATATATTATGTAAACTAGAAAAACCATCAAACGTATCAATAAGTTACCTCTTCAAGTTGTGCTTATGGAAATTACGTCTCTTGCACACTTATCATTCATACAGAATATACCATCAACAATTGGCATCAGTTTTTCTCATATTTATTTTTGACATTAAGCAATTGTAATATTTTATCCTTATTCACCTCAAAACCGATAAAGATCTTTGGGCGTTTAATGAAACTTGGAAGTCTTTTATCTTTTATAACAATAGCAGGTACCATTCGCGAACCTAAACCTGATTCTTATGAACTGTTTTTTGAAGATAAAGAGATCTTGCTTACCCCTAAGGAATTTGCGATGGTACATTTATTTATAAATAACAGGAACAAGGTTTTCTCCAGAAATCACTTAATTGAATCGGTTTGGGGATATGGAGTATCAATTGAAGACCGCACTATTGATTCGCATGTTAGAAATATACGGGAAAAGTTGAGAAAGACAGGATTTCCCGCTGATTAGTTTTTACTAACCGTTTGGGGTGTTGGGTATTAATGGACAGGCAAGTAATAAACTCTTTTTCTGATTTTAGGATTTAAAGCAGTTCCATATAAAAGCCGATTCTTGATCTGGAATCGGCTTTTTGTTCTGTCTTTATTCAGTTAAAGTTTATAAATCTATTCAGCTGGTGATAACTCGCTTTCTGTTACCCATTTGTGATTTTTCACTTCTTCACCGCCGGTTGTTGGAGTGAAGTCAACCATATATACAGTTGTTTGCTCAGCAGAGTCAATTACAGCTGTTGCTCCGTCCATGCCTTCCATATGTTCAGCATTTACAGTAACTTCTGTTCCAGGTTCAAGCCGCTCTTCTCCTACCCCTTCTAACTCTTCATGAATCACCCATTTATGATCCTCCACACTCTCTCCGCCAGTTGTCGGAGTGTATGATATTGTATAAACTGTAGTATCATATGCTCCAACTATGGTAGCTTCAGCGCCTTTCATACCTGACATGTGATCTGATTCAATAATGGCCTTGCTTCCAGCTTCATAAGTTGGTGAAGCTGCTTCTTCTAAACCTTCAGGAACTTCGCCTGAACCAGACATATTCATATTATCATGGTCCATGCCTTCCATATCATCATCCATATTATCATGGTCCATGCCTTCCATATCTTCATTGTCTTTGCTCTCTTCTGTATTCTCGGTGCCTTCATTGTTTTCTGCGTTTTCATCAATTGCATTTGTACAGGCTCCCAAAAGTAATAAAAGAGAAGCAAGCAATACAAATAACATTGATTTTTTGAATGCTTTTTTCAACATACACAAAATCCTCCTTTAGCAATTTACAATATTATAATTATAAAATGTGCAGAAAATATGATGTTAGCTCATGTAAGATGAAATTTCCTTTTAGTCTTTTTCCATTCGATAAATATTTATTCCTCTTAACTCTTTTGTTCCGATTGAGAACTAATAATAGTTAAATAGCTTGAATGTTGACTATTTATAATCATTGACATTAAAATTAAATAAATTGTTTAGATTACTCTCACTTTTACCATATAAATAATTATGTAAAATTTATGTGCACACGGTAGAAATTGATGGTGCATATAATTGATTTAAAAAGAGAAATCTGGAGGTCAACGCTGATATATAGCACAAACCGAAAAATAATAAAAACTCTCCTCTTACACCCTTTAATAATGAGGTGAAAATATTGTGCTTTACTCATAATGTCATTGAGCAACAAGCCCTTAAAATGTGTGAAGAGATAAGGGGGCATTCCATTTATAACATAGTCGGTATTGCTGCCGCTGATGGACAGTATAGGATGATTCAAGAAAATACATCTATTGAAAGTAACCTTAATTTACTGCAAGGAGAAGCTTTGCCTTTAATCACAAAGGTAATGCTGCAGGATGCTCATGGAAGAGAATATTTAGTTTCACCTGATGAAGCAGGGCTTCAATTTGCTATAGGTAAAGTTACTTATAAAGAATATAAACATCTTCAAGCTAAAGAAAAAAGAAAGCTAATTACTATACTAATAGCCTCCGGAAGCACATTATTTTTATTGAGCTGGTCATTACTTCAATTCTTAATTTAAAGATATGGTACAGTAAACTGAAGAATGGCCCATCCCTTCTGTATTACTACAGGGATGGCCTTTTCTTTTACCCTTTTCAAGTTTAGACGGTTCGCATACTTTAACATAATAATATCATTCATTTTTTGGAATTCATCTGCTTTATTTCTCTAACCTCATCTTAATTTATCTTTTAAAGCAATAAATTCCCTCGACAAATTCCTTTTATAGACTCCAGTACGTAATGGTATCAAGTACTCCAATTATAAGAATGATCATACCAGTGATTTTTTGAACGATTGCCCCTAATCTTCTCCCCTTTTTTATAAACTTCCCTCCTAGCTCTAGATACCAAATAAGAAAAACAGAAATAATAAGAGGAAGAGAAGTCCCTATTGCAAAGATTGGAGGCAATATCATCCCATAATTTACTGAGAGTGCCATTGGCATCAGAGTGACAAAGAATAGCACGAACATGGTGGGACAAAAACCAAGGCTAAAGCTCACTCCCATAAAGAAGGCTCCAACTCTCCCTTCCTTTTTAAATCTCTCAAAAAAGTCCCCTAGTGATATTGATTTCCTGAATTTAAGGAACCCCAGCAAGAATAAGCCGATCAATATAAACATTGGTCCAATAATTCTCCTTATCCAAGGAAAATAAACGGTCAAAGAGGTCTTAATCTCACTTCCGAATATCCAAACTAATAAACCAAAACCTGAAAATACGGCTATTTTACCCAATGTAAAATACAGAACTTCTTTCCAAGCGGTGTTTTTTTGTATAGACCTGCTGCCGTATAATGTAATGGCTCCCAAATTCCCTGTGAATTGACAGGGTGCCAATGCTCCTACAAGGCCCAATATAAAAGCTGATATTATGGGTATGTCTTTAGTACTCAAACCAATATTAATTAAAGGCTGGCTAAAGAAGTTGCTTATTATGCTGAAAAACTCATACATTTTTAAAACCCCTATTCGTGTGAACACTTTCCTATCTAAGAAAAAGCCAAATCCGTTTGCTGAAATGAAAATCCTATTTTGTTCACCTATCATTCATAACATTAAATTATGAAGAATTTATGAAGAGATTCAATATGTAAGGAGTTTTTAGAAAAAGATATTTAAAAGAAATCGTAATATAATTAAAAAAGCCGAATATATACAATGAAAAAAGCTTGTATACATCGGCTTTCCTAAAATGTTTTCAATAACTAAGAACTACTGCTGTATTGGAGCCAGTTCACTTTCAATGATCCATTTGTGCTTATCTACTTTTTCGCCGGTTGTGGTAGTAAAGTCGAGCATATAGACAGTAGTTTCGACCGCTGATTCAATGACCGCTGCTGCTCCGTCCATACCTTCCATATGATCTGCATTAAGGGTAACTTCTGCACCTGGTTTAAGAGGCTCTTCCCCGGCGTTTTCAATTTCCTCATGGATGACCCATTTATGATCTTTTACCGGCTCTTCCCCAGTCGTTGGATAATACGTAACAGAGTAAGCAGTAGTCTCATATGCTCCTGCAATGGTTGCGGCTGCCCCTTTCATGCCTGGCATATGATCTGCCTCAATTATAGCTTGACTGCCTATTTCGAAAGCTGGATTCTCAGCTTCTCCAAGTTTATCAGGAACTTCACCTGAACTTGACATTGTCTCAGCAAAATGAAGTTCAATTGTTTCTCTGATTTCTAAAGCATTAAGGCGGACTTCATTAATCAGTTTTTCGATACTTTCTTGGGAAGCATCCAGTTTGTCTGAATTTTTAGTTTTGGCCTCTAAATGGTTTTCCACAGCATTTAAACGATTAAGCAGATCGCCAATTTTTTCTTTATATTCCTTGTATCTCTCGACCTCTTCAGCAGATAAGGGGGGTTCTACAAGGGATGCTTTAATTCCAACTATTTTAACGTTAATATCATTCACTTTTTTCTCTATTTTAGCTAGATTTTTCTCAACTTTCAATTCCTCTTTAACCTTTGCACTGTCTTGCAAATTTACTTCGGTATTGTGGGCATCTGCAGAAACTCCCCCAGCTGAAAAAACGATTCCGAGTGATGCCAAACTTAACCCTGAAATTTTTAATATTTTGATGGTCATTTCCTTCCTCCTTTAAATTATTTCACATGTGTATATACCTCCTAAAGGGTTAACAAAACATCTTAATGTTACTTAAACTAAAATTTATAAAGAGACGCAGCGATGTTTCCTTTAGCTTTCCATCGCACTCCTATTCACTCTTTCTCTGTTGTTGCAAGCTGTCAACCTTAGAGGAAAAACTGAAATGGCAAATAAACCCCTTGTTCTTTTTAGCTATTTGGGAATGAATGTTTGTCTGCTCTATTTATCCATTCTCGCAGCCTCCCCTATTTATGATTTACGTTAACTCTATTTTTACAACGAAATTTTTAAAGAGGCTGCAAAGAAATATGAATTATTTGTTAACTAAATTCCAATTGTCAATTACATTAAATGAAAATTTCATACAAAGAATTTTTTATCCATAGTTTCTGCACTTATTTATATTATGATTTGTTTGAATAATAACAGGAGGTATTCAGTCATGAAACTTAAACTGCTTGCTATATTCCTTTTTTCTATCTTATTTCTTGCTGCCTGTTCTAATAGCGGCATGAGTGGAATGGACCATGGGACCATGGACATGGAAGAAGAAAATAATACAGATGAAAAAGAAAAGGCCGAGGGGCCGCAACCTGCAAATGCCACAGAAACACTGACAGGAAATGAAATAAACATTGTTGCAAAAAAAGGCAAACATCAACTGAATGAGAGTGTAAGTGTGGATGCATTAACATTCAATGGATCTGTTCCCGGTTCTCAAATTCGAGTAAAGCAAGGAGAAAAAGTAAAAATAAATCTTAAAAATGAACTTGATGAACCTGTGTCCATACACTGGCATGGGATTAAGGTTCCAAATGAAATGGACGGTATACCAGGTGTAACACAAAATGCGGTACAGCCGGGTAAATCCTTCATATATGAATTCACCCCGGAGGATCCTGGAACATATATGTACCATACCCATCAGAATGCTGTTGAGCAAATGGATAAAGGTCTTTACGGTTCTTTTATTGTAGAACCAAAAGAAAAGGCATATGATCGCGACTATACTCTAATGCTTGATGAGTGGATGAGCAAGCCTGAAGAGGGTGAAT
>NZ_APVL01000020.1 GCF_000565285.1 Cytobacillus firmus DS1 | reverse complement strand
GTTGGGGGCTGTCCCCCTGTGAGAGTAGGACGCTGCCGGGCAATTTAAAGAGCACTTGAGGGTGCTCTTTTTTGTATGGAATTATCGGTATCATAATTAGCTGGACTCTTCTTTTAATTGAAAAATGCATATATGCGTCACACCGGTCAACATATGCGTCACTTTCACGCAGATATGCGCCACTCCCTATTGCCCCGTCTGTTTTAAAACTCAAATCTGTTCTCTTCAAAGAGTATTTGTGCCAAATGTAAGATAAACTCCAAAACCTGTTAGATAAAATGAAACTTCTGCAGGATATAATCAAAAACGTGTTAGATAAATCTCCAAACAAGTCAGATAAACCGTACTTCAGAGAACCTAAATACTGCACACATTCAGCAGCTCCACCCAGTTCCGCCATCCCCTATCCAAAGGACAATCAGCTCCTGCATAGAAAACTTCTCCCACCCAAGCACAAACCTGCCCAACCAAAAATATATTGTTATGGACATTAACTTCCATTATCAGGTTTGGGAAGTCAAAAAATGGGGGAAAATTATTAATACCCGCCAATTGCAAAAAATTACATAAATCATGTATAATTAATGTCAAATATAGTCAAAGTCAGATAGGGGGAGGCCTGGTGAGGAATATATCCGACATAATTGAAAATTATCTCAAACAGGTTTTAGAGAAGAGTGAAAGGGAAATCGTGGAAATTAAAAGAAGCGAAATTGCTGACAAATTCCAATGTGTTCCTTCTCAGATCAATTATGTGATCAACACCCGTTTCACGATTGAAAAAGGTTATGCAGTAGAAAGTAAGCGGGGCGGCGGTGGCTTTATCCGGATTATGAAAGTCCAGTCCTATGACCATGCTGATTTGATTGACCAGTTAATATCTTTAGTGCAGAGCAGGATTGCCCAGAGCAGTGCGGAGAATGTCATCTACCGTCTGGTAGAAGAAGAGATTATAACACACAGGGAAGCTAAAATAATGCTTAGTGTTATAGATCGTTCTGTCCTGTATATTGATCTTCCTTTCAGGGATGAGCTGAGGGCGAGAATGCTTAAGGCAATGTTGACCACTTTGAAATATAAATAGTAGTGAGCTGGAGAGGTGAAGTCATGATTTGTCAGGAATGTAATCAAAGGCCGGCCACGCTGCACTTTACAAAGGTTGTAAATGGAGAGAAAGCAGAGTTTCATCTTTGCGAGAAATGCGCACAGGAAAAAGGTGAAATGTTTATGCTGGGCAGCGGGTCCGGTTTTTCAATAAATAACTTGCTTGCTGGCCTTTTGAATATTCAGCCTGCCTTTCAGGGAGCGGGCCAGGATCCTTTTCAGAAGGAGAAGGTTCTGCAATGTGAGCAATGCTCCCTGACCTTTCAGCAATTTATTAAAGTTGGCCGTTTTGGATGCGCCAGCTGCTATGAGACTTTTAAAGACCAATTGAACCCCATTCTTAGAAGGCTGCACAGCGGGAATTCCTCACATAGCGGGAAAATTCCGGCACGAATCGGGGGAACCATTCACTTGCGCAGGAATATTGATGATTTAAAAAATCATTTAAAAGAAATGATTGCCAAAGAAGAGTTTGAGAGAGCGGCAGAATTGAGAGACGAAATAAGGAAATTGGAAAGGCAGCTCAATGCCGATCAAAAGGGAGGGGAGTAGCTTGTCACTGGAACGTTTCATAAATCAAGCTATCAGCTCCTGGATGAGTGCGGAAGGACCTGATTCCGATATTGTATTAAGCTCACGAATCAGACTCGCCCGCAATATAAAGCAATATAAATTCCCTACTTTATTTTCAAATGAAGAAGCAGAAGCAGTCATTGAAAAAATAAAGGCAAGGGTGGAGCATTCTTCTTTTTCAAAACTTGGGGAAATGGAGCTTTTATTAATGGATGACCTTCAGCCGCTTCAAAAAAGAGTGCTGATGGAGAAGCATTTGATCAGTCCCCATCTTGCTGAGAATTCAACTCATGGTGCCTGCCTTCTTTCTGAAAATGAAGAAGTCAGCATCATGATTAATGAAGAAGACCATATAAGGATTCAATGCCTGTTTCCGGGGTTTCAGCTTTCTGAAGCCTTAAATATGGCGAATGAAATTGATGATTGGCTGGAGGAAGAAGCCGATTATGCATTTGATGAAGATATTGGCTTTTTAACAAGCTGTCCCACAAATGTAGGAACAGGGCTCAGGGCATCGGTTATGATGCATTTGCCGGGCCTCGTTCTCACACAGCAAATGAACCGGATTATTCCGGCAATTAACCAGTTAGGTTTAGTTGTTAGAGGAATTTACGGGGAAGGCAGCGAAGCTTTAGGTAATATCTTTCAAGTTTCAAATCAGATTACTCTCGGAAAATCAGAAGAGGATATCGCCGAGGATCTGAAAAGCGTTGTCAGTCAGCTGATTTCTCAGGAAAGATCGGCAAGGGAAGCATTAGCAAAGACTTCTAACATACAATTAGAAGATAGAGTCTTCCGCTCTTATGGCGTTTTATCAAACAGCCGGATCATTGAATCAAAGGAAGCAGCACAATGCTTGTCTGATGTTCGCCTGGGAATTGATATGAAGTACATCAAAAACATATCAAAAAATATATTGAATGAGCTTATGATTTTGACACAGCCCGGCTTCCTGCAGCAATATGCAGGCGGGCAGCTCAGACCGCATGAACGCGATATCCGCAGAGCTTCACTAATTAGGGAAAGATTAAAAATGGAAGATCAAGAGTTGGGAGGATGAAAATATGATGTTCGGACGATTTACGGAAAGAGCTCAAAAGGTATTGGCTTTAGCACAGGAGGAAGCAATCCGTTTAGGACATAATAACATCGGAACAGAGCATATTCTGCTTGGGCTTGTACGCGAAGGTGAAGGAATTGCGGCTAAAGCTCTGTATGCTTTAGGACTCGGCTCTGATAAGATTCAAAAAGAGGTTGAGAATTTAATAGGCAGGGGACAGGATGCTTCCCAGACCATTCACTATACACCGCGTGCCAAGAAAGTGATTGAACTTTCCATGGACGAAGCAAGGAAGCTTGGCCATTCCTATGTAGGAACAGAGCATATTCTGCTTGGCCTGATCCGTGAGGGCGAAGGCGTTGCTGCGAGGGTTCTGAATAATCTTGGAGTCAGCCTCAATAAAGCGCGCCAGCAGGTGCTTCAGCTGTTAGGCAGCAATGAGTCCGGCAGCCATCAGGGAGGCTCCGCTGCCAATGCGAACACACCGACATTGGATGGATTGGCACGTGACCTGACTGCTATTGCCAGAGAAGGAAGCCTCGATCCGGTTATAGGACGAAGCAAAGAAATTCAGCGTGTGATTGAAGTGTTAAGCCGCAGGACGAAAAACAACCCGGTTCTCATTGGTGAGCCTGGTGTAGGTAAAACAGCCATTGCAGAGGGCCTTGCGCAGCAGATTATTAACAATGAAGTGCCGGAGACTCTTCGAGATAAAAGGGTTATGACGCTTGATATGGGTACAGTGGTTGCCGGAACGAAGTATCGCGGTGAATTTGAAGACCGCCTGAAGAAGGTAATGGATGAAATCAGGCAGGCAGGAAACATCATTTTATTCATTGACGAGCTTCATACATTAATAGGTGCAGGAGGAGCGGAAGGGGCGATTGATGCTTCCAACATTCTCAAGCCATCTCTTGCCCGCGGCGAACTTCAGTGCATTGGTGCAACTACACTTGATGAATATAGAAAATACATTGAAAAAGATGCGGCACTTGAAAGAAGGTTCCAGCCGATTACGGTTGATGAGCCGACAGCCGAAGAATCTGTTCAAATTCTTGAGGGGCTGCGCGACCGTTACGAAGCCCATCACCGCGTAACCATTACAGATGCAGCGATTGAAGCGGCCGTAAAGCTGTCAGACCGCTACATTTCAGACCGCTTCCTTCCGGATAAGGCGATTGATTTAATTGATGAAGCAGGTTCTAAGGTAAGACTGCGCTCTTATACTACGCCTCCTAACCTGAAAGAGCTTGAGGTTAAGCTTGAGGATGTAAGAAAAGAGAAAGATGCTGCCGTTCAAAGCCAGGAATTTGAAAAAGCAGCTTCCTTAAGGGATACGGAGCAGCGCCTGCGTGAACAGCTGGAAGAAACGAAGAAAACATGGAAAGAAAAGCAGGGCAAAGAAAACAGTGAAGTGACGGTTGAGGACATTGCCAATGTGGTGGCCAGCTGGACTGGAATCCCTGTTTCGAAGCTTGCCCAAACTGAAACAGAAAAGCTTCTTAATCTGGAAGAAATCCTTCATTCCCGTGTAATCGGGCAGGAAGAAGCCGTTAAAGCCATTTCAAAGGCTGTCCGCCGTGCCCGTGCAGGTCTTAAAGATCCGAAGCGCCCGATTGGCTCATTTGTATTCCTTGGCCCGACTGGAGTTGGTAAAACTGAGCTGGCCCGTGCCTTAGCAGAAGCTATGTTCGGTGACGAAGATGCGATGATCCGCATCGATATGTCAGAATACATGGAGAAGCACTCCACATCCCGTCTGGTAGGTTCTCCTCCAGGTTATGTAGGGTATGAAGAAGGAGGCCAATTAACCGAAAAAGTCCGCAGAAAACCATATTCTGTTGTGCTTCTCGATGAAATTGAAAAGGCCCACCCTGATGTATTCAATATCCTATTACAGGTATTGGAAGACGGAAGATTAACAGACTCGAAGGGAAGAACCGTCGATTTCCGCAATACTGTTCTGATTATGACATCTAATGTAGGTGCTGAAGCACTTAAGCGGAACAAATACGTTGGCTTTAACATCCAGGATGGAGAACAGGATTACAAAGATATGAAAGGAAAGGTAATGGAAGAGATGAAGAAGTCCTTCCGTCCGGAATTCCTGAACCGTATCGATGAAATTATCGTTTTCCATGCATTGGAGAAAAAGCATCTTCAGGAAATCGTTTCGCTTATGTCTGATACATTAACGAAACGTTTGAAGGAACAGGATATTACACTGGAATTGACAGATGCAGCCAAAGAAAAAATCTCGGTTGAGGGCTATGATCCAGAGTATGGAGCACGTCCGCTCCGCCGGGCCATTCAAAAGCATATTGAGGACCGCTTGTCCGAAGAGCTGTTAAGAGGAACAGTCCTAACCGGGCAAAGCGTGGTAATCGATGTGAAGGATGGAGAATTTGTTGTGAGAACCGGAGAACCAAGCAGAACAGCAAACCTTCAAAAATAAGGTTTAGCGAACCATAATAAAAGCATCAGATGATTTACACAGCAAAAAGGTACACGTCCCTGTTATACGTGTACCTTTTTGTACTCTTTCAGGCCATTTTTAAATGCAGCCTTAAAAGAGGTTTATTCAGCCGTTTTATGTTAATTTTAAGAGAGGAAAAGATATCTGGACAAAAACATTTTAAGAACCGTTGGAAAAGGGAATAGGAAGTAAACGTACTTCTTTCATCACTGGTTCTTCCACGCAAGGCCGGTAATAATAAGATTTTCCTTTACCGCGGCTGGTATGAATGTACAGAGAGGGGAAGAAGGATGGCTAAAAGAAAAACGAAATTCATGTGCCAGGAATGCGGCTATGAATCAGCGAAATGGATGGGAAAATGTCCGGGGTGCGGACAATGGAATACGATGGTGGAAGAGGTGGAAAAGCCGGCTTCAACGAGAAGAGGCGCTTTCGCGCATTCACAGGGCACAGCCATAGCCGCAAAAGCTACGCCGATTACATCCATCGAAACAGTCAGCGAACCCCGCATACATACCGATTTAAAAGAATTAAACCGTGTCCTCGGGGGCGGTATTGTAAGAGGTTCCCTTGTTCTTATCGGGGGGGATCCGGGCATCGGGAAATCAACTCTTCTTCTTCAAGTGTCCTCACAGCTTGCGAACAGGAAGCATTCGGTCCTCTATATATCTGGGGAAGAATCCATGCGCCAGACGAAGCTGCGGGCTGACCGCCTGGGTGTTTCTTCAGACAGTCTGCTCGTTTATTCGGAAACCAGCCTTGAAGAAATCAGCAGAACGATTGAAACAGTCAACCCTGACTTTGTCATTATCGACTCCATACAGACGATTTTCCATCCGGAAGTGACATCGGCGCCGGGGAGCGTTTCCCAGGTCCGTGAATGCACCGCTGAACTAATGCGCATTGGCAAAACAAAGGGAATTGCCATTTTTATCGTAGGGCATGTTACAAAGGAGGGCTCCATTGCGGGTCCAAGACTTCTGGAACATATGGTTGATACGGTTTTATATTTTGAAGGTGAACGCCATCATACATACCGGATTTTGCGTGCCGTAAAAAACAGATTCGGCTCAACAAACGAGATGGGCATTTTTGAAATGAAGGAACTTGGGCTTGAGGAAGTGGCTAACCCGTCAGAAATTTTCCTGGAAGAGCGGTCACAGGGAGCTGCCGGTTCAACAGTCGTTGCTTCCATGGAGGGGACGAGGCCAGTTCTGGTTGAAATTCAGGCACTTATTTCCCCGACAAGCTTTGGAAATCCAAGACGAATGGCAACCGGAATCGATCATAACCGGGTTCCGCTCCTGATGGCCGTTTTGGAAAAACGGGTCGGAATGCTCCTGCAAAATCAGGATGCCTACCTAAAAGTCGCGGGCGGAGTAAAGCTGGATGAACCGGCAATTGATTTGGCCATAGCGGTCAGCATTGCGTCGAGCTTTCGGGATAAGCCGACAAAAGCAACAGACTGCATTATCGGAGAAGTAGGACTCACAGGCGAGGTCAGGAGAGTCTCAAGAATCGAACAAAGAGTGCAGGAGGCGGCTAAGCTGGGCTTTGAACGGGTCATCCTGCCGGCGAACAATCTTGGCGGCTGGAGCGCACCGGGAGGAATTGAGCTGATCGGAGTAAGCTCTGTTGGTGAAGCGCTAAAGGCTGCGTTAGGGGGATAAAGATGGAGACTAAAAAAGTGGGCGAAAAAACGATGAGTGAAATTCTTCGGTTCATGGCTCCGGGTACGCCTATCAGGGAAGGGATTGATAATGTTCTGCGCGCCAATACAGGCGGGCTGATTGTATTGGGCTCAAAAGAAAAGCTGAGCAACCTTGTTGATGGGGGGTTTCAAATTAATTGCCCATTTTCTCCAAGTTATTTGTATGAGCTGGCCAAGATGGACGGGGCTATTATTTTGAATGAAGAAGGGAACATGATTCTGATTGCGAATGCCCAGCTGGCTCCTGATCCTGGTGTGCCCTCTACGGAAACGGGCATGCGGCACCGGACGGCGGAGCGGGTTGCCCGGCAAACAGGCGCATTAGTGATTGCCATTTCCCAGAGGCGCAATGTCATTACCCTTTATAAAGGACATTTCCGCTATGCCCTGAGGGATATTGGCGTTATTTTAACGAAGGCGAATGTAGCCGTGCAGACGCTTGAAAAATATAAGGTCGTTCTTGAACAGAGCATCGGCAATCTAAGCATCCTGGAATTTGAGGAGCTTGTGACCTACAGTGACATCCTGCATGTTTTTCATAGTATCGAAATGGTTCTGCGCATTAAAAATGAGCTGCTCACCTATTTAAGCGAACTGGGTACTGAAGGAAGGCTGATCCGGCTCCAGATGAATGAGCTGCTGATGGAGCTTGAGAGGGAAGCGGAATGGATAATAAAAGACTATGCTTATTCAAGGGACATTGATTCCAGAGCTGCGCTTGTTAAGCTTCAGGAGCTTTCAAAAGGGGAAATGCTCGAAGACTCTGTCATTCTTAAACTTCTTGGCTATAACGGGTATATTCATACTGAGGAATTCAAATGCCCCCGCGGCTACCGCATGCTGAATAAAGTTCCGCGCCTGCCGCCAATTATTATCGATAATCTGATTAACCGGTTTGAAGAATTTCCGAATATCATCACGGCAACGGTTGAGGAGCTCGATGAGGTGGAAGGAATCGGGGAAGTGCGGGCAAGAAAAATTAAAGAGGGGCTTAAGCTCATAAAAGAGCAGGTTTTTGCGGATCGTCAGCTATAAAGAGACCATTGAACTATGTAATTGGTTATGCTAAAATGGTAAGTTAATTATTTGACAGTTTATTGCCAATGGTGCTACCCTTAAAGTGGCTGAAAATATTAATTTAAACAGGTAGTTTACTATCGTGAAATAATTATAAGTGACAAAATTGAAATTACCCCGGATTTTGGGTTTCAATTTTGTGAATTTGTTTATAATGATTAAAAGGAGGTGACGGAATGTTAAAACGTATTGTACAGGCATGCTTCCTTATTATTGGAGTAACGCTTGGGATATTTTTAATTCCTGACTTATTAAAATTAATCAGTTTAGATGACATTCCTCTTTTAAACAATCCATACGTGTCCGCCATTTTAGGTGCTATTATTTTTTATCTTTTAACTTTTTGGGCGGTTGATCATGTCGTCAATTTCGTGAGATGGGCAGAAGAATCACTGGTAAAAGTACCTATAACAGATATTATTTTTGGAAGTGTCGGCCTGGTTTTTGGATTAATTATTGCTTTTTTAATCGGATATGCCCTAAATGCGATTGAGGTGCCGATCCTGAATACAGTAGCTCCTATTGTGCTGACGCTTATATTCGGCTATCTGGGATTTCAGGTTGGCTTTAAAAAGCGGGATGAGCTTTTAAGTTTATTTACAAGCAAGAAAAAGAAGAACAGTGAAGAAGAACTTGAGCCTGAAGCTGCACCTAAAAAATCACTCAAGATCCTTGATACAAGCGTTATCATCGATGGCCGCATTGCTGATATTTGCCAGACGGGCTTTTTGGAAGGCACGATTGTCATTCCGCAATTTGTACTTGAAGAATTGCAGCATATTGCTGATTCATCAGATGTATTAAAGCGCAACCGAGGCAGACGGGGTCTGGATATATTAAACCGGATCCAAAAAGAGCTTTCGATCAATGTGGAAATTTATGAAGGCGATTTTGAAGAAATTCAAGAGGTGGACAGCAAGCTGGTAAAGCTGGCTAAGTTAACGAATGGCGTTGTTGTAACCAATGATTTTAACTTAAACAAAGTTTGTGAACTGCAAAAAGTGGCAGTCCTTAATATTAATGACCTGGCTAATGCTGTGAAACCGGTTGTGCTTCCAGGAGAAGAAATGAAGGTACAGGTAATAAAAGACGGCAAGGAACAGAATCAGGGGATTGCATATCTGGACGACGGCACGATGATCGTGGTGGAAGAAGGCAGAAATTATATTGGCAAACATATTGACGTGCTTGTCACAAGTGTTCTGCAGACATCAGCAGGAAGAATGATTTTTGCAAAACCCAAGCTTCTCGAAAAAGCTTTATAATGTATGATGGAAAGTAGGACAGAACGTGCAGGGAGATTGATTTCCCTGCCTTTTTGCCTGCTTTTTTAACAAATAAGAAAGAATAAAATTTTAAACGTCGATAACTGTCTAGCGCAAGCAGCCTACCCCCTCGAGGTCACAAGCATGTCTTGTTGCGGCTCCTAGGGACTCGGGGTCATAAGCCGTTTCCTTTCAGAAGGAAGAACGCCGAACCGTCTTATGCCTGAGTCCCGCAGGACAAGGAAGGCTTCGTCAGCATAATCATCGCACGACCCAAAGCGACAGCTTTTGGGAGGACGTGGCGTTCTTAGTCTGCGTTCCTTCGTGAGCAAGGCGCTTGCGCTTTTCTAAAAAGAGGAGTCAAGAATATGAATTATCAAGCGATTCTCCCGGCAGCCGGCCAGGGGAAACGAATGGGAGCAGGAAGGAATAAGCTTCTTCTGGAAATTGGGAATGTCCCTGTGTTTATACATACGTTAAGAGTGTTTGAGAGTGACCCGGAGTGCACGGGTATTGTCCTGGCCATTAACCAACAGGATGAGGAAGAAATGCGCGCTCTCTTAAAAAAGCATCATATTACGAAAGTGGCTGCTATGGTAGAAGGCGGGAAGGAAAGGCAGCATAGCGTCTATAATGCGGCCAAAGCGGCTTCGGGTGAGGAAGTAGTGCTGGTTCATGACGCTGCCCGCCCTTTTATTACCCGGGATTTACTGCAGCCTCTGGTGAAAGCAGCGCGGGACGAGGGGGCAGCTGTTCTTGCAGTGCCGCTGAAGGATACCGTTAAAAAAGCTGACGGGCATTTAATCACAGAAACACTTGAACGTTCCTGCCTGTGGGCTGTTCAAACTCCACAGGCCTTTCGTGTTTCTTCCTTGCTCGAGGCACACCGCAAGGCCGAGGAAGACGGCTTTTTAGGAACAGATGATGCGAGCCTCGTGGAGCGGTTAGGCAAAGAAGTGGTGATTGTTGAGGGAAGTTACGATAATATTAAGCTGACTACGCCGGAAGATATTTATTTTGCGGAAGCAATTATAAAGAAAAGAAGTCATATGTAAAGGGGATTGTTATCATGTTTCGGATTGGACAAGGTTTTGATGTTCATCAGTTTGCTGAAGGACGCCCGCTGATTATCGGGGGTATTGAAATACCATATGAGAAAGGGCTCTTAGGGCATTCAGATGCAGATGTCCTGCTGCATACAGTGGCAGATGCCTGCCTTGGTGCCATTGGAGAAGGGGACATTGGACGGCATTTTCCTGATACCGATCCTGAATTCAAGGATGCCGATTCGGCAAAGCTGCTGCAGCATGTGTGGAGAATCGTAAAAGAAAAAGGGTATGAGCTGGTTAATGCAGACTGCACCATCATTGCCCAGAAGCCGAAGATGGCTCCTCATATCGGTGAAATGCAGGAGCGGATTGCAGAGCTTCTGGAAACAGATAAAGAAAATATTAATGTGAAAGCAACCACTACAGAAAAGCTTGGTTTTACAGGACGGGGAGAGGGAATCGCCTCCCAGGCCGCTGTTTTGCTGAAAAAGAAAGAGAACCGTTAAAATTACCTTTCAGAAGAAAAACCTGAGTGTTAAAATATAGCTTACGATAAACTTAATAGATTTAAGATTTTAAGGAGGCAATCAGTATGTCAAATGAAATCCGCGTCCGCTACGCTCCGAGTCCGACTGGGCATTTACATATCGGAAATGCGAGAACGGCGCTTTTTAACTATTTGTTTGCAAGAAGCAAAGGCGGAAAGTTCATCATCCGCATTGAGGATACAGATAAGAAACGGAATATTGAAGGAGGCGAGGAAAGCCAGCTTCATTATTTAAAATGGCTTGGCATGGATTGGGACGAAAGCATTGACAGGGAAGGCGAATACGGCCCGTACCGCCAATCTGAAAGAAATCATATCTATGAAACCTACTACAAGGAATTGCTCGAAAAAGGGCATGCCTATAAATGCTATTGTACGGAAGAGGAGCTGGAAGCAGAACGTGAAGCTCAATCTGCAAAAGGCGATACCCCTGCTTATTCAGGAAAATGCCGCAATCTGACAGAGGATGAAAGAGCAGCACTTGAAGCTGAAGGCAGAAAGCCGAGCATCCGCTTCCTGGTGCCAAAAGGCAAGATGCTGACATTCAATGACATGGTAAAAGGGGAAGTGTCATTTGAGTCTGATGGATTTGGCGATTATGTCATCGTCAAGAAAGACGGCACGCCTACCTACAACTTTGCGGTAGCAGTGGATGACCACCTGATGCAAATTTCTCATGTCCTGCGCGGAGATGACCATATTTCCAATACGCCTAAGCAGCAGATGATTTATGAAGCATTGGGCTGGGACCTTCCGGTGTTTGGCCATATGACCCTGATTGTCAATGAAAGCCGCAAAAAACTGAGCAAGCGCGACGAGACGATTATTCAGTTCATTGAACAATATGAAGAGCTCGGCTATTTGCCAGAAGCACTCTTTAACTTTATTGCTCTTCTTGGCTGGTCTCCTGCAGGGGAGGAAGAGATTTTCTCCAAAGAAGAATTCATCGATATCTTTGATGAAAACCGCCTTTCAAAATCTCCGGCCCTTTTCGATAAGCAGAAGCTTGAATGGATGAATAACCAGTACATCAAGAAGCTTGATCAGGAGCGATTGGTGTCCATTTCAGCCCCTCACCTGGTGAAGGCAGGGAAAATCAGCGAAAACTGGCAGCAGGAAAACGAAGAATGGGTTAAAAGCCTGATCACTCTTTACCAGGAAAAAATGAGTTTTGGGGCTCAGATTGTTGAGCTTTCAGAACTGTTCTTCACAGAGGAAATGACCGTAGATGAAGAAGCGAAGGAAGTTCTGGCTGAAGAGCAGGTTCCTGAAGTGCTGTCTGCATTCCTGCAGGAAATTGATGCACTTTCTGAATTCAAAGCAGATGAAATTAAAGCGGCTATGAAGGCTGTGCAGAAATCAACAGGCCACAAGGGCAAAAAGCTCTTCATGCCTATCCGTTCCGCAACGACTGGCCAAACCCATGGACCGGATCTGCCGCAGGCCATCGAGCTTTTAGGACAAGAAAAAGTAAAAACTCGATTAATGAGCATTATTGGTTAACATCTTGGAGAAAATGTAATATAGTATTAAGTAAATTATTCTATATTGAAAAGTGTTGAAGAGGAAAAGTAAGAAAAAAGATGCTTTTTAGAGAGAACCATCACCGGCTGAAAGTGGTTTAAGCCTCTCTTTATTCTGAAGTGCGCCTCTGAGCCTCAACTCGAACGGACGCCATGCTTCCAAGTAGATTTGAGCGGAAACTTATCCGTTAACAAGTTAAAGTTGAGGCTGTTTTAGCCTAAACAGAGTGGAACCGCGCGTAAAGCGTCTCTGTCCGATTGTGGCAGAGGCGCTTTTTTATATGCAAAACCCGCAAGAAAATAGTATATGAGAAAAACATTTATAAAAATAAGAGATCTATGTCAGGAGGGGAAATGAACCATGTTTGCAAGAATGAAGGAAGATATCGAAGTGGTATTTGAACAGGATCCGGCAGCAAGAAGTTATTTGGAAGTAATATTAACCTACTCAGGATTGCATGCTGTCTGGTCACACCGCATTGCCCACGCACTTTTTAAGCGGAAGTTTTATTTTCTTGCAAGAGTGGTTTCCCAGATCAGCCGCTTTTTCACAGGAATTGAAATTCACCCGGGAGCAAAGATCGGCAGACGCTTTTTTATCGACCATGGCATGGGGGTTGTCATCGGGGAAACATGTGAAATCGGTGATAACGTAACAGTTTTTCAGGGAGTGACACTGGGAGGAACCGGGAAGGAAAAAGGCAAGCGCCATCCTACCATTAGGGACAACGCCCTGATTGCAACCGGCGCGAAGGTTTTGGGCTCTATTACTATTGGGGAGAATTCTAAGATCGGTGCAGGCTCTGTTGTTCTTCATGAGGTTCCGCCAAATTCAACGGTAGTCGGGATTCCTGGAAGAGTGAAAGTCCGGGATGGTGTGAAAATCAACAAAGATTTAAATCATTGTGATCTTCCTGATCCAATTGCTGACCGGTTTAAGGAATTGGAGGAGGAGCTGCGGGGATTAAAAACGGAAGTCGAAACATTGAGGAAAGAAAGGAGCCAGATTCATGGCCATTCAAATCTATAATACACTTACTCGTCAAAAAGAAGATTTTATTCCCTTAGAAGAGGGAAAAGTGAAAATGTATGTGTGCGGGCCAACCGTTTATAACTATATCCATATAGGGAATGCCCGCCCGCCGATTGTATTTGATACCGTAAGAAGATATCTTGAGTTCCGCGGCTTCGATGTAGAGTATGTTTCTAATTTTACGGATGTGGATGATAAGCTGAT
Source organism: Cytobacillus firmus DS1 (assembly GCF_000565285.1). GTDB lineage: Bacteria > Bacillota > Bacilli > Bacillales > Cytobacillaceae > Cytobacillus > Cytobacillus firmus_A. The sequence continues at coordinate 51,033 of NZ_APVL01000020.1, read as the reverse complement.
CCGCGTGGCCAACGAACTGGGAACGGATGTTCCGTCTGTTGCTGAACGGTTCATTAATGCCTATTTCGAGGACGTTTCTGCGCTTGGCTGCAGAAGAGCCGATGTCCACCCGAGAGTAACAGAAAGCATCGATATCATTATTGAATTTATCCAGACATTGATTGATAAAGGCTTTGCGTATGAGTCAGAGGGAGATGTCTATTACCATACCCGGAAATTTGATGAGTACGGCAAGCTTTCCCATCAGTCCATTGATGAATTGCGAGTCGGAGCCCGCATTGCCGTCGGCGAGAAGAAACAGGACTCCCTTGATTTTGTTCTTTGGAAAGCGGCGAAGGAAGGCGAAATCGCGTGGGAGAGTCCTTGGGGGCAAGGAAGACCCGGATGGCATATCGAATGCTCGGCGATGGCGAAGAAATACCTTGGGGACATGATTGACATCCATGCTGGCGGTCAGGATCTGGCCTTCCCGCATCATGAAAATGAAATTGCCCAGTCGGAAGCACTGACAGGAAAAACCTTCTCACGCTACTGGATGCACAACGGCTATATTAATATCGACAACGAAAAAATGTCCAAATCACTGGGGAATTTCGTCCTGGTCCATGACATTATCCAAAAGCATGACCCGCAGGTTTTAAGATTCTTCATGCTGTCGGTTCATTACAGGCATCCGATCAACTACAGTGATGAGCTTCTGGAAAATACCCGGACAGGGCTTGAGCGCATTAAAACGTCTTATCATAATTTACTGCACCGCAGAGAAGCAAGTGTGAACCTGACCGATAATAATCAGGAGTGGCTGGATAAAATTACAGCTCTTCATGAGCAGTTCATTCAAGATATGGATGATGATTTTAACACAGCGAATGCCGTTTCCATTTTGTTCGAGCTGTCTAAGCTTGCGAATTATTATCTGATGGAGAAAAACACAGCTGTGGAAGTGATCGATGCTTTCACGAAAGAATTTGAAACGCTGTTTGATGTATTGGGTCTTTCACTTGAAGAGTCACATGCAGACCTTCTGGATGAGGAAATTGAACAGCTGATTGAAGAGAGGCAGCAGGCCAGAAAAGAGCGAAACTTCGAACTGGCAGACAAAATCCGCGATCAGCTGAAGGAAATGAATATTATCCTTGAAGATACTCCGCAGGGAATCAGATGGAAAAGAGGCTAAGCAATGCTTCACTATGATAATAAAGTAGATGAAAAACAATTGAATAGTCTTGCCCTGGCGTATATGGGGGATGCGGTATTTGAGACCTATATACGCCACCATCTCCTGCAAAATGGACGGGTTCGGCCTCATTTTCTCCATAAGGAGGCGACCCGGTATGTTTCTGCAAAAGCCCAGTCCCTGATCATTCATGAATTAATGGACTCAGAACGGCTGACAGAAGAAGAACTGGCAGTCGTCCGTAGGGGGCGGAATGCCAAGTCCGGTTCGGTGCCGAAAAATACAGATGTCCAAACATACAGATACAGCACAGCTTTTGAATCGCTGATCGGCTACCTGTTTTTAGCGAAAAGACAGGAGCGGATGGAAGAGCTGATTCTGGAATCCATAGATTTAGTTGAGAAAAAGAAAGGAGGAGCGGTGAAATGAGCCAGGATTTTATCATTGGGAAGAATCCCGTCATTGAAGCATTGAAGTCAGAGAGGGATATTAATAAGATTTTTATTGCAGAAGGTTCGCAAAGCGGACAGATGCAGCAGGTAATCGGTTTGGCGAAGTCCGCCGGGGTGCTGGTCCAGTTTGTACCCAAGAAAAAAATAGATGGGATGGCAGAGGGAAATCATCAAGGCGTCATCGCCCAGGTTGCTGCCTATCAATACGCAGAAATCGATGATCTGTTTGCTGCTGCGGAAAAGAAAAATGAAGCACCGTTTTTCCTGCTTCTGGATGAAATTGAGGATCCGCACAATCTGGGGTCCATCATGAGAACGGCTGATGCAGTCGGTGCACATGGAATCATTATTCCGAAGAGGAGAGCAGTCGGGCTGACAGCAACGGTAGCTAAAGCATCCACAGGAGCGATAGAGTATATTCCGGTTGTCCGTGTTACCAATATGGCAAGAACGATTGATGAATTAAAAGAAAGAGGCGTCTGGATCGCCGGTACAGATGCAAAAGGGAAACAGGACTACCGCCAGATGGATGGAACGATGCCTTTAGGCCTTGTAATCGGCAGTGAAGGTAAAGGAATGGGCCGCCTGATCCGGGATAAATGCGACTTCCTCATTAACCTGCCTATGGCTGGACATGTTACTTCCCTTAACGCATCAGTTGCGGCTGCGCTGCTCATGTATGAGGTTTATCGGAAACGGCACCCGCTCGAGGGATAAAAATGGACATCCTTCTTGTTGACGGATACAACATAATTGGTGCTTGGCCAGAACTCAGGGAGCTCAAAAACAAGGATTTATCATCTGCCAGAGACCGACTGATTGAAAAAATGGCCGAGTACCAAGGATATTCCGGGTACAGAGTGATTGTCGTGTTTGATGCCCACTATGTAAAGGGCACGGAAAAAAAGTTTAAGAATTCAAAGATCGAAGTTATTTTCACGCGGAATAATGAAACGGCCGATGAACGCATCGAAAAATTAGCTATCGATCTCAGCAATATTAAAACCCAAATTCATGTGGCAACCTCCGATTTCACGGAGCAATGGGTCATATTTGGCCAGGGGGCGTTAAGAAAATCAGCGAGGGAGCTGCTGAATGAAATGAATTTGATTGAAAGCAGCATCGAAAAGAAAGTAAAAAAAATTCAGGAGAAAAAGCCAGTTTCCAAGATACCTCTCAGCGACGAAGTGGCAGAAATTTTTGAAAAATGGCGCAGAGGGGGCCAATGAGCGGTTGACGCTTGAAAAAACCGTGCTGTATAATGTTTCTAACCATGCTTGTACGGTCGGGGGGATCCTAGTGAGTGCTGACTTCAAGACAATCGACGAAAATCTTATAGACTTTATCCAGCTTGAGGACGAAGAAATAGTGGAACTCGTTCATAAGGGCGAGAGTGAGGCTCTGGATTATCTGATTCATAAGTACCGCAACTTTGTCCGGGCAAAAGCAAGATCCTATTTTTTGATTGGCGCAGATAAAGAAGATATTGTACAAGAGGGAATGATCGGCTTATACAAGGCGATCCGCGACTTTAAAGAGGACAAGCTGTCTTCGTTTAAAGCGTTTGCCGAGCTGTGCATCACCAGGCAAATCATAACCGCCATCAAGACAGCGACCCGCCAAAAGCATATTCCGCTGAACTCATATGTGTCTTTGGACAAGCCCATTTATGATGAGGAATCGGACAGAACGCTTATGGATGTTATCTCCGGGGCGAAGGTTATGGACCCTGAAGAGCTGATTATCAACCAGGAAGAATTTGATCATATTGAAGTGAAAATGTCTGAGCTTTTGAGCGACCTTGAACGTAAGGTGCTTGCTCTTTATTTGGATGGGCAGTCCTATCAGGAAATTTCCGAAGAACTGAACCGCCATGTTAAATCGATTGACAATGCTCTGCAGCGAGTGAAAAGAAAGCTGGAAAGATATCTGGAAGTGCGTGAATTTTCCCTGTAGACATAATTTCCCAACACCTTGCTTTTTTTGCAGTTATTGACATGTTTTAGGGTGCGTGTTAAAGTTTTAAGGGCGTAATGTGACTTAGTAGGTGGAAATATGATGAAAAAAGTAATACTGGCTTGCTCTGTATGTGGTTCCAGGAATTATTCCACTGCAGGCAAAAATGATGCTGTACGGCTGGAACTGAAGAAATTCTGCAGCACATGCAGTGCTCATACGATTCATAAAGAAACAAAGTGATTATATAGATAAGAAGTTTGTTCTTTTAAATAGACTGAAGCTGAGTGTTTTATGCAGATTGGAAGATCGGTCTGATTTGAAGCCGCTTTCGCTTCTTGTTAAAGGATATATCTTTTGAAAGTTGGGGGTTACGAAATGCAGCGCATCGTGAATTTTTTCCGTGAAGTTGGCCGGGAAATGAGAAAGGTCAGCTGGCCTAAACGCAAAGAGCTGACAAGCTATACTGTTACCGTTCTTGCTACAGTTACGTTCTTCGCTCTGTTTTTTGCAGTGCTTGACCTGGGAATTTCTGAATTGATTCGTATAATTCTTGAATAACCCCTGAGTTTCCATGGTATAATGGAGAATAACACAGGAAACATTTGCAAAGCCCGGAAACGGGTTTTTTAATTTGGAGAAAAATAATAAATTGTTGAATACAGGGAGGGAAGGACGAACAAGTCCTCGTAAATGGAAAAGAATTGGTATGTTGTTCATACGTACTCCGGCTATGAAAATAAAGTCAAAGCCAATCTGGAGAAACGTGTTGAATCAATGGGTATGCAAGATAAAATCTTCCGCGTGGTAGTTCCGGAAGAAGAAGAAACAGAATTGAAAAACGGCAAGAAAAAAGTAGTGAAGCGCAAGGTCTTCCCTGGTTATGTACTGGTAGAAATCGTTATGACAGATGATTCCTGGTATGTAGTAAGAAATACTCCGGGTGTAACCGGATTCGTAGGTTCGGCAGGTTCAGGCTCAAAGCCGACTCCGCTATTGCCTGAGGAAGTTACTCATATCCTTAAGCATATGGGTGTTGAAGAAGCCCGCTTTGACATCAATTTTGAGATCGGCGAAACCGTTAAGGTGAAAGAAGGTCCGTTTGCGAACTTCACAGGCTCGATTGAAGATATTGATAAAGATAAGGCGAAGATTAAAGTGCTTGTGAACATGTTTGGCCGTGACACTCCGGTTGAACTTGATTTTTCACAGATTGAAAAACTGTAAGAATCAGCCTTTTGTGAAAGTACTTTTATATATCTTTGTAAAAAAACTTGAAATTGGCTTTGAAAAGTGATAATATTTCAAAGGTCAGTATGTCTCGGACAAAGAGACTGGACAATAGTTAAAAGTTCTTTATCTTAATATAAAGACTATAAGTTGAGTGGGAGGGAACTTTCCCTATTACCACATCACGGACTTTAAGGAGGTGTGTCTCGTGGCTAAAAAAGTAATCAAACTTGTAAAGCTGCAAATCCCTGCAGGTAAAGCGAACCCTGCACCACCGGTAGGACCGGCACTAGGTCAAGCAGGTGTTAACATCATGGGATTCTGTAAGGAATTTAACGCTCGCACAGCTGAACAAGCTGGCTTAATCATTCCTGTTGAAATCACGGTTTTTGAAGACCGTTCATTTACATTTATTACGAAAACTCCTCCTGCTGCAGTTCTTCTTAAGAAAGCGGCTGGAATCGAGTCTGGTTCTGGTGAACCAAACCGTAATAAAGTAGCAACAGTCAAGCGTGACAAGGTACGCGAGATTGCTGAAACAAAGATGCCTGATCTAAACGCTGCAAGTGTAGAAGCTGCAATGCGTATGGTTGAAGGTACTGCACGCAGCATGGGTATCGTTATCGAAGACTAATCCATGTATGAAGCAGATTTAGGGATGAGGTTGCGACGTTGAATTTGGTTTCACTCGCAACCTTTGTTCTGTCAAGAGCAGGCGCCTTAATGGGCGCCTCCGCTTTTAAACGTGGGAGGTTATTCCGCTAAAACCACAATCAAGGAGGAAATAAAAATGGCTAAAAAAGGTAAGAAGTACGCAGAAGCTGTGAAGCTTGTTGATTCTTCAAAAGCTTACCCGATTGCTGAAGCAATTGAACTTACGAAGAAAACTAATTTTGCAAAATTTGATGCAACTGTTGAGGTAGCATTCCGCCTTGGAGTTGACCCTAAGAAAGCTGACCAGCAAATCCGTGGAGCGGTTGTTCTTCCAAACGGAACTGGTAAAACTCAGCGCGTTCTTGTATTCGCTAAAGGCGAAAAAGCGAAAGAAGCAGAAGCTGCTGGAGCAGATTTCGTAGGCGATTCTGAATACATCAACAAAATCAGCCAAGGCTGGTTCGACTTTGATGTAATCGTTGCTACACCTGACATGATGGGTGAAGTTGGTAAACTTGGCCGCGTATTAGGACCTAAAGGCTTAATGCCAAACCCTAAGACTGGCACAGTTACTTTTGACGTTCAAAAAGCAGTTAACGAAATCAAAGCAGGTAAAGTTGAATACCGTGTTGACAAAGCTGGTAATATCCACGTGCCAATCGGTAAAGTATCTTTCGAAGACGAAAAGCTTGTTGAAAACTTCAACACTATTTTCGACACAATGATGAAAGTGAAGCCTGCTGCTGCTAAAGGAACTTACATGAAGAACGTTTCTGTTACTTCTACAATGGGACCTGGCGTTAAAGTAGATCCTTCATCTGTTGCAGTAAAATAATACCAATTGACAATTGGAAATGCATATAGTAATATGTATTTTGTTGTTAAAATATAATAACATTTGTGCCGTAGACAGCAGGTGCTTAATTGCTTAATTTCCTGCCGAGGTATTACGATAGAATTGCTTTTTCTTGCTATTGTATACTTCCTCCATGTCTGCAAAGTCGTGGAGGTTTTTTATTGGACGGTATGAATGTAGAAAAATTCTACAGGAGGTGTAAGGATGAGCAGCATTATCGAACAAAAGAAACAAATCGTAGATGAAATTGCTGATAAGCTTAAATCAAGTTTATCAACAGTTGTTGTTGACTACCGTGGTCTTACTGTTGCTGAAGTTACTGAACTTCGTAAACAGCTTCGTGAAGCTGGCGTGGAATTCAAAGTATACAAGAATTCAATGACTCGCCGTGCTGCTGAAGCTGCTGAACTTTCCGGTTTAAACGATTCTTTAACTGGACCTAACGCAATCGCGTTCAGCACAGAAGATGTAGTTGCTCCAGCGAAAATCCTTAACGATTTCGCGAAAAAGCATGAAGCACTTGAAATTAAAGCAGGTGTAATCGAAGGAAATATCGCTTCAGTAGAAGAAGTCAAAGCTCTTGCTGAACTACCATCACGCGAAGGCTTGCTTTCTATGCTACTCAGCGTACTTCAAGCACCTATCCGCAATCTTGCTCTTGCTGCAAAAGCTGTTGCAGATCAAAAAGAAGAACAAGGCGCGTAAGTTAATTTTAGCGTTAAACTAATAGATTCAAACCAAAAATAAGGAGGAAACATAATCATGACTAAAGAACAAATCATTGAAGCAGTTAAATCTATGACTGTTTTAGAACTTAACGACTTAGTAAAAGCTATTGAAGAAGAATTTGGTGTAACTGCTGCTGCTCCAGTAGCAATGATGGGTGGAGCTGCTGCTGGTGGCGCTGCTGAAGAGAAAACTGAATTTGACGTTGTTCTTGCTTCTGCAGGCGACCAAAAAATCAAAGTTATCAAAGTGGTACGTGAAATCACAGGTCTTGGACTTAAAGAAGCGAAAGAACTTGTTGACAACACTCCAAAAGCTCTTAAAGAAGGCGTTTCTAAAGAAGAAGCTGAAGAAGTTAAAGCTAAGCTTGAAGAAGTTGGAGCTGGCGTTGAAGTTAAGTAATAGCCTTTATGAAAAGTCCGCTGCATAAGCGGGCTTTTTGTTTTGGGGAATTTTAAAATCGCGAATGTTATAACTATGTGGTTGAATTTGTCTGCGTCTAGCTTCAGCGCTTACCCCCTCGAGGTCACAAGCTTGCCTAGTTGCGGCTCCTAGGGACTCGGGGTCATAAGCCGTTTCCTTTCAGAAGGAAAAACGCCTTCTTCCAGGAACCTTCTTATGCCTGAGGCCAGCAGGACAAGGAAGGCTTCATCAGCATAATCATCGCACGACCAAAAGCGACAGCTTTTGGGTGGATGCGGGTCATGCAGACGTTGCAACAGGACGTGGCGCTCTTAGTCTGCGTTCATTCGTGAGCAAGGCGCTTACGCTTTTGTTTTAACTTTTTGCTTTTTAATGGGCAATCCTATATAATTCCTTCGAAACCACTTAATTTGTGATTCTCCTTTTTTCTTCTTATATATACTCCTGGAGGTGATTTCATGTCTGAACACTACTATTCCAAAACACAGCAAGTTGATAGCAGCCCTAAAACCTGGAGTTATACTCTAAAGGAATTCCCATTCCGCTTTAAAACAGACAACGGTGTTTTTTCGAAGGGTGAAGTGGATTTTGGATCTAAATTACTAATCGAGACATTTGAGCAGCCGGAAGCTGATGGGAACATTCTCGATGTCGGCTGCGGATATGGGCCTATCGGGCTGACAGCAGCGAAGCTGATGCCGGAACGGACTGTTCATATGGTTGATGTAAATGAAAGAGCGCTTGGACTGGCTAAAGAAAATGCTGAATTGAACGGCATAAGAAATGTCCAAATCTATGAAAGTGACCGCCTTGAAAATACGAAAGGCAATAAGTTTGCGGCTATCCTGACAAACCCGCCAATCCGTGCCGGGAAAAAGGTGGTGCATGATATTTTTGAACAAAGCTTTGAAGCTCTGATATCGGGTGGAGAGCTATGGGTTGTCATCCAGAAAAAGCAGGGTGCGCCATCTGCGATCGATAAACTGACAGAGTTATTCGGTGAAGTGGAGACAGCAGAAAAGAAAAAAGGCTATTTTATTTTAAGGGCAAAAAAAGATTGACTTGACTTTTTTGCTATGATAGTATTGTAAAATGCCAACATATTATATTTCTATTTATAACTAAATTTATCTAATAGTTGTATAAATTTGGTTTTAATGGGAAAGCTAACAAAATAATAGTCGTATTGTGAAAATGTGGTTTTTGAAGTGAAAACCCTTTTTCTTTTTGTCTTATAAGAATGGAGGTTTGGCTTATATCCCTGTGCTTTTTTGGGGGAGAAGCCCGGCTTCTGGGCCAGTTTACTGGCTGGCTTCGTGCGCCATCGGTTCCAGTTGCTAATACCTGCACCGATAGGCAGGCGCTCATCGCTTTTCTTATAGGATGATATAAATTGCTATTAGCAACAATAACGCTTGATTTGAGGGGTGAATCAGTTGACAGGTCAACTAGTTCAGTATGGACGACACCGCCAACGTAGAAGTTACGCACGAATCAGTGAAGTTTTAGAATTACCAAATCTAATCGAAATCCAAACCTCTTCTTATCAATGGTTTCTTGATGAGGGTTTACGAGAAATGTTCCATGATATTTCTCCGATTGAAGACTTTACTGGTAATTTGTCGCTTGAATTTATTGATTACAGCCTTGGCGAACCAAAATATTCCGTTGAGGAATCGAAAGAACGAGATGTTACATATTCTGCACCTTTACGTGTGAAAGTGCGTCTTGTAAACAAAGAAACAGGCGAAGTTAAAGACCAGGATGTCTTTATGGGTGACTTCCCGCTTATGACAGAGACAGGTACGTTCGTTATAAATGGAGCAGAACGTGTCATTGTATCCCAGTTAGTGCGTTCTCCGAGCGTATACTTCAGTGGAAAGCTTGATAAAAACGGGAAAAAAGGCTATACAGCAACCGTAATCCCGAACCGCGGCGCATGGCTTGAGTATGAAACAGATGCCAAAGACGTCGTATACGTCAGAATAGATCGTACTCGGAAACTGCCCGTTACGGTTCTTTTGCGTGCACTTGGGTTCGGCTCTGATCAAGAGATCATCGATTTGATTGGAGACAACGAGTACATTCGCAACACGCTTGAAAAAGACAATACTGAAAGCACAGAGAAAGCGCTCCTTGAAATTTATGAGCGTCTTCGTCCGGGCGAGCCGCCAACGGTCGAAAATGCGAAAAGCTTGCTTGTCTCAAGATTCTTTGATCCTAAGCGTTATGACCTTGCGAATGTTGGACGCTATAAGATCAATAAGAAACTTCATATTAAAAACCGCCTGTTTGGCCAAAAACTGGCTGAAACGCTTGTGGATCCGGAAACTGGCGAAATCATTGCGGAAAAAGGCGTTACACTTGACCGCCGTACATTAGACCGCATTATTCCTAACCTTGAGAAGGATATCGGCTTTAAAACCGTAAGCCTATTAGGCGGAGTAGTAGATGATGAAGTATTGCTTCAGTCTATTAAGATTTACGCGCCTAATGAAGATGGCGAAAAGGTTATCAATGTAATCGGCAATGCCTATGTGGAAGAAGCAGTGAAAAACATTTCACCTTCTGACATCATTGCATCTATCAGCTATTTCTTTAACCTTCTGCACTCTGTAGGAGATACAGATGATATTGACCATCTTGGAAACAGACGTCTTCGTTCAGTCGGAGAACTATTGCAGAACCAGTTCCGCATCGGGTTATCCCGTATGGAGCGTGTAGTCCGCGAGAGAATGTCCATCCAGGATACAAATACGATTACACCTCAGCAGCTGATTAATATCCGTCCTGTTATTGCGTCGATTAAAGAGTTCTTTGGAAGCTCTCAGTTGTCCCAGTTCATGGACCAGACAAATCCGCTTGCTGAACTTACACACAAGCGCCGTCTTTCTGCCTTAGGACCGGGTGGTCTGACGCGTGAACGTGCCGGCTTCGAAGTCCGTGACGTTCACTACTCTCACTATGGCCGTATGTGTCCGATTGAAACGCCGGAGGGACCAAACATCGGTTTGATTAACTCCTTATCTTCATTTGCGAAGGTAAACCGCTTCGGCTTTATCGAAACACCATATCGCCGAATCGACCCTGAGACCGGAAAAGTTACATCCCGCATCGACTATCTGACAGCTGATGAAGAGGATAACTATGTAGTGGCCCAGGCGAATGCACTTCTTGGTGACGATGGTTCATTCCTTGACGAAGAAGTAGTTGCCCGTTTCAAAGGTGAAAACACAGTTGTCAAACGCGACCGTGTTGACTACATGGATGTATCGCCGAAACAGGTAGTATCTGCTGCGACAGCATGTATTCCGTTCCTTGAAAACGATGACTCCAACCGTGCCCTGATGGGAGCGAACATGCAGCGTCAGGCTGTGCCATTGATGCAGCCGGAAGCGCCAAGAGTCGGAACTGGTATGGAATATGTATCAGGTAAAGACTCAGGTGCTGCAGTCATCTGTAAGCATGAGGGAATTGTTGAGCATGTAGAAGCCCGCGAAGTTTGGGTTCGCCGTATTCAAAATGTAGATGGCCAGGAAGTTAAAGGCGATCTTGATAAATACAGAATGCTTAAATTCATCCGTTCCAACCAGGGAACCTGCTACAATCAGCGTCCTATCGTCGCTGTCGGCAACCGTGTAACAAAGGGAGAAATCCTTGCTGACGGTCCTTCCATGGAACTTGGTGAATTAGCTCTTGGACGCAACGTTCTTGTAGCGTTCATGACATGGGATGGCTATAACTACGAGGATGCGATCATTATGAGTGAGCGCCTTGTAAAAGATGATGTTTATACATCCATCCATATTGAAGAATATGAATCAGAATCACGCGATACAAAGCTTGGACCTGAAGAGATCACAAGAGATATCCCTAACGTAGGGGAAGATGCACTGCGCAACCTGGACGAACGCGGAATCATCCGCACAGGTGCGGAAGTAAAAGATGGCGATCTTCTTGTTGGTAAAGTAACTCCTAAAGGGGTAACGGAACTGACAGCTGAAGAAAGGCTATTGCACGCAATCTTTGGTGAGAAAGCACGTGAAGTCCGTGATACATCCCTTCGTGTGCCACATGGCGGAGGCGGTATTGTACTGGATGTTAAAGTGTTTAACAGGGAAGACGGAGACGAGCTTCCTCCAGGTGTTAACCAGCTTGTACGTGTATATATCGTTCAGAAGCGTAAAATCTCTGAAGGTGACAAGATGGCCGGACGTCACGGCAACAAAGGTGTTATCTCCCGTATTTTACCGGAAGAAGATATGCCTTACCTGCCGGATGGCACTCCAGTAGATATCATGTTAAACCCTCTTGGGGTTCCATCGCGTATGAACATTGGACAGGTGCTTGAGCTTCACCTTGGTATGGCTGCCAGAGCTCTTGGCATCCATGTAGCATCTCCTGTATTCGATGGTGCCCGTGAGGAAGATGTATGGTCAACGATCGAAGAAGCAGGCATGGCGCGTGATGCGAAGACTGTCCTTTATGATGGACGTTCAGGCGAGCCATTCGACAACCGTGTATCAGTCGGTGTCATGTATATGATCAAACTGGCGCATATGGTTGACGATAAGCTTCATGCCCGTTCAACAGGACCTTACTCTCTTGTTACGCAGCAGCCATTGGGCGGTAAAGCTCAGTTTGGCGGACAGCGTTTCGGTGAGATGGAGGTTTGGGCACTTGAAGCATATGGTGCTGCTTATACACTTCAGGAAATCTTAACAGTTAAGTCCGATGACGTGGTTGGACGCGTTAAGACTTATGAATCAATCGTCAAAGGCGAGAATGTTCCTGAACCAGGTGTGCCGGAATCATTCAAGGTACTGATCAAAGAACTTCAAAGTTTAGGTATGGATGTTAAGATCCTATCCGGCGATGAAGAAGAAATTGAAATGCGCGACCTGGAAGATGAAGATGAAGTTCAGCAGGCTGAATCATTGACAATCGCACCTGAAACGCAAAACGAAGAGCAAGCAGTTACGAAAGAATAATTTCATATAAATTCCTTAATCCCTTGGCGCTCCGCCTCACACGGCGGATGCCGCTGGGGATATTATTGGCACTTTGCTGCTGTTTGAGCAATAAGGGTAAAACCCGGAGATCAAAAGGGAGGTAGGCCCCTTGCTAGATGTAAACAATTTCGAGTATATGAAAATAGGTCTTGCTTCACCCGATAAGATACGTTCTTGGTCACATGGTGAAGTTAAGAAACCTGAAACGATCAACTATCGTACGTTAAAACCAGAAAAAGACGGTCTATTCTGCGAACGCATTTTCGGACCGACGAAAGACTGGGAATGTCACTGTGGAAAGTATAAGCGTGTTCGATACAAAGGCGTGGTCTGTGACCGATGCGGCGTTGAAGTAACACGTGCGAAAGTCCGCCGTGAAAGAATGGGCCATATTGAACTTGCAGCCCCTGTATCCCACATTTGGTATTTCAAGGGCATCCCAAGCCGTATGGGTCTTGTGCTGGACATGTCTCCGCGTGCACTTGAGGAAGTTATTTACTTCGCTTCTTATGTTGTAACCGATCCTGGTGATACGGCTCTTGAAAAGAAGCAGCTGCTTTCTGAAAAAGAGTACCGTGCATATCGTGAAAAGTACGGCAACAAGTTCCAGGCATCCATGGGTGCTGAATCCATTAAGAAGCTTCTTTCTGACATAGATCTCAACAAAGAAGTAGATACCCTTAAAGAGGAACTGAAAACTGCCCAGGGCCAGCGACGCACTCGTGCAATCAAGCGCCTGGAAGTTCTTGAAGCTTTCCGCGGTTCTGGAAATGAACCGTCCTGGATGATTCTAGACGTTCTTCCGGTTATTCCTCCGGAGCTTCGTCCGATGGTACAACTGGATGGCGGACGTTTTGCCACTTCCGACCTCAATGATCTGTACCGCCGTGTAATCAACCGCAACAACCGCTTAAAGCGTTTATTGGACCTTGGTGCTCCGAGCATTATCGTTCAGAACGAAAAGCGCATGCTTCAGGAAGCTGTAGATGCGCTAATTGATAACGGCCGCCGCGGAAGACCGGTAACTGGACCAGGAAACCGCCCATTAAAATCCCTATCGCATATGCTGAAAGGGAAACAAGGACGTTTCCGCCAAAACTTGCTTGGTAAGCGTGTTGACTATTCCGGACGTTCGGTTATCGTCGTAGGACCAAACTTAAAAATGTACCAGTGTGGACTTCCGAAAGAAATGGCATTGGAATTATTCAAGCCATTCGTTATGAAGGAATTGGTGGAGAAGGGCTTAGCCCACAATATCAAATCTGCAAAACGCAAAATTGAAAGAGTACAGCCGGAAGTTTGGGATGTTCTTGAAAGTGTTATTAAAGAGCACCCTGTATTGCTTAACCGTGCCCCAACTCTTCACAGACTCGGCATTCAGGCATTCGAACCGACATTGGTGGAAGGACGCGCTATTCGTCTTCACCCGCTTGTATGTACTGCTTATAACGCAGACTTTGACGGTGACCAAATGGCTGTACACGTGCCGCTTTCAGCTGAAGCACAGGCAGAGGCCCGCTTGCTGATGCTGGCAGCACAGAACATCCTGAATCCGAAAGACGGTAAGCCAGTTGTTACTCCTTCTCAGGATATGGTATTAGGTAACTACTACCTGACACTTGAAAGAGCCGGCGCCGTTGGCGAAGGTATGATTTTTAAAGATACAAGCGAAGCTCTGCTTGCTTATCAAAATGGATATGTGCACTTGCATACAAGAGTAGCTGTCCATGCTGGATCCTTAAATAATCAGACTTTCACTGAAGAACAAAATAAAAAGCTTTTATTAACTACGGTTGGTAAGCTTATTTTTAACGAAATTCTGCCTGAAACATTCCCTTACATTAACGAGCCTACAAAAGAAAACCTTGAGATTGAAACTCCTGTGAAATATTTTGTAGAGCCTGCTACTGATGTAGCTGCCGTTATCAAGGAAATGCCGCTGGTAGATCCGTTTAAGAAAAAAATCCTTGGAAACATCATTGCGGAAGTATTCAAACGCTTCAAAATTACGGAAACGTCTAAAATGCTTGACCGCATGAAAAACCTTGGATTCAGGCACTCCACAAAAGCCGGTATCACAGTCGGTGTTGCTGATATCGTAGTATTAAGGGAGAAGCAGGAAATTATCCAGGAAGCACAGGGCAAGGTTGATAATGTATTGAAACAGTTCAGACGCGGTCTTATTACCGAAGATGAGCGTTATGATCGTGTTATTTCAATCTGGAGTGCAGCTAAAGATAATATCCAGGCAAAATTAATGAAGTCATTGGATAAATCCAACCCGATCTTCATGATGAGTGACTCCGGTGCCCGTGGTAATGCGTCCAACTTCACTCAGTTAGCCGGTATGCGTGGACTGATGGCCAACCCGGCTGGACGTATCATTGAATTACCGATCAAATCGAGTTTCCGTGAAGGCTTAACAGTACTCGAGTACTTTATTTCCACACACGGTGCCCGTAAAGGTCTTGCGGATACGGCTCTTAAAACAGCTGACTCAGGTTACCTGACTCGCCGTCTTGTTGATGTTGCGCAGGATGTCATCGTTCGTGACGACGATTGTGGAACTGACCGCGGCTTGCTTATCGCATCCCTTAAGGATGGCACTGAAGTCATTGAAGCGCTTGAAGAGCGTCTGATTGGCCGTTATGCAAGAAGAAATATCAAGCATCCTGAGACAAATGAAGTGATCGTGCCAGAAAATGGATTGATCACTGAAGATATTGCTGTCGAAATTGTTTCAGCCGGCATTGAAAAAGTATGGATCCGTTCTGCATTCACTTGCAACACCCGCCATGGTGTATGTAAGAAGTGCTACGGCCGCAACTTAGCTACCGGCCAAGAGGTTGAAGTTGGTGAAGCAGTAGGTATTATCGCTGCCCAATCCATCGGTGAACCAGGTACACAGTTAACGATGCGTACCTTCCATACCGGCGGGGTAGCAGGAGACGATATCACTCAAGGTTTACCGCGTATCCAGGAAATTTTCGAAGCGCGTAATCCTAAAGGTCAGGCAGTTATTTCAGAAATCAATGGGGTAGTAGTAGGCATCAACGAAGGCCGCGACCGTCAGCAAGAGATTGTTGTTCAGGGTGAAGTTGAGTCCAAGACCTACACAGCACCTTATACAGCCCGCTTAAAAGTAGCTGTAAACGACGAAGTAGTGCGCGGACAGGAACTGACTGAAGGTTCTATTGACCCTAAAGAGTTAATCAAAGTAAAAGATGTAACAGCTGTTCAAGAATACTTGCTGCGTGAAGTTCAGAAGGTATACCGCATGCAGGGTGTTGAAATCGGCGATAAGCACATCGAGGTAATGGTCCGCCAGATGCTTCGCAAAGTGCGTGTAATCGATGCGGCAGAAACAGATGTGCTTCCAGGTACACTGCTTGATATCCATCAGTTTACAGACGCCAATGAAAAAGCCCTTCTTGCTGGTAAAATGCCTGCAACAGGACGACCGGTTCTGCTGGGTATCACAAAAGCATCTCTTGAAACAGATTCATTCTTATCAGCAGCATCCTTCCAGGAGACAACAAGAGTTCTTACCGATGCAGCGATCAAAGGCAAGCGCGATGAGCTTCTTGGCCTGAAAGAGAATGTAATTATTGGTAAGCTTGTCCCTGCTGGAACAGGTATGCAGCGATACAGAAGAGCAGAGCCTTATACAAACGAGGAAGCTGCTGAAGATACTGTTACTGTAGAATAATTCAATCATTGCGGTGCTTGCGTATTTGACAGCAAGTACCGCATTTTAAAGTGAATAAACGAAATAAAAATCAATTTGCTTGTTGACATTGAAATATGAAGGTGTTACTATAGCAAAGGTGCTCCTATTCACCGGATACTTTGGAGGATGCCGTAAATGTCTTATGATAAAGTATTGCAGGCAAAAAGTATTATTGTAGGAACAAAGCAAACAGTAAAAGCTCTTAAACTGGGAACCATCGATGAAGTCGTAGTCGCCAGTGATGCTGATCCTAGGGTTACAGCTAAAGTGGTTAGTACAGCGAATGAGATGAACGTTCCGATTATGTATGTCGATTCGATGAAAAAACTCGGAAAAGCATGCGGAATCGAAGTTGGGGCAGCTGCTGTTGCCATATCTATTTAAAAACTGTTTTTGTAGATTGGTATCTGCAAGAACTTTGTTTTTGCTTCAAAATGAACCACCTGGATGTGTGGGCTTAAACAAATTCGAAGGGAGGAAAAATAAAATGCCTACTATTAATCAATTAGTGCGCAAGCCTCGTCAAACTAAGTCTGAGAAGTCAAACTCACCTGCTCTTAACAAAGGCTACAACAGCTTCAAGAAAGCTCAAACGAATGTAGCTTCACCTCAAAAGCGTGGTGTTTGTACTCGTGTTGGTACAATGACTCCGAAGAAACCGAACTCTGCATTACGTAAATATGCTCGTGTTCGTTTAACAAATGGTATCGAGGTTAATGCTTACATCCCTGGTATCGGGCACAACCTTCAAGAGCACAGTGTTGTTCTTATCCGTGGAGGACGTGTAAGAGACTTACCGGGTGTGCGTTACCACATCGTGCGCGGCGCTTTAGATACTGCTGGTGTTAACAACCGTATGCAAGGCCGTTCTAAATACGGTGCAAAGCGTCCAAAAGCAGCTAAAAAATAATTCTAATTAATAGACAACCATCTTTGAAAGGAGGAACAATCCATGCCACGTAAAGGTCCTGTAGCAAAAAGAGACGTATTGCCGGATCCGATTTACAACTCAAAGCTAGTTAGCCGTCTGATCAACAAAATGATGATCGATGGTAAGAGAGGTAAATCTCAAGCAATTCTTTACTCTGCGTTCGATATCATCAGCGAGCGCACTGGCAAAGAACCAATGGAAGTTTTCGATCAGGCGCTTAAAAACATCATGCCTGTACTTGAAGTTAGAGCACGCCGTGTAGGTGGTGCAAACTACCAAGTACCAGTTGAGGTGCGTCCTGACCGCCGTACTACTCTTGGTCTTCGCTGGTTAGTAAACTATGCGCGTCTTCGCGGTGAAAAGACTATGGAAGAGCGTTTAGCTAACGAAATCCTTGATGCAGCTAACAACACTGGTGCATCTGTTAAGAAACGTGAAGATACACACAAAATGGCAGAAGCGAACAAAGCGTTTGCTCACTACCGCTGGTAAGATATACAGCTTAACTAAAATAACACTCATACTAGGAAGGAGAAAGACCCAATGGCTAGAGAGTTCTCCTTAGAAAATACTCGTAATATCGGTATCATGGCTCACATCGATGCCGGTAAAACAACAACTACTGAGCGTGTACTTTACTACACTGGCCGTATCCACAAAATCGGTGAAACGCACGAAGGTGCTTCACAGATGGACTGGATGGAGCAGGAGCAAGAGCGTGGAATCACAATCACTTCTGCTGCGACAACTGCACAGTGGAAAGGCCACCGCGTTAACATCATTGACACTCCTGGACACGTAGACTTCACAGTTGAAGTTGAACGTTCACTTCGTGTTCTTGATGGTGCGGTAGCTGTACTTGACGCACAGTCAGGTGTTGAGCCGCAAACTGAAACAGTTTGGCGCCAGGCTACTACTTACGGAGTACCACGTGTGGTATTCGTAAACAAAATGGATAAAATCGGTGCAGACTTCCTGTACTCATTGAAGACTCTTCATGATCGTCTTCAAGCGAATGCAGCTGCAATTCAATTACCGATTGGTGCTGAAGATCAATTCGAAGGCATCATCGACTTAATTGAAATGAAAGCTACATTCTACGGAAACGATTTGGGTACTGATATCGAAGACCGTGAAATTCCAGCTGAATACGTGGATCAAGCAGAAGAATACCGTGAAAAGCTAATTGAAGCGGTAGCTGAACTTGATGAGGAATTAATGGAGAAATACCTTGGCGGTGAAGAAATCACTAACGAAGAGCTTAAAGCTGCTATTCGTAAAGGTACAGTAAACGTTGAATTCTACCCAGTAATCTGTGGTTCTGCGTTCAAAAACAAAGGTGTTCAAAAAATGCTTGATGCAGTAATCGACTACCTTCCATCTCCACTTGATGTACCTTCTATTAAAGGTACAACTCCGGATACAGAAGAAGAGGTTACTCGTCCTTCAAGCGATGATGCACCATTCTCTGCACTTGCATTTAAAGTTATGACCGACCCTTACGTTGGTAAACTTACATTCTTCCGTGTGTATTCCGGTACATTGAACTCCGGTTCATATGTACAGAACTCTACTAAAGGAAAGCGCGAGCGTGTAGGACGTATCCTGCAAATGCATGCGAATTCCCGTGAAGAGATCTCAGTAGTACACGCTGGAGATATCGCAGCTGCTGTAGGTCTTAAAGACACTACAACAGGGGATACTCTATGTGATGAAAAGAGTCTTGTTATTCTTGAGTCTATGGAATTCCCAGAGCCGGTTATCTCATTATCTATCGAGCCTAAATCAAAGGCAGACCAAGATAAGATGACAACTGCTCTTCAAAAACTTCAAGAAGAAGATCCTACATTCCGCGCTCATACTGACCAGGAAACTGGACAGGTTATCATCGCGGGTATGGGTGAGCTTCACCTTGACATCCTTGTTGACCGTATGAGACGTGAATTCAAAGTGGAAGCTAACGTAGGTGCACCTCAGGTTGCATACCGTGAAACTTTCCGTGGTTCAGCTCAGGTTGAAGGTAAATTCGCACGTCAATCCGGTGGACGCGGACAATTCGGTCACGTTTGGATCGAATTTAGTCCAAATGAAGAAGGTAAAGGCTTCGAATTCGAAAACGGAATCGTTGGTGGTGTCGTTCCTCGTGAATACATCCCAGCTGTTCAGGCGGGTCTTGAAGATTCGTTAGAAAGAGGAGTACTTGCCGGATTCCCAATGGTTGACATCAAGGCCCGTTTATTTGACGGTTCTTACCATGATGTTGACTCCTCTGAAATGGCGTTTAAGATTGCTGCATCTATGGCACTTAAAAACGCTGCGTCAAAATGTAACCCTGTAATTCTTGAGCCGGTTATGAAGGTTGAAGTCGTAATCCCTGAAGAATACATGGGAGACATCATGGGTGATGTAACATCACGCCGTGGACGCGTTGAAGGTATGGAAGCTCGCGGTAACGCACAAGTAGTTCGTGCGATGGTTCCACTATCAGAAATGTTTGGATATGCAACTTCATTGCGTTCTAACACGCAGGGACGCGGTACATTCTCAATGCACTTCGATCACTATGAAGAAGTACCAAAATCAATTTCTGAAGAAATCATCAAAAAAAATAAAGGTGAATAATTGATTTTACCTTTTCAATAAAGTATAACTACTATTGTAGGCTATAAGCGCTGTGGAAAGGGAAACCTCTCCACAGCATCAAATACTTAACTTTTATAATCTGAAGGAGGATTTTTCAAATGGCAAAAGCTAAATTTGACCGTTCAAAACCCCATGTTAACATCGGTACTATCGGACACGTTGACCATGGTAAAACTACTTTAACTGCAGCTATCACAACTGTTCTTTCTAAAAAAGGCGGCGGTGAAGCACGCGGATACGATCAAATCGACGCGGCTCCAGAAGAGCGCGAGCGTGGAATCACAATCTCAACTGCACACGTTGAGTACGAAACTGAAAACCGTCACTATGCACACGTTGACTGCCCAGGTCACGCTGACTATGTTAAAAACATGATCACTGGTGCTGCACAAATGGACGGCGGAATCCTAGTTGTTTCTGCTGCTGACGGCCCAATGCCACAAACTCGTGAGCACATCCTTCTTTCTCGTCAGGTTGGTGTTCCTTTCCTTGTTGTATTCATGAACAAGTGTGATATGGTTGACGATGAAGAACTACTTGAATTAGTAGAAATGGAAGTTCGTGACCTTCTTTCTGAGTACGAATTCCCTGGTGATGACATTCCTGTAATCAAAGGTTCTGCTCTTAAAGCTCTTGAAGGAGAAGCTGAGTGGGAAGCTAAAATCGAAGAACTTATGGCAGCTGTTGACGAGTACATCCCAACTCCAACTCGTGACACTGACAAGCCATTCATGATGCCTGTTGAGGATGTATTCTCAATCACTGGCCGTGGTACTGTTGCTACAGGACGTGTTGAGCGTGGACAAGTTAAAGTCGGTGATGTTATCGAAATCATCGGTCTTGCTGAAGAGCCAAAATCAACTACTGTAACTGGTGTAGAAATGTTCCGTAAGCTTCTTGACTATGCTGAAGCTGGAGACAACATTGGTGCCCTTCTTCGTGGTGTTGCACGTGAAGATATCCAACGTGGACAAGTACTTGCTAAGCCAGGTTCAATCACTCCACACACTAAGTTCAAAGCTGAAGTATACGTTCTTTCAAAAGAAGAAGGTGGACGTCATACTCCATTCTTCACTAACTACCGTCCTCAGTTCTACTTCCGTACAACTGATGTAACTGGTATCTGTAATCTTCCTGAAGGCGTAGAAATGGTTATGCCTGGAGATAACATCGAAATGACTGTAGAACTAATCGCTCCAATCGCTATCGAAGAAGGTACTAAATTCTCTATCCGTGAGGGTGGACGTACTGTTGGCGCTGGCGTAGTTGCTACAATCCAAGAATAATCTCAACTAAAAAAGACAGATGGGTGACGACCCATCTGTTTTTTTATGCTGCCTGAATGACTTAATACATGAAAAGAGGAATGTAATTAATAAAACATCTAATCAACTTCTATAAGATTTCTCGGAGTCTTGCTTTCAAATCCAGGAAAGAGATCACTCCTCCATTAACACTCCCCAGCCAAAACCGTTTTTCTTCTATATATATCACCATATATTTTTCTAAACAACTACCCACAGTGCAAATAGTTAGACTTCTTCCTATACTATTGAAAACTCAATGCGCAGCAGTTATAATAGTAAAAGTGTGCGGAACAAAAAGAAATAACATATATATGTTGCATTTCATTTATTGTTTCTGTATAATAGACAATGTTGGTCTTTGACTGCGATGATGTGAAAGGTTGCTGACACACCCGGCCGCTTTGCCATGGCGAGTGTGTGGGAAATTTTCACGGAGAATGTCTATATTAAAATAGGCGAAAAGGAGGGAAAATAATGGCAAAACAAAAAATTCGTATTCGTTTAAAAGCGTATGATCACAGAATTCTTGATCAATCAGCAGAAAAGATTGTTGAGACTGCAAAACGTTCTGGTGCGGCTGTTTCTGGTCCGATTCCATTACCAACTGAAAAGTCTATTTACACAATCCTACGTGCGGTTCACAAGTACAAAGACTCTCGTGAGCAGTTCGAAATGCGTACGCATAAACGTCTTATCGACATCGTTAACCCAACACCACAAACGGTTGATTCTCTAATGCGTTTAGACTTACCGTCAGGTGTAGATATCGAAATCAAACTTTAATCAATAAATAATCATAAGAAACTTAGGAGGTGTGACTGAAATGACCAAAGGAATCTTAGGAAGAAAGATTGGTATGACTCAAGTATTTGCTGAAAACGGTGATCTTATCCCGGTAACAGTAGTTGAGGCAGCTGCTAACGTTGTTCTTCAGAAGAAATCAGTTGAAACTGATGGATATGAAGCGATCCAGATTGGATTCGAAGACAAGCGCGACAAGTTGTCCAACAAACCTGAAAAAGGGCATGTTGCTAAAGCAAACACTGCTCCTAAGCGCTTCGTACGCGAATTCCGCGGAGCTGATTTAGGACAATATGAAGTTGGTCAAGAAGTCAAAGTTGATATTTTCGCAGAAGGCGATACTGTTGATGTAACAGGAATTTCAAAAGGTAAAGGATTCCAGGGTGCCATCAAGCGCCACGGACAATCCCGCGGCCCTATGGCTCACGGTTCCCGTTACCACCGTCGCCCTGGTTCAATGGGTCCTGTAGCTCCAAACCGTGTATTCAAAGGTAAATTATTACCTGGACGTATGGGCGGAGAGCAAGTGACTGTACAAAACCTTGAAATCGTAAAAGTTGATGTTGAACGCAACCTTCTTTTGATCAAAGGTAATGTACCTGGTGCCAGAAAAGCATTAGTAAAAATCAAAAGTGCGGTAAAAGCATAATAATTAAACCGGAAAGGAGGAAAACAGAATGCCGAAAGTAGCATTGTTTAACCAAAGCGGATCTAAAGTTGGTGATATCGAACTTAATGATGCGATCTTTGGTATCGAGCCTAACCAGCACGTATTATTCGAAGCCGTTGTTATGCAAAGAGCTTCATTACGTCAAGGGACTCATAAAACTAAAATTCGTTCTGAAGTAGCGGGCGGAGGACGCAAGCCATGGCGCCAAAAAGGCACAGGCCGTGCACGTCAAGGTTCAATCCGTTCACCACAATGGCGCGGAGGCGGTACTGTATTTGGTCCTGTACCACGCAGCTACAGCTACAAACTGCCTAAAAAGGTTCGCCGTCTGGCAATCAAATCTGCGCTATCTTCTAAAGTGTTAGAAGAAAACATCCTAGTATTAGAAGGCCTTGCTTTCGAAGCTCCTAAAACTAAAGACTTTAAAGGTGTATTAACTGGTCTTTCTGTTGATTCAAAAGCACTTATCGTAACTGCTGACCTAGATGAGAACGTAGCACTATCTGCTCGTAACATCCCTGGTGTAACAGTTGTGTCTGCTTCTGGAATCACTGTTTTAGATGTTTTAAACCATGATAAGCTTATCATGACGAAAGCAGCGGTTGAAAAAGTAGAGGAGGTGCTTGCATAATGGATGCACGCGATATCATTAAGCGCCCCGTAATCACTGAACGTTCTACTGACATTATGGCTGATAAAAAATATACGTTCGAAGTTGACGTACGAGCTAACAAGACTCAAGTTAAAGACGCTGTAGAGCAAATCTTTGGCGTTAAAGTTGAGAAAGTTAACATCATGAACTACAAAGGCAAGTTCAAGCGTATGGGCAAATTCGGCGGTTACACTAACAAACGCCGTAAAGCGATCGTTAAATTAACAGCTGAAAGCCAAGAAATCGAGCTATTTGAAGCTTAATCACTATAACTAGAAGAGGAGGGAAACGAAATGGCGATTAAAAAGTATAAACCTACCTCTAATGGTCGTCGCGGCATGACGGTTTCTGATTTCGCAGAAATCACGACTAACCAACCAGAAAAGTCTTTACTTGCTCCTTTAAAGAGAAAAGGCGGCCGTAACAACCAAGGTAAGTTGACAGTTCGTCATCAAGGCGGCGGTCATAAACGTCAATATCGTATCATCGATTTTAAACGTACCAAAGATGGCATTCCAGGACGCGTTGCCACAATCGAATATGATCCAAACCGCTCTGCAAATATTGCACTAATTAACTATGTAGATGGAGAAAAGCGTTACATCCTTGCACCTAAGAACTTACAGGTGGGCATGGAAGTAATGTCTGGTCCTGAAGCAGATATCAAAGTGGGTAACGCACTTCCACTAGCTAACATTCCAGTGGGTACAGTAATCCACAACATCGAATTAAAACCTGGTAAAGGCGGACAATTAGTACGTTCTGCTGGTACTTCTGCACAAGTTCTTGGTAAAGAAGGCAAGTACGTATTAGTTCGTTTAAACTCTGGTGAAGTTCGCATGATTCTTGCTGAGTGCCGTGCGACTGTTGGTCAAGTCGGAAACGAGCAGCACGAGCTTATTAACATTGGTAAAGCAGGTCGTTCACGCTGGTTAGGCAAGCGCCCAACTGTACGTGGATCTGTAATGAACCCTAACGATCACCCTCACGGTGGTGGTGAAGGACGTGCGCCAATCGGACGTAAGTCTCCAATGACTCCTTGGGGCAAGCCAACGCTTGGTTACAAGACACGCAAGAAGAACAACAAATCAGACAAATTTATCGTACGTCGTCGTAAAAAATAACGGGATTGTACTACGGTTCCAACTAAGAACCGTAGAGCAATCACGAAGGGAGGTTCAATCATGGGTCGCAGCTTAAAAAAAGGACCTTTTGTTGATGAACATTTAATGACAAAGATCGAAAAGCTTAATGAAACAGAAAGCAAGCAAGTTACTAAAACTTGGTCTCGCCGTTCTACGATCTTCCCACAATTCATCGGACACACAATCGCAGTTTATGATGGTCGTAAACATGTGCCTGTATACATCACTGAAGACATGGTAGGCCACAAGCTTGGAGAATTCGCTCCAACTCGTGCGTACAAAGGCCATGGCAATGATGATAAGAAAACAAGACGTTAATGAGAGGAGGGCATTCTAATGCAAGCTAAAGCTGTTGCAAGAACAGTTCGTATTGCTCCTCGTAAAGCTCGTTTAGTCGTAGATTTAATTCGAGGAAAGCAAGTAGGCGAAGCAGTAGCGATTTTAAACCTTACACCTAAAGCTGCTTCTCCAATCGTAGAGAAAGTTTTAAAATCTGCACTAGCTAACGCTGAGCACAACTACGAAATGGACGTTAACAACCTGGTAGTTGCTCAAGCATTCGTAGACGAAGGACCAACTTTAAAACGTTTCCGTCCTCGCGCTATGGGCCGTGCAAGCCAAATCAACAAGCGCACTAGCCATATTACTATCGTTTTATCAGAAAAGAAGGAGGGATAATCAGTGGGTCAAAAAGTAAATCCAGTCGGTTTGCGTATCGGTGTCATCCGTGATTGGGAGTCAAAATGGTACGCAGGCAAAGACTATGCTGATCTTTTACACGAAGACCTTAAGGTTCGTGAGTACATCACAAAGCGCTTAAGCGACGCTTCTGTTTCTAAAGTAGAAATCGAACGTGCTGCTAATCGCCTGAACATCACTATCCACACTGCGAAACCAGGAATGGTTATCGGTAAAGGTGGTACTGAGGTTGAAGCACTTCGCAAGTCACTTAACTCATTAACTGGCAAGCGTGTTCACATCAACATTCTTGAAATTAAAAGAGCGGATATCGATGCGAAATTGGTTGCGGAAAACATTGCTCGTCAATTAGAAAACCGCGTATCTTTCCGTCGTGCTCAAAAACAAACTATTCAACGTGCAATGCGCGCTGGCGCTAAAGGTATCAAAACAATGGTATCTGGTCGTTTAGGCGGTGCTGATATCGCTCGTTCAGAATCATACAGCGAAGGAACAGTTCCACTTCATACTCTTCGTGCTGATATCGATTATGCTACAGCTGAAGCTGATACAACTTACGGTAAATTGGGCGTAAAAGTATGGATCTATCGTGGAGAGGTCCTTCCTACGAAGAAGAAAACTGGGGAAGGAGGCAAATAATATGTTATTGCCAAAGCGCGTAAAATATCGTCGTGTACACCGCGGAAAAATGCGTGGTCAATCAAAAGGCGGAACTGAAGTAAACTTCGGTGAATATGGCCTTCAAGCTCTAGAAGCTTCTTGGATCACTAACCGTCAAATTGAATCTGCACGTATTGCAATGACTCGTTACATGAAACGTGGCGGTAAAGTTTGGATTCAAATTTTCCCTCACAAGCCTTACACTGCAAAGCCTCTAGAAGTCCGCATGGGTTCCGGTAAAGGTGCTCCTGAAGGATGGGTAGCAGTTGTTAAGCCTGGT
This sequence comes from Cytobacillus firmus DS1, assembly GCF_000565285.1. GTDB lineage: Bacteria > Bacillota > Bacilli > Bacillales > Cytobacillaceae > Cytobacillus > Cytobacillus firmus_A. Next base: position 25,029 of record NZ_APVL01000020.1, on the reverse strand, counting down.
AAAGTAATGTTCGAAATCGCTGGTGTATCTGAAGAGATCGCTCGTGAAGCATTACGTCTTGCATCACACAAACTTCCAGTTAAGTGCAAGTTTGTAAAACGAGAAGAAATTGGTGGTGAATCAAATGAAAGCTAATGAAATTCGTGACCTTACCACTGCCGAAATTGAACAAAAAGTAAAATCATTAAAAGAAGAGCTTTTCAACCTTCGCTTTCAATTGGCGACTGGACAACTTGAAAATACAGCTCGCATTCGTGAAGTACGCAAAGCGATTGCCCGCATGAAAACTGTTATTCGTGAAAGAGAAATCGGCTTTAGCAAGTGATATTGAGAGGAGGTTCGCACAATGAGTGAACGCAACCAACGCAAAGTTTACACTGGACGCGTCGTTTCTGACAAAATGGATAAGACAGTAACGGTTCTTGTCGAAACTTACAAAAAGCATCCACTTTACGGTAAACGCGTTAAGTACTCTAAAAAGTTCAAGGCTCATGATGAGCAAAACCAAGCAAAAACTGGCGATATCGTTCGTATTATGGAAACTCGTCCACTATCTGCGACTAAACGCTTCCGTCTTGTAGAAGTAGTTGAAAAAGCAGTTATTATCTAATTGTTCGGTTGGGAGATTTATCCCGAAGGGAGGTTACACACATGATTCAACAAGAATCACGTTTAAAAGTTGCTGACAACTCTGGTGCTCGTGAAGTACTTACAATCAAAGTTCTTGGTGGCTCTGGCCGCAAAACTGCTAACATCGGTGATGTTATCGTTTGTACAGTGAAACAAGCAACACCAGGTGGCGTTGTTAAAAAAGGTGATGTTGTTAAAGCGGTAGTTGTTCGTACTAAGAGCGGTGTACGCCGTAATGACGGTACTTACATTCGTTTCGATGAAAACGCATGTGTAATTATTCGTGATGACAAAGGACCACGCGGAACTCGTATCTTCGGACCGGTTGCCCGTGAACTACGTGAAAACAACTTCATGAAAATTGTATCTTTAGCTCCAGAAGTATTATAAATAACAAATCAAATTGCCTTTAAGGAGGTGCGCACAGATGCATGTGAAAAAAGGTGACAAAGTTATGGTCATCTCTGGTAAGGATAAAGGCAAAACGGGCGTTATTCTTGCAGCGTTCCCTAAACAAAGCCGAGTGCTTGTTGAAGGAGTTAACATTGTAAAGAAACACTCTAAGCCTTCTCAGATGAACCCGCAAGGCGGAATCATCAGCCAAGAGGCACCTGTTCATGTATCAAACGTTATGCCTGTCGATCCTAAATCTGGTGAACCAACTCGTGTAGGCTATAAAACGGTTGATGGCAAAAAAGTACGTGTTGCAACAAAATCCGGTGAAGTTCTAGATAAATAGTTCAAAGAAGAAGGGAGGTACAATGAATGAACCGCCTAAAAGAAAAGCATTCAAAAGAAATTACTCCTGCTCTAATGAGCAAGTTTAACTATAAATCAGTTATGCAAGCACCTAAGCTTGAAAAAATCGTTATCAACATGGGTGTTGGTGACGCTGTTCAAAACGCTAAAGCACTAGATAAAGCTGTTGAGGAATTAACTTTGATCACTGGTCAAAAGCCGGTTATCACTCGCGCTAAGAAATCAATCGCTGGCTTCCGTCTTCGTGAAGGTATGCCAATCGGTGCGAAGGTTACTCTTCGTGGAGAGCGCATGTATGAGTTCTTTGATAAGTTAGTATCTGTATCTCTTCCACGTGTACGTGACTTCCGCGGTATCTCTAAGAAGTCATTTGACGGCCGTGGTAACTATACTCTAGGTGTCAAAGAACAGTTGATCTTCCCTGAGATTGATTACGATAAAGTAAGCAAAGTTCGAGGTATGGATATCGTTATCGTAACTACAGCTAACACTGATGAAGAAGCTCGTGAACTTTTAACTCAATTTGGAATGCCATTCCAAAAGTAATCGCTAAATAGAGGGAGGCGAAAACGTGGCTAAAAAGTCAATGATTGCGAAACAAAAACGCACGCCTAAACACAAGGTACAGGAGTACACTCGCTGCGAACGCTGCGGACGTCCACATTCTGTATACCGTAAATTTAAGCTTTGTCGTATTTGTTTCCGTGAATTAGCATATAAAGGACAAATTCCTGGCGTGAAAAAAGCTAGCTGGTAAACCCCAAGCATGGGAAGGAGGTAAAAACAATGGTCATGACAGATCCAATTGCAGACTTGCTAACTCGCATCCGTAATGCGAACATGGTTCGTCACGAAAAATTAGAAGTTCCTGCTTCTAACATCAAGAAAGAAATTGCAGAGATCTTAAAGCGTGAAGGTTTTGTACGTGATGTTGAGCTTATCGAGGATAACAAGCAAGGCATCATCCGCATTTTCCTAAAATACGGTTCAAACAACGAACGCGTTATCACTGGTCTTAAGCGTATCAGTAAGCCTGGTCTTCGTGTATACGCAAAGGCTGATGAAGTACCTCGCGTACTTAACGGTCTTGGAATCGCACTAGTTTCTACTTCTCAAGGAGTTATCACTGATAAAGAAGCCCGCGCTAAACAAGTCGGCGGAGAAGTATTAGCATACGTTTGGTAATAGAGTTTTTCATGAATGGAGGTGCAATTAAATGTCTCGTATAGGTAAAAAACCAATCGAAATTCCAACTGGTGTTACTGTTACTAATGACAATAACACTGTTACTGTGAAGGGTCCTAAAGGTGAACTAACTCGTTCATTCAACCAGGATATCGAAATCAAGGTGGAAGACAGCGTAATCAACGTTTCCCGTCCATCTGATGCGAAAGAACACCGCGCATTGCACGGAACAACTCGCGCACTTCTAGCTAACATGGTTGAAGGTGTGTCAAAAGGATTCGAAAGAGGACTGGAGCTTATCGGTGTCGGTTACCGTGCTCAAAAACAAGGCAAAAAGCTTGTTTTAAACGTTGGTTACTCTCATCCTGTTGAAATCGAGCCTGAAGAAGGTATTGAAGTTGAAGTGCCATCTAACACAAAGATCATTGTTAAAGGTACTAACAAAGAGCGTGTTGGCGCATTGGCTGCCAACATCCGTGATGTTCGTCCTCCAGAGCCATACAAAGGTAAAGGTATCCGCTATGAAGGCGAATATGTTCGTCGTAAAGAAGGTAAAACTGGTAAGTAATGCCGCTTAGGTAAACGAAAGGAGTGACCGAAATGATTACGAAGGCTGATAAAAATGCAGTTCGTAAGAAAAGACATGCTCGTGTGCGTGCAAAACTTTCTGGAACTGCGGCTCGTCCTCGTTTAAATGTGTATCGTTCAAACAAGCACATTTATGCTCAACTTATTGATGATGTAAACGGAGTTACTGTAGCAAGTGCTTCTACACAAGATAAAGAAGTGAACCTTGATGCAACTGGCAACGTTGATGCAGCAGTTAAGGTCGGAGAATTAGTTGCAAAGCGCGCAGTCGAAAAAGGCGTTAAAGCTGTCGTTTTCGATCGTGGTGGCTATCTATATCATGGACGTGTTCAGGCTTTAGCTGATGCAGCACGTGAAAATGGTTTAGAATTTTAATAGACAAAGGAGGGACACAAAAAGATGCGTCGTATTGATCCAAACAAACTTGAACTTGAAGAGCGCGTAGTTACGGTTAATCGTGTAGCAAAGGTTGTTAAAGGTGGACGTCGTTTTCGTTTCTCTGCTCTTGTAGTAGTAGGTGACAAAAACGGTCACGTTGGCTTTGGTACAGGTAAAGCACAGGAAGTACCTGAAGCGATCCGCAAAGCTATTGAAGATGCTAAGAAAAACTTAGTCGAAGTACCTATGGTTGGAACTACAATTCCTCACCAGGTAATCGGTCACTTCGGTGCTGGAGAAATCCTTCTTAAGCCTGCTTCTGAAGGTACTGGAGTAATCGCCGGAGGTCCAGTTCGTGCGGTTCTAGAATTAGCTGGTGTTGGTGATATCTTATCTAAATCTTTAGGTACTAACACACCAATCAACATGGTTCGCGCCACTTTGAACGGTTTAACTCAATTAAAACGTGCTGAGGACGTAGCGAAATTACGTGGTAAATCAGTAGAAGAACTGTTAGGATAAGGAGGGATATCAAATGGCGAATAAACTAGAAGTAACCCTCACTCGCAGCGTGATTGGTCGCCCGCAAGACCAGCGCGAAACAGTTAAGGCTCTTGGCTTACGCAAAATGCACCAAACAGTTGAGCATCAAGATAATCCTGCTATCCGCGGAATGATCAACAAAGTTGCTCACCTTGTTGTGGTAAAAGAAAAATAAATCTATTCTTCTACAAATAAGGAGGTGCCAACATGAAACTTCATGAATTAAAGCCTGCAGAAGGTTCTCGTGGGGAACGCAAACGCAAAGGCCGTGGTATCGGTTCCGGTAATGGTAAAACTGCTGGTAAGGGTCATAAAGGTCAAAACGCCCGTTCTGGCGGCGGTGTCCGTCCTGGATTCGAGGGTGGTCAAACACCTTTATTCCAACGCTTGCCTAAACGCGGTTTCACTAATATCAACCGTAAAGAGTACGCGATTGTGAACCTTGATGCTTTAAACCGTTTCGAAGATGGAGCTGAAGTAACTCCAGCGCTTCTTATCGAAACTGGTGTAGTAAGCAACGAAAAAGCAGGAATCAAGATTCTTGCAAAAGGCAAAGTTGAGAAAAAGCTTACAGTAAAAGCTCATAAATTCTCCTCTGCTGCAAAGGAAGCTATTGAAGCTGCCGGCGGTCAAACTGAGGTGATTTAATGTTTCAGACAATCTCCAATTTTATGCGTGTGGGTGATATAAGACGAAAGATTATTTTCACCCTTTTAATGCTGATTGTATTTCGCATCGGTACATTTATCCCTGTACCGGGCGTAAATGCAGATCTATTAAAAGCCCAGGATGAACTAAATGTATTCGGTGTTCTGAATACATTCGGCGGCGGGGCGCTCCTAAACTTCTCAATCCTTGCAATGGGTATCATGCCGTACATTACGGCATCCATCATTGTGCAGCTTCTGCAGATGGATGTTGTTCCTAAGTTTACGGAATGGTCAAAGCAAGGTGACGTTGGACGCCGTAAGTTAGCTCAGTTTACCCGTTACTTTACTATCGTGCTTGGTTTTATCCAGGCTCTCGGTATGTCTTATGGGTTTAATAACCTAGCAGGCGGAATGCTGATTGAGAATCCGGGAATCACGTCTTATCTATTAATTGCCGTAGTATTGACTGCCGGAACTGCATTTCTAATGTGGCTTGGTGAGCAGATTACATCAAAAGGTGTAGGAAATGGTATTTCCATCATTATCTTTGCTGGTATCGTAGCTGGGATTCCTTCAACGGTTAACCAGATTTACGCTCAGCAGTTTGAAAATGCTGGAGAGCAGCTATTCCTTCGCATTGTGACAGTCGTGCTTATCCTAATCGCAGTCATTGCTATTGTTGTAGGAACGATCTTCATCCAACAGGCATTAAGAAAGATTCCTATTCAATATGCTAAGCGTGTAACAGCAGGACAAAATTCTGCTGGCGGACAATCAACTCATCTTCCGTTAAAAGTTAATGCAGCTGGTGTAATACCAGTAATCTTTGCGATTTCATTCATCATCACGCCAAGAACCATTGCCGGTTTCTTTGAGCAGAATGATGTTACTCTATGGATTCAAAGAATATTTGACTATACGTCTCCAATCGGAATGGTCATCTATAGTGCATTAATCATTGCTTTTACTTATTTCTATGCTTTCATTCAGGTGAACCCGGAACAAGTTGCGGAAAACCTGAAGAAGCAGGGCGGTTATATCCCGGGCATCCGTCCAGGAAATAACACGCAGGAATATCTGACTCGCGTCTTATACCGTTTAACTTTTGTCGGTGCGCTATTCCTGACAGTGATTTCAATTCTGCCGGTATTCTTCATTAATATCGCCGGATTGCCTGAATCTGCGCAAATTGGAGGCACAAGCCTGCTGATTGTTGTCGGTGTTGCACTGGAAACGATGAAGCAGCTTGAAGCACAGCTTGTTAAACGTCATTATAAAGGTTTCATTAAATAATTTGGTTGTAGGGGACGCATGTTCCCTTATACCATTTAGAGACTAGGGGGAAATTGACGTGAATTTAGTTTTAATGGGGCTCCCTGGTGCCGGTAAAGGTACACAAGCCGAGAAGATCGTCCAAAAATACGGCATCCCTCATATTTCTACCGGAGATATGTTCCGTGCGGCTATTAAAGACGAAACGGACCTAGGCCTTAAAGCAAAATCATTCATGGATAAAGGCGAGCTTGTTCCTGATGAGGTAACAATCGGCATTGTACGTGAACGATTAAGCAAGGATGATTGCGAAAAAGGCTTTTTGCTGGATGGCTTCCCAAGAACGGTTGCCCAAGCAGATGCCCTTGAAAACATCCTTTCTGATTTGAACAAGAAAATTAATTATGTTATTAATATTGATGTTGATCAGAGTATTCTAATGGAACGTCTTACAGGACGCCGCATCTGTAAAGACTGCGGAGCAACTTATCATTTAGTATTCAATCCGCCAGCGATAGACGGAGTGTGTGATCGCTGCGGCGGTGAGCTGTATCAGCGTGCTGATGATAATGAAGCGACTGTTCAGAATAGACTTGACGTTAATATTAAACAAACCAAACCGTTGCTTGATTTCTACGAAACGAAAGGTTATCTTCGCAATATTGATGGTCAGCAGGATATTAATAAAGTATTTTCTGATCTTGATGCATTGCTCGGGGGCTTACAATGATCATTTGCAAAACCCCGCGTGAGCTTGAAATAATGCGTGAGGCCGGCAGAATCGTAGCACTTACACATCAGGAGCTGAAAAAACATATTGCACCCGGAATCACAACCCGCGAACTGGATGTTATTGCTGACCGGTTTATAAGTAAACACGATGCAATTCCATCATTCAAAGGGTATAATGGTTTCCGCGGCAGCATCTGTGCTTCAGTTAACGATGAACTTGTTCATGGCATTCCTGGTGGTCGAGTTTTAAATGACGGTGATATAATCAGCATTGATATCGGTGCTAAATATAACGGTTATCATGGTGACTCAGCCTGGACTTATGCTGTTGGCCAAATTGATGAGGAATCCGAGCGTCTGATGGATGTGACAGAGGAATCGTTATATAAGGGCCTTGAAGAAGCAAAACCGGGTGAGCGCTTGTCGAACATCTCCCATGCTATCCAAACGTATGCGGAATCTAATGGCTTTTCCATTGTACGCGAGTATGTTGGCCATGGTATAGGGCAAGACTTACATGAGGATCCTCAAATTCCTCATTATGGACCCCCTAACAGAGGGCCGCGTTTAAAGCCGGGAATGGTACTTGCTATTGAACCTATGGTGAATGCAGGAAGTCGTTATGTTAAAACCTTAACCGATAACTGGACAGTTGTAACGGTTGACGGTAAAAGGTGTGCACATTTTGAGCATACAATAGCGATCACTGAATCCGGTTATGAAATACTAACAAAAGCCTAAGGTGCAGGTGATTCCATTGGTTGGATCTGATACGAATCCGCAGCATGGTCAAATTGTTTTGATCAAAAGTGGGCGTGATGCTGGTCAATATGCTATAATTATAAGGTTGTTGGATGAAAGGTATGTTATGCTTGCTGACGGCGGCAGAAAAAATTTCGATCGCCCGAAGAAAAAGAACGTCCAGCATCTGCAATTGCTTAATTATATCTCTCCAGAAGTTCAGACCAGTCTCGAGGAGACCGGCCGTGTAACAAACGGAAAGTTACGCTTTGCGCTTGCAAAGTATGTAAATGAATTCGTATATGACATGAAGAAGGGAGAAAAAGTTCAATGGCGAAAGACGATGTAATCGAAATAGAAGGCACAGTTGTTGATACTTTGCCAAATGCAATGTTTAAGGTAGAATTAGAAAATGGTCATACAGTGCTAGCTCATGTATCCGGTAAGATCCGCATGCACTTCATCCGTATTTTACCTGGAGATAAAGTAACAGTTGAGCTATCTCCATATGATTTAACACGCGGTAGAATCACATATCGTTTTAAATAATCATTGCACTCCGTACTATTAAGGAGGTTAGGATAATGAAAGTAAGACCATCAGTTAAACCAATCTGCGAAAAGTGTAAAGTTATCCGCAGACGTGGAAAAGTAATGGTTATCTGTGAAAACCCTAAACATAAACAAAAACAAGGTTAATTTGAAGGAGGTGCGCTTATACAATGGCACGTATTGCTGGTGTAGATGTTCCACGTGAAAAACGTGTAGTAATCTCATTAACTTATATCTTTGGTATTGGTAAATCTACAGCTCAGAAAGTTTTGGCTGAAGCTGGTGTTTCTGAAGACACTCGTGTTCGTGATCTTACAGAAGATGAACTTAACAAAATCCGTGACATCATCGACAAATTGAAAGTTGAAGGTGACCTTCGCCGTGAGGTTTCACTAAACATCAAACGTCTAATGGAGATCGGAAGCTATCGCGGTCTACGTCATCGCCGTGGTTTACCGGTTCGCGGACAAAACACTAAAAACAACGCTCGTACACGCAAAGGTCCTCGTAAGACTGTAGCGAACAAGAAGAAATAATCGGTAAAGGAGGTAACTTTAAATGGCTCGTAAAACTAATACACGTAAGCGTCGTGTGAAAAAGAATATTGAACAGGGTATTGCACATATCCGTTCTACTTTCAACAACACAATCGTAACTATCACTGATGTTCATGGAAATGCTATTTCATGGTCAAGTGCTGGAGCTCTTGGATTCAAAGGTTCTCGTAAATCTACTCCATTCGCAGCACAAATGGCAGCTGAAACTGCAGCTAAAACTTCTCAGGAACACGGTATGAAATCCCTTGAAGTAACTGTTAAAGGACCTGGTGCAGGACGTGAAGCTGCAATCCGTGCTCTTCAAGCTGCTGGTCTAGAAGTTACTGCTATCAGAGACGTAACTCCAGTTCCTCATAACGGATGTCGTCCGCCAAAACGCCGCCGTGTATAATTTTTCTGTATAGAATTTGTATCCTTGTCTATAATGGGATATGATACTAATTTTTTAGTTATACAGAACAATTATTCCAGTTGTTGTGCACAAAACGGGAACGTATACATGGGGGAATTTCGGTTAGAGATTGCTAGCCGGGGTTTCGACGTTTTGAAGGAGGGTATATTTTGATGATCGAAATAGAAAAACCAAAAATCGAAACGGTTGAGATCAGCGATGATGCCAAGTACGGCAAGTTCGTCGTCGAGCCACTTGAGCGTGGATATGGTACAACTTTGGGTAACTCCTTACGTCGTATCCTTTTATCCTCACTCCCAGGTGCCGCTGTCACATCGATCCAAATTGATGGGGTACTTCATGAGTTCTCAACAATTGAAGGCGTCGTAGAAGATGTAACATCTATCATTTTAAACATTAAAAAACTAGCACTTAAAATCTACTCTGATGAAGAAAAAACATTGGAAATCGATGTTCAGGGTGAAGGTGTAGTGAAGGCAGCTGACGTAACACATGATAGCGATGTTGAAATCCTTAATCCGGATCTTCATATTGCTACTCTTGGTTCGAATGCCCATCTGCGCATGCGTTTAACTGCAAGACGCGGAAGAGGCTATACACCAGCTGACCAAAACAAGAGAGAAGATCAGCCAATCGGTGTGATTCCGATCGATTCCATCTACACTCCAGTAGCTCGTATTTCTTACCAGGTAGAGAATACACGTGTGGGTCAAATGACTAACTATGATAAGTTAACATTCGATGTTTGGACTGACGGCAGTACAGGTCCTCAAGATGCGGTTGCACTTGGAGCGAAGATCTTAACTGAGCATTTGAATATCTTTGTCGGTTTAACTGATGAAGCTCAAAATGCCGAAATCATGGTTGAAAAAGAAGAAGACCAAAAAGAGAAAGTACTTGAGATGACAATTGAAGAACTTGACTTGTCTGTACGTTCTTACAACTGCTTAAAGCGCGCTGGCATCAATACTGTTCAGGAATTAGCCAATAAGACTGAAGAGGATATGATGAAGGTCCGCAACCTTGGCAGAAAGTCACTTGAGGAAGTAAAACATAAATTAGAAGATCTTGGACTGGGCTTACGCAAGGACGATTGATTAATGAAGATTAATTGATTATCTGCATGTTTGCTTTCAGCAGATTGAATGACTTCAACAAAGGAGGGAAACTTTCATGGGATACAGAAAGTTAGGACGCACTAGCTCACAACGTAAAGCTATGCTGCGTGACTTAGCAACAGATCTAATCATCAATGAGCGCATCGAAACAACTGAAGCTCGTGCGAAAGAACTTCGTTCAGTTGTTGAGAAAATGATCACTCTTGGAAAGCGCGGCGACTTGCATGCACGCCGTCAAGCAGCTGCATTTGTTCGCAACGAGGTAGCTAACGCTGAAACTGACCAGGATGCAGTTCAAAAATTATTCAGCGACATCGCGTCTCGTTATGAAGAGCGCCAAGGCGGATACACTCGTATTATGAAACTTGGACCTCGTCGTGGAGACGGTGCGCCAATGGTAATCATCGAGTTAGTATAATTTTTTAAGGAAAGGGCGCGGGACGGTTTCATTGAACTTGTTCTTTGCCCTTTTTCTATAAAGGCGGCTGTTTCCTTAATTTGTCAGAAACGCCGATATCAGGCCAAAAACGAGCGTTACGATGAGCATGTACAGCTAGTAAACAGGGATGGTTGAGCGATAGATTCCCCATTGCCTGGTACATTTGACTCGTCTAGCTCATGCACCTCTTCCGGAAATAAGAAATGCGCCCGGCAGTTTACTGCCTGACGGAAAGAGGTGCAGGCTTTTTTAAATTCAGTATGTTCATATACCATAAGGAAATCGAGGTCTCTGAACATTTATACAATAGCAGGAACCAACCACCATACTGCGTCAGTATGAGCTTTTAATAGGGAGGCATAATAGGCATCCAATAAGCTTAGATAGCAGAAATCCAGATTTTCTTGTGTTTTACAAGTGTGGGAGAATGGTATCATTCAACGCTTGCTATCCGGAACATAACCTATTATCGAACTATTTAAAGCTCGCCAACAATGGCGGGTTTTTTCATTATATAAGAAACTATATAATATTGAACGATGGGAACATCTCTGTGGAAGGGTGTTTGCATCTAGCTTCAGCGCCTACCCCTCGAGGTGTCGGGGTGTGCACCAAGGAAAAGCTTCCTTGGATGTTCTTCGCAGGAACAATCTTTTTTGCTTGTTCCGAAGGCGCTTCCGCTTTTGATAAGAGCAGAGCTGAAATAGAGAAGCAGAGCCGAGAGGAGGACTTCAAATGACCGAGCCGCTGGTAGAATTGAAAAATGTTTCGTTCAAGTACGATGCAGAAGCAGCATATGCGCTGGATAATATCTCATTTAATATATTTAAAGGAGAATGGCTCGCAATAGTCGGGCATAATGGCTCCGGAAAATCAACACTTGCTAAATTGCTTAACGGCCTCCACTTTCCCCTGGAAGGCAGCATTACAGTAGGCGGAATTTCATTGAGCGAAGAGACGGTATGGGAAACGAGAAAGAAGATTGGCATGGTTTTTCAAAATCCGGATAACCAGTTTGTCGGAACGACCGTACGGGATGATGTGGCTTTTGGTTTAGAAAACCATGGAATTGAAAGAAATGACATGGTTCAGCGTGTTACAGAATCACTGGAGAAGGTCAAAATGTCATCTTTTCTTAATCAAGAGCCGCACCATCTTTCCGGCGGCCAGAAACAAAGGGTGGCCATTGCCGGCGTTATTGCCTTAAGGCCGGATATTATTATTCTCGACGAGTCAACCTCTATGCTGGACCCAAGAGGGCGTGAAGAGGTGCTTGAAACCGTCAGAGAGCTCAAGCGGGATTATCACATGACCGTCATCTCCATCACTCATGACCTGGAGGAAGCTTCAAAGGCTGACCGCATCGTGGTTATGAACAAAGGAGAGTTATATCGGGAAGGCACACCTGAGGAAATCTTCCAAATGGATGAAGAGCTTGTAAAACTCGGCCTGGATATTCCTTTTCCTGTGAAGCTGAGCAAGATATTAAGAGAAAAAGGGTTGCCGTTATCAAGGCATTATTTATCTGAAGAAGAGTTGGTGGAAGAATTATGGACATCTCACTCCAAAATGTAGAATACCGTTATCAGGTTAATACGCCATTTGAACGTCTCGCAATAAAGGATGTCTCCATCGATATTCCATCTGGCACGTTTCTCGCAATCATCGGTCATACCGGATCAGGCAAATCGACTGTCCTCCAGCATTTAAATGCCCTGCTTAAGCCGACAGAAGGCCAGGTATTGATTGGAGAGCGGAAGATCACCCCGGAAAAGAAACAAAAAAACCTGAAGGAAATCCGTCAAAGGGTTGGAATCGTATTTCAATTTCCCGAGCATCAGCTGTTTGAGGAAACGGTCGAGAAAGATATTTGCTTTGGCCCGATGAACTTCGGAGTGTCAGAGGAGGAAGCCAAAAAAAGAGCCAGAGCAGCTATAGGCCAGGTGGGCTTGCCGTTAGAAATTTTAAGCAAATCCCCATTTGACTTGTCAGGCGGTCAAATGAGACGTGTAGCCATAGCTGGAGTGCTGGCAATGGAGCCTGATGTTATTGTCCTGGATGAGCCTACTGCAGGTCTTGATCCGCGGGGCCGAAAGGAAATCATGGATATGTTCTACAGCCTGCATGGGACAAGGGGGCTATCGACGGTGCTTGTGACACATAGCATGGAGGATGCTTCCCGCTACGCTGATCAGATTGTCATCATGCACAACGGTGAAGTATACAAAAAGGGAACGCCGAAAGAAATTTTTTCTTCTCCGGAAGGCTTGCTTAAGCTTGGCCTCGATGTTCCGGAGGTTGTCCGCTTTCAGCTGAAAATGGAAAAATCACTTAATATCCGTCTTTCAAAAACTTGCCTGACAATGGATGAGCTGACGGATGAGATTGCTGCTGTGATGAAAAGGGGGACAGCCACATGATGGACAAGATGATTTTTGGGCGCTATGTTCCGGCCGAATCTGTCATCCATAGGATGGATCCCCGTTCAAAGCTTGTCCTTATATTCTTATTCGTGTGCATAGTCTTTTTGGCAAATAATTTGCTGACATACGGATTACTGACGGTTTATACCTTTTTTATGATTGCTTTATCTAAGGTGCCGATCCGGTTTATCTATACAGGATTGAAGCCGGTCCTTCTGCTTGTTATTTTCACTTTATTCCTTCATCTGTTTCTGACAAAAGAGGGTGAAGTGCTCTTCCGGTTTGGATGGATTACGATCTATGAGGAAGGTTTGAGACAGGGGATATTCATCTCACTGCGCTTTTTCCTGCTCATACTGATGACTTCTCTTCTGACATTAACCACGACTCCGATTGAAATAACGGATGGCCTGGAAAGTCTGCTTAATCCATTAAATAAAGTGAAGTTTCCAGTGCATGAACTGGCTTTGATGATGTCGATTTCCCTTCGCTTCATTCCGACACTCATGCAGGAAACCGATAAAATTATGAAGGCCCAGACAGCCAGGGGAGCCGATTTTACAAGCGGCCCCCTCAAAGAGCGTGTTAAAGCCATTATACCTCTTTTAATTCCTTTGTTTGTCAGCTCGTTCAAGCGGGCTGAAGAGCTTGCTGTGGCGATGGAGTCACGCGGCTATAGAGGCGGGGAAGGCAGAACAAAATACAGGCAGCTTAGCTGGGGCCTGAAGGATACAGCAATGTTCGCCATGCTTGCAGCCCTGTCCCTGGTGTTAATCCTGCTGAGAACGTAACGGGGTGACCTTATGCAAAGATTTAAATGTATTGTGACGTATGACGGCACCCTTTTTGCAGGCTATCAGGTGCAGCCTGGCAAGCGGACTGTGCAGGGAGAGCTGGAACGGGCCTTAAAGAAGATTCATAAAGGAGAAGACATCAGGGTGACTGCCTCAGGCAGAACCGATGCAGGTGTCCATGCAAGGGGCCAGGTGATTCATTTCGATTCCCCATTGAATATTCCGATTGAAAAATGGGAAATCGCCCTTAATTCCCTGCTTCCGGATGATGTGGTCATCATCGGGACGGAGACAGTGTCAGATGACTTTCATGTCCGCTTTGATGCAAAAGGGAAGGAATATCGGTACTTCGTGCACCGATCCTCCAGGAGAGACCCGTTTAATCGCCATTATGCCTATCAGTACCCGTACACAATAAATACGGATGCGATCAGACAGGCGGCAGCGTATTTAATAGGAACCCATGATTTTACAAGCTTCTGCTCCGCCAAGACGGAAGTGGAGGATAAAGTCAGGGAACTCCAGGAGATAGATGTGCTTGAAGAAGGGAATATGCTCATCTTCCGCTTTAGAGGCTCTGGATTCTTATATAATATGGTCCGGATCCTGACAGGCACCCTTCTGGAAGTCGGCTCAGGGGAAAGAGCCCCCGATTCCATGCCATCTGTCCTTAAGGAAAAAAACAGATCAGCTGCAGGAAAAACAGCTCCTCCCCAAGGTTTATATTTGTGGAAAGTTTTTTATAAAAATTTTGGAAAAAATAGTTGAGGAACCGCGGGGGCGCGTTGTAAAGCCAAACTCATATAAAAAAAGATTTCAAAACAACTAAACCAGGTGTAACATTCGCTTGACATTAGACTGTCAAAGTTATATTATAGCATATGGTATTATTATTAAAACCACGATAAGCCCCGGAACTTATTGTGTCGAATAGATAAACCAAAAATTGATTATGAATGGAACTATTAGGAGGGAAACTGATGCGTACAACGTTTATGGCGAATTCAAACAATATCGAACGTAAATGGTACGTGATTGATGCTGAAGGCAAAACTCTTGGTCGTCTTGCTAGTGAAGTAGCGTCAATCCTACGTGGTAAACATAAACCAACTTATACACCACATGTTGATACTGGTGATCATGTAATTCTTATCAACGCTTCAAAAATCGAACTTACTGGGAAAAAGCTTACTGACAAGATCTACTACCGTCACAGCATGCACCCAGGCGGTCTAAAAACAAGAACTGCTCTTGAAATGCGTACAAACTACCCTGAGAGAATGCTTGAGCTTGCTATCAAAGGCATGCTTCCAAAGAACTCTCTTGGCCGTCAAATGTTCAAGAAATTACACGTATATGCTGGTAGCGAACATAAGCACCAAGCACAACAACCTGAAGTTTACGAACTTCGTGGATAATTTTTAGGGAGGTTATTAACTTGGCACAGGTTCAATATATTGGTACTGGTCGTCGTAAGAGCTCCGTTGCACGTGTTCGTTTAGTTCCAGGCGACGGTAAAATCATCATCAATGGTCGTGAAATCACAGATTACATTCCTTTTGCAGCTTTACGTGAAGTTGTAAAACAGCCGCTTGTAGCTACTGAAACAGTTAACAGCTACGACATTCTTGTAAATGTAAACGGCGGTGGATACACTGGTCAAGCTGGCGCAATCCGCCACGGCATCGCTCGTGCATTGCTTCAAGCTGATCCGGAATTCCGTCCAACATTAAAGCGCGCAGGACTATTAACTCGTGACGCACGTATGAAAGAACGTAAGAAATACGGTCTTAAAGGTGCTCGTCGTGCTCCTCAGTTCTCAAAGCGTTAATTATTGCTTACCAAAGCTCTCAGCCATTTTGGCTGGGAGCTTTTTTCTTATTTTATTTAACTTCTGCTCCCTTTATTCCTGCAGCTCAGCCGGCTGGGTGTGCTTAATTTCTGCAGACGTGAGAAACTGGAAATTAAATTATTGCAAAAATCGGGCTGAGAGAGGATTATTCACGCTGAGAGAGCCTCAGCGGAACTGTGGCCGCATATGTCAGCGTTTTCATTCACTATCTCGCCCTTATCCTCCCGTCTTTCCCTAATACCCTTGAATCTGAATTTGAGCATGTTAATATAGATAACGTTGATAAAATACGAACGGATATACGAACAGTTTTTCATCTAAAGGAGGATGTCCATGTTAGCCAATAAAACAATCGCATTTTTAGGAGCAGGGTCAATGGCGGAATCCATGATTTCAGGAGTCATTACAGCTGAAAAAATGTCACCTGATCGGGTTTTCGTAACGAACAGGAGCAATGCAGACAGGCTGGAAGAGATTCATGAGCAGTATGGTGTAAGTGCCATGCCGCAAAACGAGCTTCCGTTTGAGGAAATTGATTTATTTATTTTAGCCATGAAGCCAAAAGGGGCAGAAGAAGCCCTGCGTTCGATTAAAGACAAATTATATCCCGGCCAGGTGATTCTTTCAGTTTTGGCAGGCATTACAACAGAGTTCATGGAAGAACATTTAAATCCTGGACAGCAGGTTGTGCGTGTGATGCCGAATACATCAAGCATGATTCAGGAATCTGCGACTGCTGTCGTGGCTGGAAAGAATACGAGCATGGCCAATGTGGAAATGGTTAAGGAATTGCTGGAATGCATGGGGGAAGTGTATATCATCGATGAAGACCAGATGGATGTTTTTACGGGATTAGCCGGAAGCGGCCCTGCTTACTTCTATTATCTGATGGAAAACATGGAGCAGGTAGGGGTGCAAAATGGAATGGATGAAGAGACTGCCCGCAAAATTGTCGCTCAGACGATTTTTGGAGCAGCTAAGATGGTGCTTGAAAAAGAAGAAGCGCCAACTTCTCTAAGAGAGAAAGTGACCTCTCCTAATGGTACGACCGCCTCAGGACTCGAAGCGTTAAGGAGATACAACGGAGGCGAAGCCATCACACAGGCAGTCGAGCATGCCGCCAAACGGTCGAAGGAGATCAGCAAAGAGTTGGAAGGCGCCCTTGTCACTTCCTAAGGGAAATGGATTTTCAAGTTCACAGGAGGTATTGGATGTTGATTAAAGAGAAGCAGATAAAAAGAGTTGTTATTAAGATTGGAAGCAGCTCATTAACAAGCATGCACGGGGAGATCAGCCGCAGGAAGCTTGAAAAATTTGCAGAGCAAATTGTCGAGCTGAAGGATGCCGGGTATGAAACGGCTGTTGTGTCATCAGGTGCTGTAGCAGCAGGATATAGGAAGCTTGGCTGCCTTGACCGGCCTTCTTCTCTTCCGGAAAAACAGGCTGCGGCTTCTATTGGCCAGGGGCTATTAATGGAATCTTACTCAGAACTCTTTTTATCTCATGGTTATGTAGCTTCACAAATCTTAATTACCAGAAGCGATTTCTCCGATGAAAATCGCTATGGCAATATGCATAACACTATGAATGTACTGCTGGAGCGAGGCATCATCCCAATCATAAATGAAAATGATACGGTTACGGTCGACCGCTTGCGCTTTGGGGACAACGATACTTTGGCTGCAAAAGTGGCTGGTCTGATTGATGCAGATTTACTGATTATTTTATCTGACATTGACGGCCTCTATGACAGCAACCCGAATGATAATCCTCATGCAACTCTTCTGGAGAGGGTTCACAGCATTACACCTGAAATTGAAGCTGCTGCAGGAGGATCTGGAAGTGCTGTAGGAACAGGCGGCATGAAGTCAAAAATCCAGGCAGTGAAAATTGCAATGGCTGCGGGAATTGATTCCTTTTTAGGAAAAGCAGGAACGGAAAATATTTTAATGGAAGCTGTGGAAAACAGAGCGAGAGGCACCTTCTTCACGCCGGAGCCGGATGCATTTAATCTGGATAATGAAAAGCAGTGGATTGCATTCCACTCAGGCCCTGAAGGAAAGGTGACCATCAATTCCCATGGAATAGAGGCTATTGTGGATCATCAGGAAAACCTGTACTGCTCTGATATACAGGAAGTCAAAGGGCGATTTAAGGATGGAGCAGTCGTCCGCATTTTGGATGAAGAGGGAAAAGAAATCGGTCTCGGCCGAATTAATTATTCAAATGAACAGTTAAGCGGCCATACAGCAGATGAAGAGCTTGAACCGGCCATAGCTCAGGAAACGTTTGTATGCTCCCGCGACTTTAAGCTGCCGGCACTTGTTTAAACTTTTTAGGAGGGATTCAATGACTACTGCATCAGCAGTAAAGTTAAATAATATAGAAGAACAGGCAATAATGGCAAAAAAGGCTGCCAAAGCATTAAGTATATTAACAACGGAAGAAAAGAACGAAGCACTCCATACAGTTGCAGATGCGCTGGAGACAGGATATGAATCCATTCTTGCAGCTAATATGGCCGATCTTGAAAATGGCAGGGAAAAAGGATTCGAAGAGGCTTATATGGATCGGCTGTCATTATCGAAGGAGCGTGTTTATGAATTTGCAGACGGCCTTCGCCAGGTAGCTATACTTCACGATCCGATTGGAGATGTTATGTCGGGCTGGACTTTGGATAATGGGCTGAAGGTGGAAGAGGTCCGTGTCCCGCTTGGTGTCATCGGCATGATTTATGAAGCGAGACCTAATGTAACTGCCGATGCGGCAGGTCTTGCGCTGAAATCCGGAAATGCCATAGTTTTAAAAGGCGGATCATCAGCACTGAATTCGAATCAGGCTATCGTTGAGATTATTCATGATGCTCTTGAAAAAACGAAGATACCTAAAGAAGCTGTCCAATTCATTGCCACAGCAGACAGAGAAGCGACAAAGCAGCTGTTCACCATGAAAGAACATATTGATGTCTTAATTCCGAGAGGCGGCGCATCCCTCATTAAAGCAGTGGTTGAGAATGCGACGGTGCCTGTACTTGAAACAGGAGTTGGCAACTGCCATATCTATGTAGATAAGGAAGCAGATCCGGAAAAAGCGATCAATATCCTGATTAATGCCAAAACCGACCGTCCCGCAGTCTGTAATGCGGCAGAAACGCTGATTGTACATGAAGCATGGCTGGATCAGCATAAAGAATTGCTTGCAGAAGCTTTGAAGAGTCACGGGATAACCGTGCATGGTGATAAATCTGCAGCAGCTTCATTGCCTGATGTGATACCCGCGGCTGATAGCGATTGGGCAAATGAATATTTAAGCCTGGACTTAGCTGTGAAAACCGTGAATAGTCTTGAGCAGGCCATTGATCATATTGATCAATATGGAACAAAGCATTCAGAGGCAATCATTACCGAAAATGGGGAAACAGCCAAAAAGTTCATGCAGCTGACAGATGCTGCGGCGCTGTACCATAATGCTTCGACCAGATTCACGGATGGAGGCGCTCTTGGCTTTGGAGCTGAAATCGGCATTTCCACACAGAAGCTCCATGCGAGAGGGCCGATGGGACTGCCTGCATTAACAACCCGCAAATATCTTATGTCCGGAAATGGGCAGATTCGATAAAAAACGTTAAAAAGCATCAGCTCCGGCTGGTGCTTTTCTAAAAAAATAAGAATTAATCCTCTAGCTTCATGCGCCATCTGCTCTCGGGTCTAAGCCGTTCTCTTCCAGAAGGAAAGAACACCTTCTTGCAGGGACCGTCTTATGCTAGTCGTCCCTGGGCAGTTGCCTCCACATTTCTTTCAATCCGTCCAAAAGGTTAAAGAACAACCTTTCAGCCGGTTTGTCTTATGCTTGAGGCCCGCAGGACAAGGTAGGCTTCGTCAGCATAAACATCCCACGACCGAAAGCGGCAGCTTTTGGGAGGACGTGGCGGTTTTAGTCTGCCTTCCTTTATAAGCGGGCGCCTTCTGCTTTTCTGATAAAAAATTGGCAGCCCATTTCGCGGCTGCTTTTTGCATTTCTCTCCCGCTGCAGATAAAGAATATCTACAAGGGGTGAGAAAGCGTGACTGTCATAACGACGTTCAAAGAGAAAAAAAGAGAAAAGCAGATCAAATATGAAAAATCAATCCTTCGGGAAATTTCAATAAAAGCCTTAAAGGAAAAAGTACAGCAATTTTTTGGTTCTTCCAGATTTGTCTCCGGTCTGATGATGAATGCCGGAATTGAGGAGGCATGCTATGATGTAGCGATTGAAGCCTATTTGCTGGGGGCCAACTACAGCCGTTTTGGACGCTTTGGTGAATCGCTGGATCAAGTCCGCAATAGATGTGATAAAGAGCATAAGCATTTAGTGGATACCTTATATAACTTTTTTCTTTATTGGGGCCATGGTTCGGAAGCGGCCATGAGTGAATCCCTGTATTATATGTGCGAGCAATATGTAAACAGCTGGTGGTCGGAAGGATTCAATAAAGGGGAGAGAAGGCATAAATTGCGCCTCCACTAAAAAGTGAATTGATTTAAAAGAGCTGTCCTGATCAAAGTTCTAGATCTCCGCCTTGTCCCATATATTGAATTGAGGATAAGCAGGAGGGGACTGATTAGGACGTATGAAGAAAAAATTAAAAATAGGCGGGTTTGCGATCGGGCTTATCGTCCTTTTTCTTATTTTACAATATGACTTTACGGATGATGATTCCTGGGAATCGTGGAATCTGCCTTTAACAGGGAAAATCATCTTGCTTGATCCCGGCCATGGCGGTCCGGATGGCGGTGCAGGTGACGAAGGGGCACTGGAGAAAGATATTGCGCTGGATGTATCATTAAAAATCAGGGATTATCTCCAGGAGCAGGGAGCGCTTGTTCTGATGACGAGGGAGGACGACAAGGACCTCGCACCCGAGGGAACAAGGGGATACAGCCGGAGAAAAGTAGAAGATCTGAAGAAACGGCTTGAACTGATCAATACGTCTAATTCTGATTTTTATGTCAGCATCCATTTAAATTCCATTCCTTCTCCCCGATGGAGCGGGGCGCAGACGTTCTATGCACCTGGGATTAAAGAAAATGCCAAAGCCGCAAAATTCATACAGGACGAACTCCGCCGCAACCTGGAAAATACGAAGCGGAACTCCAAGCCTTTAAATAATGTATTTATCTTAAAGTACGCCAAAAAGCCCGGTGTCTTAGTAGAAGTGGGGTTCTTATCAAACCCGGGGGAACGTGCTAACCTGAAAACGGATGAATATCAGGATAAAATCGCTGCCTCCATCTATAATGGAATTATGCGCTACTATACCAATGAAAAAGAATTGACCGAAACATGGGAATGAAAAGGTGCTGAGAAAGTGCCTTTTCTTTTTTGAATGTTTTCTGGTGTGATAGAATTAACTGTAAAGAATTTTCAATATGTTATACTGAAATGGAAACGAATTCAAAAGGCGGGTGCAATGTATGTTAACTGAACAGAAAGTCAGAGAAGCTTTAAGCGGCTTGAAGGAACCATTTATACATAGAACATTGGGCGAACTTAACGCCATTGAAGAAATTAAAATCAAGGAAGAAAAGAATCATGTCAGCGTTAAGATTCAAGTTGCCAAGACAGGTACTGCTGAACAGCTTCAGCTTCAGACGGAAATCGTCAATCTTTTAAAAGAAGCAGGAGCGGCGACCGTCGGCATCCGCTTCAGTGAGCTTCCGGATGAAGTGCTTTCACAATATAGAGAGGCAGCGGCTGAAGAAGATAACGGTCTGCTTTCTCCTGGTAATAAGACGGAATTTATTGCTATTGCCAGCGGAAAAGGCGGAGTCGGTAAATCCACCGTTTCAGTCAACCTGGCTGTATCCCTGGCAAGGCTGGGTAAAAAGGTTGGATTGATCGATGCTGACATTTATGGATTCAGCGTTCCGGATATGATGGGCATTACGAAGCGTCCCGTGGTCAGAGGAGAACGAATTCTGCCGGTTGAACGTTTTGGTGTAAAAGTAATTTCAATGGGATTCTTTGTGGAAGATAATGCGCCGATTATCTGGAGGGGGCCGATGCTTGGCAAAATGCTGAACAGCTTCTTCAATGAAGTTGAGTGGGGTGAATTAGATTACCTTCTTCTTGATTTGCCTCCGGGAACAGGAGATGTTGCCCTGGATGTGCACACAATGCTACCTTCCTGCAAGGAAATTGTTGTGACAACTCCGCATCCTACAGCCGCATTTGTTGCTGCTAGAGCCGGTGCAATGGCACTTCGCACAGAGCATGAAATCCTGGGTGTTATCGAGAACATGGCCTACTTCGAGAGTCAATTGACTGGAGAAAGGGAGCACGTATTTGGTCAAGGCGGCGGTGAAAAGCTTGCTGATGAACTGCGGACAGAAGTGCTGGGCCAGCTGCCTCTTCAGCAGCCTGATTGGAATGAAGAAGATTTTGCTCCTTCCATTTATGATGAGGACCATAAGCTTGGTCAAATCTATACGGATATTGCCCGTAAAGTAATCCAAACAATTGAAAGCAAATAATGAGAAAAAGCCTCTTCCGAATTGGAAGAGGTTTTCTTCTTATAGGGGTTATGCACCGCCACCCTGACCGCCACTGCCGCCCTGGGCTTCACCCTGGCCGCCGCCTTCACCCCCGCTTTCTTGTCCGCCTTGCTCACCGCCGCTTTTTGTTTCCGCTGCTGCTTTCAGAAGGATGTCCTGAATTTTTGCTTTAAAGAGCGGACTTTCAAATGTCTCAGTCATTACTTTCTGGATGTGCTCCCGATATTCCTTGCTTTTAAGGACATCTGTAACTTCTTTTTCAAGCTCGGGATCTTTAAGTACTTCTATCATCATTCCCCGGTATTCGGGGTCTTTCATAAGGTCTTTTAAAAGCTGCTCATTTTCCTTTTGCATACTTTTTGCCATGCTTTCGGCAAATTTTGGATCGTCAAAAGACTTCTTCCAAAACTCTGTGCCCTTATCGGAAGTTAAAGTTTTTTCAATGGTCTCACTTACAACCTTTTGGTCCATGACCATCTTTTGCTGCATTTTTTCATCAGCCATCAATTCTTCGAGTGCTTTTTTTCCTTCATCTGTCTTTAATATATCGACAACCATTTTTTTAGTTTGCTCATAATCCATTTGGCCGGAGCCCGATTCACCCTGGCCGCAGCCTGATACGAAAAACACTAGCGCTAATGGAAGGAGCAAACGGAATTTTTTTTTCATGGTGAAGCTCCTTTCAGAGGTGTCCTTACCTTTAGAATGAAGATTTTCAGCAAATATTATGCGCTGGAAATACAATGCCTAGATTTTTCAAACTTTGGTTGGTACAATCAATAAGAATGAATTTATTTATTATGGGGGAAAAATAAATTGACTAGCCGTAATTGGGTAAAGCTTTTTATAACAACTCTTTTAGTCGGGGGAATAACGACTGGAGTTGTCGGGTTTATTGTGCGCTGGGATGAATTTGCGCCTATTTTTACTGACTTTGATTTCCTGGAGATTCTGTCAGTATTGTTCTGGCTTATCGGTGTAGGATTAATCTTCAGTATTATTAGCCAAATGGGCTTTTTTGCTTATTTGACAGTACACCGCTTTGGATTGGGGATTTTCAAAGGATTATGGAATCCTATTCAGATTGTCCTTATTTTATTTGCTTTATTTGACTTGGTTTATTTCCGCTATAAGGCTTTTGCCGGTGCGGGTGACAGCATGCTTCCGTATATTGGCGTTGCAGCATTTCTTCTTATAATCGCTCTTGTGGTCGCAGCAATTAAAACCAAACAGACCAACCAGCATGCATTTATTCCTGCAGTCTTCTTCATGGTGGTCGTAACCGCCATTGAATGGGTGCCGGTATTAAGGGTAAACGAAGAAAGCTGGCTATATCTAATGCTGATTCCGTTATTAGTCTGCAACACCTATCAGTTGCTTATTCTTCATAAACTGAATGAAGATTCCCAAATACAAAGAAGCCATATAGCTAAAAAGCCATCCAAATAACGGATGGCTTTTGTTTATTTTATAGCAGTCTAACGGGCAGTAAGACCCCCGCTTCAAGACGCAGAAATGTCAAAGGATAAGCAGGGGGGCAGTTTCACTTTATTTCATTCGTTTTTGTCTCGGCATTAGCAATCATTTCTGAGACGGAAACGAAGTTTAGCCCCTTGGATTCTACATCATTTAAAATGATCGGAAGAGCTTTGGCTGTTTGTTTGGCAGAATCTGATGCATGCAAAAGTACGATATCTCCTTTTTTGGCCTTTGATACATTTTCGGCAATCCTATCGACACCCGGATTTGTCCAATCCTTTGAATCGACGCTCCAATGGACAACAGTGAAACCCATCCGGTCAGCAACCTTTAAGGTTTTCTGATCAAAATGTCCTGTTGGGGCGCGCACAAGCTTAATGTCTTTAATATTCAGCTTTCTAAATGCCTCCTGCGCCTTTGCAAGGTCCCTCCTGATTTTATCCTCTTCAAGCTCTGTATAATCTTCATAGCCATAGCCCAGAATTCCGATTTCATAGCCTTCTTTTGCGATCCTTGAAACTAAATCCGGATGGCGTTCCGCCCAGGAACCGGCCAGAAAAAAGGTCGCAGATTTAACATTCTCTTTTTTAAGAATATCCAATATGGGCTCTGCTTTAACATCCCCCCATCCTATATTAAAGGTGAGGGCTAAATCCTTTTCCCCTTTGTATATTGCCTTAGGACCGTCTTTGGCTGAAAAAGCAGGCAAGTGGACAATACTCTGCATGAAAAGGAACCATGCCGTGAAAAATGCTGCAATGACAACCAGCGAAATTTGTTTTAAAGACTTACCATTCAATACGTAAAAAAAGTTCATTATTGTTCACCTCGTCCGATACCTTCCTAGTCTCATACCTATGCTGAACTTGTCTCTTCCATGTATAAAAAAATTTATTCATAAAAAATCTTAATTGGAAAAATACTACAAAAAACAAATTGAAAAATGTATTGGAGGCAATCAAAATGATGGGAATGCTTTTAAGCCAAAAAGAGCTAAAAGAAATGGAATATCTGATCAAGCGGGAAATGGACGAAATATTATTTGATTTAAAAGATGACAGAATCGATCACATTGTCAAAAGAGCCATGGAGGAACGATATAAGATTTTATTTTCATTATTTCAGCGTATGGCAGCGCCAGCAGATTGCCTGAAATACATGCGTTCCCGCCAGCATAATGAAAAGAAGGGATAATAATTTTTGGTGCTGAAGAAAAAAACTCAAAAAGATTGTTGACTTCCTATTGGTATCTTGGTATATTAATAAACGTCGCTGATGACGGAAAGCACCAATAAAAACAACTTAAAAAAAGTTGTTGACGTCGAAGTTGACATGTGATATATTAATAAGGTCGCTTCTGAGCGGCGGATTGATCTTTGAAAACTGAACGAAC
>NZ_APVL01000019.1 GCF_000565285.1 Cytobacillus firmus DS1 | reverse complement strand
GAGTTACCGAATATGTCTGAACAAAACATGTCCTTTTCCACCCTTCCAACGACATAAAACCATCAAAAGAAGACTTCAATATAACAGAATCCTTGCTAAAAGCAGGATTAGTCCTTGAAGTTCCATTATTGGATCACTTAATTGTTAACTCCAAAGGGGATTTTTTCAGCTTCAAACAAGAGGGCTATATGTTAGAAGATCGTGTCATCCAGAGAAAGGTCTTCTTGAAAACAAAATAGTTTGGTGCTGGCATAGATAAGAAAATCCGCCCAACCAAATAAGACCCATGGATCGCCAGTAGAATCTTTCCGATCAACTGAGCGAAATGCTCAAACAGACGTTTTACCAGAAATGCTTTAACAAAGAAGAAGCAGCGCCAATACGTTGCTTCTGTACTATTGGTATCTGATAGCGAAAGAACCTTATCAGCATAAATATTTCCTGCGTTTTTGACAAAGCTAAAAATTTTTTAATGTGGGTAATTTATAGATTTTATCTAGCGATATTATCCGGATAACTTTTTTCAACAATACTTACCCATTCTGCTACTTGATTCAACATCTCTTGAACTTGTTCTTTTGTTAGTCCTTCATCTTCAGCTCTAATCCAAATATCTTCCATAATCCTTGGAAGATTTTGAGGATAGGAAACACTATCATGCCTTAATATATAACTTAATACAGGTTCTGCATTTTTTCCACCCTGTCCTTTATGAGATAAATGAGAAATAAACCACCCATCCTTATTACGTGTGATCTGATACAGATCGTAATGACCCCATCTTCTAGTATATACTCTAAATTCAAACTTTTGATTTAAAGTAATATCTTCGGGGTCATCATTTGCATGTGGGTCTTTCAAATATTTCAACAAGTCCTCTACCGTATGAACATGGTAATAGAAATTAGGATCTTCCGGTTGCATACCGCTGTTTTCAATCATATATTTGTGATGTTTAGGTTTAGGATTTAATTGCATATGCAGCTTATGACATAGATCTCCCATTTCATTTATTATTTCTTCCATGCGTTCCGAGGGAATATCGGATGATTTTCCTTTAAAATATTCCATAGCCTCATTATATAAATCTTGTATGTGATCTCGCATTTTTTCTTGCTCAGTATTTAAATATACCTTCATTTTAATTACCTCCTACCATGCATCAAAATATGTACGTAGTTCAACATCTCGACTTACTGAACGGTATAAATTGTAATTACTATCCCCATAATCTAACTCAATATGAAAAATTCTATTTTCATTTTTATAAAGTAACAAATCTAAGTTCTTTTGTTCTACTATTAAAGTGTGTTGTTGATCGTCCTTAAAATTAAAAATGATAGAGTCTATCTTAATTCTTTCTTGGGTGGGATTAATTACTCTTAAAGCGACTTCTAACTTACCATTCCTGTTTCTACAGCTTTCTATTTTAGAAGTTGCATTCTCAATTTTAACTTTTTCATCATAGGCAATATGATTTACATTTTGAATAGTAAGTTTAACTAATTCAGCTAATTGCATTGTTGGCAAACCCGTTGTATTAAACTCCCTTTTAATGCTTTCAATAAAGTCACAAAGCCTATTTTCATCGTTTATTTTAAATGCCATTTGATTTGGATTAACAGCACCTTTTAATTCTTTATACTCAAAGTTAGGAGCCAAAATTGTTGTGTAACTTTTATTCAATATCCAACAAGCTCCCATTTCATTTAAGCAAGCTGCACTTTCATAGTAGTTTTTAGATAATATAAATATAACCCGTCCGTTCCTATTGAGATTTTGAGCTAAATACTCATAAATATCTTCATCATTTGGTATATGGTATCCATGTAATGAGCTACATATTATATTTGGAATGCTTAAGGGGGTTAATAAATTCACTAGTTCTTTCACATATTCACGATCTTTACTAGCATGGCTAATAAAAATTGTATCCGGGACACTTTTTTGTTCCTCTATTTCAGACATACCTACCTCTCCTTTAACCATTTTTCCTCATTAATTATTATCCATTAACTTCTAGTTTCCTACAACACTCTTGTTCTGCAATCAGGTTCGAAACAAAGCAATAGCGCCTTTCCTAATATGGAAACAGCGCCATTTTACTGAGTATCGGTATATGATTTTCTTGTTGGACTAAAGTACCCTATACAGCACAGGATTTTTAATGAACCTTTTTTATAACAGTCGCTACTTTATTTTAAACTTTACATCTTTTATATAAACATCGTTACTTAATCTGTTTTTTAAATTTTTTGTCCCCTTTTGTTGATGCAATAAGTACACGAGGATTATATTCTATCTGAACAGATGTACATATTTGTTGTCTTTCTTTATAGTCTGTTTCAAACATATAAAGATATTTACCTACCATATTCCTTAACAAGTCTTTTGCTATCTTATTATCTTTTAGCTGTTTATAAAAAGATGCTACTTCTTCAAAAGGGAATTTCTCATAATGCTCTAATTTAATTGCGGTGTTAATCAGCCTCGAGGACGTATAAGGAATAGCTTCATCAACTACATGTTTAAAAATTTCATCTAAATTACTGGTTCCAAGGAACAATGAAACTCTTTCCATTGTAGAATAGGTTATTGCTGTAGCCATAGTATATAGAATCCTTTTAGCATTCTTTTCTATTTTTTCATCATCATTCTCTAAACCATTGTCTTTGATTATAGCAGTAATATAGCGGATTAGTGAATCTTGATCCTCCTTTAATGTATGTATGATCATGTTATTAAGCCTTAAAGCTACACTAAATGCCTCATAACACAATTCCATTTTTTCCGAGGCTTTTTTTGAACCGTAGTAATTCTTAAGAATTTGGCCAATTATTTCGATCATCTTAAAAGCTTTATTAATTTCATTTGCAATTTCTATCCCTGTTTCCCCTATTACATCTTCATCAGATAAATCTTCATTTCTGTTGCTCTCTTCTTTTAAGGCTCTATTCATTTCATCTTTTCTTTGGTTTTCCAGCCTTCTGTTTGTAGTAACATCAATATTCCCAACAACCATTCTAGGTATATGATCCATTAAGTTATTTATTGCTCCAATATCATCTTCAAGTTTGAGTAATGGTGTATCATCAAAGATTCCTTTAGCCGATTCAATTACTTTTTTTATAATAAAACGGTCTTTTGATAAGTGAGTCAGAAACATTATAATATGGGCATTGTCTGATTGATATAAATTAGAGCACATTCTAGAAACAATGGTTTTACAATCTTCTTCCTGAATATCCTTAGCTAGAAACTGCGCAACAAAATAGTAATACAGATAAGGATAAGAGAATTTGTACCCTTCATTATAAGAAGTAAATATTTTCGATTTCAAAAATTTCATTTTAAATTCATCAAAACTAAATTGTTGAGGAGTTAAAGCATATTCCTTTCTATAGTATTCATGGAATAGCCTCCAATTATTTTCATCCAATGTAGAGATATTTTCAGTGAAAAACTTATAAGCCAATTCGGTCAAATAATTATACATTTTATCAGTTTCTTCATTAGAAAGCTGTATCTTACCTAGTGACTGTTTAATTAGCACTTCGTAATAATATCCATTTGTACTTCTTTCAAAGTTATGTGGTGTCCCACTTTCCAAGGTTTGAAGTATTATTAATATATATAAAGGGAAAGTGGGAACATAATTTTGGCCTATTATCGAATTAATGGCCTTTTCATATCTATCTTTTACCCTTATGAACTCTTCTGTTTCTAAAGTTTCCTCTTGCCCCAAAGTAACCCACTTACCAATAAGTTCCTCTCTTTTTTCAAAACCTAATTCTTGAATTTCAAACTCTCTTATAATATATGAGTCTGATTTATAGTCTTCAGAAATTAAAAGAACTATTTCCCTTATTCGCGACCCTTTTTCAGCTAGGAAGATGATATTATCAAACCATTTTGCAGCTTCAGCTAAAAACTTTGATTTATATTTATCATTTAGAGAAGTGTTTTGCCAATTATCTATAATTAATATTCTCTCAGACTTGTCTAGTTGGACATAATAATCTGTTCTATCAGCGCCATAATTTTTTGATGCTCCATCTTCTACTATCCTATTTATTGCATTTAACCTACCCGGAGTAATATTAGATCCATCTATTAACAATGGGAACTTTTCTTTCTGATTGTAAAAATAATTAAATATGACTTTTCCTAATGACGTTTTGCCTGATTCTCTATCACCAGAAAATACAAAATGACACTGTGGAGTAATCCCAGATAGAATTCCCTCCAAATCATGATATTCTACTAGTTCATCTTGTCTCTTTTGAAATAAAATTTCTTTTACATTTGGGTAAATATACAAGTCATTTAATTCTAAATTTGTCTTTCTAGGATGAGCTAAAGGTATACTAAGATCCTTAATGTAAATCGAAAATTCATGATCCAATTCAAGTACATTACTTTGTGAGTTTTTCACTGTACCAACTGCAGGGATTTCCTGCCATCCTGTCTCCTTAGTAGCTGAATAATGATCAGTTCCCCATGTATATTCAATTATATTTTGTTTACTCTCATTTAAGTTAAAATGTATTATATTAAATGAACTAGAATTCGGGTCAGCTAGCTCTTGTAAAACACCACCCTCAATATATTGAATTCTCCTACTATCCCAATTCGTTAAAACTCCAAGAGTGCTTTGATGTTCATGACCAGTTAAAATAATATCTGATGTTTCTTCTAATAACTCTCTAAATTCTCTTCTATTATTCGGCTCGAGCCAATGATCAGGATGGTGTACCAAAGTTATATTGATATCGCCAATATGATCCAACATAGTTTCTTTATAAGTAGTAACAGGAAAATACATTTGTCCCGGATTCTCATGAAGTGTGGATATCCACGAGGAATTAAATAAATTAAATATTATTTCTTTCTCTCCCACATTCATTTTTACCTTCTCCAATAAAGGCCCCTTAAACATTGTTTCACAATATTTCCATGATGAGTGAAATAACTCTTGGAAATCTTCAAAATTTTTCTGCACCTTTATTGTCTCAATTGTATGGGCATTTAAATCCGTATGGCCCATATTCTTCATAAGCAACTCTCTTGTACCGTTTATTTCTTTATTACTAAAATCACAGTCATGGTTTCCAGGTATAAAAATAAAGTCACAATCTAGATTTACTTCTTTTTTTATCTCATTCTTAATATTATCAAATAATGGTATGGCATAACTGAAATATTCATCTTCATTTCCGCTTTGGGCTATATCACCAGATACACAACACACTACTCTACTAGAATGGCGAACTTCTGCTTTTAAGGCCTTCCATAAAGCATGGGATTTTGAAAGTAAAGGATTATTAAAGTTGTTTAAATGTATGTCGGTAAGGTGGATCAATGTAAGAAGCATCCGTGACTCCCCTTTCATATTTTACCAATTCTATTATACCTTACCAGTTTTTAATTTTTAATAAAATTAAAAATTTTATCTATATTATCCATTCAACTTAGATCCTTAAAAATATAAGGGGTTAACAATTCCATTTGTAATTTTTTGTTATAATATTAATAATTGGAAGTTCTTAATTATTTTAAAGTAGATTTTAGGAGAAAAATATGAATCAAGTGGGAAGAATTTTAGAAGCCTTGTGGCATAGTGAAACTTTAGTCCCCGGAGAATTACCAAAGATAAATGTTTCCCTCAGTAGTGAATATACGGGAGCAAAAATCAAAAAAATACAAAAAATATACAATGGCCAAACTAACATACCTAACGAATGGAGAAATATTCAATTTAAAAAGGAAGAAATGAAACGCAAAGTAGGGGTTTATGGAAGTTGTTATTTAGAACATGAATTAATAAAATTTCAAAGGGATATGCATAAGGTTAAAGATGAAATTCATAATAAATCAATGAAGATTTGCTACGGTTTTTATGTTGAGTTTGATGAAAATAACCAATATATTAAGGATTCGCTATTTATTCCACAGGTAAATCTATACATAAAACTAGCTAAAGACAATAAAAATTCTCTTGTTGATAATTTCTTTGAAAAATATGAAGATGCTAAGGATTATTTAAATGTGCAAGCCAAGAGTATAAATGGTGGAGAACTATCTGACATTTGGTTAGCACAATTTATTGATGAATTTAAACGAAATTTTTCAATACCACCTAATAGTAAGATAAATGACCATTACCTTGAATTATTAGTAGTAACAAACGAAACTGAGAGTACTCAGAAATTTAATAGTTTTTATTCGGAAGATATATTAACGGCTAAAAACGATTTAAACAATACTCTTCGCTACTATTTATCAAAGCCAGCAAGAAAAATAGATATTAATGAAAATAGAATATTTATTGAAAAGTCCCTAAATCCTTTAAATACTCCGATGGGCAGATGGCCATCACCTATTAATCATCGATTATCATTAATGCAGCAAGTAGCAGTGAATGAATTCTTTCTTACATCAAATCCGATTAGCTCTGTTAATGGTCCGCCTGGAACTGGCAAGACAACATTATTAAAAGATATATTCGCAGAAATTGTTATAAAAAAAGCCTTAGCAATGATACCTTTCCGTCGGGATCCTTCTGCAGCATTAATTAGGACTGAATATACTGTAGAAATAAAAAATCCATTTAGTAAAGAAAATGAGATTGTAAAAAGATTTGTATATGACCTTGATCCAACAATTTCACAATATGCTGCTGTTGTTGCATCAAGTAATAATACGGCTGTTGAAAATATCTCTAAAGATTTACCTAAGACAAAGGAAATAGCTGAAGAATTCAAAGAAGAGCTTAAACCATTAAAGTACGCAAGTGCAATTAGTAAAAAAATTGCCGGGGAAGATTCCTGGGGTATGTTTTCTATACCTCTCGGAAAAGGAGAGAATATTAAAAACGCAGCCTCATTACTAGCAGGTGAGGATTTTAGTGTTATTAAGAATTTAATAAATGATAAGAGAAGCCCCCAAAAGAAAAAAGATGATTGGATAAATGCATGTGATGAATTTGAATCATTGTATAAAGAAGTGAGGAAAATACGTCAAAGCCTTGCTGACTCTGTTGAATATCAGGATGGCCTGATTGAAAACGAAACGGAAGATTTTCTTGTTTCAAATGATTTGTTTTGGGAGAATACACTGGGACAATATGAACACCGCCAGCAAAAAGTGCTTTACCAAACAAATACACTAAACAAAATGCGTTCAGTTCTGTTCTTAAAGGCATTAACAGTTTTACGCCACTTCCTATCTATGAATTTCGCAAAACTAATGGCTGCTTTATCTTTACTAGAAAATAGAAATGATGTGAATATTAATAATGAATCTGGAATAGCAGCTATAAAAGCGATGTGGCACACAGTACATTGTTTTTGCCCAGTAGTAAGTACAACATTTGCAAGTTTCTCCTCTATGTATAGAGGAATGCCTAAAGACTTTATTTCTTATTTATTTATTGATGAAGCCGGGCAAGCGACTCCTCAGCAAGCTGTTGGTGCCTTGTGGCGCTCAAAAAAGGTGCTAGTTGTCGGCGATCCACTGCAGATTGAACCAGTACAAACTATACATCCATCAGTTCTGGAGGATATACGTAAGATTTATCAAATTGACGAAGAGGTATTTAACGTTAAAAGCTCAGTGCAATCCATCGCTGATCGTGCAAACCAACTTGGTACGTATGTTACTCAAGGAAAATGGATTGGTATACCATTATGGGTCCATAGGCGCTGTATTGAACCAATGTTTTCGATTTGAAACAAGTTAGCTTATGACGGTAAAATGGTGCTTGCAAAAAAAGAAATTGGTGAAGGTAAATGGCTATCTTGCCAAGGAATCGTAAAAGTTGATCAGTATGTCCCTGAGCAAACAGATGAACTAATAAAACACATAAAAGGTCATATGGCAAATGTTTTAAGAAAACAATTATTAGATTCTATTCAAATGAAACTGGATGATGGACAAAGCATAAAAACATTATTACAAATCATCACGAATAACGAAGAAATCAACGATAATTGGTCAACAAATAAAAAACAGTGCTTAAAATTAATTGAAAAATACTATAAGTTAAAAAATAAAAGATCCACGCTTGAACTGTTAGAAGAGATACAACAATTTGAAAATGGAAAGTTTTTTAATCCAAGCATCTATGTTATTACACCTTTTTCAACTGTCAAAAATGAATTGAAAAAAGGAATAAAAACTGGATTATTTAAAAAAATGTATAATTGGTTGAATACATCTATTATTGTGCAGGGTAATGATGAAAATGCCTTTAAACTAGAAAATACCTATAAAGAAGCAGCAAAGGACTTTAAGAAGTGGTATAATTCTTGGATAGATGAAAACATTGGAACAGTACACACATTCCAAGGGAAAGAAGCTAATATAGTATACTTTGTAACAGGTACAGACGCATCAAAAATTGGCGCCGCAGAGTGGGCATGTAAAGAGCCAAATTTATTAAATGTTGCGGCAACACGTGCAAAAGAAGAGTTTTATATTATTGGTGACAAAGAACTACTACAGCGCTTCCCGAATTACAATACTATTATAAATATAATGAATGAATGTAAATACCAAAATGAATTACTAATCCATACCTAATGTAAAAGCATCAAAAATAATTAAAAATGTAACTGTACGTTATAATCCATATCAAATTTATGAGTCAGTAAAGGTGAGCAGAATAATAATTTGTTCACCTTTTTGTATTCCTACTATACAGTTAAGCCCTCTAAATATGAGGTTAATAATTCTTTATAGCCTTTATATATACAAAATGTATCCAAATAATTTAATTCTATATCAATTTGCTGAGGCTTATATAAGGATAATAATCCATCATTCCCTTCATTTTCTAATATCCAAAAGGTATCCAGGCTATTTTGCGGGATCTTTAACTTCTTAACAGCAATAATATGCATCGCGATATCTTTGCCTCCTTTTCACAAGCACGCTGAAAATCTAAGATGATTGAATCCTGCTTGGTGTAGTTCTTCTTGTATTCCATTTATGTATTCTGCTAACTTACTCATCTTGTATTTTATAACACCAACATCGAGTGCACCTTTCATCCATATAATAATAATCCCAGTTTCTTCATTATTAATATAATCCAACTGAAAGGCTAGAAGTCTGCTAATAGTCTTCCATCTTTTATTCGCAGCATATGCAGCAATTGAAACGTAAAAATCTTGAACCCATCAAAGAAAAAGAAGTAATCCCTGCATCGTCACAATGTGATAGGATTACCTCTATAAGAAAACCTGCTGTACTAATGTTAGCTGCCGCCAGATTAAGGATCTTGTTAATATCCAAGATATCATTTTTATTATATAGATTTTTTTTAATTTCATTCATGAGATTATCGCATTTCGCTATGAAGTTCCAAACATAAATAGCACCTTTTATCGAAAGGACATATCTTTCTTTTTGTCTGACCTTAAAATACCGAAACCTTTAGATAAAGTTTCCTTCATTACTAATATTCTGGATAGGGACCAATGTGATCTCTCTCATTTTTTTTAAATTTTTCTAAAGCCTTTAAGAAATCTAACACGATCTTTTTGGTTATTTCTCTTTTGTCCTCAGAAAATGGAAATAGGTAAACCACTAGTTCAACTATTTCATTCATTACTTTTTCTAAAGAAAAGGTTGGAATAATCATAAAATTAAATTGACCACTTTGATGGTTACCAAGAATAATACAAACAAATGGCTTATTAGTGTAATCGACCACACTAAATACCGTGAACTTATAAATTACATCCTCATCGTTCATAGCACCCAAGGAGTTGCCATTTAACATTAAATTTCTTTTCTCAGACTCA
Organism: Cytobacillus firmus DS1; assembly: GCF_000565285.1. Taxonomy (GTDB): domain Bacteria; phylum Bacillota; class Bacilli; order Bacillales; family Cytobacillaceae; genus Cytobacillus; species Cytobacillus firmus_A. The sequence continues at coordinate 58,746 of NZ_APVL01000019.1, read as the reverse complement.
AATTCATTTATTATTGGATCCCATTCACTCATAGATTGTCTTTTAATAATTTCGTTAATTTTGTTTAACATCATTTCTTTCATACATTTTTCCTCCTTAATATAAGAAAAGAACCTCAAACAAGACGTCTCCGCCTAGTTTGAGGTTCTTCCTCAAAACAAAAATTATTTATTTTCAGAGATTTCCTTCACAGAGCTTTACTAGAGTTTCAGGATAGTAAAGATTAGTTATTGGAAATTGAGATATTAGCTGGTACAGAAAGCTTATTACCCGCAGCATCTTTAACATCAATTGAAGCAAGTGCCTTTAATGATAGACCCTTAGTCAATTGCTCAGCAGTAACTGTAGTAGGTAATTCGATATTAACTGTATTACCAGCTAAAGCTACATCAGTAGCAAGACCTGAATCTTTTTCAAATGCAACTTCTGGAGTTGCAGCATCAGTATCATGATCCCACTTGTAAGCGTCAGTACCTACAAATACACCAAAGTCAACTGTATTAGCAGCTGCCTGATATACATTTTCAGAGAATGTAAGCTTGATTGTCTTTAAGTCTGATTGAAGTTGAGCTGTAACTGTTGGAGCTACGTTTTCTTTAAGGTCAACCGTCTTAGTAGTAGTAGTCATAGCAACAGTTGAACCAGCAGCTTTAACATTTTGAACTGTTACATTACGAACACCTGAGAATGTGTTTGAATCAGCTTTTAACTTTAGAGTTACTTTTGTTAAATCTGTAGCATTTACTGTTGCAGATTCAACTACCGCTCCACCAACGATGTAGTTTGCAGTATTAGTTGCAGTTGCAGCATCAACATTCTTATCAAATGTAACAACTAAAGTGCTGTTATCAGTAGCTGATTGAACAATTGGATTCACAGTAGCAAGTGCAACAACATCTGTGTTCGCAAGAGTTCCATCTGTTCCACGAGTGAATGTAGCTTTACCTGTTGTAATTGCAACAGTAGCATCACTAGTAACACCAGAGAACGCTAGGTCTAGAGAATATTGTGCACCTTCTACACTCTTATTACCTAGTAATGTAGCAAGTTTCACACGGATAACTTTTTTGCTCTTAGCAGCATCTTTGTAATCAACAGTAGTTGCTGCGATATCACCTGCACCAATTGTACTTGTAACATAGTTCTTAACATAAGAACCAGTTGCATCCACAGTTGCAGAAGATAGATTTACATCTTTATCAAAAGTGAACTCTAGGTACTCTGCTTTGTCAGTAGTATCAACAACAACAGCTGAAGATACTAGTGCTGGAGCTACTGCATCTTTAACAAACTTAACTACACGGTTAGTAGTTGTTTGAACTTCGCCGCTTCCATCAACCGCACCAGTAACAGTAATAATTTTATCACCATCAAGTACGCTTGGAGCTGTAACTTTAACTTTAGTCTTATCAGTAGTATCAATTTCTACATTTGCTGCGTTAACAGGAACGTTATCGATAGAAACAGTTGGCTCACCAACAAGTACTTCTGAGAATTTAATTTCAAATGTTTTTGCTCCAGTTTGAGTTACAGAAGATACAGTTGGAGCTACACCATCTTTATCACCCTTTTGGAAAGTTACAGTTGCAGGGTTAGTAGCTAATAAGTTTCCAGCTTTATCAGCTGCACCAATTACTGTAGCAACAATATCCTTGTTTACAGGAACACTTGAACTACTTAAGTCAAGAATTACTGCTTTACCACCGTCAACTAACGTACCTTGACCAGTGATACCTGTAACTACTTGACCATCAGCAGCAAGTTTAAATGTTGTAGAACCTGCACTTGCCATAGGCTCAGAGAATTTCACTTTTACTTGAGTAGCAGTAACACGCTCTGTTCCAAGAATTGTTGGAGCAGTTACATCTTTATCAATAGAGATAATTTTGCTGAACTTTTCAACGTCTTTATCAGTAGTAGTTTTTACTTTGTCAACAACTACATCATAGCGCTTTTCGAATAGTTGAGTTGAAGTTACTGTTAAGACTTTTCCATCTTGGCTAAGTTCCCCAGTAAGTGTTCCATCAGTTACTGAATCAATAGAACGGATAGAAACTACTCCAGACTTAAAAGAACCAGAAACGCCATCAGCGAATAATGATTTAGCATCTACAGCTTTATTGAAAGTAATTGCAACTTGAGTAGCGTTAATCGCACTTTCTTTCTCCTCTACCAAAAATAAAAAACGCCTCGAACCCAATAACATCAGGGGTTTGAAGCGTTTTAATAGAAACCTTTTAGTATGGTTAAATAATATTATACGAATAGTTATAGTTTAAGGCTGAGATTTGAATTTATACGCTCCCCTTCTGTTAACAAAGAATCCTCATTAACGTGAGCACCAGCAATTTTGCATTTATCCAGGGGGTTACTAAAAATCTCTCTTTTCCCTTATAAACAACTAAACAATTAATCGGTTACTAGTTTTGAACAAACAAAATACCGCCATAGATTTTACTTAAGTGTAATTGTCACTGAAAGGTAGAAAAGCGTCCTGTTTTACAGCAACGCTTTTTCGATGAATTAGTCTAATGTTATATTTCACTTTCATCCTTCTTAAATGTTTTTCCATCATGGTAGTAAAGTTTAGAACTTAAATTACCAGTTCTCTCTTCTTTTAATTGACGAATAAGTTCTTCACTTTTAATTTTATTCATTTCTTTGTACCAGGCTCCATCTGGATATAGAACAACGATAGGACCATGTTTGCATTGGCCGTTACATAATGTTTTTGTTGTATGAATCTCCTTTTGCAGCGCTAAGTTTTTCAATTCTCCCCTAACGGTCTCTGTTACTTCTTCAGCTCCATTTTTCATGCATGTTTTCCCGTTGCAAATTAATAGATGTTTGCTAACTCCATCTAAGTTCATATGAATTCCCCCTGGTTCTCCCTTTTTATTTAACCTCTATAACAATGGAAAGCGTTCAATCACCTTCTAGATTTTTTTCTAATACATAAGTCTTTATTACATGCTCTATAGAAAATCACAAGCGTCACTATTTAAAGCTGATTGAGTCTTAGTCAGTGCAACTTCTTAGCATTTCTCGATTTAAATAAATTCTTCAAGACTTTTTGAATTTATCAACATTCCCTTTAATCACATAATACTATACCCCTCTATAGTATGTGAAGGATTTTTTTTATTAAGATTAAAAATAGGTGTTTGGCATATAGGTTCATTAAATTAAAAATTATGCTGGTTTACTTAATAATACTTGGGTGGTGTAATCGAGGTTTTACTATTCGGAATATATTTTTACAAAACCCTCAAAAAGGCCTTACTTGATAATTAAAAAGAGGACTTTCATAAAAAAGAAAGTCCATTAATTGTATTTTTTTGGAATTAACTTTTGAGTCTGGTTTCTCAAATTCACTATTTCATCACTTTACAAGTATGCCCAAAATCTTGGATTAGTCTCAGCTGCATGTTGTCAGCGGAACTCCTTCCACACTCTTATCTGTTTTAAAATTTATCTTTGCACTTTAAGTAACTGAATAATTTTGTCCTTATTCACTTCAAAACCAATAAAAATTTTAGGACGTTTCATAATACTTAGGAGTCTTGTATCTCTTATAACAAAAGCAGGCACAATGCGAGAGCCCGTTCTTTTTTTCATTTCTTCCTCTTTATCAGGGTTCCGGGTTAAATCATATTCAATGTATTTAATACCGTTCTGCGAAAGAAACTCCTTCGCTTCTTTACAATCCAGTCAAGTTGGTCTTGAATATAATTCTATTTGAACTCTTTGCATGTTTATCACTCCTTTAAATAATCTATTTTTCATTAGATATTTTACCCCTTCAAGATTCATTTTAAATAAACCAGATGATACACCGCTTCACCCATTCACCCATTAAAATGTAGAAAAAACTTAAAATATCCTCACATAAAAAACCTTTCTTGTTCTCTTTCCTTAATTCATGCTAGAGCAAACATCTTATTCTTTTAGTGAGTTCATTTTAACCATGATTGTACCTTTATGTTATAAACAACAAAAAAATAATCCCCTTGACTTTGTCATGAGAGGATTTAATATACTAATTTACTCAGTATTGTAGTAAAACCTAATTTAGTATTTTGTAGAATAAGCTAAAACATTAAAATTGTTTTGGTATACTCAAAAAAATCAACTAAATGATCATCAAGTATTTTTTTTAATATCTCTAAATTAATTTCTTGGTAGTCATGAACTGCAATATTTCGGAAACCAACCATAGCTTTCATTTTTTGAGATAGATTTGCTTGTAGAATCCCTTCTTTCTCTAATATCGAAAATGCATCCCGGCTATTTTGCGGAAGCCCTAGCTTCTTATTAGCAATAATATGCATGGCTAGATCAATGCTCGCTTCACAAGCCCGCTGAAGATTTAATATTATTGAATCTTGTTTAGTGTAATTCTCTAGGTTTTTCGAGTTATTATCGTATTCCTCATGTATTCTTTTAATACAACGTTCGATAATACTTACTTTGTTTAGAATCACATCACTTTTCATATATGGTCCCGCTTTCATCTATCTTTTTTATTATCTCAGAACGTTCTTCATTTAGCTTTACGTACATCTTTAATGCTTTTAACTCAAATTCCTCCTTTTTTCGTTCATCCGTACAATAGATGGTTTTACCTGTCTGGACAATTTGAGCTTGAAAAACCGTACTGGCTTTACTTAAATCAATCAAATCTATTTCTCGGTTTAGTTTTGCGGCCAGTTCTTGAGCGATCATAAACAATTCATATTTATCTAAGTTTTTTTCATCGCTTAAAAAAGCAATATCAATATCGCTCTCTCTATGGATGTTTCCATTGACGGTTGAACCAAATAAAACAATTAAAAAAGGTGAAACTTTTTTAATTAAAAGATCAGTTATTATTTGTTCCGCATTAGTATTCAACGTCTAAAAACCTCCATGCTTTTTTTTAATTATATAACAAATATCTAGGATAAAAACAGTTTGTCTAAGGGTAATCACAATATTCAACAGGAATTTGTCAATTAAACATCAAAACCATTCTTCAGTTTAGGTTATTCTTTTTTTAAAATATGTTGGCTGCTGCACCGAATGCTATAGAGGGGGCTTCTGCTTCTACAAATGGTTATGCTGCTTCTGTTGCTTTTTCCAACCATATGGGGTAATACCCCGCGGCTTGTACACCGACAATGTCACGATAAGCAGCAACAATAGCAAGCCGCCAGCGGGATGAAATATTTCATTCGGTAGCCTGCTCAGACCTGTAGGATCCGTTTCTTCTGCCAATCGTGCCAAGGAGCTCACTAACGGCATATGAAGGAGCAAGACGAACGTAGAAAATACCGTTAGTAAAAGTTTGAATATAACCCAATAATGACGGAAAAGACCCCATGGGGTGCCGAGTGACATGATAATTCCAGTGAGTAGCGAGATGAGCGCCAACGGGACGATGACGTACCATCCGATCAATTCCATCGCGATCCAAACGGCACGTACCGTTTGGATATCCGGGCTGATTTGACCAGCGATGGCTAAAGCTATGTACGCAATAACAGTTCCAATCCAGCCAACAGAGCAAGTGACATGCGCGGTGAGGGCGAACTTCCGGAGTCCAGGCTTCATTGTCATGGTTGTTGTGCCTCCATTTGTTCTGTGGGCAGTGTCTGGCCAAAATGCCGCATAGGTCCGTGCTTGCCTCCTATGCCTGTGATGTTTATGATGACAAAAAGCAGGAGCAGAGCTATAAGAATGATTAATGATACCTTTACCCAGCGTGGCATAACTGGCTGCCGCTCCTTAGCTTGCTTCCCGCCATTGTCGTGATTGGAGTTTGATAAGTTATTCATTGGGGTTTCCTCCTATTTAGTTAATTGGTCAAATACTTATTGTAAAATCCTTTAAAGCTCTATAGGATCCTGGCAGACTTATTGTAAAAAAGAAAACTAAAACTCCTATAAAAAGAAAATAAAAAAGTTATGAAAAAATATAAAGAATTATGAAGTGGAATTTAAACAAAAAAACCTTCAGTTTTTCAACTGAAAGTCTTTCAGAACACATTCCTATACTGATAGTGGGAGTGAAAAACGGATTCCCAATCCCCCATGATTTGAATGAAACGCATGAATCTGACCGCCATGATGTTCAATTATTAATTTACAGCTTGCTAGACCTAGTCCAGAACCGCCATTACTCATTTGTCTAGATTTATCCACCGTGTAAAATTTACGAAACAGTAAAGACAGGTCCTGATTAGGCACTCCAACGCCATTATCCTCTATTAGAAAGTATGCATAACCTTCCTGTACATAACCGGTCAAATAGACATGAAGTTCATTACTATTGCTGTATCTTACAGCATTACTGAAAAGATTTCCAAATACACGCCGTATCATGTGTTCATTGATACTAATGAGCTGGTTCGGGTTAAAAGTATGTTTCCATGTAAGCCTGAAATCGAAGCTAGATAACTCGGTCTCATATTCAGATGATATAGTGTCAAACAACTTATGAGCTGCTATCGGTATCATAGCTATGGTTTCAAACATTGCCTCATTCTTAGTATACATTGAGAAAGAATCAATCAGCTCCACCATGTGTTTTGTTTTTTTCATAATAAGCTCATAATAATCCTGTGTCTCCATTCTTGTCAGATCTTTCTGTATAGAGAGAAGCTCAACAAAACCTGTTATTGTAGTTAATGGAGTCTTCAAATCATGAGCAATAGCTGCTATCATATCAACCTGTTCCCTATGGGCTTGATATAGTCTTTCTTCCATCTCATTAAAATGATTATACAGGTCTCCGATTTCATCCTTCCTTCTTGAATGCAAGGGGGTTCGGGAGTTTCCAATATTTACTTTTTTTAGTCTTAAATTGAGTGCTTGGATGGGTTTAGTAATATTGAAGTGAAAAAATACTGTTAAAACAACAAACAACAAGCCCATTAAAATACTTAGAAGTAAGAGCATTTGAAAATGAACCGGACTAAATATATTTTCTAGCCATACGTGTCCTTCATCTGCTGATAACGATTTTATATAAAAGACAAAAAAGGCAGCAATCAGCAGAAGCGTTAGAAGAAATATGAAGAGAAATAGTAATGGAAGCTTGGTTTTTAGCTTCATGTTGATGTATTCCCTTCAATATATTTGTAACCAACACCCCAGACGGTTTTGATGAAATCGTGCTGTACGCCAATCTTTTTTCGGATATTTTTTATATGAACGGTGACGGTGTTTAAATCTCCGTATTCGTCTCCCCAGACGCTATCATAAATTTGTTCACGGGTGAGGACATTATTGGGATGATTCTTCAGAAAGGATAAAATTTGAAATTCCTTAGTCGATAACTCTAACTTTTGATGATTTAAAAAAGCTTCATAAGTCTTGTCATTTAACACAAGAGGCGAGTTTGAATTTAGAAACTTCACTTCCTTCTCCTTTATAATGCCATTCCATTCCTGATGCAAACGGTCAACCTTTCTGAAATGAGCTTTTATCCGTGAGGTAAGCTCCTGAATGCTGAAAGGTTTCGTCATATAGTCGTCTGCTCCAATTTCCAGTCCGATAATCTTGTCCATATCCCTGCTGCGTGCACTTAGCAACAGAATGGGGATATTGTATTCACTTCTAATTTTCCGGCAAACTTCCAAACCATCCATTTCCGGCATCATGATATCCAAAACAACAAAATCAATCTTGTTTTCTTTCAAATAGTACAAAGCCTTTTTTCCAGAATAAGCTTGTATCGTATAAAACTGTTCAAATTTTAAGCTTTCTGTAATTAGCCGTACAATATCATGATCGTCATCTACAACTAAAATTGTTTTCCCCATTTTTCCACCAGCTTTTTTTATTTTTTCTCTCATGGTAACAAAAAAATTTCACTTATGTCGCTCTTTTATTAATAGTCATCACTGAAAAAATAAAAAAACCTAAGGGCTTTCTGTTATTGTTGGATGATTATATCTGTTACATTCTTTATTATTCTTGGGTATATTAATATGACAATTACTAGCTAGGAATTATAAAATTAATTTAGGTTAGTTAACTTCGTGTCGCTATCTAGAATTACTTTCCCTTTTCCAACTTTGATCAAGTTATGGCCCTTTATTTTTTTATCCTCAATCGGGTATTTACTTCCAATAATTGTAAAGTTTTGAATTCCTTTTCCATCTTCTCTCCCATAGATGTAAACATAGGGATAAACTGATTTTAAAGTGCTATTCATTGATTCAATCAGCAAATCTCCTTTCTGTTTGCCGATTGCGTTAATAATTAAAATACCATTATTATTTAACTTCTCACTTGTTAGCTCAAAGAACTCTTTTGAAATTAAATGAAAGGGAATTTGAGTTGTATTGTTATAAGCGTCCAAAAAGATGAGATCAAATCTTTTTTTCTGCTCTTTTAGAATTTTTCTCCCGTCACCTATCTCTACACTATTACCATTGTATTGAAAATATTGGCGGCTGACGTCTACTACCTCTTTGTCGATTTCCGCAACGAGAACATTTTTATTGGTATCTTCAAACTTACGTGTTAATGTTCCAATACCGTGGCCAATCATGTAGACTTCTTTACTCTCTGGAGAAAATGTTTTAGAAATCTCCCACACGCTTTTTGAATAATCAAGGAGAAGTTTGTCAGGTTGATTCATATCCATCATTCCCTGAATAGTAGTTTTATTGCCAAAGGTGAGTGAACGGAATCTTCCTTCTCTCCCTTGATAGAAATCCTTTTCCAATACATAAATATCATGGTAAAGACTTGTCTTCTTCAAAAGAATGTCTTGGGATTTCTCTCCAACTAAAAGAAAAGGAAGAGCAATAAACAGTGCAGGGATAATTAATAAAAATCCTTGCATCTTGGTTTTAGTATCACAATAAATAATGTTTGTTAAATATACCAGGCCAGCTAGAAGGCCAATAATGGAGTTGATATTAGTCCAGGGTATTAGCCAGAAAGTTGTCACAATTGTTCCAAGAACGCTTCCGATCGCTGATGCTGAATGTAAGCTACCAATGACTTTTCCACTTGCCAATTCTCCTATACCATCCTTCATAAGGACAGTCCCGATTACACTTAGAAGAAAATTAGGAATTAAATAAAGCAAAAGCACACCGAGCGTAGTACCGGGGGTACTTGAAAGTGATTCAAGTAATGGAAAAAGCGTAGTTTTAATCAATGGAATAATGGCTATCGAAAGAATACCAAAAAGATATATAAACAACATGATTTCGCGAATGTTTGCTTTATCAGCTAGATATCCTCCTACTATGTATCCTACACTTGATCCAATCAGGAAAATCGATATAATTATTCCCCATGTGTAAACTGTGTTACCAAATGAAGGTGCTATCAGTCTTGTAGCGGTCATTTCTAGTCCCATTATTACAAAGCTGACAACAAATAGCGTAAAGTAGATTTTTGACTTCATACACATCTCCGTTCTATCGTTATAATGTTCAAATAGTGTTATTTCGTTTTACAAAACTAGATTAGAAGCATTAATGAATTTTATTTAAACATGTAAATCCTCCTTTTTATATTACAGAAAAAAATATTATTGCACATTTGTTTTGAGAAAGTATGGAGATGAAGAAAATCCTTTTTAATATCTAGATAGTTCGATTACAATATAAGTAAAAGCATGAAGTTATAACTGTTTCGTTAGGGTCCTATTCGATAAATTAACAAACGCTGGCTAGGTTTTTTTTGCTTACAAAAAATCCTTTTGGGCCATTAAGGTCCAAAAGGATTAATTGAAATAAATGTAGTTAATTTTTTACTTATCGATGCACACCAAAATAGGTTAACTTTGCAGGACAGAGGATCATATTCATATCCCTGTAAAAGTCACCGTTCCTTTTCCTTGTGTCGGTATAAAAGAGGTTAGCCTATGGAACTTGCTGAATTAAGACACAAAATTCTGATTGATAACGTCACTGGATTTTCCTTTATTCTTATCCACTATACTTGCACAAACAGCATCTCCGAGTACATTTACGGAGGTTAATGCCATATCAACCAATCTAAATAGACCTAAAATAATTGCAATTCCTACCCCATCAATCGGTAAGCCTACTGCGAGGAAAACCATTGATAGCGATACTATTCCGCCTCCTGGTATTGCAGGTGCACCTATTGAAGCCAATAAAGATATAAAAATAATTGTTAAATATTGAGCTAGACCTAAATCTATCCCATTAAGCTGTGCGACGAAAACGGCAGCTACTCCATGACTTAAAGAAGCACCATTCATATTTATAGTCATTCCAAGAGGGAGAACAAAAGAACTTACATCATGAGATATTTTGAGGTCATTTTCACAGCAGCTTTTTGTAACAGGGAGTGTGGCAGCACTGCTGCTTGTTGCAAAAGCAGTCCCAATGGCCGGTGTCATTTTATGAAAAAAATGAATAGGCTTAAACTTTGTAAAGAGAGATATCATGCAGCTATAAGTAACTAACACATGAACAATTAATCCCACAGCAATAACAATAAGATACTTTACCATTGATCCAACAAGCTCCAAGCCTGCAGTGCCCATTGATGTAGCAACAAGTGAGAAAGCCGCGAAAGGGATCACCTTCATAATAATTTGAACAAGCTTCATCATTAGCTCATTAAGCTGATGAATAAACTGATTTATAGTCTTTGCCTTATCGCCGAGAAGTACCAATCCAAATCCGAAAAATATAGAAAATGTTAGGACTTGCAACATATCTCCCGAAGCAAAAGCTTCAAAGGGATTACTTGGAATAATGTTTAAAATTGTGTCCTTCAATGTTGGTATTTCTAAAGTGTCAGTTGACGAAGCACCATGGTCATTATGGTCTTCATCTTGTAATATAGATGAAGTTTCAGGGATTACAATGTTTTTACCGGGTCCAATTATGATTGCAGTTGTAATTCCGATGGTACAGGCTATCATGGTGGTCACTACAAATAAAGCAACTGTTTTCCCTCCCAATTGTCCTAATTTCTTTGGACTTCCAATTGAGGTAATACTTAAAACAACTGCAGAAAATACAAGCGGAATGACAATCATTTTTATTGCTTTAATGAATAATTCACCGATTGGACTAAAAATATAGGTGTTTAATATTCCGTATATATTTGGAGAAAAGATGCTTAAACATAATCCAGCCAGGACTCCTAACATAATAGCAATAAGCGTTTTGGTTGCTAATTTCACCCCTTGTTCCCCCTTTAGAATAAGCTTGCTAAAATAGTATTAATAACCTGATACAATTACACTCCTTTAAATCCATGTGATGTAATCATCAAAAGAACACGGTCATTTTCATCAATCTTGCCTGTTTTGACCAGTTTTGAGACAGCCGGCCATGTTATAGCTGCTGACCCTTCAGCAAAAATCCCTCTTTTAGCTAAATCCCATTGAGCCTTTTCAACTTCAGTATTGGTAACTACTATAGCGTCTCCTCTCGAAGATTTAATTGCATCTAAAGATTGGTACGTAACCGTTTCTCCTCCGATAGAAGGTAATAGTCTTGAATCGCCTCTAAATTTCTCTCTGTAATCGCGTCCTTGAAGAACATGAGCCAAGCGGGGAAAAGGTTCTACCGCATATAAACGGGGTATGGATTCAATCCATCCTAGCCGCAGCGATTCAACAAATCCTTCCCAAATTCCCCAAAGTAGATCCCCTCTTGCACAAGGTATAATAACAGCAGTAGGTTGGCATTCTCTCAATTGCTCAACGATTTCATATGCCACCGTTGTGTACCCTTGAACTCCAAACATATTGCTACCCACTGGGGGAATGTTGTAGTTCGTAGCTGGATAGTCACCTTCTTCTTCCACCAACTTCCGGACTGTCTCCCATCTTTCTAATGAATTCTGGACTTTAATAATTTCTGCTCCAGAAAGACGAATTGCTTTTTCCCACGGTCCGTTAATTTTAGGGGTTGTCACGATTTTGCAACGTAATCCTGCAGCTGCTGCATAAGCTGCCAATGATGCACCAGCATTCCCACTAGAAGCAGCAATAACCGTCGAACGATTCAACGAGGCAGCTCTTGCAACGATAAGTGGACTCATCCTGTCCTTATGGGATCCAGTAGGATTTTGCCCCTCATTTTTTAACCAAATTTCGGGTATGCCAAGTTCCTTTTCAAGGCCGTTCATACTAATAATGGGAGTTTCTCCTTCACCAAGAGTAGGAAAAGTTTTGTAGGGTAACCGATCTGCGTACCGAAACATACCTTTAGCTGACTTGTCTATTTTCCATGGCATGTCTTGTTCATACAAAAACTTGAGACTTGAAGGTTGCTGTTTTTTCAAACACACAGGGCAGCCTGTAAAGTAATCATTGGGAGAAAATTGCTGATTACATTTGATGCATTCAAAGACTTTCACAGAATTATTCCAAGTCTGCACAATACCCATCCCTCCTAGATTTTTAAAATATTTAGAATTATTTGAATATATGATAATCTTAATAGGTAGCTATTTATTTGTAAAACGAATATTTTTAATTACTGTAATTTGGTTTTTGAATTAATCTTAGGGGGAGTCTGATGGATATTGAACAGCTTAAAGCCTTTATATTTGTTGCCAATACTAAAAGCTTTACCCGTACAGCAGAGATACTAAATGTTGTACAGTCCACTGTTACATCTAGAATCCAAATGCTTGAAAAGCAATTAGGAAAAGACTTGTTTGAAAGGGATAAGAGAAACATAAAATTAACAGAATCCGGAAATGTTTTTCTCCCTTATGCGGAGAGGATATTAGAATTAAACAATGAAGGACTTAAGGCTATCCAATTAGAAAATGGCTTTAGAGATCATTTAATAATAGGCACAACGCACGCATTATGGGATTACGTGCTATTTGAATCCATTGATAATTTTCAACAAACACACCCTGAAGTCTCATTAACCTTAGTAACGGAACATTCCGATATCCTAATTAGAAAAATGATTGATGGATTAATCGATGTCTCGATCGTTTTCTATCCAATTAATCATGCAAATATCATTATGGAGCTAATTATTGAGGATTCCTTTGTTCTGGTTGCCGACTCGAATTTTACTATTCCTGATCATTTCGTTTTAAGAAAGGACCTGAAGAATTACAATTATATACATCTGAATTGGGGTGGAACATTTACAGGATGGTTTAGAGAAGTTTCCTCTAATCAAGATTGCCATCTACAAGTTGACCATGTTTCACTCTTATTAAAGTTTTTGAAAACACGAAATGGACTTGGTTTTCTTCCCAATGCGGTTGCTAAACGTTTGATCCAGCAAGATGAAGTAGTTATTGTTCCCTTTCATACAGACATAGCTGTGCCGAAAAGATCAATATATCTACTGAAAAGAAAAATGACAAAATCAATGGAAAGCTCTGAATTACTTACAAACGTATTAAAGGAAGCTTTTTTGTGATTTCAATTTTATTTTGGAGCTCATTCCCCCATTAAATTGGATGAAGTCTCAATGGTTAAGTCCTTTATAATTTCGGAATAAAAAATCTTTGCTTAATATAGCAACCCCCTGTAAGATAAGCACTTCATTCTTACAGGGGGGATTTAATTATATTAATCTTATATATAGATGCTCTATTTTTAGATAACTGTTTTTCCTTTTAGCCAGTGAGATCTGATTCTGGCCTCACTTGAGGAATATACTTTAAGCTAGTTAAACTTTTGTTGGATGGGCAAAAGCTAACCCCTTTTTATTGATACAGCTTTCTCTACCTGCAAAAAATATTTTGTTTGAAATCCGAAGCTATTAGCCTGGATGCCATATGCTCTATATCTTTTGAAAAGACTCGGTCTTTTTTAATCGATGGAACCATATTTCGGCCGAATTCATATAACTGGTAAGTAAACGGTGCCATTTTTGAAATACCTCTATATTCAACTGCCTGCATAGCGCAAATGTATTCAATTGATAGTACTTTTCTTGTATTATTAATAATTTTATATGCGTACCGAGAAGCTATTGTACCCATACTAACATGATCTTCTTGATTAGCAGATGAAGGGATAGAATCTACACTAGCCGGATGAGCTAATTTCTTATTTTCAGAAACTAAAGAAGCAGCACAATACTGCATGATCATTGCACCGGATTGCAGCCCGGGTTCAGGGCTAAGAAAAGGCGGTAAATCATTTAATTGAGGATTCACCAAACGTTCAATTCGTCTTTCTGAGATGTTTGCGAGTTCCGACATTCCGATTGCCAAAAAGTCCATTGCAAAGGCAATTGATTGCCCATGAAAGTTTCCACCGGAGAAAATTTTTTTACCGTTATCGAAAATGAGCGGATTATCTGTCGCTGCATTCATTTCAATTTCTAATTTATCTTTAACATAGGACAATACTTGCCATGTTGCTCCATGGACCTGAGGGATACAACGCAATGAATAAGCATCTTGAACCCTCAGATCACCTTGCTTTGTTACAAGCCGGCTACCATGTAAAACCTGCCGGATTCTTGCGGCTACCTCTATTTGTTCTTTGTACCCTCTTGCTATTTGTATGTCCTCATCAAATGCATCTATAATACCTTGAAGTCCTTCTAAAGTAAGCGAGGCGATATAGTCTGCCTGCAATGCGAGATTTTCTGCTTCAATGTAAGAAACTGCTCCCATTGCAGTCATTGCTTGGGTACCATTAATAAGCGCTAACCCTTCCTTAGCTTTTAAAAAAATAGGCTGTAGCCCAGTTTTATTAAATACTTCTAGTGTTTCCATTCTTTTATCCTGATAAATTACTTCCCCTTCTCCCACTAAAACAAGTGCCATGTGGGAAAGAGGAGCAAGATCCCCACTCGCACCTAGTGATCCTTGTTGAGGTACAACAGGGTGAATTTGATAATTTAATAAGTTTATTAATAATTCAATCACCGCCCTTCGAATGCCCGAAAAACCTTTCAGCAGAGCGTTTATGCGGAATAATACCATAGCTCTGGTCACAGCTTCAGAAAAAGGCTCACCAACCCCACATGCATGGCTCCTAATTAAATTCAATTGTAGCTCTTCTACATTCTCTTGTTGTATATAAACATCGCTAAATTTACCGAACCCGGTTGTAATCCCGTATATTACCTGTTGGTTGGCTACAATATCATCTACAGCTTTTCTACTTGCATTTACTTGACCCCAAATGTAATCAGGGACAAAAATGGGTTCATTTTCGAATATAATTTTAAATGCTTTTTCCATGGTTAATGAATTTCCTGTCAATTCGATCAAAACTATTCCACCCTTCTGGTAAATTAACTGTCCGTGAGATAGTAGTAGATTTAAGTTATAATAAAAACAAAAGGAGACCATATCATCAGATTCCTACAGTTGAAATCTGATGATATAGTCCCCTGATAACTTAATCACTATGGACTAATTTAAATATGATTGATACCTAAACCAATTGCTTCATGCTCAGAACCTTTTACTGGAGCACCAATTGTTCCGTAAAGGGCCACCGCCACCCATTCTCCTTCTTCCTCGGAACTATATGGCTTGCCTCTTATTACAGCGAAACTTAATCCTACGGTTCGTAATACAGTTCCTAGTAGTACTTGCCCTCTTGTAACTCCATGAAGCGCCTCCATGATTGCATGATATAAAGCATGCGTTTCACGGTATAAGTCTTTTTCAATGACTTGATTTTGCCTGGCAGCTGTTTCTATTGCAGCAACCACCTTCTGAGTTTCCATCGAGCCGGTTTTACCTTGACAATATATATAACCTTGTAACCTTAAATCTTTAATAAATACAGGTTCTAGCTTCTCATTACCTAAAAGAGCTAAAAGCATTGCGTTCCTTCCAATTCTTGAATCAGGTCTTACGTCCATAGGGCAGACACTCACAATTCTGTTAGATTATATGACTAAAGGATTATATTAATCTTATTAACAGATTAATATTTTGTCAATATCGAATTTTCAAACAATTTTTCAAGCCAAATGGCAAGCTACGAAATGCTGTTTGTCTACTTGTTTTAGAATAGGTTTTTGCTGAAAGCACATCTCTGTTGCTAGAGAACACCTTGTTTGATAAACACAACCGCTGGGAGGATTGGTTGGACTCGGTAAGTCTCCTGAAATAGTTATCTTTTCTTTAGCTTCCTCAATAGCTGGGTCAGCGATCGGGATCGCTTTTAGAAGAGAAGTAGTATATGGATGAAGCGGGTTTTCATTGAGTCTTTTACTAGTTGCTAATTCCATCAAATTTCCTAAATACATTACACCGATACGATCACTGATTAACTTTACCATGGATAAATCATGAGAAATAAATAAATAGGTCAGCTTTTTCTTCTGCTGAAGCTCTATCAAAAGATTTACAATTTGTGCCTGGACGGATACATCTAACGCTGATATGGGCTCATCCGCTATAATAAACTGTGGTTCAACTGCCAATGCCCGTGCTATGCCTATTCTTTGCCTCTGGCCACCGCTAAACTCATGTGCATAACGATTAGCATGCTTTCGCTTTAAGCCTACGGTTTCTAGTAACTGATATACTGCCTCTTTTCTTTCTTCCCCTTTTTTTAAGCGATGGATATCTAGTCCTTCTGCAATGATATCTGCAACCGTCATCCTCGGATTTAATGAAGCGTATGGGTCCTGAAATATCATTTGCATATTTTTATGAAAATCTTTTTTATCGTTTTTAGATAACGTATGCACATCTTTTCCTTTATAAAATACCTTACCTGATGTTGCTTGGTATAATCGAATAATAGTCCTTCCAATTGTTGATTTACCACAGCCGGACTCACCTACTAATCCAAGTGTTTCTCCTTCGTAGATATCAAACGAAATATCATCAACCGCTTTTAATTCTAATCCTTTTCCCACTTGAAAATGTTTTGTTAGTTTTTTTACTTCCAGGATTTTTTCCATCAAGTTCTCCCTTCATTTTTAATTCCTTTTTAATAAAATCCCGGCATCGGCAGGGTTAGTTGGTTTTCACTTTTTTTGATAAATACAAGATAAAATAATGGATGAATGGAAGGATTCTTATTCATTAGCCGCTTGGGATACTGCTTTGTTAGTTGCGACTTTCGGAGCTCTTGGGTCCATTAACCAGCAATTTAAATGATGAGTACGTGATAGCACCGTTTTTTCCGGATTATATTCATCGCAAACATCCATTGCAAAAGGACATCGCGGAGTATAAGCGCAGCCTTTTGGAGGTTCTGCAAGATCCGGCGGAGTTCCGTCAATGGCCGTTAACTTTTGGTCTCGGCTGTGATCAAGTTTGGGTATAGATTCTAATAATCCAAGAGTATAGGGGTGCTTAGGACTGTAAAAGATTTCACTTTTGGTACCACTTTCGACTATTTTTCCAGCATACATAATATTGACTCGATCCGAAAACCTTGCCACTACTCCTAAATCATGTGTTATAAGAATAATCGCCATGCTCATTTTTTGCTGGAGTTCTTTTAATAGATCTAGAATTTGAGATTGAATGGTGACATCTAAAGCTGTCGTGGGTTCATCCGCAATTAAAAGATCAGGTTCACAGATCAGCGCCATAGCTATGACAATTCGCTGCCTCATTCCTCCGCTGAGTTGATGAGGATATTTGGTACAGCAATGTACAGGGTTGGGTATCCCCACTTGCTTTATAATTTCAATTGCTTTTTCGCGTGCCAACTTTTTACTGTAGCCTTTATGAATAATGAGGCCCTCTGCGATTTGGTCGCCAACCTTCATTGTCGGATTTAATGAGGTCATTGGATCTTGAAAAACCATTCCTATTTTTGCCCCTCGAATCTTCGATAACTGTTTTTTCTTCATTGTTGTGATTTCTTCACCGTTAAACAATATGGATCCCTTTGGAATGGTGCAAGATTTCTCAGGCAGCAATTTCATAATGCTTTTTGCAGTAACTGATTTCCCGCAACCTGATTCACCCACAATAGCAAGAACTTCCCCTTTATTGACATGAAAGGAAATCCCGCGGACAGCTTGGATATGCTGGTTTTTAGAATTAAAATTAACGTGAAGGTCTTTCACTTCAAGCAGTCTGTTCACATTTATCTCCTCCCCTAATATATGAATTAAACTATGAGGTATCTTTATTTTTTTAGCTTAGGATCTAGGGCATCTCTTAAACCATCTCCAAGTACATTAAATGAAAACATAGTTAAGGAAATAAACAATGCAGGGAAAAATAGTCTCCATGTTTCACCTGTTAATAAAGTGACAAGGCCCTCTGACGTCATAGTTCCCCAACTTGCAAGCGGAACCGGCACACCAAGTCCTAAAAAACTTAATGTTGCCTCTGCAAATATGGCACCAGGAACAGATAATGTCATGCTTACAATGATCGGACCCATAGCATTCGGAATAAGATGTTTAAAAAGTACTCTGAAAAAACTTCCTCCCAATACCTGTGATGCTAATACAAATTCAGACTCTTTCAATCTTAGAATTTCCCCTCTAACTAAACGTGCCATTCCTATCCATCCAGTGGCAGCCATCGCTATAATAATTGTAAGTAAACCTGGCTTTAATACGACCATTAATAAAATTGTTACAAGCAAATGAGGCAGTCCATAAAGAATATCTACGATTCTCATCATGATTTCATCTGTTCTTCCACCTTTGTAAGCTGCAATTGCTCCCCATATAACACCTATTATTAAGTCTAATATAACCGCTGTTATCCCAATAAAGAGGGAAATTCGGGCGCCTACCCAAGTCCTTGAAAATATATCCCTTCCTAAATCATCTGTTCCAAACCAATTATTTGTTGATGGAGGGAGATTAGCATTTAGCAGACTTTGGTCTGAATATGAATAAGGTACAAGCAAGGGACCTATAATGGACATCGTGATTAAACAGATTATGATTCCAAGTCCTGTCATAGCCAATTTGTTATGTTTTAGTCTCCCCAATGCGTCTTTCCAAAAAGAGACACTCGGTTTACTTAGTAAATCCTCCTCTTTGTTTTTTTTCTTAAACACAAAGAGTTCATCCCTCACTGGCTGCATCTGCTATCTCCTCCCTTTCATTAGTTTTATTCTTGGGTCAATCAGAACGTAGGCGATATCAACCAATATAATAAAGAACACTAAGATAGCGCTATAAAAAACCGTTGTCCCTAAGATTAATGGATAATCTCTATCTGTAATTCCTTCCACAAAATACTTGCCTAATCCAGGCACACCGAAAATCTGTTCAATAACAAAGCTTCCTGTCAATACAGTGGCTGTTATAGGTCCCAGTATAGTTACAACTGGAATCAGAGCATTTCTAAGTACATGCCTAAATACGAATCTGACACCGGTTACGCCCTTTGCCATTGCAGTTTGGATATAATCCATAGATAAAACTTCAAGAATGCTCGATCGAGTTAGGCGGGCAATATATGCCATTGGTGTAACGGCGAGAGCAACACTTGGCAATACGGAATGCTTCCAGGTCCCCCATGTTGCAACCGGGAACCATTGTAGCTTAATTGCAAAAAAGTTGATTAAAACTGTAGCGAATATGAAACTGGGAACAGAAAGGCCAAGAATTGCGATAATCATAGAAAAATAGTCAATAGCACTATTGTGGCGAATAGCAGCAAATATTCCTAATAGAATGCCAAAAAAAGTTGCAATAAGAATGGCTTGTAGACCAATCATGGCCGAAACTGGAAAACCACTTGCAATTAGTTCATTTACTGTTTGATTATCCCATTTGATTGAAGGACCGAAGTCGAATAATAGGGCTCCTTTTAGGTATTTTATATATTGAATTAACATTGGATCATTAAGCCCATAATGCTCCTTTAAGTTTTCGACTACCTGTTCAGGTATGCGATTTTCACTTGTAAAAGGATCTCCTGGTATGGCATACATTAATAAAAAGGTTAGTGAAATAATAACGAATAGTGTCACAAAAACACTAATAATCCTCCTAACCAGAAATTGTCGCATAATTCCCCTCCTATTTTCCTGTAGCAGGACCTGTCTGATAACAACTGAAAAAGTGTACTTTTAGTACACTCTTTCAGCGATTGAATGTTTTTTTCTTTACTTCACATACGCCTCCCGGAAATCAATGGCTTGGATAGTATATTGAAAGATTCCATCAATATTATCCTTTTGCAGATATACCTTCGTCCTATAATAAAGAGGTGAAATGGCCATTTGGTCTATCAGAACTATTTCTGCATCCACCAAATACTGAGCACGCTCTTCCAAATTCAATTCTGCTTCTGCTTTTTTCATTAATTGATCGTACTCGGGAATAGAGATATTACTATAGTTATAAACATCTCCTGTCATGAATTGTCCCATTAAATTACTTGCATCATCATAGTCCGCACCTGTACTGTAAATTGCTAGTTGATAATCCCCTGCTTGAATATTTTGAACAAATACTTTACGCTCCATTGTTTGGAGTTCAACTTCTATCCCTAAGTTTTTCTTCCACATTTCTTGCATTGCTTGTGAAAGCTTATTGTACGTATCATCGGTATAGAATAGTAGATTGATTTTCGGTAACGAGGAGAGGCCTAATTCATCTAGCCCTTCCTGTAGCTTTTGTTTTGCTGTTTCCACATCATTATCCTTAAACAAGGATTCTCCCGCTAAATCCCTAAATTCTCCTGCACCGCTGCTCAATCCAATTGGAATTAAACCTAAGGCTGGAATTTCTCCTCCTTGTGTTACTTTTTCAACTAAAAGATTTCTATCCAACGCTAGACCTAATGCTTGGCGTATTTTTTCGTTCGCGAAAACGTCATTTTTATGATTAAAACGTAAGTAAGCTAAACTTGCACTTGGTGCAGTATATGCCTCTCCAGAAGAAATTAATTTATTTCTTATCGAATTTGGTAGGTTTGTAGAAAAGTCAAGCTCATTTGATTGGTACATTGCATATTCAGTATTTTGTTCATTCACCATTACCCACTTTAGCTTATCCAGTTTAACAACATCTTTCCCCCAATAGTTTTCATTAGGTACCATTACTATTTCTTGTCCGTGCTTCCAACTCTCAATTGTAAAGGGGCCGTTTGAAACAAAGGTGTCAGCTTCTGATGCCCATTTCGAATTTGCTTTATCAACTTCTTCATTGATTGGTAATAAGGTGAAAAAGGCTGTTAGTCCCAAGAAGAAGGAAGTTGGTTTTTCTAGAGTAACTTCAAGGGTATATTCATCTACAGCTTTAACACCAAGCTCAGCAGGATCCTTTAACGAGCCTTCATTATATGCTGCTCCATTTTTGATAAAAAATAAATTACTTCCTAGCGGAGAGGCTACTTCAGGCCTTAATACCTTTTCCCAGGAATAGACAAAATCTTGAGCAGTCACTGGATCACCATTTGACCATTTCGCATCTTTATTTAAGTAGAACGTGTAAATTGTCCCATCATCTGAAGTTTCCCATCTTTCAGCCACACCTGGAACAATTTTTCCTTCTTTATCCAAACGAACGAGGCCCTCAAATAATTGGTTTGATATATCCCCAGCAACCTGGTTATCAATTAAAGCAGGTTCGAGACTGGGTGGTTCAGATAAGGCATTTACTGTAATCACCTGTTCTTTGGTGGAATCTGTTTTCGCATCCTTGTTTTCATTATCTGTCTGGTTATTCACCTGACTATTATTACTGCATGCACTTATAAGTAAGGTAATTACAAAAAAGAAGGTTAGAAATACAATTCGACTTCTTAATTTAATCATCACATATCCCCCTATCTTCTTTTTAAACAGCGGAAACTCTTGTTATTATGAAACTTCTAACAATATCACCTCCAATATCTAATTTAATAATAAAAAAGGAGGCATATCGAATAACCTATGCATAATGCATAAAGAAATTCGATATAGCCCCCTTAATTCAACTAATAACTGTAGACTATATATGAATTGATAAATATAATTTTAAATATTCAAAATAAAATTACTAATCATAATATTAAGTAAATTCGATTAAGTTGTCAATAGTTCGATTCTCGAGATTTTGAATAGACTTTAATTAAACACTAAAAATATAAAAGTTCTCAGTATTAAAATATGTCTCATTCTGCATAAATTCTTCAAATTTAAGAAATATAATTTAAATTAGCAGTTTCTTGAGAAACGGGTGAATTAATTGACAAAAATTTCGATTAAGCTTGGAATAGTATTCTTTCTAATTATCTTTAGCCTTGAGATTTTTATGTTTTTCTTTTTACATTCAGCCCTTGTGGATTCAAGGATAGAAGAAGAGTTTCTATCTTTGCAGACAAGAGGCAACGCTCACAGGGATATACTGGAAAAACACTTTGATACAGATACAATCTCTCATGTAACTTTAATGGAATCGGAGGCAAATACCGATGTCGTTATCACTGATATGAATGGTAAGATTCTTGGTTCATCAGTAAAGAGCTATGAGGTTCAAGACCATATTAACAGGTCAGACTCAGATATCCCTCGAGGTGGAGAGGTTGTTGATAATAACTGGAAAGAGGGAAAGTTTATCTCAACAGTTAGTCCAATAGATTTAGATGGCAAAACATCTGGCAAGGTTTTTATGTTTCAAGAAACAGAATCAATACATTCTTTAATTGAAAGAATTAATAAACATTTTATATTAACAGGATTAATAGCGGTTTTTTTAACCTTGATTGTTATCATTTTTCTTTCTAAAGGACTTGCAAAACCTTTAATAAAAATGAAGGAAGCTACTTCCAAAATTAGCAAGGGAGATTTTACAATTTCACTCCCAAAGAACAGG
The DNA here is from genome assembly GCF_000565285.1 of Cytobacillus firmus DS1. Classification (GTDB taxonomy): domain Bacteria; phylum Bacillota; class Bacilli; order Bacillales; family Cytobacillaceae; genus Cytobacillus; species Cytobacillus firmus_A. The sequence goes on along the minus strand of NZ_APVL01000019.1, from coordinate 36,065 downwards.
AATGACGAACTCGGGGATTTAGCAGATTCTATTTCTCAGCTTGCCAGCGACTTGAATTATTTAAAACTAGAGCGAAACGATTTCTTAGCGAGCATTTCTCATGAATTAAGGACCCCCCTCACCTATATTAAGGGCTATGCAGATATTGTTCATAAACGCAATTTATCCAATGAGGACCGTGACAAATATTTAAATATAATTCATGAGGAGGCGAATCGCCTTTCTGATTTAATTAAGGACCTTTTCGACCTAGCGAAAATGGACAAAAATTCATTTATAATACAAAAAAAAGCAATAGACTTAACTGACTTTATTACGAAAATTGAGCAAAAGTTTTCTCCTGCATTCCACGAAAAAGAAATGGATTTTGAAGTAGTTTGTCCAGAAGGAGTATATATTATGGCTGATCCTATCAGACTTGAGCAAATCATCTTTAACTTGCTGGATAACGCTATTAAATACTCTCCATCTGGAGGCAAAACAATCCTTGCTGTCAGCAGCAAAAAGAAGGATGTCAGTATTAAGGTTCGAGATAATGGAAAAGGAATACCTGAAGAAGACCTGCCTTATATTTTAAACCGCTTTTATCGAGTAGATAAGTCCAGAACCAGATCTTTAGGAGGAACAGGTTTGGGGCTTGCCATAGTAAAGGAGCTTGTCCTTGCTCATGGTGGGACAATCTCAGTAAAAAGCAAGGAAGGCATCGGAACTGAATTTGAATTAGTCTTTAAAGGAGCAGATAGCATTGAAAACGATACTATTAGTTGATGATGAATCCAGAATGTTAGATCTACTTGCGCTTTATTTAACCCCATTAGGTTATAAATGTGTTAAAAAGTCATCTGCGGTAGATGCAATAACGTATATAGAAAAAAATCATGTCGATTTAATATTGTTAGATGTGATGATGCCTGAAATGGATGGTTGGACAGCATGCAAAGAATTCAAGAAAATTAGGGATATCCCTATTATCATGCTCACGGCCAGAAGTGAGAAGCCTGATATCGTTAAAGGGTTAAAAATAGGCGCAGATGATTATATTTTGAAACCATTTGATGAAGAAGTACTTGTAGCAAGGATAGAAGCTGTACTTAGAAGAACTACAACAGAAGAAGAATTCCTCTCATTTAAAGGCCTATTACTTAAACCAGCTTCTTATGAACTTTATTTTGAAGATAAAGAGATCTTGCTCACACCTAAGGAGTTTGCGATGGTCCAGTTATTTATAAGTAACAGAAACAAGGTTTTCTCCAGAGTTCACTTAATTGAATCGGTTTGGGGATATGGCGTATCAATTGAAGACCGCACGATTGATTCGCATGTTAGAAATATTAGGGAAAAGTTGAGAAGGGCAGGATTTCCCGCGGATGAGTTTTTACTAACGGTTTGGGGTGTTGGATATAAATGGACTGGCAAGGAATAAAACTCTATTTGTGATTAAGGATTTAAAAAGTCGATTCCATGGTTTGGAATCGACTTTTTATTGTTATTTATTATGTTAAAGTTTTATAAATTTATTCAGCTGGAGATAGCTCGCTTTCTGTTACCCATTTGTGATTTTTCACTTCTTCACCGCCGGTTGTTGTAGTGAAATCAACCATATATACAGTAGTTTGTTCAGCGGAGTCAATTACAGCTGTTGCTCCGTCCATACCTTCCATATGTTCCGCATTTACAGTAACTTCTGTTCCAGGTTCAAGCGGTTCTTCTTCGACTCCTTCTAACTCTTCATGGATCACCCATTTATGATCTTCCACTCTCTCTCCGCCAGTCGTCGGGGTATAAGATATTGTATAAACCGTAGTATCATATGCTCCAACTATTGTTGCTTCAGCGCCTTTCATTCCTGACATGTGATCTGACTCAATAATGGCTTTACTTCCAACTTCATAAGTTGGTGAAGCTGCTTCTTCTAAACCTTCAGGAACTTCGCCCGAGCTGGACATATCCATATTATCATGATCCATGCCTTCTGTATCTTCATCCATATTATCATGATCCATGCCTTCCATATCTTCATTGTCTTTGCTCTCTTCTGTATTCTCTGTGCCTTCATTGTTTTCTGCGTTTTCATCATTTGCATTTGTACAGGCTCCCAAAAGTAATAAAAGAGAAGCAAGCAATGCAAATAAAATTGATTTTCTAAAATCTTTTTTCAACATATACAAAATCCTCCTTTAGCAATTTCCGATATTATAACTGTAAAATGTGCAGAAAATATGGTGTAAGCTTATGTAAGATAAAAACATTGGCTTTTAATCTTTTCCCCATTCGATAAATATTTATTCCTCTTGAGTTTTTTTGATCCGATTGAGGACTTAGAAAAGTAAATAGCAGCTAGCGAAATCCCCGACCAAAAGTTGTGAATTCAAAATTGAAAAGGTTTTGGTGCCTATTAATTTCTGGGGAACAAAATCGTTATGATAGTGCCATTATTTAATTCACTTGTAACCTGTATGTCTCCACCATGTGCATTTACTAATGCTTTTACTATGGAGAGGCCAATACCAATCCCTCCGGTTTTTCGGGTTCTAGATTTATCTCCTCTGTAAAATCGTTCAAAAAGATGGGGAAGATCCTTTTCGTCTATCCCAACTCCTTCATCGGCTACAACGAAACCTATATTGTCATTCTTTTCAAGAACTGAGATAACCACCCTTTTATTTGGTGAAGTATATTGAAGAGCATTATTAAGAATGTTAGTTAATATTTGAATAACTCGGTCTTGATCAGCACGAAACCATAATTCTTTTCCAGAATTAAGGATTTGGAGTTTTACTCCTTTCTCATTAAATATTGAATCAAATTGATTTTTTAAGAAACATGCCATCTTATTTGCTTCTATATTACTCACATTTAACTTAATCTGTGGATTCTCAGCAGCAAGAAGTTTTTCTAGTTCATTTACAAGACGTACTAAGCGCATTAACTCATTATGGCTTTGTTGCAGCCTTTCCGGAGTAGGATCCCAAATTCCATCTTGAAAAGCCTCTATTTGACTTCTCAATGATGCAAGAGGTGTGCGAAGTTCATGTGCGAGGTCTGCGGTAAACTGCTTTCTAAGATTTTCTTCATTAGAAAGTGAACTTGCTAAATTATTAAAAGACCATCCAAGAGCTTTCATTTCCTCAGTCAATTCCTCAACGTTCAAGCGGGTGTTCCATTTATGTTTTTGGAGCTCCTGTACAGCAACCGAAAGTTTATTGAATCCAGCAGAAAGCCATTTTGAAAATAAAATACTAAAGAAAACTGATAGTATAACTGTAAAAAAAGCTGCAGCATAAACATATCTTTTAATAGCTTGAAAAAATGAAAAATCCTCAGCGACTAGTTCCTCTTGATAATACACTTGTAGGCTGCCAATAATACTATTATCTACAGAAAGATTATAAGTATCTGAATTATAGTTCGCCTCTGAATCTTGTCTGTGACCCATATTCTCCATCATCTTTCTCATTGAGCTAGTCTCAATGAGGATTTTTCCATTTGAATTATATATTTCATAATATAGATTTTCCGTCATAGCTTGATCATGCAGAATATTTACAACTTGGTCACTCTGTAGTGAGCCAGTCTGTTTATACTCATTGAGTATTTCTTCTTTAATCAGATTTATATTTTTCTCTCTTCCTTCTAATAAATAATCATTAAAGCGACCTTCAAAACCCCATAATATCGAAAGGCTAGTTAATAAAATGCCTGATAAGGATACTATTAAGAAATAAAAAAATATTCTAGTGCGCATGGTTTTCCGCATGGGGCCTTCCTCCAAACTTATAACCCATTCCAAAGACGGTCAGTATATAATCAGGCTGCCGTGAATCTCTTTCAATCTTTTTTCGAAGGTTTTTAATATGAGTGTCTATGCTCCGTTCATATCCTTCATAATAAGTTCCGTCCTCCTGACACTTTTCAAGTAACTCCATCCGACTATAAACCCTACCTGGGTAACTGGCCAGTGTAAATAGGAGTCTATATTCAATTGGTGTGAGGGTAATAATCTTGCCTTTCAATTTTACTTCTTTTTTTATTGAGTCAATAATCATTTCTTTTTCATTAAATATAAGCTTGTGAGCTGATATCCTTTTATTCACTCTCCTTAAAATTGCTTGAGCTCTCACTACTACTTCTCTTGGACTAAAGGGTTTTTTTACATAATCATCCGCTCCAAGATTAATTCCATTTAACAAATCCTCTTCGTCTGATTTTGCAGTCAGCATGATTATTGGTACATCACTTTCTTTCCTTATTAAACGACATATTTCTTCTCCAGAAATATCAGGAAGCATTAGGTCTAGAATAATAATATCAATGTCGTCGGCTTTTGCCTTTTTTAAGGCATCTATCCCATTAGAAGCCAACAGAATATCCCAGCCCTCTTTTTCAAAATAGGCTTTTAATACCTCAAGAATCATATCTTCATCATCTACAAGAAGAATTTTAGTCACCAGTAACCACTCCTTGTATACATTTTATCATCCTCGATTATTAGAATTGCAATCTTCATATGTTCCACATAAGTTCTCCATAAGATTTACATTTCCATAAGGTATTCTAAAAACAAGAAAGGAGATGAATATACATGAGAAAATTTGTGATTGGTATCTTAGGTGCAGGGTTTATTTTAGGAGCAGGAACATATGCATTTGCAGAGGAGAATGGAAACGGAGGTTTAAACTTCAGGCAAATGAAGCCCATGATTGAAGAAATGCATCCCGACCTCTCAACAAAGGAGCAAAAAGATATGTTTGAATCATGCCATGGTAAGGATGGTATGATGCAGCAAAGTGGTGCTGAAAGTATGATGAATAACTTTTAAGGGAGTTGATCCCGAATGATGGGCGGATATGGAATTGGCATGATGGCTTATGGTATTATAGGTTCGCTGCTTAATCTTACCATGATTGGAATCGTAGTATTTTTCACTGTGAAAATGGCAATAAAAAAATCAAAAGTCAATCATTAAACATGGATAAACAACAGCTAATTTAACAACATTATTAGCACATAAAAACGCTTGGAAATAATAATCCCAAGCGTTTTTGATTTGCTCCCTTTCTTGAAAAAAGCTGTTGGTAATCTTGGTTTCATTTTTTATTATCAAATTTTCTTCCTTTTAACTTTTGAAAGGTATTTCGAAATGGCTCCAATTCAACTAGTAAAATACCGCCTTTTTCTTTTACTAAGAAATCTTTGCACCAAAAGGATGTCTTTTTAGAATAAACTCAAATTAATATTTGTTAAAAATGTTACTTCGTTATAAGAGAATAACATAGAAGTTAAAAGACACAAGTGTAAGACTATTTCATTAAGCCAAGGAGTCACCTACTCCTTTGTAGATGGCATTTGTCAGCCGCCATCTATGCAAGTAGAAACAGAGCTTCCTACAGCTGCATTTAGTTCGTGGAGAAGCGGAATTAGTTGTTCTTCATCAATCAATGTTGCTAAGACCTGCTTTGTAAACGGAATTTTATGCCTTATAAAAATTTCTGCTGTATTGGACCAAACTTCAACTATTGCTGCTGGTGACATATTTGATTGAATAACCACTTTGGCATCTTTCCTTTCTTTATATAAACGGATATTTTTCAATTAACTTCTTCTGTTTATCTAACAATCACTAAGTATGATTTGTGTAAGATTTGTTCTAAAATACATATATATAAAATACTAACTTGATTATTGAGATTTCACTATGACTAATTTCCAGATTAAGAATTGAGACATTAATAACTTCCCATGAAATATAGATCACTTATGGGATATAATGTGTTTTAACTTGGTTTCTTTGAAACTTATCCTTACTTTATCATGACCAACAAAATCACTGCAGCAAACACTATCGCAATTAAAGGTAAAACTTTCTTTAGCTGTACTTTTTCAATATGTTCTATAATAATTATGACGAAAATGATCAAAATTTGAAAAATCCAAGATAAAAAAACCATTTAGTTATCTCCAATCTTATGAGTTATGAAGGTTTATTAAAGATAATGGCACGAGGGTTTTCAGGATATCTAACTCTGAAGCAAGAGTTGATTTCATTTTCTTGGATTGTTGACCATTTATAATAAAAGAGTTTAAAATTATAAAAAGTGTTTTAGATACATCTCACTTTTACCATATAAGTATGCATAATTTATGCATACACAGTAGAAATTGACCATGCATATAAATGTTAAAAAAAAGAAAAATGTGGAGGTCAATACTGATATACAACACAAACCGAAAAATTAAGAAAAACTCTCCTCTCACAGTCTTTAATAAAATGAGGTGAAAGAAATTGTGCTTTACTCATGATGTCATTGAACGACAAGCCCTTAAAATATGTGAAGAGATGAAGATGTATTCCATTTACAGCCTTGTGGGTGTTGCTACCACTGGTGATCAAGTGAAGATTCAAGAAAATACATCCATTGAAAGTAACTTTAAATTACTACCTGGTGAAGCTTTACCTTTGATCACAAATGTCATGCTACAAGATGCTTATGGAAGAGATTATTCGGTTTCACCAGATGAAGCAGGGCTTCAATTTGCTAAAGGTGAAGTTACTTATAAAGAATATAAACGTCTTCAAGCTAAAGAAAAAATACAGTTAACTACTATATTAATAGCCTCTGGTGGCACATTATTTTTATTGAGTTGGTCATTTCTTCGGTTTTTTATTTAAATGAATTACAGAGCCCTCAATATAAAAAAGAATAGGATGACTCTAATGTGAGTCATCCTATTCTTTAATTCCAATTTTATTTTGTTAGGTGTTAGTTCAGACAATATCAACGTACAGGTTTCCATTTTCGTAAAAATAATGTGTTACCAACTACTGAGACAGAGCTGAAAGCCATTGCTCCACCAGCAAGAATCGGATTTAAAAGGCCGATTGCTGCAACTGGAATCAATACAACGTTGTATGCAAATGCCCAGAAAAGATTTTGTTTGATTTTTCTCATTGTTGTTTTGGAAAGACTGATTGTATCAACAATTCCCATCAGGTCACCGCGCATTAATGTTATATCCGCTGCCTCCATTGCAACGTCTGTACCTGTTCCAATGGCAATTCCAACATGGGCAGCAGCTAGTGCTGGGGCATCATTAATCCCATCCCCAACCATTGCAACTATTTTTCCTTCCTGCTTCAATTTTTCAACTTCTGCAGATTTGTCTTCAGGAAGTACCTCAGCGAGGACCCTATCGACACCAACCTGCTTGGCAATGGCTTCGGCCGTTAATTTATTATCACCAGTGATCATAATGACTTCAATTCCCATATTTTTAAGATGTTTAATCGCTTTGGCAGATGTTTCTTTAACTGTATCCGCGACAGCGATTATGCCTGCTAGGCTGTCATCAACTGCTATTAGCATAGCGGTTTTTCCTTCCCCTTCAAGCTGTTCCATGCGGCTTAAAGCAGTGCCTATCTCTATATTATTTTTGATCATTAACTTCTTATTTCCAATCAGCACCTTCTGATCTTTGATGCTTACTTGAATTCCGTGACCAGGGATGGCAGTAAAGTTTTGTGTTTCCTGAAGCTGAATGCCACTTTCTTTAGCACCATTTACAATTGCTTCCCCAAGAGGATGCTCCGATCCTTTTTCAGCTGATGCAGCTATCTGCAGTAATTCATCTTCTTTATATTTTCCAAAAGCTATAATATCGGTGACATCTGGTTCACCTTTTGTAATCGTGCCTGTTTTATCCAAAACAACCGTAGTTACACTCTGAGATGTTTGGAGGTGTTCGGCACCTTTAATAAGAAGTCCATTTTCAGCGCCTTTTCCTGTCCCAACCATTACAGCTGTCGGAGTTGCCAATCCTAACGCACAAGGGCATGCAATAACCAGGACAGCGATCGTACTAACAAGTGCAGGTGTAAATCCTGCGATGAAATAAGTGATGGCAAAGGTTGCTAAAGCAATTAAGATTACAATTGGTACAAAAATTCCAGAAATTTTATCTGCGAGTTTTTGAATAGGGGCTTTTGAGCCCTGAGCTTCTTCGACAAGTTTAATAATTTGTGCTAGTGCCGTGTCCTTGCCAACTTTGGTAGCTTTAAATGTAAATGAACCATGTTTGTTTACCGTTGCTCCAATGACTGTGTCACCAATCCCTTTTGTAACAGGCATGCTTTCCCCAGTTAGCATGGATTCATCAACGGTAGTGTTTCCTTCAATTATTTCCCCATCAACAGGAACCTTTTCTCCAGCACGAACAAAAATCAGGTCACCTGTTTGAACCTCTTCCAGGGGTATATCAAGTTCTTCTCCATCCCTAATGACTCTGGCGGTTTTCGCTTGAAGTCCCATCAGCGTTTTAATAGCTTCCGATGTTTGTCCTTTAGCTCTTGTTTCAAGCAATTTCCCTAAAACAATCAAAGTCATGACGATAGCAGCAGCTTCGTAATATAAAAATTGACCAGTTCCCAAAATTGTAACAATCAGACTGTAAAAGTAGGCTGCTGAAGTTCCCAGTACAACCAAAACAGCCATGTTGGCACTTCCGCCTCGAACTGCATTGTATGCATCACGGTAATAATGGCCGCCTACATAGAATTGCACTGGTGTAGCAAGTAGGAATTGTACCCAAGGACTCATATGAAAGAACATTCCATTGCCATACTCCATAGCAAAATCCGATATCATTTGAACTAAAAAGAATACGGATAAAATTGCCCCTACAGTAAACTTCCTTATTTGCTTTTTATATTCTTTTTCCCTGGCATTGCGCTCATAATCTTCATCTCTCTCGCCAACTACCTTTGCATCATAGCCGACCTTTTTTATAGCGGCGATGATTTGCTCAATATTCGTGTTTCCAGGAATGAACTCGATTATTGCTTTTTCAGTAGCTAAATTGACAGTAGCACTTGTTATTCCTTCTACTTTTTTTAATCCTTTTTCTACACGGGTTGCACATGCTGCGCATGTCATTCCTATGATGTCAAGCTGGACTTTTTCCTCTTGAACACCGTAACCAGTCTTTTTTATTTTTTCAATGACATCGTTAACATTAGCTGTTTTTGAATCATACGTAACAGAAGCTTTTTCTGTAGCGAGGTTAACACTAGCTTTTTGCACACCTGGAACCTTAGCAATGTTTTTTTCAATACGGGTAGCACATGCTGCACATGTCATGCCGGTTATGCTCAATGTAACATTTTCCCCGGCAGCATCATTTTGTGTTTTGGCAATTGATTGCTCAGCCATATTTATGTTCCTCCTTTTAAAATTGTTTGAGGATAAATAATTCATTATTGAAGGTCAGTGCTTAATATACCTGTCATGGGTATATTAAACTTAAAAAGAGAGGGTGCTGCGTTTAGCACACCCCATCATTTTATTTAAACTACATCATATCCTTGATCATCAATAGTTTCCTTGATTTTGTCTAAAGAAACTTGCGTGGAATTATATTCGACATCAACTTTTCCACTTTCTAGGTGAACTTTAACATTGGAAACGCCCGCCAACTCGCCGACGCTACCTTCGATCGCTTTAATACAATGACCACAGGACATACCTTCTACATTCAATGTAACTTTTTCCATCATTCATTCTCTCCTTTATTTTTTCATTAATTTCTGAACAGTAATGAGTACTTCATCTAAAACTTCTAAATCTCCTTCTTGAAGACGGTCCACTACGCATCCTTTTAAATGCCCTTCCAAAAGAATCTTTGCAACGCTGTTTAACGCAGATTGTGTAGCTGAAATTTGTGTAATGACATCGTCACAATAAGTGTCCCTTTCAATTAAACCTTTTATACCGCGGATTTGACCTTCAATTCGGTTTAATCGAACGACAAGATTATTCTTAACTTTATCAGAATGGTGACTTTTTCTCGTACTCTCGCTTGCGCAGCAGCTTACTTCTTCGGTTGGCAATTCATTTTTTTCTAATTTGGAAATCACTTAGCTTCCCCCCTTGCAAATTTAATATATCATACCCCCGTACCCTATGTAAAGAGAAAGGTATGAAATATTTTGTTATAATTGGTAATTTTTTTATAAAGAAAAATTTAAAGGGTAGATTATTTTTTCATTTATTCATTTCCTCTAATATTGCCTCATGCCCGAGCCTGTTTACAAATTTATGGAACGTCTCTCTTTTCTTGGCCTGTTGCTGGTAAAATTCAATGATCTTTTCTACAGATGAATATAAATCTTCAGGTTCAAGATTAGTCATTAATAGGGACCCGGTTTCTGCATCTTTCCCTTTCGATTTTCCTCCAATATATAAATCATAATGATTTTTCACCTTCATTATACCTATGTCATTGATTAGTGGTTCACCGCAGCCGACAGGACAGCCAGTATAAGCTGGCTTTAATGTGAAAGGGACAGGAATTCCTGCTATACGCTCATTCAATTCTTTTGCTACAGGCATTCCTTCTTCTTCTTCCCCTTTACAAAAATTGCATGTCCGTAAGCTTTTAACAAATTTCCCCACTGGATAACATCGAAGCCCTACCTGTTCAAACTCTGATATAATTTCATCTTTCTTGTCATCAAATATATCGATGTAGAGCTGCTGAAATGTAGTCAGTTCAAGCTCATCCTGATCATCCATATATTTTGCAATTACAAGTAGTTGCTTGGCAGTTAGTTTTGCCCCAAAATGTATACCTCCGTTTACAGCTATCTTTACTTTCTTTCTTTGCGTATCCATATGTTTCCCCTTTTTTATGAAGTCTTTTCTAATAATTCAATATGACAATGGCAAGAAACTGAATGTCCTCTGTCTACATCCTCTAACTCTGGCACTTGCGTATGACAAACTGCTTCTTTATGAGGACATCTTGCAACAAAAGGGCAGCCTTTTTCTTCTTTTGTGGAATCCACTTCCCCATCCAGAATCAGTTTTTCTCTATTTTTAATAAAATGGTTTAAATCTTTTACTACAGCCACAAGTGCTTTTGTGTACGGATGGGAAGGATGCTGAATAATTTTTTTCGTAGGTCCTATTTCTACGATTTTTCCTTGGTACATGACAGCAATTCGGTCACACATATAACTCGCAGTAGATAAATCATGGGTAATAAACATCATCGTAAGGCCCATTTTCTTTCTTAAATCCAGCAGCAAGTTCAGTATTCCGGCTCTAACAGAAACATCAAGCATGGATGTTGGTTCATCTGCAGCAATAAAAGAAGGTTTTAAAATAATTGCTCTTGCAATGGCAATTCTCTGTCTTTGCCCGCCGCTTAATTGATGTGGGAAACGATGGATAAAGTCCTGGGCTGGTCGTAGCTCAATAGCTTCTATGGCCTCAATCACCTTTTGATACTTTTCTTCGTAAGTCAAACCCTTTTCATGAGCATTAATCGGTTCCATTAATATGTCAAGAATTTTCATACCGGGGTTTAACGTATCGTAAGGGTCTTGAAAAATCATCTGCATTTTTTTTCTAATTTTATTTGTCTCTGATTCTTTTAGATTACAAAGATTAACTCCTTCAAAAGTTATTTCTCCTTTGGTTTCTTTCATAAGGCGCATAACCATTCTGGCAGTTGACGTTTTGCCGCAACCGCTTTCACCAATGATTCCCAATATCTCACCTTTGTTTACTTCAAAATTGATATTGTTAACTGCATATACCTCGGTTTTTTTTCTTTTTAAAAAAGTTCCCGATTTTTTTATAAAGGTTTTTTTCAAATTGCTCACTTTTAAAAGGGTGCTTTTATCCATGGTTTCCTTCCTCCTCTAAAAAGCAGGCTGTGTAATGTCCGTTCTTGATTTCTCTAAATTCTGGAGTTTCTTGCCGGCATTTGTCAAAAGCATGGGGGCACCTGGTATGAAAACGGCAGGAATCAGGGAAATTCACCAAATTTGGTACGCTTCCCGGTATAGATACGACTTCCTTTTCCGGATTGCCTAAATCAGGCGAAGCGTTTAAAAGTGCTTGCGAGTATGGATGTCTGGCGTTTTTCAATAGGTCTTCCGTGGATGCCCATTCTACGATATTGCCTGCATACATAATGGCTATTTTATCGCATATAGCTGTTACCATCGGCAAATCATGAGAGATCAGGATGACGGATAAGTCCATTTTCTTTTGAAGGCTTTTGATTAAGGCAATTACCTGAGCTTGAGTTAAAACATCCAATCCTGTTGTGGATTCATCAGATATAACCAATTTTGGATTACAGGCCAATGCCATAGCAATGGCGACTCTCTGTTTCATTCCTCCGCTGAATTCATGCGGATAGCTCTTCCACCTCTCCCCATCAATACCGACCAACTCGAGAAGGGTCTTAGTGCGCTGAAGTGCTTCCCGTTTGCTTACATTTTCGTGCAGTAAAATGGATTCCATTATTTGATCTCCTATAGTAAATATAGGATTTAACGCGTTCATTGCACTTTGGGGAATAACAGAAATCTCTTTCCATCTCAAGGATGAAAGTACTTTTTCAGAGGCCTTTATGAGATCTTTTCCATTTAAAAGGACACGACCTGACACCACTTTTCCGGGATACTCTATTAACCTTAAAATGGATTGAGCAACTGTTGTTTTTCCACATCCGGACTCACCTATTAAACCTAGCATTTCCCCTTTATTGAGTGAAAAAGAAACATTCTCTACAGCCTTGGCTATCCCTTTATCCGTTTTAAAGTAAGTAGAAAGGTTTTCAACTGACAACACGGTGTTCATAAATTAACGCTCCTTTCTTAATCGGGGATTCAGGATCTCTTCAAGTGAGTATCCTGTAAAGGCGAACCCTATAACCAATGTTGTGATTAATAATCCTGGAGGCAGAACCCACCAAATCCACGCATCAGTTAAAAAAGCTCCTCTGGCCTGAGCATAATATAAAATGGTCCCCCAGCTCTTTGTAAATGGATCTCCTAGCCCCAAGAAGCTTAAAGATGCTTCGATTAAAATTGAATGGCTTGCGGCTAAAACAAATTGGGAGAGTGCTATTGGAATAACCCCCGGCAGAATATGTCGGGCTAAGATGACTTTAATGTTTGTTCCGATTGACTTTGCAGCCTCTACATACCCTTTTGTTTTTAAAGTTAGAACCTGAGATCTTATTACCCTTGCTGGGCTAGCCCAGGAAATTAGGCTAATAACCAGTACAATGTTCCAAAAACTAGGACCAATAAAAGCAGCCAGTAATATCATTAAAGGAAGAAAAGGAATAACAAGTACTAAGTCTACCAATCTCATTAAAAATGCATCTACTTTGCCGCCATAGTAGCCTGAAACGATACCGACTAGGCAGCCAAGAAGAATGGAAATAAAAGCTGCAATGACACCAATTAATAATGAAATCCTCGTGCCATATAGAAGTTCGCTTAAGATATCTTGTCCGACATCATTCGTTCCTAGCAAAAATTGGCCATTAGGCTTCGTAAAAGGAGCTCCAACTCGATCTGTCGGGTCAAATGGAGCAAGGATTGGGGCTAAAATCGCAATTAGCAAAAAAATCACTAAAAGGATTAAGCCAAACAAGCCAATATTATTAGATGTGAGCACTTGCCAATATTTCTTCCATCTTGAATTAACCATTGCGGCTTCCCACCTTTGGATCAAGTAAAGGATAAATTAAATCTGCTAGAAAGTTAGCAATGACTACACTGAAAGTAATAATCAGGAATGTAGCTTGGATAAGCGGGTAATCTCTGCTTAATACCGATTCAAACATAAGACGGCCTACACCCGGATATGCAAAGACGGTTTCGATAACAGTCGCACCGCCCAGGGTAAATCCTAAGCTAAGCATAAATACAGTAGCCACAGGAAGTAATGCATTTCTCATGGCATGTTTATACTTGATTACCTTTTCTTTTACTCCTTTTGCTTTGGCCATCATAATATAGTCTTCTCCGAGGACGTTCAGCATTGAATACCGCATGATCATAAAAGTGCTTGTAACAGAAATTAGGATAAGGGTGGCTAATGGGAGAATCAGATGCTTACCGATATCAATAAACCGGTCCATTCCCGTATAATTTGACCAAGCGCTTTCTGCTCCAAAAACGGGCAGCCATCCTAATTGAGCGGAAAAAATAGATACAAGTATCATGCCAACCCAAAAAGATGGCATGGCACTTAAAAACATAAAGACTGTTAGAAGGTTAGCATCTGTGTTGGTGCCCCTGCGCCATGCGGAAATTGCTCCAAACATGACTCCGATAACGGTTGAGAGTACCAATCCTAGACCTGTAAGTAGCATTGTCCATGGGAGCCTCTCCATCAAAAGTTCTGAGATAGGCCGTTTTTGCTGATAGGAATATCCAAAGTCACCAGTGAAAATATTCTTTATATAAGTTCCGTATTGTTCGAGGATTGAATCATTAAGGCCATACTTGTCTAAAATAGCGTCTTTTTCAGCACTGGACATAAAGCCTACATCTTCGCCTGCTAAAAAAACCAATGGATTTCCAGGCATAAGACGGGGTAATAGAAAATTTAGCGTCAACATTAGGAAAATGACAATGAAATATTGTAAAAGTTTTCCTGTAATAAATTTACCCATCACTTTCACCTCCAAATATGTAAATAATATTTTTAAAAAGAGTTCCCGTAAAAGAAATTGCTTTTACGGGAAGTTATTTCAATTAAAAATCAAAATCATCATTGCCTTTATTTTTTTTCTTTCTTCTTAATAGAATAAATCCAATGACAGCCACAAGAAGTATTAATCCAAATACGATTAATGAAGTGTTATTCCCATCATTATCTGTACTCATATTTGCTGTTTTGCTATCTGTTGAAACAGGTGTATCGCTACTAGCTTTCTCATTATCAGGCAAATCTGATTTTTCAGTCGAAACAAAGGATAGTTTGTTGATAATGCCCTTGCCCACCTGGAAGACATACTGATCATATTTTTCAGGATTAAACGCACCAACAATCTCTTGGTAATAAAGAGGTATAATAGGAGCATCCTCCGCTACAAAAGCTTGTATTTCCTTAATTAAACTTAGACGTTCATTTTCATCGTATGTCTGTTTAAGTTTTTCCCCCAATTGGTCAAACTCAGGGTTCTTGTACCCCCCAATATTGACAGACCCAATAGCTGGATCGGAATGAAATAGATCATTCATTCGATCTGGAAATAGCTGCATGGTGTTGGACCAGCTCCAGACACCAAGGTCGTAATCTCTGCCTTTGCTGACATCAAAATCAGGCCACATTAATGAGTCTACTGTAGTTGAATCCATTGCTTTTACAGCATTTTTGATTCCTACTTCATTTAATGCTTCAGATATTAATTCAGCTGTTCTGATTCTAATTGGGTTACCTGAATAAACCAAAGTCGTTAAGTCAATTTTTTTCCCTTCTTGGTCTTCTCTAAATCCATCACCGTCTTTATCAATAAAACCAGCTTCCTCTAGAATTTGTTTGGCTTTTTCCTTATCAAAAACTGGCTTTAATTCAGAATTAAAATAGGAAGAGGACGGATGAATAAATCCAGGGCTCCCTACTTCTGCGTAGCCAAGTAGCACTGTTTTTACCAAATTTTCTTTATCAATGGCAAAATCAATAGCTTGACGAAATGCGGTTTCCGTCATAGGGTATTTCTCTGCATTAATTTGAAACAGGCTTGTACTGTATCCTGGCCCCCTTACAACTTTCAAAGCAGGGTTGGAACTAAATTGTTCTACAAGTTCAGGAGATATACTTGACGAAATTACATCCAGCTCGCCTGCCTGAAGGGCATTATACATTGCAGTTGTATCTTCAATGATCGGGAATATTAATTCATTTATTGGCGGAGCACCTTTGAAATAATCTTCGTTTGATTTCATTTTGTAGTACTGGCCAGATTTGTGTTCTTCCAGTATATAAGGCCCACTTCCAAGTGCATTAGTTTCATCATCAGGAGTACTTACTTCAGACCAGATATGTTGTGGTAGAATTGGCAAATCTGCAAGAGGCTGAATCATGAAGTTGGGGTCAGCCTGCGATAAATTTAATGTTATACCAGTTTCACCGCTTACCTCTATGGACTTTATTGTTTTTAATGTATTCGTAAATCTGGATTTCGGATATTTGATGAAATATTCCATTGTGAATTTAACATCATCTGCAGTAAGAGGTTTACCATCGTGCCACTTTACGTTATCATGCAGAGTCAGCTCATAGGTTAGACCATCTTTGCTAACTTTAAAATCCTTTACCAACCAAGGTTCCGGCTTATTATTTTCATCTAAATTAAACAGTGTATCGTACAATAAATTGACCAAATCTAACCCTGGATACCCTGTAACATACGTATAAGGGTTTAATCCATTCTCATCTTTTGAAATGCCGACTTTTAACGATTGCACTTTCTCTTCGGCTAGAACAAGGTTGAAACTTGATAGAAGTAACAATATTATTATTCCAACACTAAAAAATGATCTTTTCATTTTCACTCCCCCTATTTAGTAGTGATCTAGATTATCTATTTGATTAGTTCTTGTAAGTGGAAGTTTCCTTCTCTTCTGTATGCTTCAGCAAGGGCAAAATGCCCATGAGTTGCCAGACCATGATAAACATGAACAGCTTTGTCTAACACTCTATGCATTGCTCTTCCTTTTTCTTGATGGTTTTTTAATTGGGAATAACCAGGTGATAAAATTTCTACTGTTTTGGAATCAAGAATTTCATCAAAATGCATACCGCTAAATTCCATTTGACTTTCAAGCATGTCCATTGCCTTTTCTTTTTTCTCCCAAACTTGAGAAATATCAACGACAGTATTTGGGTGATGAGGTGTCATGTAGTAGATGGTCGGAATGGGGTGTGGGGATAAACCGGGAGTTTCTTCTAATGCGAAATCTCTGCTTGCAAGTGCAATAGATTCAAGCAAAAGGGTCATAGCTGGTCTACGGTCAGGATCTAAATCATGGAAGGAATGCTCTGGATCTTGGGTGATAATAATATCTGGCTTAACTTCACGTATCAACTTAATCAACTTAATTTTGGACTCCTTACTTAAATCCACAGTCCCATATTCAAAATTCAAGAAAGAAATCTTGACCCCCAATATCTCTGCAGCATTTCTAACTTGGGGCTGGCTTGTTTCCCTGCAAAGCATAATGCTAGCATATGACTCTCCCCCATTTAAAACATTTTTAGCTAATGCTCCACCGCATTCAACTACTTCCATACCATAAACACCAAGAAATAAAATTTTTTTACCTTTTGACATTACCTTACCTCCTTTTAATGTTCAGTACAGTACCCCGCTATCGTATATTGGGTATTAAAAACTATAATAATACTGAATTATCATTTTGTAAATAGAGAATTTTTAGAAAATTATTTATTTTTAGTATTCGGATATTTTTTGGCATGGCTTGTTTACTGTTTACATATCATGTAGCAAATAAAGAGGAGTTGATAATTTTGGGAATATACCAGTTATTTGTTCTAACAACAATAGCTTCTTCGGCTATCGCAGCCATTATTCTATCCATAAAATTCAGACACAAATTATCAAAAATGCAAGCAATGGTTATCACAATGGCAATGGGAATGAATATAGGTTTAACAGCCGGAGTCTTGTTTGGAACATATTATCAAGGAGATTTGTATACTTCTACATTGGTTTCTGCTGGAATTGGGGTTATTGCAGGATTAGCTAGCGGAATAGCATTTGGTATCCTTCCTTCATTAGAAGGGTTTATGTCAGGTTTAATGGGGGGAATGATGGGAGCCATGCTTGGTGAAATGGTTTCCCAGAATCAAGCTTTCACCATGTTAAATATTTTACTCACTCTGACAACAAGTTCACTATTACTATATAATATCCTATCAGCAAAGAGCTCTATTGATGAAAAAAAATGGTTTTTAAAGCCTGTTTTAACTTTTGTCCTTCTTTTTTCCTTTCTTTACTTTGGAAATCAGCTAGATAAAAGCAAAGCCTTCTCTAACTTTAGCTCTTCACAGGCTGGGCAGGATCATAGTGAGCATGGAAATACTAAAAACTTGAATGCTAATGAAATCGTTTTAACTGTTCATCCTTCAAAGTTTTCCTATGACCCTTCAGAAATAACGCTTAAAAAAGATAAGGAAGCTTCTCTTATATTAAAAAATCTTGATAATACGGATCATGACATTGAAATAAAGGAAATAGCTATTAAGACTGAAAACAATCAACATGGTAACCATGGCACTGCGCAGGCTGATTTTCATCTCCATGCATCTGGAAAAAGTGAAGCCACTCTGACATTTACACCTCTTAAGTCTGGGGTATTTGAATTCTATTGTTCTATTCCTGGTCATAAAGAAAATGGTATGATAGGTACAATTACAGTAAATTGAGAAAGGCCATCCCTTCTGTATTGCAGAGGGATGGCTTTTCTTTTACCATTTTCAAATTAGAATGTTCAATTTACTTTTACATTATGATATCATTCATATTTTGGAATTGCTCTTTATCTGCATCTCGATAATTTTTGTGCTTTTTTATGTACACAACCAATAAAACCACACATGTATATTCATTTGCAACATTCTCAAAATGCACAAAAATTTACTATTAAAGCATTAAATTTCCTCGACAATTCTATTAAAGACTCCAGTACGTAATGGTATCAAGTACCCCAATTATAAGCATTATGATACCTGTAATTTTTTGAACAATAGCCCCTATTCTTCTCCCCTTTTTCAAAAACTTCCCTCCTAGCTCTAGATACCAAATCAGAAATACAGAAATAATTAGAGGAAGAGAAGTCCCTATTGCAAAGATTGGAGGCAATATCATCCCATAATTTACTGAGAGTGCCATTGGCATCAGAGTGACAAAGAATAACACAAACATTGTAGGACAAAAACCAAGGCTAAAACTAACTCCCATAAAGAAGGCTCCAAATCTCCCTTCCTTTTGAAAGCTCTTAAAAAAATCCCCTAGTGATATTGATTTCCTGAATTTAATGAACCCCAGTAAGAATAAACCGATCAAAATAAACATTGGTCCAATAATTCTCCTTATCCAAGGAAAATAAACGGTCAAAGAAGTCTTAATTTCACTGCCGAATATCCAAACTAATAAACCAAAACCAGAAAATACAGCTATTTTACCCAACGTAAAATACAAAACTTCTTTCCAAGCGATATTTTTTTGTATAGACCTGCTTCCATATAATGTAATGGCCCCCAAATTCCCGGTGAATTGACAGGGTGCCAATGCCCCTACAAGTCCCAATATAAAAGCTGATATTATGGGAATGTCTTTAGTGCTCAAACCAATATTAATTAAAGGCTGGCTAAAAAAGTTGCTTATTATGCTGAAAAATTCATACATTTTTAATACCCCTATTCTTGTATGACAATGCCAAATCCATTTGCTGAAAAAAATGAAAATCCTATTTTGTTCACTCATTATTCATAACATTTAATTATGAAGATTTTATGAAGAAACACAATATTTAAGGTATTTATAGAAAAAGGAAAAGTAACCTCCTGTGTCTTTAAACGAATTTTATTTTTACTAATAGAGTGGGGGGTTATGTGTTGAAAAAAATATCGTAATATAATTAAAAAAGCCGATCTTTGAATGTTCAAAAATCAGCTTCAATCTTTCTAAAAGAAATGTGTAGATGAAAAAATGCAGCCTATCAGCAGTTAAGGATATAAATCATCCTTCATTTCCGCTTACTTCCTCAGCGTCCCAATAATATTCACTGAAAATCTCCGCAAACGCTTCAATAGAATGATCAAGTTCAGTGTTGTTATTTTCTACTCCCCCAAACTCAAGCAGCATGGACTGGCTGGAAAGGTCTTGGTTATAAACTCCGTTCCCATCGTCTTTTGTTTTAATAAATACACCTCTGCTAATCCCTGGATACTTTTCTTCTAGTTTTTTGTTTAATTCTTTAGCTAATGCAAGGTTCCTTTCGTAGTTTATATTTTCCTTCCCGACTATAAAAAATAATCTTGCAAATGGCTTACCGTTTATCATAGTAGTTGTTAGTTTCTTTGGCTGGGAGTCTCTGTGAATATCAATAAGATAATTAATGGAAGAGTTTTGGGCCATTACCTCTTTTACTGTTTCTCTTGATAGAGCATAAGAATAATTATAATTCCAATTTTTCTTTTTCAATTCTTCTGTAACATTAGATGTACTATGATTTGCTCCTATCCCTCGTTTCATTAATTCTTCTTTCAGCTTTTTACCCACGGCTATAATATTTTTACTTTCATTTAAACTTACAGCTTCATTAGCCGTTTTTTTTCCGGGAAGTAAAGGCAAAAAGGCCTCCCAGCTGTGTGAATGATAAATATACGCAACATCTTTTCCGGTTTTAGGGATTGGTGAAGCTCCCTTTTCTTCTGTACCTTTTGGTTGATCTTGGTCTTTTTCTGCCTGCTCTTTCTCTTTCAACAGCATCTCCAACGGTGGAGCTGATTCAATAGGCAACGTGGTAAGGTCTGTTCCGAGACCTGCAATGGCAATTTCGGTGTTAAAAGTAGAGAATCCAGGTATTTCTCTGCCAAGAAAAGTCCGAATGTCTTCTGGCCAAATATTTGTAAAGGTGTGAAATACAACTTGGGAAATGGAGGGCTCTTCTTCTTCCTTAATACTTGATTTTAGCGGACCTATTTCAGTAGACATTAGCCTTAGAAAGAAATTAGTATGCACTTTTTCACTAGTAGCTGTTATTATGGAAGAATTTAATCTTTCTTTTAAATCAAGAAAGTTTATAAAAAATGAAATACTAAAAATCAAGAAAAATAGGGATAAATAAATCCAGTGAACTCGTATAAACAAAATAGATGTATTCTTCCTTTCTTTCATTTGTACCCCTCCGTTCTATTTATTCTGTTTTCTACTCAGAATATATGAACAGAAGAAGGATAATAGAATAGAATCTAGGAAGAACTTTTAGATCTAATAGAGTTTGTATTTTTTCACTGTGATGAGCGGGCTTTTCATTTTGATTTCAATTCATACAAACAAAAACAGGCACCTCAGGTGCCTGTTTATTGCTTATTGTACCATTTGACGGCAAGCATCTGCGCATTTAAAGCAAGCATCTGCACATTTTTGACAATGTTCATGTTGATGTTTCTTGCATTCGTTTCCACATGCTTCACAAATTTCGGCACATAATTGACATATCTGTTTTATAAAGGGGCTATTGGATTGCATCGATTTTGTAGCAAAAGCACAAATATCTGCACAATCACGATCCATCCGGATACAGTCTACCATCATTTTCAAATCATCCTCGCGAAGGCATGCATCATAACAAATATTGCAGGCCTCTATACATTCAAGACATGCCTGAATGCATTGTTCATAGGTTTGGCTATACATAGGATCATCCTTTCCAATATTCTAATTCATTAAATAGATTCCCCCTACTTTAAGAAAATAAACTGCATAAAAAATGCATAATTTTGCATAGCCTCATTCAACAAAGTACTTGTATTTAATTATTTGGCCCTAAAGTAAGTTTTCGGACAACCGTACCCATTAATGGAATATTATCTACTATAACTAGTCCTGATTGATCTATATTATGTAGTGTATCCCGGTTAATATTGGCTCCCCAAAGCCTAACTGTTAATGGATTAAGCGCGTCCATTAACACTCCTGCAAGAGGGTTGCTGCTTCTCATATGCTCAATCATAAAAATCTCTCCTTCAGGCTTACATACTCTTTTAAGTTCCTTTAACCCTTTTACCGGATCAGGAACAGAGCAAAACACACAGGTTGAAACGATAGAGTCGAAAGTATTGTCAGGGAATGGAAGGACCTGGATATCAGCATTCATCAAATTCACTTTAAAATCTACTTGTAATTTTTTTTTCTTCTTCCTTGCTAAGTTGAGCATTCCTTCACTAAAATCTACGCCAGTTAAGGAATTAATATCTTTTGGATAATATTTAAGGTTTATTCCTGTTCCGATCCCTACCTCCAGAATGTCTCCTCTGACATTGGCCAATAGACTATTTCTCCATTCATCCTTAATCATCTTATCCATCCAGTCATAGAGAAGAGAAATTCTGTCATATCTTTGTATGATCACTTCATTTCTTGAAATATCCATTTCTTCACACCTATCTTTTTGAGATTAGTTTCTCAAAAAAGTATGGATTTTTAATGGATTTGAAGTCTCCATTGTAGCAGGAAATGATTAGGGGGTTTTCGGGTTATAAAAACGGTTGATCTCCTTACAAAGATTAGGAGTCTGCCTGTACTTTGTGATCCTCAAAGAATTATTTGTAAACCGATAGATATCCTTTTTAAAGAATTCACTATTATCTCTATTAAAAAAGCCGAATATATACAAGAGAAAAGGCTTGTATACATTGGCTTTGCTAATATGCTTTAAATATCTAATAACTTCTACTCAATTGGTGCTAGTTCACTTTCAATGATCCATTTGTGATTATCTACTTTTTCGCCGGTTGTGGTAGTAAAGTCAAGCATATAGACATTAGTTTCGGCCGCTGATTCAATGACCGCTTTTGCTCCGTCCATACCTTCCATATGATCTGCAATAAGGGTAACTTCTGTACCAGGTTTAAGAGACTCTTCCCCAGCGTTTTCAATTTCCTCATGGATGACCCATTTATGATCTTTTACCGGCTCTTCTCCAGTCGTAGGATAATACGTAACAGAGTAAGCAGTAGTCTCATATGCTCCTGCAATGGTTGCTAGCGCACCTTTCATGCCTGGCATATGATCTGCTTCAATTATGGCCTGACTGCCGATTTCAAAAGCTGGATTCTCAGCTTCTTCAAGTTTATCAGGAACGTCACCTGAACTTGACATTGTCTCAGCAAAATGAAATTCAATTGTTTCTTTGATTTCTAAAGCATTAAGGCGCACTTCATTAAGCAGTCCTTCGATCTCTTCCGAGGAAACATTTGGTTTGTCTGTATTTTTAGTTATGGCCTCTAAATGCTTTTCCGTAGCGTTTAAACGATTAAGTAGATCGTCAATTTCTTCTTTATATTCCTTGTATCTCTCTACCTCTTCAGCAGATAAAGGGGGTTCTTCAAGGGATGCTCTAATTCCCTTTATCTTAACGATAATAGCATTCACTTTTTTGTCTATTTTAGCTAGATTTTTCTCAAAGTTCGATTCAGCTTTAACTTGTGCACTGTTTTGCATTTTGACTCCCATATTGTGGGCATCTGCAGAAACTCCCCCAGCTGAAAAAACGATTCCGAGCGATGCCAAACCTAATCCTGATATTTTTAAAATTTTGTTGGTCATTGTCTTCCTCCTTTAAATTATTTGACATGGGTATATACCTCCTAAAGGATTATTAAAACATTTGGTTTCCCAAACCAAATTAAGAGAAGCTGCAATGTTACATTATTATTTACTATTTGGTTACTAAGACTCCACAATTATTGACTTAACAAAGAGAAAGCAGCCTAAATCACTATGCGATTTAGGCTGCAAATTAATACATGTTTTTATCCATTACAAAAATGGAACTAATTAGAAAGGGCTTTATTCAAAGCTGGTTTGATATCCTTTACTTATTATTTAATGCTTGTTTTAAGGTTTCAATATTTTTATTCATTAAGCTTATATAGTCTTCATTATTTTGAATATCTTCTTCTGTTAATGATTCTAAATTATGAAGAGTCAGAGTTTCTGCACCGAGTTCTCTTTTTATCACCTCAGCAACCCGATTCTCGACATTTTGCTCGAATAGGATATAATTTAATTCAGCATTTTCAGCGGTCTTAATGATTTCTTCGAGCTTTTTTTGAGAAGGTTCAGCACTAGGAGAAAGGCCGCTAATTCCTATTTGCTTTAAGCCATATGCATCTTCCCAATAACCGTATGCAGAATGGGCGACGATGAAGGTTTTATTTTGTGATTCGTTGACCATGCTTTCAAAGTTAGAATCTACTGTTTCTAAGTTATTTTTGAGAGCCTGGAAGTTCTTTTCAAAGTAATCTTGCTGGCTAGGATCAATTTTGATTAATGCATTCTTTATATTTCCCGCAAGCTGCACGGACCTGCCTGGGTCAAGCCAAACATGAGGATCAACATCATCTCCTTCTTCACCAGCATGCTCCTCATTATTTTCTTCTTCATGTTGTGCATCTTCAGAGGATTCTGAAGCACCAATTAAAGGAATTCCTTCTGATGCTTTTACAATGGCTGTATCTTCATTTTTCACGGCATTAATGACCGCATCGGCAAACCCTTCTATTCCGGTTCCTAAATAGATAAATGCATCCCCCTCTGCTATTTTGACCATGGTTTTAGTTGTAGGTTCAAAGGAATGAGCATCCGATCCTGCAGGAACAATATTTTCCACTTGTACTAACTCCCCTCCAATTTTTTCAACAAAATCCTTGAGCGGAAAAATTGTTGTGTAAATTTTTATCTTCTCATCATCTGTTTGAATGTTTTTGTCCTCTTGAGTTGCTTTACTGCATCCCCCAAGGACTAAAATGCCGATGGCAAACAGTATTAGCCAAATTGATTTATACAAAGTGCTTCCTCCTATGATGTTAAATAGTAACCGTTACGATTTGTATTCTATAAAAAAGTAACTGAAAAGACAATATACCTTCTAAAATATGCAGAAAATATGAATAAAAAAGGGGGCATCCCCCCCTGAATTCTATTTCTGCTCCTGAGTCCAATCTTCATTGTAATGCTCGGCTTTTGTATAATCCAATTTTGTTTTATCTGGAGTTTTAATACCGCTAAGTTTGTGGAAACGAAGCAAATCTCCATATACCACCTTATCAGATAACTCTAATTCGTTTTTAACAATCTCTGAGTATTTTTGATATGGTGTCGCATCCTCTACAATTTGCCCTGTATCGTTCTCATAAATTTTACCTTTAACGGATGTCACTTTATCCGTAATGTAATCGCCATTTCTAAATGCGACTATTTCATCTCTATTTTTAGATAATAAGTCTGTTCCAAAGGCAACCTGATGTGTTGTGTCAACACCGAGTAAATTTAATACTGTTGGCCGCACATCAACTTCTCCCCCATATGTTTCATTAACAAAACCCTTCAGGCCTGGAGCGTATATAAATAGAGGCACTCTCTGAAGTTGAGCTTGTTCAAAGTTATTTATGTCCCTGTTTAAAACATTCGACATTGCTTTTTTGCGGTTTTCAGAAATTCCATAATGATCTCCGTACATTACAACCATTGTGTTTTTATCAAGACCAGAAATCTTTAGATCTTCAAAAAACTGCTTTAGTGCTTCATCTAAATATCGGGCCGTCTGGAAATAACCATCAACTGTTTCATCACCAGTTTGTGCAGGGGCTATCGACTGATCTTCTTCGTCAATCAGATATGGAAAATGATTAGAAAGCGTAATTAATTTGGTGTAAAACGGCTGAGGAATGGATTGTAAATAAGGAATTGTTTCTTTAAAAAACGGTTTATCTTCTAGACCGTAGTTAATAACATTTTCCTCTCGCATATTATAATAAGTGGCATCATAAAACATATCGTATCCTAAAGACTTGTACATTTCTTCCCGGTTCCAAAACGACTTGTAGTTTCCATGGAAAACAGCAGAATAGTAGCCCTTGTCTTTTAAGATAGCCGGTAATCCCTGAAACGTATTTTGTGCTTTAGTCGTAAATACAGAACCTTGAGGAAGGGGATACAAAGAATTTTCCATTAGGAACTCGGCGTCAGACGTTTTGCCCTGTGCTGTTTGATGAAAGAAATTCGGAAAATAGATTGTATTCGGATCTTTTGCCAATGAATTTAAGAATGGCGTAACCTCTTCTCCATGAAGCTTATATCCGATAAGAAAGTTCTGAAAAGATTCCATCGAAATGTAAATGACATTCATCCCTTTGGCTGCACCAAAATAATCCGGATTTTTCTCTGTATTCTTTGATAATGTGTAATTTTCAACTGTTGTAATATCACTGCTGTCAGCCATAACTCTTTGGGCAGAAGACCTAGCGTTTTGGACAATATCATATATGGCAAAGTTAAATGCTCCAAGATACTTTACAAGGTAATTCCTATCAAAACTTCTAGTCAGCAATTGTGGCCTATCCGCTTCAGCAAGCCCAACATTTATTCCAAGTATCAATAGCCCCACTAAATATAACTTACCTAAAGATCTTCTCGGTAATCTGTCAGGCATTTTCAGTCTCTTTGAAAGAATAAGGGCAAACAACAAAATGGTATCAGAGAAATAGAATATATCTGTTGGCTCTAAAAGAGCAACTGCACTCCCTCCAACTTTTCCAAAATTTTGTGTCTGAAAAAGAACCGGAATTGTAATAAAGTCGTTAAAGAATCGATAATAAGCAACATTAGCATATAAGAAGAAAGTTAGCACAAAATTGATGGCCAGGAGCATCCAATGCTGTTTTCTTCCTTTAAATAATAGAGCAATTCCCAGGAATAATAATGCTGAACTAACGGGGTTGAGCACTAGTAGAAACTGTTGCATCCCATTATTTACTCCAAGATTAAATTCGGTTTTATAAATTAGATATGTTTTTATCCAGAAGAGTAAAACTGCAAAATAAAATAGGCCTAGCCTCTTGTTTAATAGTGATTTTACAAGATTAACACCATTCATATTAACACTCCTAACATTAAAAAATTTTTTCGTAGTTTAATATATTCATTTTAAAACTCTTTTAGGAATGAAGGTCACTGCCTGACTCCCCATTTGCTTCCAGGCTTTAAGAAAGTCTTCTTTGTTCATAGACTTATTTTTCATCCCCGTTATAGGGTCGTTAAAAAATATATTTTTTTCATCATATCCAGTTATCAGGACCGAGTGTTCTTTATAGGTAATATCTATTTCTCCAGCAGGTGTTTTCCATTTTTCAAATGCTGTTTTGGGCAATTCCCTATAAGTTGTATTTGTTATAATCCAGACTGGAGTGTCCAATGAAAGAAAAATCATAAGCTCGGAAAACTCTCTTCCTGTTAAATCAATAATTTGTCCAGGCATATACTTTTCAGCTAATTCCTTTATTGGTTTATGGTATACTCCTAATCCGGGATTATCATATGAATACATATCCCCAATAAAGCCATCATTTGGATGTCCCCAAAAAATATGGCCTCCTTCTTTCTTTAGAGGAACAGCATTCTTTTTAATTTCTTTTGCAAGAGTCATTTTATCAGTGTCAATGCCACTGTATTGCAGCAGCATTGCAAGGCTTGTCACCTCGCATCCTCTTGGAAGTTCGGGAAACTGCTTAATTACAGGCGCATCAAGAAGAACTTGATCTTTTATCTTTACAATTTTATTTGTATAATCATGCACCTCGCCAAGATCGCTGTAAACTTCTTTAGGAGCCTCTGAAACTAGCAAATTCAATAGTTTTGTGAGCTCTTCTTTCCCTAATATGAGAATTAACATAAGAGTTGCTGCAGCCAAACTGTTTAAAATTAAAAATAATTTCATCTTTATTTCCTCAGTTGTATTTTTCTCAAAATTCCGCATTCAAAACGGCAGCCTACTGTCTTCTTTTTTTACTTTTAAATACCGTTTTAAAAAATGCAATCTACTGAATCACGAAAACAACTGTCAACAGTCCTAGAAAAGGCTTTTGCACCCAATTGTAACTGCCTAATCTAAAAAAGAAGAGAAAGAATGCCGTGTGTAATACAACTAAAATATATAGAGTTCCGCTTTTTTGCTGCAGGTAGTCCCATCCCCTTTTGCCCAGTAATTCTATTGCTTTTTTATTTGAGATCAAAGCTAGTAAAAACAAATATAAAAGACCTATAGAACCTAACAGGTTTGCAAGAGTAAAGCCGGGATCAAATGTAAGCTGGCCTGTTTCTTGATTAACGCCAATTATTAATCTAATTGGTTCCCAGTAAAACCACCCTTGGAAAAGTACATATACATGCAGTAGAGCCAAAATGGAGCACCAAATCCCAAGCTCTCTTCTCCAAGATAAAAAGCGTACAAAGAGGTTACTTAGCCGGCTCAAAGGCCCAATCATAATGGTTATGAAAAGAAAAATGAGCGATACATCAGCAAATGCCCGGTTCCAAGAGTGCATATCACTCCATTCCGATCTACTTGTTAAGAAAATATATACTAAAAGTATAGTTACCGATCCAATAATTAAATGCCTCATTAGTAACCCCATGGATAACTATCCCTCTTTTCATTTTTCTTTACACTGCTAACAAGGTCATTTCCTTTTAATTGAAATAGGTCGCTGTGATAAAAGATAAAAAATATTATTACACATTAATATCAAGAAAATATGCAGTTAACAATAAAAAAGTACGAAAGTCCATTGTATAAACATGGGCTTTCGTACATTCAGTAAAATTTGATTTTCTCTGAAATAAAATGGTGTTCTTGCTATTTTATCTTGGTAATCTTTATTTAAGCCTTAGATGTATTGTAATACTTTGAAAATAAATATTTAATTGTTCCCGCATCGTTATCGGTGGGAATTTCAAACTCTTGCTCATATGGTTCAGGCCCTTTGCCGGTTATCACTATGTGATCCCCTTTTTCTGAGTTTTTCCACGCATATTCAATAGCCCTTGTCCTATCTATAATCAAGTGGACATTCCTACTTTCAAGATATTTTACTGCTTTTTCCAAATCGGTTACCATTAAATCTTTCGAAACTCCATTTAAATCATCAAACGTTAAAATAATCTCATCGCAATATTTAGCAGAAATGTCGAGCATATCTAGTCGCTTAGTCTTATCTTTGTTCCCTCTAAACCCAAAAATGTGAATAATCCTATTTTGTTTCATGCTTTTAACAGTCTGTAAAAGGTTTTCTAGACCATCAGGAGTATGCGCGTAATCTAAGATAAAATTAGCACCTCGATGTCGAATTTCTTCAAAACGTCCAGGAACACCAGGGAAATTTTCTACGGCATATATGATATTCTGGATTTTTACCCCTGCCCGCAATGTACATAGTATCGCACCAAGTGCGTTTTGTAAGTTATGTTTGCCTGGCATAGGCATTTTGATCTCAAATATTTCATTCGATTCCTTTACTTTTATCTTTGAAATTCCAGCTTCCGTACATAATAACTGAAGGTCGTCGTTTTCCGAATTTCCATAAGAAAAGACAGTTTGTCTATTATTTTTAAGTTGATTCATTAATTTCATTCCCCAGGGACAGGATGAGTTAATGATTGCTTCGCCATTTTTTTTCAGAAGCTTGAATAGTTCTGCTTTTGTATTAAAATAATCATCCATATCTTGATGATAGTCTAAATGATCATGAGTAAGGTTGGTGAAAACCCCATAATTAAATTCCAAACCCTCTACCCTCTTCTGATGGAGACCATGTGATGAAACTTCCATCACCACATTCTTATCCGTGCTCATCCTCAGCATATTATTTAATTCTAGTATATCGGGTGTTGTTGCAGTAGACATAAGCTCGATTCCGTTTACAAAATTTGAGACAGTGCTAAAGAGTGAACAGGACTCCTTTGCAGTTTCGAAAATGTGTTTTACCATATAAGCTGTTGTGGTTTTTCCATTTGTTCCTGTAATCCCAATCATGTTATGAATCAATGAAGGATCTCTATATAGTGTTTTTGCAAGTCTCCCAAGAGCTTTCCTTGTATCTTCTACTTTGATGTAAGGAACAGGTAGAGAATAATTGTTTTCTTCACCTATAACAGCGACCGCTCCTTTGGAGATGGCTTCATTTATAAAATTGTGACCATCATGCCTTAATCCTTTGATCGCAACAAAGATATCTCCTTTTTTTACATTTCTTGATTTGAATTGAATTTGAACTACTTCAATATCAGCTACATTTTCATTTGTCCCAGCAATAGATGAAATAAGATTTTTTAGCTTCATTTGATGCCTCCGCTAATTCGAAAATAAAGAAGCTGTCTGATTTCAGACAGCAAATATTTACAGGATAACTCTTAAGCAATATCATTTATCAATTTTCTTCTTTTTTATATTTTTTGTGTTATAACCTCGAGTTCCATTATGTGTATCCTCGGATTTTAACTCTGATAAGGCTAGTAATAAGGAGTACTGTTAAATCTAAAAGGTAATTTTTTTACATACCTCAATTCTACCCATCCACCTTATACATAAACTCCACAAAAACTGCATAATTGGTAGTGTTGTAAGCAATAACAGAATCAAATCTTCACCAACAATGGCTTCTTGTTAGTGCTTTGCTGATTAATTAACCCCCCGCATAGCTATTACTTGTTTTCCCAAACTTTCGTCTAAAAACAATCATAACTGCTGCACCTATAATTAGGCTGAGGGACATAACTTGGGCTATTCTTAAAGATTCTGTTAGCATGAGGCTATCCGTTCTAAGCCCTTCTATAAAAAATCTGCCAATAGAATACCAAATAATGTATGAAAGAAAGACTTCTCCACGTCTTAAAGGAAGTTTCCTAATAACAATCAAAATGACAAAGCCTGCAATATTCCATAGAGACTCATATAAAAATGTAGGATGATAATAGGTACCTTCAATATACATTTGATTGATAATAAAGTCCGGTAAGAAAAGTCCTTCAAGGAAAGAACGGGTAACCTCCCCTCCATGCGCTTCCTGGTTCATAAAATTACCCCATCTACCAATTGCCTGGCCAAGAATTAGGCTCGGTGCAGCAATATCAGCAAGTTTCCAAAACGAAACACCTCTTTTTTTGGCAAAAACGATTGCTGTTAATACTGCACCTATTAATGCTCCATGGATAGCAATGCCGCCTTCCCATATGGCAAAAGTCTTGCTGGGATTATCAATATAATATTCCCACTTGAATACAACATAATATAATCTCGCACTCAGAATGGATATTGGAATCGCCCAAAGTAATAAATCCGCAAAAATATCTTTATCAAGTCCAAGTTTTCTTGATTCTCTTGTCGCAAGAAGCCATCCTAAAAACAAACCTGTTCCAATTATTAGTCCATACCAATAGACAGTAATCGGTCCAAGTTCAAAGGCTATGCGATCAATTGCCTCAATTTTTTCCATTGGGTTATCACCTCTTCTTTTTATTGTAATTAGCAGTTTAACTAGCAAATATCGAGAAAATATGCACAAATGATAAATTATTTAATAAAAATCTGTAACAAACAAAGCTTCAAATTTTAATAAATTTATTTAATTTTAAAACCTCATAAAAACATAATCCCATTCTATATAGGTCCTGTCCCCTTAGTTTAATTAAAAATCAATCTTTATTATCTTCTGTACAGATTTATAGTAATCCTGATGAAAAACACCTTAGAACATTAAAGTATTTGAAAATTTAGAATTTATATACTTTTTTTATCCCCCCTGGGGGGTTATACTTGTTTTGAGGTGATAAGATGAAATATGATCATCACAAGCAGAGAAAGAATGTTGTGAATCGATTAGCGAAAATTGAGGGACACGTACGTTCTGTTAAGGAAATGGCTGCCAGTGGGCGGGACTGTGGAGACTTAATGATCCAGATTGCAGCTATCCGTTCAGCCCTTAACAGCTGCGGAAAAGTAATTTTAAAAGATCATTTGGAAGGCTGTGTGGTTGAGGCGGTTAAAGAGGGAGATGATACTGTTATCGAAAAATTAAATGAAGCCATTGATAAATATATTCGGTAAGGAGAGGTTAGAATGGTTCAAACCCTAAGGTCGGATGAATCGAATAGCCAAATTCTTAAAACCATCCTCTTCTTAGCCATGCCAGCAGTTATCGAGAATTTTTTTCAAACCATTCTCGGCTTCGTTGATACTTTATTTGTTTCTAAACTAGGATTGATTGAAGTTTCTGCTGTCGGTATTACGAATGCAATCCTGGCTGTATATTTTGCCGTCTTTATGTCAATTGGTGTTGCGGCAAATGTTTTAATTGCCAAATTTCAAGGTGCTGGAGATAAGGAAAAAGCGAAAGAAATCGGTCATCAGTCCATTATTCTTGCTATTATTTTAGGAGTAATATTTGGATTGATTTCCTTTTTCCTGACTGAACCTCTACTCCGTTTAATGGAAGTCGAGAACAGTGTATTAAAGCCAGCTGCTATCTACTTTCAAATTGTAGCAACACCTTCCATTTTCATTTCATTAATGTTTGTAATGGGGAGCATTTTACGGGGCAATGGTGATACAAAGACACCCATGAAAATTAGCATATATATGAACCTCATTCATATCGTTCTTGACTACATCCTTATATTTGGCTTTTTCATTATTCCAGCTCTTGGATTGGAAGGTGCAGCTTATGCGACCATTATTTCGAGGATATTAGGTGTCATCGGACTCTCTTTTTATCTATTAAAATACAATACTATATCAGCCAACCCTTTAAACTGGAAAATAAATAAACAGATACTATGGAACCTTATTACCTTGGGTTCGCCAGCAGCTGGAGAGAGATTAGTCATGAGAATTGGGCAGGTGCTATATTTTGGAATAATCGTAGCCTTAGGCACTAATACTTTCGCAGCTCATCAAATTGCTGGAAACATCGAAATTTTTTCGTATATGATCGGCTATGGATTTGCCGCCGCAGCCACCACTTTGGTTAGTCAAAGGCTTGGTGCAAATGACATTCATGGTGCGAAAAGATATGCAAACCTCTCAATTCTTTCAGGCACTGTGTTTATGACAATCTTTGGTGGCATCTTGTTTATATTAGGAGAATGGGCAGCATACTTCTTTACCGATGATTATAAAGTTGTTCAACAAATAAAACTGGCCCTTCAAATTGATGCTTTTATACAACCTGCTTTAGCAGTGGTATTAATTTTAACTGGCGTATATCAAGCAGCAGAAAATACAAAGTTTCCGATGTACTCGACTGCAATTGGCATCTGGATTATCCGAACAGCTGGTGTTTATATATTGGGTGTACATTTTGGCTTAGGTATAGCAGGAGTTTGGATTGCGATTGGCTTAGATAATGTATATAGAGCGATTTGGCTAGGAATCAACTATCAGAACAGCAACTGGTTAAAATACATGAAAATTGATGAGTCATCCAAAGGGATAAAAAGCTCCTGATTGTTACGGATCAACTTCCTGAATTCTCAAATTAACTTTTCGGCTTATCTAATATAGAACTGCAATATTTCTAAAAGGGCCAATTATAAGTAAAGAGGAGACGTTAATTCCTGTGAATTTTGTATTCACCCTCTCAGTATTTCTGAAAAGCATTACTAGGGTAGTGAATTAAAGAAAGAAGGAAGTGTAGGAAACAGGGTAGGTTTTAAGAGATCTAACAATTAATCATTTTTAAATTTTCTTAATAATGTTACTATTTAGTTGTAATATTTTTACAACGGAGGGTGGTTCTTTTGAAAACTGAAACAAATGATATCGCTATTATTAAGGAGGTAACAATTAATGCACCATTAAATCTAGTATGGTACGCTTGGACAATCTCTGAAAGAGTTTCTGAATGGTTTGCACCTGAAGCGGTAGTAGATGCTAAGGAAGGTGGCAATTACGAGCTTTATTTCATACCTGGAAATAGGACGGGTATGAATACGAAGGGCTGCAAAATCACTAAACTTATCAACGAAAGTGAACTGCATTTTACATGGAAAGCGCCAGACCAATTCGAAACACTAATGAACAATGAAAATGACCTAACAACTGTTAATGTAAGTTTCAAATCAATTAATGAAAGTTCTACAAAAGTGATTATAAAGCATACTGGATTTAAAGATAATGAGGACTGGGTTGAAGCTTTTAACTGGCACCAAATGGCATGGTCAGGTGTACTTGATAGTTTAAAATCTGCTCTTGAAAAGGGCAAAGGTAATTTATGCTGCCAACCGTAAACTACAATCTACTAAAATATAAATATTTTTAGTAAGAGACAAACCCCAGTTTCTATTTTTGAATCTGGGGTCTATCACAAATTCAGCTATTCTAATAAAATTTATAGACAATTGTCTCGGGTTTTTGTATTTATATAGTGATGACAAATGAATTAATTTGTAATGCTTATTCCATTCGGCACTCCATCTACTTCAATTGTTTTAATGACTTTATTCTGTTCTTTATCGATGATGCTG
Organism: Cytobacillus firmus DS1; assembly: GCF_000565285.1. Classification (GTDB taxonomy): domain Bacteria; phylum Bacillota; class Bacilli; order Bacillales; family Cytobacillaceae; genus Cytobacillus; species Cytobacillus firmus_A. The sequence goes on along the minus strand of NZ_APVL01000019.1, from coordinate 2,144 downwards.
ACCGTATCTTCAAACATATTCGTCACATACACCCTCTTGTTGTCCGGACTTGTTACCACTCCATGCGAACCTTTTCCGGTTTTGATTTCAGTAATTGTTTTCTTTGCAGCCAGATCTATAACTGTAACACTGCTGGAAGGAGCTTCTTCTGTTCCCTGGTTTGCAACATAAGCAAACTGATCATTCTCATCGATATATACTTGTGCAGGGCCAGTCCCCACTGGAATTTTATCAACCTTATCAGTAGCCAAATCAACCACAGCGAGAGCATTTTCTCCATTTAATGTAGCGACAAGAGTTTTTCCATCAGAAGTAACACCTGTAGTTACGGGAGCAGTTCCCACTTTGATTCGCTTTTCTTCCTTCATGGATTCAAGGTTAACGACACTTACTGTGTCTTCACCCATGTTGGCAATATAAGCTCTCTTGCTATCTGATGAAATTCTGAATCCATGTGGCCCTTTCCCTGTCTCCACTGTATTAATTACATTAAAACTCGGCATATCAATGACGGTCACATTATTGTCTTCATTGTTTGTTACTGCAGCGTACTTCCCATCCTCTGAAAAAACAATATGGGCAGGGTGGTTGCCAACTTCGACTTCCTGTATTAATTCATCGTTTTCTATGCTGTAAAAAACTGCTTTTGCACCCATTTTCTTTTCTTCTCCGTGACCATCATCCTCTCCACCGTGCCCTGCCATACTAGGCACCACTGTTGCCCCAATCATTTTTCCACCTGGTGAAACCTGCACATTATGAACCGAACCATCTACTTCTATTGTCGATTTAATTGAATTATCAGCTGAATCAATTTTAGAGATACTTCCTCCCTCGTTTGCGGTGAAATAATATTGGACAGTTGACTTCTTATCGGCCTCTTCTTTTTTCTCATCATCTTCCCGTTCCTTGTTTTCTACTTTAGATACAGGTTCTTTTTCACTCTTTTTATCTTCCCCAGCATTACTTGCTGAACTGCATCCTGCCAGTATCACTCCTAAAAGCAAAAGAAAAATAAATACACTCTTTTTTACATTATTCATGATATGTTCCTCCTTTTCGAATTTAAGGAAAGCATAATAACTAAAAAAGAGTACAAAAGTGATTTATTTCACTATGCCACGTTTATTTTTAAAAAATCTAACAATCTTTTGAACTCCATAAAATCTTCATATTTGGAAAGTACGATAAGAATTTACAACGCAAAAATATGAACAGGCCCAATTGTTGCCTGTTTATTAAGTACTACAAGTTTTTTTATCTGAAAAATAAACTAATTATGCCTATCAATCCTACAATCAAAGACCAGATTATTAAAAATAATCCAGTTGGTATTCTATTTTTTCTAATTTTCCCCTTCTTATTTGAACAGCACGACATATGACATCACTCCGTTCATCCTTTTGATTTTTCCCTTTTGATTGGGCTAGGAATGGCTATTTACACATTACTGTCTTGGATCTACGTTTTGAAAACATCCAGTGGTCCTGACATTAATACCAAATTCATCATACTTTCCTCCGTGACAGGGGCAGCAAAGTGTAATTCCTTCTTTCATAATGGCTTCTTCTGCATTTCCTGCAATACATCCTGTGTACATAAAGTCGACATTATGATTAAAGAATCATCATTTTTGTTTCATTGATGTGTACAAGGCCTTCCATTTTTTGTTCAACCCATGCATATAGAACTGTTGTTTTATAAGGAACTTTCTTTGGAAATTCCCCCATTTCCCCTAAGCTGGCCATCGCACTCATATCCACCTTTTCCCTGTCGATACACTGTCAACCTAAGAGGAAGAACTGAAATGGCACATATACCAGCTGTTCCTTTTACCTTTTTTGAAATAAATGTTCGTCTACTCCATTTATCCATTCTCGCCACCTCCCCTATTTAGGATTTATGTTAACACTATTTTTTGCAGAAATTTCTATGATCCTCAGAAAGAGCCTGCAAAGAAATATGAATTATTTGTTAACTAATTGCCAACTGTCGATTGCATTAAATAAAAATTTCATACAAAGAATTTATTATCCATGGTTTCTGCACTTATTTATATTATGATTTGTTTGAATAATAACAGGAGGTATTCAGTCATGAAACTTAAACTGCTTGCTATATTACTTTTTTCTATCTTATTTCTT
>NZ_APVL01000018.1 GCF_000565285.1 Cytobacillus firmus DS1 | reverse complement strand
GAATTGCGCTAAAGTGGTCAACTTTTATTTTAGCGTTTACACTACATAAAATACTCTATGTTCCTCCTTACTCATATCAGGTGATAATAAAAAATCAAGTTGCTTATTATAATTATTTTCAGAACTAATTACCAGTACATTTTTAAATTCATCACCTTTTGCTTTATGTATAGTCTTATGGAAACTTTTATCATCTGCTATATTAACAATGGCTGCGAGTCTATCAAAACCTAAATTTTCATAGTACTCACTAATCTCACCCTTCGTAATCTTCGATTTAACCCCATAATAATTAAAGATATGGGTATTATAAAAATCTTTAATATTATTTGAGTAATAATCTTCATAATTATTTAATAGTCTTTTTAAGTTTCTGAACGCATCTTGATCTGTAAAATCCTCTATAGAACGATATGCTTTCTTCATGTATTTTATAGCATCCTTTAACTTCATTTGTCGCCCATATTCAAGTGCGTGAACTACAAAATAAATGAGTCTTCCTCTTTTATTATCTCTGTAAAACAAATCAAAATCAGTGGTGACTATATCCCTTATATCATATTTAATTCTATTAGTTACTTCGTTTTTGTATGAAAGGACACACCAGTCATTTTTTACATTTTCTAAAAAATATCGATATGAAGAAAAGACATCACCAATCAATATAACAGGTTTATTTCCCACCTTATTATCTGGACTATGTTGGATAAAATGCTTATCATTCCTCATATGATTTAAAACTGATATAATTTGTATTGTGCTTCGATGATTATTTTCTAAAATATAAAAGGACATACCTTTTATATTGAATTGACTAAACGTCTTTCCATTAGCACCTTGAAATGAGTAAATTGATTGACTTGGATCACCAATTACACCTACAGTTATTTCTTTTTCAGCAAGAAGTGTAGTAATTGCGACTTGTATAGGGCTTGTATCTTGAAACTCATCAATTAAGAAGTAAGGAAATTTAGCTCGAATTATTTCTTTAACTTTTTCATGTTTTTTAAGGATTAAATAACTGAAATACAAAACATCATCATGACTCATCATTCCTTGTTCCCAACAAATTTCTTTATAAGTTAAGTATGAATTTTTTTTGATAAATCTCTCTTCAACTTTTCCATGATATGGTTTTAGAAATCCTAATTCAACTTCCTCTTGTTTATTAATTACCCATGAAAGTTTAGATAGTGCGTTTGAGAGTCCTTGATCATCTTTTATCCAAAATTGACTGGTTCTTTGTTTATATTCTTTCAATGTTGTATAACTCGGTTTAATTTCATCATGACCTTCCAACCTGTCCAAGGGAAAAGAAATGTCGTTCAATAACCATAAATAAGGCTTTACAACATGGGTATATAAAAAGCTGTGTATCGTACTAATTTCTATATCCTCACCTGTATCCTTTAAACGACTTCGAATAGTTTCTACTCCTGTATTTGTATAGGTAATACAAGCAATTCGTCTAGATTTCGATAGTCTAGTAGAATAAGTAAGTATCCTGCGAATATGGTGGATTAAAAATGTCGTTTTCCCAGCTCCTGGGCCTGCACATAATTTAAAATGCTGATCGATAGGAATACTAAGCTTACTATTAACTAGTTTTGTTGCAGTTGACCAATCCATTCTATCGCCTCTTTAATGTAATCTGGACATATAATTTTATTACTCGCTACCTCTTTTAGAACATTATTAGGATTGCTTGATATTATATAAGCTAACTCTTGTGCTACCTCACCTTTATTTATGGAATTTAAATACCGACCAGCTATTATGTGCTTTTTCTTATCATCATCAGAAAATTCGCTTTGTAAAACTACCTTCTCCACCTCTTCTTTATAGTTACCTTTTCTTAAAAGGGAAAGCATTTCTGGTATTGTTTTATTAGATTTATAAGCATCCATTAGTTTCTTTATCTCTGTATCGTTGGATGTTGATTCGGTTACTAGTTCTTTAACTGTAATATTTTTAAGAATTAAATCATACTCAAATGTACTACTAATTTTTTCTTTTTGTGAAAATACTCTAATTAAACTTTTTGAATCTTCTACATAGTTTTTAACTAGAGGATTAGAACATGCTTTATATTCATAACTTCCGGGATCGCTGTTTAAAAAGAGAGGGCCACAAGCCTTCCATGTTGCGTCTTTGATCCCCTTCCTTTTTCTAACTGGGTCTAAGTCAGTTATACAGGCTACTTTTTTCCTAATAGCATTAGAATTTTTAGATACGTCAAATAACTTTAAGAAATGTTCAAAGTATCTGCCACCTATGTTTATTACTGATGTATGAGTGTCTGTTAAGTCATGCCCCAGAGCTATTGAGAATTCCGGCACTAAAAGTTGTTCGGCTAATCCTTCGACCAGTACAATGTTTTTAGCAAAGAAGATATCCGCCTTTGTAACGTCTATAAATCGCTGGACATATTTTTTTGATTTTATATCTTCATCACTATCGCTAAATACTTTACCAGGATAAGCTACTTCAATCTTCCCTTGTTCTTTGTATAAAACAATAATATCTTCTAAATCTACAGCTGCAGTGATATTTGGTGAGTGAGAGGTGATAAATATTTGCCTAACTTCTGTTTCTCGATTTTGCTTTAAAAACTTTAAAAATTTATATTGCATATTTGGATGTAAATGGGCTTCGGGCTCTTCAATGGCGAGAATTGAAAATATCTTAGCATTCGATCCTAGATAATCACCCGAAGCATCTTTCTGCATTTTAGCTAACAATAGAGAAATGTAAATTAGGTTGTTATAACCTAGTCCATTATTTATTGCTGGTAGCTTAATACCTGTTTCATTTTCTACTATTAGCTTAAGGGCAGAATACAATTCAGTGTCCAAAATACTCCCTTCAAAAGAAGGCTGCATTTTATCATAATCAGCTCCAGTATTTTTTACGTATCGAAGCATATGCTCTTTACCTTCTTCCATCCTCTTTTGTAGAGAATGAATAAGACCTTGTGCATCTTTTGAGAACTGCCTTTTCTTTTCTCTTATTTGTTTATTTTTCTCATCCGTGTCTATTGCGTTGTTTATTTTCACTTCGTAATCCATAAAAAAGTCGATAACTTCTTTTAATAATGCATTACTTCCACTATATAAATCACGTTCTACATCTCTAATAGCTGTTAAAAATTGAAAAGCAAACTTTTTCATACTTTCAGTATCAACTGAATTCTTATATTTAGGATCGCCAATATGAATTTTATGAACGTATTTCTGTAAAAATCTATGTTGAATCTCATTCCAGTACTCATTTATATCATTGCTTTTGATACTATCAATCTCTCTTTTATATTCATCCTGTTCTCTTTCAGGAAGATAAAATTCGTATGTTATTCTTGCTTCATAAGGGCTTTCAATTTTAGTTAGCCAAGTGGAAACTGTTACTAAATCATCAGAATATTCCTCTTCGGTTTCAGATTCTAATAACGTTGCTGAAATAATAATTTTAGGTGGTTCTTTTTTTAACTCTTCACAAGTAGTATTTTTGTTAAAGTCATCAATTGATAATCGCTTACTCTTCTTTATATCAAATAATAGCTCTAAGGCTTTAATTACCGTAGTTTTCCCTGCATTATTATGTCCGATAATAACATTGATGCCCTCATGAAAATTTATAGTTTTTTTTTCTTTAAATGAACGAAAATTTTCCAAACTTAATTCAGATATATACATGCTAACACTAACCTCCGAATTCCTTCTTAAACGTTTCTAACAAGTAGTTCAAAGTTATCTTTACTATAATTCTATCATTTTATCTTAATACAAAGACAATTTTTTACAATATATTATGGTAAACAACAAAAAACACCATTGTTCTAAGCAACAGTGTTAACCAAATTTGTCCTGTATCTTTTCTACTTCCATCTCAAAAGCATCAATGATATTAAATTTCTCATTTCCAAAAGTGGTCTCTTAGAGAAGATTTTAACCCTCTTGAAATCTTCATAAAGGAGTTCATCAATAGAATTTCTTCCGATTATAATTCATCTATTGGCAATCCAGTCAATTTAAAATCAAATAAGTTATTTCTTGGTTCAAAAGAAGAACGTTATACCTTACTTAGAATCCATTGTTCGAATCAAAACATATTCTTTACAGGTTAAAATTCTCATCACTTCTTGGCTTACTAACGCAAAGTAACTTATCCATCATATCTTTTAAAAAAACGGAGAAACGACTAAGTCGTTTCTCTTAATTACTAAGTGGAACTATTTCTCTTTATTACTTTCTATTCCAGAGGATTATGAATATTCATTCCGGGGAAATATGACCGCATTCCGGAGGATTATGAAAATTTACAATAGATTATTCGTATAGACTCTAGTGATTTCTATGGAAATTTAGTTCTGAATAAACATTACCCTGTATCTCGATTAAATAATTTGCAGCTGCTTCCACTCTTGGATTGTCAACAGGGTGTATAGAACCAAAATCAAACATATATTGGCCTTCTTCAATATAGATAAAATCCTCTTGCCACAATTCCGCTTCCCAAATGTATTCAAACTCACCCTTACTGATCAGCTTAAATTTAGTAGAGGGAATATCCACTTTTCCAACCTTACCTCCAAAATGAACACTTCCCCATACACGTTGAGCTGGAGTTGAAGTTAATCTAATAATGAACTTCTCTCCTGCATGGAAGAGATTTACGTCAGATGGGAAACCTTCATCCATCCACTTCCTATTCCACTCAGGTGTGTGAGTTACTAAAGCATCCAAAGCAGCAATATCGACCATAATTATCTCGGTAACAGCATCTTTTGAACCATTATTATCAGTTACTTCAAGCGTTACATCGTATCGCTCGGTCCTGGCAATAAAGGTAGGTTTTTTTTGTGAGCTTGTCTGTATAGAACCGTTGTCTGCTCGAATCGTCCATTTCCATGCCACTATTTCTCCATCTAAATCGTAGGAACCATCTGGAACTAGTTGAACAGATTCACCCAAGAAAGGTTTAAACGGATCCCAAATAAATGCAGCAACCGGCGGTAAATTTGGTGGCTTTGGCTGTACAACTATGTCTTGTATTGAAGGGACTCTAGAACGTAGATTATCATTATCTCGTACATGAAGAGTAACTTCATAAGTTCCTACCACTGCATTGTTTATCATCGGATAATGACTGCTGGAAGTCGTAGTTGTGCCGTTTGGTGCCTTAATAGTCCATTCCCATGCTTGAACATTTCCATCCGGATCAAATGATTTATCAGGGTCTAATTTTATATTATTCCCTTCGATTACGGGCTTAGGAGTGTAGTCGAATAAGGCAAAAGGTCTCTGCGGCCCCATTACAACTTTTACAATTTCAGAATGTGTCCCGCTCAATGAAGGCAATGGATATGGCGGATCATCAAATACTGTTTGTGTGACTTGGAATGTCCCTATTCCATATTCCCGCCAGTCTCGCGGAGGTACACCAGTGTTCCATGATTGAGTAACATTATTATCTTTATCAAGTTTTTCAATGGTCCAGGAATAATTTTTTAAAGGATGACCATCCGGGTCACTGCTAAGATCCTGGTAATTGTTCAATTCATTTACCAATAGTGGAGCGGGAGTTAGCTTAAAATTAGACACTGGTGGTCTATTCTCAATAACCTTTATTGTCTTCTCATAAGGATCAGATGTTAAGGACGGTGGAATTTTAGGAATATCCCTAACTGTTAAGCTCACAATATAGTTTCCAGCTCCTAACCCCATTTCTTTGAAACTATTTGGAAATTCTGTTAAGTTTCTAAGGATTGTCGTTTCACCTTGCTTGCGAACTGTAATCTTATAATCAGTTAATGGATCACCGTTTGGATCGTAACTTCTATCTACAATATTCAGGTCCATAGTATCTACTACTATATCAGGAGCATCAAACAGCGCAACTGGCTTAATGTTATACCCTTGTGTGCTGATTCGTTTTGTGACAACTCCATAAGCTCCGTCAATATCCTTAACCTGAAGGGTAACGTCATAATCCTTGTTAATTGTCAATCTGGATGGAGGAGCACCATTATAAGTATTACCGTCAACAGAATAACTTACCCATTTATGCTCCACAATCCCTTTATCTGGACGATTGAATTGATGATCCAAGTCATAAGATATTGATGGATCCAAACTTAAATCTAATGTTCCAGGGTCAATACTATAAGTAAAATCTGCTATTGGCCGTCTGTGAACATTAATTATATACTCTCTTTGCACTTCTTCATCTGACCATTTTCGGTAATTAAAAAAGCGTTCATCCCCATCATAAACAGGGTCATCTTGAGCTCTTAATTGTACCCGATAAGTCCCTACTTGCGTTAGCTGCAGCGGAGAATCAATATATAATCCACTTTGAGGAATGGGACCGGCTGGTGCATTGTCTATCACTCTTCCATTAATCTTTGTCGGGTCATGTGTAAATCTCCATTCTCTTTTCACTTCCGGGTCATTTTCGTGATCCGTGTAATTTACGGTGTAATCAAGTTTGTCCCCTAATACAATTGTTGTATTAACTCCATCCTCTTCCATGAAATATTTATTAATAATGTAGTCCTCAATATCTTTTACATTTTTATTGAGGTATTGAGAATCATAGATGGAAAACTGGCCAATACCGATGCCTCCGTTAATAATTCTTTCTGCATTAGTTCGGTTGCCTGCGACAGCCATATTCCAGAAAAAGATGTTGTTACTTTTTGATTTATTAGTTACTAAATTGACTTTTGCTGTGTTATTCATCCAGTCCCATGGCCTCTTATCCATTCTGAAGTATAGATTTTGAGCACCTGCCCGGTATGACTGGTTGGCATAAGCATCTGTAAAGTCAGTGGTGTTTACTTGTTCTGTGGAATTAATTCCCTCATTCTGGTAACTTACCACTTCAAAACGATAATCAGGAAAATACTTTCTTAAAGAAGCAGTATACCTTGTTCCTGTTTGCTCTCTAATCTCATTACTAGAGCTTGAACAAGGAGGTGCATGTGAGTGAACCGTACCTCCATTTGCCGTATTATCGAAATAACACCATACAACCTCATAAATAGGAGTAGAGGAGCTTGAAGTGACTTCCCAATCTCCACTATAAGGGGAAGTACCCGAATAACTGCTGTATTGGTAGGAACCATAATCTCTCCACCCCCATACCGGTACATTTCGAACTCCCACACCATCTGTATCAGGTTGTCGATAATAAGCATTATTTATCGTTACTTTTGCATCAATGCCTTTAGCCAAAAGGTTTGCTTGGAGGGTTGAAGCGTAAGATGATAATCGGTTCTTATCCGCTTCATCATAGGTAAAATATTTATGATCATACGTACCGCCGCCACCACCGTTGTTAATGCCCGCCCCAGGTCTAGATCCTGTTTGATGTTGCTGCGTTGCTGTATCCATTCCCCCAAAGTTCAAGACAACATCTATTTTATTCTGCCTTCGAACTCCAAAGTCGATGACTGGATTTACATTAATGATTTCGACTGATTTATCATATTCCGGTAAATTAAAGTAATTTGGTTCCTGATAAGTAGCTACTTTTCCGGATTTATCTAGTACACCTGAGGAGTCTCTTAGATAATGTTCTTCCTTTATAAATTCTGGAAGGGTTTCTTGTCCAAAATCTTCTATAACTTCTAAACTAAATCGGTAATTTCCAACTTTATTTGCGTTAAATTGTACAGTAGTTTCGTTCTTACTGGAAATTATTCTTTTTGGCTCATCTTGCGAAGTTCCGAAGAAACCATCATTATTACTGTCAAAATCCACAAAATAGATTCGTTGTTTTATTTTGTCTTCATCTGGAGAAATACTGCTGTCCGTTAGGGTTATAATAGCATTCTTTTCTCCGCTATTTTCCCGAATAGCCTTACCTGTATCGACTGTAAATTGGGCGAGAGGTGGCCGATCGGGTTCCACTGTAATAACTTTGGTAGCTGGCTCAGATGTTTCTCCATAATTATTCGTTACAGTTAAAGTAATTTCATATTCGCCTGGTTTTCTAACTAAGAAGTCCCTTTTTGAACGGTCACTGCTATTTCGGATTAAGATATCCTGCTGCGTAACTCCATCGGTTAAAGGTTTGATTGTCCAATTTGACAATGAATAATCAATTGGAGCTACATGAACAGGCGAAACTTTATTAGAAAGAGTACCATCTAATGATATTTTACGATTTACCTTAGTAGTACCAGTGATACTAAATTCAGCTTTCGGAGTTGTAGGTAATATTTTAAAGGATGCAGAATCAGTATCTGAAGCTCCTCGATCATCTGTTACCATTAGTTCTACAGTATGGTCTTCAATTTCTGTAACTCGTGAGAACTTCTTAGGATTTGATGATGGCTGGCCATCAACTGTTAGATCTCTAGAAATAATTTCTCCATCAGGATCATAACTATTGTCCTGGAATGGTACTTCTTCAACCCAGTAGTAAGATGGTTCTACATTTACATCAGCAATGGGCGAAAGGTTGGGCTTCTCTTCAGGTTCAGGTGGAAGTTCAATATCCCCAGCAGCAATATTTACCACAGTTGTTACTGTAGTAGTTCTTTCAATTCCATCTGAAACTTTTAAAGTCAGTACATGTTTCCCTGTTTCTCCGATGGAAATGGATTCATAGATGTTTGAAATGTTATCCTTAAATTCAACACCGGATTTAAGCAGGGTGTTTTCCTTATAAATCTCGTATTTAATGAATTGAGAATACGGATTAAATTCTTCTGCATTGATCTCCACATTAAACTTTTCACCTGATTTAGCGGAAGAAGGAGCTCTAATACTCCCCACTGGAAAGGATGTAGTTATAACTTCTAAATAATCATTTCCAGATGCATCTTTTCTTGCTTTCACATTTGCCCCTGAAACTCTTGCTAACTCCACTGAGTGAATGCGGGAGAACGCTTTTTTATCACTTTGCCTCATTAGGGATACCGATTCTGCATGCTTCTCAACGTAATTCATATTCCCGTTAAAAGCCTTACCCCATCTTCCCAAAGTACTTTTATGAATGAATGTCCGTCCTAATGAATAGTTTGGATATACCCCATCTCCAGGATTTAAGTCAACAGGTCGTATAAAACCCATATTGCCTTCATAATTTCCTTTAAACGATGAGCTATCTGAACTCTTCTTAATATAAACTGGCCAGACTCCTTCGTATCGGTAAATTGCAGGGTCAACATCTATATCAAATACTGGATCAGGCATATATCTCTCTTGTTGACTTTCGTCAGGATGAAGATTCATTCCATCATGATAATGGGGTATAGTCTCAGCACCTACACTTTGTATAGTTGGTAAAGCTGAGACTATGATAATGAGCAACATCAATCCCCAAACTTTATATCTCCTCTTTTTCCGTTCTTGCTTCATTCAGAAGTCCCCTTACTTCGTATAATCTGCTGGCAAAGGATAGTTCGCTAGCTCGATCCTTGTAAGTTCAGTTGGCTTGTTTACATCAAGACCGGTAAAAGTTCTTGTATATAGCCCCATTAATTTCGCTGACTCCCTTAGTGGGACCATGAATTTTCCATTTGCTTTTTTAACTGGAGTTTTAAGCTGAACAGACTGACCATCAACACGTACTTTAGTTGAATCTGCAGTTAATTCAATGGTTTTTTCATTTTTCACAATTAGTTTTGTAGAGGTTGCGGTAACGTTAACATGGTCTTTTAATAACGTTTCTAATTCAACCATAACATCGCCATTTTCCCTGTAAGGAAGGGTACCCATACGCTTAGTTAATACCTTATCCTTTAAGTATGTGGCGCTATCTTTACTATTAAGGAAAACATCAATTGAATATTGTGAACTTGTTTCAGGATTTGTTGGTAGAATTTCATCATCTACGAACCTTAAATCCTTAATATAGAATTCAGAGGATTTATAAGATTTCCCACCATAACTGATTAATTCAACATATGGGTAATATAGGTCATACTGTGAATAAAAAGAGTTTTTTAACATCTGTTTATAATCTAAGAAACTATCGTAAAACTCCTTATAATTATTGTGATAATGTTCTATTGCATTTACTTCATAAAATTCATAGGATGCTCTAGAACGTGCAATAAGTTTTTCCTCACCATACTTTTGGGTTAATTGTGCAACCGTAAGCTCCGAATCTTTCTTGTTCGGAATGGAAGGTATAGTTGTTTGAGAAGTTTGTAGCATGTTATAAATTGAAACTACCGTTCCAACACGCGTCCCACTTGTTGCTGGCTGAAATTTATTAGAGTTCTCTGCTGCCCCCATAATGCCGTATGCTGCCATCCTTTTTACACTCTCTATTGCATAACCACCAATACTTCCAGCATCAGAATAAGGTAAGGAAACAGTTTTTGTATAATTTCCTTTTAACTGCAAAGCACGATCTAACATCACAGCAATATCAGAACGGCTAACAGGTAAATCCGGTCTAAAAGTACCATCCTTGTAACCTTTAATTATGCCAGCTGTCGCCGCTTTATTGATTTCTGTATATAAGGAATTACCTGATTTGACATCTTTAAAGGTGATATTAGATGCTTTTAAATCCAAAGCCCTTGCAACAAAGGCAGCAAATTGTCCCCTTGTTACAACCTGGTTAGGCTTAAAGGTACCATCTTCAAAGCCAGAAATTACCCCTTTTGATACAAGGTACTCAATTTGCTTTAACGCATGGTAATCACTAGGCAGGTCTTTAAATGAAGATGCTGCCTCTACTACAGCTACCTGTTCATTAAAAGGAATTGGTACTAATCCTGCAACCGTTAAACTAGAACTTAAAACCATTGGTAAAATTAACTTTTTCAATTTTTGCACTCCCTCTCTTTTAAAGCTAAGTATAATGAAGATTTTGGAAAAAGAAAAAAACACCAACAATCAGGGATTCCCCTATTGCGGTGCTTCCGCTTTTGAACATATAGTTCCTAATTTACTCCTATATATGCAAATCTGAAGAAGACCTATAATAATCTCTTCCTCTCATGAGTAAGATTTGGTAAAATAGTAATTATCTACTATTATACCAACTACCTCATAGGAATATCTACATATAAAATTCTAGTACTAGTATTTATACTCTTGAATAGTCACATACCTTTGATATTCATCATCAAATCTCACTTTTGCCTCTATAACACAAACAATGCTTGGCCCAAAGATAGGCCTTTCAATATCAATGTTTAATAAAGGATTGCTGTATTTATAAGTAAATGGAAAAGTAACTGGTAAACCTGTATCTGTATCAATAAAATTGTGGTCTATATATACTGTCTCAACAATTCTTAAAGGATCAGTTATGTATGACCCTTCTTTTGGAGATAAATCTTGATTTAATAATAGGTTTTTACTTAATGTTAAATGTACTGTTTCTAACGCAACGGCTTCATCGAATTCAATTATTCCATCCGCTACCTTTTCATAATCAATCTGTAAGGCACCATCATGAACAGCATGCTTTAAGGAGTAATTGACTTTTTCATAAGTAGTATCCAAAATAAAGTACTTAATTTGCGAGATAGTTAATCCAAAAGCTATAAAACATATGCTAATTAAGAAGTATAATGCCTTCATATTTCACCAGCTTTAATTAATATATTCACTCATACGAGTTGCTGAGCGAACGTGATATAAATCGCTACTATAATCTTTATCTGAAAGGAATAAAGGTTTAAATAAGAGAAAATAATACTTATTGGGCACTTTTATTGTTGCTTCTACATATCCACCTCTCAGGGTTACAGATTGTGTAGCATTTATGTCAATTTCATTGTCTTGGTATCCGATGCTATTTAGCTTTTTCTTCATTTCCAGTAGAGTTTCTGGAGAATAATAACCCTCAATTGCAGCTTTTTCAGTGGCTCTTTGGACAGTAATTTCAACCGCTTTCCCTCTGGTTTCCTCCATATAATTCAATATAGGTTGTAAAAGAAAAAATACTAATATGGGGAATAGCATTGTAAATGAAATTAATTGTTTCATAGTATTATCTCCTATTAGATATTAAAAAAGGGATACTTATAAAAGATCCCTTTTTTACTTTTAAAATAATTAATTGGATGTTGGCGGTGTTGTGCTAGTGTTTGTTTGTGCTTCTTTTAGTAGGTTAACAGAGTTTTGTACCAGGTTTTCATTTTCTGTTTTCAAACCATTATTTCCAAATACAGCGGTAAGGACAAGTGTAATTACGAAAAATGTTAATAGTAAAGTTGCTCCAAGTTCTTTCATTATAAATTCCTCCTGAAATAATAATATTTTTTATTTATGAAACGTGTTATTGAGAAAGAATATGTAGTCGAGCAACACTCCCTTCAAGTTTTTAAGTATTACATTTGAAAAATATTGTTGGCTGCTCCCATTATGTCTTTAAAGAACAGCATAAATATAACCACCATATTAAGGATTATTGCACCAGATGCTGTCGAGAAGATTACGATATACAGCACCATTTCCCTGCTTTTCAGGTAATTTCGGTACGCATTATAATTACTATTAGCAAACTGATCTCTCTTTTGCTCTAGTAATGCTAATGACCTTTCTTGGGAAGAGTACTCTACTTCCTTCATAATGATAGATAAGGTTTTTGCTTCCTCAGTGCCTATCCTTTTTGAGAAGGAATCCCAAGCTTTGTCAGGACTCTCACTCCATTTATATAAAAGTTCTTCTAAAGCTGGTTTTATTGATTTGAAATAACTTCTATATTCAAACAGCAAGCCATATATATTTCCTACTCGTCTTGTTTGGAATTCTGCTTTTAATTGAGCATACAAAGAATAAACTTCAGCATTCATCTTTCGCTTATGATTTCCAGCAAGATTCTTTAATACATAATCAAAAACTAAATTGAATTTCAAAGGGGAAGTTAAGAGAAAGGCTCCTAGGACCATTAACAAATTCACAAGCGAGAATTGACCCGCAGCTAAAAATAAGCTGATAAAATATGACCAAACTGCCACATACAAAGAAATGTGCCGAAAAAAGTTATAGTGAATGCTGCTCACCTTTAACTTGTTGAGACCAACAAAGGTAATTAAGACTTCAGCTCTTTCGTTGTAAAAATATTTAGAGAGAAAACCGTTTTTCGCAAGACTTTTTCTTAGTGAGTTCCTAAGGGATAATTTACTTCTTGCCTTATCTAAACCAATAGACTTTGCAATCGTTGAGTATATTAGAAAGATAAACATACCAGTTATAAGGTAATGCAAGTATTGAAATGGCATAATGATTATCCTCCTCTCTTAGGTCGTTGAAAGACTTTTGATGTGGTAAAGCTGATTAAGGTTAATACGACCGAAAAAGTAAATGTTTTTAGCCCGGTTGCTGTTTGAAAAATGTACTCAAACGCATTTCCGCCCATTTGACTTACCATGTAATGCATTCCAACAATAATAAGTGGTAATACAATGACCGGTAAGTAACCTAATCGAATTAGCTCGATACCTTCAGATTCGACTTCCCCAATTTTCTTATCTATTTCTGTAATATCCTTTGATAAGTCTTCAAGGATCCCAGCAATATTTGTACCATCCTCTAGACCTTTTAAGATGGTTATAGATAAGTTCCTGCCCCACTCTCCTCCAATTTGATAAGAAAAAATTTGCATCGATTCTTTTCGCGTTGATATTCCGCTTTCTAATCGAACAATGAGCATACCTACAATAAACTTTGTCTGTTTATTTAAGTTAGGGTAAATATCCTTTAAGGCAAATAAGATGTTATGATGCTGTTTGGTATAAGCTTGTAATAGTTGAATAATCGTATCTGATATAACAGCTTGAGTAGAGTGACGAATATTTAACAAGCGTATATACAAAATCGTGACAGGAAACAAAAACACTACTGAAAATGGCAAAATAAAAGAAGATATCAAGCTCCTTGTAATTAGCCAATAAATAATACACAATCCAACTAAAATAGTTGCCTGTAAAGTAATTAATGGTTTTAGATGGTTGGTTTTATATGAGTTAATAGTTGCTTTAAGCAATTGATCATACCATCGCATAAAATTGGATCGTAGTATTATTTGTTTATTATTGGTCTCCTTATTGGATCTCAATTTGTATTTAACTGAATTAAAATTAAATCCAAAAGAATACATTAATAGAACAAAACCGGAGAAGCCAATTAAATAGCCAAATATCCTTACAATCGAATCAATGTACTGCATCATTAGGATCTGCTCGCTTTCAATCCGATAGATCTTTTTAGTTCTTCTTTCATTGGATATTTTTCTTCTAGTTCTTTAAGCAAAATTTCTAATCGTTCAACGTCACTTTCATGATAAATTTTCGCTATCGATTTAATTCTCTCAGGAATATTAGAATTAAAAGACCAGCTATCTCCTTTACGGTCGTATGCCATAATCCTTACAATCTGCGTTTCCCATGTTTCTTCATTTAGTTCATAAAATTGGACGCCCGAAACTTTCTTATTCTTTTCGTCTAATTGTTCCATCGTAATGGAAAAATGAAGATTCTCTGCAAATCGTAAATATTCATCTGAATAATTTAATCCATTCGATTGGTTGTGCTGAATACTTAATCTTGCTAATATTCCGGGAATGTTTTCTGGAAACTTACTATGGAAGGTTCCCATAAGTTTCTGGATTCCTCGCTCCCCTGCGGAACCATATAACTCCACTTCTACCCTTCTTACCTCTGCTGCTATAACCTGTTCAATATCGTGTCGCAACAGCGCAGGAAAAACAGTATTTTCAAGTTCACCTTCAATATCTCTTTGTGTACCTTGTATGTGTATAATAGGAGACTTAGGAAAAAGAATATTAGGAAAATGTTCAAATCTAGACTCTATATAAGCTGTATGCATATCTTTTGATTCCGAAAGCATTGTTAAAAGGAAAGTAGATTTTCCGGTACCTGGTGGACCCGCTATAATTTGATTTAGATTTAATATTGATAAAATCTTAAAGACTTCGATTGCCTCTGTTGGCAATGTACCAAGTGCTGCTTGCTTCTCAAAACTATAATTTGTAACCGTCTGTCTCCTCAATGTAATGACAGGTTGATACGTTCTCCCAGGAACCATTATAGATACACGGATTCCATCTTCCGTTACCGATTCTAACTCTGTGTTTTGAAACCTATCCAGCTTATTCTCAGGGTTCAACATCTTAATTCTTTCAAAAAGATCATAAATATGAGTCATACTTCTAAATTTAAAGTGCTGTAGCTCCCATTTCCCTTCTTTCATGAACCAAATGTTTTGGCCAACAACCTTTGCTTTTTCTGACTCAGGATCGTTTCGCCACACACTTAGCGGCCCCCACCCGAACACTTCTTGAAAAATCGCTTCTGTTAAGTCTGGATAGTAATTAGGGAAATTTGAATTTAACAAACCATTGTTGGTTAGGTACTCTTCTATATGTTCTTTAATGATCCGGATGGAGTTAGGATTTCCACTTATAGCACCATGGTGAATTTCCACCCCATCTTCTGTCATCTCACTTTTTAACATATCTTCTACAATTCTCTGAATATAACTTTGTATCGACCTACAGAGTGTCGGGAAGTTTGCATTGATAAAAGAATCACTCATGGATTCCTTCTTATTGGTAATTACAAACTCACTTGCATCAAAACTTGCTGCATTGTTAATTTCTGATATCAGACTCTCTGGTGTTACAGGATCCAACTTAAAGCCCACCTTATTCTCGATTAAGTCTTTCTCTAGTAAACTCATTAAAGCTCCTCCCTACCTAGCAAAACTAAAGAAACTCTTCTTTTTCTTTTCAGTTGGTAATGTTGTAATCCCCTTAGCCATACGATTAAAAAACCGGTTATAAGATTTAACATAGTAGTTATATAAAACCCCATCAGAGCCATCCACTGGAATAAGAGGAATCTTTTCGAATAAAGTAACACCCGTTTCCTCTTCGATTTTTTTAGGTTTAATAAGATGGATTGGATCAAAGCGGTTGACTACCATTAATAAATCCTCTTTTTGAATTCCAATTGGTGAGAGGAATTGATCAAACCATCTATTAAAGTTTCTAATTGAGTATTCATCTTGATTAGCAACTAAGATTTTTGTCCCACTTGCCATAATGCCTGCGAGAGCACCAGAAGTATCATATATAGAACCTAAATCAAGAATGACAAAATCATATTCTTCCTTAACAATATTAATTAGTGAATGGATCGGCTCCGGATGATATTTATTTTTCTTCAAGAAATTTCGGTTACCAACCAAATATTGAATTCCATGAATTTCAATCAGTTGCTTTTTCAAACCTTCTGCATCAAACAAGTGATTAGATACTGAGTGATATATAGAATCAAAAGAAAACTCTGAGGGGAAACCGATTATTTCCCCAGGATTATAGAAATTCAATCCTATTACACAGACTTTGTAATTTAGTTCTCTTAGAGCCACCCCTAGACTTAAGGCGGTCTGTGTAACACCACTTTGAGAGTGTGTGCCGGAAATACTAATTACATTTTGATTTTGTTTTACAATATGTTCTAACCATTCCTGCAGGATTAATTGTTTGAATTCATCTCTGGAATTTTCCTTATAAAAAGGAACAATTCTCTGAGCATTACATATTCTTTTTTGTGTTTCATTTAGTGGGCTGTCAACAAGTAATATCGTTTTTATGGATGGCTGCACATCACGAAAATCTATTATGGATGAGAAGTCAACAAATTCCTGATCCACCAAAAGCGCATCGCATTTCAACTTGTCCAATTCGTCAACGCTACTTAATTTAATAACTTCACTTTGAAGCTGCCCTTCAATTATTTGAATATAATCAACGTGATTTGATAGTGTGGCTACTTTCATTTCATATCCTCCGTTCCTAGTAGCTAAAAATCAGCTTGTAACCTGCTTCTACAGACTTTTTAACTTTTATAAATTCTTCGTTTGTCATGTTGATCTCCAATTGTGAAGCCTGGGAGCCTGCATCCAACCGATCTTTTTCTGAATTGATACCTTTTACCTCAGTGTTGGAGCTGTTTTTGATAAAGGCGACCACCTTACCTTCCAAGATGGGTTTCTCCACTGAAAATTGATTACTTTCAGGTCTGCTCTTATCTGTTTGAACTAACCATAAGTCCACCATATCTAAACGCCTTAAACTCCCGGGAATTGTTTCTATCCAGCTATTTGGAATAGCAAAGAATTTTTCTCCATCTTTAGCTCTTAATAATGGACTATCTACCTTTTTTTCTGTAAAAATATCGTTTACTGAAATAAATCCTGTAGCTCTCTGACCTACAATCTTTTTAGGGTCTACTATCACATTCTCATGAAGCAAATCATTTGGGTATTTGCCTAAATAAATATCGTCTTCCCCAATTACTTCATTAGGTTCAAAGTCCTTATTAGCAAATACAACAGTTGAGGTATTTAACATTCCATGCAATTTCGTTTCATAAAGAAAGATATAAGCTATAAAACTTATAATAAAAAATACAGCTAAACCTCTCATAAAAATGGTCTTTTTCAATTTTTGGTCCTCCTACCTTGTTACGGTTATCTTTGGGAACTTCCATTTTGTTTTTGTTTTCTTTTTAAGGAATTCTTGAGGTAATATCATTTCAATTAATTCGTTAGTTAAGCTCTCTAAATCTTCAACAAGACTTTTCGAATTTGTAATGGGAACCCTCTCACTCTCACACTTAAAGATTTCTTCTCTGTTAAGATCAGGTACGATCCAAATATCATCGAATACATCATTGAAAATAGAGTGATTGGCAATTTTATATGTAGCCTTATTCATTACAATCTGAAGGTTTTCAATCCATTCTCCATTTTCTTTCAACAATGAGGGATATGGCCTCTTCTCAATAATCACTTGATTTAGAAATGGATCAGGCTCTGTAATGAAGAAAATATAATCAGCCATTTGACAAAGTTCCAGGTAAATTTCGTTGTTCCAATCAACACCTACATCGACTATCTTAATAGGAGTTCTTTGGCTAAGCAGCACCTTTAGAAACGTCTCAAAATCCAATTTGTCATATGGGTTTTCTTTTAGTGGGTTTAATACATTCATATATACATTTTTATAATTCCAATCAGTTGAATCATCCTTTTGAAAGTGAAAGTCGCAAAAGGGACTAACATAATTTCCCGATAGTCCTTCTCCCCAATATCGATCATAGGTATATCCATATCGATAAGGGTTCTCCAAATAGGACACTGATATATCCTTTTCAGCTAATATGAAAGAGAGATAGTGTGCAAAGAAGGAACTACCTACCCGACTAGCTGCTCCACCGACTAAAATCAATTTGGGTTGAACTGTTACCCCGATTACTTTTGTTTCTGTTTGTTGAAAGTTAATATTGAACTCTCTTTTTATTATTTGCTTATCTCTTTTTTCCTTTTCCTGCTTTTTTTCTTTCGGCTCCGGATGATTCCTTTTATTAGAGGTTTCTATCTTAATAGTTGATGGGCCGCTGTCCATTTTCCTCCAAGGGATTCCAGGGTCAACTTTTCTGAACAGCGATACCTCACCAAAACTCTTTCCAGATTCAAGTGCATCCAATATCAGCTGTACTGATAGATTGTTATCTTGTCTTAAAAAAATGTTATAAATACCCATATTGACGAGTTCTGCCAAGAATGGGTGTCCTACCCTTTCGGAAGAAAGTATGGCCATTCGAATATGTGGAAATTTTTCTCGTAACGTTACCAATAAGTTTGATAAATAATCTAATCTTAAATCATTTAATTTTTTTGCTAAGTCACTTGTTAAGATCAACCCGTATATTTCTTCCTCAGTCTCTTCAAGGTACTTAAGTAGATCCTCTTCAGATACCACAACTTCCGGAATTATATAGCCTTCCTTTTTCTGTATGAACGTCTTAAAAGCATTTGCCATTGCAGGATCAATCATTCCCACGACTATGTGTTTTTTATCTGCATTCACGATTACACCCCTTTCCGAAAAAAAAAACGCACTCTGACCCGTTTAAGGCAAGAGTGCGTTCTTCGCATCTTAATCACATATTAATAGTTGTATTGTTAGAAAAATAATTTGGTGGTTCTCTTGGTAATTCTTTCTAACACATATTCTATTCAATTGCGCTTTCAATTTCAACCCTATTTTTAAATAAAATTTTATTTGTGTCATGTAAGGTTGTTTTTTCACCAGTTGCAAAATCAATCCATAAGCCGCAGCTTGAGTTATGGTTACTCCATGCTTCTATAACATCACTGTTGAAAAATGGCTGGTTTTCTACCTGATGCCAACTAAAGTCATTTGAGCTATATGGTAGGTACAGTTGGTGTCTGATATTTAACTCAGGGACCGGAAACATTGTTTCCGTACTTATAATGACACTCACTGTAATAATTTCTGAAAGCTGAACAATACTTCCCAATAGCTTTCTTATAATCTCCTTAATTTCTACGCTTGTGTCCATCTCTGTTAATTTCTTCGGAATATCAATTACCAGTAGCATTTGCTGAGGTTCTGCCAGGGATGATGTTAAAGCCCAATACGACCACATACCTTTTATGTACTCTATTAATAGATCAACAGGACTTTCAACGTCTTTGATTTCATAAACATACCCTCTTTTGTAGTTCCAAGTTATTGTCTCCAATTTTTTTAGCTCTTTAAGTAACCACTCTTTTTCTTCAGAATCTTGTAAGCTATTAATAGCCCTTAAATAGCCGACCAGTGGTCCTTCTTGATGTTTACGATAAGATGCAAGAGGAATTAACTCACTTCTAGTAACACCTCTTTTAATACATAACGCTTCAAAATACAGTTGCACAAAGGACATCCTTGTTTCCTCAAACGGACCATTTCTTACATGTCGTTCAGCTGGCTGCGATTCAAATTCAATCATATTGAAATCGTCTGATGTTTCTGACTCACCTGGCCTTACATCCCCTATCCAGAAAAGACTTTTGTGATCAATCTGGTACAAGGTATCACTTATCTTTTCTAACAGCTGCATTTTATTGGATTGATTTTTGTCACCAATTATTGCTGTTTTTGAACTGTATAAATCATACCAATGCCATTCAAAATTTTCATCTACGAACTGAAACGGATTCATTAGTTTTTGCACTGTAGTCCCCTCCTAAGAAAAAAAACGCAATCCTGCCCTTACCGGTAGATTGCGTTCTTCGCTTATAATTAATTATTAGATTTTATATGGTAAATATATCTTAACATCCCACATATTACAATACTTTGAATATATTTTCTGAGTATCTCACCTACTAAGAGATCAATTCTTCACCTATTAGTAGGCTCTATTATAGTTTATCCCCCGAATAAACGGCTGAAAAATCCCTTGTTCTTCTGTTCTTCTGCTTCTTTCTTTCTTTGCTCCATTAACTCTCTTAATAGCTTTAATGACTCTGCATCTCGCCTTTTCAATTCCTCAGTTAATTCTTTATCGCGCTTTTCCTGTTCATCTTGTAGACCTTGTAACTTAGTTTCTACAATACTTTGATTATCAAGTAACTCCTTTCGAACCTCTTCTCTAAGCGTCTCCTTTAAAATTTCACGTTCAGTAGCAAGCTGCTGCTGGAATTCCTCAACCAAATCATTTCGAATCTGTTTAGTTGTTTCACCTATCATGTAGCTGAACAGTGTCCTCACACGTTGGTTATCCAGCAATCTTTGTACATCATCAGCATTTAATAGATCACCAGTTTTATTACTTGGCTTCGGAACTGGAGCATCTTCTTCATCTCTTAAATTGAAACGTTCTCTCATGTCTTTCAACATTGCCGCAATATCTTTCATAGTTGTTCTTCTGCCATGTTCATCTTTCAAGTCTTGGATAAATTTAAATATTTGCAGGTCGTCATCATAGTAAATTCTTTCATTTCGATTATTCCGTTTCACATAATGCACTTCAAATTGTTCTAATTGATCAGTCCAATTCCTTAAAGTTGATGCTGGAACTCCAAGCCGATCCGCAGCATCACCAAGGGTTATAAATTCAACTTCCATTTGCATCTTCCCTTTCGAATCCACCTATTAATAGTTCAATTATCGCATATTTATAACCTATTAAACAAGCCGCTCTACTTGAGAACTCACATCTCAATTCACCTTTTCCAGCTCTTTGCAGCCAGAATGTTCCGCTCCCCAATAATCACAACCTTCCAATTCTCTCGCCCTACATCATAACTCATAGCTCGATATTATATTCAACCTATTAATAACCCTGCTGATATTTTGCCCTTCATGAGAATTCATATATCGATTTATCAAGTAACATACTAAGAGGTCGCATATATAAGTTGCTATTCATGATAGTTCGTATTTGGATATATTATTTAACATCTCAATAGGGTATATAGGGACTTGCTCTTCATTGTAATTCACAGCTTGAACATCCATATAACATATTAATAGGCTAATATGTTATCTTGTCCTACATGAGATTTCGTATTTAGATAACGATTTGCAGGAAATTACTCTCGCATTAACTTTAATTATTGTTGGGTATAAATTTTTATATAAACATTTATAATTATTTATATAAATTAGTCATAAATATTTATATAATTAATAATAAAATGATTTTTAGAGGGGAGAAGGGGAGATTTAATAGTTTCGCAGGGGTAACGAGACTTTTAGAATTGAATTCAATAATTAGCATTTCTAAGTGGGGTACATCAAAATAGGTTAGTAATCTATACAGGAAGGATAATTTCAAGAGCATTATCGGGGGGGGGCTTAAATGGCAGCGCTAGCTGCAGAAGATACACTGTAAAAGCAGTTATGATTGAAAATCCAAATAATGAATCAAAACGAAAACATATATATGTTTGTCCGACTTGCAAAACAGAGAATGGGTTGCGAGATGCAAAAGTTATTAATCCACAGAGCTTCAGGATAATACAGAAGACGGAAGCGTGTATATTGCCACTTATGATGGTTCAGGCTGTTATTTAGATTCGGATGATATGTTATTATTGGCCTGTGAAATTATGAAAACCCTTGGAGATTGAAAGATTTGACGAATTAATAAATACGCAAAATAGACATACTCGTTTAAGCCGAAATTACTCCCAACGTAAACAGATTGAAGGGAAATACCTTATCCCTTTAGAATATTTGATGATTGATAAAAAACAGTTTAACCCTTCCCGAAAATGGAGTTTCAAGTGTGGAAATTGCTCCACCAAAGTCTCCAGCCAAGACGGTGGAAATTACTTTACAATTAACCCTAGCCTTAATTGGAATTTGGAATTTACCACAGAAACTGGTTTGGAACGTGCATGTTCGGAAGGATGCATAAAGGTAATAGCTAAAGACTTTGTGAGAGAATGGGTAAAGATTAATCCGAGCCGGAAACTTTTTGTTACGGAAGATTTGGAAGAAAGGCTAACGGAATTAATTAAAAAATGCATAGGGTTGGAGAAAAAGAAGAGGAGCCAGCTTAGTAGCTGATTCTCTATAAACGTGGGGGAATTGACATGAAAAAAATTGATGCAGCAATGGAAATTATGAAAATGCACCGGTCTGTTTTTCAGGCAATTGAAGAAATTACCGTAATGAGCGGAATGGAGATTCACAATATTTTTGATATGTTTGACGATACCGAGAAAATTCTTTCTTTCTTGGCTGGAGAGCCTATCCCGAATTTTTATGATAATACCAGTGAATTTCTAAGGGGAGAGGAACCGGAGGAAGGACTTAGGGAACGGTTGCTGTTCTTCAGTCAAATGGAAAACAAAGTGTTTAACGTGGAATGGGTAATGGTGCTGACCATATTGGCTGAGATTGAAAAGAAGCGTTGGGAAGTTTATGAGAAATATGAGCAAACAGGAGTTATATTTGATTTCTTTGACCGAATTGAACCTACGGGAGTAATCGATTCACTTGTTAAGAAGCTGGTTGGCGATACTGGAGAATGGCTACATCCGTATTCAGATGGAGAAATGTCTATTCAGGAAGTCATGGAATATCTTGATGAATTATTCGAAATGACTCCAGACGAATCGAATTTGTTCGTTAATCAAATGAAATCAAAGGGGAATGTGATTAACTAATGTAAAGAGTCTCCAGAGAAGAACTCCAACAGGCTCCTGATAAGTTTTTAAAAGAATTTTCAAGCGCCAGGAAGAACGCAAGAAGAAAGGTTACCGGCCTGAATTGATTCTGATCCAGGGTGGGAAAAAGTGATTTGCCATTATTGCGGCAGACATTTTCCAGAAGAGGAATTACTTATTTTCATGGATTGTGCAGTGTGATTGCTAATATGAACTGCAACAAATATGGAAATCCTAAGAGGGGCTAAGAAGGGCTATAAAAAAGCTCAATTAAAAGTGAGTATGTTAAATACAATAATTCATGATTAATTAAAAGTGCTACAACCCCTTTGGAGGCTTGTAGCACTTTTTCATCCAAATATATTTAAGTCATCAATATCTAAATCATCGTCATTTTCCCCAGTTATTTCTTCAATAATCTTTTTTTCCTTTGATTTTTCTTGATTGATGTTGACAGGGGAAAGGGAAGGCTCTTCAATTTTAGGTTTCTCTTGTTCTTTATCAACAGGTAAAACAGAGGAACCACTACTCCCTATATTATCGTTACGAGAAGAAACAGCTGGGTTTGAATCATTATTGTTTAAAGAATTTTGTTCCATTACTTCATTCTGCATAACTGGATGACTACTTTCTTTAGCAACCTTATGGCTTGGTTTATAATATGAAAAACGCTGCTTCATTTCATATGTAAGGTCTCGGATGCCATTTTCGGCTATATCTTTTTCGATTAGATATCTAATCGAATCAGCTATGGTACCTTGAGCATTAAACCAATCAACAATATGATCCGGCTCGTTTTCTTTCAATTTTAACGGTATCTGACTACCAGGTTTCTTTATGGACTTTTTTTGTCTACCCATTTTCACCCTCCTTCCATGAAGGAAGGTATAACCTCAGAGGCTATACCTTGAATCTTATAAGGTTAGGCTTTCACTTTTTTCTTGCTTTGGTTTTTCATTCGATTTAATAATACCAACAGACCCTCAACATTCATTAGGGGAGCATATTCTTCAGGAACCCAAAGAATTTCTTTGCCTAATTTTCCTCCAAGGTCTTCTAATAATGGATAAAGAGAATCCTTAAGTGCAATGCTGCCTCCTCCATAGACCACAATTAAATCGACTTCATTATCAAAAGCAGAAAGGACTCTTTGATAGTGTTTAAAAATGAATTTAGATTGTACTAGTGCAGTTTTTTGGAAAAACCTTACTGCATCTTGATGGTATTGATGATTTTCATCTTTTAAATACTCACTAAATTTTTGTCTTGTTAATTTTTTTAATGTTGAATGTTTTTCTTTAAAGTTTTGTATAGCTGCTTCTATTGCATGTCCTACACCGTGATTACACCCTGTTACAAAATGGGTATCAAGATTAAATCCGTCGGTAACTGGCATATCAGAAGTTCCATCTCCAATATCAATATGAGAAATCCGCTTGCCTTTTAGATACTCTCCAGTAATTTCTTTCCCATAATCTTCACTAAAATGTTTGAATATTTCATCGTTTCGATTGTTAAGATTTTGATCAAACAAGAGCGCGAATAGGGCAGGAACACCTTCAGCTGCAACCTTAACCTGTCCAAATCTTATTTTAACAAGCACATCTACATTGTTAATATGGACAGTTACATTATGAATTAAAGATTCATTGTCTCCAGTAAATCGCTTGGCAAAAACGTCAGCATTCTTTGGATTCCATTGTTCAACAGGTAATGCTGTCAGCATATCAACTGTCACATCTAGTTCTGAAGGGATCTTCTTATTCTCTTTAAAGTAATTTTGAACTGCTTTTGCTGCCAATGTTCCTAGAGTATTAATGATTGGCAAATCACTATCATACTTAGTATCTAGCTCAACATCCATCGAAACTGGTTGGTATTTGCTTTTAATTGCTTTTAGGCCTATATAATAATCCCCATTAAATTGAATGCTGCGCGAAGAAATTGTGACATCAATTTGATTCATTAAGTTTTCGATTTGTGATTCTGGGGATACGTTATCTACAAAGCCTTTTGAGGTCGGCTCCGCATATACATTTGGTTGTCTAACTAAATCTCCGTTTATGTATAAAGCTTGCTCTGAGTTGCCATTATCATTTGTACAATCTAAATGAATTTCTGGTGTTTTTGCCATACCGTTTTTTTCCTCCTCAGGAAGATTAATTTATTTATATAAAAAATTATACCAATATTTATTTTTTTGTCAACGCTACTCCAAAATTTATATAAATACTTATATAAAAATAGGTTCCGCTTTTATATTTATATTTATACTAATATTTATATAAAAGTTTTCATTTTGTATTCTCTGCTAAGACAGTTTAGGATACATCCAACATGAAATTCTAGAGCTTTAAGAAAGACTCCCCCACCATATTTTTTACCGATTATTGCGTTTAAGTCATGGTCATTTATCCAGATTTCCTCCTTTGGGGTGTTCAAAAAGAGGGAGGGGGAGCTGGGATTAATAGTTCGAAAATCTTTCAATCTACCAACTGTATTACTAGTAAATTTAAACTGTTTTGAAACAGTGCGAAAATTGTCGAATTTGTAATCCATTTCTATAATCCTTTTCTCTAATGTCAAGGGATGAATGAAAAGGATTATAGAAATGGAACAACATAAACCCTTATATATCAACGTTTACAGACTAAAAAACGTGGCTAAAGGTGCACAGTTCCAAGGCGTGACTTTATTGTGGCTTATTGCACCTTGAAATTGACCATTCATACTATACTATTTTTTTAAATTTTCCTTTAGGTTTTTCACTCACTAATCTACAATAAATTAAAACTGTTTTATGGAGGTTAATGGGAACAATGCCAATTTTTTGTGGATATAAACTTTTCCCTAAACAACTAAAGATATTAGATTTTTTATTTAGACGAAGAGCTGCAACAACTGAACAAATTACAAGGGGGTTAGGTTACCGCCTAAACTATAATTCTAAGAAAGGGATATACACTAACATTTTGGAACTTAAGAATTCTGAACTTATTGATTCGGACAGTATAAGGGGAACTAATAAACACCTTCATTACTTGACAGAAAAAGGTCATGAACTAATGGATTTGTATAACGGCATAGCGCCAGGGCATAAAGGAGAAGGGTATGATAATGATCTTGGTGATTTCCCCTATGACTTATACAAATATCCATTAAAACAAACAGAGCACTTCAAATTAATTTGCGATGTATACCTTGAAGTAAAAGAGGCAAACGAAAGGATACTGGATAAAAAGAAACAGACGAACATACATTCGGAAGATGAAGCAGAAATAAAACCCTCGACTGACGAACATACGTTCCTTGTGAAATTCAGAGATAATCTATATGCGTCTCAAAATTTCTATCTTCGGACAGACAAAACTAAAACTAAGTACTCTTATAAGCCTGATTCAGAAATAAAGATTGGTGAATACACCTATCCAGTAGAAATAGACCGAGCTACAGAAAGAGGGCAAAGGTTCAACCTGAAATTTGAAGGTTATAGGAGATACTTTGATTATTTATCTGAAAAAGAACTGCCGCTCCCCAAAGGAATCATTTTTATTGCAGAAGAAAAATTGAATAATCGTATGATTACTAAAAGATGGTCGAGTATTGCAAATCGTTTTCTTGCTGAAATTGGAGAATACTCTGAGCAAGTGAACCTATACTTCACTTCAATAAATAAGCTTCAAGAATTGTTAATTAGAGAATTTACGTTCAAACATGAAGAACGCTTGTTAAATGAACAAGTTTCAAAGATGTACGAAAATGGAGATTACTTATTAGGGGAGAAAGTACAAAGATTCCAAGGTGCCCCTCAATATCCTATCTCAGTTGGTGAAAGAGACGATAAGGAGAACTTTAATTATTTTGTTAGAGTAGAAGGATTTCAAACCCAGGGGCTGATTACAGCAATCCGCTTCAAAGAATTTTACAATAAATTAAATGCCTCAAAAGAAACAGATAAGAGTGATCTGGCTACTCCGGTTTTTTATTATTTATTTGAACCACCGCAATTAAGCGGGCTTACGATCATGAAAAATCAGCAGCAGTTTTTTAGCAGGGCAATTTACTTCAACCTTGCAACAGGTGAGTATGAAAAGGTAAATTTAGCTAATACTTGTTGACACGTATTTCAGTGATTCAATATAATTTGATTAAATTAATATATTTCATAGAGCGGAAGAACCGTCCTCATACCTTGGGGGCGGTCTTTTTGTTTTAAAGGGGAAGGAGTTAGATTAGAGTGACAAATATTGAAAAGTTTAAGGCGTGGGTGAGAGACTATGAAAGTGTTGAACATTGGATAAGGATGATTTTCCACACAAGAGCTGTACAGGTTTTAACATTGCTTAACATGTCTTTAGGGATTATCGGATTTTTAACCTGGTTCAAATTATGTTTTGGGATATCATTTTTTATTCCTCACTTTGTTAATGTAAATTGGCCATCATACTTACTGATTGTCTATCTACCGTTGCTGACGTGGTTTTACTCAACAATCACTCAGCCAATAAAAGATGGTTTTAAAATTAAAGTTGATTGGACAAAGGAGGAGAAGGGTAGGCTGCATGCCTTTATCAGGAATATTATCCCCTTTATCTTTCTCTTATGGGCCTCTGCAGCAAAATACATTCATGAAAATTATGAACCATTAATTGGTCCTATTCGAGTAGATCCCAACCAATATAATCAATTGTTGGTCACAAACATGGATTCCTTAATTAAGCTTTTGTACTTTTTGCCTGTATTTTTCACCCTTATCCTTTTGGTTGTCTACTATCGTCATTATGCGATTAATAAGGATATTCTCAGAGACCAATTCTTTAAGTGGCAATTCCCCCCTCTTGCTCGGTTTTCGCACAATCTGGTATATGACCAATTTGATGTCATTGTGGGCTGGGATAAGAAAACCAAAAAACCGCTAATTTTAAAGCAGAAACAACGGTTTCTACATGAACTAGTGAATGGAGCAACAGGTAGTGGTAAAACAAGTACTGCTATTTTAGTCAGAATTGCACAGGATTTAATAAAGATTTCAAAGGGAATACCTGGAGGAATTGTTGTTCTTGAGCCGAAAGGTGACTTAGTAGATGATGTAGTAAAACTTGCAAAAGAGTTAGGTGTTCCAGATGAAAAAATCATGGTAATCGATCCGACAAAAGACCAATCTACAAAATTCAACCCGTTTTATGGGCCGATAGGTGCTGCTGCCGAATCCTTCAGGGGGACAATTACAGCGCTGACGGAGAATCAGGATTCATTTTTTAAAGGACAGCAGGAGGAAACTGCTGCATTCTACACCATGCTGGCTAAAATACTGTTTGGAAATTTGACGAATATAACACACATACAACAAATGTTTCTAGATGCCCGCTACCTAGCGACTTTAACTGAAAGAGCTAGAGCCATAATTGAGGAACATCATAAAAATGAATCTATGTCAGAGAAGGTCTTAAACCAATGGGATGGTATTGTACGATATTTTGAGGATGATGTACTGGATTATAAGACTTTCAGAGATAAAGACGAGATAAAACCTGTTTTATATCCTGAAGGGCATCGCTATGCTGGGAAACAAATGGTAGAGAGTAAAAAAGATAAGTTCGTAACCGGTGCTAAAAAGTACTTGAACGACATCTCCATGAATGCTATGTTGAGTCAGCTTATGATTTCACAAGACGGAGAAAAAGTTTTGAACTTAGATGACTTCTTAGAGAATGGCGGAGTACTTCTGATCAACACCGCTCTTGGTGAGCTTGAGGAGTTATCCCTTTTATTTGGCCAATTCTTCATCCGCCAGTTTCAAAGTGCAGTATTCAGACGTCCCAAGGATGGCGCGGAAATCGGAAGTGATGAAAACAAAAGAATATACAAACGGATCCCTATTTTCTTTAATGTCGATGAATTTCCGCTTTATATCAATCAGGCTTTTGAACGCATGCTCACCTTAGGACGCTCTTACAACGTTGGCTCATTAATTGCTATCCAGTCGTTGGGTCAACTTGAGACAGTAATTAAGGGATATAGACAAACGATAATGACAAACGCCTCTTCCAAAACAGTGTTTGGACGTGGAGTGGTTGATGACAACAAAATATTCTCAGAGACATTCTTAGAAGATAAGTTTGTAGAAGAATCCCTGAACGAATCAACCACACCGGTTACAATTGAAAAGCAGCAATGGGGCTACCGTCACAATACACAGAAAATATTAGCACCGGCCTTTACCCCATCTGATATTGCTCGACTTCCGTTTAAACATATGATTGTACAGCTTGTTAATGAGGATGAATCGTTAGAAGATGCAAGAATCGCGACTGGTACATTTGTATCCGAGTCCAAGTTTCTTAAGCGTTACTTTAAAAAGCAGCTGGATATTAAGTCCGAGCAGTCAGAAGAGACTGACGACACTGAGTACAACCTAGTAGATTCAGCATTGGGTCATCTTAGCGGATTAAGTGATGAATTCCCAACTATGGAAAACGCAGAAAGCGGAGGAACCAAAGATACTAAAGTGGAGTCACCAAATGAAACACTAGCATCTAATGAAACTCAACCAAAAGATATAGATGAACATGAAACAACAGTGGACAACCAAACGGCTGATCCTAATGATAAATGGCGCTTTAATGATATAACGGACGACATTGACAGCACCTATGTGTTTGAGGATAAAGAGGTTTCCCAAGGTACACTTCTTTTCAAAGAAGTTGAGACAGGGGTTATCGCTAAACCTCCTAAACAAAAAAAACTTAGTGAAGCTACCGTCGAAAATCAAGAAGACAAGAGTACTCAGCAATTATCTTTGCAAGATATGATTACCTCACCACCGAATTCAGAAGAGACGTCTGGAAATGAAAGTCATATTCATAGCATTCCAGATAAAGAAACTAATGAATCTGTTGATAGCCTCCTTAAAGCTGTAGAAGAGGCCGCTGCTTCTCGGAATTTCAATAAAGACAATCAAAAGGTACCAAATTCTAGCGGTATTACCGAAAATCTTGAAATAGTGGAAGATGATTTGTAAAAAACTATTGCATTCCTTCCAGTAATTCCTTATATTAATAAATAAGCATTACAATTAAATTAAACCAAAAACAACGGAAGAACCGTTTCAGCCATTAAAGGCTTGAAGCGGTTCTTTTTTTGTTTTCAGGAACTATTAAAAGGAGAGTGTTGTATATGTATTTATCGAATGAGATTGAAGCTGAAAGAGCAGCAGCTTGGGCAGACATAAAAGAATCCCAGCGTGCAGGAAATGTATTAACAGCAAAAGCCATTGGGATCGAATACTTTGAACTAGGAGAACTAAAGCAAGAGTGCTTGAAACTGAATTACAATGGGATTTATGGGTATCTGCCTACTACCTTTATTGATACCTATGAGTTTAGAGGAATTCAGAACTTTGTCGGAAAGACTTTTGAATTTGTTGTCTCTTATGTAAGCTTTGATGATCAAATTTTTGCGGCAAACCGTATTCTAGCACTTGAAAAATCAGCAAGACGTTTTTGGAAAAATGGTAAGCCGGGGGATATCTATCCTGCATTTGTTCGAGGTGTTGACCGTTATCATGTATACCTACTCGTTAGCGGTGTCCCTACAAGAATGCATCGCGATGAGTTTTCGTACGTGTTTTCCGATGACCTAAGAGAAGAGATCTTCATTGGAGAAACCATCGATGTGAAGGTTCTAGAAATTAACAAACCCAATCCAGATTTAGAAATCGAAGGTGACGAACCAACTGCAGAAGAGAAAAGAGCCATTGAAGGGAACATTTCTGTCAGCAAGAAAGCACTGGAAATTGACCCAATGTCTTTCATTAATGAGTATAAAGAAAAGTCCACATATTTAGGCACCATCACAAAGATTCACGTAGATCACGGAATTTTTATCAGCTTGGAGCCTAGAGGAATTACAGTTCGCAGCGGCTTTCCTCCTGGATCAAACGGAGCTCGCCTTCAAGTTGGAGATGAAGTAAACTTCAAAATTCAGGATATCAATGTTAAGGAACGCAGAATCAAAGGGCTTATTATCACACCGAACCAAAACTATAAAAACAAATCAAACCGGAGCTATCAATATGGCAGATAACCTTACCGCTCAATTAGATATTAATGATCCGCTCATGAAAGGCAGGCTAACTTCTTCCCCAAAGAAGTTAGCTGAATTACCTTTAGCTTCTAACAATCCATACGATCCTGAAACAAGCCCAAGTGATATTCTTAAATATCTTCCTCCTGATGGAACGATGTTTGGATTATATGCCGACCCTTATGCCACACTGGTGTTTTACCAACCAAGAGAAGGCAACCATAGCGGAAAGTATTGGCTTAATGAGCGAATGGAGAAGCATTCATTTACTGACAAAGAGTTAAATTTAATTGACTTCCTGTCCACAAATAGAATCGCTACCCGGAATCAGATTCAACGAGTGGTCTTTGAGCCAGAAGACAGTGACCTAAAGATAAGGGATTTTATCAAGAAGTGCAGAAAAAGGGGAATCATTACTGCCTTTTCATGGGTTACTCCATGTAATAACGGTAAAAAGAAGCCTTTAATTTATGGTCTCACTAGAATTGGAGCCGCTGCCGCTCAAGTCCTGTTCCAAAGAGAAGTACCAAAAGAATTCATTTTCCAACCAGTCGTCTTCAATCACTCAAGAGGTCCTAAAATGTCGGGATTCTTTCATGATTTGGTCAGTAATGAATTATTCTCTGAATTTAAGAGACTCGATCGTGTCATTTCTTGGGAGCGCAAGCCATCTATCCGCTTAAAGGATGGAACTACCCATAAACCAGGTATAGCAACTGAACTAATCAAAGATAAGGGTCAATTCCTTACGTTCTGGGTTGAAATATTCCGAATTACACCTGATTGGATTGAACATGTGACCAGCCGCTTTCAAAAGACTCAGCTTGCATTTGAGAAACTACCCTTACAAGAACAGCCGAAGAGGGTTATTGTCATATTAGACAGTGATTCAAGGATTCCCTACATTGCCCGGCTCGCAGAAGAACATATGCCTTCCGTTGAAGTGCGATATACAACTGATGAAAGACTACTAATGGGAATTGGAGTAGATAGTTTCCTTTTATACGACCACCAAACAAATCAAATGAAACGGTCACCCATTAACTTTTTATCAGATGATTATGCAGGTATGTCTGCTACAGAGTTCTTCGCATCACAGACTTTTGAAATAGAGGATGAGGATGAATTTGAGGAATAAAACCGTGATAAATAACGAGATTATGGAGTTGGGGAAGGAATTTTGGGGATTATTGTCCTTTGAAACCAACCTAACGGGCCTTTATGAATATTTAGAATTAAACAAGTTCGGTGTTGCCCTGACCACATTAGCTAATTGGATTGTGTTTCCTGAGTTAATGCCACCTGATATTAGAAATTCGATTCGCTTAAAAATCATTGCAAGATACCAAACAGAAGAGTATAAAACCATTCCTTACGTTCTTATGACGAAAGAGCAAACTGAGGTTTACGAACATACCTTAGAGCTCCTAAACTTTAAATATAACAACGTCACGGCCTCTCCAGGCGCCTATAAAAGGATATATTCCATGCGAAAGGAATCATTTGAAGCGGTCCTTCATCAATTTATAAAATACAGATACTTAGATAAGGAAAGTATGTTTAAGTATTATGACTATTATTTAGAAACACAGGAGGGGAAATAGAGTGATTCAGCCTATAGGAATGGTGTTAGTGAATGAAGAAGGTGAAACTCATGATGATGTTTCCCTCATTAAGCTTATCGATGTTAATTCAAAAAGATTTGCTGTTCTGCAGGATGATGAGGGAATTTCGTTCGCCCAACTTACCATAGACAATACTGGCCATACCTGCTTTACTGATATAACCGATGAAGAAGAATTTAAAGTGGTTGAGAGGATCTATCGGAAATCACCTAATGAGTAGTCCTCTATTGATATATAAATAAAGAACTTTCACCCTACAAAGGATTGAAAGTTCTTTTTATTTGGTTGCTAGACTTCTAAATTTCGTGGTAATATAAGGTATATTATTTAACTTTAACCATTTCACATCCCCTCTATGCAGAAGGGACACTTTGTAACAAGAAAGCGCTCTAAGAGTGAACGAATGTATTCTTATGAATACAAATTGATTCGTTTTTCTTAGAGGGCTTTTTTGTATTTTAAAGCACCTAAAACTTTTTTAAGGAGGAGTAATTGATGAACACACACATTTTTAACAAGAAGGTTGAGTTTATGGAGGGAATAGGGAAATTTCACAAGTCCCGCTTCCGCTCTTACTCAGGGTTGGTGATCTAGATGGACCTGCTGCGCATGATGACCGTTTGGGACTCAGCAGCCAGTGACTTGGACACTAACAGTGTTGTAACGGGAAAAGGAGTTTCAAGTGTGCGTGTGAGCGAAGGAGCTTTTGGACGTATTATTACTGTCCTCACTACTCAACTTACATTAGACGAAGTAAGTTCGCAGTTTGTTCAAATCAAACGAGCGGGTTGCATTCGTTGTCGCAGCTTGAAGCTCTTTTTTAATGGAAAAATTCCAGAGAAACTTCTTCTTGAGAAGGGCCTACATAAAAAGGGTCCTCTTTGGAAGTTACCGCACAATGAGATCAGTATATTAGCTGTTCCATTTGGTGCAAATGAATGGTGTTTCATGATAGAGAAACGAACAGGGCACGGAGTTCCAACTCATGCTCTATCGTATCTTCCCTATTATGACTATCAATTACAATTGGAGGTAGAAATCGGATGACTAAAAAAACAGCGGTACTTATTGATGAAATGAATGCAAGTGCGACACGTTTCTCTATAAACGGTAAATCTACCGTGAAAAGAGAGGCTTCTATTTAAGTAACTAAAACTCAAATAGAAGAACAACTGATAAGCGGAAGTCAGGAATGAAAGCCGTCATGCTGCGCTGAAACTGACTGCCTAAGACTCCTACGTGCATAATTCATTGGTAGATGAAATTTGTACGAAGCTAGGTGAAGTCGGCTGAAATAAACCTAAGTTCCTCTGGAATATGGTTTGTGATAGGCCGGGGCGCTATAAAGTACTCATGGTGAGAATGCACGTATTGGTGCTGACGAATCTGCGAATGTACGGGTCTATATCATTGAGCTAATCGAAAGATAGCTGCTACTTATGTAGTGTGGATTACCGAAAAGTAAGATTTTGCGTTATGAAATTCGGAATAACCGGCTAAGAGGTTATAAATCCACAGGCTTAAAGCAGACACCTAAAAGTATATGTAAAGCTGAGCTTATTGGAACGTGGAAAGCAGAGGACTTCTATCAACGCCTACCAGCGGGAAGGTTGAATGAATTGATTTCAAATCAATTAAGTTCATTAGCCTCTGTGAGAGTGGGGATACAGTACCGTTGAAGCAGGGTAATGCCTGTGGAGGGATAGTCCCTAGTCTAGTTATCTATAACAAATACGATAACAAGTTGAAGCTCTTTTTCGGGTAAGAAGGTGAGTACATATCAGTAAGGAGCTGATATTGCACCAATGAGCACAAAGGCTAGAGCAAAACAATATTACAGTTTCGACGAAATACAACAGACCTTGTATAGGGAAAGTAAAGAAAATAAAGTTTTTAAAAATTTAATGCAAATCATTCTGTCAGATGAAAACATTTTACTAGCATACAGAACAATTAAGACCAATAAGGGGTCAATAACCACTGGCACAGATAAAGAGAATATCTTGAATCTTGCGGAAATAAACCAAGAGGGATTCCTTAAAAAGATTCGAATTTCCCTATCAAACTACAAACCCAATAGCGTCAGAAGGGTTTATATACCAAAAGCCAATGGCAAATTAAGACCACTTGGTATCCCAACCATCACGGATAGGTTGATACAGCAAATGTTCAAACAAGTGCTAGAACCCATTTGTGAAGCAAAATTCTTTAATCACTCTTACGGTTTCAGACCATTGAGAAGTACGAAACATGCCATTTCGAGAATTCAAACTTTGATAAATATCAATAAGCTAAACTTTACCGTTGATATTGACATAAAAGGATTCTTCGATAACGTAAACCATAATCTACTGATTAAGCAGTTATGGAATATTGGTATAAGGGATAAAAGAGTCCTCGCTATCATTGGTAAAATGCTTAAAGCACCCATAAAAGGCGAAGGGATACCAAATAAAGGTGTTCCTCAAGGAGGGATTTTATCTCCATTATTATCTAATGTCGTACTTAACGACTTAGACCAATGGGTTGCTGGGCAGTGGGAAACCTTTGAAACCAAGCATAAGTACTCAGGAAATGATGTCAAAATTTTCAACCTGAAAAGAACTTCAAAACTGAAGGAAGGATATATCGTTAGATACGCTGATGATTTCAGGATCATGACCAGAAACCATGACACAGCAATTAAATGGTTTCACGCGGTAAAGAGCTATCTAAAAAATCGACTTAAACTGGACATCTCTGAAGAGAAATCCAAAGTCATAAACCTTCGGAAAAAGAGTTCCACTTACCTTGGATATAAAATCAAAGCTGTTCGAAAGAAGAATAAATGGGTTGCTAAAACAAATGTTTCAGACGACAAAATGAAACAAATGCAGGGGACATTAAAGGACCGGATTAACGCCTTTAAGAAACAACTTTCTCCCGAAAATGTAAACTTATACAATGCGACTGTCTTGGGAATGCAACAGTATTTCCAACATGCCACTCATGTAAGGATAGACTTCCATAATCTAGAGTACAAACTTAAAACCAAACTCTACAACACATTATGGAACAAAGCTAAATATGAGGTGCCTAAGATTGAAAATAAATCTAAAAGTACTTATCTAAGAATCTATGGTAGTAACAACAAGAAGACTTACGTGTTTAAGTCCGGTGCATACCTTTACCCAATTGGAAAAGTAAAAACTAAAAACAGTAAAAACTTTTCCCAAGGGCGGAATCCGTTTGAAGTAAAACAAGGATTCTCATGGGATAAGGAAATTACTCGATTAATGATGAGTCGCCTCCCTGACAGCAGCATCGAATACACGGACAACAGATTGTCCCGCTATTCAATGCAGAAAGGCTTATGTGCAATCACAAAATCTCCGCTTACAGCAGAATTAGTGCATTGCCATCATGTCTTACCAAAGGCTCTTGGAGGCAAAGACACTTACGATAATCTCCTAATCATTCATATGGATATACACACGCTAATTCACGCTACCAATAGTGAAACAATCGATAAATACATTAGTCTTTTCAGTCTAAACTCAAAACAAGTCGAAAAGGTAAATAAGTTGAGAGCCAAGTGTAAACTTGAAAGGATTTGTTAGCTGAGAGCTAGATGGAACGCCGTATGAGGGGAAACTCTCACGTACGGTGTGAAGCGGGGGAAAAGGTGGAGATAACCTCAAAACCTTACCTATCGCTATTGGCACAACTTCATAAATTAGGAATTAAAGGAATCAAACCTTGGAATTCTTTTTACAAGACGATTGAAACATTTTTTATTAATAGCTCACTGCCAGCTGAGTATCACTTTTATGGCGCTAATGTTCCTAAGAAATTAGAGCCTCAAAGATACGAACTAAGAGAGAAATTTTTTAGAGCCCTTATACGTGATGGAATTAGTGTTCATAAAGGCTTCGTGGTGCAAGACCATGAAAAGAAGTTTATTTCAAAAGGTGTGGATGTCCTCCTTTCGCTAGATTTAGTAGATCTATCATTAGAAGGTTATGATGAAATCTACGTTTTTTCAGCGGATGGGGATATCGTACCCGCTATTCAACGGGCGAGAGAGAATGGAACGATTGTAAAAGCCATTGTCTCCTTTGATACACCAGCAAAGCATATGGTAGAAGCAGTAGATGAAGTCATTCGCCTTAGTGATGTTCTTAAAAAGATTCCTTCCAATCATATTTTGAGACAGGAAAGAACTAATGCAAGAACATTTAAAAAGGAGAGTGTTGCATAATGGCGGCTACACCTAAATGGGCAATGGAAAAAGGGAAAAAAATCATTGAAGAGGCCAAAATTCGTTATGAACAGGCAAAAAAACAAATTCCAGCTGAATATCATGAATTTGTTGTGTTGTTGCCTCAAAATGTAAAAGTTAGTCAGACCCAGGTAGACATTGATTCCCATGCTTCTGAGCTTGGTTTCTTTGCTACTAAGAACGGTACATATGTATCGGTTTCTTATCCATACATGGCAGTCAACGGCCGGGTTAAGATGGCTAGGGATGACCATCGCAAGGCTGGCAAACTTCTGCATTTCAACGAGCCTGCTATAAGTAATCAAGGAAAAAGCTTAAGCGTTACCATTGAATCGGAATTACTTGGTAAGGCTACTGGCAGTTCGTTAATTCCTTTAGGAGAAAATGCCAGTGGGGCAGAACGAGATAATCCGCTCGAGGTGGCTGAAACCAGTGCCATTGGCCGGGCATTAGGCTTTTTAGGTTATGGGCTTATCGGTAGTGCGGGCTGTTCTCATATAACTAATTTGGGTGTAAAAGCAGCATAACTTATGCTGTATCCAAATTAGGAAATTGAGGGACTAATTAATAATATTAGTCTAACTGTTTGTCCGACTTGATTGGTGCAATTCCAATCCGCTTCAACGTTCTTAAGAAGTGAAGATCTAATCCTCCTGCATGCATGGAAGTTGTAGCAAACTAAAATGTATGAAGCCAGGTGAAGAGTAGATAAATCATGATGCTCGAATTTTAAGCATGAGGATATCTGCGGGATTCCAAGTTGAATAAGGTTAGGAGACGAACCCTTGCACGAAGCGTCGTTAAGGCCGCCCTCTACAGAGCATTGTCGAGGACATTTAGGGAACTTATTTCATCTTTCCGATGCGAAATAAGTATCAAGTACGAAATGACTTGATGTAACAGGCACAATTGAGAACGTTAAACCTGTTATGACCCTACGGCGTAGAGAGGGAACCTAAGTTCAACAATAAGGATAGGACAAATGGAACAGTCGAGAGTGAGTATCTGTAAGAGGTTTGCTACAACCAACGACGACAGAGAAAGCAGTCAGCGGTCTCATAGTAGTGTTGATACTGAGCAAAAAACTCAGTGGAGCGAAGGGGACCAGTCGGTTATATGGTTATTAATCTCTTAAACTCGTCTAAAACAAGGCAAGTCCGAGTACAAACAGCTAACCTGTCTCTAATAAAACTGTAAAGAAGTGATGAGACATGGGGATTAAAGGACGAAAGATCGTCAGTGAAATAGACCTTATCCAATTTCAAGACCTAATATACGAGAAGTCCAAACAAGGTAAACCGTTTTACAACATCATCGACTTTATGAGTTCAGAACAAGTTATTATGAAATCTATTCATAATATCAAGTCAAATCATGGGTCGAAGACAGCTGGCGTTGATGGTAAAACCATTAACGACTATCTGAAAATGGATACGGATGAACTTCTCACACTAATTAGGGAACAGCTTAAAAATTATGAACCACAAGTAGTTTTGCGAAGATACATTGACAAAACAAATGGCAAAAAGAGACCACTTGGAATTCCAGTAATGTTAGACAGAATAATACAGGAACTTACCAAGATGGCACTTGAGCCATTCTTCGAAGCAAAATTCTATAACCACAGTTACGGATACAGACCGTATCGTAACGCTGAACATGCTGAAGCTAGAATAATAAGTCTTATTAACTCAAAAGCATATATAGCCATTGAAGGTGATATCAAAGGATTCTTTGATAACATTCGCCACAATAAGCTAATTGAAATGCTTTGGGGGTACGGTATTCGCGACAAACGGCTTTTAACCTTAATCAAGAAGATGCTACGCTCTTCGGTATATGATAATGGAGAAATTATTCCTGCAACAAAAGGCACTCCGCAAGGGGGGATAATTAGTCCTCTCCTAGCCAATATCTATCTAAATGGATTTGATTGGCTAGTAAGTGACTTGTGGGAATCACATCCAAGGGTTAAAGTGTATGTCCGTAATCGTAATGGTAAAACCATTCACGAAAAGTACTATGGTGCACTCAATAATAAGAAGAATGCTCACCATGAAAAAGTTCACTTAATTAGGTTTGCCGATGATTGGGTGGTACTCTGCAAATCTGAAGAGTTTGCTCAGAAATTCTTAATTAAATTAAGAAAATACTTTCAACACAAACTCGGTCTGGAACTCTCAGAGGAAAAGACGCATATAACTGATTGCAGAACCAAGCCTATAAAATTTCTAGGTTTTAAGATTATCGCTGAAAGAAAACGACTTACTGACAGAATAGTGGGTAAAGCCTTCCCCGATTGGGACAGGGTTAAATCTAAAGTAGAAGAGATTAGAAAGTTAATCTATAATCTTCGAAATCAACCTAATAAATTACTCAGAATACGTGATATAGAAACTATCAATTCTAAGATAATAGGTTTAACCAACTATTATAGTATTGCTATTGCAAAATCAACCTTTGATAAGATTGACCAGCAACTCTACTATGTCACTAAATCGTCTTTTAAGCGACTGTATCGAAGAAACAGCAAAGAGCATCGCAAAAAGCTTTCTCAACTATCCAATAGAATAAATCGTCATGAAGGTTATAATTTTATAACTTTCGCAGAGGATTTTGAAAATGATACATGGATAGGGATAACCATTGCGAGTCTCACCAAAGTAAAATATGCTGAACCATTTAACCCTAACTGGAGCTATTACACGGCAAGGGGGAGGGAGAGTTGGCATAAAGCCAAACAGATACCTAGAAAATGGTACCTAGAAGACATCTGGACAAATTACGAACATCTTGGAATGAGGGCAACACTTAGAGGGCCTATATACAATTTCGAATACTGGATGAATAGACAATACGTTATCAAGCGTGATAAGGCTAAATGCCAAGCATGT
Organism: Cytobacillus firmus DS1; assembly: GCF_000565285.1. Lineage (GTDB taxonomy): Bacteria > Bacillota > Bacilli > Bacillales > Cytobacillaceae > Cytobacillus > Cytobacillus firmus_A. The sequence continues at coordinate 31,016 of NZ_APVL01000018.1, read as the reverse complement.
AAGAATTTTGTTTACCCTTCCAATGTACACATCCATCATCGTAGACCTTACATAGGAATCAACCGAGTTAATAAGGTTTCAAACCTGTTAACATTATGTAAGGACTGCCACAAACAAGTACATGGAAAAGTGGTAACAAGTGATGTCAAAACTATTCGCAAGATTAATAAGCTGATAGAAGAATTAAGGGTACAGGAATAGCTTACACTAGCGAGTAAGAATTAATAATCACTACATTTAGGCACCAATTATGACCTAACTGTAGGGTTATCTATAATCGATGGAACGCCGTGTGCGGTGAAAGTCGCATGCACGGTGTGGGGTGGGGGAAAACTTGGAGATAACCTCAAAAAGTTACCTATCACCATCTGGTATTGCATCGGCAGAAGAAATGGACGGCGCAGATGGTGAAGAAGAGGATCAATCCTCTGAAAAGCCTACTGGTGATAACCATAACAATTCGAGTGGTAATAATAATTCTCCATCTGTTTTTCGGATCAAGGTCCTTGATTTACCGAAATTCAACCGAGATGGCAGCTGCATATTCCATGCTTTGACCCATAAACGACAAGAGGTTGAGGTAGTGGTAACAAAGCAACATAAAGCTTACATGGACCACTTAGGTGTCGATCAGATCATAAATGTAACCGGCTGGCTGAATAACGACCGGATACGTGTAGACGCATCTAAGGCACCTGTCATTGAGGGTTCAGGAGCAGCTTAATATTCTTTATTGAAGAGGAGTCAGTACATAGGTACTGGCTCTTTTCTATTTTTTAAGATAGTCCAAATTACTTTTTAAGGAGAGATTTAAAATGGCAAAAGCAGTTTTTAAAAGAATGAAATTACCAGAAGCAACTATTCAGATGGTAGGGGAGAAGGTTCCTGAGACCGTTGAAAGAATCGAAAGCTTAAATAGCCCCAAAGCTCAGCAGGTCTATCGGGTGAAATTTAAAGACTTGGACCCTCATGCCTTTATCGTTTCAGATGAAGCAGAGAAAGGTAAGGCCAAGTTCTATCACTATTGTGAGAAAAACGAAAAGAATAGCCAATGTACTCATTTAGTACTCGGCGCCGCTATAGCAGAAAAAGTAGGATTTCAGGTAGAGAAGGCTTCATTTGGTTTTGATATTGCAGGGATAGAAGCATTGCCTTTTCCCAAAGAGGATAAGGAATACTCTAGCATGAATAGTCTTTTTGAATTGCTAGAGCCTGTAGAAGAACCAAGTACTTCTTCTACCGCTCCTGCAGCGGCTATTCCAGCATCCCCCTCAACTCCAGTTCCCGTTATGAAAAGGAACTGGAAAGCGGGATGGAATGAAATCCAGGAGCACCTTCAAAATGAAGGCCTATCTTCCAGAATGATCTCCAAGCTACAAGCCAGGAGAGCTGAGATTCATACTACAGTTGGACTTAGACCAATGACAATTGAACCTCAGAAGCCTAATTTTCCATATCAGGGAGAGATGTTGGCCCGCTCATTACGACACATCTTAAAAGGAAAAGACCTTTTACTGATAGGAAATAAAGGGAGCGGTAAAGATACTTTAATCAACACGATCTCCTGGATCCTTGGTTTACCAATGACTGTTTATGTTGGGAACAAAGATGAAACAAAGGAAAGTTTAGTTGGGGAACCGGCCTTTCGGAATGGAGAATCAACATTCGACCCTTCTGAGTTTGCAAAGGTGATTGAATATGGAGGCATTGTCAACATGGCCGAAATCAATATGCTTGTTGGGGATGTTACCTCGATCCTTCATTCCGTTGCAGATGAAAACAGAGTGTTAGCTACTCCCATAGGATCCATTCACCGTCATGATCATTCCGTCATTGTCGGAAGTATGAACGTGGGTGAAGGCTATCAAGGAGTGAAGGAGCTAAACGATGCGCTAAAAGACCGTTTTGCAATCCTTCGACTTCCTTATACATCGGATTTCAAGCAGTTAATCGAGAAGAAAACCGGTTTGGATGACTCCTATGCTCTGATGTTTCTTGAAAAAGTGAAAAACGCTATAAGCAAACTAATTTCAGAGGAGTCTCAAGGACATGCTGCTGATACCTTACGTGGCTATATCAATGCTGCGGAATATTTTTGTGATTATGGAGTAACTAATGACACAAAAACTGAGGTAATCGAGGACTATATTATCAACAAAATCGAGGACCTTGATGAGTACATGTCTGCTAGAGATATGATTCGAACTGAAGCCTGGAAAGACTTCCCGACATCGAAAGAGGAAGAAGAATATATGAAGGGGGCTATGTAGATGACTACCGCTCTTTCATTACGCCAGGAAAAGGTTAAGCAAAGAGAAGGAGTGCGTTTAAAACGCACTCTTCGTTCTTTATTCGGAGGCAAAGATTTTGGCTTTCTTTGGACTGATGATTCAACCTCATATACAGATGGAGAAACCATTTGGGTCAAGTATGAAGTTCAAACGGAACATCATCGACTCTTTTCTCCTGAAGAATGCCGTATTCTACGAAAGGGACATGGTCTCCATGAAAGAGGTCATATTGAGTTTGATTACCTTCCGGATTATGCTCAATGGCAGGTAGACAACCATTCTACAAGGCTTGAGGACTGGAAAGACTTTTCAAATCCCAAGTATCCCAGTCAATGGCTTCAATTCTTTGGAAACATGAGCATGGACGGAAGGATGGAAAACTTTGTGATTCTTAAATTCCCTACTTATAAAGATTATGTAGATTTTACAAATTATGAGTGGAGATTTGGAATCCGAGAGGAAGGTATAGGAGAAAATCCTATCCAGGACTTCCAAGATTGTTATTCTTCCAGAGTATTAGGGATGAACGATTTAGAGGGTTGGCTGCCAGAAGCGGTTGAACTGGTCAACACCGTCCAGGAGAAAATTGAGGAATTACGGTTTGCTCCCTCCACCAAGGAATGCTTAGAGCTAGTTTCCTCCATCATGAAGGAGGTTTGGCCAACTTTAGCCGAGTGGATGGAGTTAAATGATATGGAAATGGACCAACCGCCTGCAGACTACCAATCTGATTCACACGAGGATGGACAGCAGTGGGGGGATTCAAAAGAAACGAGAGAAAATGCTCAGAGTATCCTTGTTCAAGTCGAGATAGCAAAAGAAGAATCTGCTAGAGAGCAAGAGAGTTCAACTGAAAAAAACACCACTGGCTCAATGAATGAATCCGAAGGCAAAGAACCAGAGAAAACTGACGAAAGTGACAAAGAGAAGCCATCTAAGCCTGATTTTTCTCATATCATCCGGATAGAAGAAAAGCAGCAGGAAAAAGACTTTAAAGAAGCTGATGAATTAGTAAGTGACTTTGAAGAAAAGAAAATTGAGGTATCCATTGAGATTCCAGAAAAGAAAACACGTCTTAACGAAGAGATCGTTGTGAAAGCTTACCATAGGCAAAATGCTAACGAATACGCCAAACTACTTGGAGAAATAAAACGCTTCATTAAACCTACTTCAAAGGCTCTCAGGGAGCTTCTAGAAGGTGAGAAGGACCAAGTGAGGAAGAATGTTCGTAGTGGCCGCTTCATGCCAAATAAAGCTTGGAAAGCGGTCCATTGTAGTGACTCGAATGTCTTTCAGAAACACAAAGCGGGTACACCAAAGGGAAAAGCTTTTGTTTCTTTATTAGGAGATATTAGCGGATCCACTTGTTGCTTGCTACCTAGTGGTATTCCCGTCTATCAGGAGATCCAGAAAGCTATGCTGCTTCTTTTAGAATCATGCGTGGAGGCAGGCATCCCTACAACAGCTCATGCGTTTACGGAAGATGATGAAACCATTATCTATCCTATTAAGCCAAATCCACACCGCTATGGTGAGGAAGAAAAGAGCTATTTAGGGGCCATTAAGCCAGAAGTGGGGAATCGTGACACGTTAGCTTTACAATGGTCTCTTGATCAGTTAGTAAAGCGTCAAGAAGATATCCGTTTAGCCATTATCCTATCTGATGGCCTTCCAGTTTTTGAACATGAAGAAGGGCCTGAGACTATCCGAAATATGGTGGAGAAGGCAGAGAAACAGGGAATTGATGTTCTATGTCTATTTGTAGGAGATCCAAGTCCCCGTACCATCCAAACCGTTCGAGACATGTATCCTGGCCGCTCAATTTTTTCGGAACAGAACATTGCTCGTGAACTGCAGAAACAAGTAAAAAGAATAATTCGGCAACGCCGAAAGTAAAACCTTGACCGTCCATTAGGGCGGTCTTTTTATAGGTTAAAACATTTTTAAGGAGGATCTTCGAATGTTAAGCAGCTTCAATACTTGTAATCAATTTGAGGAATCAGCTGAGCAGTATGGAATGTTTTTTACACCATTCAAAAACAGAACGGTTGTACCACAGCAAATGGTAGACGTGTATAGGAATCTACACACGAATAATGGATATAGTATCCGCTGTTCTAAATCTGGGCTCGTGCTATCACATTGCAGCACAGTTAAGCTCCGGAACGCTCGATTCATAGTATCCAAGAGCGGGAGACAAAAGACTATTCAGGAGAAGCGGAAAAGGGTGCATGCCTATATTAGAGGAGAATTGGTCGGCATAAATGAGTTAGTACCGGACGATTTTCTCCAGGTGCATTACAACCCTTATCATACTCCGCTATTTACTATTGCTGAGTCCGATAAGCCGGTATATGAGGCAGAAGAAGTGATTTGCTGTGGGAAATACGCTTACGTGAAGCAGCAAAAGCAGATGACACTATTCGATTTATAAATATCTGTTTAGTAGTTAATTACTTAATAGAATAGTTCGGTGAAATTTACTTTTGTCCAGTTTATATAGATAAGGACTACAATCTGATACCTTTTTAAGGAGGAATATAAATATGAATCATATCGTATTTTTCTCAGGTGGAAAAGCTAGTTTCGCTGTAGCCGCTTGGGTAAAGGAACAATACGGACATTTAAGAGGACATAATATTCTACTATACTTTACAGATGTTCTCTGGGAGGACCAGGATCTCTATAGATTTATATATGAAACTTCTAATCGTCTAGAGCTCCCCATGTTAATTCATGGAAGGGGACTTACTCCACCACAATTAATGGTAAAGCAAAAGTTTATGGCCAATAGTCGAGTTGGAACGTGTTCGAAAGAACTGAAAATGAAAGTCGCATCAGATTACATTAAAAAGGGGATCAAACCGGAAATAGAACTATGGCATAATAAGGAATTTCTTAAAACGAATGACTTTATTAGTAATGCGTCTTTATACTTTGGTATAGGCGTCAATGAGTTACACCGGGAGGAGCCTATTAAAATCAACTGGGCACCTTATGATGTAGTAAATCCGCTCATTTATCATGACATAAACATCGATGAGTCTTTAAGGAAATACTCAATTTTACCAGGACAGCTTTATTCCAAAGGCTTCCACCACAATAATTGTGGTGGGAAATGCATAAAGGGTGGATTTGCGCATTTTAAAAATCTCTATATGAAGGACGAGATTAGCTTCTTAGAATTAATGGAACAGGAGATTGTAATTTCAGATTATATCCGCTACTGCAAGCAACCTGCTATTAAGTCAGGGAAACTTCCGGATTACATGTATAAGGATGTATGGGAATTTGTATCTTCTGGTAAGAAATCAGCAAAGATCCAGCACATAATAGACACTCATCCCTATACTAAGAATTGGAGATTCGGTAAAAACCGTCACGGTGAAGATATTAAAAAGCCGTTTACTTTCATGAAGACTCAATCCCTTTATGAATTGAAACAGCAACCAATGCAATATGATATTTTTGATTACGGTGGTTGCGGCTGTTTTATTGAGTTTGAGAATTCTCCTGCTGTTTAGGTGACGTAAATCATAAGTTTTCCATTTTGAGAGCTTATGATTTAGGGCAAACTATATGATTAGTTATTTTAACAACATTGCTGAGCATTTTCCTGATGTTTATTTATATATTACAAAAGGCCCTTCAATTGCTAACTAGCTATTTGAAGGGTTTTTATTTTATTTCAACAAAAATATCGAACAACTAAATGAGTGACAAAATTCATTAGTAGGAGTTTTTAAGATAGAGCTAGAATTATTACCCTAATGTCTATTTAAGGAAGATAGGAGGAGAGGTAGATTGTTAGATAAATTTAGAAAAAAGAATCAACAAGATTTGACTGGAACACAAGAAGATGCAAACATCGAGGAATTAACTTTTGAAGAAGCTAAGGTAGAAGAATTAAAAAATGAAGCAGAAAACATGGAAATAGAAGCTATTCAGCAACATGATAAGCATTATACGGATGATAGTTTTTGGAATAAACTTCAAAAGTTTTCAAAGAAAGCCGGTTCTACTATTGTGTATGCTGTACTAATTCTATACTATACAATGCAGAAACCAGAGGTACCCTTTAAAGTTAAAGCTACAATTGCTGGAGCCTTGGGTTACTTTATCTTACCATTAGATTTAATTCCAGATGTTGCTATGGGAATAGGTTTTGTTGATGATTTAAGTATCATTACCGTAGCCCTTTTTCAAGCTGCTATGTATGTTGATCAAGACGTTAAAAAACAAGCAAAAGATAAACTTACAGATTGGTTTGGAGAAGGTGTAGATACATCCGAGATAGACAATAAATTAAATATTGAAAAGTAGTATTAATCATAAAATGCAAATAAGTGGGAACCACACTAAATGAATTAGCTTTTTTGATAACTTCGGGTTTTATCTTTAGTATTCAAATTGCATATATTAAAAAAATCCTCCACAATTCACCGATGTTCAGTGGGAGGAAGACTTATATCGTTTATGTAAATGTGTAAAAATGTACTCTTTTTCATTAATTATTAAGACCCTCGATATGCTTTAGCGCATATTGAGGGTTTTTATTTTGTAATTTTACAGATATTATATTTCTTTGGACTTTTCCTGATTCTTCCTGATAAACCCCAAAAAGAAGTAGAAAATGGTTAATCCGAATCCAACGATGACTAAAGTTGATACTAAAAGCTGTAATTCTTTTTCAACTAAAAAGTAAGTGACTGAAGAAATTATGCCTACACATAGGAAATAAAGAGCATTTATAAAACCTTTATTTGAGATGTCCACTACTTTTTCAATGCCCTTGGAGATCAGCGCCGCTAATAAAAGAATTAAAATAAATATTAGTACTCGCACATTACCATCCTTTTTTGTAATAATTGTTAAATATGTAAAAAATTATACCACTGGCAGGGTGTTAATGATATCCTACCGGTGGCTTAATTTTCACTTATATCTTTCTATAATCATCTCTAGCCTTCAACCATTCAGCGCCATAATACCATAAGTTTAGGGCAGCTCCAAAAGGTCCTACCTTTACCGCACCTTTAACAATGTTTTTAATTAAGGTATAACTTAAAACTTTTCCAGCTCTTAATGCCTTAACAATATCATCAGCAAAACCGGCTACCCCAAAGGTTGCTAGGTTTTTCTCTATAGTTCTAAGATTATCAGCATGCCCCTGGAACCTAATAAAGTCTCCGTCTTTCCTAGATGCATACTTATAATAAGGACTCTGGCCAGCCATGATTGCTTGACCTTGAGTGCTCGAAGTAAACCTATATCTAACATCAGAAATGTATGAGCCATAGTACGTTGCCATAGGCATTGGCATGACTGTTGGGTTGTCCCCGAAGGATTGTTTAGTACTAATATCTACCGTTTCACCTGTTTCAGTTTCCACAGTTATAGTGCCTGTTAATTTATTCTCCGTGACTAAGGTACTGTATTCTTCCACAAGTACTTTATCAGAACCACTCACTTCATATTTTTGAACGGTAATATCTTGTTTTCCATTCACAAAGGTAACTGTCTCACGATACTCATACAATTTACCATCTTCATTGATTTGATAGACTGATAGCTCATCAGTATCCACTAGTACATTAATTCCTAGTTCTTGCTCGATAGGATCTTGCACCTCATCGAAATATGGAGTTTCAACTCCCTCAGCAGCACTTGCAGCTCCCGCATACGGCGATAAAAGAACAGAAGACAAAAGAGTACAACATACGACACTACTAAATTTCTTCATTTTTCTCCTCCTAATTTTGTTTTTACTCCTTAATAATTAGCCAAAAATATACAAATTCCTCCTAAAATATGAAAATATTGGATATCATTAAAGAGGGTTCACCAAAATTCGTCAAAAAAGGAGAAACGAACATTTTGAAAAGTGCAGGAATACTTGGTGTAGGAAGCTATTTGCCACCTCGAGTAGTGACTAATGATTTTTTCAAAGAAAAGTGCGGCATTTCAGGAAGATCCATCGAGAAAATGACAGGCATCAAAGAAAGAAGATTTACGATTCCAGGCATTAATATGGTAGACATGGCTTTTGCAGCAGGGGAAGCGGCCCTTGAGCATGCTAATTTGGATCCCTCCCAGATTGATTTTGTTATTCTCTCCACTATCACACAGGAACGCATCTATCCTTCTATCGCCTGTCAGGTTCAAAATCGCCTTGGCATCCCGACCACAGCTGGGGCATATGATATGAGTGTCGGCTGTGCTGGATTTGTATTCGCTTTGTTGAATGCCTTCCAATATGTACAGTCAGGCTTTGCCAAAAAGGTGTTGGTAGTAGGTGTAGAAGAATGCTCCAGAAACATGGAATTAGAAAACAAGGAGGAAAGAAAGGTAAATATATTGTTTGGGGACGGAGCTGGCGCCGCTGTAGTTGGAGAAGTGTCAGAAGGTTTTGGCCTATTATCCTCAACGGTTGGTTCTGATGGATCCGGGTCTGAATACATGAGAGAAGACAGTAACCATAGGCCGTCAATGGATGGCGAGGCCATTTTTCAATTTGCTTCCACCTACATTCCGGAAATTGTAAAAGATGCCTTATTAAAAGCAGATTTAACTCTTGATGACTTGGATTATCTTGTTCCTCACCAAGCGAATCTGCGCATTATTGAAAAAGCGGTACATAACCTTGATTTCCCAATTGAAAAGGTTGCCACCCATGCTGTCCAGTACTATGGAAACACATCTTCTGCAAGTGTTGCACTCGCTCTTGCTGATGAAGTGAAGGAGGGACGAATTAAAGACGGAGACTATGTTGTCCTTGCAGGTTTTGGATCAGGTTTGGCCTGGGCAGCAGCGCTAGTGAAATGGGGAAATTAAATTAAGAATCTATGTTAGAATTTAAAAAGTTTAGTTTTCGGATATTTAATAGAAATGGGGTAGTTACCATATTGGTAACTACCCTATTTTTATATGCTTCCATCAATATGAAACATAAGGACTTAACCTTGATAAGCCATGAGCATTTAGAATATCTTTTTGTGCAGTTAATGCCTGCCTTGCATAGTCTACAAGATCAAGAGTTGGTCCCTTACTCAAATAGTCGAGTCTACTGTAATGCAGAATATTTTCTGAATTAATACTTCCCTGGAAACCAATGTAATCCATTTTATCGGTATTCATATCGTACACACCATTAAGCCATTCATTGTTCAGATATAAATTTTTTACATCCGTATCGTACAATCCGTTCTTATTTGCATTCCATTGGGTAGAACTGATTTGTGATTTACCCATTGGCAGGGGATTAAACGTATATACGCCGCTAATAGTGGATTTCTTTATCCCTCCACCATATTTAAACTTTGATTTATCTGGCAATAACCAATTAGCTGAGCGTATATCCAAATATGTTTTTGTTGCTAACCAACCACCTAATGAATGGCCCGTAAAGTACCATTGATAACTCCTGTAAGCCGGAAATGCCTCATAAATATAATTTGTAAACAACTGAGCCTGATAGTTTTGTCCAGGTGCATTACTTGATAGAGTTTCCCTGGCTGTATTGGCATCATTAAGATCCGGTATGAAGTTCCAGCTTTTATCTGTACCGGAAAAGGCGATAAATAACTTATTGCTGCCTTCTGCAACCACTGCCATTGCTTTAAAACCCGTCCCATCGAGTCTCAACCATTCTCCAGTAATGGAAGAAGCACTCATCGGATGGTAGACATCTGCATTAACATCGACTGCTGAGATAACCTTAAATTTGCCTGCCCCATGTTTACTGTTAAGATTGTCTTGGATAGTTTTACGAGTATAAGAGCTGTACTCTGCAGAATAAACGAGTCTTGCTAAATCATAATAAAGACGGTTGTAGTTATCTGCATATCCTGCATTTGCTGCTCCTGGACTCACAATTACTGAAGATACTATTAACACTAAAGTTAAAGTAAGTAATGCGGCCATCTTTCTTAGATTTCCGACCATGAACATTTCACTCCCTAAATAAAATTCTTACTAATTATAGGAAAAAAAGTAAATTAATTCAATGCAACCTATGTAAAGAATATATTAATACTATTAACTAGTCGCTCTTACAATTGAGACTACGACGGCACATAAAAAAGCCTTTTCAGGCAATTAGTCAAAAAAGGCTTCGAAAATATGAGGGATGTTGCTGGGGCATAGCAAAACATCCTATTTTAATGTTTTAGTTGTATTCACTTTCTATCTTGAGTATAATAAAAAGGAACATTTGTTCTGTTATGGGTATAACCCTAGCAGATTCTTTATTCCTCTCTCCAACACCGGACAAGATTGCCGGTGTCTTTTTTTATTTCACCTTTACTTTAAGCAATTTCATTCCGGTTCTTTGCTGCGATTTCTTCATCGCTTCTGCAAATTTCTTTTTAATATCCTTTTCTTTTTTCTTGCTCATATCTCTCTTCCTCTCACTCTTCTTATTATTAGTCTCATTATGGTCCAGCTACATTTTTTTTAATCAACTTAGGTTCTAAAAATAAGCCAACCTTCTTATATTAATAGAAAAGTGGAAAGGTGACCCTGAGAAAGGAAGATTATATGAGCAGCATAAATCCAATTTTTGATGATATAAAGTCAAAGAATATTTCTAGAACTATCACACAGCCAAAAACCCAACCAGCGAAACCGCGTAAAGAACGGTCGGATAAAACCCAAAATATCAAACTGCCTGTAGATCACATTCTTCATATGCAACTCAGACGTTATGTTAAATTAGCATACCCATTATATATGAGAAAGATAGGGAAACCTTTATCACAGACCAAGTTCAATACATTGCTGCTACGGTATGTATTAAACCACCAGGATATGATCAATTGGGATTGGCCATATCAAGATAGCAAAAGATACATGCATACGAATTTATTAAAATCGGAGCATAAAGAAATAGGTGGCCCCTATGGATTGGCTATCCAAAAGGGTTTTTCAGATCGTAAGACTGTTTATATCATGATAAAGTCCGGTGTTCAATGGCTGGAGAGGGGCGGAGATCTTGAAGAAATCCTATAGCCAATGGAATGTTCTGCAAGAAAGACTAAGTAACCAAAAGGATAGCCTTCTTGATTTTTTGTTTACTTCCAAGTATCGTTACATAGAAATTAAGCTACCATACTATGAATATTTAAGAGGGCAGGTCTTTTGCCAGGACTTTATGGATTTATTCGAAGAAGCTCCCTATACTTTTTCAGTCGTAGACTTAATGTCTATTCTTTTTGAAGACTTTCTTAACCAAATAAAAAAGGGGAATACCCATTATGAAAGTATGTCCCGCTTTTTAGTGGAAAATAAATATAAATATTTAGAACCTCCTAAAAAAGAAACCAGAGTATTGAAACAAGTAAATACCAACTTGTTTTCTTTTGAAACTACCGAAGAGGAAGTTGCTGTAAAGGAAGAAAACAGCAGAAAAGCCCACCTGACGATTAAAATTCGAGATAAGATACTTTTAAGGGGGGAGATATTTCTTCATGATCTCTCTCCATTCCTTCATAAAGAACAGCTGCAGATTGAAGAATTATTTGCTATCCTTTATCTTGATTTTATCGCCAAGATTAAAGAAAAGGGGAATAATGTTGATGTCATGAGGGCCATTCTCAACCGGATAACGTAGGAGGGCTTCTTGACAAACATATATGCTTTTAAGATAATAGAATCAAATTAATATTGATTAGTGTACGGAAGAACCGGCACATGGGTATACACTACCCGTGTGCCTTTTTTTATTAAAAAGGGGGGACTTCATATGGTATTGATCGAGGATTTACTTAACCGGCTAAGACACGACAGTGAAACAATCGAAAAAGAGATGCTATTAGATACATTTAATCGGATTTTTCTCAGTCAAAGAGTTGAGCCTATCTTTGCCCAACAGCAGCTAATTGTATTAAATGAAGCTTATGATGATTCCCCTAAAAAAGACTTCCGTTCTATTCTTGTCACAGCAAAAAAACTAGCAGCAGAGCGGGAATATGGAATAGGTTTAAATCACCTACTTGGCACCATATTAAGTCTAGCAAGCTCTAAGAAACAGCAAAATCCCCCTCATCAAAGATAAGGGGGACCTGCTATCAGATTTAAGGCTGTTTATTAAATTAGTTTTATAATAGCAGACCAATTTCAAAGTTGCAAGAGTTTTAAAAATTCTTTTACTCGACTAGAAAGTTATGGTAGTATAAAAGTATCAGATTACGGGGCTGGGGATACGTCCATCCTTTTAGGGGAGAAGTGTATCTATTTTTTTCAGCGACCGTTTTTATTAAATAGGGCGTTTTTTTTATGCAAAAATAATTTTTCCAAGCAAAAAGCTGATCGCGCCAACGACCAGCTTAAAATTAAAATTTGTGTCCATCAAAACGCCAATTCTGATAGACGAATGATCCCGATAAGACCTTTAAATTTGCGCCAACAAATTTAAAGAAAGCCACTTAAAATTAAAACTTAAAATTTAATACTTTAGTATCCTTCGAAAAAAATACACTTTCGAGGGCTAGTTTTTTATTGGCTTTTTTAAATTGTTATCTTTATTATACTTATTTTTCACAGTAGGCGCAACGGTTCAGACTTACTTTATATGAAATAAAATAAGACTTTATCATACATATTCTGACAGGGAGGAGGAGAGCCAAAGTGAAGAAAAAACAATCAATTTCCGTAAAAGGCGTTAAGTTTTTTCAAAAGCAGTTAGATTTATTAAAAGCTGAACAAGAACGTTCTCCTCTTTCTGCATCCTCGTTAGCTTTATATATACTAATGCATCTCAAATGTGATGACCTGGGAAGAATTAAAGGCAAGGAGTTCTCTCTATCGGATTTTCAACAAAGCGGCATACCTTATACAACTTTACATACTGGCAAAATGGTATTGCTTGAAAGAGGACTTATTCGCGAAGTCATTATTAATGACTTACCTTCCTTTGAGATCGTAGGGTATAAAGAATTAAATTCCCCTGAACATCGTATTGAAGGGGAAAAATTAAGCTATTTCCGTATTCCTTATGAATTATTAACAAAACCCCTGCTTAAATGTTTAGTTTCTGCAAGAGAAGCTGCCGGCATTTTATTAGTATTGGACCTGTTCAATCGATTCACTCGTTTTATTGGCAAAAACCAAGCAGAGGCAATGCAGGCATCGTTTACCTATACAATGAAATCCTTACAGGAAAAGACGAAAAAAACCGCTTTAAAGATCAGACACATTATTAATTTGATACGGGATTTTTTCTCATTTGAAGCCTGTGATTATAAAGAGAGAAGGCCGAATAAAGAGAGGGTTACTGTAAAAAAGAAGAATGTGATTCAGATTGTTATTAAAAAGTTTAAAGTATGTATTAACCCTGATTTATTGCTTATCGAAGAAGACGAACATGCAACTAAAACATTAGAAGCCGCTTTCCGTAAAGAGTTAACAGTCAAACTAGAGAATGCCGGCATATCCTACCACTCTAAAGAGTTGCGTGATATGCTGACTGCAGTTAAACAAGAAGTCATTAACGTTATGCAGTTCTCAACCCAGCAAACATTTAAGGAGAGGAACCGTTTTATTCGAAACGTATTCTCCTCTGCTTTAGATAGCTTAATTGACTATTACCAGTTAAAGTCAAAGGAAAACAGCAATTTCACTTTTGGCAGCATAGGATCTTTCATGAGAAAGAGCTTAAGAAGCTCAATGCAATCGTTAGTTGTTGTTGAGCTGGATCCTGGTGATCGAATAGAAATTGCCTCTGGTTATTATGAACGATACCGAAAATACCCAGTTGTATTTTCAAATTGAATAGAACTACAGCCGTGTGAAAAAACCGAGGGGTCACATGGCTTTTTGGGTTTTGGCCCTTTTATCTTTTATTAAAATTTTTCAAGCTAACAGGCCGGTATTCATGTTCAATTTCATGAATACCGGTCTTTTTGTTGTATCCAAAGATAATAATTCCTCTTTTCTAATACCGAACGTACTAAGATTCCTCTAATCTCAATTACGAGTAACCTTTTGTGGATTCGTAGATATTTGGAGATTCAATATGTGAGTTATGAGGATTATTGGTACATTAGGTTGTGTAAATATGGATAGTTCTTTACTTTGTTCGTGGAAACTGGTGTTAATTCGATTCTTTCAGATGCTAAAGAGGGGACAAGCCCTACTCCGCCAATACACTACACTACTGAAGATATGCTCTATATTTTAATAATTGAGCTTTTTTATTTTTACAACTTGTTACTTCTTATTTCCCTAAATTGAATGAAATACTGTATGTACATGCTTTTTTACAAAAAAAAACGACCACATAATTAAATGATCGCTTTTTCAATAATATTTAAGATTTCTGGGTAGAAATTTTTTCATCTACACGCTTCTCAATCTGTTGAAGTTGTTCCGAATCCTTTAATAACTCCTGCTTGTTTTGTTCAATTAAAGCCAACATGGTGGCCTTGTGTGATTTCCTCATAAAAATTCCTCCTTTTCTTATAATATAATCTCAATATATAGAGTTGTCGAAAAACAAGGGATAATTTATTAGTTCCTTTATAACTGTTATCTGCCAATTTAAGTAAGCAATAAAGAAGAATAGTAGGCTAAAAATCACATATATTCCTTAAGTTATTTTTTTATTTGAATATTAAAGGAATCTGTTAATAAATTGAAGAAAATCAACTGTAATAATAGTAGATTGATTTTTCTAAATAATATCAATTTTGTTAAAATATTACATAGATTCCGGAATCTAAAAAAAGGAGATTGAACATGAAAAAAATACTAGTCACTTTAATGTTAATCTCGCAATTTCTAGTAATATCAGCATGTGGTAATGGTGCTGATACAGGTAAAGGTGGATCGTATCAGATTTTGGCTGTTTCAGAAAGTGGTGATTTTTGGTCCTTGGATTCTAATGAAGAACCTGAAAGTTATGAACAGGATAAGTTGATTGTCACTATTAATAAGAAGACAGAACCCGATGAAACCCCAGGTAATGGCCAATCAAATTATTATGACGAGGGGACCAAAATTTATAGTGTGAAAGGAGCCGAAGGTTTAGCCATTGCGATAGAACCTTCGGGTGAAAAAAGTATTTTAAGAAGAGAAGATAACTGATAAATTAAACGCTGCATTTAGGTAAGGAGATGAATTCATGAAAAAGATGTTCACTATTTTTACAATGTTCATTATACTTTTAGTCTCCGCTTCTCCTAGTTTTGCTCATGACCTTCCTGGAGGTGGAGGCGAAACATGGGGATGGAAATATGTTGGCTCCCACTGGCCATCAACTACTACTACCTATTTTGAAGCTACCTCAGATACATGGGAGAGTAGGTTCAAAAATGGAGAGGCAAAATTTGAGAGTGAGACTGGCAATAGGTTTTCACTTATTGAACGGACCTCATCTGACACGAGTAATTTTATAGAATCATATAGCTGCTCCTCATGCACTTGGGTAGCAAGACGAACATTTACATCTATCTCAGCTGATCACCCAACACGATGGAGAATTCAATTTAATAGTGCAAAGTCCGCTAATTCTTGGACTACAGTTGCAGCTCATGAAATTGGGCATGTATATGGATTAGCTGACCTTTATGAGTCTTACAATGATGAAAGACTTATGTATGGTTATGATAACGGAACACGCTACCTTGATGTTTTAGAAAAAGACGGCCTAGATTATGTTTACAATGTCTACTAATAAGGACGGTGCCTAACAATGAAAAAAAAGTCGTATTTGATTGCATTCTCCTTCTTGATTTGTACAGCACTGTTGGTATTCAACTTAAATATGGAAAAGGGTAACGCTGGGGAACAAGACCTATCCGAAGAACAATTAGCAGCAAATAAGGTAAAAGAGTTAAATGATCGTGTTGCTGCCGGTGAAGAAAAGATTATCGATGATTCCGCATCTTTTCCAGCATTAACCGAAGAGGAACTCTATAAGCAATCCGATATAATTGTGGTTGGAAAAGTTAAAAAAACAGTGAAAGAATATAATATCCACACAGACATCCCATTCAGTGAGTTTGAATTTCAAGTAAAAGAATATATAAAATCAAATAATGAGTACAAAGATAATAATCTAATCGTAACTCAAGATGGCAACTCAGAGATTTCATTTGATAAACATCCTCTACTTGAATCAAATAAAGACTATATTCTGTTTTTAAATGTTCATAAAGAAGGAAATGAAACTAAATTGATTATGGTAGGTGGACCCAACGGTAAATTTGAAATTGAAAATGAAAAGGTTAGCACTTACGGTAGTCTACAAAAGCTTAAAGGGAAAGAGTTAAATCAATTTATAAAAGAGTCAAAGGTTAAGGCAAGTAAACAATAATTCTTCTCTAATAAGTAGGAGAGAACATTTTAACCCCCCTTATTTTATTTAAGGGGGTTAGTTGTTTTTATGAGTTATATTAGCTTACCCAGTTTTCAAAACTCGGTATTCTTAGTTTACCATTGCTTGTTAAATTTCTATATTTCACTCTGCATGGGAGAGGATTAATAAATATAATGTCACCTTTGTCTGCTATTCGGTTATTGTGAGTATATTGATAAAATTTTCTTCGCTCAATTGGAGGCATAAACTCCATGACTCCAGCAGATTCTTTATTATCAAATTGCAACAGGAGGCCGAATTTCTTTTTTGTATAACCAACAATATTGATCGTGGTGTATTTATAATTGATTACCTTTAAAACTTCTTTTGACCTCCGGCCGATAAGATAAGGTGCATCTGCCTTTTTTTGAACTATCCCCTCAAGATCATGCTGCTTTATTAATTCAAAGTATGCCTTTGCATTGCCGCTCAGCCATTTCACTTTTGTTACCAGCTCAGAATCTGTAGGTAGGAGTTCATCTAATAGCTGTTTTCGTTCCAGAAGTGGCAAATGCGTGACCTTCTTATCACCAACATAAATCACATCAAATATAGCAAACTGAACTTGATAGGGGGCCTTTATACTTTTAAATCGGCTCATCATCGCTTCGAAGTTGGGTTTGCCATCTATACCAGGTACAATCAACTCCCCATCATAGATGCCATCTGGCAGCGGGACAGATGCAATCTCAGGGAACAAGGAATTATATACCCAGTATTGAGCACAATTCAAAATATATAAAGAATTGTCCTGTATTATTCTTGATTATGTAAGGGGGAATTATTTCGCCTGTTTTTGAAATTATGTGAGGAAATAGAGGACATTCATTCTTAGGAATAGAATTATTAAGGTGCATAGTCATCTTGGAAGGTGGGTAAGTCTGTTGGAAATAAAAGAACTTAATCAATATAGATATGTGGTAAAGGAAACAGTCATAGAGGATGTGATTAATGAGACCTTAACACCAAATAGAATCATAATGATTGGGGTTAAAGATAGCACAAATGGTGTAGTCATTCCTCATCCAATTCCATCAGATTTCATTCGTTTAAAATATGAGTACCAAGGTAATTCATTTAATACACAAAAGTCAGCTGCAGAAGTAATTTGTAGATTCTTAAATTTTATCCATAACAAAATTACAAATAAAGATGAAGAATTTCTTTCTTTTTCGTATTATGGAATATCGGGGTTAACCTTACAACATGGGAGTCGATTTATTACAAGTTTAACCCTTCAAGGTAGAAATAAACAAACTGTTGCAATATATGAACAGTATTTAATTCAATTTTATGTTTTTCTCCAAGAACAAAAGTTAATTGATATGCAATTCGATTTTAGTTTATTTTCTAGAAGTAAAGGTTATAGAAATCGGCCAGACTCACCTTTTAGACATCCGAGTTTAGAGACAAGATACCCTTCTAGATTCACTTCCAATAAACAAAGGCAAAAGGCTAAGGATTTTCGAGGCAAAGATAGAAAAATGCTTGTGACTGAATTTATTCAATGTTCTAAGGAGATTGCACCCGAAATAACTTTAGGTATTTGTTTGCAAATATTTGGAGGCATTCGCAGAGGAGAAATAGTAAATTTAACACGAGGAAGTTTCAATGTTGTAAAAGGAAAATCTATGATAGTAAAAATAGAGGATAATCGTAATATTCTATTTGGCCACCTTAAGAATACAGAGAAAGAATTTCCAAAGCGATTAAACTACTTAGAAACTCACATGGCATTACAAACAATACTAGACAATGAACTTCTTTGGGAGGTTTATGATTTGCATTTTGAAAAGCTAAACAAAAAAATACAACAGGGTGAAGTAAAAAACCCAATAGCAGTCCTTGTTGATAATCATGGGAATCCCATGTCAGGCAAGACTTATGAAAAGAAGTTTAGCAAGGTAAAGAAACACTTTCTTAATAGACTACATACCGGAGGAAGGTATTACGACTATATTGATCTAAGTGAAAGATACTGGGGGTCACATATTTGCCGGGGTATTTTTACAAATTTTTTAATGGATATGGGTCTTTCAGTTACACAAATTGCAATTGCTAGAGGAGATAGAAGTATTACAGCTGCCATGGAATATGTGGATGAGAGAGTCACAATGGAAAATCTACAGCAAGCGATTGAAGAATTAAGTAAGTGGCCATTTGAAAAAAGAGGAATCATTGAACAGGACATCATTAGGACAAATTGGAAGGGTGGCGTATTAAAAGGTGCAAAGGTATTTAGGTGAACCTAACCTAAAGGAATATATTGTATTCACAAAAGTACATAAAGACCCCAAATATAAGAAAATTTTTAAATCCTCTTATAAACTAAAAGTGGTATTGGAAAATGGCGACTTAGAGTACAAAACTTATAAAAGTCAAACATTTATTAGAATTAGTTCACTTAAGAAGTTTGAAGATACTTATAACCATATTAGGGAACGATTTGTTACGATTAAAGAAGCAATGCAAATGCTGCAAATTGATTATCATCTAAAATTTTATCGAATAGCTGAAGAAGAAGAGATCACTACTAAGTCCCATATTTGTATGCATGGCTTATTGTATTCAAGAGCAGACATCAAACGTTTATTAGACGAGAAAGAAGAAATTATTGATAAGTATTACACAAGAAAGGACTTGGAATCTTTATATCCTGAAATAGATACTGTAATTTACTTTAACGATATTCTAATAACGATTAAACGTAGTTTTCTTAGATTAATATTCAATATACCAGGAGGTCTGGGGGGCTTGTACAAAAAGTCTCTCGCTGAAGAAAAAGCTGCAAGTTATTATTTCAAACGTGACTTAGAAGCTATAGACTATCATGAACCTACTGAAGCTTTCCATCGTCGGCTTCAACTCGAACTCCCCTCTTTATCTAATAATAGTACCTATACTAAGCAAAAATGGCTCAACTATTGTTTAACTAAAATAAATACATCTCAAGCAAATGTCAGCAGTATACAACATTTGATTAGCAATTTAGTTAAGTGTACCAAGTATGTAATGGAATTAACAGATAGTAAAGAACTTTATACAATGTCTTCAAATCAAGTCAATCTTGTTTTTTTTAATCATCAGGTTCCAAAACGTCAGCAAGAGCTTTTGTATATGTTTGTTAAAGAATTCCATGATTTACTGCTTGCAAAAAACGTAAAATGCTACAAATTAGGCCGCATAATTCAACCCAAAAGAAACATTGGGACTAAAGAAAAAACAATTTATCCTTACGAACAATATCGAAAGCTGTTTAACTATGCAAATAACAGGGTTTTACACAAAATAAAAGCCATTGAAGATGCCAAAAAGAAAATCAATAAAGTAATAAGACCAACCCAATATGCTTCTAGCTGGTTATATGTTTTGGTTCATCTAAACAATGCATGGCGGCATTCTGATGTAGTGAATTTCCCTCGAATTGAATTTAAAGACACATGTATTAAATCGTTAACCTGGATTGAAGAAAATGAAATAAGTATTGATGATGCTAAAAATATTGTATATCAAGTTATGAGAAAGGATTTAACTGTTTCAAAAACGGGTGCAACAGCTAATTTTTTTTGTTCCGATGATTTAACAATTTCTTTAGCAACAGCAGCTGCCATATGTGAATTTATCACGAGGGAATGTGCCCCTTTCAGTGAAAGTATTATAGATTTTGGTGTAAAACACAATAAGTTTACAGCTTATGCCCATAAAAACTTCTTTGGAGAATTCGAAACTGATTTTCGCTTTGAATCTTTGAAGATGAATCGATCTATCTTGTCATATCTATATGTTTTACTTGAACAACAGGGTAAGGGGGCAGCCGCGTTAGAAATTGTTCAAAGACTGAGAGCTCACTATAATTATTCATCTACAGAGATTTATATTGTCATCCCCCGTGATCAATTGGACTTTTTAACCCAACAATTATTTGCTCGCCAGAATTTTGGTTATATCGTGGACCTACTAGCTGAAATACTGTATTCCGACAATTTGGATAATCTAGAGCAAAGAACGAATGATATCATAACAATTAAAAAGAAGTTAGGCAGCGTATATAATATTGAAGCTACTGCAGGGTTTTTAAACGCAATTCAAGCGGAAAGAAAAATGGTCGTAGATCTTCTATTATCTAAGGGGCAAGACGAAACATTGGATTTTTTATTTAAAATAAATGCTGGACTATTACCAAGTAAACAAGATAATGTTCAGTGTATTCTTTCTGAATCTGGTTGTATTAAACCTCAACAAAAAGAATGCCCTAATTGTTCCTTCTCAGTACCCAATTTCTATTCATTGTCCGCTTTAACTTTAAGTATTCAATCAACATTAGAACAATTCAATGTGAGTTTTCATAATACCAATTTACCTGCTGAAAAAACTCGTCTTGTTAATTTACTATACAAAAAAATGGACCTATTAGTAGATTCCTGTAAAAAGTTTGGTGAATCAGAAGTCTTTAAGTTTTTTGAAGGTGAAAAGGAAGGCTACTTCAAGCTTCTTGAAAATCTTGGTGAATTGAGTGAAGAAGTTGAAGAATACCTCACATATAAATAACGTAACTTTATTAAATTATATTCTGGAGGATTCTATGACTTTATATAACTATGAACCGGAAAATGAGGAATTTGACTTCCAATCCGAAGAATATTTTTCTTTGGAGCAAAGCTTACGAAATGCACATGAGATCTTCGACAGTATAAAAGAACAAAACATCGTCTTGAACTCTGAATTTAAAGATGATATATGGATCTTGAATAATAAGGCAAGAAAAGGAACTGCTACACTTGACTTTAGTTCGATAAAAAATTCCAAATTGGTTTCACTACCCTCTAACTTAAAAGTAATTATAAAATGTTGGATTACAGAAAATTCCTTAAGAATAGGTGTAAAACATTTGCAAACATATTTAAATAAAGTTCTAAAAGCCCTCGAGTTAACAGATTTCAAAAAAGAAAAAGTAGAAATATTAATCAAATGGATTGATAACGAGAATACCACAAGGGTCAAAGTTAAAATAATCAATGCTCTACTAAATCTCTTTGATTATTATGATTTTGATTGCGCCGTAGTTTATACTAATAGACTACTAGCTTTAAGATCAAAATTTAAATCCGTAGCTAACATACGGCCACTTCCCCCGTCCAAGGATATTTTGCTTTTCTCTTATTACTTAGAAGAGTTTGCAAAAGATGTAATATTTGATCCAAAGTCAGATTTGGATGAAAAAATATATAGAACCAAACTAATATTTTATCCTATTCTGATATGGTGGAGACTAACTACAATAATTCCATTGAGACCTGGTGAGTTTTGTGCCATAGACCGTGAATGTTTATTTTTTAAAGACGACAAGTGGTATATTCGGCTACCGAGAAATAAAATCCCAATTAGAAATGCAAGGCGTATCCAAATCATTGATGAGTTTGCAATTTCAGAGGATATGTATGAACTATTAAGTAATTACATTAAAGAAACAAATAAATTTGGAAGAACCGCTACTTTAATCTCTTACCGTTCAATAATATGGGCCGATCCCTACAAGGATACTCGAAAATTATTTAAAAAAGATCCTGACTATATTACTCATGGGATTCTGTATCAGCTTATAAAAAAATTTTATGTAGAAGTTCTTGAGAAAATATATAACTGTAACATACCTAAAGATAATCACGTTAAACCAAATAGTACTCGACACATTGCTATCGTCTCTTTAATGCTTCAGGGGATATCACCCATACATATAGCTAGACTTGCTGGTCATGCAACTGTTGAAACTCAGTTTCTTTATCAAGATCATAAGGAGTATTGGGTGGATTCCGAGGTTTTTAATCTGATGAAGAAATATAAGTATTTGTCAGCAAATGAAGGTGTACATTATCAGGAATCCTTTGTTAACTCGTATGTGCCTCATGAAATTCAACAGGTCGCTCTAAAACCTAATAAAACAGGGTACAAAAGCAAACTCAAGATAGGTTTTTGTACCGATGAATTGCAACGATGTCCTACTGATGATTGTTTAAATCCTTGTGAATATTGGTTGATTGGTATAACGGAGTATTTAGAGAAAGAAGAGGAAATCAAAAAGCGTATTCACGAAAAAAGAAGAACAATTGATGAATTATTTACTTTTATACATAATCTTCATCGAATAATCTTTTCCGATGAGCAAGAGACAACAAATCCCAATTCTCTTCTATTGCTCAAAATGAAAGCAAATCAGATTCAAGGAGAATTGCATTCTTTAGCAAATCTAATGACAAAACTTCCATATTTAGACACTAAGGAGGTATTCTGGATTGAGTAAAACAAATGTTGGTCGGAAAAATGTTCTTTCAGAGAATGAAGTAAAAGAAATCATTTATAAATATCAACAAGAAGAAAATGTGATGGGGAAAATAAAAAGTTTGGAAGTATATAGATTCACTGAAAGATTATATGAAAAAGGTGAAGTCAATGTTTTACCCTCAAGTGATTTCTGGAGAAGAACCGGCCGGTTGGGTAAAGAAAAAATCGATGAAGCAAATAAAGTGATCACACATAAATTTTCAACAACAGAAGGTAAGGAAATTGTTGTTCCAAGCATCATTGATTTAATATATAAACACCAGAAAGAACCAGAAAAGTTAATAAAGATGTTATTGCCTTTTGAAACACAGCTTGATAAGAGTTTAACAAGAGAAAAAATACTCAAAGAGAAATTAGATAAGCAAATAGAAAAAAACAAAGAGCTTGAAGATCGTTTTAATCAGATTCAAGATTTACTGTTTCGTTTTATGAGATATAGTGTTAGAAGTGATAGTAACTTAAGAAACTTATTGAACACAGGGAGTACAAAAACTGACTTTGTATTAAAAGCTGCTGATCTTATGTTTAAGGATTATTACTGGTTTAAAGAACTTGAAGATAGTGATGAGGAAAGTTCCTTAATAAATATTAATGATCATAAGGATAAACCCAAACTCCTAAAAGATTCTCTAAAAAGCCGTTTTAACACAATTAAGGACAGAACATGAATAAAACCGATTTCTTAGGATTTAAGAAATCGGTCCTTTTCCACATTAATCTTTATCCTGCACAACAAGATAATTTCGAAACATCTTTATCAAAGGTAAGAGCAGCTAATTTTAATCCTTCTGCCATTGTTAAATATGGTGCAAGGCTGTCTTTTAAATCCTCGACTGTTAATCCAAACTTAACGGCTAATGTCGCCGCATATATCACATCTCCTGCATTTTCAGATACGATATGAACCCCTAGTACTTTTAAAGTTTTTGCATCGGCAACAAGCTTAAAAACGCCTGTTGTTTCATGGTTTACTATTGCTCTTGGAACTGCATCTAAAGGCAATACAGATTTTTTTACTTCATAGCCTTTTTCTTTTGCTTGTTCTTCTGTTAAACCAACCGTTGCAATCGAAGGATTTGTAAAAGTTACGCCAGGAACAACGGATAAATCTAATTTTTTATTTAATCCGCCAATCGCATTATCGGCAACAATTCCACCTTCATATGCTGCTACATAAACGAATTGAGGTCCTAATGTTACATCGCCTGCTGCATAAATCTTTTCATTACTTGTCCTAGCGTAGTCATTTATCAGGATTTCTTTTCGTTTTCCAACTTCAACCCCTGCGGCACTTAAATTCAAAGCATCTGTATTTGGTTTTCTTCCTGTTGCAACAAGTAACTGCTCTGATTCCACCACTTTTTTCTTACCATCTACTGTTACATGAACCTTTTTTATCTCTCCATCTTGTTCTACACGCTCAAAAGCTGCCCCTTTGACAAGGTTAATCCCTTGTTCAATTAACGCTTTTTCTACGGCTTCTGAAATTTCGGGATCATATTCTTTTAAAAGTCGCTCACTTCTTTGCATAAGTGTTACTTCTGAACCTAAATTATGAAACAATCGCCCAAGTTCCATTCCGATATATCCCGAACCAATAACCGTTAATCGCTTTGGCACCTTTTTTAATTCAAGTAGTGTTGTACTTGTTAGATAATCCACTTCTTTAAGTCCTGAAATCGGCGGTAAAGAAGGAGAAGCACCCGTTGCAATTAAAAAACGCTTTGCAGAAAGTTTCTTCCCATTAACTTCAACTGTATTTTCATCAACAAATTTTGCTTCACCTTCAATTAAATCAAAGCCATATTCATCAATTAAATTGACATATTTTTGATTCCGAAGTTCGCTGACTAACTCATCTTTTTGCTTTACTAAAGGAGCTAATTCCACTTCTCCAGCAGATGTCTGTAAACCTATAAATGGATTAACTTTTGCTAAATGATTGATTTCCCCAGCTCTAAGAAGTGTTTTTGATGGCACACAACCAATATTTACACATGTTCCCCCAACGGTTCCACGCTCAATCATGGCTACTTTTGCCCCGTATTCAACGGATTTAATCGCAGCCGAAAAAGCAGCCCCACCAGAACCAATGATAAGTAAGTCATAATCTCCCTCATCACCTAAAACCACTTTTTCTTCAGATTGTACTTCTTTTATTTCTCCAGGTTGATATTTTGCTTCATCAATTGCCTTTTTTGCACTTTCAACCCCAATATCATCGGGTAATTCAAATACTGCTTCACCACGACGAAAACTAGCTTCAATATTTCTAGCACCTATATTTTCAAGTGCTACTGCCACATGCTCTTCACAACCCGTACAAGTCATTCCTTGAATATTTATCTTAAATTTATGCATTACTTCAACCTCCTGTTTTATCTTAAATTTTCCTATTTCCTTATTTCATACCCTAAATCAGTAATTACTTTTTCAATTTCTTTTAAGCTAGTTTTCGATTTATCAAATGTAAGTTGGGTTTCTCCTGATCCTTCAACTTCTATATCTTGAACACCCTCTAAATTAGAAACGGCGGAACTCACCGTAAAAGCACAAGATACTCAAGTAAAACCATCTATTTTAAACGAAACAGATTCTAAGTTTTCCGATGAAACCTCACTTGTTTTTGAACCATCTTC
The DNA here is from genome assembly GCF_000565285.1 of Cytobacillus firmus DS1. GTDB lineage: Bacteria > Bacillota > Bacilli > Bacillales > Cytobacillaceae > Cytobacillus > Cytobacillus firmus_A. Next base: position 5,391 of record NZ_APVL01000018.1, on the reverse strand, counting down.
AACTTCTTTTTGACCGCACCCAGAAAGGACAAAAACCAATCCAAATACAATAAATAGATATATTAAATATTTCATCATGCCTTATATCCCCTGACTGAATAATGTATAGATAAGCATTATCCCAGAAACGATTGTACTAACCCATAACAACTTCTTCGTTTTCTTTGAACTATTTTTTTGTTTCCATGCAAGTAAATGAGCAAAAGAAAGCATAATAACCGTGATAACAATAAACCAAATTCGATATGGGGCAAACGTAACGGCAAGTGTTCCAGCTAAACCACTTAGACCAAGTGGTATTAAGATCGCTAAGCCAATTCAACAAAGACTTGCTAAAAAAGCTGAAAACATCGAAGCAATTGCAACAACTCTTTCTTTCATTTTTTACATCTCCTTATTTTTATGTGATTTTTCATATTTAGAATAAGCATAAAAAGTTAAACCAAGAAAAACAGCTAAAACAGGAATCAGAACAAAATCTAAATAGCCTGTTATTGCGCCTAATCCAAGCGTACCTAATAAAATAACTAAAATAGGTGTAGCACAACATAACAAAACCAAAAATGTACCTATAAGCCCTGCAATAAAGGTCTTTTTATGTTTCATTTCAAAATTCCTTTCATTCTTCCTCAATTAGGGTTTCAATTATCGGACAAGCATGTAAACTTTTTTCATCTGGACATCGCTGCTTTAAATCTTTTAACATGTTTTCAATTCGCATTAAATCATTTATTTGTTTTCGAACTTCCTCTTCTTTTTTAGATACGAATGCAAACATATCTTCGCAACGAACTTCATCTTTATCTACGACACCTAATAATTTATAAATTTCATTTAAAGAAAAACCGAGCTCCTGCATACGTTTAATAAACCCAACACGCTTTACTTCATCCTCCGAATAAATCCGATAACCTGCATCTGTTCTGGAAGGTACTTGTAATAACTTTTTTCGTTCATAGTATCTAATTGTCTCTTTATTTACGCCACATTTATCAGCAAACTCACTTATACGATAACTCAAATTTATCACCTCAAACAAATAATAAACCGTGTACCATAGTACACGGTCAAGTATATAACTATCATAACTTTTGAACAAAGTGCCCTAGATTTTTTATAATTTTGTATTCCCTATATGATAATGGCGGGCGAAATAATCATAGTCCTAAAACTATTACCTTTCTTAGCAATTATCGACATAATAACTTGTAATTAGGAAAGTCGATCTATTGGGGAATTTTTAAAAGATAAAAGTTATGGCAATTTTAAACCCTTCCATCCTCCAGTGGTCGCTATATTTCGATAGTAATGGTTTGTTTATTAACAACTTACTGTTTATTATTTTGTAGTTGCAGGAATATGTATAATTGATGTTAAGATGATGTTTTAAAATTCATTTTAATTCTTGGCAATAATAATCTTGCCTATTTACATTTATTTAGCACAAATTAGATGTGCTAAATTCAGTATAAGCCATGGTATACTTATGTATTTATAATTAGCCCAAATAAAATTAAGTATATAATGTTTGGTAACCTCGTTATTATGACGTGTATATAAACGGGTAATACCTTTAAGTTTTGTATATAGTAAGCGAATACCATCCAGCTTTAACTCGGTGATCCACTTTTCATCATTAAATGGAAGGTTGTCTGCTGCTTTATGCAGCAACATTGGAGATACAAACATACTTTCACCTCTAACCCCATTTTACATCAGCATGATGATAAACGAAGGAGGTACTTAGAGGGATACAAAGAAATTTGTACTAGTATTACCATTAAATTATTTATAAAGTAAGTTAATCCATTTCGTTTTAATTATCTACATTAAACTGCATAAATAATTTGTATAAGGACCTGAAAGAGTCCCTCCTGCATCCCTCCTTTATTGTGGCTAAAAACAACCATTTAAGGTTTCTTTATTTTTAAATGATAGTCCTTCCAGGTACCTAGATGTATTACTTTCTTTTCTTGTACAGACATACACTAAAAACCTATTATGAATAAGAATTTCTTTTATTTTTTTAAAAGGTATTGTTTACTTTTCTCTAACTAATTCGTCTTATGTTTGATGGGAAAGGGGGCAGAGATGTTTGAGGAAGAACAAGCAAAGACTTTAAACAGCGAATTAAATGTGGTTTACAAATATCTAAGAAAACATGGAATTTCACATGTCGATGCCCAAGATATTGTCCAAGAGACTGCTTTTAAATTTCTGTCCTATTCAGACTCTATAAAATCCCAAAACATTAGAGGGTGGCTCATTCGAGTGGCCTTAAATTATCATCATGATCAATATCGAAAGAAAAAAAGAATAAAACTTGGATTTAATGATGAACACTTAAAATTATTATCAAATGATTTGCCTGAAGACCTTTTACTTGGAAATGAAAAAAAAGAAGAAATACAGACAACATTAGATCGACTTAATCCCCTTTATAAAGAATTGATTTTGCTTAAATATTATTGGGACTTAAAGTATAAAGATATTTCAATTTTGCTTGATATGAAAATAGATAATGTGAAAACAAACTTGTATCGGGCCCGGAACCAATTCATTAAGTTTTATAAGGAGGTTAAAGAATGAGCGACAAAAATCCAAGAGATGAGGCACATGAAAGTAGTGAACAAAGTGAACCTTTCGAAGAAATTGACTTTACAAGCAGCCCATCTTTTCAAAAAGTTTTTAAGAAAACCAGGAGGAAACAAACCTTCAAATATGTCTTTATTGCTTTCCTTACTACCGCAATTGTAATTACAGCTGTTATATTTGGGAGCCAAGCCATTCTAAACAATAAGATAAATGAACAACAACAAAATTCACTTAACGAAACTGTGTCTGGCGCAAATGTTCAAATCAGTGAATCATATTATCATCATGATATGTTTAGTGTTAATGAAGAAACTAAATATCGTAAGCAACTTGGCGATCGCTATATAATTTGGGATAAAAAAACGAAGAGGATCCCGTTAATTGGAAAGATAGAAACAGTTAGCCAAGGAAGTGGGATGACAGGAATAAACACGTTGGATAAAGAAGCTAAAAGAACAGTCCGTTATAATGACTTCAATAACGAAAGAGAAATAGAATTTTATTACCCTGACGTTTCTTATAGTCCCCTTCCTAAAGAACTGGATGTAGCCCTGGGCTTGGAAACCGACAAACTTATTGAAATTGCTATTTCATTTAAACAACCAATGACTTTAGATCAACTCAGTAAACAGCTTGGCAACAAGAATGTAAATTGGTTATGGGTAGATACCACATCCAAATCAAAAAAAGAAGAAATAAATAAAATAAAGGGGGATAGTGTTAAAACCAAATGGGGTGAAGATGCTTTCGGTTTTGATGTGTCAGGTGATTTGCCCTACACAACCGAAACCGGGCAAGTATTTATAAGTAATATGAAGGAACTTAGTAATTCAAATTCCACAATTAAAAAGGCTTTAAAAACTATTAGAGAAAACACAAAAAATTCCAATGGAGAGTTGTTGATAAGTGGTGCAGTAGTAACCGGAACTCCAGAGGAATTGGAACGCTTTAAAGAACTGAAATTTATAAGAGCAACTGTGCTGGGAGCAACAATAGATAGATATTAAGTAATAATGAATATTTAGTTGGCTTAATTTGTACACTACGCTCCCGTCTTTTAGACGGGAGTATTAAATTTTTCTAACTGCGACTTACAATTAACCAATACTCTTTAATAAAATGATAATATACAACCTATAGGAGAACTTGCTACTGGGTTTGAATAATCTAATAAAGTTTAGGAAAGCAAAACCTATGAAGTCCTTATACAAAGGATAAAAGTGGAGGGAATTCAATGTCTAAGGATGAAAATAAAAACCAGAAACAAATGAAGGCTCAAACTGTATATAGAAAACTTACACAACAAAATAAACCAGAAAAGACTAAAAACAAATGGGGGATATATGATGTAGTCATTGTCTTATTATTTATATTAATTCTATTATTAAATAAAATTTTTGATATTTAGGTATTATACTGAACTATTTATAACCTGTTATTTTACTGCTTTTAGAAGAACCCTTTCCATTTCATCATAAGTCCTTCAATTATAGGAGTAATTTTTAGTTCCTCATTAGTAAAACAAATCTCCAATTGAACTTATCCAAATCAGAGTTAGTTATAATTTTTAGATGCTTTTATTAGATATCCTACCAAAAAAATTCCTAATTTTTCAATTTTTATGGAAATTAAAACCCAATGCTGTTATTATTTTACATAGGGTTGGCCAACCTTTATAATCTCGTACAATACTATTATTGACAATGTATAAAAAGGAGCAATACTAAAAATGAAAAAATCCCTAATATCTTTATTAGCTATCTCAACTTTTACAATGGGAGGATTAGCTGTAAGCGCTGAAGAAATTGATTCTTCAAGTGATAATGTTAATAACGAAGCCATAGAGATTTATGATGAATTGGATTTTGGTTCAGCCCAGGATCTCGAAGAATATACTGAAATTGAAAATGGTAAAGATGGACTAAATACACAACCGGGATTTGTAGAAAATTCAATTACGATTATGGAATCACAGATACCATTGAAAAGAGATTCATCGCCGATTACTACACTTGGAGCTGGAACGTGGGATTATATTACCTCTGACACTATTAATACAAGTGCTTCTAAGATAGTTCATTCAAATGGTGGGAATTTTAGGTTTGTCGTTGATCAACCTTCCATTGGTCCTGGCTTCACATGGATGTATAAAATTATGGAAGATGACGGGGCTATTGGTGATGATACTTTGGGCACAGTTACCTTAAGTAACATTGGAACTCCACAAGAGATAATTGTTGACGCTAGAAATTATGTAGACGGTGACAATAATAAAGCAGAGTTTTATATAATTAAAATGACAGTTCCTACAAGATCTGTATATGTAGAATTTTATGATTAATTGACAAAAATAAGGTTAATGTTAATTTTTATCTCTCAAATAGTATATAAATAATGTCCTCCTTTCAATTTTTGAGAGGCGGACATTATTTATGTAGAAAAAAGTTAATTTATTTTGTTAGGAGTTAAACTATGCTTATTAAAAAGGACAAATATATAGTATAAATTTTATGAGTTATTGTTTTGTTATAAGAGAGCTATTCATCTCTTAACCTCTTTTTCTTTTAATTTCGCTGCTCCTCTCTTATTATTTTCCTAATTATTGAATACTGTAAAAACATTATTGGAGGTTAGATCTTGAAAAAAATTAAATCCTTAATAGGTGGAATAGTACTTGGAATTATAATTTCATACTTTATCCTAGATTATAATGGTTGGACTATTTTCGAAATGGATGATAAGGGGAATACAGTTGTAAACGCTAAAATAAAAGTTGACCACTTTAGCGCAATTCGC
>NZ_APVL01000017.1 GCF_000565285.1 Cytobacillus firmus DS1 | reverse complement strand
GTGAGCATGCCGAGCACTTCTGTCCGGAGAATCCGAAAGCAGAGGCAACGATTGAAGTAGCTGCCAATTCAAGGTCTGCTTCTTTGTCCACAACGATTGTGTCCTTACCGCCCATTTCAGCGATAACACGCTTTAGCCAGATTTGGCCTTCGTTTAGCTTGGAAGCACGTTCGTTGATGCGAAGACCAACGTCGCGTGAACCCGTGAAGGAAATGAAGCGAGTGTCTTTGTGGTCAACCAGGTAGTCGCCCACTTCTGCACCGCTGCCCGGAACGAAGTTAAGAACGCCCTTCGGAAGGCCTGCTTCTTCCATCACTTCAACAAATTTCGCAGCCACAACAGGTGTAGTGGAAGCTGGTTTTAATAGAACGGTGTTTCCGGCCACGATTGCCGCAACAGTTGTGCCGGCCATGATCGCAAGCGGGAAGTTCCAAGGAGAGATGATGATCCCTACTCCCAATGGAATATAGTCATAACGGTTATATTCGTTCGGACGGCTGTTGACTGGAACACCGTCTTTGATTGTTAAGATTTGGCGTGCATAGTACTCAAGGAAGTCAATCGCTTCCGCAGTATCAGCATCTGCCTCGTTCCAAGGCTTTCCTGCTTCTTTTGTTAAAAGGGCAGAGAACTCAGCTTTTCGGCGGCGGATAATCGCAGCAGCTTTGAATAAAACATCTGCGCGTGTTTCCGGCTTCACTTTTCTCGATGTTTTGAATGCTTCCACAGCAGCCTGCATCGCTTTTTCCGCAAGCTCGCGGTTTGCCTTTGAAACACGGCCAACCACTTCTTCTTTATTAGAAGGATTGATGGATACAATTTTGTCTTCAGTAGAGATTCTTTCTCCGCCTATTAATAAGTCATAGTCCTGTCCTAAATAGCTTTCGACTGTTTTTAATCCCTGCAGGTATGCTTCGCGGTTTTCTTCTGCTTTAAAGTTTGTGAAAGGTTCATGTTTGTACGGCTGTACCATGATGCCATCCCCCTTTAATAAATTCGTTTTTTCATCCACCATTTTATAATGCAAGAACTGTGCCAAATATAAAAAGCTGATAAATGAGTATTTTCATAAGCTGAAAGCAAAATATTTTTGCCCTTTTCAAATCACTAATAGTTGTTGGTGCAAATTTTCATTGCATATATTCGAATTAGTATATACTATTGAATAAACTGCCGAGTGAAGGAGATCACAATGAATCAAAGGGAATTTGAACAGCTCCAATTGAAAAGCAAGTTCTTTCAGCGGATATTAGATGAAATTGATGTTGGTGTCCATGTAGTGAATGAGGAAGGAAGAACAACATTCTACAATAAAAAAATGGCCCAAATAGAAGGCATGGATTATGAAGATGTATTGGATAAAAATCTGCTGGATGTATTTTCTTTCAACCAAGATGAAGACAGCACCTTGCTTCAGGCGCTCAAAAATGGCAGCAAAATTAAAAATGCCAAACAAACCTATTTTAACAATAAGGGACAGGAAATCACCACGATCAATAATACTTTCCCAATTATGGAAGATGGTGAACAGATTGGCGCCATGGAAATCGCACGTGATGTCACCAAGCTTGAAAAGCTGATCAGAGAAAATATGAATAAACGCGGAGACACCCGCTATACTTTCGATAGTATTATTGGCAGCAGCGACGAAATCCATGAAGTGATTGAAGCGAGCAAAAGAGCAACCCGGACAAGTTCTTCCGTCCTGATTATCGGGGAGACCGGCACAGGGAAAGAGCTTTTTGCCCAAAGCATCCATAATGGCAGCAGCCGCTCTTCAAAACCATTTATCTCCCAAAATTGCGCTGCTCTTCCGGACAGTCTGATAGAGGGTCTTTTATTTGGTACAAAAAAAGGGGCTTTTACAGGCTCCATTGAAAGGCCAGGATTGTTTGAACAGGCAAATGGCGGGACTTTGCTGCTGGATGAAATCAATTCACTTAATCCATCCCTGCAGGCAAAGCTTTTGAGAGTTTTGCAGGAAAAAACGATCAGAAGGATCGGTGATACGAAAGACCGGGCAGTAGATGTAAGAATTATAGCAACCATTAACGAAGACCCGATTGATGCTATCTCAGAAGACCGTATGAGAAAAGATTTATATTACAGGCTAAGTGTTGTTTCCCTCTTCATTCCCCCTCTGCGCGAGAGAAGAAAGGATATCCGGGACCTTGCACAATTTTTCATAGAAAAATACAATCAGCTATTTGGGATGAATGTAGCGGAAATCGATGAAGAAGTAATGAGCAAATTCGAGCAATACGATTGGCCGGGCAATGTACGGGAACTGGAGCATATTATCGAAGGGGCCATGAATCTGATTGATCAGGAAGAAGCGATCAGCTATGTGCATTTGCCTCTTCACTTCCGAAATAAGCCTCAATTCAAGGAGGAGCCGAACGAAACCGGACATTTGGAGGATATGCTGATTCAGAAAAACAAACCTATTAAAACACTCGAACAATATATACAGGAAGCTGAAACCTACTATCTAAAGAAAGTTCTTAAACACCATGGCAATAATATAACCCAAGCCGCAAAATCCCTTGGCATGAGCCGGCAAAATCTTCAATATAGGCTGAGGAAGTACGGAGTCAGGAAAGAAAAAAGCTGATTGGTTCAGCAAAAACGAAAAGCTCCTCACGGGGAGCTTATTTGTATATTATATCGTCCCGAAGCGCTGCAACACGAGTCAAAGCTTCATCGATATCCCTCTCACTCACTCCAAAATGCGCAAGTGCATCATGCAGATGCCGGGCAATCGCATCAAAGTGTTCCGGCTGCAGATTCATGCCCTCATGTGCTTTTGCCATGGAATTGCCTGAGTATTGGTTAGGTCCTCCCAGAGCATAACTGATAAACTTGGATTGATGGCGCTTCTGCTTTACCATATCGGTATGCTCGAAAAACTGATTGACGGTCAGATCCTTCAATACCAGTTCCTCGTAAAAATAATCGACAACCTTTTCAATAGATTCTCCGCCGCCTACTTTTTCATAAAGTGCCTGTTCTGGCATAACTATCGCTCCTTTCAACAAAATGTATTCTTTGCTAACTGAAAGTTCCTATTCAAAAACTTTACAGCCCGAATTAATTTACAATTACCCTATTATTTTTCAAAAAACAAAAAGACTCCGAGGGTACGGAGCCTGAAATTTAAGATGCTAATTGATCTTTTTCTTCGATTTCTTTTCTTTCCTGATCACTCATGAAAGTAATTTTGTAGCCAATCATGGCAAAGAAAATAGCCAGAATCGGCACAGTGAAATTTAAAATCGCATAAGGTGCATATTCAAATGGATGAACGGCCAGTGTTGACATGATAAACACCGCACAAGTATTCCAAGGAACAAAAACGGACGTGACGGTACCTCCATCTTCAAGGGCCCGCGAAAGATTCTTAGATTGCAGATTTTTATCCTTAAATGCCTGTGTGTACATTCTGCCCGGCAGCAGAATGGAAATGTACTGCTCTGCAGCCGCTATATTGGTAAAGAAGGCAGATAGCACAGTAGTGGCTACTAAACTCCTTGCTGAGCGGGCCAATTTCAGGATCTGTTCAACAATGGCTTTTAGCATGCCGGTCTGCTCCATAACTCCTCCAAAGGCCATCGCTACTATCGTCAGGGACACAGTATACATCATATCGTCAATGCCGCCTCTATTAAATAGCTCGTCCACCATCGTGTTCCCTGATTCAATAGAAAACCCGCCTTGTAACGTATTCACGGCATCCCCTACAGCGCCTCCCTGTACAAAAATATGGCAAAGCCAGCCAAGGAAAACACCAACCGCAAGCGCGGGCAATGCAGGCACTTTTTTTGCCACTAGCCCTATAACTATTACAGGTACCAATAATAGCCAAGGGGAGATGACAAAGTTCTCCGATAAAACATTCATGACACCAGAAATTTTATCATTATTCAAATCATCCCCGCCAAATTGCCTTCCCAAAAACCAATAAGCAATAATGGCAATGGACAGCGCTGGAAGGGTTGTGTAAAACATATGTTTTATATGTTCAAAAAGATCTGTACCTGTGATTCCCGCAGCCAAATTAGTCGTGTCGGACAGCGGTGACATTTTATCTCCGAAATAGGCGCCTGAGATGATAGCTCCCGCCACCATTGGAGCCGGGATGCCCATGCTGATTCCAATTCCCATTCCGGCGACGCCAATCGTTCCCATTGTAGACCATGAGCTTCCGATTGCCAGAGTGACAATGGCACAGATAATACAAATAGAGACTAAAAACATGGATGGAGTCATCAGCTTTAATCCGTAAAAGACCATGGTCGCTACAATTCCTCCGCCAATCCAGGAGCCAATTGTCAAACCGACCATTATAATTATCAGAATAGCCGGGAGCGCTAACTTAATGCCTTTATAGAAGCCTTCCTCAATATCGTTCCACTTATAGCCAAAACGCCACGCGATGAAAGCGGATACAATAGTTCCGGCAATTAAAGGCACATGTGGGCTCCCTTCAAACTTAACAATCGTAATAATCATTGCAGCAATCATTACCAGCAGCGGCAGCACTGCAAACCAGAAGGGAATTTTCTTTCCTGTTGTTTCTTTCATAATGTTCCTCCTTTTAAAGTAACACGTCTGATGGTATAACTATTGCAAGATTAATGCCAAGATATAAAATTCAAACATTTTTCAGACTATTTACCCTAAAAAAAATTAATTTATATCTGTTTTATTTAGGTAAGCATGCAAAATATATTGTCGAGCGCCCGCTCATTTTGCATATAAAGCAAATATTTTTTGCATCACAATAAAAAATAAAAAACCGGGCAGCAAAACCCGGTTTTCATTTTTATTACTTCTTAATAAGATCCTCGCGCTGGGACTGGTCAATCCACTCTTGAAGCTTATCCTTAAGTGTATTGAATCCCTGTGCAGATTCGTCTTCCATTTTAATTGGAGCTGCCTGTCGCTTGCGAGGCTTTCTTGCTTTCGCTTCTGCTTGTGGCGCTTCTTCTGTTGCACGGATTGATAAACCGATTTTTCCTGCTGCTTCATCAACAGAAAGAACCTTCACCTTTACTTCATCGCCCACTTTAAGATGCTCATTAATATCTTTTACGAACCCATGAGTCACTTCGGAAATGTGGACTAATCCCTGTGTATTCTCATCTAATGCCACGAACGCACCGTATGGCTGAATACCCGTTACCTTTCCTGTAATAACACTGCCTACTTCGATTTTCTCAGACATGAAAACACTCCTATTTAAATTCAAATTTTATCTCTTTATACGCAATAAAAAATTATATCACAACTTGATTAAAATATCAAAGGAAATTAAATCTCAGACATAATGAAAAACTGACTGTCATTCATTATAATAAAACAATCCGCAAACAATATGTACTCATTCTATTTGTTTGTTAACTAAATGTTCATGAAGTACAGCAAAGATCTTAACTCTACCGTGATAAAATATAACTAGAAGAAATTGTTAGTGGGAGTGATGGATATGTCAAATATAGGCCATAACATTAAAGCTTGCCGCGAACGTGCAAATATGACCCAGCAGCAGCTCGCATTAAAGGTGAGAGTGGGGGCGGGGACTATTGCAAAATACGAAAATGGAGATCAGATTCCTGATACACAAACTGTTTTAAAAATCTCAACAGCCCTGGATATTCCAGCTTCCGAACTGCTTGAACAGGAACTCCAGAAGGGCCAGTCAGGAATCGATTATGAAATCGAACAGCTTGTGCGTGAGATTGGCACAAAAAAAGCAAAGCTTATCTTGAGGAAAGCTAAGGAATTCAGTGAGGAAGATTTCCTCCGTGTCATGCAAATGCTATATGAAATTAAATATGATCAAAAAGTTTTATAAAAGGGAGTATAAAAAAAGGGAATACTGGTTAGCCTTGAAGTGTAAGGCTTTCTAGTATTCCCCCCTTTTTGAAGTTGACAATCTGTTGTGGATTGTCCTTTTTTTATGCCTTCTGATGTTGATTTAAGAAATGGCTAATTCTCTTAATCGCTTCCTGCAGAAGTTCCATGGAAGTGGCATAAGAGCAGCGCACATGACCTTCCCCGCTTTCGCCAAAAATATTGCCTGGCACGACCGCTACCTTTTCCTCCAGCAGCAGCTTTTCTGCAAATTCTTCAGAAGAAAGCCCGGTACATTTAATAGATGGAAAAGCATAAAAGGCTCCACCCGGCATATGGCATGTTAACCCAACTTCATTTAGAGACTGAACAAAATAATTCCGCCTGCGCTTATAGCTCTTTTTCATACCCTCAACATCTGATCTGCCGGTCTTCAAGGCTTCAAGTGCAGCAAACTGCGCCATCGTAGGTGCGCACATCATCGCATATTGGTGAATTTTCAGCATTGCCTGTGAGATTTCCTCTGGAGCGCAGACAAACCCCAATCTCCAGCCTGTCATGGCAAACCCTTTTGAAAATCCCGAAATTAAGATTGTTCTTTTCTTCATCTCTCTGATGGATGCAAAACTCGTATATTCCGAATCATAAGCAAGCTCTGCATATATTTCATCAGAAAGCACCAGCAAGTCGTACTTTTCAGCTATTTGTGCAATTGCGTTCAGTTCATCTCCGGTTAACATGGTTCCAGTCGGATTATTGGGTGAACAAAGTATAATGGCTTTCGTCCGGCGGGTTATTGCGTTTTCCAGCTGCTCAGGCAGAATCTTAAACCCATTCTCCTTTAAAGTCTGGATCTGGACAGGCACACCTCCCGCAAGAGTTACTAAGGGAACATAGGAAACAAAGCTTGGTTCAATCACAATTACTTCATCACCCGGATCAAGGATTGCCCTTAGAGATATATCCAATGCCTGGCTTGCTCCCACCGTAACGGTAATTTCGCTTTGGGGTGAATACGAAACTCCGAAGCTCTTCTGCATATAGCCTGCAATTTCCTCCCGCAGCTCCATTAACCCGGCATTAGCTGTATAAGAGGTATATCCCTGCTCAAGGGAAAGGATGGCTGCTTCACGCACTGACCAGGGTGTGATAAAATCTGGTTCCCCCACCCCAAGGGAAATGACTCCTTCCATTCCTGCAGCCAGGTCAAAAAAGCGGCGAATCCCGGAAGGCTTCAGCTCTTCTACCGTTTTGGATAAATAAGACTTCGTTCCCTTCATTACGGTGACACCACAATTCGTTTGTCATCTTCATTTTGTTCAAATATAGTGCCGTCATGCTTATATTTTTTTAGAATGAAGTGTGTCGTTGTCGACAAGACGGAATCGAGAGTCGACAGCTTTTCTGATACAAATCGGGCGACTTCATTCATGGAACGGCCTTCAATGATGACAGAAAGGTCATAGGCGCCGGACATTAGATAGACAGACCTCACCTCTTTGAAACGGTAAATTCTCTGTGCAACTTCATCGAATCCTACTCCGCGCTTTGGAGCTACCTTTACATCAATCATAGCGGTAACTCCCTCATGGCCATCCACCTTTGACCAGTCAATAACAGAATTATAACGCACAAGCACTTTCTTTTCCTCGAGCTTATCTAAGATGGTTTCAGTTTCTGCCACACTTATTTGAGCCATTTTCGCAATGTCTTCCACAGGGATTCGCGCACTGTTATTTTCTAAAATTTCCAGCACTTCGATTTGCTTTTCAGTTAATTTCAATACTTGTCGCTCCCATCCTTTAGTGATTTACTCTATAAAATAGTTACATTATAGCAAAAACTTCGAAAAATAAATGTGTCACTTTCATTATTTATTAATTTCTTTAAAATCATATGTGTCAAGATTAAGATTAGGGGGAAAATATTGTGAAACCGAATCTAGGAGGGGGTAGGCCCATGGAACAAGCGACATTTTCAGGAACAGAGCCAATTAATGGAACAGATGTTTATTATGAATACTATAAACATGAGTCCTCCAGGAATACCCTGGTTCTGCTCCACGGTTTTCTTTCATCCACCTTTAGCTTTCGCAGGCTGATTCCTCTGCTGCAAACGGAATTCAATGTGGTATCGATGGATTTGCCGCCCTTCGGCAAAAGCGGGAAATCCCAGCAATTCGTCTACTCATATAAAAACCTGGCTGATACGGTTATCCGCTTATCAGAAAGACTGGGCTTTGAAAAAGTCACATTAATAGGGCATTCCATGGGGGGACAGATTGTATTAAATGTTGCACATTCCAACCCTGATCTGGTTGACCAGGCCGTACTGCTGTGCAGTTCCGGATATATGAAACGAATGAAGCCGCATATCATCTTTTCAAGCTACATACCATTCTTTCATCTGTATGTGAAGTTATATCTTCAGCGCTCAGGGGTAAAACAGAATTTAAAAAATGTTGTCTACGATCATTCCATGATTGATGATGAAATGCTCTATGGCTATTTGTCGCCATTTTTAGAAGATGATATTTTCCGGGCATTAACCAGGATGATTCGCGACAGGGAAGGCGATATGCCTGCTGCTGCATTAAAGAAAATAGAAACGCCGTGTCTTCTAATATGGGGAGAACATGACAGGGTCGTGCCGCTGCATATCGGAAAACGGCTGAATAAAGATTTAAAGAATTCCAGGCTGGTGGTATTAAAAGATACCGGTCATCTCGTGCCGGAAGAGAGGCCGGAAGATGTTCTTAAGCACATCCTGAGTTTTGTAAATTCCGTTTCAGTGTGCAGATAAAGTGAAACTTCAATCAGTGGGGATTTCCTTATCCCCCACTGATTGTTAGTCGCGTTCTAGTGTCGCTAAGATCTCCGCTAGCGCTTCGATCAATCGACACTACGAACCCGATTGGTTCAACTAAGCCTCTGCCTGCGCCTCGGCAAGTTTCACTGTATCTCACCAATCGGGCCTTTACGGGCAGTTTGACCTCCGCTTATCCTCCTTTAATCACTCTGAGTCTTGAAGCGGGGGTCTTACTGCCCGTTAGACTGCGATAAAAATAGCAGCCCCCGGGACGGAGAGCTGCCTTTTTTCACTTTACATAGCGCAGGAGCCATTATTCTTGATTTCAAGAAGACGCCCGGAGACTTCTTTGCAATTTTCCAAAGGAATGATTTCCTCAAAAGAAAATTCATATATGGATTGAATCCTCCTCGCTAATTCCACCTGATCATCCAAATCATGGACGGCCTGGATTGAATCTGCAATTTCAGTGTCATAATTGCCCGGGCCCACTCCAAACGGATCCCACTGATCCAGTGTATAAACAAGTAAAAGATTCGTTTGCTGCATTTCCATTTATATCACCTGATTATTATTCGGCTGAATGAAGCCGCAATATTTTAATTTTTAGCATCAATATCATATCATAGAGTCAGGGTACATAAAAGAATTCTAAAGGCGGTGACAGGGTTGGATCGTTTTAATTTCCATCAAAAAATAAGCAGGGAAAATACAGCTTCTGTTAAGTGGGATCGGACCAGGGAGGTTTTCGGCAGATCCGATGTATTGCCGATGTGGGTAGCAGATATGGATTTTCAGCCACCCGAGGAAGTGAAGAAAGCAATAGAAGGCAGAATAGCTCATGGAGTCTACGGATACACGTTTGCTCCTGATTCAACCGCAGACTCTATTGGACAGTGGCTATACAGGCGGCATGGCTGGAAAATCAATAATGAGTGGATTTTATACAGCACCGGAGTAGTTCCCTCCATCGCAACTGCCATCCAGGCTTTTACGGAAAAAGAGGATAAAGTAATGCTCCAGTCTCCCGTATACACTCCTTTCTTTGAAATGATTAAACAGAATGGCCGCAAAGTCGTTAATTCTCAGCTGAAGCTCGAGAATGGCCGGTACGAAATTGATTTTGCCGATTTTGAAGATAAATTGAAAGAGGGAGTAAAACTATTCCTTCTCTGTAATCCGCACAATCCGGGAGGCCGCATGTGGACAGAAGAGGAACTTAGCAAAATAGGAGATCTCTGTGTTAAATATGATTGCCTTATTCTTTCCGATGAGATCCATTCTGACTTAATTTATAAAGGCCACAAGCATTATCCTATTGCTTCAATGGATCCACGATTTGCAGACATTACAGTCACCTGCATAGCTCCGACAAAAACCTGGAACCTCGCAGGGATTCAAGCTTCAGCTGCCATTATTAGCAATAAGAAGCTGCGAAAGGCTTTCCAGGCAGAACAGCACAAGCAAGGATTCTTTACGCTGTCGGCCTTTGGAATCATCGGCATGGAAGCAGCTTACCGACATGGCGAAGAATGGCTGGATGGTCTGATGGATTATCTCGCTGAAAATAAACGGACTGCAGCTGAATTTATTGGTGAACACCTTCCCGGTATTCGCCTGATGGAGCCGGATGGCTCATATCTGCTATGGATGGATTGCCGCGGATTGGGATTAAGTGATGCCGAACTGCGCCAAAGTCTTCTGGAAAAAGGGAAACTCGCCCTGGAACCAGGCCCAAAATACGGTCCGGGCGGTGAAGGCTTCGTCCGAATGAACATTGCCTGCCCGCATGAAGTATTGGCGGAGGGGCTGGAGAGGCTGAAGCGGGCTTTTGAGTGATGTGTGCGGAGGCACGGCTGGGAGGCCGTGCTTTTTTTGAAAGATAAGAAAGTATAAAATTTTGAACGTCGATAACTGTCTAGCGCAAGCAGCCTACCCCCTCGAGGTCACAAGCTTGTCTAGTTGCGGCTCTTAGGGACTCGGGGTCATAAGCCGTTGCCACAGGACGTGGCGCTCTTAGTCTGCGTTCCTTGAAAGGGCAGTCGCCTACACATTTCGGACAATCCTCCCAAAAAGGCAAAGAACGCCTTTCCGGGAGGCTCGTATTGTGCTTGTCGGGGGTGGGCAAGGCGCTTGCGCTTTTCTTATGTGTTTTGCGGGGATTGCGGTGGTCCATTGGGAATGTAATGACCAGTGAAAAGGATATTTAATCAGATATCACAAGTAAAATCCCCTCGCGCTTCAAGCAAGGGGATTTACAGTACATATTCAGCAAGCACGCTCTGCACTTCGTAGATGTTCAAGTTTTTATTAAAATGTTTTTCAATTGGTTCGTCTGATCCTGAGATCCAAATTTTTAATTCGGCCTCCAGATCGAAGCTGCCTGCGGTTTCAATGCTAAAATGGGTAATGTTTTTATAAGGAATGCTGTGATACTCGATTTTTTTCCCTGTGATTCCCTGCTTATCCACCAGAATCAGGCGCTTGTTTGTAAAAATGAATAAATCACGGACCAGCCTGTAGGCTTTTTCAACCTGTTCACTTGGAGCAAGGACGGCTGAAAATTCGTCCTGCACCTCCTTAATGTCCGCTTCGGAGGCATTGCCGATAAAGCCATCGAAAATACCCATTTAACTAACCTCCATTTATAAGATTAACTCCATTATACGGATCGTCCGGAAAAATTCCCAGTGATAAAGGCTTTCCCTTCCCGGAAAGCCTTCACTTATTTATTCTTCTGTTGACTGATCATCCTGTGCTTTTTTCTGCCCTTCTTCTTTTTTATCTTTTGAAATTCGGCCGCAGGCAATGCGTTCTCCGGAATCTCCTGCCGGCTGGGTCATGCCATCATCCGGCCCGTCATGGATGACAATGGAGGTCCCTTCCTTTGTCAGCAGTGAAGTTTTATCTTCTTTTAACGTGACCTGAGGCGCCATAAAATCAATCTTCACTTTGCCGTCATCCTCTACAATCAGGTTGGGAAGATCACCCGCATGGGATCCTTTTGGATGTAGCAGACCATGCTCCTTATTATCAGGATTGAAATGATTCCCGGCGGATTTGAAATCAGGGGGTTCGCATTTTGCTTCTTCATGGATATGGATGGCAAGCTCCCCCGGCGGCAGCCCGCTCAGATCTCCGGTCAATTTCACTCCGCTCGCCTGTTCCTGCACCTTAATGGTGCCTAATGAATCGCCTGCAGCATTAAACATTTCGACTTCTGTATTTGTAATGTTCTCTTCCCCGCAGCCGGACAGAAGAAGAACAAAACCCAGCATCAAAGCTTTTCTCATGATTGAATCCTCCATCAAGACAATTTGCCTTTAGTGTTGCCCAATCACTTTATTAATAAACAAGAGCAGCGCAAGTGCCATACTCACCTCCGACTCCTGAAAGCTGGGCTAGATCTTACACAAAAAAAGAAGAACAGCCGCTCAGCTGTTCCCCTCTTGTCTATTTTGCCTGTCAATGCGCTCTTCAAGCTCTTTCGCTTTGGCTGCTTCGCGCCTTGATACACGGATAATTAACCTCATGGTAAGAATGGCCCCAATTAAGAAGATGGCAAACGTTAAAGCTGCCGGGCCGTATTCTGATTTATCTTCAGGAAAATACAAAAACAGTGACAGTACATACCATTGCAGCATTTTAATCCATCCTTTCTGCTAAAAGCAGTGTCCATTAAATTATTATATCAGCAATGGCTGCACAGTCCAATGAACTTATTTCAATACCTCGATCTTTTCAATAACCACATCTTCCGCAGGCTTGTCCTGTTCGACTGTTTCAACTGCTGCGATGCTGTCGACTACATCCATTCCCTCAACAACCTGTCCAAAAACGGTATGCTTATTGTCAAGCCAAGGTGTACCGCCTTTTTCATAGGCTTTAATGATTTCCTCCGGATAGCCGGCCTTTTCCATTTCTGCTTTCAGGCTTGGATCAAGTGACTTGTTCTGAACAATAAAGAATTGGCTTCCGTTTGTGTTGGGACCGGAATTCGCCATTGATAAAGCTCCGCGGATATTATAGAGCTCATTGGAGAATTCATCCTCAAATGCTTCACCGTAAATGCTTTCTCCTCCCCTGCCGGTTCCCTCAGGATCGCCGCCCTGGATCATAAAGTCCTGAATGACACGGTGAAAAATCAAGCCGTCGTAGTAGCCATCTTCACTGTGCTTAATGAAATTTTCAACAGCTTTCGGGGCCTGGTCCGGGAAAAGTTTAATTTTAATGTTTCCTTTTGATGTCTTCATTTCCACCAGTCTTTCATTTCCCTGCACTTCTTCAGTCAGCTGCGGAAAATTGTCCGGAGTTTCACTTGCCTGGTTATTTGCCTGTTTTTCTTCAGTTTCAGAGCCATTTGCATTGTCCGCTTCTTTTTCAGTGCTTGTCCCGCATGCTGACAGGATAAACATCAGAATTAGAATGGGAGTTAACATACGCCATTTCATTGTTTTCAGCCTCCTATAAAAAAACTAATCATTTTTTTAGCTTACCTGATTTATTGAAAATTTGCACTTTGTTTTTTCAGGCTTCATAATAGGGCTAAAGAAAATGAAAAAGGAGAGGTTAGGTTGGCAGAAGTTAAGATCGGCGACAAAGTAACAGCCATCTATAAAACAGGCAAGTATATAGGAGAAGTGACAGACATCCGGCCTCAAGCTTATCTGGTCAGAGTGCTGGGGGTCCTAAAGCATCCCATGCAGGGCGATTTACATAATCCTAAAGAAGCGGACGTGATGCTTTTTCATGAACGCCGCGCGCTTGCGTACAGAGAGCAGACCAATGTGCCTAAGCAAATGGTAAAGCCTTTCGCAGAAGAAATCCCGGATTATAAGGATTCCCTGCAAATAGCACTGGATAGAATGAGAACGGAGCTGGAAGGAGATTCTTCTCCCTGGGCTGAGCAAAGCATAAGAAATCTCGACTCATTGGAGAAAGATTACTTTAAGTAAAATGAAAACAAGCCAAATCGTTTTAATGGATTTGGCTTGTCAGGCAAATTTATTAAACAGCTTCGAGAAGTCCACCCGGTCGCCAATTGTCGTAGGCTCCGGCTTTTGCAGATACTTTTTATCCTTTTCTACCAATCTGAAAATATTGTAAGTCGTCAAGGCATCATCCAGAGCTCGGTGATGTTTTCCTGTTCCTTCCTTGCCGTATTCCTGAACTGCTTTCCATAATCCTGTCTGATTTTGATCCCCAAAGAATCGCTTATATTCCATCGAAAGGTCCACTTCCCTGCCTCTGAATGGAAAATCCACTCCAGCCTGGATGCAATTATTTCTAAGCACCTTCATATCCATATTTCCCCACGTAACGATTGTGCAAGAACGATTTCTGTTCATATCCTTCATTTTCTTGACCAATTCAAGAAAATCCATTCCCTGATCTACTTGTTCCTGTGATATATGCAGAAAGGATTTGCACCGTTCGGACAATATCGGAAACCGGACAGGAGTTACATATGAAGAGAACTCTTCACAAACCTGATTGCTGATAACTGATACAATGCCAGCTTCGATAATCTCCGGAAAAAAACCTCTGAAAGCGCCGCCTTTATCAGGCATCGTAAACTCAAAATCAATAAATAGGTATTGATGTTCCTCCCCCATGTTTTCACCTGCTTCCCTTAAATTTAACGGACTTAATTTCTTATATTATAGCATGAAATATTTCAATTTTCTGATCAAATTACTTTTATGCCGGAATTTTTCAGCATGGTCTGTCTTCTTTCTAGAAAAGCTTAACTCCCTAGAAAAATAGCCGAAAAATAGGATAGAAGTTTAACATAATGGAGGCGGATTCCTTTGCGTTCCTGGTCTGGATATATCATCATCATTCTTTTGCTTCCTATTTTTTCTTTACTGGTAGTTGCTGTCTCTGCTGAATCGCAAAAATTCCAGGGCTTTCATGAGCTGCTGGATGAAAAGCTTGAAATAAAAGAAGTCACCCTGCCCCAGACTAGTTATATTAAAGCAGGCAACGGTCACGTAATCTCTGAAATGTATGGTCCGATAAACAGAATTAATCTCTCGTCAGGTGACATTTCCCCTTTTCTTAAGGATATATTTATCACTGCAGAGGACCAGCACTTTTATGATCATGCAGGATTCGATATTGCTGCCATTGGACGTGCCCTGGCCATCAACATCCGGTCGGATGATATCCAACAGGGGGCCAGCACCATCACCCAGCAGCTGGTTCGTAATATTTTTCTGAGTCATGAACAATCCTACAACCGCAAGCTAAGCGAACTCCTATATGCATATGAGCTGGAGCGGAAATTATCCAAAGAAAAAATTCTGGAATTATATATTAACGCAATTTATTTCAATAATGGAGCTTACGGAATTGAGGCTGCATCCCAGCTTTATTTTAAAAAAAGTGCCAAAGACCTGACCAAGGCTCAAGAAGCCTTTTTGGCCGCCATCCCAAACAATCCATCCTTATATGATCCAATTAAACACTTTGACCATACAAAAGAAAGACAAGAGCGGCTGATTGATCAACTAAAGGAAAAACAGCTGATTTCCTCTAAGGAAGCGGAAACGATGAAAAGCGAACGGATTCAGCTTCAGGTCAAACATAGAATAGATTTATATCCGGATTATGTTTCATATGTGGAGGCGGAGCTTCGGGAATTAATCTCTGTTAAAGAAGGCTACCAGGATAAGCTTCTTAAAGCAGGTGAACAGGAACAAGCATCAGTGAGCGTCAAGCTTGATAAGAGAATATCCCAGATAATGGAGCAAGGTATAATTATTGAAACTGCCCTGAATCCTGCCCTTCAGGAAAAGGCTGCAAATTCCCTTAATAAGCGCCTTCCCTATAAGGATGTGGAAGGTGCAGCAGCCGTGATCGATAATGAATCAAATGAAATTACAGCGATTGCTGGCGGAAAGAATTATAAAAAATACGACTTTAATAGAGCCTTTCAGGCATACAGGCAGCCAGGTTCCGCTATTAAGCCGCTGCTTGTTTATGCGCCATACTTTGAGCACACCGGCGCAGGCATTCATGAACAAGTGGATGCGAGCCCTTTCTGCAAAAATGGGTTTTGCCCCCAGAATTATGGCGGTGCCCGCCATGGTTTAACAACACTCGAAAAAGCGTTTATTTATTCATATAACACACCTGCAGTAAGAC
Source organism: Cytobacillus firmus DS1 (assembly GCF_000565285.1). Lineage (GTDB taxonomy): Bacteria > Bacillota > Bacilli > Bacillales > Cytobacillaceae > Cytobacillus > Cytobacillus firmus_A. The sequence continues at coordinate 56,178 of NZ_APVL01000017.1, read as the reverse complement.
TGCTGGACGACATTGGAATTGAGGCTGGTTTCCGTGATTTAAATAAGTTTGGTTTTAAAAAGATTTCAGTAAAGGATCATACCCTTTCCGCAGCTATAGGCGGTTTTACATACGGAATGACACCGCTTGAGCTTACAGCTGCATATACTGTGTTTGCAAATGATGGTTATTACCGGCCAGCAAGAGCCATCCGCAAAATCACTGATCTGAAAGGGAATTTGCTTTATAGCTGGGAGGATTCTAAAACGCAGGTTTGGAGCGAAAAAACGATAGGAAAAGTGAGGGATTTATTGGCCAAAACTGTTCAATCCGGCACTGCACGGAAAGCACGTATGCCATTTGGATATGCCGGCGGCAAAACAGGAACCACTAATGGCTATCATGATTTCTGGTTCGTGGGCTTGACTGCCCATTACACAGCAGGTGTCTGGGTTGGAAAGGATCAGCCCGGGTATCTGGCCGCTATCGAATCGGATGCTCCCCAGCTGCTGATTTGGAAGGATATAATGTCTGATTAAAATGAGAACTTTTACTTTAAAAGGAGGCCCATTTCTGCGGCCTCCTTTTACTATATCGGCAGACTGGCCATGATGCTGCTGTATATCTTCAAAGAAAGATAGAGTATCCCTGTCAGCAGAGAAGACCAGACCATAACCTGAAAAAAAATCACACCAGCGATGCCTGCTACAGTTAATGAAGAACTGGCTTTATAAACAAAATAAATGACATAAACAAAGGTAGCGGCCGCAAAAAGGATGCCAATCCCGATATAACTGAATAAACTCAGGAGCGACAAAGCGCCTCCAATAAAATAAATGGCCGAACCTTGTCTTGACTTTGTCAGACTTTCCCCTTCCAGATCTTTAGAAAAGAACAGAAGTGACAGTCCATTGATCGTATCCGCAACCAATTTCAGGGCTGCAAACACCATAAAAAAAAGGACCAGGAGGAGGACCGTTAATGACAGCTTTACACCGCCTTTGGAAAAGAACTCTAGCATCCCCTGGTATATTCCTGTACTTTCCAGGAAGTAAACTAATTCCATTTGGGTTTTTAATGCCAGAGAAGTACTAAACAAAATAATTGCTAAGAGCGGAAAATAACTCGTCAGATATGTATTTTTCATTTTTCCCCATCCATATGTGTTTACTCTAGCTATCTATTATCATTGATTTTCATAATTATTACAACCGCTAATCCCATCTGTATATTTCCATTCTTCCCAGCATAAACATATTCTAGTAATTTAAGAGACAAATAGAGAAAAGGGGCATGAAATGAAAAAAGGAACTTGCTGTTTTTTGTTTGCAGTCTTACTGTCAGTGGGATCTCTAATACCCGCGAAAGCTGCTGATGCTGAAAAAGAATTCGAAGACATATTGGAAGAACAGCTTCGCAGCACAGTCCATTATTACAGTGAAGACTCCTTTTCAGTCATTGATGCATACGGAATTCAGGGACAAGTAACAAAGATCGTTACAACTGATGACCCTCAAACATCAGAAAATGAAGAGGTTATTGAAGAATATACTTCTCATATCGGCATTGTTTTTTTGGAATTGGAACAAAAACGAGATGACTTATTTATATTTAAGAAAAAAGATTTCTTTTACTATGATTTTGACAAAAAAGAATTTCTGACAGCATCCCATGTGCTTGGCAATGATTCAATCAGGGAGTTTTTTGAACTTTATGTTGATGATATCGAAAAAAGCATTACCCCCTTCTCCAAGTTACTCTTTCTGTTCCTCCTTTCCTTTATCTTTACTGTCCCGCTGGCCATCATGATTTTCCAAAACCGCGGCCGCAGTAAATCTTAATACAGCAGAAAGAGAGGATGAGCCGCTGCACATCCTCTCTTTCTTATGATGCTGTCTGTATCCTCACATATTCTCTCGGTTCAAATACCTTCAGCTTTTGCTTATTTTCAGCTTCCATTTCGTAATTTGCCGGTAATAATTCGACCACATCTTCTTCGTCTGCCGGAATATAAAATTCCCTTTTGGTTTGGTGGTCCAATATCCAGGCGCCTGCAAACAGAAGGGCAAAGATTGTAATGGCTGCTGAAATTTTATGCTTAATCATGCACAACACCACCTAAGAGTAGTGTGCGTAGTTCAATGTTTTTTTATACAAAAAAGCTGTTTTTAGAGACATTTTTTCAAAAAAATTTTTCCTGATACATTCGTGTTTCTACCTATTTAATAAGAATGGATAAATCCTTTACTGATAAGGGTTTGAAGAATGCACAGACTTTATTTTTAGGTTATAATTTGTTCTGAGGTGCATGAGCGGATAGTAATGATGATTATGGCACGCCTGTCTTGCCTGCCCTGGCTGGATAATATGGGGGAAGGTGGAAAAACTTTTATTAAGCGCTTTACATATAGCGGAAAAAGTTTATACATGCTGCGGAAGAAAAATACAGTTTTCTAAATATGCTGAACTGTTAGATGCCATATAGCCGCTACATCAAGCTGCATACTGGGATACTTTTTTGAGTAACACACAATCAATTTTAAAGGGGGTAATGTTTTGTCTTTGCTTCACCTGGCAATAATTTCACCATTTTTGCTTGCCATCCTTGTGCCTATTGCGTACAAGCTGTTTAGGCAGATACATACGGGTTGGTTCGTATTTCCTCTGCCAATCCTTTTATTCAGTTATTTTATCTCTTATTTATCCATCACCTCCAATCAGCAATCCGTCACAAAATCTTTTGCATGGATTCCCACTCTTGGAATCGATTTCACGGCAAAAGTAGACGGTCTTGGTTTGCTTTTTGCTTTGCTGATTACCGGAATAGGAGCACTGGTTGTTCTGTATTCCATCTATTACTTGGATAAAAACAAAGAAAAACTGAACACCTTCTATGTTTACTTGCTTCTATTTATGGGGGCTATGCTGGGAGTTGTCCTTTCGGATAACTTGATTGTGCTTTATACTTTCTGGGAATTTACGAGCTTTTCTTCATTCCTGCTAATCGGGTACTGGTACCACAGAGAGAAATCAAGATATGGTGCACAGAAGTCGATGATCATCACGGTTTTCGGCGGTCTTTCTATGCTTGGAGGCATCATACTTCTTTATATGATGACTGGTACCTTCAGCATTTCCGAAATTATTGCTCAATCAGATGAGATATTTTCACATGTATTATTTGTTCCTGCTTTGCTTTGCATTTTGCTTGGGGCCTTTACCAAGTCTGCACAATTTCCATTTCACATCTGGCTGCCGGATGCCATGGAAGCTCCAACACCCGTCAGTGCATATCTGCACTCGGCAACGATGGTTAAAGCAGGCATTTATTTAGTTGCACGTATGAGTCCCGTTTTTGCCGAGCACTCGCTCTGGCTCTGGCTCATTGCAGGATTTGGGATTACAACATTATTCTGGGGTTCCTTCTCAGCTGTCAAACAGACTGACCTTAAAGCCATCCTGGCTTTCTCAACGGTCAGCCAGCTGGGGATGATCATGTCCCTTCTCGGCATCGGTGCTGCAGCACTTCACTTCGAAACAGTGGATGACAGTTATTTTACGGTTGCCACTACCGCTGCTGTTTTTCATTTGATCAACCATGCCACCTTTAAAGGAAGTCTATTCATGGTAGCCGGAATTGTAGATCATGAAACCGGCACCCGTGATATCCGCAAGCTTGGCGGTCTGATGAACTTTATGCCGATCACCTTTACTTTGGCGATCATCGGCACATTTTCCATGGCCGGGCTTCCGCCTTTTAATGGATTCTTAAGTAAGGAAATGTTCTTTACAGGAATGGTCCGTGTTCTGGAAATGGATATTTTCAATTTGGATACATGGGGATTCTTGTTCCCTGTTCTTGCCTGGGTGGCAAGTGTATTCACGTTCATTTACAGCATGATTCTTGTATTCAAAACGTTCACAGGCAAGTTCCAGCCTGAACAATTAGAAAAGAAACCGCACGAAGCTCCAATCGGGATGCTGATATCACCCATTATCCTGGCTTCACTTGTTATCATTATCGGTTTCTTCCCTAATATTATTTCAAACACGCTCATTTCTCCTGCACAGGCCGCCATTATGCCTGTTGAAGGGTATGTGTATGATACTCATATTTATTTCTGGCACGGATTTACGCCTGAGCTGTTCATGACTTTGGGTGTTATTACCTTGGGAATTCTGCTTTTCGTCACTCTGCCGAAGTGGAGAAGTGTGTATAATCTTTTCCCTGAGAAATTGGCGCTAAATCGTTTTTACGATTCCATGCTGGAAGTATCACAGAGAGCTTCCTTCAACTTAACAAGATTATATATGAATGGATTCATCAGAACCTACCTTGTGTATATTTTTTCATTTTTCATTGTGGCTCTGGCTGCCACACTGGTTCTGAAAGATGCTTTTAAATTCGATACTAGCGATGTGGCAACCATCCATTATGCAGAGGTTCTGCTGGCATTAGTCATCGCTGCTGCATCTGTTTCCATTCTTTTTGTTAAGTCCAGAATGACATCCATCATTCTGCTGGGTGCAGTCGGTTATACAGTTTCATTGTTCTTTGTTATTTTCAGGGCGCCTGACCTTGCATTAACACAGCTTGTAATCGAGACTATATCTGTCTCTTTGTTCCTGCTAGCTTTCTACCATCTGCCAAAGCTTCGGCATGAGGAGCGGATAAGATTTAAAATGACGAATGCCCTTATTTCTGTCGGGGTGGGTGCGATTGTCACGATGATTGCCCTATCTGCCCACAGCAATAAGATGTTTCCTTCAATTGCGCAATATTACGTCGAGAATACGTATAAGGAAGCAGCCGGGAAAAACATGGTAAACGTTATTCTTGTTGATTTCCGGGGCTTTGATACCATGTTTGAAATTACGGTTCTTGGAATCGCAGCTCTTGGCATTTTCGCTATGATTAAACTTCGCCTGGAAGGAGGAAAGAAAAATGAAAACAAATGATATTATTTTGCAGACTGCTACGAAAGTAGTTTTGTTTCTCATTGTTCTTTTCTCAATCCATATCTTTTTTGCCGGCCATTATACACCTGGCGGCGGATTCGTTGGCGGTTTGCTAACATCGGGGGCAATCGTTCTGCTGCTGTTGGCTTTTGACATGAAAACTGTCTCAAAGATTCTTCCTGTCAATTATATTCACATGATTGCAGTTGGACTGCTTTTTTCAATAGGTACAGGGGCGGGAGCATTGCTATTTAATGTCCCTTTCCTAACCCATGCTTTTGGACATGTTGACTTGCCAGTCCTGGGGGACACTTCCCTCCATACGGCTACATTGTTTGACCTGGGTGTTTTTCTGGTTGTTGTTGGCGTTACGATGACCATTATTCAAACGATAGGGGAGGATGAATAATGGAAATATTAATGGCTTTTGTAATTGGTATTTTATTTATGTCAGCTACTTATCTCATGCTGTCAAAAAGCTTGCTTCGCATTATTGTTGGAACCGGGCTTTTAAGTCATGGGGCACATATGCTGATATTAACGATGGGCGGTTTAAAAAAAGGAGCTGCCCCGCTGCTGGGTGAAAACGCACCCTCATATACCGATCCGATCCCTCAGGCGCTTATCCTGACGGCCATTGTAATCAGCTTCGGGGTCACTGCGTTTTTCCTTGTGCTGGCATACCGTGCCTACCAGGAGCTTGGCACTGATAATATGGATCGAATGAGAGGAACTGAAGGAAATGATTAACTTTTTAATATTGCCCATCCTGATCCCTTTAGTTACGGGTGTCCTTCTCATCTTCGCCGCTAAAAGAATCATGCTGCAAAGATGGATTGCAGGCATTTCATCAGTGATTGCGATCATTTTTTCTGCCTTGCTGGTTCAGAAGGTTCGAGCCCGCGGGATACAAACGCTGGATGTTTCCAGCTGGGAAGCTCCGTTTGGGATCACGCTTGTTTCTGACATGATGTCAGCTCTGCTGGTGCTGACAACCAGTATAATAGCATTTCTATGCTTGATTTATTCATTTTGGAGCATCGGGGAAGCAAGAGAGAAGTTTTACTATTATGCTGCATTCAACTTTTTAATTGTTGGCGTAAACGGTGCCTTTACAACTGGAGATATCTTCAATCTTTTCGTATTTTTCGAGGTTATGCTGATGGCTTCCTATGTTCTGCTTGTATTGGGAGGAAAAAAGGCACAGCTTAGGGAGTCCATTAAATATATACTTGTCAATGTTATATCTTCCGCACTGTTTGTTATAGCTGTAGCCTATCTTTATTCTGTTGTTGGAACGCTCAATATGGCGCATATATCCGTCCGCATCAGCGAAGCCAGCCAAGGGACCCCTCCAGGAATCATTACAGTGATTGCTGTGCTATTTTTAATCGTATTTGGATTGAAAGGAGCCATTTTCCCTTTATATTTCTGGATGCCGGGCTCTTACTATGCACCGCCTGCTCCTGTTTTGGCTTTATTCGGAGCGCTGCTGACAAAAGTCGGAGTTTACTCCATCACAAGAACCTATACGTTGTTCTTTTATCATGATACTGGCTTTACCCATCAGCTCTTGAGCTTTTTGGCGATTATGTCGATTATCGCCGGAGTCATTGGAGCAATTGCCTACTGGGATATTAAGAAAATTATCATCTACAATATCATCATTGCTGTAGGGGCCATTTTGTTCGGAGTATCAGCGATGACGACTGATTCCCTTACCGGGTCCATCTTCTATTTGATTCATGATATGATTATTAAAGCAGCTCTATTTTTACTGGCAGGCATCGTGATTGCAATCGCCGGAACAAGCAATTTGCATAAGATAAGCGGGCTGATCAAGCGCTATCCCGGTCTGGGATGGACCTTCTTCATCTCTGCGCTTGCTCTAGCGGGAATTCCTCCGTTAAGCGGGTTTGTTGGAAAGCTTCTAATTGTTAAAGGCGGATTCGAAGCAGAACATTACTGGGGAGCAGGGATTGTCTTAATGTCCAGTCTTCTTGTGCTGTTTTCAATCATGAAAGTCTTCATTAATGGCTTTTGGGGTACACCTCGCGCTTATAAAGGGGAAGACAAAGTACCTGTCGGCAAAATGTTGATTGCCCCGGTAATCCTTGTTATCATTGCCGTTTTCTACGGAGTCGGCTCGGAGTATGTTTATCCGTATATCTCACAGGCTGCGGAAACTCTTGCAAATCCGGAAATATATATTGAAGCAGTTTTAAAGGAGTATTGAGTATGGCATTTCAAATATTATTAAATGTGTTCCTTGGGTTTATGTGGATGTTTTTAACAGGATCATACGAACCGGTTGCGTTCCTTAAAGGATACCTTTTTGGCCTGCTCATCATCTTTACTTTCAGAAGATTTTTCGATTCTCGCTTTTATCTATTAAGAGTTGTAGCGGTAATCAATCTTTTGTTTCTTTTCATCAAAGAGCTTATCTTAGCGAACATCGGCGTGCTTAAAGTATTATTAAGACCCAAACTTGATATGCGGCCAGGCATTTTCGCCTACCCTACTGTTCTGAAAAAGGACTGGGAAATAACAGTTCTATCGAATTTGATCACACTTACCCCGGGGACATTGGTTGTAGATGTTTCCCCGGATAATAAGATTCTTTACATTCATGCAATTGATATTGAAGATGCAGAGGAAACCATTGATTCGATCCGAAATTCATTTGAAAAAGCAATCTTGGAGGTGAGCCGGTAATGCTTAATACTGTTGTTCTGAGTGCCATCCTTATCATTTCGGCTGCCACCATCGGTTTGATCTACAGAGTGATTAAAGGGCCGACCACGCCAGACCGTGTGGTTGCACTTGATGCTATTGGCATAAATCTTGTTGCAATTGTTGCATTGATTTCTATCGCCCTTAATACAAGTGCGTTTGTGGAGGTTATCCTTCTGATCGGGATTCTTGCCTTTATAGGGACCGTAGCCTTCTCTAAATATCTGGAGAAGGGGGTTATTATCGAAAATGAACGAGATCGCTAATATTGTCATTATTGTGCTGATTATTCTGGGAGCTTTTTTAAGCCTTGTCGCTGCATATGGCGTCATCAGGCTTCCTGATATTTATACCAGGAACCACGCGGCATCAAAGTCCGCTACACTGGGGGTTATGTCCATACTGCTCGGAGCCCTGCTGTTCTTTTATGTTAAAGATGGCTTTTTCAATTCCAGAGTGCTGCTCGGAATTATATTCATCTTCATGACTTCACCTGTAGCCGGGCATTTAATTGCCCGGGCAGCCTATAACTCCGGTGTAGAGCTATGGGATAAAAGTGTACAGGATGACTTGAAAGATGCACCACATATGAAAAAGGCTGGCAGTAAGGAACAATAAATAAATGGGAAAACCGCAAGAAATTTTCTTGCGGTTTTTTATTATTTATTTTCTTTTTATTACTGCCATGGTACATCTTGATGTGCACACCAGTTTGTCATTTTCATCTGTTATTTTGATATCCCAGACCATTGTAGTTCTTCCCTGATGGAGCACTGTTGCGACAGCGGTCACGATTCCATCTTTTTTAGCACGTATATGGTTAGCATTAATCTCAAGCCCTGCAACAGACTCCTTTTTTTTGTCGCAAAGTTCAAATGCTCCAATACTTGCCACTGTTTCTGCAAGGGCGACAGATGCCCCTCCATGCAGGAGGCCAAACGGCTGGCGGGTGCGTTCATCAACAGGCATGGTGGCAACAACACGGCCTTTTTCAAGTGACACGATTTCCATTCCGAGTGTTTCGATTAATGTATCTTTCAACTCCATTCCCCTATCCCCTTTCGCTATGTAAAATGTTGTCATACTATACTTCATTATATAAGAACAAACTATGGATGTCCTCCTGGACAATCACAAAAAAGAGGTGACCGTCATGAATCATTTACGCGAAGGATTAATTCCAGCTGTTCTCGGCACCGCTGTTACTGCGGCAGGCTATGCAATGAAACAAAACCGCAGAACTAACAATATGTTATCAGATACCATCGTTGGTTTCGGGCTCGCCCATATTGTACTTGGAGCCATCGACCTGGTAGAGCACCGCAATCAGTATTAAGTTAGAAAAGCGCAAGCACCTTGCCCACCCCCGACACCTCGAGGGGTAGGGGCTCTAAGCTAGACATATAAAAAGGCAGCGCCTGGCTGCCTTTTTATATTATAGTCCCAGACCCTGATCATGCAGCTTTTCCTGCTTCTTCCCGCGTTTTCTTCTGGCAATGCGAAAAATGAGGAAGATCGCTGCAAAGCCTGCCAGGCCAAGCAGTATTTCTTTTTCATGTTTGATAATAGTGTCAATATGATCTCCAAATATATAGCCGATCGTGAAGGCTAAAGACAGCCAGATCAGTGCGCCGCTGTATGCAAATAAAGCGAATTTTTTAAATGGCAATTTACTGAAGCCATATAAAAAGGGGAGGAAGTTTCGGATACCCGGAACGAAATAACTGAAGGAGAGTGAAAAGGCATGATACTTTTCCATTAGCTTTAAAGAAGAATCAATCGTTTTGGACATCCTTTTGCTTTTATGAAAGTACTTTAGCAAAGGCCTTCCGATCAAACGCCCGATGGTATAACAGGTTGACAATGCCGCCAAAATGCCAAGATAAATGACAACGAATGCAAGCACAGGGTGAAGCGTTTTTAAAGAGGAAGAAAGTCCAACAGTCATAACAATCAATTCATTTGGCACAGGAAAAATAAAAACTCCAACCCAAAGCCAGAGAAACAGCCCCAAATATCCGTTATTTTCAATGATTTCCAAAATCAGTTCCAGTTCCATCCGGGGCCTCCTATCTATGTAAGCTGCGCTCACTTATTTACCACAATAATATATTCTTCATTCCCTTCTTTTACCCCTTTTCTAATAATATCAATCCTTTTTAATAAATTCTCATTTTATCCACCTCATATGCCTAACCTTTGTATGAAACAATTTTGTTCCTCATAGGAAAAGCCTTGTTTTCATATATTGGGAATGCGTGTATTTATTATTAATTGAAAGGGGCAGAACCGGATGTACCCCTATTATTATTTTCGCTACCCAAAGCCCGGATATAACCCTCAGCAGCAAAACTGCTGGAATTATCCGCAGGTCTATCAGTCTTTTTATCACCCTGTGCATTTCTATAGGACCTTGCCTGCTGTCGATCCGCAAATGTTCATGAGCTCTGCAAAAAAAATGGAAGTCCTCATGAGAGACGCCAGCACATTGCTTGTAAATATGGCAGAGTCAAAAAAGTTTTCTTATGAACTGATGTCAGCGGCCCAGCAGTCCAACAAGGCGGCAGTCGAAAATCTGCTGAAATCGACAGGCATCTCGCGGGTACCTTCTGTTGCCTATACACCCGACGGGCTAAGACTTCATTTCGAATCAGACAAAGAGGATACCCAGAAATGCTGTGATTTAACGCTTAAACTGAGATGGATGTAAAAACAAAAGCGGAAGCGCCTTGCTCACGAAGGAACGCAGACTAAGAACGCCACGTCCTGTGGCAACGTCTGCATGACCCGCATCCTCTCAAAAGCTGTCGCTTTTGGTCGTGCGATGATTATGCTGACGAAGCCTTCCTTGTCCTGCGGGCCTCAGGCATAAGACGGTTCCTGTAAGAAGGCGTATTTCCTTCTGGAAGGAAACGGCTTATGATCCCGAGTCCCTAGGAGCCGAAACAAGACAAGCTTGTGACCTCGAGGGGGTAGGCGCTGAAGCTAGATGCAGACACTCTTCCACAGAGTTAATCACCTTGTTCGATTTTATATGTCCTATCCAACAAAAAAGCTCTCAATCAAGAGAGCTTCTCACCTGTTTAACGGTAATATGGGTTTCCATATGGACCATAGCCAGGGTATCCGCCTCCGCCATAAGGAGCATATGGTGCAGCTGGCGGGCCATAGAATGGCGCCGGAGGGCCGTAGAATGGACGTGGAGCAAATAAAGCTGCTCCCAGGCCGCCTCCCAGGAAACCGCCGAGCAGGCCTCCGACAAAAGGAGCTCCTAAAAAGAAAAACCTTTCGTTCCCGTTTCTATATGGGCCTCTATAATAATACATGCAGGGTAACCTCCTTCATTTTCAATCCCTTCTCTATTTAATATGCAGATGTCCTTATTTTGAGTGGGCGGCTAGAAAAGCGGAGGTCGCCCGCTTTTCGGCGACAAGCATAAGCCAAGCCGTCAAAAAGGTTGTTCTTTAACCTTTTGGATGGCTTGGCTTATGACCTCGAGCCGATGGCGCCTGGAGCTAGACAACATTAGAAAAGCGGAAGCGCCTTGGCTGCATCAAAACAAAATCCCCTTAGCCTTTTGGCCAAGGGGATTTAATCTATTAGTTAGCTGCTTTTACTTTAGCAAATGCATCTTCGACAGATACATACTCATAGCCAAGGTCTTTAGCAACCGCTGGGTATGTGATGCTGCCGTTTACAACGTTAACACCAAGCTTAAGTGCTGCATTGTCTTCAATCGCTTTCACAACGCCTTTATTTGCAATTTGCAGAGCATAGTTGATCGTAACGTTTGTAAGAGCAATTGTAGATGTTCTTGGAACTGCACCAGGCATGTTCGCAACAGCATAATGAACAACGCCATGCTTATCATATGTTGGATTGTCATGAGTTGTAATGTGATCAACTGTTTCAAAAATACCGCCCTGGTCGATCGCTACGTCAACAACTACTGAACCAGGCTTCATTGTTTTAATCATTTCTTCTGTTACAAGCTTAGGTGCTTTCGCTCCAGGGATCAGAACCGCACCAATTACAAGATCAGCATCTTTTACGGCTTCTGCAATGTTGAAAGGATTAGACATTAAAGTTTGGATGCTGTTTCCGAAAATATCGTCAAGCTGGCGAAGACGCTCTGGGCTTAAGTCGATGATTGTAACTTGTGCGCCAAGTCCGATTGCCATTTTCGCTGCGTTGATTCCAACCACACCGCCGCCAACGATGGTAACTTTTCCGCGTGATACCCCCGGAACACCTGCAAGAAGGATTCCCATTCCGCCATTCGTCTTCTGAAGGAATTGAGCTCCAATTTGAGCAGACATGCGTCCTGCAACTTCACTCATTGGAGTAAGAAGAGGCAATGTACGGTTTACTTCTACTGTTTCATAAGCAATCGCTGTAACACCTTTTTCAGTTAATGCTTTTGCAAGCTCAGGCTCTGCTGCAAGGTGAAGGTATGTGAAAAGAACCAATCCTTCACGGAAATAACCATACTCGGATGGAAGCGGCTCTTTAACCTTCATAACCATTTCAGCAGCCCATGCTTCAGCAGCTGTATCTACGATAACGGCTCCTACTTCAGTATAATCTTCGTTAGTGAAACCGCTTCCAATTCCTGCATCGATTTCTACTAATACTTTATGTCCGGACTTTACTAATGCGTCAACGCTTGCTGGTGTCGCAGCAACACGATTCTCGTTATTTTTAATCTCTTTAGGTACTCCAATAATCATGGAAAAATCCCCTTTCAATCTATCAATTATGTTATTTACTATTGTAAGTATAATAATTTTAGTAAAGCGCTGTCATTGTTAAATCGGTAAAATAAAAGAGCCTCCATTTGTGGAAATCTACAAATGAGGGCTCTTCTTTTCCATTCTCCGGATTTTAAGTTCAAGATATAAAGAAAGTTTTGTATTCGTATTCTTCAGGTCAACTTTCCCAATATCGGTTATCCTCTTTAACCGGTAATTAAGTGTATTCATATGAATATGCAGCCTCTTAGCTGTTTCATTCACATTACTGTCATGATCAATAAAAGCTTCCAGAGTAGTGAGCAGATTGGTCCTGTGCTCAAGGTCATATTTAGTAATCTTTTCGATAGCCGGGTGCTCATACGGTTCCTGCCGTTTCTTTTCAAGGATGGCATCAAGATAGCGGAAAATGCCAAGCTGCTGATAGCTATAAACATGATGAATCTCTTCCGGGAATTGTTCTTTAAGACGCAGAACCTGCAATGCTTCCTGATAGCTTTTTTCAACTTTTTCAAAGTGCTGATAAGTTGTTCCTGTTGCCCCGTTGATATGATCAATGCTAAATCGCGTTTTCATTTGATCAATGAAAAACTGGATGAATTCAATAAAAGTATTTTCAGCTGTGGCAGGTTCAGGCGGCGCTGCCAAAATAATAAATTCATTCCCCATCGCAGCATGAAATGTTATATGAACCTTTTGGCTTGTCGTGATCAGATAGATGATCTTTTGTTCTATTTTAGGGGTAACTTCTTCTTTAAATCTAAAGACTATCACCGCAAACGGTGATGGCGGTTTTATGCTCAAATCCTCAAATCTGTCTGAGATTTCATCATGACTATGGAAATGGCCGGTTAGCAGCTCCCAGAAAAAATCCCGGTATCCCTCAGCCCTTTTTTTCTTTTGGGCGTTTAATCTTAACATTTCCGTCCTTGCAGACTGTGCGGCCAGCTTTAGCATATTCAGCTTGCTTTCTGTTAAAGCAGCTTCTTCTTCGACTGCCCAGATGTAGCCTAATACCTCATTATGATTGCGTATAGAAATGGCTACCCGATTTCCCAGTCCTATCTCTTTTATTTCAGGAATTCTAAGCGGTTCGCCGCTTTGCATCAGTTGGGGAATCACACGATCCTTCCATAAACGATTAATCACCTTTTCAGGAACCTTTCTGCTGATGATTGTAGCGATTCTCGCGGTATCTGTCTGATCATCATGTGTACTGTATGCAAGCAGGCGATGATTAACATCTTCTATTGTAACAGGGCATTCCAGGACATCGCGGATCTTATCTACCAGTTCCTCCAGATCACTAAATGCCCTCTTAAACGGATTTTTTTCCATTTTATTATCACCCAATCGTAAAACTTCTTTAAACTTCACTTTCTCTATCCTATTATATTATACCTCAGGTCCAACCCTGTACACTACCAAAGCCATCAGGCTATTCGACAAAATTCGGGCGGTGCCTGTCACCTCTTTTTATAAAATTTCCAATAGTTTTACTTTTTTAATTTGACTTGAAGTTATATTCAGATAATTTTACAATAGGACATGTTCCAAAAAAATCATATTTTAATAGTTTTATTTACAAATTTTGAAAGCGTTAACATCTGGGAGGCGATGATTTATGCTTGAGACGCTTAATAAAATTAACGGGGTGCTCTGGGGCACACCAAGTTTGATTTTGCTTTTTGGTACGGGTGTTCTTTTAACATTCATGCTGAAGGGTCTTCAATTCAGAAGACTGATATATGCGTTTAAATTAGGATTTACAAAAGAAGGACAGGCTTCTTCCAATGATGAAGGAGATGTCAGTAACTTTAAGGCTCTTATGACAGCTCTCGCAGCAACCATTGGTAATGGTAATATCGCTGGTGTTGCCACTGCGATTACACTCGGCGGACCAGGAGCCATCTTTTGGATGTGGATTGTTGGTTTGCTTGGAATGGCAACCAAATATGCCGAAGCATTACTCGCAATGAAATACCGTGTAAAAAATGCCAATGGCGAGTACTCCAGCGGACCGATGTATTATGTGGAACGCGGTCTTGGCAAGAAATTTAAATGGCTGGCAGTTGCCTTTGCGGTCTTTGGTGCTTTTGCAGCTCTGGGCATCGGAAACAGTGTTCAATCGAATACGATTGCAGCTGTTATGGATACTTCATTCGGAATTAATAATTGGGTTACAGGTGTCATTCTTGCTGTATTGGCTGCCTTAATCATCTTTGGAGGCATTCAGCGCATCAGTACTGTAGCTGGATTCTTTGTTCCAGTCATGGCTGTTCTATATATTGGCGGGGCATTGCTTATACTCGCTGTTAACTATGATCAGATCATTCCTGGTTTCCAGACAATCTTCTACTATGCCTTCAATCCGGTAGCAGCAACCGGCGGTTTTGTCGGTGTTGTCGTATCTGAAGCAATCAAGAATGGTGTTTCAAGGGGTATCTTCTCAAATGAAGCCGGCCTTGGTACCGCAGCGCTTATTGCAGGAAATGCAAAGACAGACCATCCTGTAAAACAGGCTCTTGTTGCGATGACTGGTACATTTATTGTTACAATCGTGGTTTGTACGATGACCGGCCTGGTGCTTATCATGACTGGTTTCTGGGACACAACAGGCGGATTGATCTCAGGTGTGGCGCATGACGGCAGCCTTGACGGCGGGGCATTAACAAGTGCAGCCTTTGCCCATGTCCTTGGAACAGCTGGTGAATATATCGTTGCATTCTCAGTTATATTCTTCGGCTTCTCAACAATCGTCGGCTGGTATGTATATGGTGAAAAATGCTTTGAATACCTTGTTGGCACAAAAGGAATTATGGGATACCGTGCCATTTACATTTTTGCAACTGGAATCGGTGCTGTTGCAAACTTAACTACTGTTTGGGCTTTTGCTGACATGGCAAATGCATTAATGATGATTCCTAACTTAATTGCATTAATCCTATTAAGCAAAGTGGTTGTTAAAGATACGAATGAATTCTTTGACAACCATTATAAAGCAGCAAATAAGCAGTTAAATAAGGCAAGCTAATACTAATATATGTAAAACAAACACAGGTCCCTGATCTGTGTTTGTTTTTGTTTAGTAGCCCTAAAACGGTAATAACGGCAATTCATTTCTCTCGTGAATATAGGCAAATATCCGATAGTGATAAAGAAACTCGCCAGTTATTATACCTTCTTCTTCAAAAGAATAAGCATCTATAAACGCTTCTATTCTGTCTTCATCCTCTTCATCCCATACCCCTGTCATCCAGACTTTATAGGCAAGCTTGCTGTTTAAACCGGGATTTCCGCTTTCTTCAAAAAGACCCTCGATTTGTTCCCTTTCCACCTTTTCGCCTCCCTCACCCGTTTGTTATCCATCCTTTTCTGTTTTAGTCTTCCTTATACATTTTTGGGACAAGGCAAATATCCAATTTTAGCACCACATGAGGTGAACTTGTCTATACTATATCGAAGTCTATTTTAAATATCAGGGTTGCTTATTAATAACCAATAAAGGAGGGATAACGTTGGAATTGAACGAGTTATTTCATTTAGGCAATAAAACAGCCATTGTCACTGGAGGAGGACGCGGGCTCGGAGAGCAAATGGCAACTGCACTTGGGGAAGCAGGAGCAAATGTTGTCGTCTGCTCACGCAATATTGAAGCATGTGAGCATGTCAGAAAAAACCTTGAAGCAAAGGGAGTTAAAGCTCTGGCTATCGAATGTGACATCACTAATGAAGAAGACATTCAAAAAGTCATCCAAAAGACTTTGGAGACATTTGGAAGCATCGATATTCTCATTAATAATAGCGGTACATCCTGGGTTGCACCTTTTCTGGATCTGCCTGCTGATAAATGGGACAAAGTCATGAATGTGAACTTAAAAGGGCTGTTTTTATTTTCACAAGCCGCCGCAAAAGTGATGACGATGCAGGGGAGCGGCAAAATCATTAATATTTCTTCCGTAAATGGAGTGAGGGGTACTCATTCGGCACTTCTTGATGCAGTGGCCTACAGTACAAGCAAAGGAGCAGTTATCACACTCACAAAGGATTTAGCTGTAAAACTGGCACCCGCCGGCATTCAAGTAAACGCTATTGCTCCAGGCTTCTTTCCTACCAGGATTACAAAGGTTCTTGAAAAGTCTAATTCAGTTATTCTCAGTAAGATTCCTGCCGGAAGATTTGGAAGTGAACATGACTTAAAAGGAGCAGCTGTCTTTTTATCATCCAAAGCGTCTGATTACTTGACAGGACAGGTATTAGTCGTTGATGGTGGAATGACGGTATCCCTTTAAGATCTCACAAGACTAACTTCATAGAAGGGAGAAAGTTTATGTCTATTAACCATACAGAAGCCCTATTGCAGGCAATAAAAAAATTAGGGACAAAAGTGGAAAGAGAATTGAATGAATCTATTCAGAATTCTATTAACAAAGAAGATATTTTCAAAAGCTTAGTCACCCGTTCAGAGGTGACCGCAGCAAGCATGAAAAAACTCCGGGACGCCATTGAGACACTATCCATCCCTCTTAATTTCCCTACCAAGACTGACGTGGCAAATGCAGCAAAATTAACTGTGCAGGCTGAAGAAAAAATGGATCAGATTGACGAAAAAGTCATCGCTTTGGCCAAATCAATAGAGGAAATAAAAAAAGCACTTGCCAGCCCTGCTGAAAGCGCGGAAAAATAAATGGCACAAAATACAGCTTCCGAAAAACTTCTAGGATTTGCTAATACTCTTTTTCAGCCCGATCCGGAGATCAATTTAACTCCAAGGACTGCAGTCTGGAAAAGAAATAAGGCAACTCTCTGGCACTATGCCCCTTCCAGCAAAAAATACGGTATACCCATTTTCCTTGTCTATTCACTTGTCAATCAGCCCTTTATTTTAGACCTGGGACCGCAGAACAGTTTAATCGAAGCTTTGGTAAACAGCGGGTATGATGTCTACTTGCTGGATTTCGGGATTCCGGGCTATGAGGATAAAGACATTACGATGGAAAATTATATTACTGAATACATCCAGAAGGGGGTAAAAAGAGCTTTATATTACGCGGGAGCAGACGAAATAACTGTCATGGGCTTTTGCCTCGGCGGCACCTTTGCAGCTATTTATGCGGCCATTGCCGATGAACCGGTCAAAAACTTAGTATTGTCTGTCGCACCGGTTGATTTCAGCATTGTCCCAGTCTTTGATAAATGGGCAGATGAGCTGCGAAATGGAGAAGGCAGCCTGGATACCACTTTTGATGCATGGGGACTGATCCCCGCCTTTGCCATTAAATCCGGTATGCGGCTATTTACTTCCCCCCTTTATTACTCTCCATATTTATCGCTTCTGGCCAGGGCAGACGATGAAGCATATGCCTCCCGCTGGAAGCAATTTAACCAGTGGACCAATGGCCATATTCCATTTGCCGGAGCTGCACTGAAGCAAATCCATCAAGATCTTTTAAAAGACAATAAGCTTGTGAACGGTACATTAACGATTGGAGAAAGGATAGCCGTCCTCAGTAATATTAAAGCTAATTTGCTCGCTGTCGCTTCAGATAATGACCGTCTTGTTCCAAAAGAGCAGATTCTTCCGGTCATGGACTTAGTGTCCAGCGCTGATAAAACTTTTCATCTGCTTCAGGGCGGGCATGCCAACCTTACTTCAAAAGGAAAGGTTCCTGACTATATGGACAAATGGCTGTCAGCTAGATCAGGCCCAATATAATATTTTAATTCCCCTGCCTCTGCAGGGGATTCAACATTTAAAGGAGGTAACTTGATGAGTTTATGGAATTATCCAAATTATAATATAAACGACTACACCATCAGACCTTATATGGGTTTTGCTTCATTTGTGTTTATAGACTTATTTTCTGCTTAGCTTTAAGACCATGCAATTGCTGCATGGTTTTATTTTTTTGTGTTAGCTCAGATGGTGTTTTTATATGCAAAGCTGCAAATAATAAACAAATGAACAAATGGCATTCACAGGAGAACCTTATGCAGGCATCTGCCCAAGGACAGAAGGAGACTTAAAAATGGACTTAAAGATTTTCAAGGCAATCAGCCGTTTTTCCGGACGAATGGCTTTCATGGACTTTTTGATGATTCTTTTATCAAATAGGGCAAGGTATTTATTTTTATTTGTCCTGGCATGTATGTGGCTGGCCAAAGGACCTTCCAGAACATCCGCAAAAAAAGCTGCTTTAGCCTCTCTGATTGCTATCTTTGTAAACAAGATTATAAAAATTTGTTATTTCAGGCCCCGTCCCTTCATAAAAAATAAGGTTGGCCTATTGATTCCAGCCAAAAGAGATTCAAGTTTTCCAAGCAAGCATACAGTGGTGTCCTTTGCTGCTTCTATCGTCATTTTTTACGGAAACCGATTTATAGGCCGTATTTTGCTGTGGGTTTCAGCATGCACAGGCTTCGCCCGCATCTGGGCAGGCCACCACTACCCTTCCGATGTTATTGGCGGTGCTCTTATTGGCGGAACAATAGGCTGGTTCACAGAAAAACTTTCAAAACCAGAAATAAAGTGAAACTTCAATCAGTGGGGGGTTCCCTTATCCCCCACTGATTGTTAGTCGCGTTCTAGTGTCGCTAAGATCTCCGCTAGCGCTTCGATCAATCGACACTACGAACCCGATTGGTTCAACTAAGCCTCTGCCTGCGCGTCGGCGAGTTTCACTGTATCTCACCAATCGGGCCTTTACATTGTAAAGCGAGGCGACTTGCCTTGGGGTGACAAGCATAAGACGAGCAGATGGGGGGGAGTGCTTTTCTTCCCATCAGCTGATTGGCTTATGACCTCGAGCCCCTAGGAGCCGCAGCTAGATTGGGCAGTTTGGTCCCCGCTTATCCTCCTTTGATTCCTCTGAGTCTTGAAGCGGGGGTCTTACTGCCCGTTAGACTGCGATAAAAAAAATGTAAAATCCGCACTTTCTTTAGCGAAAGAAAACTTGTTTTGTCAGCCGGGAAGGACTTCACGTTAAAGGGGTAGAATTCCTTTTGAAAACGGGAGGGGATCAGTATGAATACAAGTGCTGCTGCTAAATTATTAGGGGTTTCACCAAGCACTATTCAGCGATGGGTTAAACAACTGGAACTCCGCACGGAACGAAATGAATTGGGTCATTACTTATTTACGGAAGATGACATTAGCCTGCTAAAACAGGTGCAGGATCAGCTTAATCAGGGGATTATATTGCAGGACGTTACTGTAAAGGGAAAAAAGACGAGAAAGGGTACGGTCCATGTAGAAGCAGCTGCCGCTCCGGCAATAGAGAAAATATATTTAAAAATCAGCGAGCTGGAGAAGCTGCTGAATGGAAAAGCAGATGATGTGGTGTCTTATCAGCTGCTTCAGCACCGCAGCGAAATAGAGGAATTGCAGAAAGAAAATGCCCGCCTGCTTAAACGAATTGAGGTTCTTGAAGCCAGGACAGCTGATAAAAATCGGGACATCCCTGCCGATACCCTTCTGGTTTTTGATCAGGAGAAGCCCAGGAATAAATTAAAAAAGAGAAATATTTTCACAATGCTGTTCGGATTTTAATTAAGTATAAAAGCGTATGCAACGCTTTTATACTTATTAATCATCCCAGCTGAACCGCTGCTCGCGAAAGGGGTCTCCATAGTTGTGATAGCCGTTTTTCTCCCAAAAACCAGGCTTGTCGATTTTAGAGAACTCTACGCCTCTAATCCACTTTGCACTTTTCCAGAAATACAGATGCGGAATCACGGCCCGCAGCGGAAATCCGTGCTCGGGAGTAAGGGGCTCACCGTTATGGGTATGTGCCAGCAGACTGGTGCTTTTTAAAAAATCTTGAATGGGGAGATTCGTGGTCCAGCCTTCTTCCGCATGAAGAATCACAAATTGAGCTGTTTCTTTTACACCTGCCCGCCTGGCAATCTCTGCGGCGGAAACTCCCTCCCAGACATTATCAAGCTTTGACCAGCCCGTGACACAGTGGATATCATTTTTGTACAGAGTCTGGGGAAGGTTCATTACCTCCTCATGTGAAAAGGATAATTCCTTTTCTACTTCTCCAAATATCTGCAGACTCCATTCCTGCATATCCTTATAATGTGGAACATTTCCATAATGCAGTACAGGAAAGGCAGTCGTTACGTTTTGATTTGGCGGTACCCGGTCTGAGGTCTGTTTTCTGATTTTCCCAAAATACACTGAAGCCGCCTCCGTTCTTTTTCTTTTATCGTACCCTACTTTACGGGCTGATAACAATGAGAAAGCAGCCCCCTTCCGGGAAGCTGCTTCCGATTATAAGACCATTGCCGCCAGCCATCCAAACAGGATGAGCGGAATATTGTAGTGCAGGAATGTTGGCACACATGTATCCCAGATGTGATTGTGCTGTCCATCTGCATTCAAGCCTGCTGTTGGCCCCAATGTACTGTCTGACGCAGGAGAACCGGCATCTCCAAGAGCTGCGGCTGTTCCCACTAGAGCAATAGTTGCCATTGGGCTGAAGCCAACCTCCAGTGCAAGCGGCACAAATATAGTTGCAATAATCGGGATGGTTGAAAATGAAGATCCAATCCCCATTGTAACAAGTAAGCCGACAAGAAGCATTAGCAATGCTGCAAGTGATTTATTATTGCCAATTACCTCAGCCGCCTGTGCAACAAGGCTATCGACATCGCCTGTTTCTTTTAATACATCAGCAAATCCGAATGCAGCCAGCATGACAAATCCAATGAATGCCATCATCTTCATACCCTCAGTTAAAAGCTGATCTGCCTCGTTCCATTTAATTGCACCGCTGATATAAATAACTAAAATACCAGTCAGCGCCCCAAAGATCATTGAATCAAGTTGCAGCTGGACTATGAGGGCTGCTGCAATCGCAATAAGGGAAAAAATTATGCCCTTTTTGGAGTAATTGCCTTTTTCAGTCTCAATTAACTCTGATGGAAGATAATCCCTCTTTTTGCGGTAAACAAATAATGCAGCCAAAAGACCGGCAGCCATACCGGCTACAGGAATAAGCATAGCCTTCGGAATGTCTGCCATTTCCACTGCCAATCCGCTATTCTCCATATTTTCTGCGAGTATTCCATGGAATATCTGGCCAAAGCCTGCAGGAAGTAAAATATACGGAGCCGTCAAACCAAATGTCAGTACAGACGCGATTAGACGCCGGTCTATCTGCAGCTCATTCATAACCTTTAATAATGGCGGAATTAAAATGGGAATAAACGCGATATGAATCGGAATTAAATTTTGGGAAAAAATGGACATTAATAAAATAGAAAATACGATAAGTGCTTTTGATAATGTTTTCCCTCTTGACTCCCCGTCTTTTCCGACCTTGCCCAGAACCCATTCCACTAATAGGTTCGGAAGCCCTGTTGCGGAAATAGCTAAGGCAAATCCGCCCAATAACGCATAACTCAATGCAACTTCTGCACTGCCTCCAAGTCCATTTGAAAAAACTTCAATTGTTTTATCTATACTTAATCCGCCTGCGAGCCCGCCTGCCAATGCACCTGCCACAAGAGCAAGAACCACATTGACGCGCAGAAGGCTGAGAACAAGCATGATCAAAACTGCAAGTATAACTGCATTCATGATGCAACCCTCTTTCTTTCCTTTGTTCATTGTTACTTTAGTATGCTAAATTGGTAGAGAACTAAAACACATGTATTAAACTATCATACTTCTGCTTTTTATGTCAATGATTTTAAGCAGATTTACCAATGGGAGTTTACGCCAGGAGTAGCTGTTCGGCCGGTATTTTTATGGAATTTCCCAGTATTTTGCGTTAACCGGCCGTTAATTTACATTTCTGCAGTTCCTTATAAAAACCCGCATAAAAAAACTCCGGATTTCTCCAGAGTTTTGAATTTATCTTTATTTCGCTTTCGCTTCAAATCTTTCAACCAATAGCGCTAACGTGCGTACCATAACGCCTGTCGCGCCGTCCGGCCCAAGATCATGGTTTTTTGCTGTTGTGGCTGTACCTGCGATATCGAGGTGCACCCATGGTGTGTCTTCGGCAAATTCACCGACAAAACCTCCGCCCATGATCGCATGGCCGGCTCGGCCTGGCGAATTGTTCAGATCTGCAATTTTGCTGCTTCTGATTCTTTCTTTATCTTTTTCAAAAAGAGGCAGCCTCCAGATTGGTTCGCCAGCTTCATAGGATGCTTCCAGCACCTGCTCAAACCACTCTTCATTATTGGTTAATGCACCTGTTGTTTCTTCCCCCAGTGCAATAATGACACCGCCAGTCAGGGTTGCCACATCCACCAGGTAGTCCGCTCCATGGTGCTTCGCATAGGTTACTGCATCAGCAAGTGCAAGACGTCCTTCTGCATCTGTGTTGAGGACTTCAATGGTTTTTCCGCTCATGGAGGTGATGACATCATCCGGCTTAAATGCGGTTCCGCTCACCATATTATCTGTAGAAGGAATGACAGCGACAACATTTTGTTCAGGCTTCAGTTCGCCAATGACTTCCATTGCGCCAAGTACTGCCGCTGCACCGCCCATATCGGTTTTCATGCCGACTATGCCGTCCTTTGGCTTAATGGAATAGCCACCTGTATCGAAGGTGATTCCTTTGCCGACGAGGCCGATAACATCCTTCCATTCTTCCTTGCCCTGATATTTTAAGACAATCATCTTAGGAGGCTCTGCCGACCCCTGATTAACCGCCAAAAGAGCACCCATGCCAAGCTTAAGCATGTCTTCTTTTTCCAGGATTTCCACTTCAAATCCGTATCTCCACGCCAGTTCAGATGAGTAATTTGCCAAATCGGTGGCAGTCAGCATATTGCCTGGCAGATTGACTAAAGTGCGGGCTGAGTTGGTTCCTTTTCCGTGGGCATAGCCAACAGTAAGGGAAGCCTTTACATCTTCCTCATCTGCGGCTTCGCAATAAACAGCAATACTCTCGATTTCCTTTTCCGGTTCATTTGATTTCTGTTTGTAATCTTCAAACTTATAGGTAGAAAGGGCAAACGCCTCGCTTAGGGCATGTGCTGCATCCAGCGCATCTACATCTCCGCCAATAAAAGTATCAAGACAAACACCGGCATTTTGAAGCTTGGACGATTTCACTTCCTTGAATGCCTTTCCAAATGCTTCACGCAATCCTTCAAAGCTGAATTCTTTTTCTTTTCCAAGACCTACTGTAATAACTCGTTTGGCCCCAATTTTTCCAAAAGTATGTATTTTTGCAATGGCTTTTTTCTTGGCAGAAATATCGCCGCTCTTCACAAGTTCTGTCAAATGGCCCTCAAATTGTTCATCTGCACGGGCAAGTATTCCCTCAAACCTGACTGGTTTATCAAAAACACCAACAATCAGGCATTCCTGTTCGGCTGAAACGTCAAATTCTTTCTTAACAGAAAACATACTGGCACCCCCATAATCTATTTATCACTTTATTATATCGAAAATATTGAATTATTTCGACTATCTAATTTTATAATATTCTGCTTTGCTACTCTTCCAGATACAGTATCAGCTGAGGCAATTTAGGAAGATTACCGACCTTTTCAAACGGAACCCGGTCGATATCTTCCGGAAATATGGAGAGGCATTCTTCAATAAATCTGTATACATGCTCGAGATCGAGCCCCCAATGTCTGGGCCTGTATGCCTGCAAATATTCATGTGCAGCCTGCATCATCAGCCTTGCTCCTTTTACATTGCCATATTCATAGTGATAAATGCTGACGCTCATTTGCAGCAGGCCTTTAAAAAACAAATTGCCTTTTTCAGTCATCCACATTTCTTCCAGAAGATCATGGCAGGTGTAATAATCACCTTCATTGAAACTGATAAAGAATTCGTAGTATTCAAGAGGATAATCTTTCATGAAATCACTCCATATTCCGGACTTTCTTGTACTGATCATTTTAACAAAAAGCTCATTTCGTATAAATCGTTGTTTTTCATCAGCAATGTGGACCGTTGATTTCCGCTCCGGGATGCTCAGCGAACCGCGGGGCGGGCGGTGAGCATCCCGCCGGAGTCTCGCATCTTCCGCTCCAATCAACTCAGCAAATAAATATACATCAATCAAGCAACAAACTGTGAAAACAGCCTAACAAAAAGAAAAGAGATTAAATATAATCTTGAATTATTGGGTAAAGAAAATAGAGACGGAAAGGAGAATGTTATGGATCCTCTATTATTTGCCGCATTTACAGCCGGATATATCCTGTTATTTATTTGGGCCATTCTCACTGTAAAGAACAGCAGGCATGTTAGCGCTGCCTTCCTGCTGCCTGTAATTCTCGGACTGATTTACGATAATGGAATTCTTGCTGGCGGCAGTTTGATCGGGGAGGGCAGCACTCTAAAGCTTCTGAATTATGCCCGATTCTGGATTCACGCTTTTTTTACGCCGCTGCTTGTTCTATATTCCTGGCATACTTTAAAACAAGCTGATATTGATTGGGCAAAAACAGGTACACTAAAATTGACTGCATACCTGCTTACTGCCGGATTAATTGTTATGGAGCTTTTCACCGAGGTTTTCGGCCTTGAATTGGAAGATAAATGGGAATATGGAGTTCTAAGCTATTCAAGCGCAGAGACGCAGGGCGGCCCTCCGATAATGGTGCTGATCGTTTCCGCTGTATTGCTGGCGGCTTCTATAGTTATTTGGCACAAACAGGGATGGTTCTGGTTTTTTGCAGGTGCCGTCTTAATGATTATCGGAAGCGCCATAGATATACCCATTGAAAGTGCGGCTGCCGTGAATGCCTTTGAATGGCTTCTTTTGCTTTCACTGACGGCAACAGCACATTTTCAAAAAAAGCGCGGTTTAACAAAAACTTAAAGCAGACCCTCTTGCAGGAAGGAACAATCTGTTGGAGAATATTAGTTAGTATAACATTACTAAGTTCCTGAATCTGCAGAGTCCGAGCCAGGTATAGCTTTGGACACAATGAGCTCGTCAGGGTCCGAACTTGGCTCTACTTCGGACACAAAGTGCTGAATTGAGCTGGTCAGAGTCCGAACTTGGTTCAACTTCAGAAAGCAGAAAAGAATTCAAAGAGTATCATACAACCCAAAGGTGGTCTCACATGGAATTATTGACAAATTTCCCTCTATGGTCTGCTTTGGCAGCCATCTTCTTTGCCCAATTTGTAAAAGTGCCCATTCAATTTATTGCCACCCGAAGAGTGGATTGGTCCCTTTTAACCAGTACAGGCGGAATGCCAAGCTCACACTCAGCTGCAGTAACAGCTCTTTCAACCGGGGTGGCACTTGAGACCGGAATGGATTCCGCTGTTTTCGCTGTTTCTGCCGTTTTTGCCATTATCACCATGTTTGATGCTACCGGAGTGCGGCGTCAGGCCGGGGAACAGGCTATTGTATTAAACCAGCTTGTTGCTGACTTCAATAAATTCGTTGAAGAAGCAAAGACATGGCAGAAAAAAGCGGGCCAGGAAAAACAAAAAGAATTAAAGGAGCTGCTGGGCCATAAGCCGATAGAAGTACTCTTTGGCGGCCTGACAGGAATCTTATTAACTTTAGGGCTTCATTACTTATTTTCCTAAAGGTTGTGATATGAATGAAAATCCTTTCCTTATGCCCAAGCAATACGGAATTAGTGGAATACTTGGGGTTGACTGATATGCTTGCGGGAGTGGACGATTATTCGGATTGGCCGGAGCAAATTTCCAATCTGCCCCGGCTGGGTCCTGACTTGTCTATTAATATGGATAAAGTGGAGGAATTGAAACCGGATCTTGTGCTTGCCTCCCTGAGTGTTCCCGGCATGGAAAAGAATGTAGCAGAACTTGAAAAAAGGCAGATTCCCCATATTGTCTTAAATCCCCAAAGTCTCGCAGATATTGCAAATGACCTGGTTTTTGCTGCTAAAAAAATCGGGAGGCCTGAGAGAGGGATTTTGGCGGCTAAACAGTTTACGAAGAAAATAGAAGAACTGCAGGTCATCTCAAGCAGAATTGAGAAAAAACCAAGCCTCTATTGGGAATGGTGGCCAAAGCCTGTATTCACACCAGGCAAGGTCAATTGGCTGACGGAAATCAGTGAAATAGCCGGTGGACGGAATTTATTTGCTGATGTTGAGCTTGCAAGCGTCCAGACTGATTGGGAGGATGTCCTGAATCGGCAGCCGGATTATATCTGTCTTGCCTGGGTCGGTGTCAGAAGAGAAAAGGTAAATCCCGAGATTGTCCTGAAACGTCCCGGCTGGAGTGGATTGGAAGCAGTAAAACAGAACAGAATTCTGGTTCTGGAAGAAGAACTGTATTGCAGGCCTTCACCGCGGCTGATTGAAGGGGCCATAAAATTAGCAGAAAAGATCCATCCCCAGGCACTTTCTATCTGATAAAAGAAAAAGGCAAATCCGTTCATTATACCGGATTTGCCTGAATCTGCTGGGTTATTTTTTCTCAGATTTAATATATTGCTGTCTGAATACCTGCATGGCTTCATTTTCATTCAGTAACCTTAAATCTTCTTCCGTCAGGGTTCCATCGCCCATTTCAACGATATAAACATCGAGTGTTTTCTTTCCCCAATTATTATAAACATCATCAACCGTTTCATAATAGAGATCCAATTTATTCCCCTTAATGGCACCGCCTTTATCTGCTACAACACCATAACCATAATCAGGAATAAACAGGATCGTTCCAATCGGAAAAACATTTAAATCTGCTGCGACTGTAGAGTATAAGTCCCTTTTAACTTTAACACCTGAGTATGTAATACCAAAGGACGGATGATCCGGATTTTTGCCTGTCGACTCGTAAAAAGCGGTATATCCGGTAGCGATAACTTGTCTTTTCTGATACTGCGACCAGTCAATTGATTCTTCCAATGTCGGCGCTTGTTCAATTGCCACAGCTTCACTCGCAGAAATCTTCGGTTCGAGGCTCACGGCCTGCTTCAAAAATTTAAATGCTACTCCAACCGATTTTAATGTATGTTCAAAATTTGAATTTCCACTTTCGCCAGCTTGTTCAGCATTTTGCTGCAGCTGAATAATTGATCTTGCTTCCACACCGGATATCGAATGAAAAGTTGTCAATAATGCACCTATAAATAAGGCTGACATTACTGTACGTTTCACCCATTTTGTAAATTTGCTCATCTTTTACACTCCTCCCAAAGTTAGTCATTTCCCTTCTTCGATAGAAATATTCATAACTTATGGGAGAGAAAGTCTTCAAGCAGCCGATTTCAGACAGGATAAAACCAGTAATGCCATAGGCTTGCCCTATTTAATCACACTAATCAAAAAAAATAAAAAAATCCCTGCATCCGGCAGAGATTTCATCATCAATTTAAAACATTCGATATCCTTTTTTACGGAGAAGTCTAATCGTAATTCCGGCAACGATGGCGCCTGCCATTCCGCTGCTGAGAATAAGGATGTCAGCCAAAGCGAGGCTGGACAATTCAACGCCAAGACTGGAAAAAGATTCCCCCGGATTTTGAAAATACTCAATGAAACGAACTTTATCAATGATAAAGATGGCAATAACAGGATAAATAATAGCCATAATCCAAGACATTCTTAACAGCATATTTAATATAAAACCTATCCCAAAAAAAAGTACAAAAAACAAAAGCATCGAAATAGGCAAAACGAAAATCGTCATTTGCATGAACTTGTTTCCTCCCTTAACACATCAATAATTAGTGTACTTTAATGTGGATTGGGGAGTCAACAAGAAAAGCGGGTGTATCAGCACACCCGCTAATGAAACTTTATTCCTTTTTCTTTCCTGTTCCGCCGCAGCAGCTGCAGGTTTCAGATCCGCCTAAAAGTAATTGAAAATACCCTTTACCGGAACAATACATACACTCTTTGTTTTCATATTTCTTAGCTGTCATTTCATTCATCTCCTTTTGGGTTATCGTAACTGAATTTTCTGATAATATATCAAGGATTTGAACAAATGAAAAGCTCCATATTTCATGAAAAACTATTATTGGAAACGCATACAAGCATTATTTACTTCTAATTTCTCGTTCTTTCTTTAAATTTCAGAAAATTATAAAAATACTTTATATGCTGTATAGCCAAAAGTATCCCCGGGATTAATACCGTCAATTAAAGGTTTGAGAGAGGAATCAGAAGAATCTAATATGTATTTTAAAAGGACTGAGGCCTCAGGGTCATTAGCAAGCTCTTTCGGATTGAGATACTGCACATCGAAAAGTTCGCTTTCCTGAACTTTTAATGATTGTTCAGGCTCAGCTTCAAGCAAAAACAAAATCATATTATCACTGACTTCCCCTTTTATGACACCTGTGCGCAATCCAAGCAGGCCTTTCACTGTACATTTTATTCCGGTTTCCTCTTCTACTTCCCGGACTGCAGCTTCATCAGCCGTTTCGCCTGGCTCCACAAAACCTGCCGGCAGAGACCATTTGCCTCTAAGGCCACCGTATTTCTTTTTAACGACAAGCCAGTTGCCCTCAGGAGAAATAACAAGCCCCGAAACAGCAAGCCACACTTTTCCTCTTTTATGTTCGACTCCCATTCGAAAACCCCCTTTTACGTAATTCTCTCACGAAAAAAAAGGACAGACTTTAGAGTCCATCCCCATATATAAATGATAGCTGTTTGATTAAAGAACGTTGAATTTACCTTTTTTCAATACAAGAGATGGTCCGCCAACCATGTAAAGAGCACGGTTATCAATCATCTTCTTCATGAATGAAGCTTTAGTCCCAACCATTTTCTTTCCGAATGCCACACCGATGGCATCGTGTTCGCCCAGAGAACATACAGTACCTTTAATATCCGGTGTAAACGTTTCAA
This sequence comes from Cytobacillus firmus DS1, assembly GCF_000565285.1. GTDB lineage: Bacteria > Bacillota > Bacilli > Bacillales > Cytobacillaceae > Cytobacillus > Cytobacillus firmus_A. Next base: position 26,975 of record NZ_APVL01000017.1, on the reverse strand, counting down.
GCTCAGTTTTATTGCGGATTAAAGCAGTTATGTTTCTTGCACATACTTCACCCTGCTGCATAGCAATTTGTGCAGTAGGAGGGTATGGACGATTGATTTCTTCATTGATGATTAATGAGCAGTCTCCGATGATAAACATATTATCATGGCCAGGAGCGCGCAAATCAGGCTGAACTTTTACACGGCCGCGCATTGCTTCAATGCCGGAATTTTCAATAATAGAATTTCCGCGTACACCTGCAGCCCAGACAACGGTTGCAGCTTTGATTTCTTCTACTTCATCTTCGCCTTTGCCAACGATGATCCCTTCAGGGGTAGCTTCTTTAATAGCTGTTCCGATCATGAATTGTACGCCTTTTTTCTCCAAGTGGGATACAGCGTAATTAACAAGCTCAGGATCAAAGCCTGGAAGAACCATTGGAGCTGCTTCCACGCAAATGATTTTCACTTTATGGTAGTCCACATCGTACTCTTTGCAAAGCTCAGGAACACGGTTTGCCAATTCTCCAAGGAATTCAATTCCAGTGAAGCCTGCACCGCCGACAACAATTGTCAGGCGCTCGTCTTTTTTCTCGGCTTCTGTATTATAAGTAGCAAATTGATATTCGATATGCTCGCGGATTTGACGTGCAGCATTTACATTGACAATTGAAAATGCATGTTCCTTAAGTCCTTTGATACCGAATGTTTCCGGCTCGGCTCCAAGTGAAACAACCAGATAATCATAGTCAATTTCGCCGTTTTCTAAAATGACTTTCTTTTCTTCTGCTTTAATTTCAATAGCAGTTCCCTGAACGAATTCAACTTTGTTGCGGTCAATAACATCTTTTATATCGTAGCGTACACGATCATGATGAAGTGTTCCGGCTGATGCCTCGTGCAGCCATGTTGTTTCATAATGATAGTCATTCTTGTTCACTAAAACGATTTCCGCTTCATTTGTTCCTACAGATTTCTGCAAACGGGTTGCAACCATTAACCCGCCGTATCCTCCACCGAGGATTACAATCTTTGGCTTTCTCAAGTGTATCACTTCCACCTTTTTTAAGTATTTTCTAATGTTTTCTTATCTTCCGCTGCTTTATATTTTTTATAGCAAAAAACATAAAAAAACTTTGTGATTTTATTCACTAATTAGTTCAAAAAAACTCAAAAAATTGTCATAAAATATTAACATTATTCCTCCATTAATCTTATTCTACTTCAAATAGTTTTTCAACCCTAAAAAAATAGACGAAAAACTTAAAAATTTCAGGGGAAATTATAAAAATATACGTGTTTTTATTTTATCTATTTCACTTGAAATCTTCCAATTATTCATAATATTTACCTCTATTCGTGAGGTTTCAAACGATTTATGTTAAAATAAAGAGTGGAATTTCAATACATACGTGGGGGGATATTGCATGAAAGAAGATCAAAAAGTGTATGACATAACCATCATTGGCGGGGGGCCAACTGGTTTATTCACTGCTTTCTACGGGGGCATGAGACAAGCATCAGTAAAAATTATTGAAAGCTTGCCGCAGCTTGGGGGACAGTTATCTGCTCTTTATCCTGAAAAATACATATACGATGTTGCCGGCTTCCCGAAAGTCCGCGCCCAGGAATTAATTGATAACCTTAAGGAACAAATGGCTAAATTCGAGCCCACTGTATCACTTGAGCAATCTGTTGAAAAGTTAGAAAAGCAAGCTGATGGAACATTTAAGCTTACAACCAATAAAGAAGTGCATTATTCAAAAACCATCATTATCACTGCCGGCAATGGCGCTTTCCAGCCTCGCCGTCTTGAACTTGAGAGTGCAGTTCAATACGAAGGCAAAAACCTTCATTATTTTATTGATGATTTAAATCAATTCGCCGGCAAAAAAGTAGTTGTTTTCGGTGGAGGGGATTCTGCAGTGGACTGGGCATTAATGCTTGAGCCTATCGCTGAGAAAGTGACGATTGTTCATCGCCGCGATAAATTCCGCGCGCATGAGCACAGTGTTGAAAATCTCCAGAACTCTAAAGTTGAAATTAAGACACCTTATGTTCCTGCTGAGCTTATTGGTGACAGTAAAGGGATCAGCCAAGTCGTACTTGAAGGTGTGGCTTCAAAGGAGAAAGAGGTATTTGATGTTGATGCTGTGATCGTTAACTACGGATTCGTTTCCTCTCTTGGCCCAATTAAGGAATGGGGTCTTGATATCGAAAAGAACTCCATCGTTGTTAACTCCAGAATGGAAACAAATATCGAAGGCATCTATGCGGCCGGAGATATCTGCACATACGACGGGAAAGTCAAGCTTATTGCCTGCGGTTTCGGTGAAGCGCCAACTGCCGTCAATCACGCAAAATCCTACATTGATCCAAAAGCGAAAGTACAGCCAATGCACAGCTCTTCCATGTTTGGCAAATAGGATATGAAAAGGACGGCCCGTTCGGGACCGTCCTTTTTTGATGCGCTATGTTATTTTAGCACTCTTCCGGTGTACCTGTATTTGCAGCGGTACGGAAAGAGGATCCGCATCCGCAGTTTGCAATGGCATTGGGATTGTCGATTGTGAATCCGCCGCCCATCATTGATTGTTTATAATCAATTTTTGTGCCAATTAAGATAGGTGCGTCTTCCTTGCTGACAAGAACCTGAATTCCATAGTGCTCTGACTGGATATCACCTTCCTCGGCTTCGTGTGCGAACCCCATTCCATAGGAAAGCCCGCTGCATCCGCCTCCCTTAACAGCTACACGCAAGAATGCATCTTCTTCCTCATTTTGTTTCATCATTTCTTTTATATGCAAAGCTGCTGCTTCTGTTATATCCACAACTTTTTCCATGTTATTCCCTCCTGTCATGTAAGGATACTTCTATAAACATAGTATATACAGTAAAAGGTATGTGCTCAACTTAAGAGGCTTTTACTTTTTCTAATTTTTTTCTGACACAGCCCTTGAAATAGTTCTTTATACTCAGAAAGCGGACTAAACATGGTATAATAGTCTTAATCATTATCCACGGAGGTGGCATTCTATGCAGCAATTAAAGCCTACTTATGATAAAAAATGCGAATGCAGAGTCTGCAAACAGAGTTTCACCACTAAAAAACTCCGCTCCAGATTTGTAAAAGTTGCTGATTATGACAGTGATTTCTGCCCTAATTATTCTGATGAAAGCATGAACCCTCTTTTCTATCATATTAATACCTGCCCGCATTGCGGCTACTCAGAATCAGAAGATTTTTCTCCTTATTTCCCGCCGGGAGCCCTTGACATGATCCAGTCTAAAGTCGCAAGTGCCTGGATTCCCCAGGATTATGGCCAGGATCGATCCGGCATTGATGCTGTCAACACCTATAAGCTGGCTATATATTGCGGAACTTTAAAAAGTGAGAAGCATATTATTATGGCGGGTTTACACGTCAGACTTGCCTGGCTTTACCGGAGTATGAAGAATGATATTCAGGAACAGCGCTTTTTGAAGCTTTCTCTAAAGGAATATTTGGAGTCATATATGTCAGATGATTTTAAAGGATCATCTATTTCTGAAACGAGGATTTTTTATCTGATCGGGGAGCTATCCCGAAGGACACATCAGTCTGAACAGGCTGTTAAATATTTTTCAAAAGTAATTGAACTGCAAACCCGCTCCACTGAGCCAAAATTAATTGAAATGGCCAGAGAACGCTGGTATGAAATGAGACAGGAACAAAAAACTGCCGCTCATTAAGGAGTAAGAAAAGGAGCGAAATTTAATCGCTCCTTTTCTATGTTAAAACATCGGATTTTCATCCAGATATTGATATATATTTTCAACCAGTTCATCTGGTGTTTCTCCAGTTACCACTTCTCCGTTAACAAGCGCAAAAAGAGTGCTTGCACATTTGCCGCAATACCCAAGACAGCCATATTCGATGACATCCAGGTCATAATCCTTTTCCAGCTGTTCAAGCGCTTTTTGAGAGCCGCTGGCCAAATTGCTGATGCAAAATTCGATGATTGGCTTAATCACATCTTTCACCTCTCTACCCTGTTAATGCTACCTTTTTTACCTGAATTCTGCAAGAAAGTGATTCCATTAATCTTTTTTTATAAGTATGCATATTTACCACTTCATGTCGTTTATTGTCAAGTTTTCTGCTGATTTGTGTTGTGATTTTGTCACAATTTCGTTATACTTTTTATGGGTTTGAGGTTAATAATATCATTTATTTATTTTTTTCAGATAACTATTAAGGTTTATTTAGGTTCGGTAACAGCAATCAGTACGGACATAAAGGGGAAATATACTATGAAAAATCTTGTGATACTTGGCGGAGGCTATGGCGGTATGAGGGCGCTTGCCCGACTTTTGCCTAACCAGCTTCCCGATGATGTCTCTATTACACTAATAGATCGTGTGCCTTATCATTGTTTAAAGACTGAATATTACGCTCTTGCAGCCGGTACCATTTCTGACCAGCATGTGCGTGTATCCTTCCCTGAACATGAGAGATTGACCATCAAATACGGTGAAGTGACAAAAATCAGCATCGAGGAAGACAAGGTATATCTTCAGGGAGAAGAGCCTGTTTCATATGATGATATAATTATTGGGCTCGGATGTGAAGATAAATACCATAATGTTCCGGGAGCTGACATTCACACATACAGCATCCAGACAATTGAAAAATCCCGGAGAACATATGAAGCTTTAAATAACCTATCTCCTGGTTCTGTTGTTGGAATTGTCGGTGCAGGATTAAGCGGAGTGGAATTGGCTTCTGAATTAAATGAAAGCCGTCCGGATTTGAAAGTCAAATTATTTGACAGAGGGAAGCATATACTGTCTGCCTTCTCCGAAAGATTGAGCACGTATGTAGAAAATTGGTTTTTAGAACATAATGTTGAAATCATTAACCAATCGAATATTACTAAAGTAGAAGAAAAAACCCTTTATAATCATGACGAACCCATCCACTGCGATGCCATTGTATGGACCGCAGGTATCCAGCCGAACAAAGTGGTTCGGGATATGAATGTGGAAAAAGACCCGCAAGGACGCGTAGTTTTAACCAAGCATCACAATATACCCGGAAATGAACATGTATATGTTGTAGGTGATTGCGCAAGCCTTCCGCATGCACCAAGTGCCCAGCTTGCAGAAGGGCAGGCAGAGCAAATCGTTCAAATCCTATTGAAACGGTGGAAAGGCGAGGAGCTTCCTGAAACATTGCCAGTTATCAAGCTTAAAGGAGTTCTTGGATCACTGGGCAAAAAGCATGGTTTCGGTCTGGTTGCAGAACGCCCTATCACAGGCCGCGTCGCCCGCCTGCTGAAGTCCGGAATACTTTGGATGTATAAATACCATAATGGATAAGCAAACTTTTTAATAAAAAATGAGCATCCTGATCGATGCTCATTTTTTATTAAACTGCCTTGTATCCGTACTTTTCCATTTCTGCATAGATCGTTTTTAATTTTGGGTTGCCTTCACCGACAATCTCATCCTCAATCAGGACAACCGGGTAAAACATATCTTCCTCTATCACCCTTAGTGCGAATTCTTTTTTGTCCTCTTCTTCGGGTGGATTATGAATGTCAACATACACGATTTTAAAAGGCTGATTGGCAAATTTCCGGGATAGAGCTGCCTCCAGCCATTCATAAGTTTCCTTGGATGATGGCAGGTTGACACAGCTTGGACAAAGCTGATCCGCACCATAAACACTGATTTCAATCTCTTTTCTCACTCTTCCTTCCCCCTATGCAAGACTTGTTCTTCCCTTCATTTTACAACATTAACATTAACGAGCCTATTAAAAATATTCTCCTAATGAGTGGAAATTACGTTCTTGGAATAGATTTTTAAGACTGATTTGATTATAATAAATGTATGGAAAGGAGTCGATTTCACATGGCAGAACAAACAACTATGACTGAACAAGTTCAGGAAGTATTAGATAAATTGCGCCCATTCCTTCTTCGCGATGGCGGGGACTGTGAATTGGTGGATGTTGAAGATGGCATCGTTAAATTGCGCCTTCTTGGTGCATGCGGCAGCTGCCCAAGTTCAACGATTACGTTAAAAGCCGGTATTGAGCGTGCTCTTTTGGAAGAAGTACCTGGTGTAGTCGAAGTAGAACAAGTATTTTAATTTTCCTTTGCAAAAAGCGATGTCTGCATGACATCGCTTTTTTTATATTGTATGGCCTATCTCCAGCTCAGCTAAGCTTTTTTTTAAAACCGTGCAGCCTTCCTGATCAATTTTCAGGGGCAGAATTTCCATGTCCGGGAGCAGCCTCTGAAGCCCTTCTGCCACCGCGCGAGCACATCCTGTCTCAGCCAGGCAGAGAACTGCCGGCCCGGCACCGCTTAAGGCAACTCCAAATGCTCCGAGCCCTGGTGCAGCTTTTTCAATGACTTCCAAATGCGGAACCATTTTCTTTCGGTAAGGGTGATGGAATAGATCCCCACTCATCATCTTGCCTGCCAGGGAGAAATTCCCGCTAAGCAAGGCTGCTACCATGACATTGCCGACTGCCCCAGCCTGGACAGCTTCCCTGAAGGACCATTCTGAAGGAAGAACGCCTCTGGATTCCTTTGTGAGGAGCTCTTCTTTCGGGACCACTGCTATAACATCGAATTCTATACTTTTAATACTCTGAACAGATACATCTTCCTCTGACAGACAGCCAATAACGAGGCCTCCAAGAAGGGAAGCTCCTGCGTTATCAGGATGGCCCTCCATTCTTGATGACAGTTCAAGCTTCTCGTACTGTGTCAGCTGGAGTCCGCAAAGCACATCAGCCAATTCGATTCCCGCTACAATGGCTGCAGCACTTGACCCAAGTCCCCGTGTGAGAGGGATATCGCTCGAAATGCGGACTTTGCATCCCGGAAGCTCTCTACCATACTTCTTCGCGGTATCCATTGCAACCTGAAAAATAAAATTGGATTCATCAGATGGGTAGATGCTTAGCGGCTCTGATAAAGGAATCATTTCAAACTTGTCTGCCTTCTCGGCTTCAAGCGTCAAATATAAATTTAAGGCAAGGCCAATCGAGTCGAAGCCTGGACCGAGATTTGCCGTGCTGCCGGGAACTTTAATGACAACCATTTCACCTTCGCTCATATGTGAACGGCTCCCTTGATATGGTCCGCAACTGCTTTTTCATCATTTGGCAGCAAAACAGGCTTAACAGGGCTGCAATCTATGGCCGTATTTGGATCCTTCAATCCGTTCCCAGTCAGGATAGCCACCACTTTTGTTTTATGTGGAATCTCCCCATTGCGCAGCTGTTTATATACCCCCGCAAGCGAAGCACATGAAGCTGGCTCAGCAAAAATGCCTTCAGTTGAAGCTAGTTTACGGTACATGCACAGGATCTCTTCGTCGCTGACTTCATCAATTTTTCCATTTGATTCTGACAATGCTGCATTGGCTAAGTGCCAGCTCGCAGGATTTCCGATTCGGATGGCTGTTGCAATCGTTTCAGGACTTTCAAACACACGGTTGTGGACAATGGCCGCTGCACCTTCAGCTTGTACTCCGTGCATTCTTGGAAGGCCAGTGCCGCGCGCTTCATTGTATTCTTTAAACCCTTTCCAATAGGCAGAAATATTGCCGGCATTGCCCACTGGCAGGGCAAGGATATCCGGTGCGCCTCCAAGCTGGTCGCAGATTTCAAAGGCCGCTGTCTTCTGGCCTTCAAGACGATATGGATTAACCGAGTTTACGAGAGTAATAGGTTCTGTTTCGCTTATCTTCCGCACCATTGCAAGCGCCTGGTCAAAATTCCCTTCAATTGATACGACTTCCGCTCCATACATAACAGCCTGTGCAAGCTTCCCCATGGCGATTTTCCCTTCAGGGATGACAACTACACATCTCATGCCGGCCCTTGCTGCATATGCAGCCGCAGCCGCTGAGGTATTGCCTGTGGAGGCACAGATGATGGCGTCACTTCCTTCTTCTTTTGCCTTTGCTACAGCCATAACCATGCCTCTGTCTTTAAATGACCCTGTAGGATTTGCTCCTTCCGTTTTCACATAGAGGTCAATGCCCCAGTCCCTTGAGAGCTTATCCAGCCTGATCAGGGGAGTATTGCCCTCGTTTAAAGTAAGCATTGGTGTATTTTCACTAACTGGCAAATAGTCTTTATATGTTTTTATGAGGCCTTCCCATCTCATACTCTGGCGCTCCCTTCCACACGATACGAACTTTTGATTGATTGGACTGCCGGCAAATCTCTTAAACTTACTAAAATATCCTCATAATCCTGAAGGGATGCCTGGTGGGTAACCAGCACAATCTCAGCAAGCCCTTTTTCCTTTAAAGGAAGCTGCAGGATTTTCTCGAAGCTGACATGATGCTCAGAAAAAATGGATGTGATGTTGGCAAATGTCCCTACTTCATCTTTTACATGCAATCTTAAGAAGTACTTCGAATAAATTTCATCTGCATCTTTTAATTTCTTATCATATTGAGGAACTGCCGCGCTTTTTCCATTGACGCCAAGACGCATATTTTTCATGACCCCGACAAGGTCCGATACCACAGCTGTAGCTGTAGGCAGACTGCCTGCCCCAGGCCCGTAGAACATCGTTTCCCCTACCGCTTCACCGTAAACATATACTGCATTGTATTCATCCTGAACCGATGCAAGCGGATGAGACTCGGACAGCAAAGTCGGCTGGACACTTACTTCCACCTTCTCCCCTTCCCGATGGGCAATCCCGATCAGCTTCATGATGTACCCAAGCTGCCTGCCGTACTGCAGGTCTTCTTCTGTAATATCTGTAATGCCTTTAACCTTTACATCATCAAGGTCAATATTCATGGAAAAACCCAGTGTAGACAGGATCGCCATTTTTCTTGCTGCATCAAGTCCCTCCACATCTGCAGTCGGATCGCTTTCCGCATATCCCAGCTCCTGAGCTTCTTTAAGAACGTCCTCATATGCGCTCCCATTCTTGCTCATTTTTGTCAAAATAAAGTTCGTTGTCCCATTCACAATTCCCATCATTTTTGTAATTCTATCAGAAGCCAAACCATCTACCAGCCCTCTTAAAATGGGAATGCCGCCGGCAACACTTGCCTCATAAAAGAGATCACACCCGTTTTGAGCAGCAGCAGCCAGCAATTCAGGACCATAAACCGCCATCAGATCTTTATTTGCCGTCACCACATGCTTGCCATTATCCAAAGCCTTCTTTAAGTGGTTTCTGGTTTCTTCTATGCCGCCCATTACTTCAATCACTACATCTATATCATCATCATTTAAAATGTCTTCAGGATTAAGCGTCAGCAAATTCCTGTCCACTTTAACGGCTCTGTCTTTATTTACATCTTTAACAAGAACTTTCTTCACAACAACCGGACAGCCAACCTGGTGCATAAGCTTATCCTGATGTTTCTCAATGATTTGCACGACACCTGATCCAACTGTTCCTAACCCTAATAAACCGATTGAGATTGATTCCACCCTAGCTCCCCCTTAAAGTGTTCACTATGCGAGTACATTTGTATTTGTATAGTAGACATTATAGGGGGCAAGCGGGATTTTTACAATAGGCAATTTTCCGAAAATAGTAAGTGGAAGCGCTTAACATGCTGTTTTATTGCGTTTAAATTTTTTAAAAATTTTTTTCCATCAATAAAGGCACCCTGCTTGGATGCCTTCATCACTTCTATATGACCGGTGTCTTCGGTTTCTTTTCTGAAAGAACAAGATCGATGTTTTCTACACACAGCTGCATCATCCTATAGCGCGTTTCTATGCTTGCACTTCCGATATGAGGCATGGCCACCACATTTTTCAGCTCCAGCAGAGGGTGATCTTCGCCAATTGGCTCCTCCGCAAAAACATCCAATCCTGCCGCTGCAATCTCTCCTGACTTCAGCGCTTCATATAAATCATGTTCATTTACAACCGGTCCTCTGGAGGCATTCACAAAAACAGCCTTGTCTTTCATCATCCGGAATGCGTTCCGGTTAAATAAATTTCTTGTTTCTTCTGTCAAAGGCGTCAGACAGACAACAAAATCTGACCGTTCGAGCAGCTCATCAAAGCTTACATATTGAGCTCCCAGTTCCTGTTCTGCATCCGGCTTTCTCGAGCGATTGTGATATAGGATTTCCATATCAAATCCTGCGGCACGCTTTGCCACTGTTTTTCCGATATTCCCCATTCCTACAATCCCGATTGTTTTATGATGCACATCCTGACCTGCCAAAAGCAGCGGGCTCCAGCTCTTCCAATCGCCTTTCTTCACAAACTCCGCAGCCTCCACCATTCTGCGGGCAGCAGCAAGCACAAGTGCAAATGTCAAGTCGGCGGTTGAATCATTTAATACCTCTGGCGTATTGGTAACTGTAATTCCGAGCCTTTTTGCTGTTTCAACGTCCACATTATCATAGCCGACAGCCATATTGGCAACGATCTTCAGCTTCTCCCCCGCTTTCAGAACTTCCTCATTTACCGGCTCTGACAGCATGGTTAGAAGGGCATCTGCCTTTCCGGCTTCTTGCAGAAATACATCGTAAGGAACAGGCACATCTTCCCGATCCCACATTTCAACAATGTATTTTTCTTTTAAAATGGCGATAACATCTTCAGGCAGCTTCCTGCTGATAAAAACATATGGTTTCATTGAAATATCCCCTTTTCACATTCTCAGCTTACTTTTCCTTTCGCTAAGAAGGAGGGAATTCCCTGCCTTTTTTCAGCTCTTAATCCAATTCACCAGAGGAATCCTTAGTTTTTTGATCGGAACTTCGGCAAATTCAAAAAAAACGCCCAGAAAACGCTCATGGTCATCAGACTGCCAGAGATACTTCTGCAGACGCTCCTGAAGCACCAGCTTCTGCTGTTCAGAATCGGCGCCATAATAATTTTCTACTGTTTCAAAATAATGGAGGGGAAACAATAGACGGGCGTAGTATAACCGCCATGAAAAAGAGGATAATCCTCCTACACTTTGATATTCCGATAAAAATTGGCGGAGTTCCGGCTGATACGTTTTGATATTATAGAAGTATTTTTCCCGTGTCCATTCCGCCAAATCTCTCGACGGGTGGTCAAATACCCAATCAAATGGATTTTTCATATAATAACTGTCTCCCCAGGTGGCAGATGTCAGTCTAATATGACAAACAGTTCCACTGTCTGCCATTCCGGGTTCATCATCAAGCTCTGTATCCACAAGATACTGTATTGAGTTTTCAGCAAGACCCATATAGTATGGAAACGACTCTAAAAACATTCTCTCAAAATCATTTTCGGGTTTCTGGAAAAGCATCTCATTCCACACCTTTTCCATTTGGTCAAGCCTCTGTTCCCAAAGCTGTTTCCATTGCCCGATTCGGCTCGTTTTTTTCACAGGAAAAGAAATGCTCCTGCCTCTGTAATGGAACTTTGCCAGCTTCCGGCCAAACTGACTCTGCTTCCTGCTCAGGGTATGCCGATTAACTAAAATGCAAAAGCGGCTATCATTCCAGTCAATGGACTGCTTGCCTTCCTTCGTTTTCAAAAAAGTGCTTATATTTCTATCTCCGTTATTGGAAAGATGTTCTGCCATTCGGTCCAGCTCATCAAGCTCTTCTTCATCTGTATGTCCCGCAGGCACAAGCAAATATAGATAGCCCTGCTTACGGCACGCGTCATATTTTCCGATTCTGATTGTATCTTCTGCTTCTATGCCAAATTGTTCTTTCAAAAGCTTTCTAAACATTAAACCACCTCATTTTGTAGAGATCCTTAAGGAATATATATGATAGAATACTTTAAAACTTGTTGTTTTCTTGGATAAGACTGTGTACCATGGAAATGATATAGAAAATGAATTTTTTCCGTTTCAGCGGCAGTGGGCATATTTGATAAAAAAAGGGTATATACATAGTGGAAAGAATCTAAAAGTGAACTGCACAGGTCACTAAAGACCTGATGTACTTACCGCAATCATTTATTAACCAGAAAAGGTGAAGCCAATGAATGAAGAAAAAAAAGCAGTTAATCTTACAGAGCAGACAGCACGTAAATGGCTACATGAAAGAGGGGTTGAAATACAGGATATAGCCGATTTGGTGTTCTTCCTTCAGGAGAAATATCACCCCGATTTGCAGATGAAGGATTGCATTCATAATGTTGAGCGTGTCTTATCAAAAAGAGAAGTGCAAAATGCCATTTTGACAGGAATACAGCTTGATATGCTGGCCGAGGAAAAGAAACTCCTGGAGCCGCTGCAATCGATTATCGCTACAGATGAAGGATTATACGGTGCGGATGAAGTATTGGCCTTATCCATTGTAAACGTGTATGGTTCCATCGGATTTACTAATTTCGGGTATATCGATAAATTGAAGCCGGGCATTCTGAAGGATCTGAACGATAAGAGTTCAGGCAGATGCCATACCTTTCTTGATGATATTGTAGGAGCTATCGCCGCAGCCGCTTCGAGCAGGCTTGCACATAGTGCTGAAAATGTGGAATAGAAAAAGGATGGAGAGTTTTCTCCATCCTTTTTCTATTTGAAATCCCAATCCGCTAATGATTCGAGTACAAAGTCCGGCTGTCTCTCATAGCCCTTTAATAATTCCTTCGTTGTTACACCCGTATGGACAAGCAAGGTGTCCATACCTGCATTCATTCCTGCTAAAATATCCGTATCATAGTTATCTCCAACCATCAGGGTTTCTTCCTTAGCTGTTCCCAGCACCTTTAAAGCCTGCTCCATGATAATCGATTCCGGCTTTCCAATAAATACAGGCTGTGTTTGTGTCGATACTGTGATGACAGAGGTTAGTGACCCATTACCCGGCAGCAAACCTCTTTCTGTTGGAATGGCAATGTCACCATTTGTGGAAATGAATACTGCTCCATTCCGGACAGCCAGACAGGCGATGGATAGCTTTTCATAGTTAATTGAGCGGTCAATCCCTGCCACAACGAAGTCTGCATGCTCCTCAGCAAAGCTTAGCCCCTTTTCAGCCAGCGCTTCCCGTATTCCTTCCTCTCCGATCACATATACAGAAGCATCTTTTTGCTGTTCATATATGTAGTTAGCGGTGGCCATGCTCGTTGTAAAAACCTGAGCCTCTTCGGCAGGGATTCCAAACTTCACAAGCTTTTCCGCCACCTGGGCTGGTGTTCTAGAGGAATTATTCGTCACAAACAAATATGGCAAATCCAATTCCCGCAGCTTATTAACAAAATCAGCTGCCTCACTGATCAGCTCAGTCCCGCGATACATGGTGCCATCTAAATCGATTAAATATCCTTTATATTTTTTCACAGCCATCACTCCCAAATGATTTATGCTTTTAATATCCCTATTTTTCAATTGAGCTATCGCCCATAAAAGCTATCTTAAAGGAATGCGGTGAATTGTGCAATTTTTCACGATTGCAGGTGATGCAGTAATTCCCGAAAAAAAAACTCCTTGAACAGGAGCCCGTGCTTAATCTTGATCTATTATATAATGACAGCATCCATCACCGGCAGCCATGCAGGATTTGACATCAACTTTATCTGCAGAAAGGAAATCCTTGATAAATTCCTTTTCAGATCTGCAGATTTGTTTAAATTCTTCTGCCGTTTCCATATATGGGCAATTGAATTCTTTGAGATGAACCTGACCTTCCTCAATACGAACTTCCGGCATAAAGCCTTCAAAAAGCAGGAGTTCCTCCAGAATTTGAAGCTTTTCGGAGAAAGATTTCCCCGCTGTCTGAAACTCATACTGCTGTATGAGGCGGCTTTTCCTCCTGGAAAACAACTCAGTAATTAAATGCCCCTGTCCCATGCTTTTTAGTTCAGTTAATAATTCAACACTTAGCTGCTTGTATTTTTTCGGAAACAGATCTTCTCCTTTTGCTGTTAGCTGATAAAGCTTGGAAGGGCGCCCTTTTGTTTGCCTCTGGATTGAGGATATTATAAATCCACCCTTTTCAAGGACCTGAATATGCTTTCTGACGGCCATTTCGGATATTCCTAACTTCTGGGCCATTTCCAGTATGGATTGTTTTCCCTCTGTTTTGATTAACCTCAGAATCATATCTCTTGTGGAGTTTTCTCCAATATGCATGAGATTCACCAGCCCTTCTCTTTATTTAAGACTAATCTGCCATAGAGAAAAAGATCGGACTTCTCCGATCCTTATTGAGGCTTAAATGCAGAAACTGGTCCGAGCTCATTGATCAAATACTCTCTGACCCGGCCCGGAAACTCTTTAATCATGGGCATATGTCTGCTTATCGCTGCTTTTAGCCCTTCATGATTGACATCTGTGTAGTTTTGGACGAGCATTTTACGATATGTAATGAATTGTTTAAAGCTCTCGCTCATTTCTTTGCTGATTACTTTTTCATCGTCAAGAATATCCACGATATCATCGTAGCTGCCTGGATCCCTCATAATAAAACCGTCTATCATCGTATTCCCAATATCAAGAATCGCTTCGATCATAATTTGGGCAATCCGTTCCAATGCTGCCTTTTCAATAGGGGATGTCCACTCTTTCACTTCTTCAAAAAGGGAGATTTGCTGTCCCAGATAACTGAGTGTGTCTTCAATCTTTTCCCTGTCTACGAAATACATAACGCTTCGTTCCTCCTATGAAGATTTCAGGCTTCTGATTAAAGAATCCGCCTGCATCCGTGTCATCCACAGCTACCCGAAATCCTAAAGTTCTCTATACCTCTATATTGTATATAAAGTTTCCAATACCTTCAATGGGATCACAATGAGTTATTTCAGCTCTGGGGGGATAAACCTTAATAGGACATGCTATAATCGGTATATAAAGTGAAACTTCAATCAGTGGGGGTTTTCCTCATCCCCCACTGATTGTTAGTTGAACCAATCGGGCCTTTACGGGCAGTTTGATTCCCACTTATCCTCCTTTGATTCCTCTGAGTCTGAAAGGGGGGCTTACTGCCCGTTAGACTGCGATAAAACAACTAAGGAGTGTTATATTTGGCAGAACGCTTTTTCTTATATGATGATCTTGAAGATACAAAAACCAGATTTGTCAGCTTTATGGGGGAAAACCAGCGATTTGATTTAGCTATCGTTCGTTCTGATCGCTATTACGGCAAACAATTGGTCCTTGATATCCAGGGAAGCCGCTTTGCCATCATTGGAGAAGATGACTTAAAGGAAGAAGGCTATCTTGAGCATGTATTTCAGCTTTCTGAGGAAGATGCTGAGGACCTTAAATCATTTCTGATGGAAATCGTTTAATATACGATAATAAACAGATACTAAAGGGGAACCTATTTTGGTGGGTTCTTCTTTTTCTTCTTTAAAGACCCTGCTTCATATAACTTCTTAAGGAGTGAAGGCATGGACGATAAAGAAAGACGCACATACACCGATTTCTCAAATGTGGAAACACAAAGGAATTTCCTTATTCCCGAGGACTTGCCTGAAGGTGCGTATGGCGCTCCCAGAAATGCGGATGAACCGGTAGAGAATAAAAGCACTCCATGGCGAGAGGGCCAGCGCTATTACAGCGCCTTTAACTATGAGTTCAAGTCCCTTCACCAAAACTTGCCGCGGCAAATGCCAGGGGCGCACCCTCCGCATGACGACCCAGATAAAAACGAAGAACCGCCATACACAGAGACTTAAGCAAAGCGCATACGCACTATTCACATGGATACCATGGGCAGCAATTGAATTTTTTATAAAAGGGCCGGGTTTCCCCTGCCCTTTTTAGCTCTTAACTTTTTTCACAACAAAATAGGCACAGCCAAAATTACAGAACTCGTAAAGGTATTCTGTAAGTGTGCTGATTTTTGTATCAAATGAAGCCTTCTGGCTCTGATCATCGAAAAAACCGCGGAGACGAAGCTGTCCATATCCCCAGTCCCCGACAATATAGTCATATCTGGATAAAATTTCGCTGTATCTCCCCCGAAATGCTTCCTCATTAAAACCATTCCGTTCTTCCTCGATCAATTCATAACAGATATTATTAATGCAAACCAATTTTTTCACCTCATTTTAAGAGCATATGTAACAGTATTATATTGGAAATAACATGATAAGAAAACAAACCAATAATTTGTCTTATTTAAATTATAACTTATTCACCATCAATTACTAAGAGAAAAAAATTCAGCCGTGGCAATTCTATAAATGAGGGGGTGTTTATAGTGAAGAAATCACTAATCATTCTTGGCATCAGCAGCATGGCTGCACTGACTGCCTGCCAAAATAATGCAGCAAAAGAAGATATCTATGAAGAAACTGGTCACACCATAAATGTAAATGACCAGCGTGCTGAATTATACAATAGAAATATGGGCAACGGAAGAAACGGCAGAAACAATATCGGTGAAGACTTCGGATATGTACGTCACCAAAAAAGCCCAATTATGGGAGACAATGTTTCAGCGGACCACTATGCTGCCATTGACCGTGAACAGGTTGCTGATATTATCGGCAAATACTGCACAGAAATTCCGAATGTGGATGATATTTCAACTCTTGTGACAGACGAAGAGGTCCTCATTGTATACAACACTGATACAAAAAATCGCAGCCAGACAGCTGATCAGGTTAAGAAGATGGCCATGTCAGTGGTTCCGAGGTGGTATCATGTCTATGTGAGTGATGACACATCGTTAAGGAAAAATGTTGAAAACTATGCAACAGTTGATTCAGACGGACGTAATGCTGAAAATGGCATCAACCAATTAATCAAACAAATGCTTAAATCTCCTCAAGGAGAAAAAATGAGCGAAAGTGAAAATGAAAACGGTGAAATGCAAGGCGAAAGAAACGATGACATGGATAAAGATGACCTTGGAGAAGCTGCCAGAAGAGCTGGGAATCGTTAACCTTTTGAGGGGGACTCTTCCTATACTGCAAAAAAAAGAGAGTCCAGCGATGTCGCTGGACCTCTTTACTTTATGCTTGCTGAATTTCCTTTTCTCCCAAAATCTGCTTTTGTTTAGCTGCTGCATTTACCTGCTCATCAGCATGGTAGGAAGATCTGACAAGAGGACCTGCTTCACAATGGCTGAATCCTTTGCTCATTGCAATGTCCTTCAGCTCCTGGAATTCTTCAGGCGAATAATATTTCAGCACTTTAATATGTTTCTTGGATGGCTGCAGGTACTGCCCTATTGTCATAATGTCAACATCATGAGCACGCAGATCATCCATTACCGCAATGATTTCCTCTTTCGTTTCACCAAGCCCGATCATCAGGCTGGATTTTGTAGGGATATCCGGCTGCATTTCTTTAGCACGCTTTAAAAATTCAAGAGAACGCTTATATTTCGCACGTGCTCTTACTCTTGGAGTCAAACGCTCAACAGTTTCAATGTTATGATTAAGTATATCGGGACGGGCATCCATAAGTGTTTTAAGGTTTTCATAAACACCGCCCATGTCGGAAGGCAATACTTCAATCGTAGTGAACGGACTTTTTCTTCTGATGGCACGTACTGTTTCTGCGAATACAGCAGCACCTCCGTCCTTTAGATCATCTCTTGCTACGGCTGTTACAACAGCATGTTTTAAGTTCATAAGAGCCACGGAATCAGCCACGCGTTCCGGCTCCTGAAGATCCAATTCAGTCGGCAGGCCCGTTTTGACGGCACAGAAACGGCAGGCACGCGTACAAACATCGCCAAGAATCATAAACGTAGCAGTTCTTCTTACTGCCCAGCATTCATGAATATTGGGGCACTTAGCTTCTTCACATACAGTGTGCAGGTTCTTTTCCCTCATCATTTTTTTTAGGCCAGTATAATTTTCATTTGTGTTCAACTTTATTTTCAGCCATTCCGGCTTGCGTAAATACTCTTCTTTCTTGCTCATTTTCCCACTCCTTAGTCTGAAGCTAGACGTAAAGAAAAGCGCAAGCGCCCTTGTCCGCCCCTGCAAAAACTTCAAAGGGGTTATGCTGCTTGAGCTAGACAGTTTTCTGACTTCAGAATTTATACATTCCTGCCCATTAAAAAAGCCAGTCTTAAACATTCCGACTAAGCTGATTAGGCTTCACCTGATGCCACTTTATCATAATGAATTGAAGAGGACAAGCCGAAGATTCTGGTATTACCATTAATTGATATTTATTAAATTATCCATTCATCACAAACTATATAAGCAGACCATCACAGAAGGGAGGATTTCCGTGCGGATTATATTTACCGCTGCTGCTGTCTTATCGTTTTTTCTGATTTCCTTATGTACAGTCAGTGCTCAAGAAAATGCAGCTGATATATATAAACAAAGAATGGCCTTATATAAAAGAGTTGAGGCTGTTACGAACATTCCCTGGTATTACCTTGCGGGGATTGACCAGTATGAAAGGAATGTCCGGCAGTCAAGAAGGGACATTCCCAAAGCTGAAGGCATTACAGGAATCTATTTCAAACCTGAAGAATGGGCGGGAATTTTGAATCCAGATCCTTCTGATGAAAACCCTGCATCCATTCAATTTTTCAATGGAATAGGATTTGACGGGGACGGGGACGGTAAAGCCAGCTTGAAAAGTGATGAAGATGTTCTTCATTCCTTTGCAAATTTCCTTCTCTCCTATGGTACAGATCATGATAATTTAAAAATTGGATTGTGGAATTATTATAAGCGCGATAAAACCGTTGGCATTATCATCGGCAAAGCCCAAATTTACAAACAGCTCGGCCGCCTTGATCTCGATGACCATGCCTTCCCTGTACCCTTGAGGAGTAATTACAGCTATCGAAATACATGGGGTGACGCAAGGGGCTGGGGCGGAAGAAGGATTCATGAGGGAACCGATATTTTTGCTGATTACGGGGTACCAGTCCGTGCAACCTCTTATGGAATAGTGGAAATGAAGGGCTGGAACAAATATGGAGGATGGAGAATTGGCATCCGTGATATTAATAACAATTACCATTATTTTGCTCACTTAAGCGGGTTTGCAAAGGACCTCAGGGTTGGGCAAATCGTTGAGCCCGGCATGATGATAGGCGGAGTAGGAAGCTCCGGATATGGGCCTCCGGGTACATCAGGCAAATTCCCGCCACATCTCCATTATGGCATCTACAAAGACAATGGCTATACTGAGTGGTCTTATGATCCATATCCACACTTAAGGTTATGGGAAAGACAGGATCGGATTAAAGCAAGGAAAAAATAAATATAAATAAAGGACTGCCCTTTTAAACGGACAGTCCTTAATTTCATTTATTTAGCTTTTTTAGCTTTAGATACGGCATTCATGATACTTGCTGCAAGACCGCCCCAGATAATAAGCATCCCAACCACCATCATTGTAATTGCGCCACCGGACATTATTGAGATACCTCCTTCTTTTCAGGGATTTCCAGCGTATTTTTCTGCCATTTGATTGCCATGAAGACAAAGCCCAGAATGATGGCTCCTATTGCAACACCCCAGCCTGAATATAACAGGAAGCTGGTCGGGTAGCCTTCATAATTATCCTTAATGTTTGTTATGATATTCTGAACCATCATGTAGCCCAGAACAATTGGAGTAATAAAGCCTAAGCAAACTCTCCACCAGCCGCCCAGGCGGATATCAGACATGCTGTCCGCATGGTTTTGAAGGTTTTTAAGTTCTTTAAGCACCCAAGCTACAATGACCACCTCAACCAGGCCGGCAAGTGCTACACCGAATTGGTTGATGAAATAATCTGCTGCATCAAGGAAGTATAAACCGCCCTGAGTGGCAAATAATATTGAGATAACTGCGGATAATCCACCGCCAAATAAAACTGCTTTTGTACGGGATACCCTGAATTTGTCCTGTACTCCAGCAACAAATGTCTCAACGATAGAGATTAATGAAGATAATCCCGCAAGCACTAGACAGATAAAGAACAAAGATCCGAATAAACCATTTAAGGCAGGAAATTCATTAATAATCTGCGGGAATACAACAAACGCCAAACCAACGCCTGCCGAAACGACTTCACTGACCGGAACCCCGGCTTGGTTAGCCATAAATCCAAGCGCAGCGAATACTCCGATACCTGCCAGCAGCTCAAAACCTGAGTTAGCAAAACCGGTAATAAAGGCATTATTAGTAATATCCGTCTTTTTAGGAAGGTAACTTGAGTATGTTACCATGATGGCGAAAGCAATGGATAGACTGAAGAAAATTTGCCCATAGGCTGCAACCCATACTTTCGGGCTTGCAATCTGGCTCCAGTCAGGCTTGAAGAATGCATCAAGTCCCTGTGCAGCGCCTTCCAATGTTAATGCGCGAACAACAATAATAAAGAATAAAATTACAAGTGCAGGAATAAAAATTTTGTTCGCAATCTCAATACCTTTCTTAACTCCTTTGAATAGAACACCCAATGTGATAACCCATGTAATGACCAATGGAATGAATACACCTGGAACGATTGACCCAACCTGACCAGGAGCTTCAGCTAAGTTAAGGTAGCTTCCAAATAAGAAACCTTCTGGATCATCTCCCCATTTTAAGCTGAATGAAAAACCAGCAAATGACATAGCCCAAGCAATAATTACGGCATAATAAGTTGAAATGACAAATGATACGGCAACCTGCCACCAGCCAAGCCACTCGTATTTTTTGCTCAATCTTGCATAAGAAAGCGGTGCAGATCCCCGGTATTTATGGCCGATCGTAAACTCCATGACCAGCAAAGGAATTCCCGCCGTTAATAATGCAAATAAGTATGGAAAGAAGAACGCTCCTCCTCCATTTTCATAGGCCACTGCCGGGAATCGCCAAATATTTCCCAAGCCAACGGCCGACCCTACAGCAGCTAAAATAAAGCCTGCCCTTGTACCCCACTGCGGACGATTATCCATAGTCTCTTATACCCCCTGTAGATATTCCCAATTAAAAAGAACAATGGGAACTTTTTATATTTTCAGATAATTAAATCTAACTAAGCCTAGTATAGCTAGTTTTTGATATTATGTCAAAACATTATTTTCCTAATAGTAATATTTTTTGAAATAATTAATTTTAATACGATACCAGAGTAAAGCGTTTATGAAAATTAATATATTCCTATTTTAATTTCCATTTGGATTTCATCCCGCCTAGTGTTATTTTACCAAAACTGACCAATTAATTCTTTGCCCTCACCCCCTTTGTAAAATTTATTCCTGAATCTTAAAAACTTTCGTTTCATGTTCAGATAAGTCAAAATAATTTTAAGCCGATTCCAAAATTAACCTCGTTTGGTCTTTGTGACCCCGGGAATATAACCAGTGTGCTTAAAAATTTCCAAAAATAGCATAAATGAAATTCTTAGGAGGTTTTTACGAATGGATACCAATATTATCGGTGTTTATAATTCACAAAGGGAAGCAGTAAATGCCATTGAAGAACTTCAAAATAACGGTTACCCTGTTCAGGAGCTTTCGATCATTGCGCAGACAGAACATCTGGATACATCTCTTGAAGATAAAACCGGTGTTCATACAGAGACCTTCGAGACTAAGAATAGAGACAGCAGTGAAAGTGCCGGTTTCTTAAATAGTCTGGCATCCTGGTTTGAGGATGACCGAATGAGCAGCGGCTCTGCAGGTGATAAGTTCAGAGAACTGGGAATGTCAGATGATGAAGCCCTCAAGTATGAAACGTATGTGAACGAGGGGAAAATCATTTTATACAGTGATAGAATTGATACTGCAACCGGCTATACCGGTGCAGGAACTGCCGAAGCCCAAACGGACAGCACTTACACTGACGGGTATGATGAGTTAAGAAATTCAGCAGCAGATGATGGGCAATCATTAAAACTGCGGGAAGAACAGCTGGATGTGTCAAAAGAACGTGTTCAAGCCGGAGAAGTTGAAATCCATAAAGACGTTGTGGAAGAACAAAAAACAGTAGATGTACCGGTTGAGCATGAAGAAGTGTATATAGAAAGAAGAAAAGTGGATGATGCGGATGGAACAGGTGTCTCACCTATTTCAGAAGATGAAACAATCAGGATTCCTGTTACAGAAGAGCGTTTAGAAGTCTCTAAAAAACCTGTTGTCACCGAAGAGATTGTCGTAGGCAAACGGGAAGTTCAGGAAACACAGCAGGTCAAGGAAAATCTCAAGAAAGAAGAAGTACATTTTGAGGCCGGCCGTGAACACATTACAAAAAATGAAGACTTAAATAGAAAAAATAATAACCTATAAATAAAAGGGTTCCCCCTGTGAACCCTTTTATTTATGATGAAAAGCACCAAAAAAGGCCTTCTCTCAAAGAGAAAGCCTTTTTTTATAGTTTTTAACTTGCCCTGTTTTCCTGCCAGGCTTCTTTCTTGCCACCGCCAAGGAAAGCAAATGCGGCTACAAGAACAGCCACTGTAAGTAAGGCGATAACAATGCTGCCGGTAAATCCGATAATAAGATAACCAACAGCAGCGATTCCCGCTGAAATTAAGGCATATGGAAGCTGAGTCATCACATGGTCTATATGGTTACAGCCTGCCCCTGTTGAGGAAAGGATCGTTGTATCGGAAATAGGTGAACAATGGTCGCCGAATACCGCACCGGCAAGGACAGCAGACATAGCCGGCAATAACAGAGAAATATCTGTTGCAGCAGCGATGTCTCCTGCTATCGGAAGCAGGATGCCGAAAGATCCCCATGAAGTTCCGGTGCTGAATGCCATAATTCCCGCTATGACGAAAAGTAAGAACGGAAGCCATGATGTGCTCATATTTGAGCTTTCTACAAGACCAGCTAAATACTTTCCAGTTTCCAGACGGCCGATTAAATCAACAATCGCCCAGGCAAACAGCAGGATATAAACAGCCGGAAGCATGGATTTAATGCCTTCCCATACTCCTTTTCCAAAAACATTTGGATTAACGCCTTTCAAGGAGAACGCCTGACGGAAGAATAAACCCAGCGAAACCAATAGACCCACCAGGCCACCAAGGATTAGGGATTTCGAGACATCCGTGTTCTCAAATATTTGTAAAACGGTCGCATTTCCTTCAACCGCCTGTGAACCCGTCCAAAACATTGAGCCCACTGTACCAATTACAAGTGCTATAATCGGCCAGACAAGATCACCGACAGATCCTTTTGAACTTGTAGGAAGGTCATCCTTCAATTCTCCTGGAGCCGGTTTCTCGGGATCCATTACAAGCCCCTCTTCAACTGCCCGCTTCTCATGAACTTTCATTGGCCCAATCTCTATGCCTCTTAACGCCACAATAAATACAATAGCAAGAGTAGCCCATACATAAAGATTCATGGGTATCATTTGAATAAATGCCGAGAAAGCTGAATACTCGGTAACATTATGTGCAGCAAGGATTGTCCCGATCAGAGCAATAATGTATGCTCCCCAGCTTGAAACCGGTGAAACCACACAAACCGGTGCTGAAGTGGAATCAATCAAATAGGCAAGTTTCGCACGGGAAACTCGCTGGCGGTCTGTAATTGGACGAGAAATCTGACCGACTGCCAGAGCATTGAAATAATCGTCAATGAAAATGATAATACCTAAAACAGCTCCGACAATCTGTGCACCTGCACGGGTTTTGACCCGCTTCATCGCCCATTCTCCAAAAGCGCGGCTTCCGCCTGAAATAGATATAAATGCAGTAATAACTCCTAATACAAGCAAGAATAGAATAATATATACATTCCAGGTGTTCAGCTCTCCGTCTGAAACAAAAATTCCTTTTACAGCATCCCAAATGATGCTGAAAGTTTCTGTGATGCTGAATTCAGCCAGCAATAGTGCGGCTGTTACGATCCCCACTCCCAGTGACAGCAATACGCGCCTGGTCAGGATAACCATAGCGATTGCTACCAAAGGCGGCAGCAGGGAGAAAATCGTGTTAGTCATTTCTTGTCCTCCTCTGAAATTTGAATGGTGTCCAGCTACAGGCGCCATCGGCTCTCGGGTCTAAGCCAATCCGTCAAGAAGGTTAAAAAACAACCTTCTTGACGGATTGGCTTATGCTTGAGGCCCGCAGGAAAAGGAATGCTTCGATAGCATAAACATCGCACGACCGAAAGCGGCAGCTTTTGGGAGGATGCGGGTCATGCAGACATTGCCACAGGACGTGGCGGTTTTAGTCTGCGTTCCTTTATAAGCGGGCGCCTTCCGCTTTTCGTAGGGGAAACAACAAGGATGATGACAAAAACCAAAATAAAAAAAGAGTAACGATAGAGAAAAATCTATCATTACTCTTTTGAAGTAATTAGTTTCTCCATCACGATCTGTAGCTCCCCATTATGAAGGCTTTCAAAAAGTATATTCATACTTTCCCCTCATAATGACAGTGTTACTCCTATTCAAAGTAACCCCAGCAAAAATAGTTCTGACTCACTAATCTTGCTTCGGCAGCATTCCCTTTCGGCTGCGGTCGTCGTTGTCATCCTCACACAGCTTACTCTTGAATCCTGCACCTCTACCCCATCGGATATGATAAGGTTTTATGAAATTATAGTAGAATTTTATCAAAATACTAATCTATTTGCAAGCATTATTGGCCGGCCGGTATTTCTATTGATGGCGAGGTACCCCCTCCGCCATTGTAAAATTGCGGGACCTTTCCCGGGTAAATGCCATAAGCGGCCAGCACATCCTCCTGTACTGTAATAATTTTGGTGGCAAAAGGAATGATAATTTGAACCTGCACATCCAGGCGTACCAGTACCTTCACTTCCACATTATTTATACCGTGATCCTTTGTTTCAGTTATAAAATTGGAGGTAACAGACCCGACTGCATTAAACTTCACCGGTATACGGGGACCCAGGTTACCGAGGAGAGCATTATTGGTTGCCTGGCCAAGCGGTACGTAATAGACAATTCCATTTGAGTGCTGCATTTGCTCCGTATTGATTTCCACGTCTGTAAAGGACTCCAATGCGTCCAAATCGCCCTTTTCCGCTTTCTTAATATTATCCTGGACCAGTTCGGTTACTTCCGCTTTGACTCTGTTCAGCTTTTCTACGTTTATGCTGACAACTCCGCTCTCGCTTGCTTCAAACATATCCTCCAAATCCATCACATTGGTAATTTTTTTATTAATCGCATTGTTTATCACCAATGATGCGATTTTCCTTGTCTGTGAATCGGCATAGCTCATGAGTGTGGGCTTAAGCCCTTCATTGATAATCCATAGGCCGGCAGCAGTTGAGATAACGAAAAATATAAAGGTCAAAAGAAATACATAGCGAAATGGAAGAGGACCTTTCCGGGGCAGCCGGCCGCGAAATTTTGCCAAAACAAATCCCCCCTTTACAGCTATATGTATGCTGTAAAGGAGGGAACTAGGCTCAAAAATCCAAAATAGTTTATCGCACTCTAACGGGCAGTAAGACCCCACTGATTGAAGTTTCACATTATTGTTGTACTAAAGTCGTATCACAGCCTGTAATAACAGAATTCAATTCAAGCCTTAAGTCTGCTTCATATGGCTCAACATTCCTGCCCTTTTCTTCAAGTATGCGGATGACTGGCCTGTCGCTAAGACCCGTGTTCTGCCGGCAGACAACGCCTTTTCTTCCATCATTCAGCTCGACTGTAACACCAACTGGATACACGGCAACCGCCTGACGGAAAACTTCAATAACTTTCTTATCAAATAATTTTCCGGCCCCAGCATACAGAACTTCCAGGCCTTCATGCGGGAGCATAGCCTGCCTGTAAATGCGGTTGGATGTTACTGCATCAAACACATCGGCAATCGCAATAATCTTGCCGAAATCATGAATCTCGTTCCCCTGGAGGCCGCGCGGATAGCCTGAACCATTCAATCGCTCATGATGCTGAAAGGCACAATGTGCAACAAGGAGAGGGATCGTCTCTACTTTTCTTAATATATTAAATCCATCTTCCGGATGCTTCTTAATTGATTCAAATTCTTCCGCTGTCAATTTACCCGGTTTCAAAAGAATATCTGCAGGCACCTTCATCTTTCCGACATCATGAAGAATAGCGCCAAGCCCCAGAATTTCAAGTTCCTTCGGCAGGAGCTGAAGCTTCATCCCGATTGCCAGTGAATAAAGAGTCACATTCAGGGAGTGTGTGAAAATATAGTGATCGTATGTATACACATCTGATAGGATCGTAAGCAGCTCTTTATTTCCCCTTATTTCACTGATTAGCTGACGAATCAGCCCTGAGAGCCGCTTTGAGGCATTCTCAATTACCAGAGAGCCTGATAACTCTTTATTTGCTTCTACTTCTTTCAGAACGGTTTCTATGGTTTCGATAGCCTGTTTGCGCATTTTGGGAGTCAGCGGGTTCTTATATTGAATATCCTCAGTGCGCACATCCTTGATGTACACATAGGTAATACCCATTTCCTGCAGTTTATATATTAATTTATCAGCCAGCTCCACACCTTCATGCAAAAGGACCTGACCCTTGTCATTATATATAGCTTTGGCCAAAACACTGCCAGTCTCAATTGTATTGGTTGCTGCTAATCTCATATGTATCTCCCATATCCTTTTTTCGGTGCTACTTTATATTTCGGGCATTATTTGGTTTTATTTACATTATACGACAAAATTTCCAGCTTGAGAGTGAGTTTATGATATATTTCCGGATAGAAAGATATATGTGCAAATAACCCGGTTGTACTTGCGGATAGTAAAATTAATGTGCGGAGCTGTTCATGCATTAAGAAAAGCGCAAGCGCCTTGCCCACGAATGAACGCAGACTAAGAACGCCACGTCCTGTGGCAACGTCTGCATGCCCCCCATCCTCCCAAAAGCTTTTGCTTTTGGTCGTGCGATGATTATGCTGACGAAGCCTTCCTGGTCCTGGGGGCCTCAAGCACAAGACGAGCCTCCCGGAACGGCGTTCTTTGCCTTTTTGGGAGGATTGTCCGAAATGTGGAGGCGACTGCACAGGGACGACAAGCATAAGACGAGCCCTGCAAGAAGGTGTTCTTTCCTTCTGGAAGGGATTGGCTAGTCTTTCGTCCCTAGGAGCCGAAACAAGCCAAGCTTGTGACCTCGAGGGGGCAGGCTGCTTGCGCTAAACAGTTATCGACGTTCAAAATTTTATACTTTCTTATCTTTTAA
>NZ_APVL01000016.1 GCF_000565285.1 Cytobacillus firmus DS1 | reverse complement strand
AATGCTTCTTCATGCATTATCTAGTTTTGAGGGAACGAAAAAATGAAATTTCCTCTTGAAAAAAACTACAAAAGAAAGTATAATCATACTTGTCTTTTGAAAATAGTCTGGTGGCGATAGCGAGAAGGTCACACCCGTTCCCATACCGAACACGGAAGTTAAGCTTCTCAGCGCCGATGGTAGTTAGGGGCTGTCCCCTTGTGAGAGTAGGACGCTGCCGGGCTGTTTTAAAATACCACTTTTCCGCAGTAGCTCAGTGGTAGAGCATTCGGCTGTTAACCGAACGGTCGCAGGTTCGAATCCTGCCTGCGGAGCCATTTTCATAAAGCCCCTTATGGGAATTATGAGCTGCTGCTTCCATAGCTCAGCAGGTAGAGCACTTCCATGGTAAGGAAGAGGTCACCGGTTCGAGCCCGGTTGGAAGCTCTCTTAATGTAGACAACTAGAATACTAGGCCCCTTGGTCAAGCGGTTAAGACACCGCCCTTTCACGGCGGTAACACGGGTTCGAATCCCGTAGGGGTCACCATAATGGAGGATTAGCTCAGCTGGGAGAGCATCTGCCTTACAAGCAGAGGGTCGGCGGTTCGATCCCGTCATCCTCCACCATATTTGCCGGTGTAGCTCAATTGGTAGAGCAACTGACTTGTAATCAGTAGGTTGGGGGTTCAAGTCCTCTCGCCGGCACCATCTGTTTTCGTAGATGGAGGGGTAGCGAAGTGGCTAAACGCGGCGGACTGTAAATCCGCTCCTTCGGGTTCGGCAGTTCGAATCTGCCCCCCTCCACCACTTATACTTAATAAAATCACAAAAAACTGGACAAGCTAAGAATGTCCTTTTTATTTTGTAAATTATTGGGCTATAGCCAAGCGGTAAGGCACCGGACTTTGACTCCGTCACTCGCAGGTTCGAATCCTGCTAGCCCAGCCATTTTTTGAGCCATTAGCTCAGTCGGTAGAGCAGATTGCAGCATCAGTGAATCACTTCACCCGAATAGCAATCTGTGACAAAACACGAAGTGTTTTGGAACATCTGACTCAGCAGGATCATGCTTTAGGAAGCATAATTCATTATGAGCCATTAGCTCAGTCGGTAGAGCATCTGACTTTTAATCAGAGGGTCGAAGGTTCGAGTCCTTCATGGCTCACTTAATAGAAAACGCAGACCTTGGGAATCGAGTCCTGAAGGTCTTACTTGTAAATATAAATATGCTGCGGAAGTAGTTCAGTGGTAGAACATCACCTTGCCAAGGTGGGGGTCGCGGGTTCGAATCCCGTCTTCCGCTCCAAATGGGGCCTTAGCTCAGCTGGGAGAGCGCCTGCTTTGCACGCAGGAGGTCAGCGGTTCGATCCCGCTAGGCTCCACCAACATACAAAATAGGCCAGTCCTTAAACCAATGTGGTTTAAGGATTTTTTATTTTATAAATATCGGATCAGCATCGGAAAATTAGGAGTTCCACTCCCTGAAGCCGCATATATATACACGATTTTGTCGAGTTGAGTCATGTGTTTGAAAGCGGTTAAAATATACATATGAAGGGAAAGGGAGGACTTGTATTATGAATAGACAGAAATTATCGATAATTGGAATGCCGATGGATCTTGGACAGATGAGACGCGGTGTGGACATGGGGCCAAGTGCGATTCGGTATGCCGGGGTGAACGAACGTTTAAAATGTTTATTTGAAGAAATTCATGACCAGGGCGATATTGCCATCGGCCGCCCGGAGGTCCAAATCGATCCAAATTCAAATCTTCGAAACTTACATCTTATTGCTGAAAAAACAGAAAAGCTTGCAGAGAAAGTTGATCAGGCAATTAAAGGCGGTTCTTTTCCATTAGTGCTCGGCGGGGACCACAGCATCGCGATTGGAACATTGGCAGGAGTATCGAAGCATTATACCAATCTTGGGGTAATCTGGTATGATGCACATGGGGATTTAAATACAGCTGAAACATCACCTTCAGGAAACATACATGGCATGCCGCTTGCTGTAAGCCTGGGTATGGGCCATCCGCTTTTAACCAATGTAGGGGGATATGGTCCAAAGGTTAAGCCGGAGAATATTGTCATTATTGGGGCAAGGTCATTGGATGAAGGAGAACGGGAGCTTATTAAGGAAAAAGGCATTAAAGTGTACACCATGCATGAAATTGACCGTCTTGGAATGACAAAGGTTATGGAAGAATCTATTACATATTTAAAAGAAAGAAATACAGATGGCGTTCATCTGTCTCTTGATTTGGATGGGCTGGATCCGCATGA
Organism: Cytobacillus firmus DS1; assembly: GCF_000565285.1. Lineage (GTDB taxonomy): Bacteria > Bacillota > Bacilli > Bacillales > Cytobacillaceae > Cytobacillus > Cytobacillus firmus_A. The sequence goes on along the minus strand of NZ_APVL01000016.1, from coordinate 83,058 downwards.
TGCACCAGGTGTTGGAACTCCGGTTATTGGAGGCATCAGCTACCGTGAAAGCCACTTGGCCATGGAGATGCTTGCAGAAGCACAAATCATTACATCGGCTGAATTTGTAGAGGTTAATCCCATTTTGGATGACAAGAACAAAACAGCTACTGTAGCAGTCGCACTTATGGGTTCACTATTTGGCGAAAAGCTTCTATAATAAAGGAAAATAAAAATGAGCAGAACATAGACAAGTTCTGCTCATTTTTTTGCTGTAAGTGTATAATATTTATTTAGAAGTTCATCGAGTTTACTGCTGGTATCAACTACCATGTGATCTGTAAAAGAACCGGAAGCTGCTAATTGAATCATTCTTGTCCGGCAATCCTCAATATCTCTCAATAAATCCTTAACACACACCGTAACCAACCCTTTTCGATAAATTTAGTACTTTTATACCCTAAAAGAAAAAAATTAAACCAGAATAAGTAAAAATTTGCTAATATAGAAATTGAATGTTTTTTTAATTAAAACGAAACCTTTTCCGCTATCGATTCGTATTATCGATTAGCCGCACTGGAGCGGAGGTAAAAAAATGGAGACAATCGTAAAGAAGAGGATAAAGCAAGTATTAAAAGGCGATCAGGATGCTTATGCTGAAGTTGTTGAGATATACAAAGATAAAGTTTTTCAGATTTGCTATAGAATGCTGGGAAACAGGCATGAGGCAGAGGATATCGCTCAAGAGGCCTTCTTAAGAGCTTATGTAAACATTGCCAGCTTTAATATTGACTTGAAATTTTCCACATGGCTCTATCGGATTGCCACTAACCTTTGTATAGACAGAATCAGAAAAAAGAAACCTGATTATTATCTGGATGCAGAGGTCGCCGGAACGGATGGGCTGAACATGTATTCTCACATCGCTTCAGATGCGAGGCTGCCGGAGGATGATGTAGAAAGCCTGGAACTGCAGGAAACAATCCAAAGAGAAATATCGAAGCTTCCAGAGAAATATCGTTCGGTTATTGTTTTAAAATATATTGAAGAATTATCGCTGAACGAGATCAGTGAAACGCTCGACCTTCCATTGGGAACCGTAAAGACCCGGATTCACCGGGGCCGGGAAGCTCTTAGAAATCAATTAAGATATGTTTAATAAAGAGGGTGAGAACTTTGAAATGTCCAGCAGAAATGGTTGTTTATATGCACGAGTACCTAGATGAAGAGATCTCAGCCGAACATGAGAAGGAATTAAGGGCACATCTGCAAAACTGCGGGGAGTGTCAAACCCACTTCCATGAATTAAAGAAAACGATCGCTTTAGTCCAAAGCACTTCACATATACAGGCACCTGAAAATTTCACGGCAAATGTTATGGCGAAATTGCCAAAGGAAAAGCGGAAGGTAGGGGTTCAGCGCTGGTTCAGGCATCATCCGCTTTTAACTGCGGCATCACTCTTCCTTGTTCTGATGATGGGAAGTGTGGCATCTTCCTGGGATCAGGATCATCAATTATCCGTTTCTAAGCAGCCGAACCTTGTGGTGCAAAATGATAAGGTGATTGTACCAGAAGGTGAAGTGGTTAAAGGGGATGTAGTGGTTAAGAACGGCGACTTGGAAATTCAGGGTGAGATTGAGGGGAATGTTACAGTTATCAATGGCCAGCAGTATATGGCTTCGGCCGGCAAGGTCACTGGAGAAATCGAAGAGGTTGATGCCATATTCGAATGGCTGTGGTATCACATCAAAACGGCAGCTAAGGATGCTGTAAATGTATTTGAAACCGGAGAAACAGACAAAGAAAAGTAGTCTATCATAAAGAGAATCCCTGCTATAAAGCAGGGATTCTTAGTATGCAAAGGACAATGCTGAATTTTCCATATGGCATATGCTGTTTCAAAATTGGAATTAACGATGAATATGATATAATATGAAAGTTACATAAAGGAACATTAGGCATTTTTGCTTTTGAAATATATATTTGGAGGAAGGATAATGTCGTTTGCGGATTTCTCTATTTTGAAATTGTTGGCTAATACAATAGACATTCTCCTTGTCTGGTACGTCATCTATAAACTCATAATGATTGTTAAAGGAACAAAGGCTGTCCAATTGCTGAAGGGGATTTTTGTCATTATCCTGGTTAAAGTAGCAAGCGACAAGTTCCATCTGCAAACATTAGGATGGATGATGGAACAAGTGCTTTTATGGGGATTTCTGGCCATCATAATCATTTTCCAGCCGGAGCTGCGAAGAGCACTGGAGCAGTTGGGAAGAGGAAGGTTCTTCTCAAGGACGGCTAATCAGGAGGAGGAAAATCAGGAGAAACTGGTCGAGTCTATTGCAAAGGCTGTAGATTATATGGCTAAACGGCGCATTGGCGCGCTAATTTCAGTTGAGCGGGAAACAGGGCTGAACGATTATATTGAAACTGGTATTGGACTGGATTCCAAAATTTCATCTGAGCTCCTGATTAATATATTTATACCGAATACACCGCTGCATGATGGAGCCGTTATCATTCAAAAGAATTGTGTGGCGGCAGCAGCCTGTTATCTGCCTTTGTCAGAAAGTCCTTTCATCTCTAAAGAACTGGGCACCAGACATAGAGCTGCCTTAGGCATAAGCGAAGTGACTGACAGCATTACCATTATCGTTTCTGAGGAAACAGGAAGTGTTTCCTTAACCAAAAACGGGGAGCTGCACCGTGATTTAAAAGCGGAGGCTTTTAAAGACATGCTTTCAAGTGAATTGCTTGTTCAGCAGAAAATAAAGCAGACTTCTTCAGGTCTTTGGAACTGGAGGGGGAAAAAGAATGGATAAGTTAATTGATAAAATGGTAGATACCCGCTGGTTTATGAAAATTGTTGCCTTGATTCTTGCCCTTTTTCTATTTGATTCTGTGTATGATGCAGATAAGGAATTAAAGGAAATAAACGTTCCAGGCCAGCAGGATTCAGCCATTATTGAAGATGTCCCGGTGAAAAGCTATTATGATACGGAAAACCTGGTCGTAACCGGTACACCGGACACAGTTGATTTGAGTTTGGAGGGTCCAAAAAGCCACCTTGAGTCAGCGAAAAAACAGCAGAACTTTGAAGTATATGTAGATTTGACGAATGCAGAAATAGGCTCGCAAAGAGTAGAAATTAAGATTCGTGATATCTCAGATAAACTGGATGTGACCATTAATCCTCAATATGCCGATGTGACCGTCCACGAGAAAGTCACCCAGGAATTTAAAGTGGATGCAGAATTTAATAATAGTCTTCTTGGTGAGGGCTATACGGCTGAAGCGGCATCTGCAGAACCAAAAACGGTTAAAATCACGGGAGCCAAAGAAGTAATCGAGCGGATCAGTTTTGTTAAAGCAACTCTTGATGTCAAAGGTCCTATAACCGAGACAATCGCTGATGATGCAACAGTCAGGGTATTGGATCGTGAGATGAATAAGCTTGATGTCATTGTGGAGCCTCAGGTGATTCGGGTAACAGTTCCGGTTAAGCAATTAAGCAAGACTGTGCCTGTTACGATCGTCCGGAACGGGGAACCGCAAGATGGGGTAACCATTAATTCGATTAAACTGGATGTTAATGAGGCTTCTATAACGGGCCGGGAAGATATATTGAATGAGACTGAAAGCGTCAGGGTAGAGGTAGATGTCAGCAAGATTGAGAAAGATACTGTACTAACCCTGCCGGTTATTATTCCGGATGGCATTTCAGCCGTAGATCCTAAAACAGTGAAGGCGTCCGTTGACGTTAGCACTGAGGAGAATGCAGGCAAAGAAGAAGAGGGAAGCACAGATGAGCCTGCAGAAGAAACACAGGCACAGGATCAAGAGGTAACCAAGACCTTTTCAAGCCTTGCCATTAACTTAGCAGGCTTATCCGAAGAATATGAGGCAGCCCTTAAAAATCCTGCTTCCGGAAGGACAAGTATTACGGTTACCGGGAAAAGCAGCCGGGTTCAGGATCTCAAAGCGGACGATTTTAATCTGTATTTGAGCCTGGCAGACCTTGGAGAAGGTGACCATGAGGTGCCAATCAATGCAGACGGCCCTTCAGGTGTGGATATAAAGCCTGCTGCAAGTAAAGCGACCATAACGATAACAAAAAAAGACGAAGCTTAGTATAGTTTTTAAAGTTAGAAGGAGCGATTATAAAATGGGTAAATATTTCGGTACAGATGGAGTACGCGGAGTTGCAAATAGTGAATTGACACCGGAGCTGGCCTTTAAGCTGGGCCGTTTTGGGGGTTATGTATTAACGAAAGACCATGATCGTCCGAAAGTATTAATCGGCCGGGATACCCGTATTTCAGGCCATATGCTGGAAGGCGCACTTGTAGCAGGGCTATTATCAATTGGAGCAGAAGTTATGCGCCTTGGAGTCATTTCAACGCCTGGTGTCGCTTATTTAACAAAAGCATTGGGGGCAGAGGCTGGAGTCATGATTTCCGCTTCTCATAATCCGGTTGAAGATAACGGAATCAAGTTCTTTGGCCCTGATGGGTTTAAGCTTTCCGATGATCAGGAAGCGGAAATTGAGGAATTAATGGATATGGCAGAAGACCAGCTTCCAAGACCGGTCGGAGGAAGCCTTGGGCAGGTAAATGATTACTTTGAAGGCGGACAGAAATATCTTCAGTACTTAAAGCAGACAGTAGATGAAGATTTCTCGGGCATTCACATTGCGCTTGATTGTGCGCATGGAGCTACTTCGCCGCTTGCCACACACCTATTCGCTGACCTTGATGCAGATCTATCCATGATGGGCGCATCTCCTAATGGTTTAAATATCAATGCAGGAGTCGGATCTACTCATCCTGAGGCACTATCTGCCTTTGTAAAGGAAAGAGAAGCAGATGTTGGTCTGGCATTTGATGGAGACGGAGACCGTTTGATTGCTATTGATGAAAATGGCGATATTGTGGACGGCGACCAAATCATGTATATTTGCGGAAAATACATGAAAGAACAGGGAAGACTTAAGCAGAACACAGTCGTTTCTACTGTCATGAGCAATCTTGGCTTCTATAAAGGACTGGAAGCCAATGGGGTCGAAAGTGTGCAGACAGCTGTAGGCGACCGCTATGTTGTGGAAGAAATGAAGAAGAATGGCTACAACCTTGGCGGAGAACAGTCAGGACATATTATTTTCCTTGACTACATCACAACGGGGGATGGACTTTTGACTGGACTTCAGCTTGTGAACATTATGAAGGTAACTAAAAAGCCATTATCTGAGCTTGCAAACGAAATGAAGAAGTTCCCGCAGAAGCTTGTGAATATCCGTGTAACAGACAAGCACCATGTGACAGACAATGAAAAAGTAAAAGAAGTCATTGCACAGGTTGAAGAAGAAATGAACGGAAACGGCCGCATTCTTGTCCGTCCTTCTGGTACAGAGCCGCTGGTCCGCGTAATGGCAGAAGCGCCAACAGGTGAACTATGTGCTTCATATGTAGAGCGCATTGCTGCTGTTGTAGAGAGTGAAATGGGATTAAAAGAGTAAAATGCACAATTCATATGCATAAGGGAACTTCTGAGCTCCCTTATGCATATTTTTATATATGGCAGCTTCCATCTTTTCTATATTTGTTGACGGATGTCTGACTTTGATGTATGATAATCCTGTTTTTGTATTTAAGAATACAGGACATCTTTATTCAAGAAGAGAAAGGTGGATAGTGAGGAAGAATATTAATTTAAAGCGCCTGAACTGATCCTGGACGCAAGGATTAGTTGACGAGGAGGAGGTTTATCGAATGTTCGGCGGATGCCTCCCGGTTGAAAGCACAACCGATGATTTCTTCTTTAAAACATTCAGGCAACTGAATGGACAAAGAGAAGGGAATGCTAATTAGAAAAGCGGAAGCGCCTTGCCCAGGAAGGAACGCAGACTAAGAACGCCACGTCCTGTGGCAACGTCTGCATGACCCACATCCTGTGGGCCTCAAGCATAAGACGATTCCTGTAAGAAGGTGTACTTTCCTTCTGGAAGGAATCGACTTATGACCTCGAGCCCCTAGGCGCTGTAGCTAGACATCGAACTAAATATAAAAAACAGAGATAAGGGGCAGGACTGCCCCGAAAAGGCTTCTTGCCCCTTCATTATTAGGAGGAAAAGAAGTATGTGTGGAATCGTTGGATATATCGGAAATTTAGATTCAAAGGAAATTTTATTAAAAGGCTTGGAAAAGCTTGAATATAGAGGCTACGATTCAGCTGGAATCGCAGTTATGAATGATAACGGCGTTCAGGTTTTCAAGGAAAAAGGCCGCATTGCGGACCTTCGCAACATTGTTGATGAAGATGTAATGGCAAACACAGGAATTGGACACACCCGCTGGGCGACTCATGGAGTTCCAAGCACAGTCAATGCCCACCCTCATCAAAGCAATTCCGGCCGTTTTACGCTTGTTCATAATGGGGTTATTGAGAACTATGACATCTTAAAGCGTGAATATTTGCAGGGAGTAACTCTTCAAAGTGATACAGATACAGAAATCATCGTTCAGCTGATTGATTTATTCGTGAGCGGGGGATTAAGTACTGAAGAAGCGTTCCGTAAAACGCTGACACTTTTAAAAGGCTCTTATGCAATTGCCCTTTTGGATGCCGAAAACGATGAAACGATTTTTGTTGCGAAAAACAAAAGCCCTCTTCTGGTTGGATTAGGTGAAACATTCAATGTAGTCGCTTCTGACGCAATGGCGATGCTGCAAGTTACAGATCAGTATGTTGAATTAATGGATAAAGAAATCGTTATTGTCACAAAAGATGCTGTTCAGATTCAGACACTGAATGGAGAGGCAGTCAGCCGCGATCCATATACAGCTGAATTGGATGCAAGCGACATTGAAAAGGGAACATACCCTCACTACATGCTGAAAGAAATCGATGAGCAGCCTTTAGTGATGCGCAAAATCATCCAGAAGTATCAAAATGATAATAACGAGCTGACGATCGATCAGGAAATCGTTGACGCAATGAACGATGCTGACCGCATTTATATCATTGCTGCAGGTACTTCTTATCATGCAGGACTTGTTGGAAAGCAGTTTATTGAAAAAATCGCAAAAATCCCAGTCGAAGTTCATATCTCAAGTGAGTTTGGCTACAATATGCCATTGCTTTCAGAAAAGCCGCTATTTATCTTTATCTCTCAGAGCGGTGAAACAGCAGACAGCCGTGCCGTGCTTGTGAATATTAAGGAAATGGGCCATAAAGCGTTAACGATTACAAACGTTCCAGGTTCAACTCTATCCCGTGAAGCGGATTACACATTATTGCTTCATGCAGGTCCTGAAATCGCCGTTGCTTCTACAAAGGCATATACAGCCCAGATTGCTGTATTATCCATTCTTGCAGAAGTAACTGCGAAAAGCCGCGGATTGGAGCTGGACTTCAACCTTGTACAGGAGCTCGGCATCGTTGCGAATGCCATGGAAGTTCTTTGTGATGCGAAGGAAGAGTTCGAAGACATTGCACGCAAATTCCTTTCCACTACACGCAATGCGTTCTTCATTGGCCGTGGAATCGATTTCTATGTTGGCCTTGAAGGTGCACTTAAACTGAAAGAAATCTCATATATTCAAGCTGAAGGCTTTGCAGGCGGAGAATTAAAGCACGGAACCATTGCTCTAATCGAGAACGGTACGCCAATCATTGCCCTGGCAACTCAAGAAAGTGTTAACCTGAGCATTCGCGGCAACGTCAAAGAGGTTGTTGCCCGAGGAGCAAACCCTTGCATCATTTCCATGAAAGGGCTGGAAACAGAAGAAGACAGCTTTATCATTCCGGAAGTGAACGAGTTATTAACACCTCTTATCTCTGTAATACCATTACAATTAATCTCTTACTTTGCTGCGCTGCACCGCGAGTGTGACGTAGATAAGCCGCGTAACCTCGCTAAGTCGGTTACTGTGGAGTAAGGAATAATATTAGGTCAGTAAAGTTTTGGATGCCGGCTTGAATGGCTGTTCCTCAGCATTCTATAATAATTCTGATCAAGTAAGACTCAATCCAATTGCGGATTGGGTCTTTTTTTAAGGATGTATTCATTCATGCTGCTAAAGTTTTGCAGTCGGTGTGAAAATAAAGGAAGTTACGAACTCAGCCAGGATTTACAACCGTTTTCTTAAAGGGTATGATTTTTATAGATAATAGATTATGGGAGCGGAATAATGAAAGAACTAACATTCAAATCTTACGGCCAATTTCTCCAATTTAACGAGCATAAGGCGATGGAAAAAGCGGTCATGAAGGGACTTCAAGGAGATGAGCTGGAAAAATTCAAGCTTGAATTTCTGCAAAGGGCCAAAACCATGTGGAAAGAGTATGATTGTGATCAATGGCTGGAAAAACACGGATATGTCATCATAAATGTATGGAAAGATGGCAGCGGCAAAAGAAAAGTAACAAGAGGAAGACCAAAAAAACTGGATTCTGAAAAATATGTTCATACCGTTCATGTCAGGTTAGATGAGGAAACGTATCGTCAGCTGACGAATCACTGCCAGGAGAAGCAGATCGACGTATCTGAAGCTATTCGGGGTCTGATTAAAACACTATAGAGGCACAGATGGGAGATTCAACTTTTGAGTTTGGATCTCCTTTTCGTTTAAGTTGCTTCACTAAAATGAGAATAATTTGAGACAATTTCCGGAATTTTCTATCTGCCTCTTTTCTTTTATTATTTTTTGTGATACATTAAATGTGTTAGAGATTGATAATCATTTTCAATAGAGTGCTATACATATCAAGGTTCTTTTTTTGTCATTTGATGATAATGATTATCATTCTTTTGGAAATAGTTTTATAGATAATATACAAGTTATGAGGGCTACTAATGAAATTATGGATGTTAGGAATTGCAGCCATCGTTCTGTCTTTTATCTCGCTGTTTATCGGAGCAATAGATATAACGCCTAAGGATCTGCTTAATTGGGAATCAGATGAAACACATATTTTCCTTATAAGCCGCATTCCACGGCTATTGGCGATTATATTAGCGGGGGCAGGAATGAGTATTGCCGGTTTAATTATGCAGTCTTTAAGCCGGAATAAGTTTGTATCACCGACTACTGCCGGAACATTGGATGCAGCAAAACTGGGTATTTTAATTTCCATGCTGTTTTTTACGAATGTCACTTATACACAGCAGGTTATCTTTAGCTTTGCCTTTGCTTTAGCAGGAACATTTCTCTTCATGCAGATTTTAGATCGCATAAAATTTAAAGATGTTATTTTCGTACCGTTAATCGGAATTATGTATGGAAATATACTATCTTCGATTACAACGTTCCTTGGATATGAAGCAGATCTGCTGCAAAATCTTTCTTCCTGGCTTATGGGAAGCTTTACTTTGATTATTGCCGGCCGATATGAGCTTTTATATGTCAGTATTCCAGCTATTATTCTGGCGTATCTTTATGCGAATAAATTTACGGTTGCCGGAATGGGTGAGGATTTTGCGAGAAATCTGGGCTTAAGCTATAAGCTGGTACTGAATATTGGTCTGGTCCTTGTTGCGGTTATCTCAACAACGGTGGTTCTTACTGTCGGGGTTATTCCATTTTTAGGACTAATAGTTCCCAATATTGTCTCCTTATATTTAGGTGACAACCTGCGTAAAACGATTCCTCATACAGCGGTGCTGGGAATTGTCTTCTTATTAATATGTGACATTCTGGGGCGCATCATTATTCATCCTTATGAAATTCCAGTTAATGTAACAGTGGCAGTGATAGGCAGTGCTATCTTCTTAACGATGCTGCTAAGGGGGAGAGCATATGCGAAATAGTACAAAACTGATGATTTTAGCAGCTATTGCCATTGTGTTTATTTTGTTATACGGCTTTTATGATATTAAAGGCGGCTTTGATTATGCTTTTCCAAAGCGTATGCTAAGGGTCACAGCGATGATTATTACAGGAATCGCAATTGCTTATTCCACAGTTGTGTTCCAGACCATTACACATAACCGCATTTTAACCCCTTCTGTTATGGGCCTTGATTCTATGTATCAAGTGGTTCAGACCTTAATCTACTTTTTTGCAGGGTCGATGTCAGTGTGGGTGTTAAATAAATACTTGAATTTTGGCGCAGCCATTTTTGCCATGGTCGTCTTCGCCCTGATTTTGTATCGGTTTTTGTTCAGGGCGGATAAGCATCCCATTTATTTTCTTCTCTTAATAGGGATGATTATAGGAACACTCCTGGGAAGCTTTGTCACATTCCTGCAGGTACTGATAGATCCAGTCGAATATTTAAGTCTTCAAAGCCGGTTGTTTGCGACCTTTACAAATGTAAAAACAGAGTTATTATTTATTTCAATTGGCATCCTGGCCCTGGCGTTTCTTTATGGCTACCTTATTATGGGGCAGCTGGATGTGATGTCGCTTGGCCGTGAAAATGCGATAAATCTTGGCATTAACTATGACGGTATGGTTATGAGAATTTTAATTTTATCGTCAGTATTAATTGCCACATCAACTGCGCTTGTTGGCCCAATTACCTTTTTTGGACTAATTGTTGCCAATCTCTCTTATCAATTTCTGGTGACATTTAAACATTCCACCCATATATTAGGGGCAAGCCTGATCAGTATCATTGCATTGGTCGGCGGTAATTTCCTTGTGGAGCATATTTTTGAGCTGCGCACCACATTAAGTGTCATTATTAACTTTATTGGCGGTATTTACTTTATATATCTATTACTTAAGGAAAGTAGGGCAGCAGGATGATTGAAATCAAAGGATTAACAAAACGATTTGGTAAAAAGCCTGTTGTAGAGGATGTTACAGTCACAATCGAGCCTGGGACCATCACCTCTTTTATTGGACCGAATGGTGCTGGTAAATCAACACTTCTTTCTATGGTAAGCCGTTTATTAGAAGCAGATACAGGTGAGGTATTACTCGATCAGAATAATGTGAAAAAGTGGAAGTCTTCGGATTTTGCGAAGAGAGTATCCATTTTGAAACAGGCCAACTACCTTAATGTGAGATTAACAGTGCGTGAGCTTGTGTCATTTGGGCGCTATCCCTATTCAAAAGGACGTTTGTCAGCTGAAGACGAGAAGTTTGTTGATCAAGCAATTGACTATATGAATTTAGCTGATATGGAAAACAAATATTTAGATGAATTATCAGGCGGTCAGAAGCAGCGGGCATTTATTGCCATGGTCATTGCTCAGGATACGGATTACATCCTGCTGGATGAGCCTTTAAATAACCTGGATATGAAGCATTCCGTTCAGATTATGAAAATTTTGCGCAAGCTGGTTGATGAACTTGGAAAGACCGTTGTCATTGTTTTGCATGACATAAATTTTGCATCTGTTTATTCTGATCGTATCGTAGCGTTAAAAAATGGCCGGCTGATGAAAAATGGGCCGACCCGTGAAATCATTAATTCTGATGTGCTTCGTGAAATTTACGATATGGATATTCCCATTCAAGAACAGAATGGCTGCAGGATTTGTGTCTATTTTAACTCACATATATAAATAACATATTCCTGGAGAATTCTACTGTATTTCTCCAGGCTTCTGCTATTTTTTTATCATTTATTTGAAATATTGGAAAATAATTTAATAAAATTCACAAAAAGTTATTGACTAATAGAGATTATTCAATAATAATTATCACCATAGTTGATAATGATAATCAATATCAATAAACAGAAAAAGGGAGAGTAAAAAAATGAAAAAAATATTTTATGCACTGTTAGCAGCAATGGTATTATTGCTTGCCGCATGCGGATCTGCCGAAGAAGCTTCAAAAGAAGAATCAGCTGATGAAGCTAAAGCTGGCCAATCTGAAGAAACAAATGTATCTGGAACTGAAGAAGGAAGCTCTGCATATCCAATGACTGTTTCTCCGACAGTTGCTTCAGTAGAAGGCAATGAAGGCGGTACAACCAATTTTGAAGATGTAGAATTTGAAAAGATGCCGGAAAGAATTGCTGTATTTGATTATGGTTTCTTAGATACATTAGATGCTCTTGGGGTTGAAGGAATTGTTGGGGTTGCGAAGGATTCTACCCTGCCTGCTCACCTTGAAAAATATGCTTCAGATGAGTATGAAAGTGTTGGCGGATTAAAAGAACCTTTACTTGAAGATATTGCTGAAATGGATCCGGATGTAATCTTTATCTCCGGGCGCCAGTCAGCTTTCTATGAAGAATTAAAAGAAATTGCTCCTGTCGTGTTTGTTGGTACTTCTCAGGATGACTATTGGAACACATTTCAATCTTCTGTAGACCTGGCGGCGAAAATGTTTGGTAAAGAAGCAGAAGCCGAAGAATACACGGCAAAATTTGATTCAGCTTTAAAAGAAATCAAAGCTTTAGCCGGAAACTATGAAAGCACTTTAGTAACTATGTACAATGAAGGGAAATTATCAGGTTTCTCAACTAATTCCCGCTTTGGCTACATTTATGACATTTATGGATTCAAGCCGGTAACAGAAGATATCGAATCTTCTTCTCACGGTTCTAACTTCGGTTTTGAAGCCATCCTGGAATTTAATCCACAAGTGCTATTCGTAATTGACCGTACAGCAGCTGTTGGCGGGGACTCTAATATTGAAGCGGATATGGAAAATGATATCGTTAAGAAAACAGATGCTTATCAAAATAAAAAAATCGTTTACTTGGATGGACCACTTTGGTACCTGAGCGGAGGCGGTTTACAATCAGAACTTGCTAAAATTGAAGAAGTCTTAGCTGAGCTGAAATAATTTATATAAGGGCTGTCTGGAGAATCTGAATTGACTCTCCGGCGGCCATTTTTAATAAGAATAATCCACTTTAATAAAGGGACGGGAAATATGAAACAAATTAACAGATACATCGATTCAGTTTTCTGCAGCCATGATGATATTCTAGAGGAAGTTCTTATTTCTATAAAAGAGAATGGCATGCGATCCATATCCGTTTCTCCTTCTACTGGCAAGCTTCTTAAGCTGCTGGTATCCATGTCAGGAGCAAAAAATGTCCTTGAGATTGGGGCACTTGGGGGATATAGCGGCATTTGTTTAGCGAGGGGATTCAATCAGGCAGGAAATTTAACATCCCTTGAGCTCGTAGAGAGCTACGCAGAATTAGCACATAGCAATCTGGCAAAAGCCGGCTTTGGAGATCAAGTATCCTATTTAATCGGACCCGCTTTGCAAAGCCTCAACCAGCTTGTTAGTGATAATAGGCAATTCGATTTTTTCTTTATCGATGCTGATAAAGAAAATTACGAAAACTATCTGAATTATTGCATCAGACTAGCGGAAAATGGGGCATTAATTGTTTGTGATAATGTATTGGCAAGAGGCAGTGTTGCAGACGAGGGTGCTGAACCTGGACGTCATACTGAATTCATGAAAAAATTTAATAAAACAGTGGCTGACCATCCTCAATTGGAATCTGTGCTTATTCCTATTGGTGATGGACTGACAATCTCAAAAGTAAATAAAGACTTTACTATACACAAAAGGCAGGATGCTCGCTAAAGCATTCTGCCTTTTATTTTCTAAAGCTCGTAGTAATTTAAAAGCAGATAAGCAATCCATCTGCTTTGAGGATTGTTCCTGATATTTGTAATCAGCCCTTGTACGATAGCAGGGCTCAGGCTGCGCTCCTGTACATCCTTCTTTAGGAGGATGAGGGATTCCTTTTCAATCGAATCTTCTAATTCCTCAATTTTCTGCTCTATGATTTCAATCACTTGCCTGTCAGTCATTTCTTCGTGTCCGGCCTTCCTGAACGTGTCATAGAGCTCGTCTGTAATAAACGGAATTTCTGAGTGCTTTGCCAGCAGGTCCGTTTTTTCCGCAAGTGACCGGCATAGAAGGTCCAAATCCAAAGGCACATTGAAAAATAGAAATAAATGAGAGTACACATGCATGAAGCCTTTAATGCAATAAATTAAATCATATTTTGTATGCTGGACAGCCTCACCATATAGCTGATCAAGCATCGATAGGGTGATATCATCGATTAATTGGTCAAAGTGACGGCCTTTTGATATAAGCTCCTCGTTAAATGTATGTGCCTGTTCTTTAATGAAAACCTTGGCAAAGTCTGAATGCTTTTGAAAGGAGTGGAAAGTGGTGTAATAAAACTTCCTTAAAAGCTCTCCGCCTGTGTTATTCGGGTCTTTGACTATTTGGTCAATATCTGAGACGAACTGATCCATAAACTGATCGATCAAAGCCATGATCAATTCATCTTTTGATTTGAATGATAAGTAGAAAGCTCCTTTGGAAATACCGGAGTGAACGGTGATCTGCTGAACAGAGGTAGCTTCAAATCCTTGTTTGGCAAAGAGTTCTAAAGCGCTTTCCATAATTAACTGCTTCTTGCCCATGTAAGATTGTCACTCCTTTATGATTGACAAATGACCACCTGGTCATTATTATATGTAATTGAGTCTAATAAGTCAATTTAGGGTAGGTGCACAAGTGAAAGGGTTAGTGAATTTTGTCCTGCAGAATAAACTTGCAGTCTGGCTGTTAACAATTATTATCACGGTATCTGGCATTTATTCAGGTACACGGATGAATATGGAGACCATTCCGGATGTCTCGATTCCTTACTTAATGGTAATGGATGTATATCCGGGTGCAACTCCTGAAAAAGTGATGGATGATGTGTCCATCCCAATCGAGAAAGCCGTAGAAGGCCTTGAAGATGTGAAATCAGTTTACTCAAATTCATATTCTAACATGGCAAATATCCAAGTGGAATATGACTATGGTATTGATATGGACGAAGCCAAGCGTGCTCTTCAATCGGCTCTGGATGCAGTGGAGCTGCCGGAAGGAGCACAGGAACCGACCATTACGGCCATCAGCATGAATATGATGCCGGTTGCTGCACTGAGTGTAAGCAGTAAATCTGAGGATATTGTGGAGTTAACCTCAACTGTAGAAGATATCATACTGCCAAAAATTGAGAAAATAGATGGTGTAGCATCAGCGACCATCACTGGTCAGCATGTGGAAGAAGTGCAGCTCACATACAACGAAGAAAAACTGGCTGAACTTGAGCTGACCGAAGACAAAGTAAAGGAAATGATCCAGGCAAGCAACATGGCTGTATCATTGGGACTTTACGAATTTGAAGAAGGTGAGCAGGCTGTCGCAGTGGACGGCAAGTTCATGACCGAGGATGAATTAAAGAATATGCTCATTCCGGTAACACCGACCGCCCAAAACCAGTCACCTTTTGTGAAGCTGAGTGACATTGCCGAGATTGATACGGTCGGCAGAGTGCAATCTGTATCCCGTACAAATGGTGATGATGCCATTGCCATTCAAATCGTTAAAGAACAGCAGGCTAACACTGTTGAAGTGGTCAACAATGTCAAAGATTTAATCAAGGAAGAAAAAGAAAAGGTCGAGGGCCTTGTTATAGATCTTTCACTTGACCAGGGCAAGCCGATTGAAGAATCCGTTTCAACCATGATTGAAAAGGCCGTGTTTGGCGGGCTGATCGCCGTCTTGATTATTTTACTGTTCCTGCGTGATTTTAAATCAACTATTATTTCCATCGTATCCATTCCAGTTTCGATTTTCATGGCTTTGCTGCTGCTGAACTGGATGAATATTACCTTGAATATTATGACTCTTGGAGCCATTACGGTTGCCATCGGCCGTGTAATTGATGACTCTATCGTTGTAGTTGAAAATATTTACCGCCGCCTGCATTTAAAAGAAGAAAAACTGACAGGGCGGGCGCTTATCCGTGAAGCTACGATTGAGATGTTCAAGCCAATCCTCTCCTCGACATTAGTTACGGTTGCTGTATTTGCACCGCTCATTTTTGTAGGAGGTATGGTCGGCGAGCTGTTTATGCCATTCGCTTTGACGATGACGTTTGCGCTTGGTGCCTCACTGCTTGTGGCCATTACAATCGTTCCAGCGCTGTCTCACTTCTTGTTTAGAAAGAAATTGTACAGCGAAAAAACGGAAGGCAGCCATAAAGAAGCTGGAAAGCTATCAAAATGGTATAGAGGGATCCTTGAGAAATCTCTTAATCATAAGATTATTACATCCATCATTGCGGTAGTATTGCTGGCGGGGAGCTTAGCTCTGACACCAATGATCGGATTCAGCTTTATGGGCAGTGAAGAAGATAAAGTGATGTATCTGACATACACACCTGAAGCTGGAGAGCTTAAAGATGAAACTTTAAAGAACGTTGAAGCAGTAGAAGAAGAAATGCTTAAACGTGATGATATTGACATCGTTCAAATATCTGTAACCGAAGAAGCGGATCAGATGGCTGCCATGATGGGCGGGGGAGCAGGCGGAGCTTTAATGTACCTGATCTTTGACCCTGAGATGGATAATTTCCCTGAAGTCCGTGAAGAAATAGAAGAGTATGTGTTTAATATCGGACAATCAGGTGAATGGAAGAGCCAGAACTTCACTTCTATGTCCGGTTCAACCAATGAAGTCAGCTACACATTCTACAGTGAAGATTTAGATAAACTGAATGACTCTGTCAAAATGGTAGAAGACGTTATGAAGGAAAATGAAGAATTGGAGGACGTTTCTTCAAGTGCAGAAGACGCCTTTGTTGAATATACCTTCAATGTGGAGCAGGATGAACTGCTGCAGTACGGTCTGACAGCCGGACAAATTGTCATGATGCTGAATTCCTCGAACACCAAGGATGTTCTGACAACGATTGAAAAAGACGGTGAGACGCTTGAAGTCATTGTCCAGCAGGAGCAGGCGGAACAGCCGAAATCCATTGATGATATCCTGGCAACACAGGTGCCGACAGCGATGGGTACAACTATGCCTCTTTCCGAGCTTGTCACAGTGAAAGAAGGCACAACCCATAATACGCTTGCCCGCAGTAAAGGCGAGTACTACGCAACCGTGTCAGGTACCGTCAAAGGAGATGATATCTCAAAGGCTACTTCTAAAACAGATGAAGCTATTGATGAATTGGATCTGCCTAAGGGTGTAACCGTCGGAGTTGCTGGCGTTCAGGCAGATATGACTGAGACGTTCACGCAGCTTGGCGCTGCGATGCTTGCAGCCATCGCGATTGTGTACTTCATTCTGGTCGTTACATTCCGTGAAGGAGTGGCGCCATTTGCGGTTCTCTTCTCCCTTCCGTTTGCCGTGATTGGTTCTTTCGTTGGGTTGTTGATTGCCGGTGAAACCATTTCTGTATCGGTCATGATGGGACTATTAATGCTAATTGGTATTGTCGTAACTAATGCCATCGTTCTGGTGGACCGGATCATCCATATGGAACGTGACGGTCTGGTCATGAGGGAAGCGGTGCTGGAAGCGGGAGCAACCCGACTTCGCCCAATCCTGATGACAGCCATTGCTACAATTGGTGCATTAATTCCATTGGCCATTGGCTCCGGCGGCGGAGGGCTTATCTCCAAAGGCCTTGCGATTACCGTTATCGGCGGTCTGGCAAGCTCGACGCTATTGACCCTTATCATTGTGCCAATCGTGTACGAAGTATTATCTAAAATGTTTAAGAAAAACCGCAGTGAAATCGAGGAAAACTAAAAGGAAGCCCTGCAGGATGAATGCCTGCAGGGCTTTTCTCTTTATTCAGCTAAATTCCCCTGATAAACTCCCTCTTTTCTTTTACAAGATCTACTCGTGCAAATAAAAGTGCATACATAATAGCAAAAATAAGATAGGCCAGGCCAATGATCAGGCTAAGGGTCCTTGGAGCAAATATCTCCAGCAGGAATCCTGCTGTACCCATGGAGACAGCCAGGGAAAGGTTTGAGATCATCTCCATTAAACCGAAAAAAGTTCCCTGCCTGGACCGGGGTATGAACTTCATCATAACGGTATCAAGGCAGATGTTGCCGATTCCGCCTGCAAAGGTGATCAGCACGACAGTGAAAAGAGCTGCGTAAAAGCTTGGCGCGAGGCTTAGTAAAATATGACCTGTGCCTTCTAAAGCGATGAAGATGATCGCAAGTGCCAGGAGGCCGCGCTTCATCATATGAGAAAAAAAGGAGCTTAGAATAAGGCCAATCCCCAGTGCGCCATACATAAACCCAACACCCAACTCACCCATAGCAAAAACTTCCAGTCCATAGATACTGACAAGAATATTGTCTATTCCATTGGCGAGCGGCATGGTCAGCATCATAATAAAAAAGGCAACCAGTGCGGAAGAGCCAAGAATCAGTTTCCCTGGTGAAATGGATGCCGATGTTCCCGGTTTCCTCCTATTTTCCTCAGAAACTGATGGGAAAACCATCCTTGAGATTAGATACGCTGATAACAGGAAGGTAAGGCAGTTAATTATAAAAGCAGCATGGTTTCCCAGATAGTAGGCGAGGATTCCGCCAGTGCTTGATCCCAAAATCAGAACTGCCCCGACCATGACTTGCTCAATCGCATTTACATATATAAGCCGATCAGATTTTACAAGCGCAGGTATCGCAGACATCCTGGCCGGTGAATAGATGGCTTCGCCCATTGAGATCAGGAGTGCGCTTGTATAAACAATCCATAGATCCCCTGGTTCCCTTACGAAAAGAAGGCAGAGGACCGCTGGCACTCTCAGCAGGTCCACTGTTACCAGAATGGCTTTCTTGGAAAAACGGTCTGCGAGCATGCCTCCTATTGGAGCAATGAAGAAAAAAGGTGCCATGCGAATGGCGAATAAAAGTCCGATTGCGACACCAGAGCCTGTTACGTGGTAGAGCAGCGCAAGCAGCGCAACCTGTGTAAATCGATTTCCAATTCCATTAATGACACCAGCCCAAAAAAGCTTTTGATAATTTTTCTCCTGTTTCCATACAGTCCAATTTGTCATGTTAACGCACCTCAGCGAAAAGTGATTCGATAATTATCTAATTTGTCGGCTATAGAAAATGATTAGATATATATCTAATTAGATTATATTCAAATTAGCTTGTTTGCACAATCATATTTTTTCAGTGATGAAACTTTTCCTATTTAGAATCGTATAGATGATTAAGGAGGCGGGTGCGATGAATATAATATTCGAGGTCCTATTTCTGGTATGTATTATCTATTTCAGCTATCACTATATAATCCTCATTACAAAAATGAAGAAAACTCCTCTTATTCCTTCAGATAGGAATGATCTGAGAGCAGTAAGGAAATTCCCCCAAAAAACAGCGGACAGCCCTGTTATCTCCAAGAACAAGCTGGGGCTCATTATGTATGCAGTCATGCTGGTATTTCTAGTTATTATGTTTATACTCGGTAAATATAATATGAAATTCAGCTGGACATATCTCTATCTTCTGTTCATCCCTTTAATCAATGCCAAAGATCTCCTGAATGTCTTTGCCGTCTATGATAACGGCTTTATAAGCGGAAGCAGGTTTGTTCCATGGAAAAACCTAAAGTCCTTCCAGTTCAAAAAAATAGATTTAAATCACAAATACTATGGATATTCTCCGGAAGTAAATGAAGGCTGCGAACTTATCCTTAAAACAAAAATGTCCAGCCACAGTCTGGTTGTAACGGAAGAGGAAATGAAAGAAAGGCTGGCCCGTATTTTGGAAGAGCAAATGAAACCGGTATAGAGAAGTTTTAAATCGTCCTTTTGTTGGTATTTATATAGTAAAACATCAGGAAAGGATCAGGAAAAATGAAAGAAATTACAGTTACAGTTGACTATGAAGGTTTAAAATATCAAACAAATATCATCACTAATAAAGAAGCCGGCGACGAAGAAATTTTAAAGCAGGCAGAAGACCAGATCAAAAGACAGTTGAATAATTAAAAGTAAAAAAGTACCCCCTTAATCAGGAAGATAAGGGGGTTAAATATGGGATCAGAGAAGTTTATGATTTAGTTTTTGCTGCAGCATTTCAATTTTATTTGGCAGGACAAATAAGTACTCTATTAAACTCTCTAAAAGCTCCATCAATAGGGAGGCCATATCCAGATCAATGTCCTTTTCAAGATCAAGCATCTCGTAAAAGGCGCTGCCTGGCTGTGCCAGTTGGCTTAAAGACTGCAGGGGCCTTGCTAAATCTACGTGTTTTGGCAGCAGTTCAAATTGCTTTGAAAGGTTTTGCCCTTTGACCTCTTCACCAAGAAAATTTTTCAGGATACTCTCGAGGACGCGCTTGGACATAACAGCTGTTGCAATCGTATCTTTGGAATAGCTGACATTTAAAGCTGATCGGTAAGCCCGTGTCAGGTCAACCGGCACTTCCTTTATTTTCTCCAGCTGAGTCAGGAGCTCCTTTGCTGAATTAGGATCATAGATATAAAGAATCGCCTCGTCGCTTGATTGGTCATCTTGATTGAGTATCATGATAAAAACGGATTCCTTCTTACAGGCTGAACAATTTCCATGGGAAAGTATGCTGGATTTGCTTGTATGATTATAATTTGCTTTAATCGTAAAAAGGCTGGGTTTGCTGCATTTTGGGCACTCGCATCTGACACTTGATGGCAGCTTCCTATAACCAAATTGACTATGAGAAATAATTTGTGCCGGCAACACTCTTCTCATTATTATTTCCCCCCGCTAGATTCCTATTTTTCCATTCCATTACATTTAAGTATAGCTTTGAAAATCAGGAGGAAAAAGGTGAAAAATATGGAATTTTCATACGATATAACTGCTGCGAATTTCAATATTAGCGCAAAAAGAGCCACTCCCACATATGGGAATAGCTCTTTTTGCATAAGGTAAGAAAGTATAAAACTTTGAACGTCGATAACTGCCTTGCGCAAGCAGCCTACCCCCTCGAGGTCACAAGCTTGTCTTGTTGCGGCTCCTAGGGACTCGGGGTCATAAGCCGTTTCCTTTCAGAAGGAAAAACGCCTTCTTACAGGAACCGTCTTATGCCTGTGGCCCGCAGGACAAGGAAGGCTTCGTCAGCATAATCATCGCCTCCCAAAAGCGGAAGCTTTTGGGAGGACGTGGCGTTCTTAGTCTGCGTTCCTTCGTGGGCAAGGCGCTTGCGCTTTTCTTATTATCCTTTATAAGGGTTATTGCGGTTCTCCCTGACATTGTTAAAGTCATAAGCATCCCGATAGCGGGTATCGACATCATCGTTATAGGCTGAAACTGTACGGTCATCTGTTTTCAATTCTTCCGGATTTCCGCTTAGCGGACGGTTTAAATCGAGATTCTCATCTGTCCAAACACCGCTGCCGTTTCTGGTGTTATCCTTAAAAGCGTTCGTTCCGCGGTCAAGTTCGCCAGGGTTTAGAGGATCAGTGCTTGTGTACGTTGTCCGGTCTCCATCTAAAACGGAGCGGTCCGTATTTGTATAGCTGTCAGTAAAGTCTGCAGACTTCGTATCAGGATCGACTAACACAAGGATTTTTCCTGATTTGACATCTGCTTCATAGCGATGTGCTTCTTCTTCTGGAATGCCCATGCCGATAAGTGCTCCGGCAATGCCGCCGGCACCTGCCCCAACAGCGGCTCCTGTTAATGTAGCCGCAATTGGTCCGGCAGCCACAATTGGCCCGATTCCGGGAATTGCCAACGCCCCTACACCGGCCAGAAGACCTGTTAATCCTCCGAGAACACCGCCAGTAGCTGCTCCGGCAGCTAATCCTTCTTCCGTTTTTGTGCCTGTTTCTTCTGTAACGGCATCCACATCGTCTTTATTTTTACTGATTACGGAAATATCTTCAGGACGGTATCCATCTGCTCGTAACTCTTCAACCGCTTGAATAGCTTCCTGTTCTGTATCGTATGCACCTACAATATGCTTGTTTGTTGCCATGTTCATCATCTCCTTAATAATTTTTGCTTATCTATTGGTGTACATACCTTTTTCGCCACAAGCATAAACCGTGTGGATAAAATTACTAATAATTTCCCCTTGACTGATAGCTGACTTGACCTGTAACTGCAAAATCGGTAGTTTTAAAAATAGAACAGGCATAAGGAAGGTTGATCTCTATGAAAAAACTTTATTATGAAAACCCATATATAAAAACATTTGAAACGGAACTTGTATATCAGGCGGCAGACGACAAGGAAAGGGTATATGCAGTCCTGAAAGAAACGGCCTTTTATCCAACTGGCGGAGGACAGCCTCACGATGAGGGGACACTCAATGGCATTAAAGTGGTAGATGTGGAAGAAGCGGAAGGGGAAATCCGTCATTATTTAGAAGGAGAATTGGACCCTTCCACTTCAGGAGTATCAGGAGAGATCGATTGGAACAGACGGTTTGACCATATGCAGCAGCATGCCGGCCAGCATATATTATCGGCTGCATTTGAAGAGCTTTACGGCTATAAGACAGTCAGCTTTCATTTAGGCAAAGAAACATTAACAATTGATCTGGAAATCAGTGAACTGCCAGGCCGGCATGCAGAGGAAGCGGAGAGATTGGCTAATTCCATTATACTTGAGAATCGCCCTATTGAATCCAGGTGGGTGAGTGCAGAGGAAGCTTCCCAATTTCCGCTCCGCAAGCAGCTGTCTGTCAGTGAAGATATTCGGCTTGTGATCATTCCGGAGTTTGATTATAACGGATGCGGCGGAACACACCCAGCTTCAACCGGCCAGGTAGCCGGTGTAAAAATATTGGACTGGGAGCGCCAAAAAAAGAAAATTCGTGTACAGTTCATCTGCGGCACCCGGATTCTCACGCATCTTCAGGCCAAACATGAAATTACCGGGAATCTTAGTCAGCTCCTAAATGCACCAGAACAGGACCTGCCTTCAGCTGCCAGCCGCCTGATTGAAAATGGAAAAGACCTGGAGAAGCAGCTGGAAGCAGCAAAGGAAGCACTGTTAGCTTATGAGGCAAAAGAAATGATCACAGCCGAAAAGGGAAAGTGCATCAGCAAAGTCTTTGAGGGACGATCCATCCAGGAACTGCAGAAACTGGCACGCTTAACCGCCTCCCAATCTGAGAATGCCGATGTTATCCTAGTCAATGAAACCACAGATAAACTCCAATTTGTCTGTGCCAGGGGAGCAGATTCGGAATCTGATATGAAGAGCCTCTCAGCAGAACTGCTGCAGAAGATTAACGGCAAAGGCGGCGGGAATCCGCAATTTGCACAGGGTGGGGGAGACAGGCTCATGAGCGGGGAGGACCTGCTGCAATATGCATTGAGACTTGCAGGGCAAAAGTAATTGAATCCGCATGTAAAGGACACATTCAATTGATAAAATATTTAGAAAAGTATTGAAAAATGATTGTAATACAGCTTCTGTTGTATTACAATTTTGGTACGGGCCATGCATTATAATGAATGTTTATGATAACCTCATAAACACCTCATATAATATCCGGTCTGCAGGAGGCAATTTCATGTACAGACAAAATACCGTCTATATCATCGGAGACAGCAAAACATCACTGAACAATCCGATTATGCAAAAATATAACGGCTTCTTTATCGGTCTTGTGATCGACAGGGAAACAGATGAAATTGTAGATGCAGAATGTTCATCTACCATTAATTTAACCTCATTATTTATTAAATCGATATTTGTCGGCAAATCCATATTGGAAGCAGACAAGGTAATGGAAGAAATCGAAAGCCGCTACTTCGGCTCCTCGCAAAAGGCCCTGATGGTTGCCTTTAAAAATGCCCATATAAAATATACACAAATTATGAATAAATGAGCTGCTTTTTCTGTTTTCCGCAGATGAAATCCAGCTATCAGAGAACATCTCCGATAGCTGGATTTTTTGTATTTAGATTTTATGAAATAAATTGCAGATTTAATTTACAGAAAATATAGAAATAATACGCAATATAGAAAACTATAATAATATAATATTTTGGGGGATTTTAAATGAAGCTTTATTTATCAGTTGATATGGAGGGAATTACGGGTCTGGCTGATCATACTCATGTCGGCTCATCGAAGCACAATTATGAACGCAGCAGGGTGATTATGACTGATGAGGCAAACCATGTGGTAACAGCCGCCTTTGAAGAAGGCTGCAGTGAGGTGATTGTCAATGACAGCCACTCGAAAATGAACAACCTGCTGATTGAAAGAATGCACCCTGAGACACAGCTGATTACTGGTGATGTTAAGCCATATTCAATGGTTCAGGGCCTGGATTCAAGCTTCAGCGGAGCCATGTTTGTTGGATATCATGCGCGTGCTTCCATGAAAGGTGTTATGTCCCACTCCATGATTTTTGGTGTAAGACATATGTACATCAATGATCATGCCATTGGAGAAATGGGCTTCAATGCTTATGTGGCTGGCTATCATGGCGTGCCGGTCCTAATGGTGGCCGGAGATGACCAGGCGGCATTGGAAGCAGAGAAATTGATCCCGAATGTTACAACAGCTGTTGTAAAAGAGACGATATCACGATCAGCAGTGAAATCGCTTACTCCGGCGAAAGCCGGCCAGCTTTTAAGAGAAAAAGCGGCAGAGGCGCTTAGCAAAAAAGATCTTGTCAAGCCGCTCGTGCCTCCGGAAAACCCAGTATTGAAAATTGAATTTGCCAACTACGGCCAGGCTGAGTGGGCCGCTTTAATGCCTGGTGCAGAGATAGAAGAAAATACAACCATTGTCCGCTATCAGGCAAAAGATATTCTTGAAGCATACCAGGCTATGCTCGTGATGACTGAGCTGGCCATGAGAACTACATTCTGTTAGGAAGTGTTAATGAATGACTGGATACATAATAAAACGCCTCATCGCAATGGTCGTCACACTTTGGTTCATTATCACTCTGACGTTTTTCTTAATGCACTCCATACCCGGGTCGCCATTTAATGAAGAAAGAAACACCAGTGAAGCGGTCCAGCGGAATCTGGAGAAATTCTATCATTTGGATGAACCGCTGTATGTCCAATATGGGATGTACTTGAAATCCGTTGCAACATTTGACTTTGGACCATCTATTAAAAAGTCCTCCCAGACGGTTAATGAAATGCTGGGACGGGGGTTCCCGGTGTCGTTTGAACTGGGAATTGTCACGTTGATTGTGGCTGTTTTCTCAGGGATTGCCCTCGGAATCATAGCAGCCCTCCGGCACAATGGCTTTATTGATTATTTAGCGATGACCATAGCAGTTCTGGGAATATCGGTGCCAAACTTTGTGCTTGCCACACTCTTAATTCAGCAGCTTGCTGTCAACCTGGCAATCCTCCCGGTGGCTACATGGTCAAGCCCAAAGCATATGATTCTGCCGACTCTGGCGCTTGCGACCGGTCCCATGGCGATTATCGCCCGTCTGACACGTTCAAGCATGCTGGAAGTGCTGACACAGGATTACATCAAAACCGCCAAAGCTAAAGGCCTGTCACCGGTGAAAATCGTTTTTAAACACGCACTGAGAAATGCCCTGCTGCCTGTTGTAACTGTATTGGGGTCGCTTGCTGCCAGCATTTTGACAGGCACCTTTGTTATTGAAAAAATATTTGCCATTCCCGGAATGGGAAAGTATTTCGTAGAAAGCATCAATACACGAGATTACCCCGTCATAATGGGAACCACCGTTTTTTACAGCTCCATTTTGATTATTATGCTGTTCCTGGTGGACATTGCATACGGAGTTCTAGACCCGAGAATTAAGCTTCACAAAAAGGAGGCGAGCTAATGGAACTGCGCAAACAGCATGATAACCGCAACCTGGCACCCGATATTCCGGATGATTGGTTTGTGCCAAAGGCCAAAGACGAGGATGCAGCGGAAGCAGTTGTAAGGCCAAGCCTTTCTTATTGGCAGGATGCATGGCGCCGGCTTTTGAAAAACAAATTGGCGATGGCAGGGCTATTCTTTCTTATTGCTTTAGCCTTTATGGCCATATTTGGCCCGATGATTTCCCCGCATAATGTATCCGAGCAGTCATTGGCCAATCAGAATCTTCCGCCATCTTCAAAATACTGGTTCGGAACAGATGAATTGGGCCGGGATGTTTTCGCTAGAACATGGTACGGAGCAAGGATTTCCTTATTCGTCGGAATTGTGGCAGCCATGATTGATTTTGCAATTGGAGTCATTTACGGAGGTATTGCCGGATATAAAGGCGGCAGAACAGATAATGCCATGATGAGGGTAGTGGAAATTCTTTATGGACTTCCTTATTTACTGGTTGTTATTTTAATCAGTGTCGTAATGGGACCTGGTTTGTTCACCATAATATTCGCCCTTTCCGTAACGGGCTGGGTCGGAATGGCCCGGATTGTCCGCGGACAGGTTCTGCAGATTAAGAACTATGAATTTGTACTGGCATCAAAGACTTTCGGAACAAAAACGTCGAGGATTATAAAGAAAAACCTGCTGCCGAACACGATGGGCCCTATCATTGTACAGATGACTCTTACAGTGCCGTCGGCTATATTTGCAGAGGCGTTCCTGAGCTTTCTGGGATTAGGCATTCAGCCGCCTTTTGCCAGCTGGGGTTCCATGGCCAATGATGGGCTGTCTACGATTCTATCAGGTCACTGGTGGCGCCTGTTTTTCCCTGCCTTTTTCATCTCCCTGACCATGTTTTCATTTAATGTGCTTGGAGACGGATTGCAGGATGCCCTCGATCCGAAGTTAAGGAGGTAGCAGCATGGAGAAAGTACTTGAAGTAAAAGACCTGCATGTCACATTTACCACTTATGGCGGGGAAGTCCAGGCTGTAAGAGGTGTATCATTTGATCTCTTCAAGGGGGAAACCCTGGCGATTGTCGGTGAATCCGGCTGCGGGAAAAGTGTGACGTCCCAAAGCATCATGCGGCTGATTCCATCCCCTCCCGGGAGAATAGCAGACGGTGCTGTCCTCTTTAAAGGGAAGGATCTGACAAAACTAAAAGAGTCTGAAATGCGGGATATCCGCGGCGCAGACATTTCAATGATCTTTCAGGATCCAATGACGGCTTTAAACCCTACCATTACCATCGGGGAGCAAATTATAGAAGGAATTATGCAGCATGAAACCATATCCCGGCAGGATGCCCGTAAAAAGGCTCTGGAAATGCTTAATTTAGTTGGGATTCCTAATCCATCTGAAAGATTGAAGCATTATCCTCACCAATTCAGCGGAGGGATGAGGCAGCGAATTGTGATTGCCATGGCCCTTGTCTGTGAGCCGGAAGTGCTGATTGCCGATGAACCCACCACAGCACTTGATGTAACGATTCAAGCGCAAATATTGGATTTATTTAAAGACATCCAGAAGAAAACGGGAGTATCCATCATAATCATCACTCATGACCTGGGGGTTGTCGCTCAAGTAGCAGACCGCATCGCTGTCATGTATGCAGGAAAAATAGTGGAGGCCGGAGAACGAAGGGAAATCTTCTATAATCCTCAGCATCCCTATACAAAGGGTCTGCTGAATTCCGTTCCGCGCCTTGACCTGGATGGAGCCGATCTTGTTCCTATTGGCGGATCGCCTCCGGATTTATTCGCTCCGCCGGCTGGCTGTCCATTTGCAGCCCGCTGCGGATATGCAATGGAAGTATGTGACCGGGTTTATCCATATAAAACGCATTTAAGCCGCGATCATCATGTAGACTGCTGGCTTCAGGATGAACGGGCACAGAAAATGCTTGCAGGTGTAAAATAGGTTTTTCCTTTCACAGTGCCGGATCCGGTACGGTGAAAGTTATGATTCTATCAGCTGTCAGACAGGCATCTGATAGGTAAAGAAATATATTTTAAGAGGGGGAAAAGGAATGAAAAAGTTTTTATCGCTGCTGCTTGCAGGTGTGCTGCTATTTGTCATGGCAGCCTGTACGGCAAATGAAAATGCCGGTAAAGAAACAGACAGCAAGGATGATGGCAAGAAAGAAGAAGAAAGTGCTGAAAAAGTGCTTTATTTGAACAATGGCCAGGAGCCGACTTCGTTTGACCCTCCAATCGGCTTTGACTCTGTTTCCTGGAGCGCACTTAACAACTTAATGGAAGGTTTGACACGTCTGGGACAAAATCATGAGCCAGAAGCAGCAATTGCTGAAAAATGGGATATCTCAGAAGATGGAAAGACTTATACATTCCAAATCCGTGAAGATGCAAAATGGTCAAATGGCGATCCTGTAACAGCAGGTGATTTCGAATTTGCCTGGAAGCGTCTTTTAAATCCTGATACAGGTTCTTCAGCCGCTTTCCTCGGCTACTTTATTGAAGGCGGAGAAGCTTATAACAACGGGGAAGGATCAGCTGATGATGTAAAAGTAAAAGCCGTTGATGACAAAACATTTGAAGTGACTTTAGTTAGTCCGCAGGCTTATTTCTTAAGTGTAATCACCAACCCTGCATTTTTCCCGATCAATGAAAAAGTGGCAACAGAAAACCCTCAGTGGTTTGCTGAAGCAGAATCTTTTGTGGGCAACGGTCCTTTCAACCTGACAGAATGGGAGCATGACAGCCACTTTGTAATGGAGAAAAACGATCAGTACTGGGATGCTGAAAATGTAAAACTGGATAAAATTAATTGGGCGATCATTGATGATACCAATACAGAATACCAAATGTATCAAACCGGAGAGCTTGATGTATCGGCTGTTCCATCTGAGCTGAGTGAACAGCTATTAGGTGAAGCAAAGGTTGAAGACCAGGCCGGTGATTATTTCTACCGTTTTAACGTAAATATGGAGCCATTCCAGAACGAAAACATCCGTAAAGCTTTCGCAATGGCAGTGGACCAGAAGCAAATCGTTGACTTTGTAACCAAGAATGGAGAAAAGCCTGCATACGGATTTGTATCCTATGGATTTAAGGATGCTGATGGCAAGGATTTCCGTGAAACAGCAGGAGATCTTGTTCAGACGAATCTGGAAGAAGCCAAGACTCTTCTGAAAAAAGGTATGGAAGAGGAAGGCTATGAAACCCTTCCTGAAGTTACATTAACGTATAGCACAAGTGATTCTCACAAAAAGATCGCAGAAGCACTTCAGCAAATGTTCAAAGAAAATCTTGGCGTTGAAGTAAAGCTTGCCAACATGGAATGGAATGTATTCGCTGAAGAGCAAAAAGCCCTTAAATTCCAATTATCACGCAGCTCATTCCTTGCTGACTATGCTGACCCAATCAACTTCCTTGAAAACTTCCAGACAGGACATTCCATGAACCGCACTGGCTGGAGCAGTGAGAAGTACGATCAGCTGATCAAGGATGCGAAGAATGAAGCAGACGAAGCAAAGCGCTTTGAACTGATGTATGAAGCGGAAAAAATCTTATTCGAAGAAATGCCGATTATCCCTATCCATTTCTACAACCAGGTTTATCTCTATAATGATGCTGTTTCAGGAATCGTCCGCCATCCGGTTGGATACCTGGAGCTTAAATGGGCAGATAAGAAGTAATACTTCTTCGGCTTGATGTGAAAGTGACAGGAAAAAGGGGTGTTCGTGTGAACATCCCTTTTTTTCAGAAGTATAATTTTTTTGATGAATAAGGATCTTTGAACCTTGATATCTGTCTAGCTCCGAGCGCCATCGGCTCGAGGTCTTAAGCTTGTCGCCGATAAGCGGGCGCTCTGCGCTTTTTTAGAAAGGTAAGAAAGTATAAAATTTTGAACGTCGATAACTGTCTAGCTCCAGCGCCTACCCCCTCGAGGTCACAAGCCAATCCTCCCAAAAAGGCAAAGAACGCCTTTCCGGGAGGCTCGTCTTGTGCTTGTCGGGGGTGGGCAAGGCGCTTGCGCTTTTCTTATTTATTTCCCGAAAAATAATACATTTTCCCGAAATTTAGCTTATATCCTCGACAATTATTTCATTTCCCAAATAATGCTTTTGCTGCAGGAGCATATAATGCTAATAAAACGAAAAGGATGTGACAGCATGGCAATCAAACCTCAGCGCCTGAAAAAAGGTGATGCGATTGGAATTATAGCACCGGCAAGCCCGCCTAATCAGGAGAACCTGAAACGATCCCTTTCTTTTTTGGAAGAGCTTGGTGTAAAGGTAAAGATGGGCGAGCATGTGACAGATCAATATGGTTACCTGGCCGGGAAGGATGAAGACCGTCTGGCGGATTTACATAACATGTTTGCGGATAAGGAAGTCAAAGCCATCATTTGTGCAGGCGGAGGTTATGGAACAGGGAGAATTGCGTCCCAAATCGACTACAGTCTGATTAAAGAAAACCCGAAAATTTTCTGGGGATACAGTGATATAACATTCCTGCACACCGCCATCCGCCAGCAGACAGGATTGGTCACCTTCCATGGGCCGATGCTCGCCTCTGATATTGGCAAAGAGGATGCGGATCCGCTATCCAAGCAATATTTTAACCAGTTATTTGAGCCGGTTACGCTTGACTATCCAGAAGGAATTTCAGAACTGGAGACGATGGTGAACGGGAGGGCCGCTGGTATCTTAACGGGCGGAAATCTGTCTCTTATGGCCAGTACAATCGGAACACCATTTGAAATTGATACAAAAGATAAACTTGTGCTTATTGAAGACATCAATGAAGAGCCCCGTGCGGTCGACCGCATGTTAAACCAGCTGCATATGGCCGGGAAGCTTTCGGATGCGGCCGGCTTTATCATTGGGGACTTTAATAATTGTGTTCCGGAAAGAGAACTTTCCCTGGGATTGGATGAAGTTCTGGATACGTATATTAAAAGGGTGAATAAGCCTGCAGTTAAAGGCTTTCATATCGGCCATTGCTCTCCGCATATTTCTGTGCCATTAGGTGTAAGGGCAGAATTGGATGCAGCCGGTAAAAAGCTGACAATTGAAAGCGGAGTTAAGTAAAAGGGTGGTATAGATGAAAATAAACACGATCGAAACATTTAGAGCTGCGGTACCACTGAAAAAACCATTTAAAACAGCATTGAGAACAGTTGAGACAGCTGAAACGCTTGTTGTAAAAGTAACATGCGATAACGGGATAGCCGGGTGGGGAGAAGCACCTCCCACTGTGGTGATTACTGGAGACAGTCTTTCAAGCATAGAGTCAGCCATTCATCATGTATTGAAGCCAATGCTGATCAATAAGAGTCTTCTAAACTATGAGGAGATATTCCAGGGGATTCAGTCCGCTTTAATAGGAAATTCGAGTGCAAAGGCAGCTGTGGATATGGCCTTATACGATTGTCTTGCACAGCAATGCAAACTGCCTCTTTACCAATTTCTGGGCGGTCATAAAAATGAGGTGGAAACGGATTATACAGTAAGCGTCAATGGTCCGGAAGAAATGGGGGAAGATGCGGTTTCCTATGTTCAGCAAGGCTTCGATGTCCTTAAGGTAAAGGTCGGCAAGGATGATATTTTAACAGATATAGAGAGAATACGGGAAATCCGCACCCGGGTAGGATCGAAAATTAAAATCCGCCTGGATGCCAATCAAGGCTGGAAACCAAAGGATGCTATTTATGCCATCCGGAAAATGGAAGCACTGGACTTGAACATTGAGCTTGTCGAACAGCCGGTAAAGGCTTGGGATATAGAGGGGCTTAAGCAGGTTACAGATGCGGTTGATACACCGATTATGGCAGACGAGAGTGTTTTTACCCCGAAGCAGGCATTTGAAGTCATTAAAACGCGAAGTGCTGACCTGATTAATATCAAGCTGATGAAGTCAGGCGGCATCTATCAGGCGCAGATCATTAATCAGCTTGCTGAAGTATGCGGGATGGAATGCATGGTAGGCAGCATGATTGAAACCAAGATTGGCATTACGGCCGCAGCCCATTTTGCAGCCAGCAAAAAGAATATAACCCGCTTTGACTTTGACGCTCCGCTGATGATGGCAAAAGAAATTGTGGAAGGCGGAATCCGCTATTCCGGCCGCAAAATTACTCTGCCATCTGAACCTGGTCTTGGCATCAGAAATGTATCATTGGCAGTGAACAAGCAGGAATTGACATCCTGACAATTTTAAAAAGGAGGAGTTCGTTTTGGCAATTAAGCAAAAATGGCTGGTTTCGGTTCCTGCTGCAACCTTGTGGACAGCAAGCGATTCATCAAGAGAAATTGACCTTGAAGCCATCACCAATCCGGTTAATCTGGATGCCTGGCTTGAAAAGCTCACCTATGAGCCCCGGCTGGAGCTTTGCGACGGGAATCTTGTGCAATCACAAGTTCTGTACGGAGAAGAAGTGATTGTATTGGAGGAGAAGGGTGGATGGGTACATGTTGTTGTTCCGAGCCAGCCCTCTTCAAAGGACGAGAGAGGATATCCCGGCTGGTTGCCGAAGGCCCAGCTGACTCAGAATGAAGGTTGGAAGCTTGATAGTGAAAAGGCTGCTGTCATTCAGAACAAAAAAGCAACTCTCTATTCGATTGACAGAGAGCCGGAACTTATTCTAAGTTATCAAACTGTACTTCCAATCTTAAATGAAGAAGCCGAATGGATCCAGGTGCAGACACCTGAAGGAGAAGGATTCTTAATATCTGCTGACGTAAAGGTCTTTGAATCAATTGAGGCTATACGGAAAGGCAGCGGCAGAGACATCATCGCTGCGGGTGAACAATTTTTAGGCCTGCCTTACCTATGGGGCGGCATGAGCAGCTTTGGATATGACTGTTCAGGGTTCAGCTATTCGATGTGCAAAGCAAATGGAGTGATCATTCCCCGTGATGCCCATGATCAGGCGGAAGCAGGGAAGCCGGTCGAACTGGATGCCATTGAACCAGGGGACCTATTATTCTTTGCTTATGAAGAAGGGAAAGGCAAACTCCATCATGTAGGCATCTATTATGGTGGTGGAAAGCTGCTTCATTCTCCTAATACCGGTAAAAACATCGAAATTATCGACTTGAAAGATACCATCTAT
Organism: Cytobacillus firmus DS1; assembly: GCF_000565285.1. Lineage (GTDB taxonomy): Bacteria > Bacillota > Bacilli > Bacillales > Cytobacillaceae > Cytobacillus > Cytobacillus firmus_A. The sequence continues at coordinate 50,413 of NZ_APVL01000016.1, read as the reverse complement.
GAAAAGGAACTATGTGCAGCTAGACGTTACTGGCAAGAGACGGGGGAATAAACATGGCAAAAGAAGCACTTTTACAGGTCAACAATCTTAAAAAGCATTTTTCAATGGGAAAAGGACAAACCCTGAAGGCTGTTGATGATGTCTCCTTCCATATCAAACAGGGAGAAACATTCGGGATTGTCGGTGAATCCGGCTGCGGAAAATCAACTGCAGGGCGTACCATCATTGGTTTATATAACCGTACAGAAGGTGAAGTCCTTTATGACGGGAAAAACGTCCATAACATGACTGAAAAAGAGAGGTTTGCTTTTCACAGGAAGATGCAGATGATTTTTCAGGATCCGTATGCTTCCTTGAATCCGCGTTCTACCGTACAGGAGATTATTTCCGAGCCCATGGAGGTTCATGGGTTATACCCGAATAAGAGGGAGCGCCTCGAGCGGGTCTATCAGCTCCTGGAGGATGTAGGTCTTAACCGCGATCATGCCAACCGTTATCCGCATGAATTCAGCGGCGGACAGAGGCAAAGAATTGGAATTGCCCGTGCTTTGGCGCTGGATCCGGAATTCATTATTGCTGACGAGCCAATCTCAGCACTTGATGTTTCGGTACAAGCCCAGGTGGTGAACCTGCTTAAGGGGCTCCAGAAGAAAAAAGGGCTGACCTACTTATTTATCGCCCATGATCTCTCAATGGTTAAGCATATCAGCGACAGAATCGGCGTTATGTACTTAGGGCATCTAGTGGAATTAACCACAAGCGAAAACTTATATAAAAATCCGCTTCATCCTTATACACAGGCCTTGTTGTCGGCGATTCCCATCCCTGACCCTGATGTCGAGGATAACCGGGAAAGAATCATTTTGGAAGGGGAGCTCCCAAGTCCAATGAATCCGCCAAGCGGCTGTGTATTCCGCACGCGCTGCCCTTATGCGATGGAGGCTTGTGCTTCCATGAAGCCTGAGTGGCAGGAGATTGAGAAGGATCACTTTGTGGCCTGCCATTTATATAATGAAAAAGTAACGGGGGATCATAACCGGCCTCAAGTAGCGGCTGCGAAATAAAATGGACTTTCATACTCTTAAAGCGGAAATTCTTACATTGGCCAGCTGCTGTAAAGGCCGCGTTGCCGTATATATCCATACCGAGGATGGTTCCATCGAAAAAGATGCCGATGCCGTTTTCTCTTCGGCCAGCTTAATAAAGGTGCCGATTTTACTTGCGGGACTTTTACAGGCGGAGAAAGAGCTGCTTCAGCTTGAGGAGGAAGTGGAAGTTACTGCTTCTGCCCGGGTTGGCGGATCGGGTGTATTGCAAGCTATGGCCAGAGATTTGAAGATCAAGGTGACAGACCTAATGACACTAATGATCATTGTGTCTGATAATACAGCGACTAATCTTATCATTGAGCTGATCGGTATAGAGAAAATCAATCAGCTTTTCAAAGATTTGGGGTTTAATAATACATCATTAAGCAGAAAGATGATGGATTTTGAAGCACTGAAAAGCGGCATTGACAACACCACAACTGCCAGGGATATGGCGTATGGCATAAAGGCATTGGCAGAGCAAAAGCTGTTATCAGGGAAGTATACTGAAAAAGCACTGTATATATTGGAAAACCAGCAGTTTAAAAATAAACTTGCCAACACGATAGACGAGGAAAAAGTCATGGTTGCGGGTAAAACAGGCGAACTTCCCGGTATAGAGCATGATTGCGCCTTATTTACCCATAAAGGAAAAACAGTCTGCGCTGCAGTACTTGTGGACAGGCTCCAAGATCCGGCGGCCGGCAAAGAAGTAATGTCCGCAATCGGCAGCCGCATTAATCAATATATTACACATAAATAAGGAACCGATCACTAAGAACGGTTCCTTGTTTATGTATGCAGCTTTGCACCGGGACTGCCAGATTATTTATGATGAAAAGGGCATTTCCCTTCAATTGGCTTAACGTCATCACCGATGAAGTATTGTTTCCACTCACGGTGTTCAGGATCACCATAGTGGCTGATGTTTGGATGGGTAGGGAGGCCATCCCATTTTTCAACACGTTCCCTTACTTTTTCCCTGGACATGACGCCGCCTTTAGTGGTGCCTTCGAGACCTTCAAAAATGCGTCGCGGCTGGAATCCGAGCACAAGACTATTACCCAGATCCCTCGTCTTTCTCTGCTTGTATGCAGGCGCATTGCCAAACACAAAGAATGGCTCCTCAGCAAAAGAAAACGCCCATAAATGATGGTCCGGATCTGTCGGATAATCCTTCGGCCAAGGCTTTGTATCAACCTTATGCAAATACTGAAGGATATTCCAGAAATTCTCTCTGTAATGTTCAAGCGGTTTTTCATCTTTCTCCGGCTCCACAAATACAAACAGGCCATGGCGAATAAGCTTTGGTGCGTCAAAGAGCTCTATGAAGGCTTCAAGAGCTTCCGGAAGATTAGACCAGTCTTCCTTTGTGATATAGGCATATCTCAATTCACCGCGCATTTCGGCAGTCATTCCAAAATAGCACGGGAAGGTTTTATCTGTAACTGTATCATGAAATGTTTTATATTCTTGAATAACCCACTCAGGCACAATCTCGGGGTTAGTCATATCTTCTTTTGTTAAAAAAAACTTACTGGCAGTTTTCATTTTTTCACCTCAAAATGATTTACTTATGAAATAGGTACCCCTTAAAAAGTCCTTTGAAACTAGCTGGGTGTAAAAGGAAACGAAAAAGACAGCCGTGATGGCTGCCTTACGATTTTCGGTATTTATATTGGTTAAGCTGAAAGCGGATAAAACAGCCGATGCAAAATCCCAGAATGGCAATAAATGCTGAAAGTGCGACCATAGCTGTAAAAACATACCCTGCAGCTGTCCAGCCCAGCAGAAAGCTGAGCAGACCAAGGGCCAGGCAGGCAACGGCAATCACCTGATTAAATTGCTGCTGCTCCCAGTCTTCGGGAATGTACTCAGAAGGACTCTTTTTAAGAAAATGCCTTGCTGTACGCATAATTGGATTGAAACCGAACAATAGGCCCATTGCGCCTGCAAGCAGGGGAATGGCGAGAATCCATGCTTCTCCGGTAAACCACGAAGCTAAAACACTTAATACAATTGACCATTGATTGGTTCTTACGAGTGGACGGGGAATCGAAACCGGTGTATTTGCCATTTATTTTCCGACCTTTCTCATTGGTTTTATGGGTATTAATAGTTTACTGAAGTTGTTTGATTTTGTGAAGAGAAAAAGCCTGGAAATCAGCCGGAATGGAACCGGACGGGATCTGGTTCTACTTCGGACAGAGAAAGAGGATAGAGAAGCGTCAGAGTCAGAACCCGGTTCAACTTCGGACACAGAGAGCGGAAAGAGGAGCACCAGAGTCAGAACCCGGTTCAACTTCGGACACAGAAAGGAGAAAAGAGCAGGCAGAGTCAGAACCCGGTTCAACTTCAGACACAGAAAGGAGAAAAGAGCCGGTCAGAGTCAGAACCCGCGCCAACTCGAGACATAGAAAGCAGAAAAGATCAATCCAAAGTCCGAACCCAGCTGCAAGAGCAATAAATGCCCGCAAAAAAACAGCCTCCATAGAAAAAGGCCCTGGAATGACATCCAAAGCCTCCTTTCGTCAAGCAGATCGCCGGCCAAGGCGGTGCCCAGCGAATCCCGCTATAAAAAATCCTACGTGCTCAAACGATTTTTTGCTGCTTTTCTAAATGAAAACTGCGGTATGCTAATTCCGATCAGGATCAGTACTATCCCGAAAGTCTGTGCTTCTGATATTCTCTCGCCAAGGATCAGCATGGCGGCAGCAACAGCGGCCGGAAGTTCGGCAGAGCCTACAATCGTGGCAAGCCCTGATTCTAAGTGGGGTGATCCGATTGCAAAGAATATAATAGGGAAAATGGCGCCGAACAATGCCATCAGCAGCCCGAATTTCCATAGTCCCCCAAGCTGAATATCGCCGCTTATTAAGACGGGGCCTGAAACAGCTGCAACCAGAAGAAGTCCGCCAAATGTGATGAAGATGCTTCTCTGGATGGTTGGAATTCCTTTGCCTGCCTTGCCGCTTGAAAAAATGAACACGGCAAAAGTAACAGCAGATAATAAACCATAAATCAGGCCATCCGCCTGAATAGCATGTGATCCGGAATTAATCAGATTGCTTGCAAATACGGTTCCTATAATAAGTAAACTCGAAGAAATGACTTTTGCTTTGCTGGGCATCTTTTTTTCATATAGTGCTTCGAAAAGAATTCCAATCCAGGTGAACTGAAATAAAAGAACAACAGCGATGGAGGCCGGGTTCCGATCAAGGCTCATTCCATACAGAATGCCCGTTAAGCTTAAGGAGGCACCGGTCAATAACAAAGCTGCCGCTTGTTTAAGGGTGATTTTCGTTCTTTTGATAAATGGAAAAGAAAGCAATAATAAAAGGAGCCCAATTAAATATTGGCTTCCGGTCAGTTCGGGAACAGAGTGGCCGGCTTGGAGTCCGAGCTTAACAATGGATGCCAGAATGCCATAACTGCATGCGCCCAGAAAAATAAAGAATGAATATTTTAAGTTTGCCATTATGGAGTCTCCTTTCTGAAAATAAAATGAAACAATCAGGTCAATCATAACACCTCAGAGTGTCCAAAGGGCAAAAAATTTTTCAGCACAAAAATAAGAGCCAGTGATTAGTCTCACTGACTCTCTTGCCAAAATCGATTATTCTCCTAAGTAGGCTTGCAGCATCCAAATATGCGTATCCAATTTTTCCATTAACCCGATGGCGAAGTCGCCTGTCACTTGATCTTCCTGCTCCTCGGCAAGCTGGGCTAAAGAAATTAATTGTTCTTTAATAAGTTTATAGTCTGAAGCAAGAGCGGCAACCATGTCTTCAGCTTTCTTTTCCCCATTAGATTCTTCAAGAGTCGTAATGCTTAAGAATTCCTTTAAGCTTGCTGCCGGTGAGCCGCCGATTGCAAGCAGGCGTTCTGCTGCCTCATCTACAACTTCCGCTGCTTCATTATATAATTCTTCGAACTTTTCATGAAGAGTAAAGAAGAGCGGGCCTTTTACAAACCAGTGGTAGCGGTGCAATTTCGTATAAAGGACACTCCAGTTAGCAATTTGTATGTTTAATGCCTCATGTAATTTTTCCATCGTAATTCCCCCTAAGTAATTTATATATTTATTATAACAGATATTAAATTATAATCAATACTTATTTATAATAATTATAAATAAATAAAGTAGAAAACCTCAGTATAACTGTGGCCAATTATGGTAAAGTGATATAGTACCGATAGCAGAGACAGTTAGTGAGGAATATAAATGGAATATGTTTTATTTTTTACTCTCGGGGCGCTTATTAGTGTGCTCTCGGGTTTTTTTGGGGTAGGCGGGGGATTTATTCTTACTCCAACGCTTATGCTTTTTGGTTTTTCTCCAGTAGAAGCGATCACCACGAGTTTGCTGTTTTCGATTGGAACGTCGCTTTCAGGCATCTCCGCTCATATCAGGCTGAAGAATATAAAGCTTAAGCAGGGGCTGATACTTGGATTAAGCGGAATGGCAGCTACCCAGGCCGCCCATCCATTTGTTCTGTTTCTTGAGAATAAAGGCTGGGACACGTGGGCAGTGCCTGTTTTTTATATCATATTGCTGTCTTATTTTGCTTTGAGCATGTTAAAAAGAAGGGAAAAGTCAGCCAATGCCGTTCACTTTTCTGAACATTCTCCTTCCATTGTGAAGATGGTGCTGATTGGATTTTTTGCAGGATTTGTTTCTACAACATTAGGGGTGGGCGGCGGTTTTATTATGGTGCCTTTATCGGTCGCTTATTTAGGGATGATGCCGAAAAAAGCAGTAGGGACCAGCTTGTTTGCTGTCATGTTAATCGTATCCGCAGGCTTCCTGTCATACGCCTCCACTGTCAGCATTGATTATTGGATTGGCCTTTCACTCGTAGGAGGAGGCCTCATTGGCTCACAGTTTGGAGCGAAGCTTACCTCCTATTTTGAAAATGAAGAGATCACCTATATGCTTGGGGCTTTATATATGGCTACGGTGGCAAGTGTTATTCTGAAATTAATGCATTTGAATTATACCGGATTAGTGCTGATGGCCATTTTTGTCGGCGGATTTCTAGTACGGAGCCTTGCGAAAATGCAGAAAGCAAAAGCCCGCATAAAGGCAAGGAAGGAGAGGCCATAACGGCTTCTCCTTTTACATTTGCCGGGGCACCTTCATGCCGAGTGTCTGCATGCCATCTGTAAGAATAATAGTGACTGCTTTGACGAGGGCAAGTCTTGCCTGGATTCCGGCATCCTTCTCCAGTATTCTTACCTGCCCGTAATATTTATTGAAGGCCTGGGCCACACCAATCAGATATTTAGCGAGAAAGGAAGGGGAAAGCTGCCTATAAGATTGTCTGATTTTCTCAGGATATTGATAGAGCAGCTTAATAATTTCCCAGCTGTAAGGATCGGATAGCCCGCTTGCGGCAGATGGGAGATGGTCACTCTTGCGGAGAAGGGAATAGGCCCGGGCATTGGTATATTGCAGATAGGGACCTGTCTCTCCTTCAAATGTCAGCATATCTTCAAGTGAAAATTCAATATTGTTCATGCGGTCATTTTTCAGATCATGGAACAAAATGGCTCCGATGCCGACTGCTTCAGCGACTTCATTTTTATTTTTCAGGCCGGGATTTTTAGACTCGATGCTGTTCTTTGCGAGAAGAACTGCTTCATCCAGAACCTCCTCCAGAAGTATGACCCTGCCTTTTCTGGTAGACATCTTTTTTCCATCTTTCAAATAGAGGCCGAACGGGACATGTGTCATATTATCCGCCCACTCATAGCCCATTTTTTTGATAACGCTTTTAACCTGCCTGAAATGGATGCTTTGTTCCTGACCGACGATGTATAGGGAGTGATCAAACTGATAGGTTTCTTTTCTGTAAAATGCTGCAGCCAGGTCCCGTGTTGCATACAGAGTCGCTCCGTCGGATTTTTTGATCAGGCAGGGAGGCAGGTCTTCATCAGGCAGCTGAACGACCTCTGCACCATCTGATTCAGCCAGCAGGTCTTTTTCCATCAGCACCTCTATGACGGGTTTCATTTTATCGTTATAAAAAGCTTCGCCATTGTATGAGTTGAAATGAATGCCAAGCCTGTCGTAAACCCGCTGAAATTCTTTCAATGATTCATCTCTAAACCAGTTCCATAGTGCCTGTGCTTCTTTATTTCCGTTTTCAAGCTCTTTGAACCAGGAACGTGCCTCATCTTCAAGGGCTGGATCTGTCTCTGCTTCTTCATGGAACTGTATATAAAGGCTGAGGAGCTCCTTGATCGGATGTTCCTTCACTTTATCCGGATTGCCCCATTTTTTATAAGCGGTGATCAGCTTGCCGAATTGTGTGCCCCAGTCACCTAAGTGGTTGATTCTGACCGCGGTATAACCACATTTTTCGGCCAGGTTTCCGAGGGCATTTCCAATGACGGTTGACCGGAGATGGCCCATGGAAAAGGGCTTTGCGATGTTGGGCGAAGAGAAATCTAGCACGGCTGTTTTGCCTGCGCCATCCTTCAGCAGTCCAAATTCGTTTCCTTCTTTCAGGATTTTTTCCATTATGATTGCACCGGCTGACTCTTTAGAAAAGAAGATGTTAATGTAAGGACCCGCAGCCTCTGCTTTTTCGATATGCGGTCCCTGTATCAGGCCCGCAGTCTCTTCAGCAATGGAGGCAGGTGATTTTCTGAATGCTTTTGCCAGTGTGAAACATGGAAAAGCAAGATCACCATGTGCCGGATTCTTTGGCGTTTCAATTAAGTCTGAAATGGCTTCCTCTGAAAGCTGCCCATTCAGCACAGAAGCCAGCTGATCTGTGAAAATAGCTTTGAAATTGATCATATTACACCTCCTAAGAAAATAAAAAAAGCCCGTCTCTATATAAAATAGAGACGAGCTGACTCTGCCCGCGGTACCACTCTGATTGTCCAAAGGACCTCTTGCGAAAGGACTTTCAATTATTTGAACACATTCCTTTAGGGGTTTGGTAACGGGACTCCTTACCCGGCACAGCCTACTTTTCTTTCAGCTATGCATCTCCGAAGTGCGCTTCACAAATAGGGTTTCCGACAGGCTTGCACCGGCCCTGTCTCGCTTTTGGGAAAGAGCCCTTTGCTACTCTCTTCATCATAGACACTAAATATAATACTGTTATTATACGCGGTTGGAATTATTTTGCAACATAATTTGAATCGGTTGAAAACATATAGTTTTTGTGATGGTAGCGAATGCTGAATATCAGTCCCATTGCCATCATGTTTCCCATAAGCGAGCTCCCGCCGTAACTGATAAACGGCAGCGGAATGCCGGTGATTGGCAGTACCTGAATAGTCATACCGATATTTTGAAATACATGGAAGGTGATCATACTGATGACCCCGACGCAAATATAGGTATTAAAAGGGTCGGTCGTCTCCAAGCCGGTTTTAGTTAAGTGATAGATAAGCAGAAAGAAAAGGCTGATTACTACACTGGCACCAAAGAAGCCGTACTCCTCGCCAATGACGCTAAAAATAAAATCAGTATGGGCATCAGGCACATATACCTGTCTGTCAGTAAACCCTTTTCCGGATATTAATCCTGAGCCAATTGCGAGCATGGAGTTGTACAGCTGCATTCCGGCTCCTTGCTTGTGATTAACCGGGTCAAGCCATGAATAAATTCTGCTGAATTGATAGGGGTCTATCCCCAGGTACTTCTCTAAAATATCCGGTGCTATGATCACCAGGTATAGAACAGTACCTGCGAAAGCACCAAGGACTCCATAAATCGGAACAAGGATTTTCCAGGTGATTCCGGATACAAGGATGATTCCCGCTAATATCGCGATGATGACAAGGGCGGTACCCAGGTCTTCGATAATAATCATTCCTAATGGAGGCAATGTGGCTGCTCCTAGTTTAATTAGGAGAAAAAAGTCCGTGCCGGCAGTCTTAACCTGATACTTGAGATGGTGGTCAGCGATGATTTTGCTGAGGGCGATAATAAGGAACACCTTTACAAATTCTGAAGGCTGCACAGAGCCGAGTCCGGGGATGATATACCACAATGTAGCCCCTTTGCGCTCTGGTGCGATGCTTTCCGGTGCAATGAATAGCCCGACAAGCAATAGGATGCCTAAACCGTACAGAAGCCATGTGAGTCTCCGGATTTGCTCGCTGTCAAAATACATGACAATTCCTACAATAACAGCTCCAACAATATAATTTTTAATTTGTGAGATGACAAAATTCCCTTCATATTGATTGGAGGATTGTCCGCTGTAAATCGCAATGCAGCTGATCAGAAAAAACAGCAGCAGAAGAAAGCATAACGTCCAATCGAATCGATCTGAGAATCTATTATTCTGGTTCATTATATACACCTGGTTTCTTTACCTTTTTACATTTTTATCGCAGTCTAACGGGCAGTAAGCCCCCCATTCAAGACTCAGAGGAATCAAAGGAGGATAAGTGGGGGTCAAACTGCCCGTAAAGGCCCGATTGGTGAGATACAGTGAAACTTGCCGAGGCGCAGGCAGAGGCTTAGTTGAACCAATCGGGTTCGTAGTGTCGATTGATCGAAGCGCTAGCGGAGATCATAGCGACACTAAAATGCGACTAACAATCAGTGGGGATAAAGGACCCCCCACTGATTGAAGTTTCACTTTATCCTATCAGAGAAGAATGTACCTTACAATGGAGAAAGAGATTTCATTAGTTAGACGAAAAAACCACCAAGATGGTTTCCTGTATTTTCAAAAAACCGTTTTGAAATATTTTCTCATCAGCAAAGATATTTTCAGATATATTTGCTACAATAAGAGAATAAATTACTGGAAGTTTGGCAGGCAGTTTCATAAGAAGCTGTCTTTTTATCAATTTGGCTACGGTTCGGAGGTTTCGTCATTGAAAAGAAGGAATCAAACTATTCGTGATCTCATCTACATCCATCTTAATGAACAGGATCAGTATGTGTTGACTTATGGAATTGAGTTTGCAGAGTTTGCCCAAACTCTTTCAGATTCAATTAACAATCTGCTGATGTTAAAGCATCGTTTTGAACATGGGGACTTTAATACCCACACGATGTTCGATTATGTGTCAAGGGACAAGCTGGGCAGGCTGGTTGAGGATGATGTATACGGCTATGGCGATTTTTGCTGGATTGACTTCGAGGAAGAGGAAGCGGTGAATGAGCTTCCCGGCCAGACAATTGCGGAGCTTCTTTATCTCGGCCATATTAAGGAACATCTTAAGCCGCCTTTTTACAATTATTTGAGCAACCGGTATGTGTATCTTGCCCACGATGATGGCTGGTTTAACCGCACATATTATCGCGACCTGAACGATTTTTACCGTATGCTTGGGGAAGTAATACCCGGTAAAATGGGACAGATGAAGGTAGAAAAAACGCTCCTTGGCATTAAAAAGAAAAAGACATATCCTCCAATCACCAGAGATGTCCTGCTTTCATTAAAGCCCCTTATGAAAGAAGGAGCGGTTCTTTCCATTAAGGATATTGAACAGAATCGGGTCAGGATCGAGATTCCAATTTGGATTATTGGCGATTTTGCGAATATGGATGATATGTATGATGAGTATGAAGCCATAGTGAAAGAGCCATGTGAGGCGAAGATTGTGTTCGATAAGAAGACAAGGGAATGGAAAATATACTCGCGTTAGAATTCTGAACTTTTTTACAACATTCAGCAATTTTCTATTACTTTTTCTGCGGGATGGTGTATAATCGGAAATAGAAAATTTTATATCCGCAATAGAACAGGTGTCTTCTCAAAAGGGCTTTAAAGCAAGCTCTTTTGAAGACTTAATAGGGAAGCTGGTGAAATTCCAGCGCGGTCCCGCCACTGTAAATGGTAGCTGTCTGCAAATCCACTGTACACACAAGTATGGGAAGGAGCAGAACGCATTGACCATGAGCCAGGAGACCTGCCTGATTCTTAAGCACCCATAAACCTACGAGGATAGGGAGGTGTTTGGTCCGGCCATCTATTCTGCATTTTTTTGTAAATGACCATACCAACATCTCCTTGCCGTTAGAGGGGATGTTTTTTTATTTTTAAAACGGTGGTGACAGGCACTACCCGAATTTTGTCGAAAGTAATGGAGGATTGCTGAGTATGAGAAAGTTTTATGCATTTTTATTAACTATGCTGCTTGCTGCAGGAGTGCTTGCAGGCTGCGGCGAGAGTGCTGAACAGCCAAAAGAAGAGAAAAAGGTTGAAGAAGGGCAGAATGCTGCTTTTCCTGTAACGATAAATGACGCGCTGGATAATGAAGTGGTCATTGAAGCCAAGCCTGAAAGAATCGTTTCCGTGATTCCAAGCAACACCGAAATAGCATTCGAATTGGGGCTTGGAGAAGAAGTGGTCGGGGTTTCCGATTTTGATAACTACCCGCAAGAAGCCGCAGAAAAGGAAAAAATTGGCGGATTGGAATTTAATGTAGAAAAAGTGATCTCTTTAAATCCCGACCTTGTCCTTGCCCACGCTTCAAGTGCACAAAGTTCGGAAGCAGGTCTTCAGCAATTAAGGGATGCGGGTGTGACCGTCCTTGTTGTCAATGACGCGAAGAGCTTTGATCAGGTGTTTGAATCCATTGAAATGGTTGGGACTGCAGCGGGAGAGAAAGAAAAAGCAGAACAGCTTGTGTCAGATATGAAGAGCCAGCTTGAGGAAATCAAAACAAAAGCTCAGGGTATAAAAGAAGAGGACCGCAAATCGGTAATGGTTGAAGTTTCGCCTGCTCCGGAAATCTATGCAGCAGGAACTGAAACATTCATGGACGAAATGCTAAGTGCCATCAACGCAGAAAATATCATTACGGAAGAAGGATGGCCGAAGATGGATCCGGAAGCGATTATCGAACGGAATCCGGATGTAATCATCACAACACATGGCTATTACACTGAAGATGCTGTTGGCAATGTTTTAAGCCGCGATGGCTGGCAGGATATAAATGCAGTGAAAAATAAGCAGGTTGCGGATGTTGATTCCGATATGGTAACCCGCTCTGGCCCTCGTATTATTGAAGGAGTCGAGGAACTTGCAAAAGCAGTCTATCCGGACATATTTAAATAATAAATTACTGGCTTATTTAACGGCAGCGGCTTTCCTGCTTTGTGCCATGCTGATTGGGATTTCAATTGGAACAGTGTCCATTCACCCCAGCACGATTATCAGAGTAATAAGCGCTGAGATTTTTCCTTTTATTTCATTGGGAAACACGGATGCCATGCATGCAAATATCATTATGAACATTCGCCTGCCGCGCGTTTTGCTGGCTGGCTTAGTAGGGGCGTCTCTTGCAATTGCGGGAGCCGCCTTTCAAGGTTTATTAAGAAACCCGCTGGCAGATCCATATACCATTGGAGTTTCTTCCGGGGCTTCACTCGGGGCAGTTTTAACCTTGTTTTTTGGCTTATCCATTCCGTTTGCAGGAATGTTTACACTGCCTTTATTCAGCATCTTATTTTCCTTTTTAACCATTTTTGCCGTTCTGCTATTTGCGAGAAATATTGAAAGATCCATGAAAGTGGAAACGATTATTTTAACGGGCATTATCTTCAGTTCTTTTCTTGGCGCTCTAATTTCTCTGATGATTGCCCTGACTGGAGAGGAACTTAGACAGATTATTGGCTGGCTTCTTGGCAGTGTATCCATGAGAGGCTGGGCGTATATTAACATTATTCTTCCGTTTTTTGTGGTAGGTGCGATCCTTCTATTAGTGAATAGCAAGGAGCTTAATGCCATGAGCTTCGGGGAAGAGAAGGCCCGGCATATCGGAGTGGACGTTCAGAAGAGAAAGATGATGGTCCTTATAGCAGGGTCCATCTTAACGGGTGCGGCTGTTGCTGTGTCTGGAACGATAGGGTTTGTCGGACTTGTGATTCCTCATCTGACCAGGATGTTATGGGGTCCGGATCATAGGCATTTATTGCCGCTATCCATTCTGGTGGGAGCAGGTTTCCTTATTATAGCCGATCTGGTTTCACGTACGATCATTGCTCCTGCCGAGCTTCCAATCGGTGTGATTACAGCTTTAATCGGTGCACCCGCTTTTGGGATTATTTTAATGAAAAGAAAGAATAAACTTTAAGCGCATAAAGGCGCTTGCGCTTTTCTTGAGAAAGAAGTGATTAATCATGCTAAGAGTCCAGCAAATCACTGGCGGGTATGCCGGTGCGCCGGTTGTAAAAAATATCAGTTTTGAAGTGAAAAAAGGGGAGCTTTTCGGGATATTGGGGCCGAATGGAAGCGGGAAGACGACGATTCTGAAGATGCTGAGCGGCATTTTGCCCCATACATCAGGTGATATTGTGATCAAAGGTAAGAACCTTTCAGAATATACACCGAAAGAACTGGCGAAAATCATTGCTGTTCTGCCTCAGCATTCCTCTCAGGCCTTTTCATATACTGTAAAGGAAACCGTTTCCCTTGGCCGGTATGCTCATCAAAAGGGATGGTTCCAGAGCTGGTCCGGCAAAGATGAAGAAGCGGTCAATCGGGTCATGGAGCAGACGGGCATCTCCGGATTTCAGGATAATGATATTCAGCAATTATCCGGCGGTGAAAGACAGAGGGTGTTTTTAGCTCAGGCCCTTGCCCAGGAGCCGGAAATATTATTGCTGGATGAGCCGACTAACCATCTTGATTTATCTTATCAAAAAGAGCTGCTTGATCTCCTTTCTGTATGGTCAAAGGACTGCGGGCTGACGGTTATTTCTATCTTCCATGATTTGAATCTGGCCGGCCTGTACTGTGACCGCCTATTGCTGCTGGAGAATGGCGAAGTGAATATTAACCATGTTCCTAACGAAGTTTTAAAAGAAGGGCGGATACGGGAGGTTTACAGAACGAAGATCGAGAAGCTGCCGCATCCAAGAGTGGCGGCCCCTCAGATGGTGCTGGTGCCTGAGCGCTCACAGGCAGAAAGTCAATTAGAGAAGCGGATTCATCCATCCAGCCTGGAGGTAAAAGAAGACTTGCTGGTCCTGCGCTCGCCATTTCCGCTTAAAACCATGTCTTCAGGTGTAACCGGATCGGGGACTGGCTGGAATCGGATTTTTCTTAACCGGCATGTGAGCAAGAATTATGACTGCAGTGATCATCGGGCAGAGATGGCGGAATTTGTCCGGGAAATCGGCTTTGAACCCGGGGAAACTGTGGGGATGATGACCGCTGTATATATTGAGGATTATAGCAGCAAATTTTATGAAGAAGATACATTTTCTGTGTTTGTGGTCGTGACAGCTGGTGTCGGAAATGCGGTTGATGCCTCGAAGAGTGAAGAGCATTCTTATCATCTGACTCCGGGTACAATCAATACATGGATTTTCGTTAATGGCCATCTGACAGAGGAAGCCTTTATCCAATCCATTATGACCGCAACCGAAGCTAAGACCAGAGCACTATATGATCAGGAAGTTATAGATACCGTCACAGGGACGATAGCGACCGGAACATCGACTGACAGTATTTTGATTGCCGCCGCACAGCAGGGAGAAAACCTGGAGTATGCGGGTACCATTACACCGCTTGGCAAAGTGATTGGCAAGGGTGTCTACGAATGTACCGTTGAGGCGATAAAAAAATCGCAAAGCAGGATAAATAGATGATTTTATATCACCTGTTCGCGCTAACCTTTGCCTGCATACTGGATAAGCTGATAGGGGATCCGCCAAACTGGCCGCATCCGGTCAGGTGGATGGGTGCCCTGATACATAAACTTGAACAAGCTTTGAATAAAGGCAGCTTAAGAAAACTAAAAGGGAGCCTCATGCTATTGATCATTCTGCTGGCAGCAGGTGGCATCACCTTTTTCATTACCCGGCTCTTCTATGAAATTCATCCGCTCGCGGGCATCTTGGCAGAAGGAATTCTTATATTCACAGCCATTGCTCAAAGGAGTTTAAAAGAGGCAGCGCTCGAGGTATATGAGCCTCTGGCAAAAGGTGATATGGAAGCAGCAAGAGCAAAGCTTTCATATATTGTCGGCAGGGATACAGATCGGCTGGATGAACCAGGCATTGTCCGGGCTGCCGTGGAGACAGTGGCGGAAAACACAAGTGATGGCATTACTGCTCCATTATTTTGGACCATGATCGGCGGTGCGCCGCTGGCTATAATCTACCGGGCCATTAATACGTGTGATTCAATGGTTGGCCACATGAATGAACGATATATGGATTTTGGATGGGCTTCTGCAAAAGTGGATGATATCGCGAACTGGATCCCGAGCCGGCTGACATCACTTTGCATCATGCTCACGCAAAAACCGGAGCATTCTCTATATGAGGAAGCATGGGGAATCCTTTTAAGAGATGCACCTAAGCATCCGAGCCCGAATAGCGGCTGGGGCGAAGCGGCTGTTGCAGCCCTTCTGGGGGTTCAGTTGGGCGGAATCAATTTTTATAAGGGTGTAATCTCAAACCGTGCCACGATGGGAAAGCCTATGGTGCAACTTGAAAAAGCGCATATTATAAAAAGTATTTCGATCATGAACAAGACGGTTTTCTTATTCTTGCTTTTATTATGGACAGGAGGGGTGTTCCTTGATTTGGCCTTCACACGGATCGAATCCGCAATATTTATATGAAGCGATTGATAAGCAAATGCCTGAGGAGCGGATTGATTTCAGTGCCAATATCAATCCCCTTGGCCCTCCCCGTGAATTTAAAGACAGGTGGGGAATCCTATTCCAATATATTAGCGATTATCCGGATCCCCATGCTGCTCTTTTAAAAAGCAAACTTGCGGCAACAGAGGGTATAAAAGAAACACAGATTCTGGTCGGAAATGGAGGCGCTGAGCTGATTACCCTGATTGGCAGAATGATTGCTGGAAAACATGCGCTGATTATTCAACCGGCTTTTTCGGAATATGAAGAGGCCTGCCGGGTAAATAATTGCAGAGTCTCCTATTACCAGCTGGAGCCCGGGAACTGGGGTCTGGATATGGAAGCGTTATCTGAAAAGCTAAAAGCCGCTGATGCTGTTTTCTTCTGCAATCCCAATAATCCGACGGGCGTATACTACCCCAAAGCTTTGGTGGAGAAGCTGATAGAGGAGTGTCAGAAACATAGCTGTCTGCTTATTATGGATGAAGCTTTTTATGACTTTGCCTGCGACTATCAATCTATTGTTCCTTTCATAGGAAAAGATACGAATGTGGTGGTGCTGCGCTCCATGACGAAGATGTTTTCGATACCCGGCCTGCGCCTTGGATACATGATGGCAGGTGAGAGATTGATTGAAAGAGCGGCTGCCCTGAAACCGCATTGGAGCGTGAATGCCCTTGCATTAAAAGCGGGAGAGTGGTGTCTGGACAGCAATGAGCATGTCAGGCTGACAAAGAATTTGATCCGGCAGGAGAGAGAGAGGCTGGTTTCATTTTATCGGAGTTTGAATTTTGCTGTTTCTCCTTCTGATGTAAACTTTTATTTATTGAGGGATCCCCGCCTGGATGATCAGCTCCCATTATTTCAATTTTTACTGGAAATGGGCATTATCCCCAGGCACACGATGAATTTTCCCGGCCTGGAAGGAAGATGGCTGCGCTTTGCGATTAAGGGGCCGAAAGACAATAATCGGCTGATGGAGGCGATGGAGGAATGGCGGAAGGTTCGCTGATTTTTATCACTGGGGGCGTGCGGAGCGGAAAAAGCTCATTTGCGGAGAGGACTGCAGCCGCGCTTGCAGAAAAAACGGACGGAAAGCTTCATTACATTGCTGCCGGAAAAGCATACGATTCCGAGATGGAGGCCCGGATTCAGAGGCACCAGGATGACCGGGAAAAGAGCGGCTTGGGCTGGACAACCTGGGAAAAGCCTTCCGTACTTGAAGAGATCTCGGGAAACTTTAACCATCAGGATATAATTCTTTTGGATTGCTTGACCACTCTCTTAAATAATGAGCTTTTTAGAGCGGAGGACGGTTGGCGGAACAGAGAATTCGAGGACAAACTATCATCAGATATTCTCAGGGCCATCAATGAAATCCGCCAAAAATGCAGGTCCTTGATCGTTGTCAGCAACGAAGTCTTGAATGAGCCAATTGGCGAAAACGAATTGGTGTTTACATATGCGAAAATATTGGGGATGCTTCACAGGGAAATTGTAAAGATGGCTGATAAAGCCTTACTTGTTGAAGCGGGCATTCCCATTCAAATGAAGGGAGAGCCGGCATGAAAGGGATCATGATTCAGGGGACTTCATCCGATGTCGGGAAAAGCCTGATTGCTACCGCTCTTTGCAGGGCATTTGCGAATGAAGGATATCGCGTTGCTCCATTTAAATCTCAGAATATGTGCAACTATACGTATCAAACCAACAAAGGAAAGGAAATCGGCAGAGCACAGGGACTGCAGGCAGAAGCCGCCAAGATTGAAGCGAACGAATGGATGAATCCCATCTTGCTTAAGCCTATGCCTGGCTGCCGATCCGAGGTTATCATGCTTGGGGACCATGCGGAAGTTGTTTCAGGAAGCTCTTATCAGAAAGATTATTATAAAAAGGGTCTTGAAGCGATTACGCTGTCACTTCAAAAACTGCGGGAAGAGTATGAGATTCTGGTAATGGAAGGAGCAGGGAGTCCGGTCGAGATCAATTTAAAGGAAAAAGAGCTTGCTAATATGAAGGCTGCGGAATTGGCAGATGTTCCCGTGATTTTGGCAGCTGACATTGAAAGAGGGGGAATTTTCGCAAGTATAATAGGAACGCTGGAGCTGTTAAGTCCTCAGGAGCGAGACAGGGTAAAAGGCATCATTATTAATAAATTTCATGGTAATCCGGAGCTTTTTGAGGACGGGAAAAGCTGGATAGAAGAAAAAACCGGGCTCCCGGTACTTGCTGTTCTCCCTTACATAGGCCAGCATGGCATTCCTGTTGAAGATTCTCTTTCCGATGGACCTGCAGCCGCTCATCTGGAAACAGTGGATGACAGCAAATATGATGAACTGTCTATTGCGATGCTAAAGCATCTTGATTGGGAAAAATTAAAGGAAATCGTCTTTAGCTGGAGAAAACAGAATGAAATGGCTTAAAGGATTATTGATCAACCTTCAATTCTTCACAAGCATTCCCATTCCAATATCTCTGCCCATGGATAAGCCTCATTTGGACAAGGCAATCAGAACCTTTCCTATAGCCGGTCTCATTCAGGGAAGCATATACGCATTTATTCTCTATGCTTTTCTTGAATGGACTCCTTTTTCCCTATTGGCAGCGGGCTTTGCTGTCTGGCTGGCCGGGATTTTGCTGACCGGCGGGATTCATCTTGATGGGTGGATGGATGCGAGCGATGCGTTTTTCTCCTATCGCGATCAGGAGAGGCGGCTGGAAATCATGAGTGATCCCCGGGTGGGGGCGTTCGGTGTGCTGTCCATCATCGTATTGCTGAGTACCCGTTTTCTATTTATCTATGAAATTGTCCTTTTATCAAATCCATATTCCTATTTTTTAATCGCAGTGCTTCCTTTTTTGAGCAAGATGGTAATGGGGGTGTTGCTGATAAAAGTTCAGGCAGCCAAAAAAGAGGGGCTGGGCTCATTATTTCAGCAGGCTGCTTCTAAAACCACCTTATCTATTTACCCTATCTTCCTTCTGGCCGCCGCGGCAGCTGCCTGGCTGTCTGGTTACCCGGCTATTGTTGGATTTCTTTTCATGGTTCTTTTTTCAATATTGTTATTCGCATTCTTATCAAGGAAAGTCATTGCCTGGTTTGGCGGAATGACAGGGGATGTACTTGGGGCCAGTGTGGAAGGAACGGAGGTGCTTTTATGGATGATACTGTGGTTGTTGCATTATTTCGTCATGGGCTGACAGAAGCCAATAAGTCCCATGCTTATCTGGGATGGACAGATTCTCCTCTGTGTCCGGCACACAGAGATAAGCTTGCCGCGGCGCCTCAAGACTATAGAAGAATTTTTGCGAGTGATTTAGGCAGGTGCATGAAGACAGCGGCTATTCTTTTCCCGGATCATTCTATTGAATCATGTCCCGAATGGAGAGAGATGCATTTTGGCGAGTGGGAAGGCAGGACATATCAAGAACTGAAAGATAACCCTGCTTATCAAGAATGGCTGGAAAATCCTTTCTCAGGAGTGCTGCCTGGCGGGGAGTCCTTTTCAGCATTTACAGCAAGATTGGATAAAGGGTGGCAGAATTTAACCGATCAATTGCTTCGGAAGGATAGCCATGGTGCTGCCGTTATTACACACGGCGGAGTCATAAGGTATCTTCTTGGAAAGTATGCACCGGAGCAAAAAGAATTCTGGGAATGGCAAGTTCCGTTTGGAAGAGGCTATGAGCTTAGATGGACATGGGAAGCGTTTAGGAGGGGAGAGCGATGCACTTCATTACAGGAGGCAGGTTTAACGGGAAGTCCGAATGGGTGAAGGGATTTTATCAATTGGATGATACTCCCCATAAATGGATTTCAGCTTATCTTGGTGAGTCGGCCGGCGATATTGATCGAAACCTGATTGTCTTTGAAGGAATTGAGCTAATGATTCGGGAGTGGTCACAAGCACTGGAGTTTGAAGAGATTCGGGAAAAGTGGCAGGAGATGCTGGAAAAGTGGCTCCAATGGGAAAAAGCAGATGTTAACCGGAGAGTTGTTTTAATCGGATCTGATATTTCAAAAGGGATTGTTCCGATGGAGGCGTTTGACCGAAAGTGGCGGGATGCGTCCGGATGGGCCTTTCAGGATGCCGCTGCTGCTGCAGATAGAGTTGATTTGATTTGGTATGGCATCAGTCAAAAAATAAAATGAAATGGGGAATCGCTGATGAAACTTTATACACGAACTGGTGATGAGGGAAAAACAAGCATTATTGGAGGCAGGGTGGAAAAGGATGATGTAAGGGTTGAAGCCTATGGAACAGTGGATGAAGTCAACTGTTTTGTCGGGCAGGCCATGACGCAGCTGGATCCGGCCATTTTTCAGGATGTCCTGGAGGATCTGGAGAAGATCCAGCATGAGCTTTTTGACTGTGGCGGCGACCTTGCGAATGTTACGAAAAAACGGGAGCTTAAATTGACGAAGGGTTCAGTTGATTATTTGGAGACTAAGATTGATAAATTGATTGAAGAAGCTCCAAAGCTGGAAAGGTTTATTCTGCCTGGGGGAGCACCAGCATCTGCATCCATTCATATTGCCAGGACAGTAACCCGGAGAGCGGAGCGTCTTGTGGTCTCGCTAAAAAAAGCGGATCCGGAAACCTCTGCAGTGGCACTGAAATTCCTGAATCGCTTATCTGATTACTTCTTTGCCCTGGCAAGAGTGATTAATTTCCGTCTTAACCAAAAAGATGTGGAATATGTGCGCAGTGCGAATGTATTCCGTGAAGGAAAGCGCAAGGAGGATAAATAATGAAAAGCATGCGATTGGGCATGGCCGCCATGCTGATTGCACTGACAGCAATCGGTGCAGCGATTAAAGTTCCTGCCGTTATTGGTAGCGTGGCACTGGATGCTTTTCCTGCTTTGCTTGCCGCCGTGCTGCTTGGCGGCTATGGCGGAGCGGCCGTTGCGGCCATCGGTCATCTGCTGTCAGCATTATTGGGAGGCTTGCCTCTAGGGCCTCTCCATCTCCTGATTGCTGTTGAAATGGCATTTCTAGCCTTTGTTTTCAGCTCATTATACCAGAGAGGGCGCTTCTTTCTGGCAGGGATTCTTTTTGTGCTCGGCAATGCCTTTGCAGCCCCGCTTCCGTTTATCTTTTTAATGGGCCAGGCCTTTTACCTGGCGATTGTTCCTTCCCTTTTTATAGGTTCTGTCATTAATGCTATTATTGCTTATATAGCGATTCCAAGGCTTGTCAAGCTTGTGGGACCGGCCTTGGCCAAAGCGGGTGCTGAGCAGTGAGGGATGTCTTAAGCCTCCCTTTTAATTCTGAAGAAATGATTGTGGTAGCCAGTGATAACAGCGGAGCAATCGGCGAGAAAGAGCAGGATGCTGTTCAGGTTTCTTACGAGACCGTTTCGTACTATTCATTCCGTGTCGCTGTCATGGAATGTATGTCTGCTGGTGCTCAGCCATTTGCTGCTGCCATTCAGAATTTCTGCGGAGATGATGCCTGGGGCCAGCTTATACGGGGCATTAAAAAGGGGGCCGATGAATTAGGCCTTACGGAACTGCAAATCACCGGCAGTACAGAAAGCAACTTTAACCTGCTTCAATCAGCGGTAGGCTTATCTGTACTTGGCAAAAGGAAGGGAGAGCTTCCTGCTGAGACCCTAATCTATACAGAGAATACAAGGATGGCGGTGATCGGTTCCCCTTTGGTTGGCCTGGAGCTGATTGAGAGGGAGGCGGAGGCGGCGCCCCTAAAACTATTTAAAGCCATAAATTCAATAGATGAGGTTATAACTCTTCCAATTGGTTCAAAAGGAATACTGAAGGAACTGAATGGCCTGTTCTCCAATAAGGAATTTAAGGAGAATGATTTTGAAAGCCATTTGGACCTTAATAAATCAGCTGGTCCTGCTACTTGCTTTATCGCGGTTTTTCCTGAGGGGAAATCCGAAGAAATCAGTAAGATTGCAGGAGGTTATCTTCACATGCTTGAAGGCTCGTAAAAATCGAGCCTTTTTATTTATCTGATGTCCTTTTCTCCCACTCTTCCCTCAGTACACCCATCCGGATGCTATCATAATATGCCCCGTTTACAATCCGGCACTTCCGCATTCTTCCTTCAAGCTGCATGCCAATCTTTTCAGCTGCTTTCATCATTCTTTTGTTGCCGGACCAGGTGGTAATGCCCACCCGGGCAAGCGGGAGGGATGAAAAAAGATAATCCACCCAGAGAGTAAGTGCTTCCGTGCCATACCCGCCATTCCAATAATCAGGATCGTAAATAATAATTCCAGCTTCAAGCCAGTTAGAACCGCAATGCTCCCAGTAATATCCCACGGTGCCGATCACTTTTCCAGATGCTTCAATTACCATGCTGAGAGGCGGTTGTTCTTCTGCTTTTTGGAGAAATTCCTGTTTATACGTTTCAAAGTTTTTGGGCTCAAGAGGAAAATAGGGAGCATCCCATTTTTTCCACTCAGGGCTGTCTTTTCGATCATAGCAGGTACACCTCCATTAAACTTTAGTAAAAATACTGCACCTCTATTAATCATAATTCCAAAGTTTATACATTCTTTTAAAAGGAGAAAATACCTCCCATATTGAAATCATATCATGAATAGAAATTTTGAAGAGGTGAACATATTGGAATTGAAGATGGGTTATGTCATTTTATATGCGGAAAGCCTGGAAAGAACGAAACATTTTTATGGTGAATTGCTGGGCCTAAAGCTGAGAAATGAATTTGGAACTTACATCGAGTATGATACAGGCAGCACCATTCTTTCCTTCAATACGAGAGAAGGCGGACGGGAAGTCACCGGGCTGCCGATACCGGATGGAGTGAGGAAGGAGCAGACATTCGAGCTTGGTTTTGTGACGGAAGAAGTGGAAGCCGTTGTTGAAAAGCTCAAGGACGCAGGGGTGCCAGTCCTGCTCGAGCCTGTTGAAAAGCCTTGGGGACAGAAAGTGGCATATGTAGAAGATCCGGATGGGCATTATATTGAGATTTGTTCACCTATCGGTTAAAAATGACTCTGTTTCAGGGTCGTTTTTTTTTGGATACATAGTAATCGTGAGATTTCAAAAGAAAAAACAAGATTTTAAGGGGTGTTCACGCTTACATGCGGTCTTGTAAATATAAGTAAATGTGTTATGATTCTATATGTTTTTGTCGGCCCGACTTTGATGAGAGTTCAAAGTCATTACTATAAATCTATTAAAAAGAGGTGTTTATTTGAGAGTTTTAACAAAAAAAGAACAATGGTTTGGCAATGTGAAGGGAGACATCCTTGCTGGAATCGTAGTAGCATTGGCGCTTATTCCTGAGGCGATTGCATTCTCAATTATTGCGGGTGTCGATCCAATGGTTGGATTGTATGCTTCTTTCTGTATTGCTGTAACCATTGCAATAGTTGGCGGAAGGCCTGGAATGATTTCTGCTGCAACCGGGGCGATGGCACTATTAATGGTTACATTGGTAGCTGATCACGGACTGCAGTATTTATTTGCTGCGACCATTTTGACGGGAGTTCTGCAGATTTTATTTGGTGTGCTTAAGCTGGCCCGCTTTATGAAATTCATTCCCCGTGCTGTTATGATTGGATTTGTGAACGCACTGGCAATACTGATTTTCATGGCGCAGCTTGAACAGTTTACAGATGCTACATGGGTAATGTATGTAATGGTTGCCGGTGCATTGGCGATAATTTATATTTTCCCGAGATTTACTAAAGCTGTGCCATCTCCTCTGGTAGCAATTATTGTTATTACGATCATTGCCATCATGACCAAGAGTGATGTGCGTACAGTTGGCGACATGGGGACTATCACATCAGCTCTTCCGGCCTTCTTTATACCGGATGTTCCTTTGAACCTTGAGACTCTGAAGATTATTTTCCCTTATTCTATTGCCCTTGCGATCGTGGGCTTGCTTGAATCCTTGCTGACTGCATCTATAGTGGATGACATGACCGATACGGCCAGTGATAAGAATATGGAAAGCCGCGGACAGGGAATTGCGAATATCGTGGCAGGTCTATTCGGCGGAATGGCAGGCTGTGCCATGATTGGACAGTCCGTTATAAATGTGAAATCCGGCGGAAGAGGCAGATTGTCAACGATAGTAGCGGGTGCATTCCTGATGTTTCTGATTCTAGTATTAGGTAATATTGTCGTGCAAATACCGATGGCTGCCCTAGTTGGTGTTATGATCATGGTATCGATCGGAACATTTGACTGGTCATCCATTAAGGGACTTGCTAAGGCGCCTGTCACAGATTCGATTGTAATGGTAGTAACGACTGTTACAACTGTTTTCACTCATGACTTATCAAAAGGAGTTTTCGCTGGGATCATCCTGAGTGCGATATTCTTTGTGGCTAAAATTTCAAAAATGCATGTTGCATCACGAGTTGAAGGAGATAAGAAAATATACGCTGTAACAGGCCAGGTTTTCTTTGCCTCTGTAGATGAACTTGTAGCGGCATTCGACTTTAATGAGGAATTAAAAGAAGTAGAAATCGACTTTTCACAGGCGCATGTCTGGGATGACTCAGGTGTCGCTGCCATCGATAAGATTGTATTAAAGCTTCGGGACAATGGTGTGCTGGTCCGCCTATCAGGGTTAAACGCGCCAAGCTTAAATTTGATTGAACGGTTGGCCGTTCACCGCAAACCTGGTGCGAAATTATCCGGCCATTAATAATATTGTAATAAATACCACAGTCAGCTCTGACTGTGGTATTTTCTTTATAAGAATATTTTAGGGGTGAGGCTCTGTGTTTAAAAAAATATTGATGGCTGCAGATGGATCTGATCATTCCATTCGGGCAGCCGCTAAAGCCATTCAACTGGCTGAACAGAATCCTGATTCTGAAATAACCGTAGTGTATGCCGTTGATGGCCAGACCTCAAAAGAAGATATCCTTCATCATTTTGATAAAAGTATAGTGGACCAGGTGAGGAAAAAGCGTTTAGAGCCAATAGAAAAATTATTAAAAGAAAAGGACATTTCATATGAAATAAAGATCCTGCTGGGAGAGCCTGGACCAGCTATTGTGGAATTTGCCAACAAAATGGATTTTGATGTTGCTGTAGTGGGCAGCCGGGGTCTGAATACGCTCCAGGAAATGGTGCTCGGAAGTGTCAGCCATAAAATAGCCAAACGTGTGAAAGCTCCTGTTTTGATTGTTAAGTAAAATCCAGAAAATATATATATTTTTTGCACTTCCCCAGTTACGGATGCCGCGCCAAGTGACCATAAGCCTGCAAATCTCAGCAGTGAAAATAGTAACACCAAAAAAAGATGCCCCAACAGGGACATCTTTTTTTCAATCAGCCAGCTTTCACAGCCGATTGGGGCTGAAGCTTCTTCTCTTTGCCGCTTACCTTATCAGACAGCAGGGTCAGCGCACCGTCCCCTGTTACATTGCACGCAGTTCCGAAGCTGTCCTGGGCAAGGTAAAGGGCAATCATTAGCGCAAGCATGGTTTCATTGAATCCGAGCATGCTTTCAAGCAGACCCAGTGCGGCCATGACAGCTCCTCCAGGAACACCTGGAGCCGCGATCATTGTGATTCCAAGCATTAAGATGAAAGGCAGGATTTCTGCAAATGATGTTGTTTGACCCTGCAGCATCATTACGGCGATCGCACAGCTCACAATGGTGATTGTGCTTCCGGAGAGATGAATCGTTGCAAGTAATGGAACAGAGAAATCCGCAACTTTTTCGCGTGCACCAAGCTTTTTAACTTGTTTAAGCGTAACAGGAATCGTGGAGGCGGATGACTGGGTTCCAAGAGCCGTAAAGTAAGCAGGCATCATATTTTTCATTAGCCTTAGCGGATTGGCTTTCATCAGGCTGCCAGCCGCTGAATATTGAAGCAGTAAAAATAAAAGATGAAGTGCAATAATCATGACAAAGACTTTGGCAAATACAGAAATAATGGAGCCGACCTGGCCGCCCTGCGTCATATTGGCGAAAATCCCAAAGATATGGACAGGAAGCAATGGAATGATGACCTTTTCAATCAGTTTTTCAATAATATCACGGAAATCATTCATTGCATTTTGCAGAGTGTTTCCTTTGATTGCGGCCAATCCCAGACCTAAGGTGAAAGAAATCAGCAGTGCCGTCATGACCCCCATTACAGGAGGCATGTCCACCTGGAAAAAGGGGGCAAGCAAAGCATCCTCAGGATTCTCAAACTCTTTGAAGCTTTGGTTTTTTAATAGAACAGGATATAACACCGTCGCAGAAAAATAGGCGACTAAACCGGCAGAGATCGTAGAAGCATAGGCAAAACCGGTTGTAATCCCAAGCAGTTTCCCTGCGCCTTTTCCCATGCTGCCGATTCCTGGCGCGATGAACCCGATAATAATTAACGGAATCGCGAAACCAAGAAAGTTTCCGAACAGCCCATTAAAAGTAGCAAATACCTGAATAAGCCATTGGGGAGAAAAAGAACCTATTAAAATACCTAATGCAATAGCTGCAATAATTCTGGGAAGCAAACCGAACTTCATTATTTTTGTCCTCCTAAAAAATACAATTGTTTTTGTTAGGGGGATTATATCCTGTTTTGCTGTAAAAGTTAATAGATAAAACTTTTGTTATAATAATAAAAAAACTCTGATTATTACTTGAGGATTAAGGGATTTGCACTAAGGGAGGCAGGTAAACGTTTTCCTAAAATAATTATTGCCAGAAAAGGAAATTATTTTGTTTAAGTTTCCTTTTTCAGCGCTCTGTCATACATATAGAAATATGGGCGTACGTGCAGAAAAAAATTCCTGAAGAATTGAACATGTAATCACTCCCTTTCTTAAATGTGAAAGTGTTACAATATAGAGTAGCTTGAATGAACATATAAATCCTTAAGAAAAATAAAACGGCTTGAGAAGCCGGTTATTGAATATTGGAGGTTCTTTTTATGAAAACAAAGGTTGGCCTTTTATACGGCGGAAAATCTGCAGAGCATAAAGTATCTATGCAAACTGCAATGGCTGTCATTAAAGCATTGGATTTAGAGAAATTTGAAATTCATCCTATTTATATATCAGAAGAAGGCCGATGGGTGAAAGGACCTCAATTGCAAGGGCCTGTTTCCAATGTAAAGGAGCTGGAATTCTCCCATGGGGAAGCACTTCCTCCAACAGCATTGGCACCGACCCTTTTCCAGGATGCTCAGGAGAAAGGCCCATTTGATGTCATCTTCCCGCTGCTTCACGGTCCGAATGGGGAAGACGGCACAGTTCAGGGGCTGCTGGAGCTCTTAAACCTGCCATATGTGGGGAATGGAGTATTGGCTTCATCTGCGGGCATGGATAAGGTCATCATGAAGAATATATTTGCACAGGCTGGCCTGCCGCAGGTGAAGTATGTCTGGTTTATCCGCAGTGAGTGGGAAAATGAAACAGAGGCAGCGTATGAAAAAGTGGAAAAAGAACTCGGCTACCCGTGTTTCGTAAAACCGGCCAACCTGGGTTCCAGTGTGGGCATCAGCAAGTGCATGAACCGCTCAGAGCTTGAGGGAGCATTTAAAGAAGCTTTCCAATTTGACCGTAAAATCATTATCGAAGAAGGCGTCACTGCAAGAGAAATTGAAGCTGGCGTGCTGGGGAATGATAATCCGGAATGCTCTGTTGCCGGCGAGATTGTCCCGAAAGTTGAATTCTATGACTATAAAGCCAAATATGAAGATGGGGACACTGCATTGATCATTCCTGCTGAAATCTCAGAAATTGAGTACAGTGAACTGAGGGACATGGCCATTAAAGCATTTAAAGCCCTTGACTGCTCAGGTCTGGTCAGAGCGGATTTCTTTTTAACAAGAGAGGGTAAGCTATACATTAATGAAGTCAATACAATGCCAGGCTTTACACCTTTCAGCATGTTTCCTCTTCTGTGGAAGCATACGGGAGTAGAATATCCTCAGCTGATCGAAAGGCTGGTCAATCTGGCCATCGAACGCCATGCTGAGAAACAAAGCATTAAACACACAATGTAATAAGACATAATTGTTGAAGGAAACACGGCATTTTTGTCGTGTTCCTTTTGTTCATACATAACTGGCATTATGAGCTCATAATGCCGAAATAGGAGGCGCCATATGATAAAGAAAACACTTCAGGAAATTGAACAAATGATAAAGATTGAGAATGATGTTTCATCTTTTCACAATACATCCATACAGGGCGTCAGCATTGACTCCAGAAAAATCGGGCGGGGTAATTTGTTCGTCCCGTTCAAAGGGGAAAATTCGGACGGCCACCGATTTGTAGAAGATGCCATTGAAAAGGGGGCAGCCGCGGCTTTTTGGCAAAAGGATGTTCCTAATCCCCCTCTTCATCTTCCAATCCTGATCGTCGAAGATACCCTGACGGCTCTTCAGGAATTGGCAAGAAGCTATCGTAATGAATTAAAGGTAAAGGTCGCAGGAATTACAGGAAGCAACGGCAAAACAACGACCAAGGATATGACCGCAAACCTTCTGTCACTAAAATATAAGGTTCAAAAAACGGAAGGCAACTATAACAACCATATCGGTCTGCCATTAACCATTCTGGCACTTGAGGATGATACAGAAATCGCCGTGCTGGAAATGGGAATGAGCGGCAGGGGAGAAATCGATTTTCTTACGAAGCTTGCCCGGCCGGACGCAGTGATCATTACGAATATAGGTGAATCCCATCTGCAGGATTTAGGTTCCAGAGAAGGAATTGCAGAAGCGAAGCTGGAGATCATAAATGGCCTTCGGGAAAATGGACTGGTTATTTATTATGGTGATGAGCCTCTTCTTGATGAAAATTTGAAGACCTACAATGGTTCGGCTGCATTAAGAACTTTTGGGAGAACCGGGAAAAACGACGTATATCCGGTGGATATCAAGCAGAATGACAGCGGCAGCACATTCGGGATCAATGCATCCAGCGAGGAATTTTACCTCCCTGTGCTGGGCACCCATAATGTTCTCAATGCCCTGGCAGCGATGATTGCAGCATCTCATTTCGGCGTTCCGTACGAAAAGATGAACGAAGGCTTTGCAAGCTTAAAGCTGACGAATATGAGAATGGAGCTTCTCGAGGGCAAAATGGGTGAAAAAATCATTAATGATGCCTATAATGCCAGTCCGACATCCATGAATGCGGCCATTGAGCTGGTCGCAAATCTGCCTGGTTATAAAAAGAAAGTTCTCGTTCTTGGTGATATGCTGGAGCTTGGTCCGCAGGAGGAGGATTTCCATTACTCCATTGGAAAATCTGTGGATGCAAAAAAGGTTGATTACGTGTTTACTTTCGGCAAGCTTGGCGAATTTATCGCCAAGGGGGCGAAGGAAGTCCTGCCTCAGGAACGGGTGGCAGCCTTTACTGACAAACAGAATCTGATTCAAGAACTGAAGAAACATGTCGACCAGGAAACCATTGTGCTGGTTAAGGCATCCCGTGGCATGAAACTTGAAGAAGTTGTATCAGCTCTTCAATAGATCTTAGGTAGCCTTTTAGCTTTAACAGAAGAAGTGCAGGACTGATACAGCCTGAAGATTCTCAGCAATTTCATTTTTGAATAACAAACAAATGTATATATCTGTTATTATAGGAAATAAACCCCTGTTTCACGTGAAACAGGGGTTTAAGTTATTCTTATCGCAGTCTACCGGGCAGGAGGACCCCCACTTCAAGACTCAGAGGAATCAAAGGAGGATAAGTGGGGGGACAACTGTCCGAATAGCCCGAAAAGGGAGAACAAAGACTAAAAACTCCACATCCTGTGGCAACGTCTTTGTGACCCACTTCCTGTGGGCCTCAACTAACAATCAGTGGGGAAAAGAAAGACCCCACTGATTGAAGTTTCACTTTAAATAGTTCCTTCGTTGTAATTTTTATCTTCCAACAGGTTTGATTAGTATGGCAAAAAGGAAAAAGTGTAAAATAGAATTGACTTAAATTATAAAAAATGGCGGTGACTCGAGGATGATTGGCTGCATGTGCATACATGGTTTTACAGGAGCTCCATTTGAAGTAGAACCTTTGGCAGAGTATTTAAAAGAGCATACAGACTGGGAGGTTTCCGTGCCGACATTGCCGGGTCATGGCGATGAATTGAAGCTGAAAGGGATTGCCTATAACAAATGGATTGAGCATGCAGAGGAAGAACTGAAAAGGCTGATAAGCCGCTGTGAGAAAGTGTATGTAGTCGGTTTTTCGATGGGCGGCCTGATCGCCAGCTACTTAACAGTGCATTACCCTGTGGATAAGCTTGTTCTGCTTAGTGCTGCTGCTTATTACGTAAATCCAAAACAGCTTTTCTTCGATATCAAAGAGATGGCAAGGGATGCCTTTAAAGGGAACCTGGCTGACAATGAGATGTTCGTCAGATATAAGCGGAAAATAAGTGCGACACCAATTACGGCAACTCTTCAATTCCGCAGGCTTGTGGCCTCTATCAAACCTATTTTAAATCAGATCACTGTGCCGACATTAATTGCGCAAGGCGAAAGTGATGGTGTTGTGCCACCAAGAAGTGCCAGATATTTATATAATAATATAAGTTCATCTGCCAAAAAATTAATTTTTATAAAGGACTCGAAACATCTTATCTGCCATTGCGGGGAAGGGGAACGCCTCTTTCAGGAAATCCTTGGTTTCCTTCAAAAAAGGCCGGAATAATAAGGTTTTCAGCCAGCCTTCAAGTTTGCAATGCTTACTTGAAAATGGTAATATAAACACCAAAGTGCCAACAGGAACTTCTTTTGAGAACCCGGACATGCTCCAGCAGGAGAATGTCTTTTTTCATTAAATACAGAGGTATTGCTGAGAATGTCATACTTCAGTATGGCCATAAATAGATGAGTGCTTTCTCGTTGATAGAACTCATCTTTAGAGACCTGATTGTCCGTGAATAACTTGGATAGAATTTACCCTCATCCTTTCCTCAAGCGGGTTTCATAGTGAGTGGGACTCTTCTTAACGAAACATAACCGCACTTTTTATAAAAATGAGAAGTTACAGCATCTAGATGCCGGGTACTGCCGGTAAAAAGGCTCCTTACAGGGTGCCATAACATTTCTTATAATCGTCCGGAAGAGTGACTCATAGGCCAATTTTTCAGGAGAACTCCTGCCTGCAGGTTTGCAGGGACAAAATTTTTCTATGATTAGAAGGAGAATGAATACATTGACAAAGTTTCAAGACTTGGGCATCAGCCCGGAGACAATGAAATCACTGAAACGAATGGGATTTGAAGAAGCGACTCCTATTCAGAC
Source organism: Cytobacillus firmus DS1 (assembly GCF_000565285.1). Classification (GTDB taxonomy): domain Bacteria; phylum Bacillota; class Bacilli; order Bacillales; family Cytobacillaceae; genus Cytobacillus; species Cytobacillus firmus_A. The sequence continues at coordinate 19,521 of NZ_APVL01000016.1, read as the reverse complement.
CCAGACCATTCCGTTAAGTTTGGAGAATAAAGACCTGATCGGGCAGGCGCAGACAGGAACAGGAAAAACGGCTGCATTCGGAATCCCGATGATCGATAAAATCGACAACACGAAAGATTTCATTCAGGGAATTGTTATTGCCCCAACACGTGAGCTGGCAATTCAAGTATCGGAAGAACTATATAAAATCGGCTACGGGAAAAGAACGAAAGTCCTTTCTATCTATGGCGGCCAGGATATTAACCGCCAAATCCGCGCTTTAAAGAACAAACCGCATATTATCGTTGGAACACCGGGACGTATTTTGGACCACATAAACCGCAAAACGTTGCGTTTGGACCATGTCCATACAGCCATCCTTGACGAAGCGGATGAAATGCTTAATATGGGATTCATTGACGATATTGAAGCGATTCTTGCACAAATTCCTGAAGAGCGCCAAACACTGCTTTTCTCTGCTACAATGCCTGCGCCAATCCGCAGAATGGCAGAACGCTTTATGAAGGACCCTCAGATTGTCCGAGTAAAAGCTAAGGAAATGACTGTTTCATCTATTGAACAATTCTATGTTGAAGTGCATGAAAAAAATAAATTTGATGTGCTGACAAGACTTCTTGATATTCAATCACCTGAATTGGCAATCGTATTCGGACGTACAAAGCGCCGTGTTGATGAACTGGCTGAAGCCTTAAATCTTCGCGGATACATGGCTGAAGGAATCCATGGTGACTTAAGCCAGGCTAAACGGATTTCTGTTCTCAGGAAGTTCAAAGAGGGAAGCATTGACGTCCTTGTGGCAACAGATGTTGCGGCGCGCGGATTGGATATCTCCGGCGTAACGCATGTATACAATTTTGACATTCCTCAGGATCCTGAAAGCTATGTTCATCGCATCGGCCGGACGGGACGTGCTGGAAAAACGGGTGTCGCGATGACATTCATCAATCCGCGCGAAAAATCGTATCTGCATGTTGTAGAACGTACAACCAAGAAAAAAATGGAACGCATGGATGCTCCAACACTGGATGAGGCGCTTGAGGGCCAGCAAAAAGCGGTAATGGAAAAAATCATGCAAACCATTGAGGAAAACAATCTTGGAAGCTATAAAGAAGCGGCGGATCAGCTTCTGGCACAAAAGGACGCTTCAACAGTTGTTCAGGCAGTGCTGAAGATGCTGACAAAGGAACCGGATACTACGCCTGTTAAATTAACAGAGGAAAAGCCGCTTCCATCTAAGCGCGACAGAAAGCCAAATGACCGCAGCCGCGGAGGATATAATGGAAGAGGCAGACAGGGCGGCCAAAAAGGATCATACAAATCCCGCCAAGGCCACACTGGAAAACGCCCAAGCCACAATAACAACCGTTCAAACAGCAGCAGCTATAGATAAGAAATTTGGAGAGCAGAAATTCTGCTCTCCTTTTTTGTTTGTCTGCAGGCAGAGCCGTCCACACATGCAATTTCTCAGCGGCCGCCGTACATACTAAGGGAAATGCTGTACGGGAGGGATCGACATGACGATTGTACGCCTTGGATATGTCGCGATGAGTATGAATCTGAAAAACGCATCGCCATCGCAAACGATGACGTTCAAACAATTCTCAAGTCTTAAAGACCGGGAGGCTGCTATAGAAAGACTGGAGCGGATTGCCGTTTCAAATTTGGAGAATTGTCTGAGGCTGCTAAAGCACAATGCAGCCCATGAAATCCATTTTTTTCGCTTCAGTTCACGGCTGATTCCCCTTGCTAATCATGAGGAACTTTCTGATTGGAAGTATATGCGTCCACTCAAAGAAATTCTGTCGGGCATCGGCGATTTTCTGGATGAACATCCCATGCGTGTGGATTTTCATCCTGACCATTTTGTGCTCCTAAATACACCGAAAGTTGACACATTGAATATGTCCATCAAAACGCTGGCAATGCATGAGGCCCTGCTGAAAGGCATGCGTCTGAATCCGGCTCACCGCTGTGTCCTGCATGTAGGCGGAGGATACGATGATAAAGAAAAAGCTCTCGAGCAATTTATCCATAATTGGGGCTTTACGCCATCCGGAATCCAGCAGATGATTATTCTCGAGAATGACGATACCACCTTTACACTTGATGATACGCTTTACCTTTGTGAAAAGCTTGGGATTCCGCTTGTATTTGATTACCACCACCACCTTGCCAATTTCAAGAATGATGACTGGATAGGGCAATGGGAAAGGGTCGCAGCGACATGGGGCCATTCTGAACTGCCTGTGAAAATGCATATTTCCAGCCCCAAATCAGACAAAGACTTCAGAGCGCATGCAGATTATATTGATGCGGATATGTTCATGGAGTTTTTGCAGAATATTAAGGGGTCTGTGCCTGAGATTCATTGCATGATCGAAGCGAAAATGAAGGACAGCGCCCTGTTTAAGCTTGCTGAGGATTTGAAAATGAACCCCAATCTGACTTTTATTGACTCATCCAGCTTTGAAATATAACCAGTACCCCCACTTTTTTCATAAAAGGGAGACACTTCTTTTTTCTGTCATGTATACTAATAGAAGTGAAAGAGCGGATTAAAAGCACTGATAGGGTTTGGTGTTTTTGAACAGCTATTAATTTTATGGAATTGCGGGGGGTACTGCATGATTACAGAGCCGCATAAAAGGATCCCGGCAAGGGGGCTGCTTGCCTGGAAAATCTCCGGCACGCTCCACTCTGTTTTTCCTTTTGTGTTGTCAGGAGGCGCTATTGCTGCTGCCATCCTGTTTAATTGGCCTATTTGGGTTGTTGGGGCTTCTTTAATGTTTTTTTCCGCCTATGCCTACCTGGTCATTATGACTTTCCCATCTTTAAGGTGGAAAAGATGGAGGTATGAGGTCCGGGAAAATGAAATAGAGCTTAAAAATGGACTGTTCGTGATAAAAAGGACGCTTGTCCCCATGATTCGGGTTCAGCATGTGGATACGAGGCAAGGGCCGATATTACGTAAATATCGCCTGGCTACTCTCACTATCTCGACAGCAGCTACCGTTCATGAAATACCGGCATTGGATGTGGATGAAGCCGAGGAACTGCGCTTTATTATTTCTCAGCTGGCAAGGGCTGCAGAAAATGATGTCTAATCCGAAACGGCTGCACCCAATATCCGCGGCAGTCAATTTCCTGAAACACCTAAAGGAAATCCTGGTGCCTTTTCTTATTTTTGTCGTCTTTGGAAGCAGAGGAGGAAATGGGGAAATTGTTCAGCTTGTCCTGTCTATAGGGGTCATAATCGCGGTCTTTATAATCGGGATCCTTACCTGGTGGAGATATACCTATAGACTGGAGGAAGGCGAGCTTCGAATCGAGTATGGTGTTCTTGTAAGGAAGAAAAGATATATTCCGCTTGAAAGAATCCAAAGTCTCGACTTATCGGAAGGCTTGCTGCAAAGGCCCTTTGGACTTGTGAAAATGAAGGTGGAGACAGCGGGCTCAAGTGGTGCGGGTGAGGCAGAAGCGGTATTGACGGCTATTTCCAAGGAAGATGCAAATTTCATTCAGCAGGCATTTTCAGCTGCCAAAAATAACCCTTCAGAACCGGAAACAGCATTGCAGATCCGGGAAGTGATTTATAAAATTACACCTGGCGAATTGTTCTTGCTGGCATCAACTTCAGGGGGGGCAGGCGTCGTCATTTCAGCTGTCTTTGCTTTTGTATTTCAATTTGAAGAAATCATTCCCTATGAAAAAGTGTTTGACGGGCTCGAAGGGTTTATTGCCAATGGAATGATCTTTGTGAGTATACTGTTATTCTTTGTTTTCCTAATGGCATGGCTGATTGCTCTTATTGGGAGCATGCTGAAATATGCAGGTTTTACATTAATAAAAAGTGAGAAGGAATTGATTGTCACCAAAGGCTTGCTCGAAAAGCGGCAAATGACGATCCCGCTGAACCGCATACAGGCTATTCAGATCAGGGAAAATCTGCTTAGGCAGCCATTTGGACTGGCGACTGTCTATATTGAAAGTGCGGGAGGTTCCATTGAAGACAATGAAAGCTCGCGCCTTATGATCCTGCCGATCGTGAAAAAAACAAGGATTGCCGGTTTGTTAAAGCCTCACTTGTCACAGTATGAACTGCAGCCGGGCTTCTTTCAAGCTCCGAAAAGAGCGCTCAACCGCTATTTATGGAGAGGTTTTTTATGGATACTGCCTGTTGTGGCTGTGCCGCTCATCTTTTTCAGGCCATGGGGATATTTTTCATTGGTTCTGCTGATCCTTGCGCTGGGATGGTCGTATCTCAAATACAGGGATGCGGGCTGGGATATCAGCTCCCAGCAGCTAGCACTCAGATATCGCGGAATAGTGAGGACAACTGTTTTTATGAGAAGAAATCGAATCCAGTCCCTCTCCATGAAAGAAAGCTATTTTCAGAAAAAAAGCAGTCTGGCTACCATAGAAGCTGCGGCTATGTCCGGGGCAGGCGGGACAGGCGGAACCGTCAGGGATCTTGACAGGAAAGAAGTATATGCTATTTATAAATGGTATTCTTATACCGGACTGAATCAAAAAGAAAAGCGCCCGTGAGCGCTTTTTTGTTTAACTATCCAGCTGAAGGCGCCTTTTCGCTTTTCTTATCTGGCTAAAAACCCCACTATGGCTAAAATAACGATGACTCCCCAAACAGCAAGCCTTGATGCAGGCACTCCTTTTAAAGATGGTCTGATGCCGGAAAGTCCGCCTGGCCGTATGATGCCGGATGAAGATGATGTACGGCCTTTTGCCAGGGAGGCTGCGCCAATCAGGAAGCCTGCAATCAGGCCGAATATATGTGCCGTCACATTGATGTTTGGCTGAAGGAAGGTCATGATCACCCCAATAATCGTGATGGTCAGGATGATTTGTGAGTTTTCCCTGGTTAATAGTTCTTTTCGAAAGACCAGGATTGCCGCAAAGTAGCCGAACAGGCCAAAGATCGCACCGCTTGCCCCCGCATGTATATACGTTAATGGCTCAAGAATGAGGGTAGCAATATTCGCGGCTGCCCCCGCGGTAATATAAAGCAGAATGAATCTTGTTTTCCCGATTAGCCTCTCCAGGAAAGGACCGAATAGAACGAGTGAAAAGCTGTTAAATAAAACATGAGAAAAGCCGCTGTGCAGGATGATCGGGCTCAGCAGCCGCCAGTATTCACCCTCCACAATATATAAATTGACACCAGCCAGCTTCTCAAAAATAAGTGAATTTGGGAAAAGGGGAATGACAGTCAATAAATAGATGATAATATGGATACAAATGATAGCCGTAACAACAGGGTAGTAGCGGATAAATTCCTTTAAGCTTTCGGTTCTCGTAAACATGGCTCTCCTCCGTGCTTAAATAGTTTGAACGTATATCTACATCATAGCCTGAAAAGCGGGTTTTCAGCATGCCATAACACTTATTCAGCGGATAAAGTGTACATATTCCTTCTTCTACTGTATTCTTTATGCATCGAATAATATAAATAGAAGGAAGATGAGAGATGATTTCCGGTATTGGGATTGATATTGCAGATCTGGAGCGGATACGAAAAATTATTGCCAGGCAGGAGAGGTTTCCTGAACGGATTTTAACGGCAAAAGAGTTGAATGGCTATCAGCAATTGCCGGAAAAAAGACGCGCAGAGTTTCTTGCAGGAAGATTTGCAGCTAAAGAAGCCTTTTCAAAGGCGTGGGGAACCGGGATTGGCGAAGAACTTTCCTTTCAGGATATTGAAATTGAAAAGGATGAAAAGGGTAAGCCCTTTATTTCTAAGCCATTTAAAGATGGGGTTCACTTGTCGATTTCCCATAGCAGGGATTACGCTGTGGCTCAGGTGGTTATAGAAAAAGAATGACTTTATCGCAGTCTAACGGGGGCAGTAAGCCCCCCGCTTTATGCCGCGGGAAGATTTTCAGAAGCTTGTCATTCCTCCTAGCATATTCCTTAAGGTTGTCTCATATATTCATAATGCGATAGGAGAGACAGGCCGGAAGTCCGGCCAATCTCACTGAAATGAGACAAAGGGGCTGAAGGAATGAAGAAAAAGTGGTTCATGCTGCTTGCCGGGCTTTTGGTTGTTCTTGCATTGTCTGCCTGTGGATCTAAAACACAGGAGGATGTTGTAAAGGATCTTGATAAAAAGCTCGAAGACGTTAAGGGATACAAGGCAGAGGCAAAAATGACTCTGCAGATGGGAACTGACCCGCAGACATATGAAATAGAAGTGTGGCATAAAGATCCGGATTTTTACCGGGTAAACCTGAAAAACGCCCAAAAGGAACAAAGCCAGATGATTCTCCGAAACAATGACGGTGTATTTGTCCTCACTCCTGCGCTGAACAAAAGCTTCCGCTTCCAGAGTGATTGGCCGCAGAACAGCAGCCAGGCTTATTTATATGAATCATTAGTCAAGGACATTATGGAGGATAAGGAAGCCAAGTTCTCCGCTACAAAAGATCATTATGTGTTTGAAACCAAAACACGCTATCAAAATAATCAGATGCTTCCTGTACAGGAAATCAAGCTCAAGAAGTCCGATTTATCCCCAGTCAGTGTTAAGGTTATGGATCCTGATAAAAATGCACTTGTAACAGTAGAATTTTCAAATGTAAAGTTCAATGCAAGCTTCGATAAGAAAGACTTTGACATGCAGAAGAACATGACAGGTGCCCAGCTCGAAGTACCGGTCATGGCAGAGGTGGAGGATCAGGAATTCACAGTTAAATATCCGCAGATGGATTTGGCAGATGTTAAGCTGGTTGATGAACAGGAAATGCAAACAGAAGACGGCAAGCGTGTTGTATTAACATATGATGGAGAAAAATCATTTACGCTTGTACAGGAAAAGGCTGCTGTCATGCCGACATCATCCGTCGTTACATCTGTTAAAGGCGAGCCGGTTGACCTTGGCTTCACCATTGGTGCACTTTCTGACAATACCATCTCCTGGACCTACCAGGGCGTGGATTATATGATCGCATCCAACGATTTATCACCTGAGGAAATGTCCGATATTGCCCGCTCCGTACAAGGAGAAATGGTGAAATAAATCACTGCCTAAAGCAGGTCCTATAGGGGCCTGTTTTTTTTGTGTTTGGGATGGAAAGATGGATGGGTTTGAACACTGGATCCCGCGGGTTAAAAGCTTTGTGAGTTCGAAGCAGGATACAGGTTCGGACACAGGACTTGAGGTTTAGGCATTCTGAGTCAGAAGAAGGTTGAAGTTCGGACTCAAAGCCAGTGATTTGGCATCCTGAGTCAGAAGTAGGCCAAGGTTCGGACAAGGCGCTACAGGTTTACGTATTCTGAGTCCGAAGTAGAGTCCGTGCTCTGACTCAGCATCCCGGATTTAAGCAGTCCAAGTCCGAAAAAAGCCCAGGCTCCCAGACCCAGCTAAAGTAAACCCCGGTTAAAAAAATATCCATTTGACAAACCATCTGCCGAGTTTGATAATCGACATGTATAAAGCAATGGCTAAAGGACGTGAGCACATCGATGAATGAACAGACAAAAATGTTTCGGGACACTTGGGCAGAGATAAATCTGGACCATATTTCATATAATGTAGAGTCAATGAAAAGACATGTAAAAGAAGGAACAAAAATCATTGCGGTTGTAAAGGCAAATGGGTATGGGCATGGAGATGCAGCTGTAGCGAAGGCGGCGCTGGAAGCCGGCGCATCCTCTCTGGCGGTTGCGACTCTGGATGAAGCAATGGCATTGAGAAAGAAAAAAATTGAAGCGCCGATTTTAGTAATGGGAGCGAGCCGTCCGGAGCATGCAGGCGAGGCCGCAGCAAATAATATCTCCCTCACTGTTTTTCAGCAGGAATGGCTCTCAAAAGCAACTGAATATGTAGAAGATGGAACCCTGAATATTCATTTAAAGCTTGATACCGGCATGGGCCGCCTGGGGATTCGCAGCCGGGATGAGCTTGTGGGAATTGAGAGCGTTATCAAAAAGGACAAGCGTTTTCAGCTTGAAGGAGTATTTACGCATTTCGCCACAGCGGATTCGTTGGACAATACTTATTTTGAAACGCAGCTCAGCAGGTTTGAAGAAATGACCGGATGGCTTGAGGTATTGCCTAAATACGTCCACACCAGCAACAGTGCGGCAGGTCTGAGGTTTCCAAAAGCGCATTTGCATGCTGTCAGAATGGGGATCAGCATGTATGGACTGGCTCCATCCTTGGAAATAAAGCCTGTACTTCCATTCGAGCTAAAGGAAGCTTTTTCTCTCCATACCGCTATTGTCCATGTGAAAAAGCTTCATAAAGGCGAGAAAGTCAGTTATGGTGCGACTTATGAAGCACAAGAAGAAGAATGGATTGCGACATTGCCAATTGGCTATGCGGATGGCTGGATCCGGAAGCTTCAGGGACAGGAGGTACTTGCTGAAGGATTGAGGGTACCAATTATTGGGAGAATATGCATGGATCAATGCATGATTAAGATACCTCATGAAATGCCTGTCGGAACAAAGATAACCCTGATCGGCGAGCAGGGAAAAGAAAAGATTTCGGTTGACGAAATCGCTGAAAAGCTTGAAACCATCAACTATGAAGTTACCTGCATGGTATCTTCCCGGGTTCCCCGCATATATAAAAGAGATGGTGAAATTATCGGGGGAATTAACTATCTGCTATAATCAAAAAAATTAATTGCTGTTCTGCAGCGCTTCCGCTCGGAGAAAGGGATGGTATAAGCGCGGCGGCTTTTTGAAAAGATAAAAATGAAAATTTCTGAAGTTAGTTTACTGTCTAGCTCCAGCGCCTGCCCACTCGAGGTCACAAGCTTGCAGGGCTCGTCTTGTGCTTGAGGCCCGCAGGACAAGGAAGGCTTCGTCAGCAAGCTTTTGGGAGGATGCGGGTCATGCAGACGCTGCCACAGGACGTGGCGTTCTTAGTCAGCGTTCCCTCGTGCTAAAGGCGCTTCCGCTTTTCTGGAATCATGCATAAAATACTATTTTTTTGGACGATAATACAGAAGAATTAAAGAATCCCCTTTGCATTGGGTTGTATTAATGGTAATATTGAAAATGGTAGATATAAAAATGGTGTGTAGTGATGGTGGAGGTGTATGTTTGTGTCTGAGTCCAGCACAACAACAGAGATAATGGTAAAATTACCGCAGCATCTTTTAACCGAGTTAGACGGATTTGCTAAACAGGAAAACGTTAACCGGAGCGAATTCATTTATCAAGCAACCAAAATGTATTTGCGCGAACGCAAAAAGAGACAAATTCGCGAGTCCATGAGGCGAGGCTACATGGAGATGGCGAAAATAAATTTGACGATTGCATCTGAAGCATTTCAAGCGGAATATGAGGCAGAACACACAGTTGAACGTCTAGTTAGCGGAGGATAATCCCTTGATTGTCAAACGTGGTGACGTTTATTTTGCAGACCTATCCCCTGTTGTTGGTTCAGAACAAGGCGGCGTCCGTCCAGTGCTTGTCATCCAAAACGACATCGGGAATCGGTTTAGTCCCACAGTAATTGTTGCAGCAATCACAGCTCAGATTCAAAAAGCAAAGCTGCCTACTCACGTTGAAATTGATGCGAAGCGTTATGGTTTTGAAAGGGATTCGGTCATCTTATTAGAACAGATTCGTACAATTGATAAACAACGCCTAACCGATAAAATAACCCATCTCGATGACGAAATGATGGAAAAAGTGGATGAAGCCGTGCAAATCAGCTTAGGCCTCATCGAATTTTAACAAACGCTCTTTTGAAGGGCGTTTTTTATTTTTTTAAGCCAAAAAGGTTTAGCTTCTTTTCAATAGGGTAAAAAAGAAAGTCGTTTAATATATAAAATTGTCTGGTTTTGTAAATATACCCGTTTCCGGCTGGGAGTAACCTCCTATTCGATGGGAAACCAGTGCACTTGAAAAAGGGTTTTCATAAGAAATTGTCGAATTAGCCTAAAGATGGGAAATATTAATTGCAGACGCATATAGGTATCATTTGACTGGCATTCATTGTTATCATTTAATTGGTATATACAATACAGGAAGATTTTTTTGCTTCTTTACAATAAAGGGGAATTGGAAGGCTAATAATAGATATATAATAAAATAGGGAGGAACTAATGAATTCGACAATATTGAATTATATACAAAATAATAAAGATTCTATTTTTAATCATTGGCTTAAGGCTACCAAGGAAAATGCGGATGAAAGGGTTACAAAGGTAGTTTCTGATCAGGTATTTATCGGGACAAGCCGAGAATTCATTGACCTGATTATTTCAAATATAAAAAGTTCAAATGAGGAATTCACTTCGAAATTGAGTGATTTCTCTGAGAAAATTGTGCGATTGGGCTGGCCGCTCAGTTTTGTGACAAAAGGGCTTCAAACATTCGGAAAGATTGTGTTCGAGGGTATGCAGGAAGCCGGAATTGTCACCCAGGAAAACCAGATGAAAGTCATTTACGAGTTCGATGGCTGGATGACTCCCATGGTTAATGAAGTGGTAAATATGTATTCGGCCACTTGGGAAAGAACTGTGTCCCTGCAAAAAATTGCCCTTCAGGAACTATCTGCGCCGCTGATCCCTGTATTCGAAGGTATTACGGTTATGCCGCTTGTAGGTACAATTGATACTGAGCGTGCGAAGCAGATTATGGAGAACCTCTTAACTGGAGTAGTTAAACACCGTTCAGAAGTGGTCCTTATAGATATAACGGGTGTGCCGGTTGTCGATACGATGGTAGCCCATCATATCATACAGGCAGCAGATGCTGTAAGACTTGTCGGTGCGAAATGCATGCTCGTAGGCATACGCCCGGAGATTGCCCAGACCATTGTAAACCTGGGAATTGATTTAAATCAGTTTACCACAAAAAACACCTTGAAAAAGGGAGTAGAAGCGGCTCTTGAGTTAACCAGCCGCAAAATTGTGAATGTGGAGGGAGCGGAATGAGAGTGAGAATCCCAATTTTAAAGCTGAACGATTGCCTGTTAGTCTCCATCCAGTGGGAATTGGATGATCAGACTGCTCTGCAGTTTCAGGAGGATCTGCTCCATAAAATCCATGAGACGAGTGCAAATGGAGTCGTGATCGATTTAACATCCATTGACTTTATTGATTCATTCATCGCTAAAGTTCTAGGCGACGTAATAAATATGTCCAAACTGATGGGTGCAAAAGTAGTCATAACCGGGATACAGCCTGCCGTAGCAATTACGCTTATTGAGTTAGGTATTGGGTTAGATGATGTCCTTACTGCATTAGATCTAGAAAAAGGTTTGGAGAAATTACAACAGGAATTGGGGGAGTAACTGTATGGAAAACCAATCCTGCGTTAAAATCATAAACGAATGGGACATCGTTGCAGCCCGCCAGCTTGGGCGGAATGTTGCTAAAGAGCTTGGTTTTGGTACAGTTGACCAGGCTAGAATCACTACAGCCATTAGTGAGCTTGCCCGGAATATTTACTTATACGCCGGACAAGGTCAAATCTGTATTGAGAAAATATACGACGGCGGAAAAGCGGGATTGCGTATAGTTGCGGTAGACAGCGGCCCTGGAATCAATGATTTACGCCAAGTAATGGAAGATGGATACTCGACATCAGGGGGATTAGGAGCCGGCCTGCCAGGTGTGAAGCGGTTAATGGATGAGTTCTTAATTGACTCCAATCCCGGGACCGGAACAGATATAAAAGCAACTAAGTGGCTTCGTTAGGGGGAAGCGTTATGGATTTCCGAGAAATGATGGAATCAAAGTATCGGGATATTCTTGAGAATTATATTAAGGAACAATCTGAACAGGCCTTGTATCAGGGCCAAAAGTTCAGCAGGAAGTCGATCGAGCACAAAATCTCACCTGAAGAGATTATCAGCGTTCATAAAAGTCTGATGGGTGAACTTTATCCGGACTTGCCTGAGTATGTTCACCATTCTTTTGATATCCTTCTGGAAGTCATGATAGGCTATGGTTTTGCCTATAGAGAACATCAGAGCTTAAAACATATTCAACAGGAACTCAGGACAGAAATGGAGATAGCTGCGAACGTTCAGCAAACCTTGCTGGGGACGCAGGTTCCTTCTGTTGAAGGACTGGATATCGGCGCAATCAGTGTACCTGCCAAGCATATGAACGGTGATTATTTCCACTTTGTTCAGGATGAAAACAGTACAATCAGCATCGCCATTGCTGATGTAATCGGCAAAGGGCTTCCGGCAGCCCTTTGTATGTCCATGATTAAATATGCTATGGACAGTGTGCCTGAAAACCGTAATGACCCTAAAACGGTCCTTGAAAATCTTAATCGGGTAGTAGAACAGAATGTAGATTTAACGATGTTCATTACCATGTTTTATGGAATATATGATACAAACAGCCATATGTTTTCATATGGTTCTGCAGGACATGAGCCGGGACTGTTCTATAATGCCGGGACTGAGCAATTTACCGAGCTGACTGCGAAAGGACTGCTTCTCGGTATTGATAAAAAAACTAAATACCGTCAGTACGAAAAAGGAGTAAATCCCGGGGATATGATTATATTAATGTCAGATGGGGTTACTGAATGCCGTACAGAAGAAGGGTTTATAGAAAAGGAATCATTGCTGGAATTAATTAAGAAATATATTCATTTAAATGCACAGGAAATAGTTAATAGTGTATACAAAGAACTTGAAAAACTTCAGCATTTTCAATTGCGGGATGATTTTACCTTAATTATTTTAAAAAGAAATGTTTAATGGGTTTTAAAAGCGGGTAACTAGTAAAAAGCAGTTGACATGTAAAGAGGTGGGTCAGTTATGAATATTACTATAGATGTAAAAGAAAATGATATGCTGATTGAAGCAATGATAAGCGGAGAAATTGATGCGTATACGGCACCTAAACTCCGTGAAGAGCTTTTTCCTTTAACAGAAAAGGAAGGCGTAGAAATGGTGGTCAACCTATCTGAAGTCTCTTATATGGATAGTACCGGCTTAGGCGTATTTGTTGGTGTATTTAAAAATGTCCGTGCCAATAACGGCAAATTCCAGATTGTTGGCTTGTCGGACCGTTTAAAGAGACTTTTCGAAATTACAGGCCTGGCGGATATTATCGATATTAACAGCGGGATTGAAGGTGGAGTACAATGAACGAGCCATTTGATTATATAGAGGTGAAAATTCCGGCCAAGCCGGAATTTGTTGGGGTAATCCGCCTGACATTATCAGGGATTGCCAGCAGAATGGGATTTGCATATGAAGAAATTGAAGACCTTAAGATCGCTACAAGTGAAGCTTGCACCAATGCAGTTCAACACGCATACAAACAGAATGAGCAAGGGGAAGTGGTCATCGGGTTCGGTTTATACTCTGATCGGCTTGAGGTAATGGTCGCTGACAGCGGAAAAAGCTTTGATTTCCAATCTGCCAGACAAGGCATTGGGCCATATGACCAGACGGATTCTGTGGAATTTCTGCGTGAAGGAGGCTTGGGTCTATACCTGATTGAAACATTGATGGATGAAGTAAGAATTCATCACAAAGAGGGTGTTACGGTCTTTATGACCAAATACCTAGAAGGGGAGCAGGTGGAGAGGGATGCAAAAACAATCTCAACCTAACCAAAAATCCAAAGAAGAAACAAATGCTTTAATCAAAGCCTACCAGCTTCACCAGGACGAAGATGCTCAAAATACCCTGGTTCTTCAATATCAGAATTTAGTTGAAGCTATTGCCCGCAAGTACTCAAAAGGGAGATCCTATCATGAGGATATTGTCCAGGTAGGCATTATCGGCTTATTGGGTGCCATCCGCCGCTATGATGAGTCTTTCGGCAAAACATTTGAGGCCTTTGCTGTTCCTACCATTATTGGGGAAATTAAGCGCTTCTTAAGGGATAAGACCTGGAGCGTTCATGTTCCGCGCCGCATAAAGGAATTGGGCCCGAAAATTAAAGCTACCGTTGAAGAGCTTACAACAGAGCTTCATAGGTCGCCAAGAGTAGACGAAATAGCTGATGCGCTTGGTGTTTCAGAAGAAGAAGTGCTGGAAGCGATGGAAATGGGGAAAAGCTATCAGGCTCTTTCTGTTGACCATTCTATCGAAGCTGATTCTGATGGCGGAACGGTCACCCTTTTGGATATCGTCGGAAATGTGGATGAGGGCTTTGAAAAAGTAAATCAAATGCTGGTGCTTGAAAAAGTCCTGCATGTCCTGTCTGAGAGAGAGAAATTAATTATACAATACACATATCTTGAGAATATGAGCCAAAAGGAAGCTGGAGATAAACTGGGGATTTCCCAAATGCATGTCTCACGACTTCAGCGCCGTGCAATCAAAAAGCTTCAGGAAGCGATCCACTCGGAAACAAATAACTCGGAGTGCCTTTCATGACCAAATTGGTTAGAGATAACATCGAAGTGATTGCACACCAGACAGCTAAAGAAGGCAAGTCTTTCTGCGGAGATGGATATTATTTTACCGCAACGGATGAATATTTTGTATGTGTACTGGCAGATGGCCTTGGTAGCGGGGAATATGCGTATGAAGCTTCTTCTGCTGTTGTTTCCGTTGTAGAGCAGCATCATGAAAAAGATGTAGATACGCTTATGAAGCTCTGCAACGAAATTCTTTTGCAAAAAAGAGGAGCGGCAGTCGCGCTGTTTAAAGTGCATTTTGCTTCCAGGGAATTTGTATACAGCTGTGTAGGGAATATTCGATTTTTCCTTTATTCATCTGCAGGAAAACTCACTTATCCCCTGCCTGTAACAGGATATCTGTCAGGAAGGCCGCAGGTGTTTCATACCCAGCGGTTTACGTATGAAGCGGAGTCTAAATTTTTGATATACTCGGATGGCTTTAATATCCATGGGGTTAAATCTTTGCTGAAAGCATTTCTCCCTATTGATCTTATCTCGGAAGATATAAAGAAGCAGTATCCATCTACTTCAGATGATGCTACTTTCATACTTGGAAGCTTACTCTAGACAGGGTAAGCTTTTTGTTTGTTCTTTTGATAAAATGAATATTGAGACTCTATGTTGGAGGAATGAACTTGGAAAAAACATTGGATAAACAAGATCAAATACTAAACCTAATCGCTGGGGAACTATCAATAAGCATCCAACAAGTAAAAAATACAATCAGCTTACTGGAAGAGGGAAATACAGTCCCGTTTATTGCCCGATACAGAAAGGAACAGACAGGAGCACTGGATGAAGTTCAAATCCGTGATATCATGGAGCGCTGGCAATACATACAAAACCTAAATCAGCGTAAAGAAGAGGTAGTCCGCTTAATAGAAGAACAAGGCAAATTGACCGAAGAGCTAGAAGTCAAAATAAACAAAGCAGTGAAGCTGCAGGAAGTAGAAGACTTATACCGGCCATATAAGCAAAAACGCCGCACAAAAGCAACTGCCGCAAAAGAAAAGGGGCTGGAACCCTTTGCTGAGTGGATTCTTACCTTTTCGCTAAATGAAACCCCTGCTGCAAAAGCCAAAGAATTCTTATCTGATGAAAAGGAAGTAACCACACCGGAAGAAGCAATCACTGGAGCAAAAGATATTATCGCAGAATGGGTATCAGATGAAGCGGAGAGCAGAAAATGGATCCGAATGGAAACAGCCAAAAAGGGGACCATTGAGTCCTCTGTGAGAAATAAAGAGAATGACGAAAAAGGCGTTTATGAAATGTATTACGAGTATGAGGAACCAGTGAGCAAGATTGTTCCACACCGCACACTTGCATTAAACCGCGGTGAAAAAGAGGAAGTATTAAAGATTAGCATTAAGCCAAATACCGAATTCATTTTAAAGTACTTATATAAAAAGTGGGTAAAGGATGAGCGTTCTCCTGCAGGCACCATTGTAAAGGAAGCCATTGATGATGGCTACAAGCGTCTGATCATGCCATCGATTGAACGTGAAATACGCAATGAGTTGACTGAAAAAGCAGAAGAACAGGCAATAATGATTTTTTCTGAAAACCTCAGAAAACTGCTGCTTCAGCCTCCGTTAAAAGGAAAAATCGTACTTGGGGTAGACCCTGCCTACAGAACAGGGTGCAAGTTGGCTGTCGTAGATGAAACTGGAAAAGTACTTGATATCGGAGTCATATATCCGCATCCGCCTGTTTCTAAAACGAATCAGGCTCGAGAGAAAGTAATTCAAATTCTCAAAACCTATAAAGTAAAAATGGTTGCTATCGGTAATGGTACCGCTTCAAGGGAAACCGAACAGTTCATCGCAGATATATTAAAGGACATGAAAGAGGAGATATTCTACCTGATAGTCAATGAAGCGGGAGCGAGCGTTTACTCTGCCTCGGATCTTGCCAGAGAAGAATTTCCTGATTATCAAGTGGAAGAAAGAAGTGCCGTATCAATCGCCCGACGCCTCCAGGATCCTCTTGCAGAATTGGTTAAGATTGATCCGAAGTCAGTTGGGGTTGGTCAATATCAGCATGACGTATCCCAGAAAAAGCTGTCCGAATCCCTTTCTTTTGTTGTAGAGACAGCGGTAAACCAGGTGGGTGTCAATGTAAATACAGCATCATCTTCATTGCTGCAGCATGTAGCAGGCCTGTCAAAAACAGTTGCCATAAATATAATCAGAAAACGGGATGAGGAAGGAAAGTTCACGGACCGCAAGCAATTGAAAAAAATCCCCCGACTTGGTGCCAAAACCTATGAACAGGCAATAGGCTTCCTGCGAATTATCGATGGAAAAGAGCCTCTGGACCGGACGGGAATTCATCCGGAAACATATGCAGAAGTAAATAAATTGCTGGCTAATCTCGGCTTTAAATCAAATGACCTTGGTTCACCATCGCTAAGAGAAGCGCTCAAAGGCATAGATATCAGCCGAACAGCCCGGGAGCTTGAAATTGGAGAGCTGACACTGAAAGATATCATAGACGCATTAATGAGACCGGAAAGGGATCCGCGTGATGAGCTGCCGAAGCCTCTTTTGAAAAAAGAAGTTCTAAAGCTTGAGGACCTGCAGGAAGGAATGGAACTGCAAGGGACAGTGCGGAATGTTGTGGATTTTGGCGCCTTTGTCGATATTGGAGTCAAACAGGATGGCCTTGTTCATATTTCCAAACTCAGCCGTCAATTTGTCAAACACCCGCTGGACGTCGTTTCCGTAGGTGATGTGGTAACAGTCTGGGTTGACTCTGTAGATAAACACAAGGGAAGAGTCGCCTTAACAATGCTGGGACATTCTAATTAATAGAAATTAATAGCTTCACAGTTCATTTCGAGTCATAAGTCAAATCACACCGGAAATCACTATTTCTAGCGTGATTTGGCTTATGCTTATGATGGATGAAATGAATGAGTTTCGCTGGACTAAGGGCATTTCGGCATATGTCCAGGATGGTGCGGCCGGGTTTAGCTGAATTGACCTTCGTCTCACCGATTTTTTATGAGCAGTGTTTTTTTCTATAGAAAAACCAGCACTGATTCAGCAGTTTGATCTGATAGCGGTCTTTTTCATAAAAAGCACGCTGGATTTGATTTTGAAACCATACAGGCATACGATTTACCTCCCGTT
Organism: Cytobacillus firmus DS1; assembly: GCF_000565285.1. Taxonomy (GTDB): domain Bacteria; phylum Bacillota; class Bacilli; order Bacillales; family Cytobacillaceae; genus Cytobacillus; species Cytobacillus firmus_A. Next base: position 2,023 of record NZ_APVL01000016.1, on the reverse strand, counting down.
AATTGGAATCTGCTAATGGCTCCCTCGTTCTGCAAGGAGTTCAGAGCTGTAAAAGGTATATATAATGTATGCTATAATAGGTTGTCAGGTTTACGATAAGAGAGGAAAAAAATTGCGATGAATGACCAGGAGCTTCAGAAACTTGTTGAAAAGATATCATTAGAAAGCTTCGGCAAGCCCTTTTGCCACAAAGCATATTTTAATTCACGCCTAAAATCCACTGGCGGAAGATATATGCTGAATTCCCATCATGTTGAAATAAACAAAAAGTATTATGAGCAGCTTGGGCATGAGGAATTAGTGGGAATTATTAAGCATGAGCTCTGTCATTATCATTTGCACTTAGAGGGAAAAGGATATAAACATCGTGATCAGGATTTCAGACTGCTAATGAAGAAAGTGGGAGCACCCCGATTTTGTTCAGCTTTGCCTGATCGCCCTAAAACAAATAAATCCGTTAAGATTCTTGTTTATGTTTGCAAAGAATGCGGCCAAATTTTTCAGAGAAAAAGAAAAGTAGATACGAAGAAATTTGTCTGCGGTAAATGTAAAGGGAAATTAGTGTTCAAAAAAGAATTGACATTAGATTAAGTACGCATTATATTTATTAATTGTCGCAGGTCAATACAGGACAAACGGATAATAAATTCTTCTAAAAAGATGCTTGACTTTTATAGTCCGCGTCCTTATAATATGAAGAGTCGATAAGATGTTAACTGTTTTATTGATCTAGTTTATTTTTATTCCGCAGTAGCTCAGTGGTAGAGCATTCGGCTGTTAACCGAACGGTCGCAGGTTCGAATCCTGCCTGCGGAGCCATATTTGGGGAAGTACTCAAGTGGCTGAAGAGGCGCCCCTGCTAAGGGTGTAGGTCGCGTAAGCGGCGCGAGGGTTCAAATCCCTCCTTCTCCGCCAGAAAATTCTAACAATGGCCCGTTGGTCAAGCGGTTAAGACACCGCCCTTTCACGGCGGTAACACGGGTTCGAATCCCGTACGGGTCACTTTTTTTATTTCCGACGGTTTTTGTGGATGGTCCCGTGGTGTAGCGGTTAACATGCCTGCCTGTCACGCAGGAGATCGCGGGTTCGATTCCCGTCGGGACCGCCATTTTATTATTGGGCTATAGCCAAGCGGTAAGGCACCGGACTTTGACTCCGTCACTCGCAGGTTCGAATCCTGCTAGCCCAGCCATTTTTAATGAGCCATTAGCTCAGTCGGTAGAGCAGATTGCAGCTTCAGTGAATTTCTTCACCCGAATAGAAATCTGTGACAAAGCACAAAGTGCTTTGGAACATCTGACTCAGCAGTATTGAATTTTAGGAACATCATTATTATGAGCCATTAGCTCAGTCGGTAGAGCATCTGACTTTTAATCAGAGGGTCGAAGGTTCGAGTCCTTCATGGCTCACCATTTTAATTTTCATATTGCGGGTGTGGCGGAATTGGCAGACGCACCAGACTTAGGATCTGGCGCCGCAAGGCGTGGGGGTTCGACTCCCTTCACCCGCACCATTAATTACCATTGAATTAAGCATTTCGTTTTGATACGATGTTGCTTGTCGCTTTATTAAGCGGTCGTGGCGGAATGGCAGACGCGCTAGGTTGAGGGCCTAGTGGGGGCAACCCCGTGGAGGTTCAAGTCCTCTCGGCCGCACCAAAAAAGTTATTGACATTTGAATTTAAGATCGTTATAATATAAGAGTTGCTTTAATAGATGCGCCCGTAGCTCAATTGGATAGAGCGTTTGACTACGGATCAAAAGGTTAGGGGTTCGACTCCTCTCGGGCGCGCCATTATACGGGGAGTAGCTCAGCTTGGTAGAGCACTTGGTTTGGGACCAAGGGGTCGCAGGTTCGAATCCTGTCTTCCCGACCATTCGGGAAATAACAATTCTATATGCGGGTGTAGTTTAGTGGTAAAACCTCAGCCTTCCAAGCTGATGATGAGGGTTCGATTCCCTTCACCCGCTCCAAACTTACTGATTGATCTTTGAAAACTGAACGAACAAAACGTCAACGTTTA